>JARHVB010000014.1 GCA_029222685.1 Terripilifer ovatus | reverse complement strand
TGAACCACACCCCGACGCCCAGACAGAAAAATCTCCTCCCGCCCAAAAAACCAAAAATAGCTCAATGGCGCTGAGTTGGAGAGTTTTTCAGCAGCCTGCTAGGCATTTGAGCCGCGACTTCAGACCTTCAGCAGCATCAGATCGGTGTCTTCCGGCTTGGCGCCGGCCATGGTCAGCATGGCGTGCACCTGGCCGCGATGATGTGTCTCGTGATTGAAGAAATGCATCACCAGATGTTTCTTGTTCATCGAGACCTCGCGGTTGAGAAGGCCGGAAAACCACACCAGGTCGCCTTCGAGCCATTGTGGATCGACATCGAGGGCCCAGGCCTCGATCGCGGCGTCGGTCGCAAACCGTTCGCGCTTGAGGTCCGTGAAGTCGGGGTACATCGAGAGGCCGTCTTTCGGGGCGACAGCGAAAGGAGGCTGTCCCTTAAAGCGCGGCAACCAGGCACGATCGGCCCACAGCAGATGATTGAGCGTTTTATGAATCGAGCCGAAGAAGGCGCCGCGCTCCTCGCACCGCGCTTCATCCGATAGCGTCGCTGCCGCCGTATAGAGGCTGCGGTTCTGCCATGAATTGTATTTCGCCATCGTGGTCAGATAGGTCTTGTCGATCATGCGTTCCCCCCTCAAGTCCTGGACTGCAACGTCAAAGCGAGCGCGTAGATTCGCATCTTTATATCTTCAGGCAATGCGCTCAAGGTTTCGAGATAAACACGTCCTGCCCTGCACAGGGATGTATCGGAAAGCGGCGGGTCCTGCACCTTCGCGTCGAGCAGCGTTTCGATCTGCGGCCTATCGAGGCCGTTGGCCTGAAGCGCGCCGTCGAGCGTGGTGAAATCGGCCTCGCCGGGTGTCGCGCGCTCGATCTTCTGCTGCTGGCCGTCGAGCATGGCGTCGAGCCCCGCCCGGGCCAGGCTTCCCATCAAGGCCCGATGGGTCCGCAAAAATTCAAAGAAGCCGTCACTGGCGCCGCCGTGCAGGAATTCGGCGCAGATGCGTGGATCGGCGGCTTCCATGGCGCTGACCATTTCGAACTGCTGTTCGAAAATCCGTTGCAGGGCAGCGTCGGATGCTTTTGTCGCCAGAATACCGCGGCTCTGGCGCAGCGCGCGCATGGCCTCGGTGATATAATAGTCGGGCGTCTCAGCGCGGCCCGATTTGGCGGCGCGGCCGATGAAGCCAGCGAGAATGCGCATGTAATCGGACGGATAATTCTTGTCCAGGCTGGCAAAATAGCCGGCGAATTCCGGGCTTTGCTTCAGCGTCTTTTCGACATCGCGGCGCGCGGCCGCAAGCTTGTCCGGAGTCGGCTGCAAATTCCCTTCCGCTGTCGTCGCCCCGTCAACGCCGCGCGTGCTTTTTACGGTCTCGTAAAAACGCCAGCCGAGAAACAGGCTGGCGCCCAGGGCAATGACGAGGAGGACAGTGCGCAGAATATGCATGCGCCAGTTTCCGCCGGGAACGCTACGAACTCAAGAGCCCGCAGCGGACCGCGCTACCATGTCAATAATTGGATCGTTGCGCTTGGAGGCTCACACCTTCGGCGCCACCCAACGGCCTTCCTTGTCACGCCCGACTTTGCCGGCCTTGCGCAGATCTTCCAGCACCAGCACGATTTCGCGCCCGTCGCGGCTGCCCACGGCGGCCATCAGATCCTCGAAGAACTTCGGGCCGTCGGCGATGGCGTCGGCGACACTGGCGAATTTCTTGCCGGCGTAGCGCGGTGGTTCGGGAATGATCGGCGCACCGGCCATGGCCTGGGCGAAGGGCAGGGTGCAGTCGAATCCGGCTTTCGAGCCGACCTTGGCGCCATTCAGCGAGGGGTCGAGCGGAATGGCGCGGAAACCGGACTGGACGACGAGATCGCGGTCGGCCTGGAAGCGTGTCGCCATGGCCCAGTCGACCTGACCGTCGGAGCGGATGTCGATATCGGGATCGACGACCCAGACGTGCTTGGCGTTGGAGACGGACCCGAAGATCGCCGCGATGGCGTTGCGCGCCTCGCCCGGGACGCGCTGGCGTAGAGCCACGCGCACATGCAGACCGCCGCCCGAGGCGGTGAGTACGTTGATGTCGACCGGCTCGCGCACGGCCGTCTGCAGGGCGCGCCAGAGGGTCACTTCGGCGCGGGTGGCGTTGAGTTGCGACGTGTCGGTGCAGCTCATCTGCCGCCCGCCGATGGTCGACGTCTGGAACAGGGCATCGGCGCGCCTGGTGATGGCGGTGAGATGGAACACGGGGTTCATCTTCAGTTCGCCGTAGTAACCGAGGAATTCGCCATAGGGGCCTTCCGGCTCCACATGGCCGCGCTCGTCGATATAGCCTTCGAGGATCATTTCGGCGTCAGCGGGCACCATCAAATCGTTGGTGACGCATTTGACCACAGGCATCGGGCCGTCACGCAGCGAGGCCATGATGCCGACCTCGTCGATCGGCAGGCGCATGACGGCGGACACATGATCGACCGGATGGGCGCCGAGCACGAAGGCGATCGGCAGTTTTTCGCCGCGCCGGGCCGAAGCCTCGTAGATGGCTTTCAGATCGCTCGGCGACAGCAGGTCGACGCCGGCTTCGCGGCGGCCGCGCAGCATCAGCCGGCGCATGCCGACATTGGTCAGGCCCGTCGCCGGATCGCGGACGATGTCGATGCCCGCCGAAATATAGGGCGCGCCGTCGAAGCCGTGCTGGAGGTTGGCCGGCAGCTTGGTGAGATCGGCCTCGTCGCCGGTGAGGACCACCTGCTGGACCGGTGCTTCCTTGGCCGTGACCTCGACCATCTGCGGCCGGTTGTCGAGCCGGCGCAGGATTTCATGCAGCAGCTTTTCCGGCGTCGTGTTGAAGGCGCGGGCGATGCGCGCCCGGCTGGCGGCGACATTGCCGATGACCTCGGCGCCCTCGGGGCCGGCCTTGCGGAAATAGACGGCTTTCGGCGATCCTTCGAAATGCTTGGCGAGATCGGCCAGATCGATCGGAGAGTCGTGGGTCTCGAGCTCGCCGATGGCTTCCATCTCGGCGAGGAAACGGCGCAGGCTGTAGCGATCAAGATCGACGGCCGTCCCGGCCTTTTGCACAATGGTCATCAAATCCTCCCGGCTCGTGATGCGGCCGTTGACTTCAATTGAATGGATGGCGGGAACCTACATGGCTTTTCGTGCGGATGAAATCGCCGCAGAGAAAAATTTGCTGCGCTGCGGCGCTGGTGCCCGTCGGGCGTACGGAGCCGGACATGGCCGCCGGTCGAAAATCCAGGCGGAACAGTCCCAATTGCATTGCATCCGGCTGTTTTCCCTGAAATGGTGCGCCGGAATTTTCCGGCTTCCGCGGGAAACGATATTTGGCCTTTAGGGAGGTTTTGAATGGACGACAAGATTCAATCGGCTGGCGCGGGACATAACGCCGTGCGCGTCGAGGACCCGAAGGGTCCGCTGGCGACCAAGGCCAGTTTCGGCAGTGACGTGGTCGCCGAAACCCTTCGCGACCTTGATATCCCCTACATCGCGCTGAATCCCGGCGCCAGCTATCGCGGCCTGCACGATTCCATCGTCAATTACCTCGGCAACAAGAAGCCGGAGATGCTCCTGTGCCTGCACGAAGAGCATGCCGTTCACATCGCTCAAGGGTGGGCCAAGGTGACCGACAAGGCCATGGCCTGCGCGGTTCATTCCAACGTCGGCCTGATGCACGCCTCGATGGCGGTCTTCAACGCCTGGTGCGACCGCAAGCCGATCGTCATCATGGGCGCCACCGGCCATGTCGACGCCGCCCGCCGCCGCCCGTGGATCGAATGGATCCACACCTCCCGCGACCAGGGCGCTCTGGTGCGCCCCTATGTCAAATGGGACGATCAGCCGGCCTCGCCGGAAGCCGCCCGCGAAGCCGTTGTCCGCGCCCATTGGATCGCCGAGACGGTCCCGATGGGTCCCGTCTACGTCAATCTCGACGTCGGCCTGCAGGAAGATCCGCTGGCGCGCGATCTGCCGGCGATGGACGTCAAACGCTTCGGCCCGCCGGTCGAGGTGGCCCCGGGTGAAGCCCAGGTGGCCGAGCTCAAGCGTCTGATCGAGGGCGCCAGGAAGCCGGTGATCTTTTATGGCCGCTGCTCGCGCGCGCAAAGCGCCTGGGATGCGCGCGTCGCCCTGGCAGAACGCCTCGGCGCGCCCGTGGTCACCGATCTGAAGACCTCCGCCTCGTTCCCGACCGAACATGCACTGCATGCGGGCGCCGCCCATATGCAGGTGGAAAAACATGTCTGCGCCATCGTACGCGACGCCGACCTGATCCTGGCCTTCGACCTCGCCGATCTTGGCGGCTTCCTCGCCGGCTGCGACGGCAAGGCGCCGGCGGGCAAGATCGTCCATGTCTCGCTCGATCACCGCGTCCACAACGGCTGGAGCATGGATCACCAGATGCTGCCGCCGGTCGACGTGTTCGTCTCGGCCGACGTCGATCTGACGGTCAAGGCGCTGGTCAAGGCGCTCGGCGCCGGCAAGAAGGACGCCTGGCCGAAGGAAGTGCGGCCGAAGACCGAACTGGCCTTGCGTGCCGCCGGCGAACAGCCGCTGGTACGCGATCTGGCGCTGGCGCTGCGCAAGAGCCTCGGCAAGCGCGACCTGTCGCTGCTGCACACCTCGATCGCCTGGCATGAGACGTGGTGGCCGATCGACCATCCGCTCGCCTATTTCGGCGGCGCCGGCGGCGGCGGTCTCGCGGCTGGTCCCGGCGTCTCGGTCGGCTCGGCGCTGGCCTTGCGCGGCTCCGGCCGTTTTCCGGTGGCGGTCGTCGGCGATGGCGACTTCCTGATGGGTGCGACGGTGATCTGGACGGCGGTGCATTACCGCATCCCGCTGATGGTCGTCATTTCCAATAATGCTTCGTTCTACAATGACGAACTGCACCAGGAACGCGTCGCCCACACCCGCACGCGGCCGCCGGAAAACAAGTGGATCGGCCAGAAGATGATCGATCCCGAGCTCGATCTGGCGACGATCGCCAGAGGCCAGGGCGCGACCGGCATCGGCCCGGTCAAGACGATCGGTGAATTGGACAAGGCCTACGCCGAGGCGATCGCTATTGTCGAAGGGGGCGGTGTCGCCGTCGTCGATGTGCGCGTGGTGCCGGGCTACGCTTAGTCGCAAGACTTGAACCGCCGGCAGGATCAACCTGCCGGCGTTTGCGAAGGCCTTCGTGTCATTGCCGACGCCTGCGCAGCAGGCGCGAGGGGAAGCCAGGCGCTGCGACTGCATCATGCCGTCGTTGGTGGCTTCGAGCCGCTGAATCATCAGGTCTGGATCCCCGCTCGCCTGCTGCGCAGACGTCAGGGATGACATAGGTTGCATCACAATCTGGGAGGAAGAATGAAGTCGCTCGTCCGCGGTCTCTTCGTTTGCGCTGCATTGCTCGGCGCGGCCGTCTCGCCGGCGATGGCACAGGATTATCCGTCGCGGCCCGTGCGCATTCTCATCGGCCTGCCTGCCGGCGGCGGGGCCGACATTCTTTGCCGCTATTTCGCCGATCAACTGGCCAAAGTCACCAATCAGACTGTGGTTGTCGAGAACCGTCCGGGTGCCGGCGGCAACCTCGCCACCCAGGCCGTCGCCACGTCGAAACCTGACGGCTACACGCTTCTATTCTCCACCAGCAATCCGCTGACCGGCAATTTCTATCTCTATAAAGACCTGTCGTTCACCATCAACGACTTTGCACCGGTCACGACCTTGGCTCGTGCGGGCTTCGTGCTGGTGGTGCCCGGAAAATCCGACATCCGCAGCGTCGAGGATCTGACGAAGAGCCTGAAGGCGAAAGCCGGCCGCGCCCGCTACGGCGCGCCGACATCGATCTCGCTCGCCTCCGCCGAAATCTATCTCGATGCCGTCGGCGCGACGGCAACCCGCGTGCCCTACAAGGCTTCGGCGATGGCGGTCGGAGAACTGGCTGCAGGCGATCTCGATTTCTTCTTCATCGATTCAACCGGTGTGCAGGGGCCGGCCGAGCGCGGCCAGGTGCGTATGCTGGCGGTGACCTCGCCGCAGCGCCTGTCGTTCGCGCCACAGGTGCCGACCATGCAGGAACAGGGTGTCAAGGATTTCGATATGACGGCGTGGTTCGCCATCTTTGCCCCCGCGCAGGCGCCAAAGGACATCCGCGACAAGCTCGAATCCTGGCTCAACGACATCGTCAAAAAGCCGGAGACGACTGAGTTCCTGAAAAAGGCTGCCGCCGATCCCTATCCCGGCAATCCCGATGTGCTGATGGAGACCGTGCGCTCGCAGACAGACAAATACCGCAAGCTGTCGGAAGCCGGGAAGCTGCCGCTCGCGGCGGACTAGAAAGCCGACGGCGCATGCGCCGCCGGTTTGATTTGCTTACGCCGCCTGAGCGACAGCCGCCGCTTCCGCATCGCCGGCTTCAATGGCGACCGCCACCGACTGGACGATGGCGGCATAGCGCACGGCAGCCTGCACGGTCGCTGCATCGACGCCATGGTCGCGCAGCACCTTCTCGTGCGAATCGATGCACAGGCCGCAGCCGTTGACGGCCGAAACCGCCAGCGACCACAGTTCGAAATCGGCCTTCGGCACGCCCGGATGGGCGATGACGTTCATGCGCAGCTTCGCCGGCATCGTCGCATATTCCTTGTTCGAGGAGAGATGGACGAAACGGTAGTACACATTGTTCATCGCCATGATCGAGGCGGCGGCGCGGGCTGCGGTCAGCGCCTCGGCCGACAGGTGGCCTGCCGCCTCGACGCCGATGGCGTGCGCAACTTCGCTGTTGCGGCTGGCAACCGCCACCGCGAGCAGCAGGCCCCATTTGGTCTGCTGGCCGAGGCTCTCGTCGCTGGCAAGCGATGAGAGATTGAGGCGGACGTCCTTGGCGAAGTCGGGAATGCGCGCCTTCAGAGCTTCGATGCTCATGATGTTTCTCCTCGAGAGGTGTGCGGCGGTGTTACGCCGCCTTCAGGGTTTCGCCGCCGACTTCGCGGCCGCAGGCACACAATTCGTCGGTCTGCAGGGCGTCGAGCACGCGCAGCGTGTCCTTCGGCGCACGGCCGACGCTGGAGGCCGTGGCATAGACGTGCTGGATCTCGTTGGCCGGATCGACGATGAACGTGTAGCGGTGGGCGGTGCCGTCGGCGGCGCGCACGCCAAGACCGTCGACCAGCGAGCCCCTGGTATCGGCGAACTGCCAGATCGGCAGGCTCGTCAGGTCCTTGTGGTCGCGGCGCCAGGCCAGCTTGACGAATTCATTGTCGGTCGAACCGCCGAGCACGACAGCATCGCGGTCGGCAAATTCGCCGGCAAGCCGCGCGAATTCGGCGATTTCGGTCGGGCAGACGAAGGTGAAGTCCTTCGGGTAGAAGAAGATGATCTTCCACTTGCCGGGGAAGCTCTGGTCGGTGATGGTTTCGAAGGCGCTGACGCCCTTTTCCTCGTGGTTGTTGAAGCCGGGCTTCACGCCGGTGATTTCGAACGCAGGCAATTTCGAGCCGATGCCGAGCATGTTGTCTCTCTCATGTGTTGTGGATTTTTTTGGAATGCGCGGCAGGACCGCGCGGGCGTTGACGGTGGGGTCGATGATCCCCGCAACGATTACGAAGGTATGGCTGCGGATTGTCTTTTTCCAATCGCTTGTGTCAGGAGTTTCGATAGGAACAGCCAATATTTTGAGGCGTTCCATTTTCGCATTTCATGCCGTAGCTTGCGGACAGCAGTCGGTAGTCAGTGTCAGGAGACGACCAAGGTGACAAAGGTCATTCGCATTCATTCCCACGGCGGCCCGGACGTGATGCGGTATGAAGACATCGAACTGCCGCCGCCGGGGCCGGGCGAGGTGCGCGTGCGTCACACGGCGATCGCGCTGAATTTTTCCGACATCAACGTGCGGCGCGGCGGCTTCTACCAGAAGGAACCTCTGCCCATGCCGATCATCCTGGGCAACGAGGCCGCGGCCGTGGTGGAAAGCCTTGGCGAGGGTGTGACCGAATGGACGAAGGGCGATCGCGTCGGCTATGTCGGCATGGGCGCCGGATTTTTCCAGAACACCGGCTCCTATGCGCAGGAGCGCAATGTCATCGCCGCGCGGCTGGCGCCGATTCCCGACAATATCTCCGATACCCAGGCGGCTTCCGTCATGCTGAAGGGGCTGACGGCGTCGAACATCGTCAACAAGATTTACCAGCCGAAGCCCGGCGATACCGTCCTGATCCATGCGGCAGCGAGCGGCGTCGGCCTCATCCTCGCCCAATGGTGCAAGCATTTCGGCGCCACCGTGATCGGCACCGTCGGCAATGAGGAGAAGGCGCGCATCGCCAGGGAGCATGGCTGCGACCACACGATCTTCTATCGCCGGACGGATTTCGTCGCCGCCGTGAAGGGCATCGTGCCGAAGGGCGTCACCGCCGTGCTCGATGGCGTCGGCAAGGACACATTCGTCAAATCGATGGATTGCACCGCGCCGTTCGGCACGCTGGTGAACTACGGCAACGCCTCGGGCCACGTGCCGCCGATCGATATCATGGACCTGTCGCTCAAAGGTACGCTCAACATCTGGCGCCCAGGCGTGCATCACTTCCTTGGCGATCCGGTGCGCTTCCGCGCCTTGATGGCGGATCTGTTCGACCTGGTCGGCAAGGGTGTTCTCAAGACAGTGGCAACCCGGACCTATCCGCTGCAGGATGCCGTCATCGCCCATGGCGACGCAGAGAGCGCCGCCTATGCAGGGCCGGTGGTGCTGCTGCCGTAAGATGCGGGCTGAATCTTTCCGCCGGGCATCGGGGTGAAGGCTGCCTTCCTCGGTCGCACCTGCAAGGTGCCGGGAAGCCAAATCCATTGAGGGAGGATTCCCACGGAGCAGCGCATGTGCTTTGTATGGAATGAAGCTCAAGCCCTGACGGAAATGCTCCATGCCTGATAACACCCGCCCCGCAGCCTACACGGCGTCCGCAAGAATTCTGCACTGGCTGTTGGCACTGCTGATTTTCGGCATGTTCATCCTGGGCCTGTCGTTCGATTCCATCCCGCGCGCGACCCGCCTGTGGTGGATCAACCTGCATACGCTCGTCGGCCTGCTGCTGTTCGCGCTGGTCCTGTTCAGGCTGTTCTGGCGCATCGGCCACAAGCCGCCGCCGCTGCCCGAAGGCACCAGCGATCTGGTGCGGCGTGCTTCGACTGGCATGCACCATCTGCTCTATCTTTTGATGGTCGTGATCCCCATTGTCGGCATCGTCGCCTACATTTGGCACGCACGGGTGTTCGACTTCGGTCTGTTCAAGCTCGATTTCGGTGTTGCCAACACGAGAAGCGTCTACGAGCCCGCCGAGAACATCCATAAACTATTGGCCTTCGTGCTCATTGGCCTGGCCGTCCTGCATGCTGTGGCCGCCCTCTGGCACCATTTCGTCAAGCGTGACGGGCTTCTCTGGCGCATGTGGCCGGGCGGGACCGCGTAAAGACTACAGCATAACAATAAATCGTTTCCCGGTTCCGTTTTCCGGGCGCCGTTTCTTGCCTCGGCGCGCGGTTCTGACTATATCCGGCCTCCCACATCGCTTACGCCGGCCCGTTTCGGCGAGTGAGCAACAGGAGACGATATGATTTCCGTCACGTTCCCCGACGGCGCGCAGCGCCAGTTCGCCCCCGGCATCACGGGTCTCGACATCGCCAAGGGCATCTCGCCCTCGCTCGCCAAGCGCACCGTCGCCATGACGGTCGACGGCGCCCTGGCCGACCTCGCCGATCCCATTTCCAAGGATGCCAGGATCGAGTTCGTCGGCCGCGACGATCCGCGCGCGCTGGAGCTCATCCGCCACGACGCGGCCCACGTTCTGGCCGAGGCTGTGCAGTCGCTGTGGCCGGGCACGCAGGTCACCATCGGCCCGGTCATCGAGAACGGTTTCTACTACGACTTCCACCGCAACGAGCCGTTCACGCCGGAAGATTTCGCCGCCATCGAGAAGAAGATGCGCGAGATCATCGCCAGGGACGCGCCCTTCACCAAGGAAGTCTGGAGCCGCGACCAGGCCATCGCCTTTTTCGAACAGAAGGGCGAAGCCTTCAAGGTCGAACTTGTCGGCGCCATTCCGGCCGATCAGGACCTGAAGATCTACAAGCAGGGCGACTGGCTCGATCTCTGCCGTGGCCCGCACATGACGTCGACGGGCAAGGTCGGCTCCGCCTTCAAGCTGATGAAGGTCGCCGGCGCCTATTGGCGCGGCGATTCCACCAAGCCGATGCTGAGCCGCATCTACGGCACGGCCTTCGCCAGGCAGGAGGATCTCGACGCCTATCTGCACCAGCTCGAAGAGGCCGAGCGCCGCGATCATCGCCGCCTGGCGCGCGAGATGGACCTGTTCCACTTCCAGGAGGAAGGGCCGGGCACGGTCTTCTGGCATCCGAAGGGCTGGACGCTTTTCCAGACGCTGATCAGCTACATGCGCCGCCGCCAGAACGCAGCCGGTTACACCGAGGTGAACACGCCGCAGGTGCTCGACCGCGCGCTCTGGGAAACCTCCGGCCACTGGCAGACCTATCGCGAGAACATGTTCATCACGACGACGGAAGACGAGCGCGTCTTCGCGTTGAAGCCGATGAATTGTCCCGGCCACGTGCAGATTTTCAAGAACGGCCTCAAGAGCTATCGCGACCTGCCGCTGAAGATCTCCGAATTCGGCATCGTGCATCGCTACGAGCCCTCGGGCGCGTTGCACGGCGTCATGCGCGTGCGCGCCTTCACCCAGGACGATGCGCATATCTTCTGCACCGAAGACCAGATCATGGACGAGGCGATGAAGATCAACGACATGATCATGTCCGTCTACAAGGACTTCGGCTTCGAGGACGTGGTGCTGAAACTGTCGACGCGGCCGGAGAAGCGTGTCGGCGGCGATGAAGTCTGGGACAAGGCGGAAGCGGCGCTGCAGCGCGTCCTCGACAAGGTCGCCGAGACGGGCATCAGGACCGGCATCAACGAGGGCGAGGGCGCGTTCTATGGCCCCAAGCTCGAATACACGTTGCGTGACGCCATCGGCCGTGAATGGCAGTGCGGCACTACCCAGGTCGACTTCAACATGCCGGGCCTGTTCGGCGCCTTCTATATCGCTGCCAACAGCGAGAAGACGACGCCGGTGATGATCCACCGCGCCATGTTCGGCTCGCTCGAGCGCTTCACCGGCATTCTGATCGAGCATTACGCCGGTCATCTGCCGCTTTGGCTGTCGCCGCTGCAGGTGATGGTGACGACCATCACCCAGGAGGCGGATGACTATGCGCTGGAGGTCATCGCCGCCGCGCGCAAGCTCGGCCTGCGCGTCGAGGGCGATCTGCGCAACGAGAAGATCAACTACAAGGTACGCGAGCATTCCCTGGCGAAAGTGCCGGTCATGCTCGTTGCCGGGCGCAAGGAAGCGGCGGAGAAGACCGTGTCCATCCGCCGGCTCGGCTCGCAGGAGCAGAAGTCCATGCCGTTGACCGAAGCGCTTGCCATGCTTGTCGCCGAGGCCGTGGCGCCCGATGTGAAGCGGGAATCGCGCTAAGCCTTCTCCCGCAAGGACGTAAACGGGAGAAGGAGAAGCGGTCTATTTTCCAACAGCGTCGTCGAGCGCGGCCTTGATGGCCGCGTCCGGCGCGCCGAGATAGCGCAGCTTTCCGCCCTGTTTCACAACGCCGGAGACGCTGGCGCCGTTGTTATCGAACAGCACCGCCAGGGCATTGTCGGCGCAATCGTGTGGCTTGCAGACATAGCCTGACAGGTAGGTCTTGCCGCCGACGGTCACGTTTTGCACCGGTGACGCGACACCATTGTAGGTGTTGCTGAAGCTGATGATCCAGGGCGGAATATTCTTTTCCCTGGCCAGCATCGCGTTCCAGACCTTGCGGTAGGCCGGCTTTTTCAGCGTGTCGAACAGATATTCATCCGCGGCGAAGGCGCTTCCGCACATCAGCGCGCTGACCAGGCCCAGCACCGACAGTTGCTTGAAACGGTTTCGCATGATCGGCCCCGGCCGCGACTTCAGAATGCCTTGAAGGTGATGATGGTCCTTGTGTCGACGATGCCGGCGATCGGCTGCACTTTCTCGCCGACGAAATGGCCGATATCGACATCCTTTTCCACGTAGAATTTGGCGAGGATGTCGTAGTTGCCGGCGATCGAATAGATTTCCGATGCGATCTCGGCCTCGGCCAGGGCGCTTGCAACCGCATAGGTCTTGCCCAGCGCGCATTTGATCTCGACGAAAAAGGTCTGCATCCAAATCTCCCAACGGCGCAATTCAGTAGATGCGCCTGAATAGCCTATTTTGCCAAAACTTCCACGTCCCGGTCGCGCGCGGCTTTCACGGCGAACGTGCCCTGGTAGGTCTTGCCGTCGCGCCGCGCGATGGCTGCATATTCGCCCTCGGCGAGAACCAGCGAGGGGAAGGCGCCGATCATTTCCCGCAGCACGTCGCCGCCCGGCGTCAGCACCGTGAAACTGGTGTTGGCCAGCGCTTCGCCGCCCGGCGCATTCACCAGTTTGAGGGTGATGAGGGCCGCGCGATGCTTCAGCGTGGTGACGGTGACTTTGCCCGCCTGAATGCGCACATCGGCTTCCACCACCGAATTGGTGGCGTTCGCGGGCGCCGCTGAAATCGATCCCGGCGCGGCAGCAGGCGACGGCACGCTCGGCCCGGAAGCGTCGAGATAGGTCGAGACGATATGATAGGTGCCCTCCGGCAGGCGGACGGTCTGACCCGGCTTGACGTCGCGGGCGACGAGTTTCGCCTGCGGATTGCCGCCGTCGGGAACGTAGACGGAGAGCGTCAGACGCTCCGGCGGAATGCGGTTGTCGCCGAGCATGCCGACGATGCGCATGGCGCCGGCGCTGATGGGAATACGCTCGGTGACATTGCGGCCGTTGATCGATACGCGGCGCGTGGCGCTGGCGAGGCCGTAGGCGGCATGCACGATATAATCGCCATTTGCCAGGTTGAACGTCGGATTGGCATCGCTTGAACTGGCCTGTTCGGGCCGGCTGCCGTTGTCGTCGGCGCGTTCGCGGAACACCCGCCAGATGACGCCGGCAGGGATACGCTGATTATCGCCCGTAAACGTCGCCGACAAGGTCAGGGACGCGCCCGATGCGGGCGTGGTGACGGCGGGAGCCGCTCCGCCCGGCGTGGTCGTGGCCGGAGCGGTCGCGGTCGGCGGCGCCGCCGGCACGGGCTGCGCACCTGCGGGAGCCACGAAAAGCAAAGCCGCCGCCAGGGCAAGGATCGGTCGTTTCATTGGGAAGTCCCGGGAAAATCCGTCCGGACATCGCCCAAACGGCTCAGGCCGTCAACTTGCGCGAAATTGCGGCCGGGCCATGGCATGGTGTGTGTTCCGCAGCCCATGACCTTGGACTGGCGTGGATTCGCGGAATTTTCCTCCCTTTCTGGCTGCCTGCGCTTCCTGTAGAAGGCCTGCAGATATCTGCCATCGGATGCAGTCATGAACACAACCATCGATATGTTGAAAAGCCGCCGCTCGGTGCCGCCACTGGCGATGACCGGGCCGGGCCCCGACGCCGCTGAACTGGAAACCATGCTGGCGCTTGCCGCTCGCGTTCCCGACCATGGCAAGCTGGCGCCCTGGCGGTTCATCGTTTTTGAAGGCGAGGGCCGGGCCCGCGCCGGCGACATCATTCTCAAATCCTTCGATGCCGCCAATCCGGGCGCCGACGAAAGCCGCCGTGAGATCGAGCGCAAGCGCTTCCTGCACGCGCCGGTGGTTGTCGGCGTGGTGTCGCGGCCGGTCGCCCACGGCAAGATCCCCGAATGGGAGCAGGTGCTGTCGGTCGGCGCCGTCTGCATGAACCTCACCATCGCCGCCAACGCGATGGGCTTTGCGACCTCATGGCTGACGCAATGGTATTCGTACGACGCGGCCGCCGCGAGCGCGCTTGGCCTCAAGCCGGGCGAGAAATTTGCCGGATTTATTCACATCGGCGGCAGCAAGGGCGCGCCGGAGGATCGGCCGCGCCCGGCGCTCGCCGATATCGTCACCCGTTTCTGACCGGAGCCGTCGTCCATGTTCTTCGAGCCGCACAAGCGCGACCGCACATTGCTTCCGCACGATCCGTTCAAGGCGATGATTGCGCCGCGTCCGGTCGGCTGGATTTCGTCCATGAACCGGGCAGGCCAGGTCAATCTCGCGCCCTATTCGTTCTTCAACGCCTTTAGCGACGCCCCGCCAATCGTCGGCTTTTGCAGCGATGGGGAGAAGGACAGCAAGACCTTCGCCGCCGACAGCGGCGAATTCGTCTGGAACATGGCGACCTATGATCTGCGGGACGAAATGAACGCCTCCTCCGCGCCTTTGCCGCGCGGCGAGAGCGAATTCGGCCATGCCGGACTTGAAACCGCGCCTTCGCAATTCGTGCGGCCGCCGCGGGTCGCGGCCTCGCCTTGCGCGCTCGAATGCAAGGTCACGCAGATCATTCAGCTCACCGACATCGAAGGCAAGGCGACCGATCGCTGGCTGGTGATGGGTCAGGTCGTCTGCATTCACGTCGCCGACGATTACATTGCCGACGGGCGCATCGACGTGCTGCGTATGAAGCCGATCGCACGCTGCGGCTATATGGATTACACGGCGATCGAAAGCTTCTTCTCGATGAAGCGCCCCGCTGGCGCAGGCAATGCGGCTGCGGGCGGTTAGCCTCGCTCTTCCTTCTCCCGCAAGCGGGCGAAAGGAGAGCTCTTGCCTACATCCCCTTCCTCTTCAGCGCGCCTTCGATCTCGCCGAAAATCGCCGGATCGTCGATGGTCGCCGGCATGGTCCATGGATCCTGGTCGGCGATCTTCTTCATCGTGCCGCGCAGGATCTTGCCTGAGCGCGTCTTCGGCAGGCGGTCGACGGTCACGGCGGTCTTGAAGGAAGCAACCGGGCCGATCTTGTCGCGCACCAGAGCGACGACCTCCCGTTCGATCACCGCGGGTTCCCGATTGATGCCGGCCTTGAGCACGATGAAGCCGAGCGGCGCCTCGCCCTTCAATTCGTCTTTCGCGCCGATGACGGCGCATTCAGCGACATCGGGATGGGACGCCAGCACTTCCTCCATGCCGCCCGTTGAGAGCCTGTGGCCGGCCACATTGATGATATCGTCGGTGCGGCCCATGATGTAGAAATAGCCGTCGCTGTCGCGATAGCCGGCGTCGGCGGTTTTGTAGAAGCCTGGATATTCGCTGAGATAGCTTTCGCGCATGCGTTCATCGTCCTGCCACAAGGTCGGCAGCGCGCCCGGTGGCAGCGGCAGCTTGATGACGATCGAGCCCATGGCTCCATCGGCCACGGGCTTTGACGCCTCATCGACAACGCGCACATCCCAGCCGGGCAGCGGCACGGTCGGCGAACCGTGCTTGACCGGCAACAGGCCGAGGCCGACCGGATTGGCGATGATCGGCCAGCCGGTTTCCGTCTGCCACCAGTGATCGATAATGGGAACACCGAGCGTCTTCTCCGCCCATTCGAGCGTTGCCGGATCGGCTCGCTCGCCGGCGAGGAACAGGGTGCGGAATTTCGACAGCTTGTACTTCTTCAGCAACAGTGCGTCGGGATCTTCCTTCCTGATGGCGCGGAAGGCCGTCGGCGCGGTGAACATGGCCGCCACATTGTGTTCGGCGATGATGCGCCAATAGGTTCCGGCATCGGGCGTGCCGATCGGCTTGCCTTCAAAGCAAATCGCCGTCGCACCGTAGAGCAGCGGCCCATAGACGATATAGCTGTGGCCGACGACCCAGCCGACATCGGATGCCGCCCAGAAGACTTCGCCCGGCTCGACACCGTACAGGTTTTTCATTGACCATTGCAGCGCGACCATATGGCCGCCGTTGTCGCGCACCACGCCTTTGGGAACACCGGTTGTGCCGGAGGTATAGAGAATATAGAGCGGATCGGTTGCCGCCACTTCTACGCAATCGGCCATATCGCCGGCAGCCTTCGCGGCATCGGTCAGTTCCACCCAGTCATAGTCGCGCCCGGCGATCATCTCAGCCTGCTCCTGCGGGCGCTGCAGCAGGATGACGGTCTGCGGTTTCCACGTTGCCAGTTCGATCGCGCCGTCGAGCAGGGGCTTGTATTTGACAATGCGTCCGGGCTCGATGCCGCAGGAGGCCGTAAGGATAACTTTCGGCTTGGCGTCGTCGATGCGGGTGGCGAGTTCCTTGGCGGCAAAGCCGCCGAAGACCACCGAGTGCACTGCGCCGATGCGGGCGCAGGCAAGCATGGCGATGACCGCTTCGGCAACCATCGGCATGTAAAGAATGACGCGATCGCCCTTGCCGACGCCATATTCATGCAGCACGGCGGCCAGGGTCGCCACCTCGTCGCGCAATTCGAGATAGGTGAATTTGCGCTGCGTGCCCGTCACCGGGCTGTCGTAGATCAGCGCCGTCTGGTCGGCGCGGCCGCGCTCGACATGCCGGTCGAGCGCGTTGTAGCAGGTGTTGCAGGTCGCATCCGGAAACCAGTGCCCGTAAACGCCGGCGCTGGTGTCGAAGATCTGCGACGGAGGCTTGATCCAGTCGATCTCGCGGGCAGCGTCGGCCCAGAATGCCTCAGGGTCGGCCTTCCACTGCGAATAAACGTCGCCATAGCCGCTCGCCATGGTTTTCTCCCTGTTTCTCAGATCGATGCTTGACCGGCCGCCTGCCGGTATATAGCCGAATTCTTGTGACCGAATTCCTGAGACTGTGTTTTCCGCAGGCGGCCCCGTCAACCAAATATTAGCCGTAAGGACGCAGGGTCGGTCGCCCGCTGTCCCCGCGGCGGCCGGAACGAACCGATGATCGAAAAGCTGCGCACTGGCGATTGGCTGACCCGTGAACGGGTGCGCATGATTGCGATCATATTGCTGGCTTTTTACGCCATCGCGACGGTCTTTCTGTTCGCGACTTCGAACGGCAGGGTCGACCGCTTCGACCGGCCGCTGGGCACGGATTATTCGCAGGTCTGGACCGCCGGCCGCTTCGTGCTGGAAGGCCATCCGGAAAAGCCGTTCGACAATGTTGCCCACGACAAGCGCCAGCGCGAGTATTTCAGCCAGACCTCCGGCTTCTTCCATTGGGGCTATCCGCCCTATTTTCTTGTCGTTGCCGGATTCTTCGCCCTGTTTCCCTATGCTCTGTCGCTGATCCTGTGGCAGGCCGCGACCTTGCCGATATATCTCGCGGCGGTGCGCTCGATCGCGCCGTTTCGCGACGGCCTGCTCGTGGCGGCGGCCTTTCCGGCCGTATTCGTCAACATCGGCCATGGCCATAATGGCTTTCTCACCGCCGGCCTGATGGCGTTCGGCTTGCTGGCGCTGAAGCAGCGGCCGTTGCTCGCCGGCGTCCTGTTCGGGCTTCTCGCCTATAAGCCCCAATTCGGCATTCTCATCCCGGTGGCGCTTGTCGCCGGCGGCTACTGGCGCACGGCGCTGGCCGCCGGCGTGACCATTGCGGCCATGACCCTGGGCACATGGTGGGCGTTCGGCGCCGAGACCTGGCGCGGCTTCTTCGCGATGATGACCTTTTCGCGCGAGGTGATCTCCGAACAGGGTGTCACCGGCTGGCACAAAATTCAGACGGTCTTTGCTGCCGTCCGCATGCTCGGCGGCTCGATTCCGCTGGCTTACGGCTTTCAATTTGTCTCGACGGCTCTCTGTGCCGTTCTGGTTGCCGTGCTCTGGTACGGCCGCGCCGACCGCAGGCTTGCGGCTGCCGCATTGATGACGGGCGCGCTGCTCTCCACACCCTATGCGCTCGATTACGACATGATGCTCTTGGGACCGGCGCTCGCTTTCGTCGTCGCCCATGGCGTCGAGAAAGGCTTCCGGCCCTGGGAGAAGTCGCTCCTGGCACTGGTCTGGATCATTCCCATCGTCGCACGCAACATTGCCGAAGTGACATTCATCCCCCTCGGCGTTCTGACCATGATCGCGTTCATGTCTCTCATCGCACGCAGCGCCGTGCGTGACGAACAATTCGACTGGCGCGGCAGGTGGGCCCGGCGCTCGCCGCTGATGCAGCAGATCGGCGTTTTCTCTCTGGTCGGTGCCGCGGGATTTGTCGTCGATACCGGTCTGACCTTGATCTTTGCCGGTGCGTTCGGAATTTCCGGCTATGTGGCGCGCGTACCGGCGATCATCGTCGCCGTCGTTGCGACATGGTTCCTCAACCGCACCTGGACATTCCGCTCGAAAGACCCGCGCGTGATCGGCGAATTCGCGCGCTATGGGCTCGCCAGTGCTGTTACTTCCGTCTTCAATTATGCGATCTTCTGCGGCGTGCTCGCGGCTTTGGCCTATCAGGGGATTGCCCAGGACACGGATCGTCTGTCGATCGCGGCCGGCATGGTGGCGGGCTCCGGTGCGGCCGCTATCCTGAATTTCATTCTGTCGAAATTCTTCGCTTTCGCCAGGCCGGTGCCGCCGGAACTCGTGCGTCATAGATCATGACGATTATGCCGGACGCCTGCGCGAGATGATCACCGCAAGATGATTACGGATTGGCATTTCTACGCTGCGGCGATTCCCGGCACCATCCTGCTCGGCATGGGCAAGGGCGGTTTCTCCGGCATCGGCATGCTCGCTTTGCCGCTGGTAGCGCTGGTGATGCCGCCGTTGCAGGCTGCCGCGATCCTGCTGCCGATCCTGATGGTGCAGGACATCGTCGGCGTCTGGGCGTTCCGCCACGATGTTTCCAGGCCGCATCTGAAGCTGATGTTTCCCGGCGGCATGCTCGGCATGTTGATCGGCTATTTCACCGCCGCGCGGGTTCCAGGCGGTGTTGTCCTCGTCATGGTCGGGCTGATCGGCGTGGTCTTCGTCCTGGATCAGATGCTTCGGAAAAGGCGCGTGAGCGTGGTGCCGGTCAAGCCGCCTTTCATCAAGGCTTCGGTCTGGTCGACGATCTGCGGTTTCACCAGTTTCATCGCCAATGCGGGAGGGCCGCCCTATCAGGTCGTCATGCTGCCGCAGAAACTGCCGCCGCGCGTCTATGCCGGCACGTCGGCGATTTTCTTCGCCGTGATCAATTACATTAAATTCCCCGCATTCATTTACCTAGGCCAGGTTTCGGCCGCCAACCTGGCAACTTCGGCGGTCCTGTTTCCTCTGGCTATTGCCGCTACCATGGCCGGCGTATGGATCGTGAGGAAGGTGCCTGCGGAAGGCTTCTATAAACTCATCCAGACCTTGACCTTCTGCGTCGGTGTCAAGCTGATCTGGGACGGCCTGCGCCAGCTCGAGACGTTTTAGTTCTTTGGAGGTTCGGCAATGCCGACATTGACGCCGGCATCGGCAAGATCGCCGAGAAGGCGTTCGCTCAAGGGGTCTGACATGCCCATGCGGTCGAGCCCGCCCTTGATGTCATTGGCGAAATAGGGAAAGCGCTTGCCTAACTGTTCGACCCATTCATTTTTCGTGGCGAGATCGCCACGCTGGTCGGCGGCGATAATGCTGGCCAACATGGTCTGCGGATATTGCGTCGCCGCTGCGGCGCGGCCCCAGTTCTGGATACCGACCCGGTCATCGTGCACCAGCGCCACGAGGAAGAAATAGAAGGCATAGCTGTCGCGCAGCACCTCGTTCTCGAGAATTGCGGCATTGAGGATTTCGCTGCCTTTGTCGATCTCGCCACGCAAAACCAGCACCGCGCCTTGCCGCGCAACGGCATAGGCGGCCGACGGATTGAGTTCGACCGCATGCCGGAGGCTTTCCTTGCAGCCCTCGTAATCCTGGGCCAGGAATTGCGCCATCGCCAGCGCGTAATAGGGCCGCGTGTGTTGCGGATCGAGCGCAATCGCGCGCCGGGCGGTCGCAAACGCTTCATCGAGCGTGTGATTGCTGTCGACGCCGTTGAGCCGGTTCACATATTCGTCCGACAGTATCATCGATTTCAGCGCCACGGCGTTGGCGTATTCGGGCCGCACGGCCAACGCCTGGTCGAGGCAGGCGAGGGCGTCCTTGTAGCTCGCTATTGTCGGATCCTGAAAATAATCGAACGATTTGATGATGCAGAAATAGGGCGATTTGGCGCCCGTCTGCTGCCGGGCCCGGATACGGAAGTCGGAAAAGATCAAGCCGTGCGGCCGGGAAATGGCCAGTCCTATATCCGAGGGGCGGCGATCCTGGACGAGCGCCTGGGGATCGAGCGACAGATCCCTCAGATTGCGCGACCAGATCAGTTCGCCGCTGGCGACATGGGTGACGCGGACACGCAACGACGCCAGGTTCTCGCCGGCTGCTTCCACCCCCAGATCGACCCGATAGTCGATCTGGGTCGCGCCGTCGCCGATGCGTTCGATGATCGACACGTCGTCGGCGCGTTCTAATTCATGCTCGATCGCATCCTTGATCCGGCTTGCCAGGCGCTGCAGCACGGGATTCGCCGTCTCGCGCACAACGACCGCAATGGTCGGTTCCGTCGAACGGAACATGTCCTGGACATCGTTGAGTTCGACCTCTGCCGCTTTGAGGGGTGCCGGCTTGGAGTCGGGGCCGTCAAAATAAAGCCAGCCAAGAACACCCCCGGCGATCAGGGCGACGGGAACCAACGCCATGAGCGCCAGGCGCAGTCGTGATCTCGGCCTCGGGGGCGGGGGCCGCGGCGTTTCCGGGGCCGCGCCGGCCGCGGCGCGCCGGGAATCGGTTTCACCCCTGCGGACGAATTCCGGGACATACCGGCCTTTGGGAATGCGGATCTCGACTGGAGCGTCTTTGCCCTCGTCGCGGAAATACCGATCCAGCATACGCCGCAGCCGCGTCGCCTCCACCCGCACGATCGAATTGGCCTGCGGATCGAAGGTCTCGTCGCGACCGTAAACGGTAACGGCTATGCTAAAGGCTTTGAGCCGGTCCGCGCGGCCTTCGAGCGTCTCTGTGACGATGAATTTCAGAAAAGCGCTGAGCCGGTTCGACGCGGCAAAATCCGGATGGGCCAGCACATCCGACAATACCGCCTCGACCTCTCGCCGAGAGGATTCGGAGGAAGCTGGCCTTTGCTGAGGACTATCGAGCATGTTTACGAGGATTTAGCACGTTAGTTCATCGTATAACGTATTATGGGCCAATTCGGAGCAAATTGAGAGTCTTAATTTAGCGCCATCTAACGTGCGGGGGCGTTTCGCAGCCGCTAGCAGGTGACTAACGCCTTGGGCATAGGTAATCGACTGATTTTGAAGCACACTTGTCTTCAGCTGGAGCGGAGGTCGCCCCAGCCCTCGGAGATATGGCCAATGTTGGACGGTTGCAGCAAGGCGCTCGACATGGCCAGCGACCATCTTGAACGTGCCGCAAAGGAAATGACCCGGGCGGTGGATGAGCTGCGGCTTGCGTCCGCTTCCGTAAGCGGCGAGCACCTCGATCAGGTCACCATGATCCGCGAAATGGCGAATGCGCAGATCGAGGTCGCCGCCGGCCTCGCCATGCTGGTCAAGCATCTGCCGGCCGGTCAGGTCGACCTGCTCCTGAGCGGCATTGCCTGGCCTGGCATGGAGCCTCCGCCAGGCAGCCGTCACTGATCCTTCGGCGCCCGTCCGTAGGACGTTCGTGCAAATCCTCCAAAAGACCTTCTGGCAGGAATGCCTGCCAAAGGCCAATTGATCCCATCAGTCGGAAGTGGATTTTAGCACAAGCGAGCGGCACACATGGCCACTCGCCCAGCTAGCAGATGTTTGAAGCATCGTGCGGAATTGGCGGATTCCGAAGGAATACCCGTCCTCTAGTGAACGGTCGGGGATTTTTCGATCAGGCGAAGCTTTTCGATCTCATCCTTGAGCTTGAGCTTCTTTCGTTTGAGTTCCGCGATTTTCAGGGGGTCGGAAGCTGGGCTTAGGCTGGTGGCCTCGATCTGTTTTTCTAGCACCGTATGCCGGCGTTCTAGTTCAGCGATGTGGCTTGCCATTGACATCCTGCATCTCCTTTCGGTGTTGCGGACGTATCAGTGTGTCACAGATTCGCAGAGCCTCAAGCAGAATCATCAATAATGGTTGCGTAAAAATGACGCCTGCACGACCCCTGAATGACAGACACGTGACGGACGTGCGGGGCTCGCTGATTCGGCCAAAATCCTGTATTGCGCGCTGTCATGCGCGTTGCGCCGAGACATCATGTCTGGCTCAATGGCGTCCAGCGTTCGCGATCGACGGAAGACCATGCCCGGCAGGATGAATGATGAGGAGCGCGCGGCTTTTCAGGCCGAACTCGACCGGCTGCGCGAGGAACATCGCGATCTCGACGCTGCCATTGTCGCGCTGCAGTCGGTCGGAAGCCTCGATCAACTGCAGCTTCAGCGCCTGAAAAAGCGCAAGCTCGTGCTTCGTGACCGCATACAGATGCTTGAGGACCAGATTACACCCGATATCATCGCCTGAACCGCCGGTTTTGCCTAAAATCCCGCTTTGGCTTGCGGGCGGGGGGTGCTTCGTCTATCTCCGCCAGCTTTCTATCCTGCTCCTGCCTTCCCACGGGGAATTTCATTGGCTCAAAAACCAGCACCGGTCGCCATTATTATGGGAAGCCAATCCGACTGGGATACGATGCGGCATGCGGCTGATACCCTTGCAGCTCTCGATATAGGGCACAAGGCGCTGATCGTTTCGGCTCACCGGACGCCAGACCGGCTCGTGGCTTTCGCCAAAGGCGCCAGGCAGAGTGGTTTCAAGGTCGTCATCGCCGGCGCCGGCGGCGCCGCTCATCTGCCCGGCATGACCGCAGCCATGACCTCCCTGCCGGTTTTCGGCGTGCCGGTCGAATCCAGGGCCCTGTCAGGCATGGATTCGCTTTTGTCCATCGTCCAGATGCCGGGCGGCATTCCGGTCGGCACGCTCGCCATCGGCCGGGCGGGGGCGATCAATGCGGCTCTCCTGGCCGCCGCGGTTCTGGCGCTTCACGACGAGGCGCTCGCCGGCCGCCTGGATATCTGGCGCGCCTCCCAGAGTGCGTCGGTCGCCGAAATCCCGGATGATTCGGCGCTGCCGGCCGGAAAGCCAGTTGGAAAGCATTGAGAGTAGAATGGTTCGCCAGACGATAACATTGCCGGCCATCGCGCCCGGCGCAACCATCGGCATTCTGGGCTCCGGCCAGCTCGGACGGATGCTGGCCATGGCCGCTTCCAGTCTCGGGTTGAAGACACATATTTATGCCCCCGAAAGCGGACCGGCCTGCGATGTCGCCGCGCATTCGACGATCGCCGCTTATGAGGACACAGCGGCGCTGGCGGAGTTCGCCGCGGCAGTTTCGGTCGTCACCTACGAATTCGAGAACGTGCCGGCCGATACGGCCGCCTTTCTGTCGGCCCGATTGCCGGTTTTGCCCGATAGCACGGCGCTGGTGACAACCCAGGACCGGCTCGTCGAAAAGGACTTTCTCAATAGCATCGGCATTCCCACTGCGCCCTACCGGGCGGTCGAGGACGGCGGCAGTCTGGCGCGGGCGGTGGCGCAGATCGGCCGCCCGTCCATTCTAAAAACGCGCCGCTTCGGCTATGACGGCAAGGGGCAGGCGCTGGTGCGGGAGGGCGCCGACCTCGCCAGTGCGTTTCGCAGCCTGGGCGGCCACCCCTGTATCCTGGAAGGCGTCGTTCCCTTTGTGCGCGAGATATCGGTCATCGCGGCGCGCGGAGCCGACGGCTCGTTTGCGGCCTGGGACGTCTGCGAGAACGAGCACGATCACCATATCCTGAGCCGCACCCTGGTGCCGGCGCGCATCGCCAATGCCACGGCCAACGAGGCGATAGCGCTGACACGCAGGATCGTCGACGCGTTGAACTATATCGGCGTCATCGCGGTGGAAATGTTCGTGGTCGAGGAACGGCAGATCGACGGCTCGTCGATCGAACAGTTGGTCGTCAACGAAATCGCGCCGCGGGTTCATAATTCGGGGCATTGGACGATCGACGGCGCCGTGACGTCGCAGTTTTCCCAGCATATCCGCGCCATCTGCGGCTGGCCTTTAGGTTCGCCGCGTCGCCATGGCCGGATCGAAATGAACAATCTGATCGGCGAGGACGCCAATCTTTGGCGTGATGTTCTCGGCGACGGCGCGGCCTCCTTGCACATCTACGGCAAGCACGAGGCGCGGCCCGGCCGGAAAATGGGTCACGTCACCCGCGTCCTGCCGGACGACAACCTCCAATAATCAGCCTTCCTCGGCGACGGCCCGGGCTTCGATGGCGTCAACCTCGGCCTGGTCGAACGGTCCCCACTGATTGGGCACGCCGCGATATTTCGACTGATCGTCATCGGCGCCGAGCAGGCGCCTGCAGGCGCTGTTGAGATCGGCCTCGCCGGTCAGCGGCGGCGTATGCACTTCGAGAATCCGGCATTTTGCCGGGCCTCTGTTCCAGGCCCAATGGGTCTTGCCGCGCGGAATGCGCATGAAATCGCCGGGCTTGCAGCGAAATCCACGCCCGTCGACGAAAAACCAGATCTCTCCTTCCATGATCCAGTTGATCTGCTCGGAATCGTGGAAATGCGGCTTGGTATGATAGCCGCCATCGCGATTGGCGATCATGACGCTGGATTCCATGCCGCTGATCATCTGCAGGTTGAATGCGGCTGTATTGTCCTTGTGGGCCGGTTTGACCTGCAGCACCGGGAGGTCGGCGAGATTGGCACGGTAGGCAGGCTTCGGATCGGTCATGGTTTCACTCCCGGTGCTATATTTGTGAGCCAAACCTAGACAAGACTCCCGGTTGGAGCAATTGGCCGGTGGAAGCGACACAGAGTCTGACAATCCAGTGCTATTGCCAGTGCTGTTGCCAGTACTATTGCCAGTATAATCCGGCTGATTTTGCCGTGAAAAAACGCCAGTTTTGCTGGACACTGCGGGGTGATTCTGCTACTTCGCCCGCCACGGTTCGGCGCCCCGTCGCGCCGACGGCAGATTTTTCCCTTAGCAGGGCCCGAACTGCGGTTTCAAGCTGCAGTTTCAAGGGGCTCATCGAGACAGGATCAGCGAGTGCAAGTTCTCGTTCGTGACAACAATGTTGACCAGGCGCTGAAGGCCCTGAAAAAGAAAATGCAGCGGGAAGGTATTTTCCGCGAGATGAAGCTGCGCGGCCATTACGAGAAGCCCTCCGAAAAGCGCGCCCGCGAAAAGGCGGAAGCCGTCCGCCGCGCCCGCAAGCTCGCCCGCAAGAAAATGCAGCGCGAAGGCCTTATTCCCATGAAGCCGAAGCCCGTGATGGGCGCCCGCTGAACACGGTTAACGCCGCGTTAAACATTTATGCGTTTTTTATCAATGGCGCCCGCGGATCGTTCCGTCCGGGCGCCGTGATATTTTGTAACTTGTCGTCCCGATCCAGGTGGGTCGGAAAGCGTTATACCGCAACGAGCCGTCTCATTAACGCCGTCTTGCATGGCCAAAGGGGATGTCTGGCAGAGTGAAAGCTCAAGGGTCGGTTCAAAGAAAGTAATTCAGCGTCATGTCGATAACACAAGCTGAACACGCGCCGGGCCTGCGGCGCCCGGGATTTTTTGCGGTTGCTGCCGTTCTGGCGCTGGCGCTCGCCGGCTGTGAAAGTGTCGGCAGTCTCGGTTCGCGAGGGACGCCGGCGAGCGAAATCAGCGAAGACTGCGCCGCGATCCAGACCAATGTCGCCTCGCTGACCGAAGTCATCCAGCGCAATCCCAATGATGCCCAGGCCTATAACACGCGCGGCGCCGCCTATGCGCGTTGCGGCCGCTATCAGGAAGCCATCGCCGATTTCAGCCAGGTGGTGAAGATCGATCCGCAGCACGCGCCGGGCTATACCAATCGCGGCCTCGCCTATCGGCAAATTGGCCGCAATGACCAGGCGCTGGCGGATTTCTCCCGCGCCATCGAGGCCAATCCGCGCCATGCGCCGGCCTATCTGGCGCGCGCCAATCTGCTGCGCGCGCAAAACCAGCTCGACCAGGCGATGAGCGATCTCAACAATGCGATCCGCCTCAACCCCGAACAGGCGCAGGCCTTTCATGCGCGCGGCCTGATCTATCAGCGCAACGGCGAACACGCCAAGGCCATCACCGATTTCGACAATGCGATCGATCGCGACCCCTTCAACGCGCCGCCCTATCAGGCGCGCGGCCAGAGCCTGACGATCGTCGGCAAATACGACGCGGCGATCGAGGATTTCAACGCCGCGCTCAACATCAACAACCAGAATGCCGACGCCTGGGCCGGCCTCGGCCTCGCCTATGAGCGCAAGGGCGACAAGCAGAAGGCGGCGGAAAGCTATAACCGCGCGCTGATCGTCAACCCGAGCAATCAGTTCGCCAAGGAAGGCCAGTCGCGCGTCGGCCGGGTGTGAGCCTGGACCTTATGGGCTCGGCAACCTGTCGATCCAGGCGAGGACGCGCGGCCAGACGTCGTCCAGTGCCAGCACCAGATGGTCCCGCCCCGGCACGCGGATGAATTCCTTCGGCTGTGGCGCAAGCGCAAACAGCCGTTCGCCGAACTTGATGGGCACGATGCGATCCTGATCGCCGTGCATGGCAAGCAGCGGCGCCCTGATCTCGGCGATGCGCAGATCCGACCGGTATTGATCGGCGAGCAGGAGACGCACCGGGAACATCCAGTACTGCTCCGATGCCACATCCAGGATGGATGAATAGGCCGAATCGAGGATGAGCCCGGCGCAGTCGAGATAGGCTGCAAGCATCACGGCGGGGCCGCTTCCCAGCGATTCGCCGACGATTACGATGCGCCTGGGCGTCCTCACCGTTTCGAGCGCCGACCGATAGGCCGCCTCGGCGTCGCGCATGAGGCCGTCCTCGCTGGGTGAACCGGTCGAGCCGCCATAGCCGCGCCAGTCGATCGCCAGCAACCCCGCGCCTTGCGCCGTCATCAGCGCGAAGCGGCGGGTGCGATTGGCCAGATTGCCGCCATTGCCATGCAGATAGAGCAGGATCGGCTTGTTATTGCGCGGCGGCACGAACCAGGCCGCCAGCGTTTCGCCGTCGGCGGTCTTGATCTGCTTCGCCGTGACGCCCGGCAGGGTAGCAAGGGGAACGGCCGCCGCCGTGACATTGGGACGATAGAGAATATCCCGCTGCCTGACGTAGAGGAAACCCGACGCGCCGAGATAGGCTGCGATGACGACGTAAAGCAGCCCTCTGACCCAGCGCATCAGGCCGGCTTAATGCCCGAGCGCCTTGACGATGTTCTCGACCATCTTCTTGGCATCGGCGAAGAGCATCATCGTATTGTCCTTGAAGAACAGCTCGTTCTCCACGCCGGCGTAGCCCGAGCCCATGCCGCGCTTGATGAACAGCACGGTCTTCGCCTTCTCGACGTCGAGAATCGGCATGCCGAAGATCGGCGACTTGGGGTCGGTCTTGGCCGACGGGTTGGTCACGTCGTTGGCGCCGATCACGAAAGCGACATCCGCCTGGGCGAATTCCGAGTTGATGTCTTCCAGCTCGAACACTTCGTCGTAAGGCACGTTGGCTTCCGCCAGCAGCACGTTCATGTGGCCCGGCATGCGGCCCGCCACTGGATGAATGGCGTAGGAGACGTCGACGCCTTCCTTCTTCAGAAGGTCAGCCATTTCGCGTAGCGCATGCTGCGCCTGTGCCACCGCCATGCCGTAGCCCGGCACGATGATGACCTTGCCGGCGTTCTTCATGATGTAGGCTGCATCTTCCGCCGAGCCCTGCTTGACCGGGCGCGTCTCGACCGCACCGGCTGCACCCGCATCCGTCTCGCCGCCGAAGCCGCCGAGGATGACCGAGATGAACGAGCGGTTCATGCCCTTGCACATGATGTAGCTGAGGATGGCGCCCGACGAGCCGACGAGCGCGCCGGTGATGATCAGCGCCAGATTGCCGAGCGTGAAGCCGATGCCGGCCGCGGCCCAGCCAGAATAGGAGTTCAGCATCGACACGACGACCGGCATGTCGGCGCCGCCGATGGGGACGATGAGCAGGACGCCCAGTGCGAAGGCCGCGAGTACGATCAGCCAGAAGGCAACATGGCTCTCCGTCGCCATGAAGATGCCGATCAGGATGACGGCGGCGGCGGCGAGCGCGATGTTGATGGCATGGCGCTGCGGCAGCAGGATCGGCTTGCCCGACATGCGTCCGTCGAGCTTGGCGAAGGCGATGATCGAGCCGGTGAAGGTGATGGCGCCGATGGCGGCGCCCAGCGACATTTCCACCAGGCTGGCGCCGTGAATAGCGCCGACCGAGCCGATGCCGAAAGCCTGCGGTGCGTAGAGCGCACCGGCAGCGACCAGCACGGCGGCGAGGCCGACGAGCGCATGGAAGAAGGCGACCAGCTGCGGCATATCGGTCATCTTCACGGTGCGGGCGCGCCAGGCGCCGATACCGCCGCCGATGGCGATGCCGAGGATGACCAGCACCCAGGCCGACAGGCCCGACGGCGCCTTATAGGCAAGTGTCGTCACGACCGCGATGGCCATGCCGATCATGCCGAACAGGTTGCCCTGGCGTGAACTTGCCGGCGACGACAGGCCGCGCAGCGACAGGATGAACAGAATGCCCGAGACGAGATAGAGCAGGGCGGCGAGATTGGCGTTCATTCGCTTCAGCCCTTCTTCTTGTACATGGAGAGCATGCGTTCGGTGACGAGGAAGCCGCCGAATATGTTCACGCAGGCCAGGATGAGCGCGATGAAGCCGAAGATGCGCGCCCACAGCGGACCGTCATCGCCCGGTGTCGAGGCATCGACGCCGACCGAGAGCAGCGCGCCGACGACGATGACCGACGAGATCGCATTGGTCACCGACATCAGCGGCGTATGCAGCGCCGGCGTCACCGACCAGACGACGTAATAGCCGACGAAGACCGCCATGACGAAAATGGCGAGACGGAAGACGAAGGGATCGATCGCGCCACCCGAGGCGGCATGGGCTGCGCTGCCGGCTGCGGCAGAGAGCGTGTCGGCATAGTTCTGCGCGGCGGCGGTGACAGCATCTACAAATTGTTTGCTTGCTTCGTTGGCCATCGGATTACCCTCACGCCGTCGGTTCTGATTTGGGCTGGAAATTCGGGTGGACGACCGCGCCGTCCCTGGTCAGCAGCGTCGCCTTGACGAGTTCGTCGTCCCAGTTGATCGCGACCGTCTTCTTTTCCTTGTCGATCATGGTTTCGACGAAGGCGAAGAGGTTCTTCGCGTAGAGGGAGGAGGCGGTGGCGGCGAGCCGGCCGGGGACGTTGAGATGGCCGACGATCTTGACGCCGTTGTCGGTGACATAAACCTCGCCGGGCCTCGCCAGTTCGCAATTGCCGCCGCGCTCGACGGCGAGATCGACGATGACCGAGCCGGGGCGCATGGATCTGACCATGTCGGCCGAGATCAGCTTCGGCGCCGGCCGGCCGGGGATCAGCGCCGTGGTGATGACGATGTCCTGCTTGGCGATATGGCTGGCGGTGAGCGCCGCCTGCTTCGCCTGGTAATCCTTGGACATTTCCTTGGCATAGCCGCCGGCGGTCTGCGCCTGCTGAAATTCCTCGTCCTCGACGGCGAGGAACTTGGCGCCGAGCGATTCGACCTGTTCCTTGGTGGCCGGCCGCACGTCGGTCGCGGTGACGATGGCGCCGAGGCGTCGCGCCGTGGCGATGGCCTGCAGGCCGGCGACGCCGACGCCCATGATGAAAATCCGCGCTGCCGGCACGGTGCCGGCGGCGGTCATCATCATCGGCAGGGCGCGGCCATATTCGGAGGCGCCGTCGATGACGGCCCGGTAGCCGGCGAGGTTAGCTTGCGAGGAGAGAATATCCATGGACTGGGCGCGGGTGATACGCGGCATGAATTCCATGGCGAAGGCGTTGACGCCCGTTCCGGCGAGGCCGGTCAAGGCCGCCTCATTGCCATAGGGGTCCATGGTGGCGACGACCGCGGCGCCCCTGGCGACGCCGGCCAGGGCTGCTGCCTGCGGCCGCCGCACCGCCAGCACGATATCCGCATTGGCGAACGTGTCCTGGGCGGTTGCGGCGATTTTTGCGCCGGCCGCCTCAAAATCCGCGTCGGGAATGCCGGACGCCGCGCCTGCACCGCTCTGGACGGTGACATCGGCGCCCAGGCCGATGAATTTCTTCACCGTCTCCGGGGTCGCGGCGACGCGCGTCTCCTGGCCCTCGGTTTCAACTGGAACAGCTATGCGCATGCAAGGCTCCGATGTTCGAGGCGGTCAGGTCCGCCAGCGCGGAAATGTGGTTGATTTTGAATTGCGGCGCGGCGGAACCGTCGCACCGATCTGGCAAATCTGAATTGGCGAGAGTTATGTCCGACGTGCCGTCCCGACCCGCCCCAATGGGTTCGGCCCGGACGCGACGGATCAGAGCGTGGTAATTGCCAACAGGATGATGAGCGCGATGCAGAAGATCGCCCCATATTTGGTCAGCTTCAGGAACAGCGCGTAGGTGCGCTCGTGTTCGGCATAGTCCATGTCCGGATGTCCGCCCTCAGCATGATTGTCGGCCATAATGTCCCCTGCGGAAGTGAAGATTTCAGACCCGGATGTAGCCGAATTGCCGCGCGCGGGCAATCGGTGAGCAACCCCGGGCGCGACTGTGCGACGATTTCGCAGCTGAAGGCAAATCCTCGCGAAACGAGCGAAATTGTCGATTTGGGAGAAGGTTTCCACGGGCGCGCGCGGACGGCGGGAAACCGGCCAGGCAGACTTGCATAGCTTGGCCGATGGCATTAGGCGGTAGCGGATCAAGCTGGGCAGAAGCCCAGCGTTTTGGGAGGAGCCGCAGAATGACCGACAGCCAGGATCAGAAGGAAGACCGGTCGAAGAACATCGTTCCCAATTACCGGGGCTGGCAGTCGGACATCATCGTCGACCTCATCAAGCAATACGATTTCGAGTTCATCACCCTCAATCCGGGCGCCAGTTTTCGCGGCCTGCATGATTCGCTGGTCAATTACGGCAAGAACGACCCGCAGATGATGCTCTGCAACCACGAGGAAATCGCGGTGCAGATCGCCCATGGCTTCGCCAAGGCCTCGGGCAAGCCCGGCGCCGTCATCCTGCACAATCTGGTCGGCCTGCTGCATTCCTGCATGGCGATTTACTACGCCTATATCGACCGCGTGCCGATCTTCATCATGGGCGCGACCGGGCCGATGGACGAGGGCAAGCGGCGGCCGCACATCGACTGGACCCATACGGCGCTGGTGCAGGGCAATGCGGTGCGCGACTACGTGAAGTGGGACTACCAGCCGACAGCCATCGAGGGCGTGCCGGAAAGCTTCGCGCGCGCCTATTCGGTGATGACCACCCAGCCGCAGGGGCCGATCTATATGTGCTACGACGCGGCACTGCAGGAAGCGCCGCTGACCAAGGACATCATGCTGCCGCCGAAGGAATCGGTGGCGACGCCCGCGCTGATGATGCCCGATCCAAAGGCGATCGAGACGATTGCCGACAAGCTGCTCGCCGCCGACAAGCCGCTGCTGATGCCCGATTACGCCGGCCGCCGCGCCGGCAGTTTCGAGAACATGGTGCGGCTGGCCGAAACCGTCGGCGCCGGCGTCTGGGACCTCAACAACTCGCTCAACTTTCCCAACAGGCATCCGCTGTGTGTCAGCCTCGACAAGGGCGCGCTCAAGGGCGTCGATCTGGTCATGGGCCTCGACGTCAAGGACTGGGAGAAGGCGACGCACGAACTCAATTCGACCAAGCGCGAACTGACGCCGCTGGTCAATGACAATGCCGACTGGGTCGAGATGGGCTTTGCGGAACTCGGCATGAGCAAATGGTCGTTCGACTATTGCCGCATGCAGCCGTGCAGCGTGCGCGCGCTCGGCGATACAACGCTCGGCGTGCCGGCGCTGATCGACGTGCTCGACAAGCGCATCAAGGGCGATAGCAGGCTTGCCGCAAAAATCAAGGACCGCACCGCTGCTGTCGGCAAGCGCCACGGCGAGACCTGGGCCAAATGGCAGGACGACGCCAGAAAGGACTGGGACTCAAAGCCAACCACCACCAGCCGCCTGGCGCTGGAGGTCTGGGACGTGATCAAGGACCACGATTGGGTGCTGACCGCCAATACCTTGAAGAACGGTGTCCGCAAGCTGTGGGACTTCGACAAGCCCTACCGTCATCCCGGTGGCGAACTCGGCACCTCGACGCAGATTGGCATGTCGATCGGCGTCGCGCTGGCGCACAAGAAGGCCGGCCGCCTCGTCGTCGACCTGCAACCGGACGGCGATCTGATGTTCGACGCCGGCGCGCTCTGGGTGCTGGCGAAATATGAAATCCCCATGCTCATCGTCATGTACAACAACCGTGCCTATTACAACGATTGGGAACACCAGATCCGCATGGCCCGCCTGCGCGGCACTGATGAGACCAAGGCTCATATCGGCATGGATCTCTATGGTCCCGAGCCGGACTTCGGCAAGCTGGCGCGCTCCATGGGCATCTATGGCGAAGGCCCCATCGAAGACCCGAAGGACATCCGCCCGGCGCTGCTGCGCGCGCTGGAGCAGGTGAAGAAGGGCAAGCCGGCGCTGATCGACACGGTGACGCAGCATCGGTGAAACTGTTGGCGGTTCATGGGTGTCATCCCCGACGCCTGCGCAGCAGGCGAGCGGAGATCCAGACCTGATGATTCAGCGTGGCAGACAGATGCAGTCGCAGCGCCTGGTGTCCCGCTCGCGCCTTCGGCGCGTCGGGAATGACATTGGTTGTTCAGCGGCACCTAAAAAATATACGGCTCCCGCCACTCCAGTTCTTTCGGCAATATCTTCTTCTCGATGCATCGTGCCGCCGCATATCCCGCGATCTCGCCCGTCTGCGTGCACCAGGGGAAATTGCGCATCACCATGAAGATGGTGTCGTAGGTGAACGACAGCGACGCACCAGTGAGTAGCAGGTTGTTGATCTGCTTCGGCAGGAACGAGCGGTAGGACACTTCGATGTCGTGCTTGCGATGCTCATCCCAGTGGAAGGCACGCGAGATCGGCTTTGTCACGGCGTCAGTGAAGCGCCGGCCGGCCAGCACATCGGCGAGGCAGAACACATGTTCGCCGATCGGGTGGCGGCCGTCGCGCACGCCGACGAAGCGGCCGACATTGTTCAGCACGGCTTTCTCGAAGCCAGGCACGTACTTCTTCAGGAACGTCACTTCGGCGTCGATGAAGGCGCGCAGTTCGCGCTTGGCTCTCGCATCGTCGTCGGCACTCTCGTCCATGCGCAGCGCCCATTCGTAGGGCACGTTCTGCCAGAGAATGAAACTACCGTCCGTCTGCATCGGGCTCATGTCGATGGTCGGATGGCCGATATAGATATGCCCGTAGATGTTCTTGCCGCCCATGCGCGGACGGTAGAGGCCCGGCGGCAGGTCGCCGGCGGCGCTGGCCTCGGCGATCAGTTTCGAGAGCATCGGATCGTTGGCGGATTTCTGGTGCGCAGCGACGCGCGGAAATTCGATCCCGCTCATGATCCATAGCAGGCCGCCGGGGATGGGACGGTTGATGCCATCCCATTGCGCGCTCGCCGGCTGGCCGCCGCCGCCCGAAACGAAGGGCACGCCGGCTGCGGCCGCGAGCTGCGCCGTGCCTGACCCCTCGATGAAAATCCTGCCGGTGATCGCCTGCCGGCCTGAGGCATTCTCGACCACGATCGCCTTGATCGTATCGTTGCCGGAGCCCTTGTCGACGATCGTGTCGACGAAAGAGGTGCCGTAGAGCGCCGTGACGCCGGCTTCCTGCAGCATCGTCGCCATGACGCTGCCGGCGCCTTCGGGATTAAAACTCTGGCGGGTGAAGCTGGCGTCGGGCTTGAGATAGCGCTCGTAGTGAGACAGCGGATTGCCGGCCCAGTCCGAAAGCGTGTCCTGCGTCGCCGTATAGATATAGCCCTGCGCGGCGAAGCGCTGCATCAGCTCGGTGTGGATGCCGCCGACGCCAGGGCCGGCGGACCCTTGCAGGCCGGAAGTGTGGACGCCGCCGGGCATGTCGAAACGCTCGACGAGCACGACCCTGGCGCCCATCCGCGCCGCCTGCAGCGCTGCGGCGAAACCGCCGGGCCCGGCGCCGACGACCACAACGTCAGCGTCATAAGCCACGGGTATCTGCCGTGCCGGCTCGGCAATCGTCTGCGTCTGCAATGCCAAGCCTAGTCCCTCCAATGGCGCCTGCCGGCGCTATTCGGCCGGCTTCAGGCTGCGAATATAGGCGACCAGCGCGTCCTGGTCATCGGCGGAAATGTCCTTGTACCAAGCGAAGGCCATCAGCGGCACGATGGCGCCGCCATCCGGCCGCACGCCCTTGGTGATCGCGGTCTTCACCTGCGCGTCTGTCCAGCCCGCCACGCCGTTCTTGTTGGCGGGGGTCAGGTTGGGCGAGGTGAGCACTCCGTTGCCGCCCGGTGCGCCGAATGTGTTGCCGCCGGCGCCGACCCGGCTCATGTCGTTGCGGCCGCGCACCAGCGGTGTGTGGCAATCCATGCAATGACCGAGCCCGTTGGCGAGGTAGTGGCCATAGGCAACCTTGTCGCTGCGCGGCGTATCGGGCACGCTCTTCACCTCCGGGCCATAGGATGGCGGCAGCGGAATCTTATAGGTCGATTTCGCGACCTTGTGAGACACCGGCTTGACCTGCCGAAGATAGGCGACGATCGCCTTCACATCGGTGTCGGACATTTCGCGGTAGAAAGCGATCGCCATCGGTGGCCCGATGATGGTGCCGTCCGGCCTGCGGCCGTTGCGGATGGCGTCGATGATCTGCGCGTCCGTCCATTTGCCGATGCCGGTTTCCATATCGGGTGTGATATTCGCAGGATAAGCGCTGAACACCGGCGAATTGATCGGCTCGCCGCCGGACAGTTCGGGGCCGTTCGGCTTGCCGTCCGGTCCTTTCGGCGTGTGGCAGTTGCCGCAGGCAACCACGCTATTCACCAGATAGCGGCCACGATCGAGCTGCGCATCCGCTCGCGCGGCCAGAGCCATGAACGAAGAAAAGCCGGCCGCAGCCAGCATCAAGCAAGCCATCCTATTGCGCATAAAAACCCCCGTTTCGTCAGCGCTTCCCTTGAAGCGGAAACTTTGCCGCAGGGCAAATTGTTTTTGCATCGATTTTTGCTGCGATTTTTAATTGAAATGATTGCGGACGCGCGCAGTTCGACGCGGTGCATTGACATTTCCTTGTGCTCAGTCGCAAATAGGTGCAATCGCACGGAAGATTTGAGTGGAGGCAACCATGCAGGGCAAGATCGGTCTCGAGGAACATTTCGCGCTCCGGGAAACACTAAGCGACTCCCTGCCGTTCGTGCCGCCCGAGTATGGTCCCGAGCTGGAGAGCCGCCTGCTCGACATCCAGGACCGTCGCCTCAAGCTGATGGACAAGCACGGCATGGAAATGATGCTGCTGTCCTTCAATGCGCCTGCCGTGCAGGCCATTCACGACGTTAAGAAAGCAAATGATATGGCCCGCCGCGCCAATGATTTTCTCGCCGAGGAAGTCGCCAAGCGGCCTGATCGTTTCCAGGGCCTCGCCGCCCTGCCGCTGCAGGATTGCGATCTCGCCATCCGCGAGTTGCAGCGCTGCGCCAAGGATTTCGGTTTCAAAGGCTCGCTCGTCAACGGCTTCTCCAATGCGGGCGATGCCGAGACCTGTCTGTATTACGACCTGCCGCAATATCGCCCCTTCTGGGCCGAGACCGAGAAGCTCGATCTGCCGTTCTACCTGCATCCGCGCAACCCGATCGACAGCTGGGCGCAGATCTACAAGGGCGCCGAATGGCTGATGGGCCCGACCTGGGCCTTCGGCCAGGAGACGGCGGTGCACTCCCTGCGGCTGATGGGCTCGGGGCTCTTCGACGAGCATCCGAAGCTGAAGATCGTCATCGGCCATATGGGCGAGGGCCTGCCGTTTTCCATGTGGCGGGTCGACAATCGCAACGCCTGGGTCAAGACGCCGAAGAAGCACAAGGCCAAGCGCAACATCGGCGAGTATTTCCAGGAGAATTTCTGGATCACGACCTCGGGCAATTTCCGCACCCAGGCGCTGATCAACACCATGCTCGAAGTCGGCTCCGACCGCGTGCTGTTCTCGACCGATTGGCCGTTCGAGAACATCGACCACGCCTGCGACTGGTTCGATGCCGCAACCATCAGCGAAGAAGACCGTCGCAAGATCGGCCGCAGCAATGCGTCGAAACTGTTCAAGCTGGGATTGGATTGAGGCTGAGCAGGTTCGGATCGCTCGTCTAAAGATACCGGCGCAAGGCGTAGTCGGTCGCATCGATCTCGGGCGGCGCGCCGTTGAGCATGTCCGACAACAATCGTCCTGCGCCGCATGCCATCGTCCAGCCGAGCGTTCCGTGACCCGTATTGAGATAAAGATTTCGAATTGAAGTTGGACCGATGACCGGCGTGCCATCGGGCGTCATCGGGCGGAGGCCGGTCCAGAACGTCGAGCGCGCCAAATCGCCGGCTCCGGGGAAGAGATCGGAGACGGAGTGCTCCAGGGTTCGGCGCCGCGCCGAATTAAGCTCCAGGTTGAAGCCGGACAGTTCGGCCGTGCCGCCGACGCGGATGCGATCGCCAAGCCGTGTAATCGCGATTTTGTAGGTTTCATCCATCACGGTCGATACCGGCGCGGCCGCGGGATCCGCGATCGGCAGCGTGATCGAATATCCCTTGACCGGATAGACCGGCAGGGAAACGCCGATGTCTTTCATCAAGGATGTTGAATAGCTGCCGCACGCAACGACCACGGCGTCTGCGGAGAGCAAACCGGACGTTGTCACGACGTGATTGAGCTTCGTATCGCCGACGACAAGCTTCTCGATGGTGACATTGTGGAGAAAGCGCACACCCAGGCTCTCGCAGATTCCAGCCAGCTTTTGCGTGAACATGTAGCAGTCGCCGGTTTCGTCGCCCGGCAGTCGCAGGCCCCCCGCGATCTTGCCGCGAACCAGCGCGAGCGCCGGTTCCGCGGCAACGCAGCCCGCCGGATCGAGCATTTCAAAGGGAACCCCGAACTCCTTCAGGATGGCGATATCGGCAGCGGCATTTTCGAGCTGCTTCGATTGACGAAACAACTGGAGGGTGCCTTGCTGGCGCTCGTCGTAAGCAAGGCCGATGTCGTGGCGCAATGCGCGCAGACAATCGCGGCTGTACTCGGCGAGACGAACCATCCGGCTCTTGTTGATGCGGTAGCTGGTCTTGTTGCAGTTGCGCAGCATCTGGAACATCCATCGCCACATCGCCGGATCGGCCTTGGGATGGATGACCAACGGCCCATTCTTCATCGTCAGCCATTTGAATGCCTTCAGCGGCACGCCGGGGCCGGCCCAGGGCGATGCATAACCTGGCGAGATTTCGCCGGCGTTGGCGAAGCTCGTCTCCAGCCCGGCAGACGATTGGCGATCGATGACTGTCACCTCGTGTCCCGCCCTGGCGAGATAATAGGCCGTGGTCACGCCAATGACGCCCGCGCCGAGAACGAGCACCTTCATATGAAATAGCCCCCGGAATGCATGCAGCCGGACTATTCTATTCGCATGAATTGTTGATTTCATTGCAAAATATCGCATATTTAGCGAAAGTTGATAATTCTTCGCAATTTCATGCGAATAATGGGAGAAAATTGCGTGGCGGCCCTTGACGCTCTCGATGAGTCCATTATCCGCCTGCTGCGCCTGGACGCGCGGATGACCAATGCCAGGCTGGCGGCGGAAGTCGGCCTTTCCCAGTCGGCGTGCCTGCGGCGACTTCGCCTGCTGGAAAGCTCCGGCGTGATTCGCGGCTATACGGTGTTGCTTGATGAGCCGACAGACAGCCGCACGACGGTCGTCATCGTTCAAGTCACGCTCGAACGCCAGACCGATGAATTCCTGCGGCGCTTTGAAGCCGCGGTGCGCCGGTGCCCCGAGGTTTGCCAGTGCGATCTGATGTCGGGACTGTCGGATTACGTCTTGCGCGTCGAGACGCGCAACGCTTCGGACTACGAACGCATCCACACGGAGGTCCTGTCGCAGCTGCCGGGCGTCGCGCGGATCCAGTCGAACTTCGCCATCCGCACGGTGGTCAAGAGCCGGAACAGATGATAGCCCTGCGTTGATGCTGGCTGGATGCTGATGCTTGCTTCGAAGACATTTGATGCAGAATGGAGTTTGTCGTGAAGGACAGACCACGTCAGCCGCCGTCGAAGGCCAAGGCAGGTCCGGCCAAGGCAGGTCCGGTCAAGGCAAGTCCAGTCAAGGCAAGTCCAGTCAACGCAGGCCGGGCTGCCGATGTGGGTGCTCCCCGACGCCTGAAACCGCACCAGCTCGAAGTCTTCAGCGCCATCGTGTCTGCCGGAAGCATCACCGGCGCGGCCAAGTTGCTCAACATTTCGCAGCCCGGCGTCAGCCGCAGCCTGGCCGATTTCGAGCGCGAGATCGGCTTTGCGCTGTTCGTGCGCGACAAAAAGCGTTTGTTCATCACGCCGGAGGGCTCGGCTTTCTATGAGGAATTGACGCGCAGCTATACCGGCCTCGATCGCCTTGCCAAGGCGGCACAGGAAATTCGGCAGATGCGCCGTGGTCATCTGCGCATTCTGGCGATGCCGGCCTTGTGCTATGGCGCCGTGCCGCGCGCGATCAAGACATTCCTCGATCGTCACGATGCGCTGCATATCAATTTCGAGGCGCAGAATTCGCAGCGCGTCGTCGAAAGCATCGCCAGTCAATATATTGACATCGGCATCGCCCAGGTGCCGGCCTCGTATCCGGGTGTCGCCGTCCACTCCTCTTTTCGTTCCGATTGCGTCTGCGTGATGCCTGTGGGCCATCCGCTTTGCAGCCGCAAGGTCGTGCGTCCCGCCGATCTGCAGAACCAGGCCTTTGTTACCCTGCCGGTGAACAGCATGGCCGGCCAGCAGATCGGCCATCTTCTGGCCGAAGCGGGCATCAATGTTGTGGCGCGGATGGAGACGCTGACGTCCTTCGCCGCATGCGCCATGGTGGCCGAAGGCGTGGGCATTGCCATCGTCGATGCGTTTACGGCCTCTGCCGTCGCACGCGGGCGGATCGAACAGCGGCCCTTCCGCCCGAATGTGAACTTCGGGTTTCGGTTGATCTATCCCGAGCATCGCATTCTCTCGAGTGCCGCGCACACGCTCCTGGAGCATTTGGCGAAGTCATTAGGGGCGGATCCCCTTGTCTCAGGTCGGTCCTGAACAGCGACTTTGACCCGTACACGCATTCATGACGTGCAGGCATGATCTTGCGAAGGAAAAATATTACGCCGGATGATCCGCGTATGATCTAACTTCCCGGCTCATAACCAGCCGGATCCCGGCTGAGGCATTCAGGCAGGGAAGCGACATGTCTGTTATTCTGGACAAACGACCCAACGGCGTCGCGTGGGTCACGATTGACCGGCCGCAGGTCCTCAATGCGCTTGACGTTCCCGCCAAGGAGAGGCTCGGCGACATCTGGCAGGAAATCGCTGACGACGCGCAGGTGCGCGTGGCAGTTCTGACAGGAGCCGGCAGCAAGGCGTTCTGCGCCGGCTCCGACATCAAGGAAATCAATCGAACCGGCAAAATGGTCTCCACCGAGACGCTCATGCGGGCGATCCCCAGCGTCGGCGTGGAGCTTTTCAAGCCGGTCATCGCGGCGATGCACGGCTATTGTATCGGCATGGGCATGAGCCTGGCGATGCATTGCGACCTGCGGTTGGCCGCGACCAATAGCGTGATCGGCTGGCCCGAAGTGAAGCACGGCATGATTTCCGGCGTGAGCGCGCTGCGATTGCCGCAGGTCATTCCCAATGCCTTTGCCATGGAGCTGTTGCTCGGCGCCAGGAACATTTCCGCCGAGGAAGGCAAGCGCATGGGGCTGATCAATGCGGTGGTCGAGGACGTGCAGGCCGAAGCGGACAAGTTGTCTTCGACGATAGCTGGATATTCGCCCGCGGCGGTGCAGGCAACCAAGCGTCTGGCGCTCTTCGGGCGACGTCTCGATGACGCGGATCGCGCCGAGATCGACGCGGCGCGCCTGTGGATCGAAGCCAAGAAAGATTTTGAAGAGGCTGCGGCGGCGTTCAACAGCGGCACCGTCCGCTGAAATCCCGCGAAGCCCTGGTTGGAAAGTTGGATGATATGACTCTCATGAAGGCCGTGACGTTCCGGGATTTTGGTGGTCCCGAGATGCTGCAATTGACCGAAGTGGCCAGACCCGAACCAGGCCCGAGCGATGTGCTCATCAGGATCCACGCCGCCGGCATCTGCTATCATGACGTCCTGTCGCGCGCCGGCAAGATTCCGCGCGACAAGCCAGGTCAGATTCTCGGCCATGAGATTGCCGGAGAAATCGCTGCCGTCGGATCGAACGTGTCTCCTGACCGCATCGGCGAAAGAGTCGTGATCTATCAGCGTCTGTTCTGCGGACAATGCCCTTACTGCCTCGCCGGCCGTCAGGACCTCTGCCGTAACAGCCGTGTCCTCGGCGAGAACGGTGGCGGCGGCTATGCCGAGTTCACCTGCGTGCCGGCGCAGAACGCCATTCAAATGCCGGATGGTCTCGACATGACAACCGCAGCGCTCGCGGTCTGCCCGATCGGAACCAGCGTCCGCGCGGCGCTGGGGGTCGCGAAGATCGGCCCCGGCGATAAGGTGCTGGTGACGGGCTCGGGCGGCGGGCTCGGGCTGCATCAGATCCAGGTCGCCAAGAGCGTCAATGCCCACGTCATCGCGGTGACGAGCTCTGACGAAAAGGTTGATGTGATCAAGCAGGCAGGTGCCGACGAGGTCATCATCAGTCCTGACCTGAAGTTCAGCCGCGAAGTCTGGCGCTTGACCGCCAAGCAGGGCGTCGACGTGGTGCTGGAGAATGTCGTCACCAATACATTCGGAGAAAGCCTGCGCTCCACTGCGCAGAACGCGAAGGTCGTGGTGCTGGGCAACATCGGCACGCGGCCGGTCGAAGTCGATCCGGGCCTTCTGATCGTGCGGCGTATTCGGATCGCCGGCTCCGGCAATGCGACTTACGCCGACGTCCGCCGCTCTCTGCACCTGCTCGCGACCGGGGCCGTCAAGCCCTTCATCGGTCGCGTCCTTCCCTTTCCTGATGTCGGGCAGGGCCATGCGCTGATGGAGCAGAAGGCTGTCGTCGGCCGCGTTGTGCTGAGCGGGTGGTAAATGCATATTGGCGCCAAGTGGGATCAGCTCGCGCGGTGGCATTCGGACAAGGTCGCCATCGTTGACGAGGCCGGCCGGTGGACGTACCGGCAGTTCGCAGGCCGCCTCCAGCGGTTCGGCCATGCGATGCGCGGGCTCGGCCTCGATCCGGGCGATCGCATCGCGCTGATGATCCCGGACATTCGCGAGTATCTTGAGGTCGACTACGGCACCATGTCCGCCGGCCTGGTGCGCGTGCCGCTGGACCCGCGTCTGACGCGCAACGAGCTGGTGGCGCTGCTTCGCCATGCCGGCGTCCGCGTGCTCGTGTCGCATGTGTCATTCGCCGACAAGGTTGCGGGACTGGGCGCGGAGATCGAAAGCCTCGACCGCATCGTCATGATCGGCGGCGCATCGGATGGCGCGCTGGATTATGAGCCCCTGCTGCAAGGCGCATCGGACGGTCCATTCACGGACGGTGACGACAATGATCTGGCAGCGCTGAATTTCAGCGGCGGCACCACCGGCGCCCCCAAGGCGACCATGCTGCGTCACTGCAACCTGATGGCGGTGGCGCAGAATGCCATTCAGGGCTTCGAGATCGAGCCCGATGCTGTGTTCCTCAACGTGCGGCCGCTTTGGCCGATCGCGCAGGTCGTCATGATGGGCTACCTGATGGCGGGCGCGACGGTCGTGCTCGGCGGCAGGTTTACCGCGGAAGGATTTGCATCACAGATTGAACGCACCGGCGCGACACGCACATCGCTGGTGCCGACGCAGCTCGTGCGCTTCGTGGAACATGTCACCGCCGGCGATGCGCGGCTCGATGGGTTGCAGGCGATCCATATCGGCGGTTCGCGCGTCCCGCCGGCCGTCTTCGAACGTGTGCTCGAAGCACTCGGTCCGAAGATCGGTGTCCTCTATGGTCTCACCGAGGCGCCGGTCACATGCTATCTGAAGCCCAGGCAGCTCGATTGCCCGCGGCCGGAACGCGAACGCCTCATGCATAGTGTCGGCCGCGAGCTGTTTGGATATCAGGTCAAGCTGGCCGCATCAGGTGAGTCCGACAGCTCCGGCGAGGTTCTCATCCGCGGTCCCAATGTCATGGCCGGCTACTGGGGTAATGAGGCCGCGACTCAAAGTGCATTGCAGAATGGTTGGCTGCACACGGGGGACATCGGCCAGTTCGACAGCCAGGGCAATCTCTTCATCGTCGGCCGCCTGAAAGACGTCATCCGGTCCGGCAGCAGCAGCATCGTCCCGAAAGAGGTCGAGGACGTCATTATGCAGCATCCCGCCGTCAGCGAAGTCGCGGTCCTTGGCGTGCCAGATGTCGAGTGGGGCGAGGCGGTGACCGCATTCGTGGTCCTCAAGTCAGACTGCACGGCGTCCGAAAGCGAATTGCAGGAGCACTGCCGTGCCCATCTGGCCAGCTACAAGAAGCCGCGCGCGGTGCGGTTTGTCGACAGCCTGCCGCGGTCTCACTACGGCAAGGTCCTGCAGGCGCAGTTGCTGGCGCTCGTTTGATGGCGCGCGAGTTCGAAACCGGCGTTGTCGAGGCGCGCCTGACGCAATTGCAGCTGGTTCTGCCGCCCGTCCCGAAGCCCGGCGGGCACTATGCCCCGGCCGTTCTGACCGGCAATCTGCTGTATGTATCGGGCGCGATCGGAACCGTTTACGAGGATGGCCGCTGGAATCTGCCGCTCGTCGGCAAGCTTGGAAGCGAGCTGACGATCGAGCAGGGCCGCTTGTCCGCCCGTTACTGCGTGCTCAATCATCTGGCCGCCATCAAGGCGTCGCTGGGGACGCTTGATCGTGTCCGGCAGGTCGTCAAGCTGACCGGCTATGTCAATGCTGCGCCCGGGTTCACGAAGGCGCCTCTGGTGCTCGACGGCGCATCGGAGCTGTTGACATCGGTCTTCGGCGCGGAGATCGGCCTGCACGCGCGGACGGCCGTCTATCAAAACGAAATGAGCTTCAATGCGCCGATCGAAACGGATCTGATCGTCGAGGTCGCGCCGGCTTAACCGGCGCAGCCTGGTCTCACTGCTTGGCGATATTGCCGGATTTCATGATCTCGGCGTATTTGGCGTGCTCGTCGCGTTCGAACGCGAGGAATTCCGATCCGGTCGCACCCGAGAACTCCAGGCCTTGCGCTTCAAACCATTTTACCGAGTCAGCCGACTTGGCAATTTTGCTCAAGGCCGAGCCGAGTTTCTCCATGACGTTGGCTGGCAAATTGGCCGGGCCCCACAGACCGTACCAGGTATAAAATTCAAAGTCGTTGATACCCAGTTCGGCGAAGGTCGGCGTTTCGGGCGTGAGCGGACTGCGCTTGGCGCCCGAAATCGCGAGCGCCCTGAGGTCGCCGCTCTGTGCGAGCGGCAGGGAGGTCAGCAGCGGGTCCATGAGGCCGCTGACATGGCCGCCCGCCAGGTCCGCCAGAACGGGCGCCGTTCCCCGATAGAGAACGACGGGAATATTCAGACCCACTTTGATCTTGAATGCTTCGGCCGACATATGTCCCGCCGATCCGTAGCCGCCAGTGGCGAAGTTATATTTTGAAGGGTCGGCTTTCGCTTTCGCGATAAAGCTCTGAACCGAATCGGCTACTTTGGGATTGACGACGAAGAGCAACGGGCCTTTTGCAACCAAAGCGATCTGGGTGAAGTCCTTGACCGGGTCGAAGCGCGGCGGCTCGACGGCGACAATCGGGTTCACGACAAACGTCGATGCGCTGATCATGAAGGTGTAGCCGTCCGCGGGCGATTGCAAGACCGCGTTGGCGCCGATGTTCCCGGAAGCGCCAGCCCGGTTTTCGACGATGACGTCCTGATTAAGATCCTTGGAGAGGGCTTCGGCCATGTAGCGCGCAACGACATCGACGGCGCCGCCTGCGGCAAACGGCACGATGATGCGAACTGTGCGGCTGGGATAGTCCTGTGCGCCGGCAGGTGTCAAAGCAGCGAACGTGAAAGCGGCCAGAATGGCCAGAATTTTCTTCTGCCGTCGCATGCTGTTATCTCCAGGTTTTCCGGTCGTCCCGGGATTGTATGGAGCGATATCCGCGAAGTTGAAATATCATAAAGTTTGAACGTTATGCGCTGGACTTATGAAAGTCCAAAGCCGCCGCGCATTTAGGCAACGGCGCCGGTTAAAAGCACAAATGCCGCGCAAATCCTTCTCCTGCAGGGCGTGAAGGTGGCCTCTGCGCTGCAGAGATCGGATGAGGGCGGGGCTGAGGCCGTTCAAGCCCTACTTCGACAGGGCGATCAGCGCGATATAATCCTTCACAATCCCGGTGATCCCGCGTGAGAGAATATCATCGAGCGCATCGACGAACTGGTCGATATGCGCCCGCTCGACGATCAGCGGCGGTTCAAGCCGGATGACATTGCGATTGTATTCGGTGAAGGCCACCAGCACGTCGCGCTGCGCCAACAGCAGCGCGCCGATGAAACCGCAGATCGAACCCTTTAGCTTGTCGTCCAGCAGCGACACCATATGACGCAGGCCGAACGGCAGGGTATTGCTGATGTCGGCGAATTCGACGCCGACCATGAGGCCACGGCCGCGGATTTCCTTGATGATCTGGGGATATTTCGCGCGCAGAGCTTCCAGCCGCTCGATCAGATAGGTCCCCTGTGTCTCCGCATTCTCGATCAGGTGGTCATCATAGAGAATGTTGAGCGCCTCGATGGAGGTCGCGCAGGCTTCGCCGATGCCGCCGAAGGTTGCCGGAGCATGGATCAGCGCTTTCTTCGGATTGCCATAGGCCTTCATGTAAATGTCTTTGCGCGCGATCATCGCCGCCATGGCGCATTTCGAGCCGCCGAGCGCCTTGGCGAGCGCCGTCACGTCGGGAATGACGCCGTGATGCTCGAAGGCGAAGAAACGGCCCGAGCGGCCCATGCCGCATTGGACTTCGTCGGCGATCCACAGCACGCCGAATTCGTCGCAGAGCTTGCGCACGGCGCGCCAGTAGGATGTCGGCGCCTCGACGATGCCGGCGCCGCCCTGGATCGTTTCCAGTACCAGGATACCGATGCTGCGGTCTGCCGCAAAAGCCTTGCGCAGCGCCTCGATGTCGCCGAAGGGCACGCGGTGGGTATTGTTCGCCAGCTTGAACTGCGAGCGGTAGAGCGCGCCGTCGGTGACGGCGAGCACGCCCTTGGTCTTGCCGTGGAAGGAGTTCTCCGCATAGACGATGGTCGAGCGTTCCGGCCCCTGCGCTTGCTCGGCGATCTTGAGCGCCGCTTCCATGGCCTCCGATCCAGACGAGCCGAGGAACACCATGTCGAGATCGCCTGGCGCGATAGCCGCGAGGTTATAGGCCAGCGCGCTGGCATATTGCGACATGAACGCCATGCAGATTTCCTGGCGCTGCTCGTCCTGGAATGTCTTGCGCGCCTCGATGATGCGCGGATGATTATGACCGAAGCCGACCGAGCCGAAGCCGCCGAAGAAATCGAGAATTTTGCGGCCGTTGCTATCGATGTAATGCATGCCTTCGGCGCGGTCGATCAGCACGCGGTCGAAGCCGAGCAGCCGCATGAAATGCAGCTGGCCGGGATTGAGATGCGCCATGGTGAGCTTGCGCACTTCGCCGAGATCGAGCTTCTTGGCGTCGGCGACCGAGAGCAAGGCCGGCTGTGTCGAGGTCTGGTCGATCGTATCGGTCATCGTCATCTGATGGTCCTCAATGATTGGCGATGGAAGGCGAGGCCTTCACCGGTTTGGAAGGATTGCCGAGGCCCGCGCGATATTCGCGATAGGCGGCCTTCAGCATGTCTTCGTCGCGGAAGCGCGGCTGCCAGCTGAGATCGGTCTTGGCGGCGGACGTATCGAGAATGCAGACCTCGTCGGCGATGAGATACTGCTCCGGGTCCATCAGCGGCATGTTGACGAGATCGAGCGCGGTCAGCGTCAGTTTCACCAGCGGCGCCGGTGTCGGCAGCACGAAGGAGCGGCTGCCGGCCTCTTTGATGAGATCCTTCAGCAGCACGCGCACCGGTGGCGGATCGTCGGAGCCCAGATTATAGGCCTTGTTGGGAAAGCCCGCCTGCCAGGCGGCGACGCAGGCGGAGGCGCAGTCGAACACCGAGATGAACTGATAGGGATTATCGCCCGAGCCGATCATCGGCACCGGCAGGTTGTAATCGATGAGCTTGAACAGCTTTTCGAGAATGCCGAGCCGGCCGGGGCCGATGATCAGGCGCGGCCGGAAGATGGTGATGTTGAAACCGCGCTTGCGCCAGTCGTCGCACAGCCACTCCGTCTCGAGCTTCGACTGGCCATATTCGCCCAGAGGATTGGCCGGCGCATCCTCGCTCGTCGGCACCTGATGCGTATGGCCGTAGATCATGTCGGTGGTGAAATGCACCAGGCGGTTCGCACCTGATTTGTTCATCCAGTCGAGAATGTTCTCGACGCCGTTGTAGTTCACCGGCCAGAAGAAATCATGGCGCTTGGCGCGCGGCATGATCGGGCTCAGCATCTTCGCGGACAGATTGTAGACGACATCCTCGGGCGTCACCTTGAGCGCATCGAGACTGGCCCGCTCGGTCACGTCGACGCCGATGAATTCTGCCCTCTGATAGTGCGGCGCCGGCCGCTGGACGATGTCGGCAACGACGACCTGCTCGCCTTTCGCGACCAGGTCTGAGGCCAGTTGCTGGCCGACGAAGCCGTCACCGCCGATGATGATATGTTTCATTTTGATCGTATCCCGCATGGTTGCCGCGAGTTCGCAAGAAACGTGCTCAGCTCATCGAGATGAGAAGTGTGCCGAAACAGATCAGCGCCACGCCGGCGATCCGCAGCGCTCCGACATCCTCGCCGAACGCGAAATAGGCCCAGGCTGTCACGATAACATAGGCGAGGCTGAGAAACGGATAGGCGAAGCTCAATTGCACGCGCGACAGCACGGTGAGGTGCGACGCCATGCTGACGACGAAGGTGCACAGGCCCAGAAAGACCCACGGGTTGAAGATGACGGAAAACGCCGTCCAGATGAGGCCGTCGGCGGCGAGGTTCAAGCTGCCGAGCTGGCTCATGCCCTTTTTGAGCATGATCTGCGCGGCGGCGTTCGTGGTCACCGTGAACAGGATAAGCGCAAGATACAGGCTGCTCGGCTGTGCCATCGTGAGACATTTCCAGGAGAATTCAGGACGATTTTGAGGGGGCCTGCAAGTCCCGTGACGCTAGCTTTCAAAAGTTAATAGAGGAGCCTGAAGACCTCGGATTTTATTGGCTTAACGGCGAAATTCCCATACTCTTGGGACCGTAGAAACAAGGGGGGGAATGATGGCTGCGAGCCGGGGTTACGACTACATCATCATCGGCGCGGGCACGGCCGGTTGCGTCCTGGCCAATCGCCTCAGTGCGGATGGCGGCAACAGCGTCCTCATTCTGGAGGCTGGCGGCCGCGACATCGATCCCCTGATCCACATCCCCCTCGGCCTCGGCAAGATGCATCAATACCGCCTGCATGACTGGGGCTATCACGCCGAGCCTGATCCCGCCCTTCACGGCCGGCCGATCGAGGCCATGCGCGGCAAGGTGCTTGGCGGCTCGCATTCCATCAACGTCATGGCCTATACGCGCGGCGACCGCGGCGATTATGACCGCTGGGCGCGCGACGAGGGCGCGGCGGGCTGGTCCTACAAGGAGGTTCTGCCCTATTTCAAGCGCAGCGAAACCTGGGAGGAGGGTGAGAACAAATGGCGCGGCGGTTCGGGCCCGGTCCACACCCGCTGGGGCCGGGCGCAGGATCCGTTGTTCGACGCCTGGGTCGAAGCCGGCAAGGCGAGCGGCTTTCCCAAAAATGTCGATTTCAACGGCGAGACGACCGAAGGCTTCGGCAAGATTCAATTCACCATCAAGAACGGAAAACGCCATTCCGCCGCGACGGCGCATCTGCATCCCTCGCTCGGGCGCCCCAACCTGACGCTCGAAACGAAGGCGCTGGCGACGAAAATCCTGTTCGACGGCACGCGCGCCACCGGCGTCGAATACAGCCAGGGCGGGGAGACCCATCGCGTCCAGGCCAACAAGGAAGTCATCGTCAGCTCCGGCGCCTTCAATGCGCCGCAACTGCTGATGCTGTCGGGGGTCGGCCCGGCCGCGCATCTGCGCGAGACCGGCATCGAGCCGCTGATCGACCTGCCCGTCGGCGCGGGCCTGCAGGATCATCTGGCCGCCTGGTTCTCCTGGTCGCGCAACAGCCCCGGTCCGTTTCACGCGCTGATGCGCGCTGACAGGATCAGCCTGGCGATGATACAGGCGTATTTGTTCGGGTCCGGCCCCGGCACCTCGGTGCCCGGCAATCTCTTCGCCTTCATCAAGACCGAGAGCGGCCTCGAATATCCGGATATCGAATTCATCTTTCGCGCCACAACCGGCGCGCCCTACATCTGGTTTCCGGGCATAAAGGCGCCGTTCGAAGACGCCTTTGCGATCAGGCCGGCGCTGATGCGCCAGAAGAGCCGCGGCGAGGTGCTATTGCGCTCCAGCGATCCGACCGCGCCGCCGCGCATCCACTATAATTTCCTTACTCATCCCGATGATCTCAAGACCATCATCAAGGGGACGCGCCATGCGCTCGACGTCACCCATCACAAACTGATGGACACGTTCCGCGGCAAGCCCGTCGGGCCGCCGCCGATCAAGTCCGATGCCGATATCGAGGAATGGTTCCGCAAGACTGCGATCACCGTGCACCATCCCTGCGGCTCGGTGCCCATGGGGCCGGTGCTCGATACGGAGCTGCGCGTGCATGGCGCGCAAGGCCTCCGCGTTGTCGATGCATCCGCCATGCCGAGCATCGTCGGCGCTCATATCAACGCCTGCGTGCTGATGATGGCGGAGCGGGCGGCCGATATGATTCTCGGCAAGCCGTTGTTGCCGGCGGCCCAGGACGTGTGAGAGTCACGCACTCAGATGCTTCACCAGCCAGTTGGCTGTGCGCAGCAGATGCGCCTCGTCGCGGCGGGGCCCGACAAGCTGCACACCGACGGGCATACCGTCGATTTCCATGAGGGGAAGCGTCACGGCTGGCACGCCGAGATAGGTCCAAAGCGCGTTGAAGATCGGATTGCCGGTCGTCTCGAGCCCCTTTGGCGCAGGGCCCGGCGCTGCCGGGCAGATCACGGCATCGAAGCGCTCGAAGACCTCCGCCATGTGCCGGTAGAGCCGCGCCCGCGCGGTCAGCGCCTCAAGATAGGAGCGGGCGCCTTCCTGCATGCCCTTGGCGAGCCGCTCGCGCATGGCCGGGCTGAGACTGTCGGAATAACGGTCGTAGATATCGCCGTACCAGGCAGCGTTTTCGGCGCTTTGAATGATGCCCTGATGGGTCGGAAGGGCATCGCAGGCAGCGGGCAGTTCGATTGTCCGGCAATGCTCGCCGAGTTCTTCGACAAGTTCGGCGAAGGCGTCGTGGGTGGCGGGTTCCGCCAGCGGCCACGCCGGCGTGCGCCAGAAGGCAAGTCGCGGCGGCTGAGCAAAATCCTGCTCCAGCGGTGCGAGCAGGTTCTGCTGCGCGCGGCGATAGCTGACCTCGTCGCGGCCGTCCCAGCCCGACAGGCATTCGGCGATCAGCGCGATGTCCTGCAGCGAACGTCCATAGACGCCCACCGTGTCGAGCGTGTGCGATTGCATCAGCACGCCGGTGCGCGAGATGAAGCCCAATGTCGGCTTGAAACCGAAGATGCCGCAGAATGAAGCCGGCCGGATCACCGATCCAGCTGTCTGGGTGCCGAGCGCCAGGGGAACCATGCCGCTGGCGACGGCCGCCGCCGAGCCGGAGGACGAGCCGCCGGGCGTGCGCTCGAGGTCGCGCGGGTTGCGCGTCTTGCCCGGCGTCAGCGAAGCGAGTTCCGTCGTCACGCTCTTGCCGATGATGACGGCGCCCGCCGCGCGGAGCGCGGCGACGCAGGCGGCGTCTTCGAGCGGCTGGCGCGCGGCGAAGATGGGTGACCCGCATTGCGTCGGCATATCCTCGGTGTCGATGATATCCTTGATGGCAACAGGCACGCCGTGCAGCGGCCCGCACGCCGCGCCGTCACGCTGCCTGGCATCGGCCTCGGCAGCCATTGCCAGCGCATGCTCGGGATCGAGAAAGGCCCAGGCCTGGATCTGCGGATCCACCGCTTCGATGCGCTCGAGGCAGGCGCGCATCAGGGCATAGGCGCTCAGCTCGCCGTTGCGAATCCGGCGTGCCGCCTCGTATGCGGCAAGCTGAAACAAATCTGTCATGCGGACATTCCATGCGGCGGATGCCAGACAATCTAGCCGCTATTTTCCGCTCGTCCAATGCGCGGAGATCGCTGGCGTCCTGCAGGCCGATCCTCTAGATTGCCGCCCGTTCGTCCAACTGAGGCATAAGAGGAAACGATTCATGGCAATTACGATGTACAAAAGCTCGGTGCCGATCTTCATTCAATTTCTCGGCGGGCTTGCGGGCGTGCTCGACAAGGCGCAGGCGCATATCGACGCCAGGAAGCTCGACGCCAATTATTTCATGACGCTTCGCCTCTTTCCCGACATGCATCCCTTCGTGCGTCAGGTGCGGGCATCGACCGACCATGCCATCAGCGCCTCGAGCCGCATTGCCGGTGTCGAACCGATCAAATTCGAGGGCATGGAAACCTCGATCGCCGAGCTGAAGGAACGGATTGAAAAAACCATCGCCTTTCTCAAGACGATCAAGCCGGAACAGCTCGACGGCCAGGAAGACAAGGACATCACGATCACCTTCCCGAACGGCAACGAGCGCAAGTTCACGGGCCAGACGTTTCTGCTGAACTTCAGCCTGCCGAATTTCTATTTCCATACCACGACGGCCTACGACATCCTGCGCCAGGCCGGCATCGAGATCGGCAAGCGCGACTTCATGGGCACGCCCGTCCAGGCGTAGGCCGAGAGTAACCGGCGCATTCTTTCCAAACGCGTCATGCCCGGCCTTGTTGTTCAGCCCGGGGACATGGTTGACGCCTGTTCGGAGACATAGTTGACACTTTTGGATTGGGTCAAGTCAATTGACCCAATCTGATGAGCGGCAAAGAAAATGCCGAACTTGCCGTCGGTCGAAAGCGGCCTGATGGCTACGTATTCGCCATGGAAGGCCTTCGGGACCTTCCACCAACGGCCGGCGAAGCGGACATAGTCTTTGGTCAGCGGGACGCGGCGGACGATCTCATGCTCACCGTAAGCGACTGCAGGCAGGGTTGAGGGCATGGAGCGAATGCTCGGCCGATAGCGGCTGGCCGGGACCTCCTGCGCGAGCGCCTGGTGGGGCCGGTGCAGATTGTAGATCGTGCGCCAGCGATCGAAGCCACGCTGGGCATCGTGGAGATCGCGGAAGCGATTGAAGGCGAATACCTCGGCTTTGAGTGTGCGATGAAAGCGCTCGTTCTTGCCTCGGCTCTGGGGGTGATAGGGCCTGCTATATATGAGTTCCACACCGAGCTTGAGCAGCCAGACGCCGAGCCTGGTCCAGCCTCCGCCTGATGAATCGCCCCACGGCGTGCCGTTATCGACAAACATTGCGTCGGGCAGGCCGTAGCGGCGGAACGTCTGTTCAAGTTGGCCCTGTACGGTAAGGTTTTGCTGATTGCCGCAGGCAGCCACGCACAAGGCATAACGGGAATGATCGTCCACCATGGTGAGCGGGTGGCAAGGGGTCCCATCGGCGAGCGGAACCCAGCCCTTGAAGTCCATCTGCCAGAGTTGATTAGGCGCCTCCTTCTCGAAGCGCTGAAACGGGTGCACCGGCCCGCCGCGCGGTGGCTCAATCCGGCCGTGCCGCGTCAGGACCGCATGGACGGTGGAGGCGACTGGCACCTCGATCCCTTCGCGTTCCAGGCAACGCAGCAGTTTACGCGCGCCCATGCGGGGTGCGCATCGCGTAACGCCAATATGGCTTGTTCCACAGCCGCATCGCTGCGCTCAGGACTATGGTGAGGACGCCGCGATCGGTCCGAAAAGTCCGTCTCACCCGCCGCATCGCGCGACAGCCACTTATAGCCCGTCTGCGCACTGATCCCGAACCGCCGGCAAAGCTCCCGCCGGTTCACGCCTTCCTGCTTGGCAAGCCTAACAAACTCAGCTCGTTGGTCCACGATTGACACCTCGCGCCACGGCATGGCCGGCCTCCTTTTTCGAAGGCCAAATCAATGCACCGATGTGTCAACCATGTCCCCGAACACCTGTCAGCTATCTCTCCGGTCCATACACTTGTGCCGGGCACCCACGCCGGGACATCGCTGCATGTCGCAGAAAACCGCAGCAATGATGATGCCTCATATCTTAGGATCAATCACACGCACGGCGTGGGTGCCCGCAACAAGTGCGGGCATGACGGCGAGGCGTCGGCTTCAATGCACCATGAAGACCGGCAGGGTCATCGACTTCAGGATGTCGATGGTCGTGCCGCCGAAGACGAATTCGCGCAGGCGCGAGTGGTTGTATCCACCCATGACCAGAAGGTCCGCGCCGGCATCGGCCGCGTAGGAAAGTAGCGTCGACGCCACATCCTCGGTTTTCGGCAGCATGCGCAACTCCGCGTTGATGCCATGACGCGCCAGATGGCGGGTGATGTTGAAACCGGGCAGTTCCTCGTTTGGCGTTCCCAGCGGAGTCACGGTGACGATTTCGACCCTGCCCGCGGCCTGCAGCAACGGCAGGGCATCGTTCAGCGCCCGTGCCGCGACGGAACTGCCATCCCAGGCGACGAGAACATGGCCGAGTTTGGCTGGTCCCTTCTGGATGTAAGGCACGACGATGACGGGCCGGCCCGTGTCGAACAAGGTCGCGTTGATCATGGTGCGGTCGCCTGACTCCGGTCCGGCCTGCGTGGTGATGGCAAGGTCGAAATGCCGCGCGAGGGAGCCGATTTCCGATTGGGCCAGCCCGGGAATGCCTTCGAGATTGACGAGCTCGGTCTGAACACCCGCGGGGGCCGCCGCCGAGATCTCTTTGTAGGTCTGCTGCGCGGCCACGCGCGCATCTTCGGCGATGGTGGCGATCAGTTCATAGGGATAATCGCCGGTCGCGCTGATCGGCATGAGGATTTGGGCTGGAACCGCCGCGACCGACAAATGGGCGCCCATTTTCGATGCGAAGGACAAGGCATATTCCCTCGCCGTCACTGGCGCTTCCGCCTCAAGAACCAGTAGAATGTCTTTGATTGCCATGTCCGCCTCCGAGTCTGGATAAGAATGTCACTCTTGCGCGTAAGAAGACACCGCTCTTTGACTGAAATCAATTCGAATGCGGCCGGTTGCTGAAGAGAAAGTTTGAAATGATCCTGTTTGCGTGCCTGGCCGGGCGCTGCAGGCGCGATCATCCGCGATCCCATCATTGAGAGTTGCCATGCAGATTGTCGTTTTTACACCGAACCAGATCATCCAGCGCCGGCTTTCCGACACGCTCGGAGCCTCCCTTCGGATCGCAAACGATGAAGCGGGGGTTTTCAAGGCTTTGCCTGCAGCCGATGGCTTGATTATGGCCGTGCAGGACTATTCGGATCAGATCGGCCGGGCCGTCCTTCAGGCGGGGCGGTTGAAATGGGTGCAGCTTCTGTCCGCCGGGTTCGACCGTGTCCAGAAACACGGCGTCCCGCAAGGCGTGATCGTCACCAATGCGGGCGATGCGCTGACGCCGTCCGTCGCGACCCATGCCGTGTCGCTCGCCCTTGCGGTGCAGCGCGGGTTCCCCGCCATGGCGCAGGCGCAGGCGCGCGGCGAATGGGCGAGGGATATGCAGCCGCGCATGACCACGCCTGCGGAGGCGACATGTCTCATTGTCGGCTTCGGCAGCATCGGCAAGGAGGTGGCGCGGCTCATGCGCGCCTTCGGCGCTCATATCGTCGGCGTCTCGCGTTCCGGCAAGACCGATCCCTTGGCAAGTCCGCTCGCCGATGAAATCATCACTCCGGCGCAACTGCCCGACTATCTGCCGAGGGCCGACACGATCGTCCTCGCCGTCCCGCTCGACGACAGCACCCGCGGCCTGATCGGTCGGCAGGAACTATCGCTGTGCAAAAAATCCGCGGTCATCGTCAACATCGCCCGCGGCGGGGTGATCGATACGGATGCCCTTGCCGACGCGCTGGAAGCCGGGACCATCGGCGGCGCCGGCCTCGATGTGACGGACCCCGAGCCGCTGACCCCAGGCCATCGTCTCTGGAAGGCGCCCAATCTCCTGATCTCGCCGCATGTGGCGGCAGCCTGTGGCCCTCTGCTCTACAAGCGCATTGCCGATGTCGCCTGCGCCAATGCCGGGCGCTTTATGCGCGGCGAGGCGCTGCAGAACGTTGTAATCAGTTGAGGGAGGCAGCTGGCGTCTCTAAGCCCGCGCATCCTCGATCATCATCATGGCGGCCTTCTCGGCGATCATCATGGTCGGCGAATTGGTATTGCCGGATGTAATCGTCGGCATCACCGAGGCGTCGGCTATTCTCAGGCCGGTGACGCCGCGCACGCGCAGCCGCGCATCGACCACAGCCATGGGATCGCTATCCACGCCCATCTTCGCCGTGCTGACGGGATGAAAGATCGTCGTGCCGATCTGCCCCGCCGCCGCCGCAAGGTCGGCATCCGATTTGATATGCGCGCCGGGCAGATATTCGCTCGGGTGATAGTCCGAGATCGCCTTTGCGCCGGCAATGCGCCGCGCCAGATGGATCGACTCGATGGCGACGCGCCTGTCGGTCTCGGTCGACAGATAGTTCGGCCGGATCGAGGGCTGTACGTTCAACTCACGCGAGACCGTATGCACGCTGCCGCGGCTGGTCGGCCGCAGATTGCAGACGCTCATGGTGAATGCCGGAAAGTCATGCAGCGGATCGCCGAATTTATCGAGCGACAGCGGCTGCACGTGAAACTGCACGTTGGGCGTTGCATATTCGGGCGCCGAGCGGGCGAAAATGCCCAGTTGCGACGGCGCCATCGTCAGGGGTCCCTTGCGGAACAAGCCGTATTCGACACCCATCCAGGCGCGCTTCAACAGCGATTGATAATCGACGTTGAGCGTCCGGCCTTTCGAGACCTTGTAGATCAGCCGCAATTGCAGATGGTCCTGCAGATTTTCGCCGACGCCGGGCAGCTCCTGCACCGGTTCGATGCCGAGTTCGGTGATGCGCTCGCTCTGGCCGAGCCCCGACAATTCGAGAATTTGCGGTGTGCCGATCGCGCCGGCGCTGATCACGACTTCGCCGGCGGCACGTGCGGTGCGCGTCTCATTGCCGATGCGATAGCGCACGCCGACGGCGCGCTTGCCCTCCCAGACCACTCCCGCCACATGCACATTGCTCAGCAGGGTCAGGTTGGGGCGCTTCAGAACCGGCTTGAGAAAGCCGCGTGCGGCGCTCCAGCGGCGGCCGCGTTTATGGTTGACCTGGAAATAGGCCGAACCGAAATTGTCGCCGGAATTGAAATCGTGCGTCTGCGGAATGCCGGCTTCCGCCGCCGCGGCGCGCACCGCGTCGAGAATATCCCAGTGGATGCGCGGCTCCTCGATGCGCCATTCGCCGCCAGCGCCGTGCAAGTCGGTCTCGCCCGCATAGTGATCCTCATGCTTGCGGAAGATCGGCAGCACGTCGTCCCAGCCCCAGCCCGTAAGGCCCATCTGCCGCCAGTTGTCGTAATCGGCCGATTGGCCGCGCATGTAAATCATGCCGTTGATGGCGGAACAGCCGCCGATCACCTTGCCGCGCGGATAGGCGAGGTCGCGTCCGTTGAGGCCGGGCTCTTTCTCGGTGCGGAACATCCAGTCGGCGCGCGGATTGCCGATGGCGAACAGATAGCCGACGGGAATGTGAAACCAGATCCAGTTGTCGTTGCCGCCGGCTTCCAGCAGCAGCACCCGGTTCCTGGGATCGGCAGAGAGCCGGTTGGCGAGAACGCAGCCGGCAGAACCGGCGCCTGCGATGATGTAGTCGAATTCCGCACCATCCGGCACGTTTTGCCCGGGCATGTCCCTGCGCGCTCCCGTTTGTATAGAGGACCAGATTTACGCAGCTTCGGTTCAAGACGAAAGACCGCAGCCCCGATTATTTTGACCAATTGTTCGGCAGCATGCGCCAGAGCAGGTCGCTACGGTCGATGATCGTATGTTTCAGCGCGCCGGCGATGTGGGCGCAAACGATGAGTGCCATGAGAATGCCGCCCAGCTTGTGGATCGTCGAGAGGACTTCGTAGAGCTTGTCGTTCTGCGGCACGAGGTGGGGCAGGGTGAACAGGCCGAACACCGAAACGTCGACGCGGTAGGCCGAGGTCATCGCCCAGCCGAGAAGCGGCATGACGATGATCAGCACGTAAAGCGTATGGTGCGCCGCGGTAGATGCAATGCGTTCGAGGCGCGTCAGGCCTGGGTGCGAGGCGGGCGCGCCATGCGTGCGGCGCACATAGACGCGCCATACGGCGAGTACGAAGATCAGCACGCCGAACGACCGATGCAGATCGAACAGGCGATTTTGCGCATCGCCGTCCGGCAGGCGCAGCATGACGATGCCTGCGGGTATTACGAACAGGACGCAGCCGGCAATGATCCAGTGCAGCCATTTGGCGGTGGGCGCGTAATGTGCGGGGGCCGCAGTCTGACCATTCTGGCTCATGCTATGCCCGCCCTCCTGTTTGGCTGCCGGATCGCAAATCACAATCGAACAGAACGTCGCCATCGTCGAAGACGAAGGTTGTCACGGCCGGTCGCCGCGCATCCGACAAGTGCAGGATCGGTGCAAGCTCCAGCCCCATTCTGCCCGAGCCTATGATCATGGGTGCGACGAGAACATGCAACCGGTCGAGTGCATCGGCATCGAGAAAAGACGAGACCACGCGCGACCCGCCTTCCACCAGAACGCGGTGGAACCCCCGCGCAGCGAGCGCCTGGAGGATTTGGCACGGCTCGAACGCTTGGGTCTCTCCGGCTTCGATCCTGATCAGTTCGTCGCATTCGGCCGGTGCCTGCCCGCCGGCGCTGAAAGCCAGCCGGACGGCGCCGTCATTGGCCAGCCATTTGCCGGGCGGAATGCCGCGGCCTGTCGGGTCCACGACGACACGCGCCGGGTTGCGGCCCTCGCACAAGCGAACCGTGAGCTGCGGATCGTCGGCCACCAGCGTGCCGGCGCCAACCAGCACCGCGTCGACATGGGCGCGCAGGCGGTGCAGATGGGCAAGCGCCGCCTTACCATTGATATATTTCGATTCTCCGCTCGACGTTGCGATGCGGCCATCGAGCGACTGGCCAAGCTGGGCAATCACCAAGGTTGTGCTATGCTCGGCCTTGGCAAAAGGCTGAAATATCTTCGCGTAGGCCTTGTCTGCTTCGGTCATCTGGATGTCGTCTGGCCGCACAGGCAATCCCCTCAGTTGCGACTATTCATACAGGGTTCATTGACGATCTGGAGAATTATCCCGCTTTAGGCTATTGAATTGTCTTAAGTAGCAACTAGTTGTGCCCTGGCGCGTTGAAAATTCAGCTAGTTTATGAGGTTCGCGTGTCCGGCATGAAGAGTCTTCTCTACCCCGACAAAGAATTCTCCGCGATATCGGTGGAGCGTGCGATCGGCGAAATGCGGTCGGGCCGCCCGGTGCTGCTGCGCGCCGGCCGGTCTCTGGCCATAGCGGTGGGGGTGGAAGCGCTCGACAGCAATACGGCTCAGACGCTCGAAGCCCTTGCGCGGGGCCGCGCACGGCTGGCGCTGACGGGCCCGCGGTTGAAAAAATTGGGCTTTGATCGCACCGAGCCGGGCATTATCGCCCTGCCGAGTATCGACCTGACGCGCATTGCGGCATTGTCCGGAGAGATCGGTGCGCGGTTCGATGCGCCGGCCGCCGCCCTTTCCAAGCTCGACAAGGCAGCCATGGAACTGGTGCGTCTCGCGCTGATCGAACCGGCGGTCGTCGTCGTTCCGGTCTCGGCGAAGTCGGTTGCCGGCGCTGCTCTGCTTCACGTTGATGTGAACGCGATCGCGGATTATCGCGGCGCCCGGGCTACCGCCATGACCATTGTCAGCCGCGCGCCGGTTCCGCTCGAAGGTGCGACTGATGCGGAATTCGTCGTCTTCCGCGGTGGCGAGGGGTTGCGCGATCAGGTGGCGATCATCATCGGCAAGCCCGATCTGTCGAAGCCGGTCACGGTCCGGCTCCATTCGGCCTGCCTCACGGGCGACCTGTTCGGCAGCCTGAAGTGCGATTGCGGCGACCAGTTGCGCGAGACCGCGCGCCTGATGGCGAAGACCGACGGCGGCATCCTGCTCTATCTCGACCAGGAAGGCCGCGGCAACGGCTTCTCCAACAAGATGCGCGCCTACGATCTGCAGGCGCACGGTTTCGACACCTACGACGCCGACGAAGCGCTCGGCTTCGGGCATGACCAGCGGCGGTTCGATTTTGCCGCCGAAATGCTGAAGCTGCTCGGTGTTCATGCCGTCCGCATCATGACCAACAATCCGGTCAAGATCGCCGCGCTTGAGCATGCGGGCCTCGATGTCGCCGCCGACGAGCGCATCATGGGCCGCATGAACGACCATAATGTCCGCTATCTCACCTCCAAGCGTGATCGCGCCGGACATTTCATCGATGCGGATCAGCTCAAGGCCTATGGCCTCATCAAGGACTGATCCGCCGCTTCGCGACCGGCGTTTTCCCGCATCGCATTACTGGCTGGCGGCAGCGCTGTTTGCCGCCGGCGCCGTCATTTTTACATGGCCGTGGCTCTTCGGCGGCCTGACGATCCCCTGGGATGCCAAGGCGCATTTCTATCCGCAACTGACATTCCTGGCGCGCTCGCTGCATGACGGCCAATTGCCGCTGTGGACGCCGAATGTGTTCGGCGGCCATCCGCAAATCTCCGATCCGCAATCGCTGATTTTCTCGCCGCCGTATTTTCTGCTGGCATTGCTCAACGCTGTACCCAGCTTCGTCGCCTTCGACGGTGTGCTGTTCGCCATGCTGGTTGCCGGCGGGCTGGCGCTCATCTTCATGTTCAAGGATCACGACTGGCATCCAGCCGGCGCGCTCGTCACGGCGTTCGCCTTTGCGTTCGGCGCCTCGAACGCCTGGCGCATCCAGCATGTCGGCCAGGTGCTCTCCATGGCCTGGTTCGCCATCGCGCTCTGGCTGCTGCTGCGCGCCCTGATGCGCCGCTCGCCGCTCTATGGCGCGCTCGCCGGCTTGACGGCAGGCTTCATGGTCGTCGATCGCGATCAGGTCGCCTATCTCTGCGTCATGCTGCTGGTGCTGTTTGCCGTCTGGACGCTCGTGCAACAGCGCGCGCGCGATGAAAGCCTGGGGCAAAGCCTTTGGCGCAACGTTCCGGCCTTGAGTGCAGGCATCATTGTCGGCGTCGCCACCATCGTGGTTCCCATCGCGCTCACCATAGCGCTCGCGGCCGACTCGAACCGTGCCGTGATCGACTATCCTGATGCTGCCGGCGGTTCGCTGCATCCCGCCGCCTTCTTCACGCTTGTCAGCGCCAACCTGTTCGGCACCGACGGTCCGATGGCCGCCTATTGGGGGCCGCCCGCCAGCGAGGTCTGGGGCGAGACCGGTCTGGCGCTCGCCCGCAACATGGCGGACGTCTATCTCGGTGCGATCCCGCTGCTGGCGCTGTTGTGCCTGGGCCTCGTCCGCGGCGGTCTCTTCGCCCGCGATATATTGATGTTCACCGTCGCCGCCGTGTGGATGACCCTCTATGCGCTGGGCGGCTACACGCCCGCCTTCAAGCTCCTTTTCGCCCTGCCGGGATCTGACCTCTTCCGCCGGCCGGCCGATGCCACCTTTCCGCTCGGCGCGATGCTGGCGATCATCGCCGGCTATCTCGTTCATCGCCTCGCAAGCGGCTCGTTGCAGGCCAATGCGCGGCAGCGGACGCTCGAGATCGGCTCCGCCGTGCTGGCATTTCTCGCCTGCCTCTGGATCGCCTTCGACAAAGGGCGTTTGGAACAAGCGATGCTGCCGCTTGTCATCACGGCCTCGTTTCTTGTGCTTGCCGCCGTGATCCTGGCCTGCGCCAGACCGCTGGCGCGTCAGCCGCTGCTTTACATCGCCCTCATCGCCGCCGCCATGACGCTCGATCTGAGGATCAACAACGGGCCGAATGAATCGACCGCCCTGCCGGCGCAGAACTTTCAGGTTCTCGTGCCCGGCGCGAAAGATCCGACGCTCGATATCCTGCGTGAACGTCTGGCAGCGAGCGCCGCACCCGACAGGCGAGACCGGGTCGAAATGGCGGCCATCGATTTTCACTGGGGCAATGCCTCCCTGTCGCAAAATTTCGATCACTGGCTCGGCTACAATCCGCTACGGCTGAAATGGTTCGCCGATGCGACCGGCGCGATCGACGCAGTGGCGGTTCCCGAGCAGCGGCAGTTTGCGCCGCTATTCGCCTCCTACCGTTCGCCCATGGCGGATCTGCTCGGCGTCCACTTCATCGCCACCGGCGTTCCCGCCGAAGAACTCGACAAGAATTTCAAGCCAGGTGATCTTGTTCCGATCGGCCGCACCAAGCAGGCCTATATCTACGAAAATCCCCGCGCCCTGCCGCGCGTGTTGTTTGCGACGCAGGCGCGCCAGGCGGATTTCGATGCGATGATCAAATCGGGCGAATGGCCCGATGTCGATTTCCGCAAGACGGTGCTGCTCGAACATCCGCCCGCTTCCGCGAGCGAAACGCGCGAGCCGGGCAGCGCGCGCATCGTCACCTACGGCAACAACGAGGTTGTCATCGACGCGACCTCGCCGCAGGGCGGCTTCCTTGTGCTGAACGATGTCTGGCATCCGTGGTGGCAGGTCGAGGTCGACGGCAAGCAGGCCAAGCTGCTGCGCGCCAATGTCATCTTCCGCGCCGTCGAACTGCCGCCCGGCGCGCATCAGGTGCGCTTCGTCTTCCGGCCGTTCTCCGGCCTGCTGGCGCAGATGCTCGGCCACGCGCCGAGGTGACTTTTGCGTCTGGAGTAGCCAATGTCATTCCCGACGCGCCGCAGGCGCGAGCGAGAAACCAGGCGTTGCAACTGCATCGATGGACGCTCGTGGCTGCGGCATATTGAACGATTAGGTCTGGATCCCGCTCGCCTGCTGCGCAGGCGTCGGGGATGACACCGGGGCGGACTCATGACTAAAGATCTCGAAGGCATTCTGGTCGTGTCCATCGAACAGGCGGTGGCGGCGCCCTATGCGTCGGAGAAACTGGCTGACGCCGGCGCCCGGGTCATCAAGATCGAACGGCCCGAAGGCGATTTCGCGCGCGGCTATGACAAGCTCGTCATGGGCGAGAGCGCCTATTTCGTCTGGCTCAATCGCGGCAAGGAATCGATCCGACTCGATCTTTCAAAGCCCGACGACAAGGCCGTTCTGCATCGCATGATCGCCAGGGCCGACGTGTTCATCCAGAATCTGGCGCCCGGCGCCGTTGCGCGCCTCGGCTTCGATCCTCTCGAGCTTCGCAAGGCCGATCCACGTCTCATCACCTGCTCGATCTCCGGCTATGGCGAAGACGGTCCGTTCCGCGACATGAAGGCCTATGATCTTCTGGTGCAGGCGGAAAGCGGTCTGTCCGAGATCACCGGCAACGCCCATGGCCAGGCCCGCGTCGGCGTCTCCGTCTGCGACATCAGCGCCGGCATGACGGCGGTGCAGGCAATCCTGACCGCGCTGTTCGCCAGAGAGCGCACCGGCGAGGGCCGCCATATCACCGTGTCGCTGTTTCATGCGCTCGCCGACTGGATGAACGTGCCCTATCTGCAGTTTTCCTACGGCGGCTATGCGCCGGAACGCTCAGGGCTCAATCACCCGACGATCGCGCCCTATGGCGCCTATGCCTGCGGCGACGGCAAGGCGGTGCTGTTCTCGATCCAGAACGAACGCGAATGGGTGTCGTTCTGCGAGAAGACCCTGCAGCGCGCCGATGTGGCGAGCGATGCGAGGTTCAACTCCAATCCAAACCGGGTCGCCAACCGGCCGGCACTCGATTCGATCATCAACGACGTCTTCGGCGTGCGCCCGCGCGAGGAAGTCATCGCGCGGCTGGAGGATGCCAAAATCGCTTACGGCCGGGTCAGCACCATGGCCGATCTTGCCGCGCATCCGCAGAACCGGCTCATCGATGTGGAGACGCCGGCAGGCAAAGTGACGATGATCGCGCCCGGCGCAAATCATGACGGCGCGCCGCTGTTCGCGCCACGCACGCCGGCGCTGGGCGAACATGACGCGACGCTGCGGCAGGAATTCTCCCAACCTTAGGATGTGTTGAGATTCACGTCAGACCGCGCCGAAAATGGCGGTTTTCGAGAACCGGAGCGCAGCGTACTTCAGTACGTGAGCACCGGAAGCGCAGCGAACCGGCATTTGCAGGCCGGTATCACGTGAATATCAATACATCCTACCGCAGACTGAAATTGATCGAAGTGCTGGTGGTGAACACGCCGTTGGGCGGCGGCGGCACGTGCAGGTTGGAGAGCATCTGCCGCACGGCGGCGTCGAGCAGGCCGTTGCCGGACGAGCGGATCGATGACCTTGTCACGCGCCCGTCAGCACCAATGGCGAAGGAAACGCCCACCGAGCCGGTAATGCCTGCTTGGCGCGCGTAGGGCGGATAGACCTTCAGCCGGTTCAGCGCCGTTGCGACAAGCGACGCATAGCTTGCGAGCGACATACCGGTGTTTCCCGACGGCCGCGTGGCGGACGCGGCAGCGGGAACGGACGTGGGTCGCGCCGCGGGTTTTGCCGCAGCCGGCTTGGGCGCAACCGGCTTTGGCTTTGGTAGCGGTTTCGGCAATGTTTTTGTTTCTTGCTGCTCGACGACCTTTTTCGGCGTCACGGGCGGATGCGGCTTGACGATCGGCAGCGGCAGAGCCTCCGGCGCCACGACCTTGGGCGGCTCCGGTTGCGGCGGCTCCGGCGGGGGCGGTTGCGGCGCCGCTTCGGCAGCCTGTGTTTCCGTCTCCGGCTCGGGCGGCGGGGTCTCGGCCACCGGTGGTGGCGCCGTCTCAGTCTCTTGTGACTCTTCCTGCGGCGTCGGTTCCGCCGGGGCAGGCGGTGGTTCGGGCGGCGAGGAAGCCGGCACGAGATCGACGATGATGGACGGCAGCGGCGTCTCTTCGAAGTGCGGTCGCAGGGCCACAAGAATGGCGATATGCGCGCAGACGACCAAGACGACCACGAACGGCCTCAGCCAGCGCGGCTGGAAGCGGGGTCCGCCGGCCGCCGCCATAGGGTCCATCACATCCGCACCGGCTCCGTTCATTTGGTCGGCGCCGGCGCATTGGCCGCACCTTTGCCATCGGTGACAATGGCGATGCGCGCCATGCCGTTGCCCACCAGCGTATCCATCACCGCGACGACCGCGCCATAAGGCGCTTCCTTGTCGCCGCGCAACTGGATGACACGCGAGGCATCGCCGCCATTGCGGGCCTTGATGAGGTCGGGGAGCTTGTCGATCTCAACCTCGTCGGCGCCGAGCGACAGTTTGCCGTCCTTGCCGACCGAGACCATGATGGGCTCGTTCTGGTCGAGCGGCTGCGCGACTTTCGCTTGCGGCAGATTGACCTTGACACCAGCCGCCAGCAGCGGCGCGGTGATCATGAAAATAATCAGCAGCACCAGCATGACGTCGACCAGCGGCGTCACATTGATGTCGGCCTGCGGGCGGAACAGGCCGTTGCCGTTGTTGTTCGACTGCATTCCCATCAGGCGGACTCCACTGGCTCATGAGTCTTTCTGTCGGTGAATATCTTGCCGTCGGCGCAGATTTTGACGGCGCGTTCCTCGATGAGATTGGAGAGCAATTGGCCGGAGCGGGCGAAAGCGGCGCCGATGCGGTTGTAGCCGATGCTGGCGGGAATGGCGGCGGCGAGGCCGAACGCGGTGGCAGCCAGCGCCTCTGCAATGCCCGGCGCCACCACGGCGAGGCTGGTGTCCTTCGATGCGGCGATGCCGACGAAGCTCACCATGATGCCCCACACCGTGCCGAACAGGCCGACGAAGGGTGAGACGCTGGAAATAATCGCCAGATTGGGCAGGCCGCCCTCGGCGCGCATCAGCAACTCGCGGCCGGCCCGGTTCATGGCCTCGGTGATGCGCTGGCGGATGTCGGTCGGACCCTCGCCGGCAATGCTGACGGTGGCAGCCTCCAATCCCGAGCGCGCGATCGGGGCGATCAGCTCATTGTCCTGGCCGCCGCGCGCGCCGCGCACCGCCCGATTGAGGCGGGAAACCGAAAAAAGCCCCTCGAAAATCAGCACCCAGCACCAGACCGACGCAAGCCCGAGCAGAATGATGACGCTTTTGCCAACCAGGCCGGCCTGAATGAAGAGCGCGACTGGTGAAATGCTAAGTCCATCCATGACGGTACAAATCCTGACCATTCCAAGGGCGTGGATGTAATAATATAACGAAACAAGAAAGCGAGCGAAATTTATTCGGAATCTACCAGAAGTGATTACCGGCGGGCAGGGTGCGTAATTCCACGTTTGCGCTATTCTCGGCCGGCCGATCCACCCAAATCCATAAGGTCTTAAGACAATGAATATGCAGGATTTGACCCGTGACATCTGGAAGGCGCTGGACGGTCCGGATGCGCAGCCGGACGCCCTGACGATCGCGGGCGAGGGTGCCGTGTCGTCCGCTTTCCCGGTGACGGATTTCGCCGGCGCCTCGGTTGCCGCGGCCGCCCTGGCGATTGCCGAGCTTATGGCGCAAGCATCCCCCCAGGCGCCGGCCGTGACGGTCGACCGCCGGCTGGCATCGTTCTGGTTCGGCATGTCAATCCGCCCGCGCGGCTGGACCATGCCGCCGGCATGGGACCCGATCGCCGGAGACTACAAGACCGGCGACGGCTGGATCCGCCTGCATACGAATGCGCCGCATCATCGCGCCGCGGCGCAGCGCGTTCTGGGACCTCAGGCCGACAAGGCCGCCATGGCGCAGGCCGTCGCCTCCTGGCGCAAAAGCGAATTGGAGACGGCGATCGTGAATGAGGGCGGTTGCGCCGCCGAAATGCGCTCGGTCGACGACTGGCTGGCGCATCCGCAGGGGCAGGCGGTCGCCGCCGAGCCGCTGGTGCAGGCGAACGTGCTCGATGCGATAAGCGCATCCGCCTGGGTGCCGCAGCCGCAGCGTCCGCTCAAGGGGCTGCGCGTGCTCGATCTCACCCGCGTGCTGGCAGGGCCGGTCGGGAGCCGCTTTCTGGCGGGCTATGGCGCCGATGTGCTGCGCGTCGATCCGCTCGACTGGGACGAGCCCGGCGTCATTCCCGAAGTCACGCTCGGCAAGCATTGCGCGCGGCTCGATCTCAGGAGCGCCGACGGCAGGCGGATGTTCGAAGAGCTGCTGTCGCAGGCCGATGTCCTGCTGCATGGCTATCGCCCCGGCGCGCTCGATGGCCTCGGCTACGATGGGGCGAAGCGCCGCGCCATCGCGCCGGCGCTCATCGACGTATCCCTGTGCGCCTACGGCTGGAGCGGTCCCTGGGCCGGGCGGCGCGGCTTCGACAGCCTGGTGCAGATGAGCGCCGGCATCGCGCAGGCCGGTATGGCGTGGAAAAAGGCCGATGTTCCGACGCCGCTGCCGGTGCAGGCGCTCGATCACGCGACCGGCTATCTGATGGCGGCGGCAACGGTGCGCGCGCTGACGCGCAGGCTCATCAGCGGCAAGCCGACGACGGCGCGTCTGTCTCTGGCGCGAACGGCGAAGCTGCTCACCGACATAGGCCTGCAATCCACATCGATGGCTTTTGCGCCCGAGCAGGCGGACGATCTGGCGCCGGCGATCGAGCACACCGCCTGGGGCGAGGCGCAACGGCTTTCGCCGCCGGCCATCGTGACAGGTGCGCCCATGCGCTGGGGCGTGCCGGCGCGCCAGCTTGGATGGGCGCAACCGGCGTGGCAGTGAGAGCCGTGATGAGCCTGCTTGCCGGCGGGATATTCTTCGCCGGCATGATACCGGCAATTGCACAGACACGCGTGACGACCCTGCCGCCATCGTTCATTGGTCTTTGGGCCTGGGATAGGCAGTCCTGCGCCAAGCCTGATGATGATGGCCATGTCACCATCAAGCCGCGATCGGTAGAATTCTTCGCCTCCTCCTACAGCCTGCGGGTGATTACGGCGCGGCCGGACGGAGCGTTTCATGCCAGCGTGCTTGCCACCGAAGAGGGCGAAACGGGCAGGACCCGTGCGACGATCGACCTCAAACTTGTCGCGCCCGGCCAGCTTTCGATCAAAACCCGCGCTGCCGGCGGCCATATTTACGTCCGCTGCGCCGCTGTGCGGCCCCGATTACAGGCGAATTGACGAAATCAACACAGGTCGGCCATGACAGGATGGCGCTGCGGCGATAACTGACGTAAAGACGGGGCTCATGCGGTTCGAGATCGTTCGTCCGCAGCTTTTATCGCCCGCAGCGCCGTTTCCGCTGCCGCGCGAAAAATCGCCCATCAGGTAAAAATCATCCGTGACCTTCCTTGAAACCAGCCCGACGCTGGCTCGCGCGCTCGCCGAGCATGACTATAACGATCCCACTCCGGTCCAATCCGCGGTGCTCGCCAAGGAGGCAGAGGGCCGCGACATCGTCGTCTCGGCGCAGACCGGCTCCGGCAAGACGGTGGCTTATGGCCTGGCGATGGCCGCCAACATTCTCACCGACGCCGGCCGCATGGCCGAAGTCTCGACACCTGTCGCGCTGATCATCGCGCCGACGCGCGAACTTGCTCTCCAGGTCGAACGCGAACTCAAATGGCTTTATGAGCATACCGGCGCGCGCATCATTTCCTGCGTCGGCGGCATGGATGCGGGGCAGGAGCGCCGCAAGCTCGCCTACGGCGTGCATATCGTCGTCGGCACACCGGGCCGCCTGCGCGATCACATCGAGCGCAAGGCGCTCAATGTCGGCGCCCTCGAAGTCGTCGTGCTCGACGAGGCCGATGAAATGCTCGATCTCGGCTTTCGCGAAGACCTCGAATTCATCCTCGAGGCGACGCCTGCCGAGCGGCGAACGCTGCTGTTCTCCGCCACCATTCCCAAAGGCATCGCAACGCTGGCCAAGCGCTTTCAGCGCGATGCTCTGCGCATCGAAGTTGCCGGCGGCACACGCGGCCATGCCGATATCGAATATCGGGCCATCCGCGTCGCGCCGAAAGAGATCGAGCATGCGGTCGTCAATCTGCTGCGCTTCGTCGAGGCGCAGACCGCCATCGTCTTCTGCAACACACGTGAATCCGTTCGTCATCTCCATGCAACCCTGCAGGAGCGCGGGTTCTCGGCGGTGCTGCTGTCGGGCGAGTTGAGCCAGCACGAGCGCAATCAGTCCATGCAGGCCCTGCGCGACGGGCGTGCGCGCGTTTGCGTCGCCACCGATGTGGCGGCGCGCGGCATCGACCTGCCCAATCTGGGCCTCGTCGTTCATGCCGAACTGCCCCATGATGCCGAGACCCTGCAGCATCGCAGCGGCCGCACCGGCCGCGCCGGGCGCAAGGGCGTCAGCGCGCTGCTTATTCCCGTCTCGCGCCGCCGCCGTGCGGAGTATCTGCTGCGCGATGCTGGCGTCAGCGCCAACTGGAGCGGCCCGCCGACCATCGAAGACATCCGCAAGCTTGATCAGGCCCGCCTGCTGCAGGACCCGCTGCTGGCGGAAGAGCCGAGCGAGGACGACATCGAGATGAGCCGCCAGTTGTTTGCGGAGCGCACGCCAGAACAGCTCGGCGCGGCGCTGCTGCGGCTTTACCGCTCGCGTCTGCCGGGCGTGGAGGAGGTGACCGATCCCGGCAATGAATTCGAGCGGCGTGAACCGCGCAGCAGGAATTACGAAGGCAAAGGCCAAGAAGTTAAAGGATATCCGGGCAAAGGCGCCGACGGCGGCTTCCAGGGCAAGAAAGTGCCGGGCAGGGCCTTCAAGGCCGGACGGGACGGTTTCTCCGGCGGCGCCTGGTTCCGCCTCGACATCGGCCGCAGCAAGAATGCCGATCCGAAATGGCTGCTGCCGATGCTCTGCCGCAAGGGCAAGATCACCAAGCAGGACATCGGCGTCATCCGCATCTTCGACAACGAGACGAAATTCCAGGTCGTCGCCGAAGTGGCCTCGCAATTCATGGCCAATATGCAGCGCCCCGGCGGCGAGAACGTCCACGTCGAGCGGATAGGTGGGCCTGATGCTGGTCCGGCGGAGCCGCCCAGGAGCAGGCCGCCAAGAAACGAGCACGTAAGAACCGATCACGGACCAAAACATCAATCGCGAGGCGACCAGCCAAGAAGCGCGTCTCCCAATAATGGAAAGCCAAAACATCCGTCGAAAGCCGAACGCAAGAACCGTCCACGCGGCGGCGCGTGAGCAGACTCGCTGTCATCCGACCCTCGCCTGGCGGAGGTCGGATGCGGATCGCCGGATCCATTCGCCTAGCAGGCTGCTGAAAAAGTCGGATCGACCGTCTGTTTGGGCCTAAAAATTGAGTACGGACTGGAATCGAACCGTGAACGGATAGGAATCAAAAAGTTTGAATTCCAAGGTTCAAAAACCTTTTTCAGCAGCCTGCTAGAGCATTTTCGGTTCTGATAGAATCAGAACCGAAGCTCTCGTTTTTTGTTTTGACGCGTTTTCTTCACGCGAACCGGCGTCCACTTCGCTGGAAAACGCTCTAAGACCGCGATCGCATTCGCCGATCGCTGGCTGAGCCGCTCGGCATGACGCACTGGCAGCACCGGCGATCGTTGCCGCATCATAGATCGTAAACGCCGGCATTTCCCCCCAACTGCTTGGTTATGGTGGCGAGCGCGGGGATCAACAATGGCGTCGCGCGCGCCTGAGCCTTGGCATTAAATCGGCTTGCTGGCCCCGACACGGTTACTGCTCCTTTCAGCGCGCCTCCGATTCCGAAGACCGGACCAGTGATGACGGAAATGTCCAAGGCATTTTTTCCCGCCAGCACGAGCGGGAGTGAGCGGAACTTCTCCGCTGCTGTCCCTGTCGCTCCGGCCTTGAACTCGCTCAAGACACGGCCGGTGGCGCCCCGGCCTGCGGGCAGGGGCTCGCCAACCTGGACCGTATGGCGGATCGCCTGATTGCTATCGATTCGGAACAGACAGGTGCGCGTATGGCCATCAAGGACGAAGAAAGAAGCGGACTCTTTCGTCTTCTCCGCAAGATCCTGCAAGACTGGCATCACGACATGTTCAAGCTTGAACGACTGCTGGTACAGGCGGCCCAGGCGAAAATTCATCGGGCCGAGGCGGTACGTACCGGCCGGCGTACGGATGATGAAGGCGTTGGCTTCCAGCGTTTGGAGGAGCCGTAGAATTGTGCTCTTGTAGAGTCCGGTTCGCGAGGCCAGTTGAGCCAGGGTGACCTGGTCATCCGTTTCGTTGAACGCCAATAGCAAGGACAGCGCCCGGTCGACAGCGCCGACCGTCGTGCGATCTCCAGACTCCGGTTCCACCTTAGATATGCCTGATATTGACATCGATTAAGCCTGTGCAGATAATAGAACGACGTTCTGTACAGTAGAACGAAAGGAATTGCAATGTCTTTGGATCCCGCGACGCCGACGCGCGAGCGTTGCGTAACCTCGTATCCGGCTCGTCGAACCTATTCCCCCGGGGCAGTGTTTCCGCCGGAAGTGCCGAGTGTACGCAACGCGATCGATATCCACTGCCATGCTCACAATGGCCAGCAAGATGCCCTGGCGCTCGCCAAGCTTGCCTCGATCAATGGCATGAGTGGGATTCTATATAAGACAATCGGCTCGATAACCGGACCGGACAATCCGACAGTCCCACTTCAGGCAGTCAGAGCGGAGCTTGCGAGGTATTGCGATGAAAATGACCTGCAGCCAATCGATTGCTGGGCCGGGTGGGGCGTAACCCGCGACAACCGCCCGCCGACATTGGACAGGCTCAAGACGAACATCGTCGACGGCATTGCCGGTGTCTGGTTGCCGGTCGCAAATCACGCCAACACGTATTTCAAGGTCGGCGGGAAGCCGATCTGGTGGGACAAAACCGCAGACCCGAAAGCTCATACCGAGCCCATGCCTTGGGACGAAGCGTTGAAGCTGGGTTTCTACATGCTGGACGAGCACGGAAAGCTCAAGCCGGAGTTCAAGGAGGTGCTGCACGTCGTAGCCGACAAAAACGTTGCGCTGTTTTTCGGCCACGCGACACATGACGAGATATTCGAAATCGCCGACATGGTGGTGAAGCTCGGGATAAAGCGTGCGGTCATCGATCATCCTTTCAGTCCGTTTATCGATCTGTCGATCGCTCAGATGAAGCAGCTTGCAGACGCCGGAATTTTTATGAACTTCACGTATGACGAGATCTCCCCGCTTCTTGGAGTCGACCCAGCGATCATCTATCGGGCGATCCGCGAAGTGGGTTCCGAGCATTGCACCCTTTCGAGCGACGCCGGCGAACCCCTGTTTCCGAATTCCGTGGAATGCATGCGGCTTATACGGGGCTATATGGAGGCCTTCGGCATGACGGGGCCCGAGCTCGAGACGCTGTGTGTAAAGAACCCGGCGTTTATCGCAGGCAGCGCAAGTCTTATGTGAACGCCAGGGACATTGCCGTGGAAGATACTTTCAGAGGTCGGCCTCAATCCAGGGAACTCGCAATCGGGGCGGTTTTCGGTGACGGCGAGCCAGCTATTCGCCTGAGGAAGATTGGTGCTCGATCCGGCCGGGTATCTTTGCTCTCGGCCTCGATCAGGGACGGCGATGAGGTGGTTGGCTTTGCGGTTTGTCTCTTGGACGATGGCAACGAAGAAGATCACGCCGGCGATATCGAGACTCTGAAAACGAAAGTGCGGCACTTGGGCGGCCACTGCTGCCTGATCGAGCAAAAGACGATCGAACGGCCGCGGGATACATCCGTCTTGCTCGTTCGCACCTTGCTGGACTTGCAAAGGCTGGTCAGTGACCGGACGTGACGACCGGTTGACGTAGTCGATCACAGAATTCGTATTCGATAATAGCCAATAAGATTCGGAGGGAAGCACATGGAGGAGTTTGTTCCGCACGATCCATATACGAGGGCGCCGTCCCGCAAGGCGCCTGCCGGAAGCTGCGATTGTCATTTTCATATATTTGCCGATCCCGCAAAATATCCCGCGCGTCAGGACGGGTCATACCAGCCGCCGCATGCCTATGCGGACGACATAAAGAAAATGCACGCTTCATTGGGCATCGATCGCGGCGTCATATGTCAGGCGACGATCTATGGCACCGATCACAGATTGATGCTGGATTCCCTGGAGGCCCACCCGAACTGGCGTGGCACAGCCATTATCGACAATACGATATCGGACGCCGAACTTGAGCGGATGAACGCGGCCGGCGTGCGCGCTGCGCGATTCAATTTCGCCAGATTTCTGAATATCGTACCCGACGAGGCGGTCGTTCGCAGGACGGTCGATCGCATCACCCAACTTGGATGGCACATCAAGATCTTCGGCGACTATGAGGAAATTCTGGAACATGTCCCTTATCTGCGCTCGCTGAACATTCCCATCGTTATAGATCATCTGGGCAGGCTCGACTTCACGAAAGGTCCCGAGCAGCCGCTTCTTGCACTGCTCGAGTCGCTTTTGAAGAATGAGAACTGGTGGATCATGTTGAGCAACGGAGATCGCTTCTCTCCGGGCGGCGCTCCCTATCTGGATACGGTTCCGCTGGCCAGAAAGCTCTTTGCCGCTGCTCCGGACCGCACGATCTGGTCGACCGACTGGCCGCACGTCCGGTATCGAAGGCCGATGCCGAACGATGCCGATTTGCTTGAGCTGCTCTACCAATATCTTCCGGACGAGGCCGATCAGCATAAAGTCCTGGTCGATAATCCAGCGCGGCTCTTCGGCTTCAAATAAATCCGCCCCGTAGCGTCCGGTCGTGCGGACGCTACGGGGGATGCAACTTCGCAGCATTAAGTGATGCCGGCATATAAATCGGCGAAAACAGGGAGGGATAGATGCAATTGAGACAGACTCTTGGATGGATCGGACTTGTCGCCGCCGGCTTCGTCTGGTCGATCTCGAACAACGCGACTGCCCAGGAATGGCCCAGCAGACCGGTAACAATCGTCGTGCCATATCCGGCTGGTGGTCCTAACGACACGCTCGCGCGCGTCGTCGCCAAGAAACTCGGCGACAGCTTCGGTCCGGCATTCATCGTTGAAAACCGGGTCGGCGCCGGCGGCAACATAGGGGCGAATGCCGTGGCCAAATCAAAGCCTGACGGTTACACCCTGCTGTTCACGTCGACCGGTCCCCAAGCCAATAACAAGTTTCTCTATCCGACCTTGCCCTATGATCCGGTCAAGGATTTCTCGTCGGTGGTCCTGATCGCGAAAACGCCGGTTATCTTCATGGCGCGGGCAAAAGCCCCTTTCGCGACCTTCGCCGAAATGGTGACCTTCGCCAAGGCCAATCCGGGTAAGCTGAGTATCGGCACATCCGGACATGGCTCCGTTTCTCATATCGCCTCGGAGTATCTTCAGGCCGTCACCGGCATCCGGTTCCTGAACGTGCCCTTCGCCGGGTCGTCTCCGCTGATCCAGGGCCTGCTGAGCAACGATCTCGATCTCGTATCGGATCTGGTGACCAGTCACGTCCCAATGCTGAAGGAGAAGCAATACAAGGCTCTCCTGATGGCCGCCTATAAACACTCGAGCTCGCTGCCCGACGTCCCCATTTTTACCGATGTCGGGATGGCAAGATTCGAAGCGACCGCGTGGTCAGCGCTGATGGCCCCGGCCAATACGCCGACGGCGATCGTCACGCGTATCAATGCGGCCGTCAACGACTGGATTAAAAGCCCGGAAGGCCAGAAACAGATCGCCTCGTTGGAAATGATGGCGGAGGGTGGCAGTCCAGCCGATCTGGATACGTTCATTTCGAATGAAATCGACAAGTGGGGTCCGATCATCAAGAAAGCCGGCATCGTGGCCAAATAACCCGGACTGGGCGTGGGCCGCGCCGGAAGCACCCGCCTGAATGCGGGCGCGTTGGAGGTGCCTGCGCTCAGTCGCCATTGATCGTTATGATCCTGAAGTCGTTCTTCTCGCCGCCTTCGCTGAAGTTATAGAACCAGATATTCTGGATCTGGCCGATCATGACGCCCTGAGAGTTGCGGAACAGCTTCTCGAGGTCCTGCGCGAGCACGGCGGTCTTCAGCTTCGGTCCCAGAATCCGGGACGCGTTGGCGACGAAGGCTTTCCTGGTCTTGATCTGCAGAGCAGATCGCCGATTCGGCATCGGGTGCGCTTGCGCACGCAGGCAATTGTGCCACACTGAGGTCAAGGCCGAAGGGCTCTGCCGGACGACGATCGGTTCAATCTGGAAGACTATGAGGGAGGACTACGATGCGTGCTTTCTGGCGGGGCTCCGTTATTCAAGGCTTTTTAACAGGTCTCGTGTTCGCGCTATCCGTTATCGTCCTGCCTGCGCAGGCCGATGAACGGGTCGCGGCCAAAATCGTCAACATCAGGATGAGCGACGGTGTCAATATCGCCGCCGCAATCTATCTGCCGAAGAACGTCAGCCGCGCGCCGGCACTGCTTGCCGCCTCGCCCTATCGCTTCGACAATGACGGCCTGCCGGCCGTCGCCATCTATCCCATTCAGGAACTGGGCCCCATCGCCTGGTACAATGAGCACGGCTACGCCTATGTGCACATGGACGTGCGCGGCACGGGCCGTTCGGGCGGCGAATATCAATATCAAAGTTCGCGCGAGCAGCGCGATCTTTACGAAGTCGTCGAATGGATCGCGAAGCAGTCCTGGTCCACAGGCAAGGTCGGCGGTGTCGGTCAGTCCTACTATGCGCGCTCGCAATGGTTCGCCGCCATCCAGGCGCCGCCGCATCTCGCCTGCATCGCGCCTTATGACGGCAACATCGATACCTATCGTCAGTCCGCCTACACCGGCGGCATCCTGGGCGCCTATCCGGATTACTGGTACACGACCGTGCGCAACATCAACCAGCGCCCGCAGGTCGGCCAGCCGCGCGAAGTCCCGTGGGACTATTCCCTCGCCGTGCGCCGCCATCCCACCTATGACGCTTTCTGGCGCGAGCGCGCCGCCGTCGACAATCTGCACAAGGTGAAAATCCCGGTCTTCTCGATCGGCGTCTGGGGCAAGGTGGACCTGCACCTGAACGGCAATATCATCGGCTTCCAGAGAGTCAGCGGGCCGAAGAAATTGCTCGTTCTCGGCGGCGCCAATGTCGCCGAAGCCGTTGCCGAGTACGCCAGCGTCGCGTTCCACGAAAAATATCTGCTGCCGTTCTACGACTGGTGCCTGAAGGGCGAACAGACCGCCTATCAGAACGAACCGGCGGTGCGCTATGTGGTGGTCAACGGCAACCGCATCCAGACGGCGGACGCCTGGCCGCCCAAGGGCGTCTCCTACCAGACCTTTTATCTGAAGGACGGCCCCAGCGACAGCGTGACCTCGTTGAATGACGGACTGCTTTCTTCCGACAAGCCAGACAGCGCCGGCGGCAAGACCGTCTATGCCTATCCCAATCCCGGCTGGCGCATCGGCGTCGTCGGCCCGGGCCCGGATGGCCGGCCCGATCCGGCCCGCCGCGTGCTGACCTTCGTCACGCGGCCGCTGGAGCGCGACATGGAAGTGGCCGGGCCGATCAAGCTGGTGCTCTACGCTTCGTCGACACAGACCGACACGGCTTTCTTCGTCAAACTGTCGGATCAATCGGCGCAGAGCGAGGATGAGCGCAACAAGAAAATCCAGCCGCGGGCGCGAATCGTCACCAAGGGCTGGCTCAAGGCGTCGCATCGTGCCATCGATCCGGCGCAATCGCTCGAGAACGCGCCCTACTACACCAACGTCAATCCGCAGCCGATCGAACCCGGCAAGACCTACAAGTTCGAGATTGCGGTCATGCCGACGGCCTATCTGTTCAAGAAGGGCAGCCGCATCCGCCTTGAACTCGCCAACGGCGATTCAGGCGTAACGGACACGGTCTTCTCGCATCCCTACAGCCCGCAGCAGAACGGCAGCGACACGATCCTGCATGATGCGCAGAACCCGTCGCAACTGATCCTGCCGGTGCTGGAGGCGACCACCTCGGCGCAGGCGGGGAATTGAACCAAGCCGGCTGGCTCGATATTCGCTTCTTCATTTTCTGAAGCGAAGGAAACCGAGATGAAGAAAGCCGGCGTAAACCCGACGACGATCAGCCAGCCCCTGGCTCGCTACAGCCATGGGGTAGCCTTCGGCGATTGGCTGGTGTCGTCGGGCCAGCTCGGGGCCGAGCTGGACGGGACGATTCCCGACGATGCCGAGGCGCAATGCGTGCTATGCTTCGAGAACCTCAAAGCCATTCTGGCTGCGGCCGGAATGACCTTCGAGGACGTCGTGCGTTTCAACGCCTTCGTCACCGACCGGGCTTACTTTCCTGTCTACGGCAAGGTCCGCGATCGCTATGTCGCCGGCAGCGACTTCGCATCCACCCTGGTCATTGTGTCCGGTTTCACGCGGCCGGAATTCAAGGTGGAGGTCGAAATCACGGCATTCCGGGCCAAAAATGCCTAATGATTTGCCAGATCGCCGTGTAATTCGGCGGTCTCCTTGCCGTAATTCCCAATTTTTAGGCGTTGGCCTGCGCTTTGCTTGAAAACTTGGTCTGCCTCCATTGGAGCGACGCAGCGGTGAGGGTTCAAGGCGATGTTACATGCGCGCATGCTGTCATACCTCGACGAGGTTGCCAGATGCGGTTCCATACGCAAGGCGGCGGCCAATCTGAATGTCGCCTCGACCGCCATCAACCGGCAGATCATCGCGCTCGAGCAGGAGCTTGGGGAGAACATCTTCGAGCGAATGCCGCGGCGGCTGCGGCTGACGGCGACCGGCGAAGTGCTGATCGAGCATGTCCGCGAAACATTGAAGAGCTATGACCGCACGAGAGGGCGGCTCGATGCGCTGAAGGGCACCAAGCAGGGCCATATCACCATCGCTACCACGCTCGGCTTCGCCGCGGGCCCGATCGCCAAGATCCTTTACGACTATACGAACGAGCATCCCTATATCCGCGTGTCGCTGCAGGGCCTTTTTGCCGACGGCATTCCCAACGCGGTCCTGTCCGGCGATGTCGACCTGGGGCTGGGGCTCAATCTGCAGCCGAATCCCAAGCTCAGGACGTTGTTCGGCATCGACGTTCCGTTCGGCGCGGTGGTTGCGCCGGGACATCCTCTGGCGAAGAAGGAAAAGATAAGACTGTCGGAAGCGGCTGCCTATCCGCTGGTGCTCGCCGAGCCGAGGATGAGCCTGCGGACGGTCGTCGACATGGCGCTCGCGAGGATCTCCGTGACGTCGAAGCCAATCGTCGAAACGAATTCGATCGAGCTGATGAAACAGTTCGTCCAGCTCGGTCACGCGGTGACGTTTCTCAATCCTCTCGACGTTGCCGAGGACAGGCTCACCGGCCGCCTGCGCTATCTGCCGATCGGCGAATCGCAGACGCAATCCCTGAAACTCGTCGCGCGCCAGAAAGGCACCATCGATCCGGCGACAAGCCGGTTTGTCGAACATCTGAAGCGCTCACTGACCAAACTGACGGAGGCCGACGCCTGATCTTCCGAGACTTTTAAGGCATCGCAGTGAAATCAAATCGATGCTTTTCGGCTCCATGTTTCAAAGCCAATGTCGTCTGCATCAGAAGCGGAGCAGTGCGGCAGACATGCAGTTTTATTGGGAAGAGTTGACCACGCGCGACTTTGCCGCGCTCGATCCCGACACGGTTGCGATCCTGCCGATCGCCGCCACCGAACAGCATGGACCGCATCTGCCCGTGTCGACTGACAGCTCCATTGCCGATGGCATGATCGGCGTTCTTAAAGATCGCATCCCGCGCGATCTGCCGGTTCTGGTTCTGCCACGCCAGTCCGTCGGCAAATCCAACGAGCATTCGCTGGCTCCGGGCACCTTGTCGATGACCGCGGATGTGCTCATCAGTGCCTGGACCGACATCGGCATCTGCGTGCACCGCGCCGGCCTGCGTAAACTGCTGATCGTCAATTCGCATGGCGGCAACAACCAGATCATGGATATCGTCGCGCGCGAATTGCGTGTGCGCTACGGAATGCTGGTGGTCGCGACGCAATGGAACCGCTTCGGCACGCCGGCGGGACTGGTGAGCGACAAGGAGCGCCGCCTCGGCGTCCATGCCGGCATGATCGAGACGTCGCTCATGCTGCAGTTCCGTCCGGAACTGGTGCGCATGGAGAACGCGAAGGATTTTCCATCCAGTTCGCAATGGCTGGAAGAGAACTTCAAGTTTCTCCGCCACAACGGCAGCCACAACATGGGCTGGATGATCCATGATCTGAATGCGGATGGCGCTGTCGGCAATGCCGCTGCCGGAACCGCCGAGATGGGCAAGACCATCGCCGAACATCAGGTCGCGGGCTTCATCGAGCTGATCGGCGATATGCGCCGTTTCAACGTGAAGACTCTCGCGACCGAGGCATCGATCCAGCCGGTCAAGACCGTGTCTCCGATCAAGCGGGCTCTCGGATGAGCCGTTCCAAAAACAACAGGAGAAGGGTTCGAACATGAACAGGGTTTTGCGTCTCGTTCTTCTGACCGGTGGGCTGGCGACGCTCGCAGCCTCGCAGGCGTTCGCCGCCGATACGTTCAAGGTGCGCTTTTCGTGGAAGCTCAAGGGCGAATACGCGCCGCTTTACGTGGCGCGCGACATGGGCGCCTTCGAGAAGGCGAACCTGGATGTGTCCATGGGCGAAGGGGCTGGCGCGCCGGCAGCGCTGACGGCGATGCTGCAAGGCCAGGAAGACGCGGTGATCATGCCGGCGGCGTTTGCCCTGACCGCCATTTCAAAAGGCATGCCGATCAAGATCGTGGCGCTCTATCACCCGAAGGCGCCGCTCGGGCTGATGAGCTTCGGCCAAAGTCCAGTGCGCGAACCAAAGGACATGGAGGGCAAGAAGCTGGCCGTCTCTGTGGGTGACACCGTCGCCGCTTACCTGCCGGTCTTCTGCAAGAAGAACAATGTCGATTGCGACAAGATCAACAAGGTCACCGTCAATCCGCAGGTGCGCAATTCGCAGTTCATGGCGCATCAGATCGATGTCATCGGCGCCTATCTGAATGTCGATCTGCCGCTGATGGAGCCGATCTCCAAGGAGAAATTCATCGTGCTGGATCTGGCCAAATACGGAATGACGGTGCCTGGCCTGTCGATCGTTGTCGCCGACACCGCGATTGCCCAGAAGCCGGATGTGATCTCCCGTTTCATCGCCGCGTTGGACGAAGGGGTCAGCGCCTCGCGTAAGGATCCCGCCAAGGCCGCTGCCGTACTGAAGAAGGATTGGGCCGGCTCGCCGTCAGTCGAGGTGATCACGCGGCAGGTCGTGGCAACACTCGATGCGATCCCCAGCGTGCCCGGTCACAAGACCGGCTGGACCGACGCCGCCTGGATTACCGAGGCGCTCGACATGCTGAAGTCCGTCGGCGAGATCGACGACATCAAGCCGCTGCCGACGTACTACACGAACGCGCTTGTCGAGAAATAGCGGGATTTGGGTCGATCACATGAGCGAAGCACAGATGGCCGGCACGCTGCGAGATTTGGCACAAAAGGATCTGGCGCCGAAGTCCGATGCCGGATCCCGGCGCGCCGATCGCCTGCGGCGTCAGCGCCGGCGCGCGACGCTGGAAGCGTTCTCGGCGCCGGCTTTGGCCTTTGCCCTCCTCGCGATCTGGCAAATCTGCGTGCCTTTGTTCAACGTCAGCGAATTCGTGCTGCCGACGCCGATCGATATCCTCTCCCGGGTGGTGACGGACTATCGCCTGCTGCTGACCCACGCCTGGATCACGGGCGCGGAAGTGGTCGTCGGATTTCTATGTGCCGCGGTTGTCGGCATTCTTGTCGCGCTCGCGGTCTTCTATTCCCGCATGGTCGAGCGGGCGGTGTATCCCCTGCTTATCGCCGTGCAGACGATCCCCAAGGTCGCGCTGGCGCCGCTGGTGGTTCTCTATCTCGGCTATGACTGGGGGCCGAAGCTGTTCCTGTCCTTCCTCATTTCGTTTTTTCCCATCGTCGTTGCAACAGTGGTCGGCCTCAAGGGTCTCGACAAGGGCTACGCCAACCTGGTCAGATCCATGGGCGCGAGCGAAGCGCAGGTCTTCCTCAAGGTGCGGTTGCCTGCCGCGCTGCCGAGCATTTTCGGCAGCTTCAAGGTGGCGCTGTCGCTCGCCGTGATCGGCGCCGTGCTGGGTGAATACGTAGCTGCCGAACGCGGCCTCGGCTATCTGCAGCTCCAGGCCAACGCGAACTTCGACGTCACACTCAACTTTGCCGCGGTCTTCGTCATCGCTTTGCTCGGGGTGGCGCTTTATTCGATCATCCTCTTCGTCGAAAAGGTCGTCGGCGACAAACAGGGAGCGCGCTCATGAACGCGCCCGTTTCCTCGTTCGAAGCTGTTGAACGCGTGGGCCAGCGTTCAGGCAACGGCATTGCCGTCAAGATCGATCATGTGCAGAAGATTTTCGAAACGCGTGACGGCCATGAGGTCATCGCCCTCGAGGGCGCCGATCTCGCCGTGTCTGCCGGCGAGTTTGTCGCCGTAGTCGGGCCGAGCGGATGCGGCAAGAGCACCTTGCTGTCGATGATTGCCGGCATCGAAAATCCGACATCCGGACGCATTCTCGTCGACAATCATCTGCTCTCCGGGCCGAACCCGCGCACCAGCGTGGTCTTCCAGAACGACTACCTGCTGCCCTGGCGTAACATCATCAACAACGTGCTGCTGCCGCTCGAGATCAAGCGGCTCGATACGAGGCTCTACCGTGAACGCGCCGAGGCCCTTCTGACCCAGGTCGGCCTCGCGGGCTTCGGCGGCCGCTTCCCATCGGAGCTGTCCGGCGGCATGCGCCAGCGGGTGGCGATCTGCCGGGCCGTCATTCAGGAACCCGGCCTGTTGCTGATGGACGAGCCGTTCGGCGCGCTCGACGCGCTCACCCGCGAACAGATGATCATGGATCTGCAGAATCTCTGGCTGCGCCTCAAGAACACGGTCGTCTTCATCACCCATGGCATCGATGAGGCGGTGTTCCTGGCCGATCGCGTGATCGTCATGTCGCCGCGGCCGGGGCGCATCGACATGCAGCTCGACATCGACCTTCCCCGCCCGCGGAAATGGAACGAAATCCACAGCAATCCGGGCTTCACGGAAGCCGTTGCGAAAGTGCGCGGCCGTTTCGAAGAGCAGGGCGTGCTGAAGGCTGGGTGAAAGTGGAGTGTCTGTCATTCCCGACGGTCGCGTAGCGGGCGAGCGGGAATCCAGAAGCAAAAGCAGAAATCAACGAAACTGCACGTTGCCACTGGATTCCCGCCCGCGCTTCGCGCGTCGGGAATGACACCGAGGGGCTCCTGCCGACTTCCCGAATGTCCCGAAACATGAGAGTCTGCCGTTCGCTCATCGGAGGGTGGCATTCGCATGTTTGATCTCGCCAATCCCATTCTGATTTTCGCCGCTGCCATCGGCAGCGGGATCGTCGGCGGCATCTTTTACGCCTTCTCATCCTTCGTGATGGCGGCCCTGGGCCGTCTGCCGCCCGCCCACGGCGCCGCCGCGATGAATGCTATCAACGTGACGGTGATCACGCCTTCGTTCATGATCGCCTTCATGGGAACCGCCCTCGTCAGCCTTGTCCTCGCTGGAAGCTCGTTCTTCTGGTGGGGCCAGACCGGCGCGAGAGTGACCTTTGCCGCGAGCCTCATCTATCTCGTCGGATGTTTCGGCGTCACGACGGCCTGCAACGTGCCCTTGAACAATCGGCTTGCCGCCATCACGCCCCAGCAGGAAGCGGTCCTGTGGGCGCACTATCTCGACAGGTGGACGCTCTGGAACCACGTCCGCACGGCAGCTTCGGTCGTTGCGGCGGTGCTGTTCACCGCCGTTCTCTTTCTGATCTGAGGATCGTTTGGCTAACAGCGCCTATGCGCGCTTGAAGACGACAGGCTGAGCGCCTTCCCACAATGCCAGTTTGCCCAGTGCCGCCAGGTTCTCGAGGCCCGACGTGATGGTGATGAAGTGGTTGCCGGCGAGCTGGCCCAGTTTTGACGCGAAGTGTACGCCGCCATAAGCGAGCAGGATTTCGGTTTCGCTGATGCCGCCGGGGTAAAGGATGATCTGGCCGGGCGCCGGATAGCTCGTGTGGTTTTCGTAGCCGACTTTGAAATCGAGATCGCCGAGCGGGATCCACACCCCTTCGCCGCTCCAGCGCACATGCACGAATTGTCCCTCGAAGGGCATATGGCGCAGGAAGGCCTTGCACGTCTGCGGGGCGAGCTCTGTCTCGAGCCGCGCGTCGAATTCGAACGGGCCGGCAGTGATCTTCAGGTCGATCGCTTTCGTCTTGCTCGTTTTTGTCTTTTTCGTCTTTGCCATTTTTAATCCCGCCTCACCCGCAATAGAACTGCCCCTGATAATGGGACGCAAGCGCATCGCGAAGCTCCGGCATCGCGGCACGTATATCCGATGTCGTCCCGGCTGCATCGCGCAGCGTCTTGAGAAGCTCCAGTTCGAGCGCCGGCAGGTCGACGCCAGTAACCTTGCCTTCTCTGACGACTTCGCGACCGCCGACATACAACCCCTGGATATAGTCCTGACGGGCCTTTGCCAAGACAAGGTCGAGCGGCGGCACGTCGGGCTCCACAAGCTCGGCGGAAAGCCTGTCCCAATCGAGAACCAGCAGGTCGGCCGGCGCGCCCGGCTTGACCTCTCCTCCCGCCCCGTCTCCGGTGACGGCGAAGCGGCCGTTGCCGGTGGCGAAGCGCAGCAGGTCGGGCCGCGGCAGGCGGATGTCGAACCCATGCGCTTTGTGGACGGCGTAGGCGAGCCGCATTTCGCGCAACGCATCCTCGTCTTCGTCGAACGACAGGCCGTCCAGCCCCATGGCGATGCGGCAGCCGCGTTGCAGCATCTCGCCGACGGAGGCGACGCCGGAACTGACGATGAAGTTCGAACTGGTGTTGATCGCGATCGTCGCACCGCGCCTGGCGATCAGGTCCATCTCGTCGGGCCGGAGATAGATGCAATGGGCAAACGATACGCGCTCGTTGACCAGTCCGATCTCGTCGAGATAATTCACGATCCCGCCCGGAAAATGCCGGTCGGCCCAATTGCGCTGATAGCGCGTCTCCAGCAGATGCATATGCACCCGCCGGCTGGACTCTGCAGACGCCTTGCCGATCAGGCGCAGCATCTCGTCGGTGCACCATTGCACGCCAGCAGGGCCGTATTGCACGGTGACGCCATGGCCTTCGATATCAGCCGCCACGGCTTCGACCATGGCGACCTGCTCGGCGGCGGGGACGGGAGGCCGCAGGAAGCGCCGGCTGATGCATTCGCAGGCCGAAGGCGAAAGCCTTGCCAGCATCTCCTCATGCGGGTCGTAGACGAGCGGATTCTTGTCGCGGCAATGCACTGCCAGCGCCATATTCACACCGACATCGCGCGCCGCTTTCGCCACCGCCCGCGCCTCGGTCGGAAAGTCGGTCAGCCCCTGAACACGCGTGTAATGCGCCATGACGGAGCCGACGCCGCCGCGCGCCGTGCGCCCGAAGGACACGGCGGAGGAAAGATAAGGATCGACGGCGGGGATCAGCGCCAGGTAAGGCAGCCAGGCTTCGAGCGGAACATCGAAACTGCCAACCTGGGAGAGGCGAGCGACGCGGGCATGATCGTGGGCGTTCGAAAGCGCCGGCATGACAAGCGAACGGCTCCTGCCTTCAGAACGGTTGCTGCCTTCGCCGGCGTCGATCGACGTGATGACACCGCCCGCCATCCGAATGACCCGGTTGGAAACCGCCGGGTCGTTCGGGTTCGGGAGCACCCAGGCGGCATCGATATGACGATCGGACATGCGCTTTCCTTCCTGCATTCTGGCCGGCTTACTTCGCCAGTTTAAGAATACGTTCCGATTTCGGCGGCATGGCCGAGCGATCGAAAATATCGCTGACCTTGGGCGTGTTCGGCAGGTTATATGTATCGACCAGCAACTTGATCGAACGCGCCATACGATCGTCCTTGATGTCGCCCATGCCGTTCTCGTCGGTCTCTTTGGTGACGAAATGCTGCCGGAAGGCATAGGTGAGGCGCTGCTTTTCCAGCGCCGCGTTCATCAGCGGCTCGACTTTCATCATGCCGGCAATGGCGGCATCCGGATCGGCGGCACTTTCGATCAGTGCGCGGTTGAGCGCCTTCACCAGGCCCGCAACCGCCTTCGGCTTTTCAGCCAGCAGTTTCGCCGACACCATGACTCCATTGGAATAGAGGTCGACGCCAAGATCGGAGAAATAGAACCAGCGGATGTCCTTGTCCGGATCCACTTTCATACCAACGAGATTGATGTAGCTGGTGACGCTGAAAATGGCCGACGAGTCGACCTGACCGTTCATGAGCATCTGCTCCTGAAGATTTGGCGCCATGTTGGTGATGGAGACCTTTGAGGCATCGACGCCATTGAGCTTGGCGAGCGCGGGAAAAAGCTGGCCAGTGGCCCCGCCGGGGGGCGTCCCCATTGACCTGCCCTCCATATCCTTGAGTGTTTTAATCGGACTGCTGTTCTTGACGATCAAGGCAAAGGGAGCCGTATTGTAAAGCATATAGACCATTTTCGGCTGGTCGCCGGGCTTGGTTCCTGCATATTGGATGATGGCGTTCACATCGCCGAGGCCGGCGTCGTAGGTGCCCGACACGATGCGCGTCACCGTCGCTGCCGAGCCGGTGCCCTGGTCGATCTCGACATCGAGGCCTTCGTTGGCGAAATAGCCCTTGTCCGCGGCCCAGAACACGAAGGCATGAATGCCCTGATATTTCCAGTCGAGGGTGAATTTGATCTTGGTCTTCTCCTGCGCGACGGCGCCGCTTGCTGACAGAACAAGCCCGGCAAACAGTCCAATCAGGTGACGTTTCGACAGCATACGATGCTCCTTTGGCGATCCGGCAATCAGCCGGTGTGGCGGAAACGGGTGAAAAGCTTTAGCCACCGGCAAACTCATCCTTGCGACGCGCCCAGCCGGTGACGCGATTTTCGATGACGGCGAACAGCACGTAGAGCGCGACGCCGAGCAAGGCGAGAATCAGCAGCCCGGCAAAGACGAGCGGCACGTCGAAATTGGCGCTGGCGATCATCATCAGATTGCCGATGCCGCGGTTGGAGGCCACAGTCTCGGCAATGACTGTGCCGACGAATGCCTGCGTGATGGCGACTTTCAGGGACGCGAAGAAATACGGCATCGTGCGCGGCAGGCCGACGTTGAGAAGCGTGTCGAGCTTGCTCGCTTTCAGGGCGCGCATGACGTCTTCGAGTTCCGGTTCGGTCGTCGCCAGGCCCGTCGCCACGTTCACGACGATTGGAAAGATGCACAGGATCATCGCCGTCAGCACGGCCGGCGCGAAACCGGCGCCGAACCACAGCACGAAGATTGGAACGACGGCGACCTTGGGAATGCTCGAAAAGCCGATCAGCAGCGGATAGGCCACATCATAGGCCAGCCGCGACGATCCGATCAGCGCGCCGATCGCGACGCCGCCGATAATGCCGAGCGCGAAACCGATGAGCGTGTTGACGAGGGTGGGGATCGCATGGGGCAGAATGGCGGGAAAGCGGGTGACGAGCGTGGTGATGATTTGCGACGGTCGCGGCAGGACGATGTCCTTGATGCCGAAGACGATGCAGGCCAGTTCCCAGACAACGAAAAAGCCGATGATCAGGGCGATCGAGGCAAGCTGGCGGCGCTTTTCCGTGCTCATGACTGGGCCTCGACGGTAGTGCGCGCGGAAACGATCAGCTCACGAAGGTGCTGTGTCAGGGAGACAAATTCGGGGTCATAGGACATCGCCACCGTGCGCGGTCGGGCGAAGGGAACCACGCTATCGTCGATGATGCGGCCGGGGCGGGCCGCCATCACGCAGATGCGGTTGGCGAGATAGGCGGCTTCCTTCAGGTCGTGGGTAACGAGCAGCACCGTCGGCCGGTGCGTCATCCACAGCTCCTGCATGATCGCCCAGAGTTCCTCGCGGGTGAACTGGTCGAGCGCGCCAAACGGCTCGTCGAGCATCAGCAATTGCGGCTCGTGGATGAGCGCGCGGCAGAGCGAGGCGCGCTGCAGCATGCCGCCCGACAACTGCCAGGGATATTTGTCGCCGAAGCCGGCAAGCCCGACCTGTGTCAGCAGCGCTTCGATACGGTCGCGGAACTCGGTCTTGCGCTTGGCGCGATAGTCCTGCCGGAACGGCGGCACGATCTTCAGCGGCAGCATGACATTGTCGCGCAGGTTGAGCCAGGGCAGCAGGGTCGGGTTTTGAAACGCCATGCCGACACGCACTGGCTCGGCGCCGACCTCACGGCCGGCGACGAAGACATAGCCGGTCGAGGCTTCCATCAGCCCGGTGACGAGTTTCAGGATCGTCGACTTGCCGCAGCCGGATGGGCCAACAAGGGCGATGAAATCGCCCTTGTCGATTCTGAGATCGGTCTCGTCGAGCGCGCGCACCTGCCGCTCGCCGCGCCCATAGGTATGGGTCACTTTGTCGAGCTGGACATATGATCTGTCGAGCGCGGCATCGACCTCGGTTGTCATGTCTTGGGCTCTTGCAGGATTGCGACCATGGTCTGGTCGGTGTTTTTGGGAGACGGCACCGGCATGGTCTGGATCGAATGCACCGACTGTCCCCAGCCGCGCGCGTCGGCGATCAGCTTGCGGTCCTTCATCACGAACCGGCCGCGCACCAACGTGTGCACCGGCAGGCCCGTCGTCTTGCGGCCGTTCCACGGCGTCGTCTTGGAGCGCGAGTGCAGCTTGTCGTCCTCGATCGTCCATTCGTGGTCGAGATCGACCACGGCGATGTCGGCATCCGAGCCGGGCGTCAGCGAACCCTTGCGCGGATAAAGGCCCCAGACTCTGGCGGGGTTGAAGGCGCTGAGGCGCACATAGTCGCAGATGCTCATCCGGCCGGCTTTCACCTCCGAGAGCATCATCGGCATCTGGGTCTCGACGCCGGGAAAGCCGCAGTCGACCGTCCAGATGTCTTTGCGGGTCTTCTCCTCCGTCGAATGCGGCGCGTGATCGGTGGCGATCAGGTCGATGGTTCCATCGGCGATCGCCGCCCACAGGGGCTCCTGGTTGTGCTTCTCGCGCACCGGCGGGTTGACGCGGATGCGGCCCGCCTGCTCGGCATAATCGTCGGCCGAGAGGAAGAGATATTGCGGGCAGGTCTCGCCGGTGATCTCGACGCCCCTGGCTTTGGCCTCCCGCAGCGGCCGCAGTTCGGCCGCGGATGAAATATGCAGGATGTGGATGCGCGCGCCGGTCCATTCCGACAGGATTGCGGCCCGGCTCACGGCCTCGACCGCGACCACGGCAGGCCGTGCGGCGAGATGGGCAAGAGGATCGATGCGGCCGAAATCCCGCAGCCGCGTTTCGCGCCGTTCCATGATGGAATTCGTCTCGGCATGCAGCGAGATGCGCTTGCCGGTCGGCGCCACCACCTCGAAGGCTTCCAGCATGGCGCCCGTCGTCGGCGAGGGAATCTTGCCGAACGTATTGCCCATGTAGAGCTTGAAGCCGATGACGCCGCCGGCGATGAGATCGGGCACGTTGGCGATCGTGTCCTCGCCGAGCAGGCCATAGAGACCATAGTCGACATGCGCCGCCTCGCCGGCGAGCTTGTGTTTTTCCGCCAGGACTTCCTTCGTGCCGACGGGCGGAATCGTATTGGGCATGTCGAAGACGGTGGTAACGCCGCCGTAGGCCGCCGCCGCGGTGCCGGTGCCGAAGTCTTCCTTGTGCGGATAGCCGGGGTCACGGAAATGCACATGGCAGTCGATCGCGCCCGGCAGCACGTGCAGGCCCCTGACGTCGAGCGTCTCTTTGGCCTGTGGCATCGCAGCCTCATCGCCGATGGCGAAAACCTTGCCGTCCTTGATGGCGAGGCAGGCGTCGATGACCGCGTCCGGCGAGACGATTTTGCCGCCGCGGATAAGAAGATCGGCTGTCATGGTCATGTGGCGCTCCGTCACAGCATCGCCCAGCCGCCGTCGACGGGCAGGTCGACGCCGGTGATCTGGCGGGACACGTCGCTGGCGAGGAAGAGACAGGCATTGGCGACGTCGGCATCGAGCGAGACGCGCCGCAGCGCATAATCGGCCGCATGCCGCGTCATGGCTTCTTCGAGCGAGATGTTGAGGCGCTTGGCCATGTCGGCGCAGACCTTGTCGCGGAAGCGTGGCCCGTCGACCATGCCGGGCGCCAGATAGTTGACGTTGATATTGTGCTGCCCGACTTCGAGCGCGAAGCTCTTGGTGATGCCGCGCAGGCCCCATTTCGAGGCCGAATAGGCCATGCGGCCGGCGCGGCCGCGCATGCCGAACGTGCCGCCGACATTGACGATCTTGCCATAACGCTGCTCGATCATGGTCGGCAGCACTTCGTGCATGGTATGGAAGCAACCGTTCATGTTGAGCGTCACGATGTCGTCGAACTCCTCCGGCGTCGTCTGCGCGCCGGTCTTGCCGATCGGCCCCGAGCCGCCGGCAATGTTGACGAGAATGTCGATGCGTCCGCCGAAAGCGCTCCTGGCGGCTGAGACGGCATTCTTGCACTGGCCCGGATCGGTGATATCGCAGGCCACGACGGCGGCCTTGACCCCGAGCGCGCGCGCTTCCTCGGCGACGGGCTCGATGGCGCCCACATCGCGGCCGATCAGCACGAGATCGCAGCCCTCTTCCGCAAAGGCCTTGGTCACCGTGGCGCCCATGCCCTTCGCCGGGCCTGTCACCAGGGCGATCCGTCCCTTGAGCTTCAAATCCATTGCCGTCTCCGCATGCTTTCTCTCTGAAGCCAGGCTTCAGCCCGGCGCGGCGACCGCGGTTCTTGAGGGCAATCGACATGCCAACCCCGCAGCCCGTGACGGAAACGATAGGCGAATCGAGTTCCCACATCTGCCGCTGATTTTTTGCTATTGTGTTGCCGGTTTGGCATCACTCATTCGCGAGCGTCCGATGAAGCATCTGCGCATTCTGAAATACGTCGACGAGGTGGCGCGCAGCGGCTCGATCCGGAAGGCGGCGGAACTGCTCAATGTCACCGCGTCGGCCGTGAACCGCCGGATCATGGACCTGGAGGAGGAGCTGGGCGCCGAACTGTTCGAGCGCCGGCCGCGCGGGGTGAGATTGACGGCCGCCGGCGAGGTCTTCGTCAACTATCTCCGGGTCCAGACCGGCGACGTCGAGCGCATGAAATCGCAGTTGGAAGATCTGAAGGGCATGCGACGCGGCACCGTGCGCATCGCCTGCAGCCAGGCCCTGGCGCTCGATTTTCTGCCGCGCGAGATCGGCGAATTCCGCAAGCAGCACCGCTATGTCGAATTCGAGATCAAGGTCCTCGATCATGAACAGTCGATCGCCGCGCTTGCCGCCTACGAGGTCGACCTGACCCTGGTGTTCCGGCCGCCGTTCCTCGCCAATTTCCAGCCGCTGATGACGGTGGAACAGGATCTGGTCGCCGTCATGTCGTCAAAACACCCGCTGGCGGCGCAGCGCACCGTCCGCCTGAGCGATTGCGCCGCCTATCCCGTCGCCCTGCCGGATCTGTCGATTGGCGGCCGCCAGGTGCTGGAAGAGGCCTGCAGCCGCAGCGGCATTGCCTTCGACATCGCAGCCGAATCCAATTCGTTCGAAATGCTGCGCGGGTTGGTGCTGCATGCCAATCTGGTTTCGTTCCAGATCCGCATCGGCACCCTGACGAACCGCAATAAGCTCGGCCTGGTCACTCGCCAGATCGACGGCCGTGACGTGCCCCGCTCGAATCTGATCCTGGGCCAGCTCCGCGCCCGCAACCTGCCCGTGCCCGCTGCCGTCTTCGCCGAGCGCCTGAAGCGCTCGCTGGCGGCTTTCAAGACCGCAAAGGCTTGATGCAGTCGGCGCGACCTTCAGAATAGGGTAGGGTGTCATTCCCGACGCGCCGCAGGCGCGAGCGGGAAACCAGGAGTCAAGGGCTGCTACGTTGGCAGACATCGAGGAACTGCACGTTGCCTCTGGATTCCCGCTCTGCGCTTCGCTTGGCGGGAATGACACCAAGGTTGAAGGACCGACAAAGTGACCATAAGGGCTCTCTTCGATCTTGGCGATGAGCGCGGCGTATTGCGGATCTCGATCGCGGTCACCGTCTTCGTGGCCGCTTTCGGCATCGTCTTCGGGCTGCTGTCGCGTTCCTTCTCCATCATGTTCGACGGCGTCTATGCGCTGGTGGATGCGAGCATGAGCCTGCTGGCGCTCATGGTGGTGAACCTGATCACCTCCTATGCCACCGCGACAAGGCTTTCCAGGCGCCTGCGCGAACGCTTCACCATGGGCTTCTGGCACCTGGAGCCCATGGTCCTGGGCCTCAACGGCATGCTGCTGATCGGCGTCGCCTGCTACGCGCTGATCAATGCGGTCGGCAGCCTGCTTGCCGGCGGTCACGACCTCAAGTTCGGCTTCGCCATCATCTATGCGGTCGTCACCTTCATCGCCTGCGTGACGATCTCTGTCGTCGAGACCCGCGCCAACCGGCTGATCGGCTCCGATTTCATCAGGCTCGACGTGCGGGCGTGGATCATGTCGGGCGGCATCAGCGCCGCGCTGCTCGTCGCCTTCTGCGTGGGCTATCTGGTGCAGGGCACCGCTTGGGCCTGGATTTCGCCCTATATAGATCCGGCCGTCCTGGCGCTGGTCTGCCTGGTCATCATCCCGCTGCCGGTATCTTCGGTGCGGCAGGCCTTGTCGGAAGTCCTGCTGGTGACGCCCGCCGACATGATGGCGAGCGTCGAGGAGGTGGCCGAAAGCATCGTGAAGAAATACGGCTTCGAGTCCTACCGCGCCTATGTCGCCAAGGTCGGCCGTGCCAGGCAGATCGAACTCTACTTCATCGTCCCGCAGGGCACGCCGGCGCGCAGGATGGAAGAATGGGACGCCATCCGCGACGAGGTCGGCGACGCCATCGGCGACGACACCCCCGATCGCTGGCTGACGGTCGTTTTCACCGGCGATCCCGAATGGACGGAATAAGCATCGTGCGAAAAAACAAGCCTCAGCCCTTGAAGGCTTCGGCGGCCTTTTCCACCACGTCCGGCGGCGTCTTCACGATGGCGTCGGAATAGCCCTGCACGACATCGCCCGGCGTCGGGTCGAGTTCTAGATTGCGCTTGGCCGCCATTTCCTTCATTGCGGGATCGGCGACCATCTTGTCGAAGAGCCCGCGCAGATAGGCGATCCGCTCTTCCGGCAGTCCCGGAGGCGCCAGCAGCGCGCGGCCGATCATGGCGCCGGCGGAGGCAAACTCGATCACTTTCTTGGCGACGGGATCGTCGACGAGTTCCTGCATCAGCGGCACATTCGGCAGTTCGTGATTGCGCTTCAGGCCGGTCTGGATCACCGCCACAAGATCGCCGTCGCGCAGCTTGCCGCTATGGGTCACGCGCCAGGAGTTCCAGGCGGAGGAGACGAGGTCGATCTCGCCGCGCTCCAGCGCGATGGAATATTCGCCGGCGCCCGGATAGCCGCAGATCATCTTGAACTTGTAGCCGCCGAGCACCTTCAGAAGCGCCGGATATTGATAGGACTGCGCCGTCGTGCCGGTGCAGCCGACAATCGTCTCCTTTGTCTTCATGTCTTCGGGCGTCTTTGACGGCGAATTCCTGCGGCGCACGAAGGCGGTGTTCACCGGCGAGAACGAGCCGATGTAGCGCATGTCCTGCACCTTCCACTTGCCGACCTCCGGCTCCAGCACCTGCGTATTGCCGATCGTCTCGGGCAGCACGGCCAGTACCGTGCCGTCGCGCGGCGCCTGGTTGTAGAAATAGGCCGTCGCGATGAGACCGCCGCCGCCCGGCTTGTTCTCGACGATGACCGCCTTTGCCTGCGGCAGGTAGACCCGCAGCATGTCGGCCGCGAGCCTTGCATAGAAATCATAAGAACCGCCCGGCGGATGCCCGACCATCACGCGCACGGTCTTGTCTTTGTAAAAATCCGCCGATTGCGCTTGTGCGGCATAGGCAGTGCCGAGTGCGAGCGGGAATGCGAGGCTTGTTCGCAACCATGCGGCGCGCAGATGAGACATGAGGAATTCCTCCATTGGACAGGCGGAGCCTGACTGATCGGGTTAAGCGTCGCCGAGGATGGCGCGCGAGTCTGCAAACAGTTCGTCGACGCTGAAACGCCGGGGAATGATCTGCTGCTCGTAGGCGAGCTGGATCACCACTTCGAGCGAAGGCGTGATCTTGTCATAGCCGATGGGCCGCATGTTGATCGCGCCCTCCTTGACGGGCGCGGCCTCGTTCGCCTGTTTGAACAGGCTGTAGACCTCGCGAACGAGATCTGGCCGGAAGCGCGCCAGGTCGCGCTTCACCACCAGCATGTGATTGATCGGCAGATGGCCGGTCTTGTCATACCAGGCGCGTCCGGCATTGGCCGCGTCGGGAATGACGGCCTTGATCTTCGGATCGTCCGGCAGGTCGTTGCCGAGAATGCCGGCGTCGACCTGGCCCGACATCAGCATCGGCAGCAGCTTGGTGCCCGCCGGCGCGCGCGTGACGAAGTCCGGCTCCGTGTATTCGGCCAGATGCGCGCCCTCGAAGATCGTCCAGTTGACGCTCTTGAGGTCGAGCCCATGCTCCTGCGACAGGATGTTGCGCACCCAGGCGCCGGTCGTCTGCGTATAGGCGCGCACGCCGACCTTTTTGCCCGCCAGCATGGCCGGCGTCATCTCTTTGTGGAAGTCGGTGTTGTAAACGATGCAGCCGTGCTGGAAGCGCGACGCCAGCACCACCGGCAGCAGCACAAGCGGTTTCTTGTAGGCATAAGCCTGCAGGAAGGTGAACACCGCCAGCTCGCTGACATCGAACCGCTGTTGCTGCGCCATCGGCTTGAAGGCGTCGTGGATCGGCTCGATCTCGTGAAACTCGAAATTGAATTTCGGCGAGGTAAGCCTGCCGGAAAGCAGAGCTTCCGTTGTCGGATAGCGCTTCAGTGCGGTCGAGAGTGTGGGGATCGGATCGCTCATCTCGTCAATCTCACTTCAGGACCGGATAGAGCTGCAGCGCCGTGCCGCTCAGGATATTGGCGCGATCGGCCTCGGAGACCGGCGCCAGCACATGCAGCGTCTCCTTCACGATATTGGCCAGGCTGTCGTTGTGGGCGGGGAAGTTCGAGCCCCAGAGGATGTGGTCGGAGCCGAAGGTCGAGACCAGTTTCGGCATGAAAGTGTCCGGCGTCGCCTTGCCGGCCTGCATGTGCTCGACCGTGCGGCTCGTCAGCTTCAGATAGATGTTCTTGTAGTCCGCCAGCGCCCACAGGCTCGCAGCCGCCGCATAGGGCGGGCCGTCATTGATGACGGGACGCGCGAGATGATCGAGCAGGAAGTTGGTGCCGGGGAAGGCCTTCACGATCTTCAACAGCAGCGGAATGCCCTCCGCCGTCATCTGCATCGCGACCGGCAATCTCAGCTTGCCTGCCTTCTCCCACACGGGATAGGCGCGCTCGTCATCGAGCCAGGTTTGCTGGCCCGGCATGGTCGAGCCGGTGGTGAAGACGCGCAGGCCCGTCATGCCTTGCGAGACCCAGTGATCCATTTGCTCGAGCGCTTTCGGATCGAGCGGATCGATCGAGAATACGCCGGAGAAGCGGGCGGGAAACTTCTTGATCGACACGGCGAGATAGGACGAGTCATGGCCGTAGGCAGTGGAAGCCTGCACAACAACGGCCTTGGCGACGCCGGCCGCGTCCATGGCGGCGAGCAGTTGTTTGGGCGTCGTCGGGCGTTCGGACGACCAGTCCGACTGTTTGCCGCCGAGCGGCGCCAGCGGATAGGTCTCGCGATCGGGCGAGACCACATGGCAATGCACATCGATGATCGTCGGGCTGCTGCCAGCCAGGTTTGTTGCCAAGGTCGATCCTCCCTGCGGGATATTGCTTGAGACGGCAGGCGTCGGCTGATGAGGAACCTTAGGCGACCGGCAGGCCCGCACCCCTATTCAATCAACGCGGAGGGGTATAAATTTTTCCTGATTTCGATTAGGTCGCTCCATGCTCGATCGCCACGCCATCCCGAATTTCCGCCGTCTGCTTGCTTTCGATGCGGCGGCGGAGACCAATTCCCTGTCCCGCGCGGCGCAGATGCTGCGCCTGAGCCAGCCGGCGCTGACCCATTCGATCGCGCAGCTCGAGGCCGAGCTTGGCGAGCGCCTGTTCGAACGCAGCCCCGAGGGCGCTTTCCTCAACGAGGCCGGCCGTGTCTTTCACCGGCGCTCGACCCGCTTCTTCGAGCAGATCAGGCGGGCGCTGGCCGTTGCCGGCGGCCGCGGCGTCGGCGCGGCAACTGTCGACCTGCGGATCTCGAAACTCGCCACCGCGCAGGTGCGCGGCCTTCTCGCCATCTGGCGGGCCGGCTCCTTCCGCGCCGCCGCCCGCGACCTCGGCATTGCCGCCGCCAGCCTGCAGCGCCCGGCCCGCGACATCGAGCAGATCGTCGGTGTGCCGCTCTATCGCCGCTCCGCCCTGGGGCTGACGGTGAACGAGACGGGCGCCGAACTGGCGCGGCGCCTGGCGCTCGCCGTCGGCGAAATCCGCTCCGGCGCGGAGGAGATCGGCGCGGCCTCGCAGGCGCGCGCCAGCCTGAGAGTTGGCGTGCTGGCCCTGGCGCCGCGCGTGCTGCTGGCACGGGCGTCGGGCGCCGTGCTCACCGAAGGCGGCCTGCAGCGCATCGAAGTAGTCGAAGGGCCTTATGCTCAGATCGCGAGCGACCTGAACGACGGCGCACTCGACCTCGTCTTCGGCGCCCTGCGCGCGCCGCCGCCCTTCGCCGATCTCGTCGAGGAACCCTTGTTCGAGGACCCTTACGCCATCGCCTGCCGGCATGGACATCCGCTGACGCAGTCGCGCGTGGTGAAACCTTCGGCGCTCGCGCGCTTCGACTGGCTGCACCCCACAGCAGGCCTGCCGCGCCGCGATGTGCTCGACGAGCTGACGGAGGCCTGGGGCCTCGCTGCCAAAGTGCAGTTCGAGACCACATGCCTGACGACGATCACCGCGCTTCTCGCCTCGAGCGACCGTCTCTCCATCCTCTCGCGCTGGCATATCGATCTCGACGGCCGCCTTGCGCGCGTCAACCTCCCACCGATCCCCCACGCCCGCCGCGACGTCGGCCTGACCTTCCGCCGCAACTGGCTGCCGACGCCGTTCCAGGCGCAGTTCATGGAAGGCTTGCGGAAGGAGGCGAAGGCGATCGCGGCGTAAGAATGTGTGCTCACGCTGCGGATACAGCCGGCGAGCCTGATCGACACAAGCGCGACATCCGGTTGACTACGCGGTCCGACGCTGGAATTGTCTTTAGGATCATTCCAGAGAGCTGCCGATGACACGCCTGTCCATTCGCATCGACTTCGGCGACGGAAGCCGTCTTGGTCCCGGCAAGATCCAGTTGCTGGAGCTGGTCGACACCTGCGGCTCGATCACGGCCGCCGCCAAGAAGATGGATATGTCCTATCGGCGCGCCTGGCTGCTGATCGACGAACTCAACGGCATGTTCGAATCCGATCTCGTCGAAACCCGGCCGGGAGGACGCGGTGGCGGCAATGCGCGCCTGAGCGTGCTCGGCCGCGCCGTCGTGCAGCTTTATCGCGCATTGGAGAACGACGCCTTGGGCAGTTCGTCGCCGCGGATGAAAGAGCTTTCGAAACTGATGCGCACCGAAAGCGCAAAAGCAGGTTCGCCAAAACGCAAGACGGGATAGCATTCGGCTTTGGAGCCAGGGCGGCAGCCCTATTCGAGAAGCGCCCGCATCTTCTGCTGGTTCATGCCTTTCATGAGCTGGTCGACGAGCGCTGCCAGCGGCACCGGGGTCTTGGCGTCCTGCGCCAGTTCCAGCGCGACGTCCATGTCCTTTTCGGCCCATTTCCCGGTGCTCATGCCCCAGCGCGCCAGCGACCAGTTGGCGCCGCTCGAATGGGCCAGCGCCGCGATCATCTTGGGGACATCGGCGCCCATCGCTTTCGCAAAGGTCAGCACTTCATAGTTGGCCGAGATGCAGGCCCACAGCAGCATGTTGTTGGCTGTCTTGGTCAGCTGGCCGTTGCCGGATGCGCCGACATGCATGACGTTGGCGCCGAAGGCCTGCATGACGGGTTTGGCCTTCTCGAAAGCCTCCTGCGTGCCGCCGCAGAAGACGGTCAGCGTGCCATTGTCGGCGGCTTCCTGGCCGAGAACCACGGGCGTATCGAGGATGCCGATCCCTTTCGCCGCGCCGATGGTTTCGAGCTCCCGCGCCGTGACGACCGAGGTCGAACTGGCGACGCAGATGACAGAGCCTTTCGTCATCCTGTCGAGCAGACCCGAATTGACGATCACATCCTTCACCTGCTTGTCCGTCGCGACCATCACGATGACGACCTGCGCCCCGGCGCCGACATCCTGCGGCGACCCGACGATCGTCACACCCGCGGCTTTGGCCTTTTCGTTGCACGCCTGCTGCACATCGAAGCCGTTGACAAGGAAGCCCTTATCCACCATGTGGCGTGCCATCTGATAGCCCATGGCGCCAAGGCCGATGACGCCTGTTGTTTCTCCACTCATGACGTTCCTCCTGAAGTTTATGTTTTTTTGAAACAGCGGCCGTTGCATTTGGCAGGCTCAACCGCAGCGCCAGCATGACTAGCGCCAGATGCCGGCATTGACAATCAGGCTCGCCTGCACGCTCGCTTGCCGGGCTTCATGGATCGGCCGGCTCTTGAGCCATCTCCTTCGCGCCGGCCCGCAGCAGCATGCCGAAGAGATCTCGCGGCTCGTCCGGGTCGGCGAGCAGGTCGAGATCGATGCTGAAGCCGGTTCCGGGCAGGCGGTCGTGCACATAGCGCAGCGCCGAGAAATCCTCGACGGCGAAGCCGACCGAGTCGAACAGCGTCACCTGCTCGGCGCTGGTGCGGCCTTCGGCCTGGCCGTCGATCACCTGCGAGAGTTCGACGACCGGATGGTCGGGAGCCAGCTGCTGGATTTCGCCCTCGATGCGGGTCTGCGGCGCGAATTCGACGAAGATGGCGGAGCGTAGCAGGATGTCGCGGTGCAGCTCGGTCTTGCCCGGGCAATCGCCGCCCACCGCGTTGATATGCACGCCGGTGCCGACCATGTTGTCGGTCAGGATCGTCGCATATTGCTTGTCCGCCGTCGCTGTCGTGATGATCTGTGCGCCTTCGACGGCGTCCGCGCTGCTGGCGCAGATAACGATGTCGAAACCGCGGCCCGCGAGGTTATGCGCGCACTTCCGTGAGGCGGCGATATCGATATCGTAAAGCCGGAGCCGGTCGATGCCGAGCAGGGCCTTGAAGGCGATGGCCTGGAATTCCGATTGCGCGCCATTGCCGATGATCGCCATGGTGCGCGCCCCCTTCGGCGCCAGATATCTGGCCGCGAGCGCCGAGGTCGCGGCGGTGCGCAGCGCCGTGAGAATGGTCATTTCGGTCAGCAGCAGAGGATAGCCGCTGCCGACATCGGCCAGCATGCCGAAGGCCGTCACGGTTTGAAGTCCGCGCCGCATGTTCTTGGGGTGGCCGTTGACGTATTTAAAGCCGTAGAAATCTCCGTCGCTCGTCGCCATCAGTTCTATGACGCCGTCGCGGCTGTGCGAGGCAAGCCGCGGCGTCTTGTCGAAGACATTCCAGCGCCGGAAATCTTTCTCGATATAGCCGGCGAGATCGGTGAGGAAGCGCTCGACGCCGGTGGCGAGCACCAGCTTCATCATGTGATCAACACTGACGAAGGGTACAATATTCAATTTGGCTGTCATGATCGAAAGCCTCGAAGTTTTCGGTCTTGCTCCGGCGGCCGATGAGACGGGCCACCAGATCGATGAGAAGGGTTGCGGTGCGGCCGCTTTCGTCCAGCAGGGGATTGAACTCGACAAGATCGAAGCTGGTCACGCTGCCGCTTTCGTGCAGGAGGTCCATGATGGCGTAAGCCTCACTCTTGCTGACGCCACCGGGAACGGTCGTGCCGGCGGCCGGCGCGATCGTCGGATCGAGGAAATCGACATCGAAGCTGACGTGCAGCATGCCGTTCTCGGCAGCGACTCGTGCAAGGAACGTTTCCAGCAACGGAACGACGCCATGTTCGGCGATGGCCTGCATGTCGTAGGCGAGCACACCGGCCTTGGCCAGGGCGTGGCGCTCGGCGGGATCGACGCTGCGCAAACCCATGGCACAGACGCGGGTTGGCTCGACCTTCACGTCAAGCCTGGGAAAATAGCCCGTGAATCCGGGCAGCCCGCAGGCATAGGCCAGCGGAACGCCATGCAGATGGCCGCTCTCTGTCGTATCCAGGGTGTGGAAATCCGGGTGGGCGTCGAGCCAGAGCACGAACAGCGGGCGGCCCCGTTCGGCCGCAGAACGGGCGACACCCGGCAGGGTGCCGGCCGAGATGACGTGATCGCCGCCAAGAAAAATAGGCAAAACCTCGCGACCGGCCCCGGCGCGATAGGCGGCCTCAGTAACGGCCGGGATCCAGGCGGCAATCTGCGGCAGGGCTTTCAGGGCATGGTTGGCATGCGCGACGGCTGCGGTCGGCCCAGGCTCGATCACGCCGACATCCTCGACCTCATGGCCGAGCTTCTTGAGCGTGGCGGCAAGGCCGGCGGCCCGCAGCGCAGCCGGAGCCAAATGGCAGCCGCCGCGGCCGGCTCCGTCCTGAATGGGCGCTGCCAGAATTGTGTAATGCACGAGACCATCTCCCACTGAACAGACTCCTACCGAAGCCGGCGCATGAAAGCGCATTTGGCCGGCAGATTGAACAGTAAGAATTGGCAGATAGCACAGGCTAATCTATCATTATGAAATTCATATATTTCAAAATGGCAGATAGATGGACGACCTGGACAACCGGCTGGTCACACTCCTGCGGCACGATGGGCGACGCAGCATCTCCGATCTTGCCGTCGATCTGGGCGTATCGCGGGCCACCGTGCGGACGCGTATGGAGCGGCTGGAACGGTCCGGCGCGATTCTCGGCTATACCGTCATCCTGCGGGCTGACGCCTTCGACCAGCGCGTGCGCGGCGTCATGACGGTCGAGGTTGAGGGTCATGCGGCCGACCGGGTGATCCGCGCCCTGGGCGGCTTTCCGGAAGTGTCGGCCATCCACACCACCAACGGCCGCTGGGATCTCGTCGTCGAACTGGCCGCCGGAACCTTGACCGACTTCGACGCCACGCTGCGCCGTATCCGCCTGATCCCCGGGATCACAAATAGCGAGACGAGTCTGCTGCTTGCGACCCCGCGCAGCACGGCGGCCAAGCTCTGAACACAGGCTTGTGAACGATCTGGCGATACGGCCGCGTCGTAAGTCCGACGTGGTCCCTTCGAGTCTGTTGGAACTCCGGCCACATTCTAGGCATTCTTCTTGCTAAAGATGTTTATCGTGTCAGATGAGGAGCTCAATTTAGTCGCAAAGGCGCTTCACAAAAGCAGTGGGTGCATACTTTTAGGCATTGCGACCGCCGCGCGTGAGCGCATCCTGTAAGGCAGTAGCAGTGCTGATTCGCAGTTGATGTACGCCGTGTTTGACGAGGGCGTGACGAATCTCTTTGCCCTACGTTGAGCCTCGGCATAACCGGATGCAGAGGGTTCATGTTCAACGATTCCCTGTTCAACGCTTTCGCCAGCTCCTATCAGGCACGTCGCGACATCGAGATGCCCATCGCCGATTATCTGGATGCCTGCCGCGGAGATCCGATGCTCTATGCCAATGCGGCGGAACGGCTGTTGGCGGCGATCGGTGAGCCTCAGATGATTGACACGGCCAAGGATCCTCGCCTTGGCCGTATTTTTTTGAACAGGACGATCCGCACCTATCCCGCCTTCGCCGGCTTCTACGGCATGGAGGAAACGATCGAGCGCATCGTCTCCTTCTTTCGTCATGCGGCTCAAGGGCTGGAGGAGCGCAAGCAGATCCTTTATCTGCTCGGCCCGGTCGGCGGCGGCAAGTCGTCACTCGCCGAGCGGCTGAAGTCGCTGATGGAAGTGCATCCGATCTATGTCCTCAAGGCCGGCGATGAGATCAGCCCGGTGTTCGAAAGCCCGCTCAGTCTCTTCGATCCCCTGACGATGGGGCCGATGATCGAGCAGCGTTATGGCATTCCGCAGCGGCGTCTCACGGGCCTGATGAGCCCGTGGTGCCTGAAGCGGCTGGAGGCGTTTGGCGGCGATATTTCCAAGTTCCAGGTCGTCAAGATGCAACCCTCGCGGCTGCGCCAGATCGCCATCTCCAAGACCGAGCCGGGGGATGAGAACAACCAGGACATCTCGTCCCTCGTCGGCAAGGTCGACATCCGCAAGCTTGAGAATTTCTCGCAGAACGATCCCGACGCCTACAGCTATTCGGGTGGTCTCAATCGCGCCAACCAGGGCATTCTCGAATTCGTCGAGATGTTCAAGGCGCCGATCAAGATGCTGCATCCGCTGCTGACGGCGACGCAGGAAGGCAATTACATCGGCACCGAGAATATCGGCGCGATCCCCTTCTCGGGCGTCATCCTTGCGCATTCCAACGAGGCAGAGTGGCAGAGCTTCAAGAGCAACAAGAACAACGAAGCCTTCATCGACCGTATCTGCGTCATCAAGGTGCCTTACTGCCTGCGGGCCACTGAAGAGCAGAAGATATACGAGAAGCTGATCGAGGGCTCCACTCTCGCGAGCGCGCCTTGTGCGCCTGCAACCCTGACTATGCTGGCGCGCTTCTCCGTTCTCTCGCGGCTGCGCAACCACGAAAATTCGACCTTGTATGCCAAGATGCGCGCCTATGACGGCGAGAGCCTCAGGGAGACCGATCCAAAAGCCCGCAGTGTCCAGGAATATCGCGACGCCGCCGGCATGGACGAAGGCATGGACGGCATCTCGACGCGCTTCGCGTTCAAGGTGCTGGCCGCGACCTTCAACCACGATACGATCGAGCTTGGCGCCGATCCGGTTCATCTGATGTACGTCTTGGAGCAGGCCATCCGGCGTGAGCAGCTTCCCGATGAGGCGGAGAAGCGCCATCTTGAATTCATCAAGGCCGAGCTTGCTCCCCGCTATGCCGAATTCATCGGCCACGAGATACAGAAGGCCTATCTCGAATCCTATTCCGATTACGGGCAGAACCTGTTCGACCGCTACGTCGACTATGCCGACGCCTGGATCGAGGATGTGGATTTCAAGGATGCCGATACCGGCCAGTTGCTCGACCGCGAACTCCTCAACCAGGAGTTGACCAAGATCGAGAAGCCGGCGGGAATCGCCAATCCGAAGGATTTCCGCAACGAGATCGTCAAATTCTGCCTGCGCTCGCGGGCGACCAACGGCGGCAAGAACCCGTCCTGGACGAGTTACGAGAAAATCCGCGAGGTCATCGAGAAACGGATGTTCTCGCAGGTCGAAGACCTGCTGCCGGTGATCTCCTTCGGCTCCAAGAAAGACGGCGAGAGCGAGAAGAAGCACGGCGAGTTCGTTTCCCGCATGGTGGAGCGCGGCTATACTGAACGCCAGGTCCGGCGCCTGATCGAGTGGTACATGCGCGTCAAGCAGGCCGGATGAGCGGAAGCATTTTCAAGCGGAATGGAGATCGGTTCGCGTGAAGAAAATGCTTCCCAAGATGCAGTAGGTGCGAAGCTATCATGAACATCGTCGACCGCCGCCTGAACCCACGCGGCAAGGCTCTCGAGAATCGCCAGCGGTTTCTGCGGCGGGCCAAGAATGTCGTGCAGCAGGCGGTGAAGCAGTCTCTCCAAAGCCGCAATATCCGCGACGTGATGGATGGCGGCGAAGTCAGCATTCCCCTCGACGGCATGGAAGAGCCGGGCCTGCGCCGGGGTTCGGGGGGCGTGCGCGACCATGTGCTGCCCGGCAACAAGACCTTCGTCGAGGGCGATGTGCTGCCGCGTCCGCGCAGCGGCGCCGGCGGCAGGCCGGAAAAGGCCGGCGAGGGCGACGGCGAGGATGCGTTTCGCTTCGTCCTGACACGCGAGGAATTTCTCAACGTATTTCTGGACGACCTGGAGCTCCCCGATCTTGCCAAACGGCGGCTCGCCGAGACCGAGCATGAAAACCCCACGCGGGCCGGCTATTCGGTGTCGGGCTCGCCTGCCAACATTGCCATCAACCGCACAACGCGGCTGGCCCTGATGCGCCGGATGGCGCTACGCCGTCCGAACCCCGAAACGATCGCCTCGCTGGAAGCGGAAATCGCCGATTGCAACGATGACGCGCTGCGCTTGGCGCTCGAAGCGAAAGCGAAGGCGCTGGCGGCCAGGGTGAAGCGGATTCCCTATATCGATCCCGTCGACGTGCGCTATCGCCGCTTCGAGAACGAGCCCAAGCCGGTGGCGCAGGCCGTGATGTTCTGCCTGATGGACGTCTCCGGCTCCATGAGCGAGCACATGAAGGACCTCGCCAAGCGGTTCTACATGCTGCTCTATATTTTTCTGTCGCAGCGCTACAAACATGTCGAGCTCGTCTTCATCCGCCACACCGACCGGGCCGAGGAAGTGGACGAGGACACGTTCTTCCACAGCCCCGCGACGGGCGGAACCTTGGTCTCGAGCGCGCTGGAAGCGATGAAGACAATCGTCGCCAAGCGCTACCGCCCGGAAGACTGGAACATCTACGCGGCACAGGCGTCCGACGGCGACAATTCCTATTCGGACGAGGCCGCGACCGCGCGGCTGCTGACGGAATCCATCCTGCCGGTCAGCCAGTATTTCGCCTATCTCGAAGTCGGCGACGCCGACCGCGAGTTTTCATCGCGGTCCGCCCTGTGGCGGCTCTATGAAAGGCTGCGCTCGGACGGCGCGCCGCTGCAGATCCGCAAGGTCGGCCATCGTAGCGAAATCTTTCCGGTCTTTCGGGAGCTGTTTCAACGCCGGCAGGGACGCGAGAGGGTTGCGACATGAGTGTTGTCCCGATGGAACGCCTTTTCGACGGGGCAGACTGGAACTTCGGCACGCTGCAGCGCATCCACGATGCCTGCGAGCATATTGCGCTCAACGAACTCGGCCTCGATGTCTATCCCAACCAGATCGAGGTCATCACCGCCGAGCAGATGCTCGACGCCTATTCGTCGACCGGCATGCCGTTGTTTTACAAGCACTGGTCCTTCGGCAAGCATTTCGCCCATCATGAAGCGTTCTACCGCAAGGGCTTGAAGGACCTGGCTTACGAGATCGTCATCAACAGTTCGCCCTGCGTCTCCTATCTCATGGAGGAGAACACGGCGACGATGCAAACCCTGGTCATCGCCCATGCCGCCTTCGGCCATAATCACTTCTTCAAGAACAACTACCTGTTCAAGACTTGGACCGACGCAGAAGGAATTCTCGATTATCTGGATTTCGCCAAGGGCTATATTGCGCGCTGCGAAGAGCGCTACGGCCAGATCGCCGTCGAACGGACGCTCGATGCCGCCCATGCCCTGATGTCCCATGGCGTCGACCATCATCCCGGCAAAAGCAAGCTCGACCTGCGCGAGGAGGAAAGGCGCGAGCGCGACCGCCGCACGCACGAAGAGCAGACCTTCAACGATCTTTGGCGCACCGTGCCGACAGGTCCCGGCAAAAGCGCGTCCGATCTGGGCGTCGAGCGTCGCCGCACGGCGCTTGGATTACCGCAGGACAATCTCCTCTACTTTCTTGAGAAGTCCGCGCCGCGGCTGCACCCCTGGCAGCGCGAGATCCTGCGTATCGCCCGCCACATCGCGCAATATTTCCATCCCCAGCGTCAGACCAAGGTGATGAACGAGGGCACGGCGACCTATGTGCACTATCGCATCATGACCCGGCTGCACGGCATGGGCGCGATCAGCGACGGCAACTTCATGGAATTTCTCCGCTCGCATTCCAATGTCGTGTTCCAGCCGACCTACGACGACCCGCGGTTCCCGGGCTTCAATCCCTATGCGCTGGGTTTTGCGATGATGCAGGACATTGAACGCATCGTCACCGCGCCCGAAGCGGAAGACCGTGAATGGTTTCCCGACATCGCCGGCAAGGTCGACGCCAAAGGCGACGCGATGCCGGTCCTGCGCGACATCTGGGCCAATTATCGCGATGAGAGCTTCATCAGCCAGTTCCTCAGCCCGCGCCTGATGCGGCAGATGCGGATGTTCCATCTCTGCGACGACCCGGCGCAGACCGAAGGCGTTGTCATCTCGGCGATCCATGACGAGCGCGGCTACCGCCGCATCCGCCGCCAGCTCGCCCGCGAATACGACATCAGCTGGACCGATCCCAATATCGAAGTCGTCGATGTCGACCTCGCCGGAGACCGCCGTCTGCTCCTGCGCCACAGCATCGTCAACGGCTGCCTGCTCGAGGAGAAGACGGCCGCGCAGGTGCTCCAGCACGTCGCCGATCTCTGGAGCTACGATGTGCGGCTTCAGGAGGTTGATGCCGCTGGCGCGGTGCTCAAGGAGCACACCGCAAGCCCGCGCAAGATGAACCGTGCGGCGTAATCTCCACGGCTGTCTGGGCTCTGGATGCGGTGGCGTGCTCGGGCTACGCGGTTCTCTTCGCAGCCGTCGGAGGCACGCTGTGGCTCTCGCTCTTCGAGGAAAAGTTCCTCGGCCGCAGAGGGTTTCGACGGTACATCTCAAACTGATATCCGTTATCAATACAAATTATTTGTGCCGGCGAGGCAAAATGGCTTCATTCCCTTCAACATTCTGAGGGGGGAACCATGTCTCATACATCTGCAACTGCCTACACGCCGAAAGAACGGCGGATGGTCGCCGTTTCGGCCGTCCTCGGCTACGGCCTGGATTTTTACAATCTCATCGTCGTCGCATTCCTGCTGGCGCCCATTCAGCGCAGCCTGTCGATCTCGCTGCCGGAAGTCGGATTGATCGTTTCGGCAACGCTCATCGGTTCCGTGCTCGGCGGCGTCATGTTCGGGTGGGCCGGAGATCGCTGGGGTCGCAAGAACGCCCTGCTGGCAACGCTCGTCCTGCTGGCCGGCGGCGCGGTTCTCTCGGCCGCCGCATGGGACTTCTGGTCTCTGATTGCGTTTCGCTTCATCGCGGGCGTGGGAGTCGGCGGCGAGTGGGGCGCCGGCATGGTGCTCTTCAACGAAGTCTGGGACCATCGCCGCCGCGGGCTCGGCAGCTCCATCGTCCAGGCCAGCTCGTCGGCAGGTCTCGCCGTGGCCGCTCTCGTTGCAACCTGGGCGCTGACCCAGTTCAGCGACGTCTATTCTTGGCGCATCGCCCTTCTGATCGGCGGCCTGCCGCTGTTCCTGATGCTCTTCATCCGCAACAGAATGCCGGAATCGCGCCTCTGGGAGGAATACAAGGCGCTGGAAGTCTCCGGGCAACTGCCGCCGCAGAAGAAATCGGAGTCCGCCGCCGTCATCGAGATTATGAAGGGCGCGTCACTCAAATACTTCGTCTTCGGCACGATCGTCGCCGGCGGTTACATCATCAATTATCAGAGCATCAGCGTCTTCATGCCGCGCCTGATGACGCAGATTCTGAAAGCCAGCCCCTCGACCTTGCTCTTCGTCACGCTTCTCTTCGCCGCGTTCTCGGCCATCGGCATGATTGCGGCCGGGTATATCAGCGATGCCTGGGGCCGCCGCCGCTCGATCATTTTCTCGACCTTGTTCGGCGTGATCGGCCTGGTGCTGATCTATTACACCGGCACCACGCCGTTTCCCGGCAGCCTGTTCACCTGGTCCCTGTTCTGGGCCTACATCGTCTGGGGCATGGGGCAGGGCGCCATCGGCCAGTTCGGGCCCTGGTTTGCCGAACTCTATCCGGTCGAACTGCGCTCGACGGCCGCATCCGTCATCTTCACGATGGGACGTCTCGTCGGCGCCATCGCGCCTTGGGCCGTTCCCATCCTCGCCGCGCAGTTCGGATTGCTCAACGCGATGATGCTGGCGCTGGCGGGCTCTGCGATCAGTCTGATCTTCACACTCACGCTTCCTGAAACGGCAGGCCGTGTCTTCGAGGTCATCGAAGAGAAGGAACGCGTCGAGGTTTAGCGCCGCGCCCGTCGTGGGCGCAGCAATACGGTCACACCCAAACTGGAGAAGTGCATGTCACCATCGGTGATCTATCATGAGGTTCGTGACGCCAAGGTCCGCATGATGCGGGCAGGAGCGGGTGAACCATTGGTCTTCCTTCACGGCGCCGGGGGCTTAAGCCCGTGGGGACCGTTTCTCGAAGACCTGTCGAAAAATTTCGATGTCATCGCGCCGGAGCACCCCGGTTTCGGCGACTCGGGCGACGGCGCGTTCATCCGCAACGTCGCCGACATGGCCATGTACTATCTCGACTTCCTCGACAGCCTTCACGCCGGTGCCGTGCATCTGGTCGGCACCTCGCTCGGCGGCTGGATCGCAGCCGAAATCGCCGTGCGAAACTGTTCGCGTATCGCCAGCGTCTCCCTGCTTGCGCCTGCCGGACTGCGTATCAAGGGCGTGCCGATCGGCGATAATTTCATCTGGGGGCCGGAGGAAGGCACAAGGAACCTGTTCTTCAATCAGGCCTACGCCGATAAACTGCTCGCCGTCGAGCCGACCGAGGAAGAGGCCGACCGGCAGTTGACCAATCGCTTCATGGCGACGCGCCTCGGTTGGGAGCCGCGCTGGTTCAGCCCCTCGCTGCAGAAATGGCTGCATCGCATCCAGGTGCCGAGCCTGGTTCTGTGGGGGGAAGAGGACCGGCTGTTCCCCGTCGAATACGCCAAGGTCTGGGGCGAGAGCATCCCCGCGGCCCAAGTGCAGATCGTGCCGAACGCCGGCCATCTGATGCAGATCGAATGCGCCCAGGATGTGGCCAAGCGCCTCCTGTCATTCCTGGCTGGGAGATAAGCAATGCAGTTCACATGTTTTCATCTGATGCCCTACCGTCCGCTCGATATGGAAGAGCGGGCAAAGCATCGGTCGGCCTGGGTTGTGCTGCCGAACACGCTGTACGACCCCGAGCGCGGCGCCGAGCAGTATGAGTCCTACCTCAACCAGCTCACCAGCGCGGAAAGCCTGGGCTTCGACGTCATCGGCGTCAACGAGCACCATCAGACCGCCTATGGCATGATGCCCGCGCCCAACCTGATCGCCAGCGCCCTGATCCAGAGAACGAAGAACATCCGCATCGCCATCCTCGGCCGCGCGCTGCCGCTGACCAACAATCCCATCTTCATCGCCGAAGAGCTCGCCATGCTCGACACGTTGTCGCGCGGCCGCATCATCGCGGGCTTCGTGCGCGGCATCGGCACGGAATATCACGCGACAGGGATTAACCCGGCGCACTCGCACGAACGTTTTCAGGAGGCGCACGATCTCATCGTCGCCGCCTGGACCAGGCCCGGCCCGTTCGAATTCGAAGGCGAGCATTACAACTTCCGCTACGTCAATCTGTGGCCGCGTCCCTATCAGCGCCCGCGTCCGCCGATCTGGATTCCCTCGCAGGGCTCGTCCGAGACGGTGCGATGGGCGGCGGCGCCCGAGCGCAAATATCCGTTCCTCGTCACCTTCTCGGCGTTCGATCTCGTCAAGCGCTATCTGACGACCTATGCCGATCAGGCGCGCCAATATGGCTATGAGCCGTCGGGCGGCCAACTCGGCTGGGCGGTGCCCATCTATGTCGCGGACACCGACGAGCAGGCGAAGAAGGAGGCCGGCAGCGCGATCGAATCTCTGTTCAACAACTTCCTGCCGAACCCGTGGGAAATGCTGCTGCCGCCGGGTTACATGTCGCTCTCCTCCATGAAGGCGACGATGAAGGCGCGCCGCTCTCTGGGGTCGCGCCCGCGCACGCAGACGGCCGACGACCTGATCTCGAGCGGCACCGCACTGATCGGAAGTCCGAAGACGGTGGTGGAGAAAATCAAGCGCATGCAGGATGAGACCGGTTTTGACAACCTTGTCTCCATGCTGCAGTTTGGCACCCTGTCGGACGAGCTGACCAACCGCAACATGCAGATGTTCGCGTCCGAGGTGATGCCGCACCTGCGTTGAGCCTAAGCGCGCGAAGACTGCGCGGCGGCATGGAGGAAGTTGCTTGGATCTTCGGCAGATTATGTATTTTGCATATCTCTACGAAGAGGGCAGCTTCACGAAAGCCGCTGCTCGCGCCGGTGTTGTTCAACCGGCGCTGAGCATGCAGATCAAACGCCTCGAAGAACAGTTCGGCGAAGCGCTGTTTGATCGCACGTCCCACGGCATCAAGCCGACCACGCTCGGCGAGGCTCTCTATGAGCTCTATGCTCCCATCCGCCGCGATCTCGCGGCGGCCAAGGAACGCGCGCTGGAACTCTCCCGCCATTCGCAGCCCTTCGGCCGGGTGCGGTGCGGGTTCCCGCCGACGTTCTTCAAAGCAGCCATCGGTCAGGTGGTCGCGGCCTTCACGGCGCAGCACACCAATGTCGAACTCGAATTGAAAGAGGGATATGGCGGCACGTTGACCGACTGGGTTGCCGCCGGAGATCTCGATTTTGCGCTCGGCGCCTGGGTCCGCGAGGTGCCGGGTCTCGAACATCCGATGTTTTTTGAAGAGGACCTTGTCCTTGTGTCCGGCACCTCCCTCGGTCTGCCGCGATTTGCGCCCTGCGATCTCTCGCAGCTTCGCAGCCTCAAATTGATGATTCCCTCCGCCAGCCAGGTTCTCGGCCCCGTCATCCGCCAGCATATCAAGAGCGACCTGGTGCAGCCGCAGCGCACGATGGTGGTGGATTCCTATTTCGGCGTGCTGGAGATCGCACGCAATTCGGATTGGTGCGCGCTGATCCCGGCAACCGGCCTGATGGATGAAATCGATCGCAGCGGTCTCTATATCCATCCTCTCGCGCACCCGGCGATCAAATTCCGCTGGCATCTGATCCATCGGGCCGAGCATCCGCTGAGCATGGCCGCGCGGCTTCTGCTCGACGATTTGAGCGAGGCGATCAGGAAGCAGCATGATGCATGGCGCACGCGGCTGGCTGCCGTGATGGCGGGGAATTACATGAACATCTGACGCATTACCGCGATAAGTACGGGCCCTGCTATCGTCTTAAACAATACCTCTCGCAGGAAGAAGGTGCAGAAGCGCCGGACGCGAAGGCTGGACCCAAGGGAGCCAGCCCCGCAGCCGGGTCATGCGAGCTTGTCGTGCCGGGCCTTGCCGTCCATCAGGGTGAGCAGCACGGGCACGCGGTGAATATCGTGGGGGTCGACCTCGAAGAGGTTGGCCCCCAGCGCGATCAGATCGGCCTGCTTGCCGACCTCGATGGAGCCGAGCATGTGCTCGAGCCGCAACTGGTAGGCGCCGTTGATGGTATAGGCTTTGATCGCTTCTTCGAGGCTCAGGCGCTGGCGGGGGACCATCGGGCGATCGTTGCGGAAGCCGGGGCGTTGCCGCGTGACGGCGGCCTCCAATTGGACCAGCGGGGGGATTTCATGGATGTCGACGCCGCCGAGATCGGCGCCGATGGTGAATGTCGCCCCCGAGCGCACCATGTCTCCATAGGGCAGCAGCCGCTCCTCGAAGCGCTTCGCCCCGAGCAGGCGATGGTATCGGTCGTAGTCGACCCCGTTGTAGTCGGTCGCCCACAGGGGCGTCCCGTTGACGACGAGGCCGAGCTTCTGGAAGCGCGGCAGGTCGTCGGGATGGACGAGTGACATATGGCATATGGTGTGGCGGCGTCCCTGCGGACCCAGGCGCTTCTGCACGGCTTCGAATGCATCCAGCACGGTGCGAACCGACCCGTCGCCGTCGGCGTGAATGTGCATGTCGAAGCCGGCCTTCTGCACGGCCTCGATTTGCGCCTCCACATGGTCGCCCGGGAACAGCATCTGGCCGCCGCGGTCGCCGTTTTCGAACGGGTCTAGCAGCTTCGCGGTGCCGGCGACGAAGGTGCCATCCGTCCACATCTTGCAGGCGCCGACATGCACATGCTCCGAGCGGTATTTCTGGGCCCATTGCACAACTTCGTCGGCAATCGCCTGAGGGTCATCCGAGAAGTGGCGCGTGTAAACCGAGCACACGATACGGATCGGCAATTGGCCGGCCTTGTCGCGTGCGATGAGGTCTTCGATCACCCAGTTCTGCGCGCTGCTTTTGTTGCTGAGCAGCATGCCGGCATCGAAATAGGTCGTCATGCCCTGCGATGGCGCCCGGTCGATCGTCAATTTCTGCGATTCCCGCACCGCTTCCGGTGAAGCCCAACCTGAGGCGATCAGGATGGGCAGCGCGGCGCCTTCGATCGCCAGGCCGGACGGCGTGCCATCGGGGTTGCGCGCATAATACTGCCGGCCGGGATCGAGATCGGGCGTGCCTGCGTCGATGTTCGCCGCCTTCATGGCGGCTGTGTTGAACCAGGTCTCGTGCATATCCGAGCTCATGAGATACATCGGGCGGTCGCCGGTGATCTCGTCGAGCCACTCGCGGCGGGGAAGTTCCTCGCCGAACGTGTCATGCAGAACCCATCCGAACCCGCGCAGCGGCGCATCGGCCGGCTGCCTGGCAATCCACTCGCTGATCGCGTCGAGAACTTTCTCTTTCCCCGTGAGCCCGCCGATATTGACGCCGAGCTTGGTGACGCCGAGCGTCGCCAGATGATTGTGGCTGTCGATGAAGCCCGGCATCAGCATCCGCCCTGTCAGGTCGACCACCCTGGTGTTAGGCCCCCGCCATGCAGCGGCGCCTGCCTTGCTGCCGACGTAGACGATCTGCTTCGCGCGCACAGCGACCGCCTCGGCGGTGGGTTGCGCAGGATTGACCGTGTGAATCAGCCCGTTCTGAAACAGCCAGTCGGCGTAGCCTTCCTTGGGCGTGAGAGGTGCCGGTTGCGCTGGAACACGTGTTTGGGCCTCGACGGCAACCGGCGATGCGGCCACCGCCGTTGCCATGAAAGCGGCTGTGCCGCGCAGAGCCTGCCTCCGTGATGGCGAAAAGCTGGCGTTATCCAAGGCTCCTGCCCAACTGCAAAACAAGCACATCGTGAAACCTCCCCGCCGCCGCGCAACTCGCGCTAACGAGCATGCAATCGCTCTTGGCGTGCTCGATGCATTGATGTGAATCAACACGCGGCTCGCTGCGGCGATGCGGGGCATTAGGTTAACATCTGATTCATCATCAGCCGCGCTGGCCAACGCCCGCGATGTTGCTTCTGGAGTCCCGCTCTGCGCTTCGCTTGTCGGCAACGACACACGCAAGTTCAGTCAAGAACGGCACGTGGACCGCTCACCGCTTCGGAAACGGCACGCCCTTGGTGGTGAATGTCCGCGCCTTGCCGGCAGGGCGCACTGGGCGCTTCGTTGTGGCGGCCTTGCCGGTGCCGGGCGGCTGGTAGGACGGCACGAGCTGGTCCGGGCGCTGGCCGATCAGATCGGCGCGGCCCATCTCCTTCAGGGCCTCGCGCAGCAGCGGCCAGTTGTCGGGGTCATGATAGCGCAGGAACGCCTTGTGCAGCCGGCGCTGCCGCCCGCCGCGCACGGTCTCGACCTTGTCGCTCGCGCCGCGCCGCACGCTCCGCAGGCTGTTGATGCCCGTGTGATACATGGCTGTCGCCGTGGCCATCGGTGAGGGCAGGAACGTCTGCACCTGATCCGCGCGGTAGCGGTTCTTCTTGAGCCAGAGCGCGAGGTTCATCATGTCCTCGTCGGTCGTGCCCGGATGCGCCGCGATGAAATACGGAATGAGATAGTATTTCTTGCCGGCTTCCTTCGCCGCCGCGTCGAACATCTCCTTGAAGCGATCATAGGCGCCGATGCCCGGCTTCATCATCTTTTCGAGCGGCCCTTGCTCGGTATGTTCGGGCGCGATCTTCAGGTAGCCGCCGACATGATGGGTCACCAGCTCCTTCACATATTCGGGGCTCTTCACCGCGAGATCGTAACGAACGCCGGAGGCGACCATCACCTTCTTGATGCCCTTCACCTCCCGCACCTTGCGATAGAGTCGGATGAGCTCGTCGTGCGAGGTGTTGAGGTTCGGGCAGATGTCGGGATAGACGCAGGACGGCAGCCGACAGGCCGCCTCGATCTTCGGATCCTTGCAGGCGATCCGGTACATGTTGGCGGTCGGCCCGCCGATGTCCGAGATCACGCCGGTGAAGCCCGGCGTCTTGTCGCGGATCAGTTCGATCTCGCGCAGGATAGACCCCTCGGAGCGGTTCTGGATGATGCGGCCCTCGTGCTCGGTGATGGAGCAGAAGGTGCAGCCGCCGAAGCAGCCGCGCATGATCGTCACCGAGAACTTGATCATGTCCCAGGCGGGGATCTTGGCATCGCCATAGGAGGGATGCGGCGCGCGCGCATAGGGCAGGTCGTAGACGGCGTCCATCTCGTCGGAGGTGAGCGGGATGGGCGGCGGGTTCAGCCACAGGTCGCGGTCGCCATGGCGCTGCACGAGCGGCCGCGCATTGCCGGGATTGGCCTCCCGGTGCAGCACGCGTGAGGCGCGGGCATAGGCTTCGCGATCCGTTTCCGCCTGCTCATAAGACGGCAGCCGGATCACGACATCGCCGGGGCGGCGGCTCGCGCCCTCGTCGGCGGAGTCGAGATCGTCGGCGTGCAGTTCCGTGTAACCCTCAGGCACGGGGCGGAACAGCGCGAGGCCACGGACGGAATGAAGATCGCGCGGCGTCTCGCCGGTGGCCATGCGGTTCGCCACCTCGACGACGGCGCGCTCGGCATTGCCGTAGATCAGCAGATCCGCCTTGGCGTCGGCCAGGATCGAGCGGCGCACCTTGTCGGACCAGTAATCGTAATGGGCGATGCGGCGCAGCGAGGCCTCGATGCCGCCGAGCACGATGGGCACGTCCTTGTAGGCCTCGCGGCAGCGCTGCGCATAAACGATGGTGCAACGGTCGGGCCGCCTGCCGCCCTCGCCGCCGGCCGTATAGGCGTCGTCGTGGCGCAGCTTGTGGTCCGAGGTGTAGCGGTTCACCATCGAGTCCATGTTGCCGCCGGTGACGCCGAAGAACAGCGTCGGCCTTCCCAGGGCCTTGAACGGCTCCGCCGACTGCCAGTCCGGCTGCGAGATGATGCCGACCCGGAACCCCTGCGCCTCGAGCAGCCGGCCGATGATGGCCATGCCGAAACTCGGATGATCCACATAGGCGTCGCCCGTCACCAGCACGACGTCGCACGCATCCCAGCCGAGCGCCGCCATCTCGGCGCGGCTCATGGGGAGGAAGGGGGCTGCTCGTTGTGACCGCGACCGACGGCCGAACAGCGGGGTCGTGGCCTTGGGGGCGTCGGGGAGGGTTTGCATGGGGAGGGGTATAGGGTGGTGGGGTGGGGAATTCAACTGAGGCGGGATTGGGGGCTTGGAGGGATGCCACGGCTCATCAAAAAAATTTGCTCAATGGAGGCGAGCGGTCGCACCGCCCTTGCGGGCGACCTGGCCGTGGCCTCTAATCGGCACAAAGGAAAGACATGCTATGACCACGCCTAATATCCTGCTTGAGCTCCCGGTCCCTACGCATTCTCGCTACACGACGCTGGTCAGCGACATCGAAAAAGGGGAAATCAAAATTCCCCAGTTTCAGCGTGACTTCGTGTGGACGCTCCAAAAGTCTGCGGCTCTGATCGACAGTATTGTAAAGGCTTACCCAATAGGGACGTTTATCTTCTGGGATACCAAAGACAGGCTCCGCAGTGTCCGCAACCTCGGCAACATTTCTTTGCCCGACCCCAAGGAAGGGGATGTGGTTTCATTTGTGCTGGACGGGCAGCAACGCCTGACCAGCCTCTTTGCAATTCTCAAAGGGCTGACGATCGAGCGCAGCGGCGGCAGGGTCGAAGAATTTTCACAAGTGTACGTCGATCTCCTTGCAGCGCCCGATGAGCAGATCGTAACCGCTGACCTGACGGGGAGGGACCCTGCAGCCTGCATCAAGCTGAAGACCTTGCTGAATGGCGGCCTGAAGGAACTATCGGCTTACCCGGAAACCTTCCACGCCAAGCTCGACGAGTATAAGCAGCGCATACAGTCCTATGACTTCTCCATCATCGAGGTGCGCGATGTGCCCATCGACGTCGCAACGGAAATCTTCACGCGCATCAACGTCGGCGGAAAGCCTCTGTCGCTCTTCGAAATCATGGTCGCAAAGACATACGACGAGAAGAAAGGGTTCGACCTGTCGGAGCGCTTTGACGCCCTTATCGCCAGCCTCCAACCCATCGATTACGAGACCGTTTCGGACGCGACCATCCTCCAGTTAATCTCCCTCATCCTGGCCGCCGATTGCAAAAAGCAGACGATTCTAAAGCTGAGTAAGACCAAATTTATCGACATCTGGGACGAGGCGATAGATGGATTTGAACGCGCCGTCGAATACTTTCGCGGTACGTACCGAATCCCCGTCTCACATCTTCTCCCCTACAATACGCTGCTGGTTCCTTTCGCGTATTATTTCTACATGCATCCGGACAAGCCGGATGCCGTACAAAAGTCTTTACTGGAGGATTTCTTCTGGCGGTGCGCCCTTGGGGGACGTTACTCCTCCTCCGTCGAAAGCAAACTGGCACAGGATATCAAGCGGGTGGACGCCATATTGGCAGGAAAATCGCCCGACTATGACTGGGCCATTGATGTCTCGCCCGAATTTCTCATTGAGAACGGCTGGTTCAATGCCGGTCGCAGCTTCGTCAAAGCCATCCTGTCGCTTTATGCCTATCACGAACCGAAATCGTTCAACGACAACGCTCGCATCAACATCCAGAATAACTGGCTGAAGCAGTCAAACAGCAAAAATTATCACCACTTCTTTCCGAAGGCACATTTGTCGAAGCAAGGTGTGTCAGATGCTGAAATCAACAACGTGCTTAATATCACGATCGTTGATGATTACCTGAATAAGCGTAAAATCCGCGCGCGTCCTCCGTCCGATTACATGAAGGAATTCGGGAACTCCAATCTGGACCTCGACAGCGCCATGCGCTCGCATCTGATCGGCGATCTGGATGACTTCGGCATATGGGGTGACGATTACCCAACGTTCATCCGCAAGCGGGCCGAAGCCGTCAGCGACGAGCTCCGCAAGCGCATCATCGCCAGACAGATCGACACGCGTGGACAGGTTGCGCGCTCCGACGACTTCGAAGAAGAGATGACCAGCTTCGAGTAGCTGCGGTCGTACTCTTATGGCCAGGATGCCTTAAAGCGGCTCGCTAGCCCCGTCATCTTTGCGGGCAGGACTGAGCCGCCGGTAGTCATGCCGAGGTACATGGCCGCACGCGTTGCGCCAACGTACAGGAACTTCTCGAACAGCTCCGCATAGCGCTCCGCCAGTTTGTCTATACCCACGAAGAATACGGCCTCGAATTCCAGCCCTTTGATATGCTGGACGTCGAACACGCGCACATCATTGTTCTGTCCGGCAAGCTGTCCGCCGTTGCAGGCAACCGCCAGCAGATGGCCGGATGCCAGTGCATCGTTCAGCGCCCTAGTCATCGGCTGCACGTCATCTTCACTGGCCACCAGGACTGCGATCGGCGGGACCGCTTTCGTCAGCCTCTCGATTTCGGTGATGCGCGCGCGAAGCCATTCAGCAACGGCTTCGGGCCCTTTCAGGTCAGTCTCCAGAACCGGGTCAACCCCGTCGTTGTTGACCCGCTGCGGCAGGTGCGCTTCAGGAACATCCGGTGTAGAAATCTGAGCGATGGCGCGCGCCAACTCGTTGAGTTGCCGGCTGTGCCTATATGTCACCGAAACAGCCCGGACATCTATGTCCGAAGCGACCCAGCGCAGATCGTCAACGGAGCGACTGCCCCATTCTGTGATCCGTTGATTGAAGTCGCCGCAGGCCACGAAAGAAAGGCTGGCGGGATCGCACAGAGAGGTCATGCAGGCCAGCTGAACGGGGGAAAAGTCGGTCGCCTCATCGACCAGGATCTGATTGCGTAAGAGTGCCTGTATTGGAGCCAGCGGACTAAACATGCCCTCGATACCTGCGCGGCGGATACGTCGGTCTCCCAGCATGGTGCGGCCCGACCGGAGGATGGACAACAGGATGACGTCGACCTCCAGAGGGTTTAACTCGGTCGCAGAAAATCCTTCGCGCATATACCAGCGCCCTTCCGCCTGCCGTTCCCGGCGAAAGCGACGGTAGCGCCGTGGCATGCCGTCGATCAGCTGGCGCACGGGATTCAGAAAACGCCGGGCTGCTACCTGGACGCGCAGGTTCACGCCAAGGGTTTTAAGCTCATCAGATTGCAGGCCGCGCTCGCCGAGCCATTCGTTCAAACGGCCATTCCGGGTCTGCTTTCCAAGTGTGCGACCGCTTGCAACAGCCCTGGCTTTTGCACGCAAGGCTTTGCCAAGTGCCTCGACGGCAGCTTGCATACCGACGCGCACCTGTCGGACCTCTTCGTCATCCTCCGCGTCCTGATCGTCCGCCTCGTCAATGTCCTGGAGCGTTTCCATGAACGCAGTAAGTTCGGTGAGGAAAGTCTCCTTCTTCCGGTATTCCAGCGCGATCGATGACTGGATGGCCTTATCGGTCGTGTCTTTAAGGCGCGCGACCAGCGCGTTCACGTCGCCGGTGAGCGCGGTCAACTCAAGAAAACTTCCGGCATCGCGACGTGCGCCGGGAAGCGGCAACGCGCGGGCGATCCTGCCCCCAAGCTGTGCTACGGCCTTGTCGGGGTCATGCGCCAGAATATCGGCCTGGGCGCGCATATCGTCCCAGTAAGCTTCGAACTGTCACTCATCGAAATCGTCAAACCAGCTTCGTTGCGTGAGCGTTGTTTCCGGAAGAATTGAGCGGGCGGGCTGGGCTGGCATAATGAACTGGCCGCTCCCGGAACCCGACCTGAGGACAGGAAACCGATTTCTGGCCAGGTCGCGCCGGAAATCATCCCAGGTCTGGATACGGTCGGCGGGAGCCGCAATGTTCTCACGGGCAAAGGCCTTCTCGACGTATTGCTCCAGCAGGCTCGTCGGAGTGAACATGAGCCAGCTGGTCTCATGACGCGCCTGACCGGCCACGGTTCTACGAACCGTTTCCTGCTCATCTTCGGTGAGATTGGGCCAGTCAAGCTTTTGGCCGAGCCGCTTGATCAGTGTCGTGGTTTTCCCGGTTCCCGGAGGCCCCATGATCACCAGACGCGAATCGAGTGGCAGCCGGAATATTTCGTCCTGATACGCATCCAGCACGGCGAGGTTGCGCAGCTCCATCTTGGCAATGACATCGCGTTGCAGGCCTTCGACAACAAGCGCAGCAGCGCGGTCGTCGGCCAAGGCGGCGTTGAGCGCATCCAGTTCGCCGGCATCCAGAATTTCCTGCGCAAGCAAAGCGCGCAGCGAAGGTATGGTAAGCGGACCGATTGCGCGGCCTTCAACCGTCGAATTCCGCGAATCCCATCCGATGGCGCTTTCTTCCGGATGGAGCAGCGTCCGCTCAATGACCTTAAGCGTACGAAGGCCGTCTCGGGTCTTTGCTTCGACCTCGCCGCCAACCGGCAGCGCAGCGAGGCGGCCGAGAGGGGAGGCGTTGTAACTGACGGCCGGACTTCCGTCCGACGGACTGCGATGCGGCGTCGCCCGCGAGATAAAATAAACCCTGTGCGTCCCGTCCTCATCCGAAGTAACCACGCGCGCCACGGCAGGCTCGCGCAGAAGGCTGTGAAGCTCACGCAAACGCGCTTCGGTATTGGCGTTCAGGTGCTCGACCGCCCGCCCATCGGTCATTTCATTGAGGTTGGCAAGCACATTGCCCGCGCTCGGGGTGCGCTCTCTCAGCGCTTCGCGTACCCGGTCGGTCGTCTCATCAAAATGATGCAAGGTTCGCTGCGCCAGACCAGCAAGATGCTCCTGTCTGGTCACCTCAATAAGTTTGACCGTCTTTGGCTTCCCCATATTTGCCCCCGTGTTTTCTGCAACATGATCATAAGCAGAGCCCACTAGGCGACGGCAATAGGTTTTTGGATTTCCATACTTCCGGCGCGCCGGCATGCTGCCGACCGGGCTCGCGCATGCGGAGCCGCCTCACGGCGTCTGCCGTCCTCCGGGCGTTGAGCCCTCGCAAATGGGCGCAGACGGCTTTTCAGCCGACCTCTTGAATCGGTTTTTGGGGTGCTGTGCACCCGCAGCCGTCAAATGCGACGTAGATGGCGCCGGAGGGGCACGTGGTGCCCTTCGCCGAGGGCGGTGACCTCGGCTATCGTTGACTAAACTTTATGCGTAGGATGTTTAGATCGGCGCGGTGCGCGGCTTAAGGCCGAGAAGCCACATTGGGGCGCGCGCAAGATTCGCGCACTCCTGATCCGGCGGCTGAACGGGGGTATCAGGATCCCCGCCAAAAGCACCGTTCATACGCTTCTCGATCGCCATGGCCTGGTCAAACGCGGTGGCGGCCCGGGTCATCGGGCGCATGACATGGACCTTACATTCACAAAGCACAATGCGCTGACGCGTTCCCTCGAGTCTTCTCAAAAAATAGCCCATTCACTCAAGCTTGAAGCACGCGAAACTGGCCTCGGATAGGATATTGCCCTATTGATGCGGCCAATGCCTGCCCAGAAAGGCGACCCTACTTCATAACATTTTTGCAGCACGAAACGCGGTCTATCCGGACGCGCCACGCTCCTCCATTGACGCTCTGATCGGAAACTGAAAACAGATGTCTCAGGCAGTCACTTCAAACAGCCACCTGCGCGCGCCGGTGGCCCTGTCGGGCCGCGAGCTTGTGCGGGTGATGATCGGCGTGATGCTCTGCATCCTGCTCGCCGCGCTCGACCAGACGGTCGTCATTCCGGCGCTTCCGTCGATCGGGAACGAGCTCAATGCGTTCAGCGGCCTGTCCTGGATCGTGGCTGCTTATCTCATCACCTCGACCATCAGCACGCCGATCTACAGCAAGCTCTCGGACATCTATGGGCGCAAGCGCCTGCTCATCATCTGCATCGCCTTGTTTGTGGCCTCCTCGGTGTTGTGCGCCATGGCGCAGTCGCTGGCACAGTTGATCTGGTTTCGCGCCCTGCAGGGGCTGACGGGCGGCGGCCTGATGGCGCTCACCCAATCGGCCCTGGCCGATGTGATGTCTCCCCGGGAAAGGGGGCGCTACCAGGCTTGGATCGCGGGCGTCTGGGCTGCCGCTTCGATCGGCGGCCCCATCCTGGGCGGCATGATCGCGGGCGGCCTGTCCTGGCGCTGGATCTTCTGGATCAACCTGCCGCTGGGCATCGCCGCCGTATGGGCCTGCCAGAACGGCCTGAAGCGCTTGCCTCAACCCAAGCGTGCCGGCAGGCCGAGTCTCGATTATGTCGGCATGCTGCTGCTGTCTGGGTCGCTGTCGCTGACCCTTCTGGCGCTCGGATGGGGTGGCGCGGCCTATGCCTGGGGGTCTTACGAAATCATCGGCCTGTTCAGTGTCGGCTTCGTTCTGCTGGTCCTGCTGGTCTTCAACGAATTGTACGTCCGCGATCCGCTGCTGCCGCCGCGGGTCTTTTCCAACATCAGCTACGTCGCCAACATCACGCTCACGACGTCGACGGCCGTCATGATGTTCATCTGCCTCTACACCATCCCGCTCCACTTCCAGCTTGCGCGCGGCACGACGACGGCCGAGTCGGGCATTTTTCTGGCCCCCTATATGTTTGCCGGGGCCATGGGCAGCATCGTGGGGAGCCGCTATTCCCGCCTTAATGGCACGATGCGCGCGCCGATGCGCGCCGGGACGCTGTGCTGCTTTGTCGGGCTCGTCATTCTCGCGGTATTGCCGCTGGGCGCACCGACCTGGCAGTTGATCGCAGCGATGTTTCTCGCAGGCGTGGGCGCCGGTGCGACCAATATCGGCACGATGTTGCTGGCCCAGAGCTCGCTGTCATTCCGGGATATCGGTTCAGGCACCGGCGCGCTCATCGTCTTGCGCGCCGTCGGCGGCGCGACCGGTTCAAGCCTCGCCGGGGCGATCATCGCGGCGGGTGTCACCGTTTCAAAAGCAGGCGGAGACGCGGCAGGCGCGCCGGAGGCCCTGTCGCAGCACTCCTATTTCGCCATGGCCTATCTCGTCGCCGCCGCTCTTGCCGCAATCAATTTCGTCATCACGCTGCTGATGCCGGATACGAAGCTTCGAGGTGGGGCGGAAGCTACGCCCATGCCTGAATAGAGGTGAAGCCGCAGGAAATGGCGCACCCGAAGGGATTCGAACCCCTGGCCTCTGCCTTCGGAGCAATTTAACCTGCCCTTCGACGGTTTTCGATGGGTTTCGCTCCGATGCGCTATGCTACTGTAATCACTAATGAAATTGAAATTTCGGCTCGCCTGACGTATCCTCGAATACGCTCCGACTTGCGTCCGGCTGCTTACGTGGTGCTTACGCGGGAATGGGAGTTTGGAAGGGAGAACTCCCATGGCTAAGCTCACGAAGCGGCTCGTCGACGCCGCTGAACCCTGCGAGAAGGACTACGTCATCTGGGATGACGAGCTACCAGGTTTTGGCCTGCGCGTCTTCGCTTCTGGCAAGCGCAGCTACATCCTTCAATACCGCGCCCTGGGCCGCTCGCGCCGCTACACCATCGGCTTGCACGGCGTCTGGACGGCCGAAAGCGCGCGGCAGGAGGCGAAGGTCCAGTTGGGCCGCGTTGCTCAGGGCGACAACCCGGCCGAGGAGCGCCAACTCGATCACAAGGCTATCACGGTCAAGGAGCTCTGCACGCTCTACGTCAATGACCTGAACGCCGGTCTCATCTTGGGGAAGGGCGGGCGGCCCAAGAAGCCGACAACCGTGGGGACGGACACCGGACGCATCGAGCGGCACATCATCCCGCTCCTCGGGACGCGTCGCGTGAAGGACCTGACCAAGGCCGACATCAACAAGGTCCTGAAGGACATCATGGCGGGCAAGACGCGAGTCGCCGTCAAGACGAAGAAGCTGCGCGGTAAAGCCATCGTCCGCGGCGGGGCCGGAACGGCCACTCGAACTGTCGGGCTCCTCAGTGGCATCCTCACCTACGCTGTCGAAGCCGGCATCATCGCGATCAATCCTGCCCACGGCCTGCGGAAGCCGAAGGACAACGTCCGCACCCGCCGGCTCACGGAAGCCGAGTATCGGACGCTGGGCGAGATGCTGCGCACGGCGGAGAAAGACGAGAAGTACGCGACGACGGTGGAGATCATTCGTCAGATCGCGCTGACCGGCTGCCGCCGGAGCGAGATGATCGGCCTAATGTGGACCGAAGCAGACACCGATGGAAGCTGCCTGCGGCTGATCGACAGCAAGGAGGGCACCTCGATCCGCCCCATCGGCTTGCCCGTTGTCGAGTTTCTCGAAGCGCGTCGGAAGACAGCTTCCGGCACCTATGTCTTCCCCGGCTACGGCGACGACAACGCGTTCGGCAGTTTCCCCAACCATTGGGAGCAGATCTTCAAAGCCTCGCCGCTCTCGGACGTCACGCCCCACGTCCTGCGGCACAGCTTCGCGAGCGTCGGCAACGATCTCGGCTTCACAGAGGTGACGATCGCAGCCCTGGTGGGCCACGCCAAAGGCTCCGTCACCAGCAAGTACATCCACACGCTCGACACGGCTCTGATCATGGCGGCGGACACGATCGCCGGCTACATCGAGGGCCTGCTGGATGGGAAGGAGTTCAAGCAGACTGCCTACGCGCTCGACCGCGCTTCCCGGAAAGCGGCGCTGGCACGCTTTCTTCGAAAGGCTGCCGGGGACGAAGCGGAACAAGATGAGGAACGGCGTTTGGCCGCCTAATGAAATGCGAATCTAAAGCTTATCTAGACGCCGGTAATATCGTTTCTGGCCGGTATCCGGATCAACATAGGTGAAGCAATCGGCCAGATTGTCTATACTTTGAAGCACTCCGAGCAAAGCGTATGCATTAAACGGTGTCCCAGCGCCGGTCTCGTAGTGGCTTACAAAGTTGCCAACAATCGAGGGGGCGTGATGGTTCTGGAGATTGCCGACCTGCTGAGCCGTCAAAATGCAGCGGTTCGCTGCTTGATATAGGGTGACGGCGTCCGTGATGGCCTCGATGTAGGTAGATAGCGTCCGCTTGTCGCCGCGCGTCGCGTAGTCCGGCGGCACAGGTATTTCCAGCTTGGAGATGATCTGGCCGAGCTTGTATTCGAGATATTGTCGCAGAAACGGCGCGCCGATGTCCACCTGGCCCGCATTGAGATGCTGCTGCGCCTGGGCCTTCAATCGATCCGCTTCCTGGGCGGACACCATCAAGCGCCCTTTTGGCGGCATTCCCTGTAGTTTTTGGTGATGCCAGTCAGTCGTACCGTTCAGCTTATCGAAATACTTCTCCAGGCTGGTGTCATGGCTCAGGATAATGAATTGTAGGCCATCCGGCACCGCCCCGTGGCGCAACAGGGTTCGCAGCGCATCCATCAGAGCGAATTGGTGCCCGGCATCGAAGCTCGACGTCACGTCGTCGAGGACCATGAAGCGCGGGACGCAGCTATGCTTTGTCGCGGCGGATAGGAAGATCGCAGCCGCCACAGCGTTGCGATAGCTCTCTGAAAGCAAAGCGCGCGCGCTGAGATCGCTGAGGCCAAAAAAGTCCGCGAGCTTGAGATCGACGTTCTCACTGTTCTGCGCTCGGGTCAGAGTTGGCTTCACATTGGGCCCGCCGCGCACGAAGCGTCCGAACAAGTCCTGGCATGTGGTCTGGATTTCGGCGATTCTCTTGTTCGCCAAGGCCGTCTCTGCATCCGCGAAGGTCTGACCGGCTTTCGTGATAAAGGTCTTCCAGCGATTCAAGAGCGCAAGCTTGGCTTGCTTTATTGCAAGCGGCGGTGCGGCCGTCTCGAACTCGACGACGGCGTCGCGAAACTGTTTGGCGAGGCTCAGGGTGCGCGTGACCTGCACCAGAGACGGAGGAAGTTCGGCCTGCAGGGCGGTCGCTTCCTGCTGCACGCGCTCCAGCGTTTCCCCGCGAAGCTTCTCCACTTCCTGGAGCCGCGCCTTGAGCTTCTCCAGATCCCCCGTCGCCACTTCCCCTTTCTTCGCCGCGAGATCAAAGGCGACATGAAGCCTGTCGGCCATTCCGATTCCCATGACCGCAGTGTCTTCGAGCAGACGAACCTTCGCGATCCCGGCCGAAGTGCTAACTTCCTTCACTAACCCGGCACTGAGTTCGGCAGCCGCATCGTACTCTGCGATCCTGGCCTCCAATTTGGACTTGAGCGGCTCCTCCCCTTGCGCGTCGCAGACCGGACACCGCTTTGGATCGTGCCAATCGGATCCGCCAACGATTGCGAGCGCGTCTTTCAGGAGCGCGTGCAGCGCATGGGCACCGACCCGATTGATCGCCTCGTCGCGCGTCTTGGCCAGACCGATAAGGCGGTCGAGATCGGCGAGGTCGCCATCGGCGAGCGCGGCGGCCGAAAGCGATGTCACCGCCGTCGTCAGCCCGTCGAGCTTCTTACGCGCTTCGCCACCTTCCTCCTTCTCGATGGCCTTTTCGGCCGCCTCGAAATCCAGGTCCATCACCGACCCATCGCCCACAAGCGGCTTGAGCAGTGCAATGGCGGACAATGCGGAGGTCACAGCCGTCTTGAGATCGACAAGCTTGTCGATGGCTGCGCCGCCGGCGCCGGCAACGGCATCATGCGCGACGATGATGCGACGCTCGATCGCGGTCAAGGCGCGCTCGCTCGTCTTCACCTCCGTGTCGAGGGCTGACAAACCCAGATCACTATTGATGTTCTGGGTCCGTTTGGTGCCCTCGAACGCCTGACGAAGCCGTGAGTAGCGGCTGAGGCCCACCAGTGACGCGAACGACCGACCGCGCTCCAACGCAGAGATGTCGATCAGCTTGGCGAAGCGACCATAGTCAACGAGAACGAAGTCCTCCTGCAGACTGGCAAGGAAATCCTCCGGGTGCGGATGGCCGCTCGGCGAACTCACGGCTCGGGCGCCATTCGCGCTCCGTGTCACCTTAATCGCGACGTCGGCGCTGCCATCATCGCTTCTGAAGAGCAGGTCGATCGTGGCTTGCTGCCCTGGATGAAACCTATTGACGACGTAGCTGTCGCCCTGCTCGGCGTCCTGAAGGGCCTTGAGCCGCGGCACATTGCCATAGATGGCGAAATGAACAGCCTCGAAGATCGAGCTTTTTCCGACGCCATTGGGCGCGTGAATAGAATTGACGGCATCGGCCTTGAATTTGAGGAGGAGCGGGTCGCCGTCATTGTTGATTCCCCGGAATCCCTCGATTGCCAAACTGCCCAGGAAGTAGCGAGTCACGACTTGGCCTCCGCCGCTTTCTGAAGCGCATCAAGCCCCTTCAGGACCGCCTTATGGAATTCCCCGATGGCCGCGCGGCTCGGTTCGGCCTCACCCTCCACATCGAGAAAATGCAGATTGTCGAACAGGATCTTCGCGCACGCGGGATCAGTCTGCTCCACCTCGGCTTTGAATAAGGCGAGGTTGTCAGCGAAGTTGTTATCGAGCTTGAATTCCATTACGCCCCGTCCCCTACCTGACTATCTCACTCTGGCCGGGACATCCGTCTCGACCGTCAACGTCTTCCTGAACCGGCTCCAGGCTGGCAGAATGAAGGGCTGACCATGATCGATCGGCACGCGCATCGTGGTCTCGCCGTATTCGCCGGGCGGACCGAGCGCCACGACGAATCGGTTCTGATAGGTGCAGGGCTCATCGTCTTCAGCGACGGTGTACCGTTCGGGCAGCCGCCTCAGGACAGACGTTTGGTATATCCAGACGTCGTTTCCTTTCAGAAGAACGATGAGCTGGCGAAGCCGACGGCGCAGCGCGATCTCGGTTGCAGGCGGAATATCCTCGAGAATGCTGCGCTTCTCCCAGGTCAGCCCCCCGAGAATATCGAACAGTTCCTGAGCATAAGCCCCAGTCTCGTCATCGAGCTTGGTCTCGATCACACACGCCAGATCGTTTGATCGCGCTGCTTCGCTATAGAGCTGCCCCTCATCGGACGTCGTGCTCGCGATGTCATAATCGTGCCGCGGGATGAGGCGGTCTTCGTCTTCCATGCAGGCCGCGCTGATTGCTCGGCCACCTGCCTCCGCTACGGCCACTGGCGTCGCTTCCGGCGTGATTATGCGCTCCCGGTGGACTTGCAGGGCCTTTGCCAGGCGTTCAGCCGTCACTACCGCGATCGGTGCGTTCTCGTTTTCGATCATTCGAAGTTTACGAACGCTGACACCTATCTCGTTTGCCATCTCCTTCTGCGTCGAGAGCTTTTCAAGTTGCTCGCGAAATGCCTTTACCGCTGCTCCATTCGGGACGACTTTCTTCATAACAGCCTCATCCATGCGATGTTCATGACGCAGGTTACATCGACTAGCTGCGCTCCGTGAGGCACCCGACCGGAATCTCACCGGCACATGGGCGGCAGAACCGGCGCACTGCATCACACAGCGCCGACCTGTTCTGCCATCTCAAGATAGCGACAGAAGGCGTTCGCCAATTGAATCTGACGTGGCGTCCGGCATTCCGCTTCGAATATCTGCGGCGAAGCCACGAGGATCGAGACGCACTTGGCGCGTGAGGTCGCGACGTTGAGCCGGTTGAGGCTGTAGAGGAACTCCATCCCGCGCGGTGCGTCCGCGTGACTCGATGTTGCGGTCGAGTAGATGGCGATCGGCGCTTCCTGGCCCTGGAATTTGTCGACGGTGCCCACGCGGGCACCGGGTAGATACTGCTGAATCTCGAAGACCTGGGCGTTGTAGGGCGTGATGATGACGATGTCGTCCAGCGTGAGCGGCTTCTCCTGCCCCCCGCGATCGACCCAAGTTGCATTACCAGCGAGGATCGACCGCACGAGATCGCCGATCGCCTGCGCCTCCTCGGGCGAGCAATTCTGGTTGCCGCTGTGCGCGACCGGGAGGAAGTAGAGGCCCGCTCCGCTGATCGGTCCGGCTCCTTTGAAGACCTGCTGCTCAAGCCCCCGCTTCGAGTGGAGCTTGCCGTCGTAGAAAAGCTCGGAGGTATAGGCGCAAATGTCCGGGTGGAGCCGCCAAGTCTCTTCGAGGAATAGCCCTTTGTCGGCAGGGACCGTTCGTTCGCCACCAAGAATGTGATCGAATGCCGAGACCTCGGTACCCTCGGGATGGCTCCCCTGCGTAGGCTGATCGAGCTGCTGCGGATCTCCGATCAGCACTACCGCCTTCGCCGCCTGCGACACCGCGAGCACGTTGGCCAACGACATTTGGGCGGCTTCATCGACAAACAGCACGTCCACCGTCTCGAACGCGTCCGGGCGCGACCAAAGCCACGCCGTGCCGCCCCCGACGGCGGCAGAGCCGCTACTCAACGCGGTGAACAGGTCCTCATTCTTCTTGGCGAAGAAGAGGCGGTGCTGCGGGCCTCCGGCCTCATCGGCCTTTTGGCAGCATTGCAAGGCAATGCCGAGTTCATCGGCGGCCTTGATCGTCGCGTCCACCAGGTTACGGATCACCTTGTGGCTATTGGCGGTGATCCCGACTTTCTTGCCGCAGCGCACCAGCTCGCAAATCATCCGCGCGCCGGTGAAGGTCTTGCCGGCGCCCGGCGGGCCTTGAATCGGCAGGACGCCGCCGCCGAGGTCCGCGCAGAGCCGAACCGCCGCGTCAACGGTCGTCTCATCCGCGCGATGCAGCGCCTCGCTTCCGACGCGCGGCCGCTCCCGGAGCAGGAGATCGCGGGCCGCTTGATAAGGCCCGTCACCTCCCACGCCATGATCGGCGACATGCTCGCCGATCCGCACCAGCGCCTCGGCAATGACCTTCGTGTCGACATGGCTGTGGGCGAACACGGCCTGCGGATGGAGGTCGGCGGTGTCCTGACGCTTTTTGATGTCGATGGTCTCGTCGGGGAATGAAATCGCCTCGACCTTGCCGAGTTTCTCGCCGCCGAGATTGCGGAGATCCTCGCCGCCGCGAAGCTCGGTCTCCTGCGGCAGGAAGCGATAACGATGGATCGGCGCCTTGGCGGTGCCGCCGACTACGCCGACAAATTCCAGACCGGTAAGGCCGGCGCGCTCCTCGCGCAAATCTTCCGCCGAAAGATCGGCCAGCCGGAAAAGCTCCCACCAAACCGCTTTTTCTTCACGCCGGTGCCAATCCAGGATGTTGGCTAAGATCCACCGAGCCTGCTGCTCGTCGCTCCACTCCGCGGGATCGGCCGGCACATCGGCTGTCAGCCTGCCGATCAAGGCGTTGATCTTGATCAGCCAGTCGGTGATCTTTTCGTTCGGTGTCCCGTCGCCGGGCTGGGGGCGGGGCACGTCAATGCCGTCATTGACGAGCTTGGTCCGGAGCGCTTCGAGCCAATCGTACAAGCTCGCGGCGGAGCGGCAATCGTCCTCATTGTAGGCGCGGACCGTAGCCTTGACGTCGTCGGCGATCGACGGCGCGTCGCTGAGCTCCAGATGAGCTTGGAAGTTAGCGAGCGCGGCATTCGCATCGGCGAGCGGGATTCCGCGCGTAAAGGCGTAGAAGGGCTCCATCTGCTTGATCGAATAGCTCTCGACGCTAGCGCGCAGAGCGTGCCGCACGATCTGGTAGAGATCGACGAACAGGCCGGCGCGCAGCATCCGGTCGATTTCTTCCTCGCGGGTCGCGTAGCGGCCCATCAGGCGCTTCAATGCCGCCGGTTCGTATGGGGCGTAATGATAGACGTGTAAGCTTGGGAATTGCGCCCATCGCGCCATGACGAAATCGACAAACTTCTCGAAGGCGCGCTTTTCATTGACGCGCGTGAGCGCCCAATCGCCCTCATAGGCGAGGGTGCCGTCCGCATCCTTGAACAGATAGCCGAACAGATATTCGAGACCGTGCTCGCCAACAAAAGGATCGCCCTCGAGGTCGAGAAACACGTCTCCGTCCGAAGGCGCGGGCAAGCGGGTTAGCCCGAATCCAGTCTCCACCGGGAGCAACTCGAACTTGCCCACGCCCGCCGCGCGAGCTTCGACTACGATACGTGCCTGTTCGCGAACGCGGATGAAGGAGTCGGCCGAGCCGCGATCGGGTTTCCAGGCGAGCGGCAGTGGCATGCCGGCCAGGGTCTGCACCGTCGCGATGCCATGCGCTTTCAACTCGTTGATCTGTAGTTTGGAGATGCCGGCGACGAGGCAAAGATGGTCATCGTCGCGGCGACGCTTGTCGCAGGTTTCGCGCCAGTGGCAGATGTCGCAATGTTCGATCGGATCGGGATAATTATCATCGGCGTCTGAGGCGACCGCAGCGGCAACGAGCGCACGCTTCGCCTTTCGGAAGTAGGCCGCGTAATCGGCAAAGCGAAATTGCTGCGGCTGAAACTCTGACCAGGGTGCCACGACATACATGTATTCGGGTGGAAGGCCCTGCATGTCCGAGAGTAGATCGGCATACACACAGAGCTGGAGAATGGCGCCGGCTTTCGTTTCACGGGCCAGCTTGGTGTCGATCGGCTCATAGGACCAACCGCCGAGTCCGCTTGGCACCTCGATGCGCCGCAAAATATCGGCCCGCCCATTCCAACCCTGATGCGTCAGAGCCGCCTGGACGATCACCGGAGCGCCACGCTGCATAGCCGAGCGCGTCTGGGCGACGGCCGTGGCCGTCACGTCGATGCCGTCGATGCGGACGATGTCCAGCCCAGCCACCGTCAGGTGTTCGACATAGCTTTGCTCGTGAGCGGTGCCGCGCTCCGACAGGATCTGCAAGAGCGGATCCCATACCTTTGGCTTCGAGAGCGCCCCGTCGGCCACCGCGCGGTCTAGGGCCGTGAGGTGATGGCAGTTCAAATGACCGACAAGGTCGGTCGCACTGAACTCGAATGTAGATCCGACCTTTTTCATTGGTGCCCGACAGGAAAGCTATCCTCGGCGTCAAGGACGGCGTTGAGGTCGATGATGTGGGTCCTGCTGAAATAGACGGTCAAATCCTGCTCGGCGAGCACCACCTCAAGCTCGTTGTCCGTGAGGGTCTGGAACGCCTCGCGCATAGTTTCCCTGGAGCCATTCACGAGCCGGTACATGGCCGAGTGGTTCGGGCAAAGGGCCAGATAATTCTGCGGGTGGCGCTTCGTCAGTTCGGGCAGGAACTCGACGACCTCAAAATACTCGCTCCCGTCGATCTTGAAGGGTAGCGGCCCCTTGCAAATCTGGCACGTCACCTCGCCATCGGCGTTGCGGTAATGCTCCCGCAGGTAGGTGTCGGCCTGCGCCTTCACATCTTCGCGCCCAATGGACACTGACCGTTCGCGGATTTCGCTCTGCTTGTCGGGAGCGTTCAACGCCTGTTCGCGCACGTGTTGCGCGCGCCGCTCGGGATTGGCGAGCGGCCGGTCTGGCAGCGCGGGTTTGTTCCGGCTTTCATATTCGGCCAGAAATTTCTCCTGCTCGGCCTGCGGCAGGTCGCTAAAGCGCCGCGCGCGCTCGGCTTCCGCGGCGTCGTTGAAGCCGAGGCTTTTGGCGGCAGCATCCTTCTGCTGCGCCTGGGTTGACCGCTGCACGGCGGTTTCGCCGAACTGGATGGCCTTGAGCAAGGCATAGCCAGGATCGAAGGGAAAACCTTTCGGGAGAAACTCCCGTGATGCGTCGGCGGGGCGAACGAACTCGCCATCGCCCTGCGGAATCCACTTCGCCGCCCGAAGCTCATGCACGAGACGGGAAGCCGCAACGTGGGCGTTATGCGACGCATTGCAGCGATAGGTCGCTTTCCAGTATTCGGAATAGACCGGAAGCGGCGTGAGCGTTTTCCAAATCAGGTGGGAAAGCTCCAGCGATGGCGTCTTGAGCATCTCGTCGAGGCGCGGAATGAAGTAGTCGCGGTTGACCCCATTCCACGTCCAGTTACCGCCGGCGGAGTAAAGATACTGGCGCTCCGGGTTTTTATTACAGTTGTCCTGCTTTATTTCTAGACCGATGACGGCCCCTGCCTCCTTGGCAAACTCCGCCAATTTCTTATTGGCGATTCCGCACTTCTCGTAACGCGCATGAAGCGCCTTCGGCTCGCCGTCACCCGTGAGCGCGCCGTAATAGGCAGACAGTCCGGTATCCAGATAGGGTCGGTCGAGATAGATGCCCTCGGGCGTATGCCATGCGTCGTCGGCACCTTGGAAAATATAAAATTCGCTGAATAGCGATCCGACGCCCGTTTCTTCGACGAAGGCGGCAAATCGTTTCAAATCTTGTAGGTAGGTTTTGTCGTCCGGTATTTCGGCTTCGTGCGTGTAGCGGCGCTTGAGGATGAGTTCGATCTGTTCGGCCTCACCGATCTCACGGACACCGATCTCCGATAGAAACTGTTTCGCGTCGTCCTTCTCGCTCTTGCTGGCGCCGGAAGCGTAAACTGCCATGTCCACGACGGGAACGTCTGCGGCCGTCGTGCCGGTGGCGAAGAAAGCCTGATCGGCCCGGCTCAGATTCCCGTCAGACAGGCGCACGATGCGCAGAGTTTTGAGCTGATGAGAGACATTCTGGGCCTCCACGTGCAAAAGGGCGTAAAGCTCCTGCATCCACGCGGCAGACTTCTGTTTGAGCCATGACAGAGTCTTTTCGTCGGGTTTGACGGGATGTAATCCATCTTCGTCGCGCGCATGTTTGCGCAGCGTCTCGATGAATTTAGCCAGGCCCCAATCACGAATCTCCAGCCCCGACAGGAATTGGTCGATCCTGTTATTTCGTTGGGTTGCGCCAATGGCCCACAGCGGCGGCTCGCCTTTGTGATCGACCAGAAACGCAATGTCGGCCTCGGATAGCAATTCCTTGAGGGACGCCCTGGCCTGAATGAGGTTGCTCGCGGGGGCGTGTCCCTTGCCATGCGTCGGCGTGAGGGGGTGCGCCTTCATCGCCGCGATGATCGCGGTGCGGATGTCCTGATAGCGGGGCGGAATCTGATCCTGCGGATTGGGGAGCGCGGCGAGAAAGTCGGGCGTCAGAAGCCCAAATTCCTTGATGCGGTGCAGGGACGCGGCGGCGAGCGCCGCAAGCTGCTTGAACAGCGGCGTGTTGGCCTTCGTCTCCTTGATGCTGGCGCGGCTCAATTCTGGCACGAAAGGGCCGTGCAGATGGAATCTGAGGCCGGACGCTTCCTTCACCGCCGGGAAGAACACAGCCACGCTGCCCGGCTCGGCGGGGATGATTTTCAACTGGTCGGCCAGCCGCGCAGCGGAATCGAAACTACGGACGCCGGGAAGAATATCCAGGGGAAAGGCGACGGCGACGCGCTGCTTCTCAAGGCCGGGAACGGCCTGGTCGAATTTGAGGAAGTGGGAACTCGAGGCAGTCTTGCCGCCGATCTCTTTCAGGACTTCAAAATGAAAGTCCGAGTGTTGAGCGCGCAGCACCTCGCCCGCGCTTTGGGTGCCGATCCGCCATGTGACCGACCCGAGATTGGACAAAAACAGCAGGGTCTTTTCGTCCAGTTCGTTCAGGCCGGAGGCGACTTCGTCGTAGGCCTCCTGCGGTGGCTTCTTTGGATTATCGAAGGGAAACTCGAAACGGGTCCGCCCATTCAGCACCCCGTCTGGCGCTATCGGTTCGGGCAGGATTAGCTGAACGATCCGAAAGGCGAAGTCGCCCGAGTGGATGGACGGGGCTTGCGTATAGACAAAGACTGATTTGAACCCGACCCCGAATTTGCCGATCTTGTCTTGAGCGTTGGCTTTGGTGCTGTCGTGAAGGCCGGTAATCGAGGTGACATCCGCCAGGGCGAAGGCGCGCCCGTTATGCTCACAAACCAGCTTCTCCGGCGTGAGCGTGAAGGCAATTTCCGTCGCGCCTGCGTCCTCGGCGTTTTGGAGGAGCTCATAAACGAAGTGCGCTTTGTCGGGATAGAAATCCTCGAAAATATCGAGGTTGATCTCTCCTTTGTTTGCGTCGAGGCCGTCGATGAACTTGCGGCGGCGCTCCACCAGCCGCTCAAATTCGGCATTGTGTTGCCCACCCGTCATCTATCGCCCCTCACGCCGCTGCGAATTTCGCTACAAGGCCGTCCACCGTGGCGCTGCCGATGATCTGGTCATCGGGGATCAGCGCGTAGACCCAGGGCTTGCCCGCGCCTCCCTGCGCAAAGGCGGTCGCCGTGCGGCACCATTTGGTGGCGGCGGCGGCCTTGGCCTTCACGGCCGGATCGTCGAGTTCGTTTCGTGCCTTCACCTCCAAGATGAGCATCCGGGTGGCGGTCTCGACCACAAAATCCGGTTCGTAGGCCTGACCGGAACGGTAGTCGATGCGGAACTGGTTGCGCCCCGGCTTGAGCCATTTCTCGACACCGGTATCGTCGTCGATGATGACAGAGAGCCGCCGCTCGGGATCGACGTCGAACTTTTGCAGCGGGTAGCAGCATTTCTTGAAGCCGCCGAACACATGCTTGCGCGTCTCTGAAAGCGGCGCGACAGCCTGCTTGAAATTACGCACGCGCTGGCCGTGCGGCACGTTCATCGGCTGGGCTTGCAACAGCATGAAACCACGGGTGACGGTGACTTCGTAGTCGTCCTCGCCCATTGGCGTTTCGCGATAGTGCGCCATCATCTGCGCAAAGATGAAGTCGGCGAGCTGGCGACCGTGGCGCAGCAACACGTTCTCCACCTCGGCATCGTCCGTGAGGTAGGAGCGCACGCGCGCGACCACCTGGCTCGCCAGCTTGTAAAGCAAGGCAGCGTGAGCGTCGTAGTCGATCTCATTGCGCTCGATCAGGTAGCGCACGAGATAGTCCGCGGGTCTCGCCTCACGTGGATCGTCCAGGGTACGCGCCAGATAGACACGCGCTTGGGTGCGCAAATCCTCGATGATGATGCCGTCCTCGATCGGCCGCATGTTGATCGTATCAAGGCTGGCGAGCTCGAAATCCTCGAAGGTGAATGTCACGTGCTTTTTGGGCAGGACGACGATTTGCGGGATCGAAATGGTGCGGTCGGCGACCGTTTCTGCCACCGTCTCCACGATTTGGTCGATGCGGGGCGCTTCAATCACCCCTTCGAGCGTCCCCTGCGCATGACGCACAAGTTCCCGCACTTCCTCGGCGATCTGCTTTTGTACGTCCTTGTCCCGCAGGGCCTCGGCACTGCCGAGCTTGCGCTCATAGCGTTTTATAACGTCGAGCGTCACCTCGGCGGCTCTGCCCTCCTCGACGGATCTGAACACAAAGGCGGGACGCTCCGCTTCGCCAAAGCCCGATATTTCCGGTTGCGCGCCGGTCACGATCATTTCGGCAATGGATGGGGCTGTAACCAAGGTGGACCCGGTCGCGGGAATGTCTCCACCTTCGCCGATCTCCAGCGGCTTCATCACGATGGAGCCCGGCTCACGGGCCTTGGCGATGATGTCGTCGAATCGCTCGTGCGCGATGACGGTGAGCCGGTCCACGGCGGCAAATTCGTCATCACCCCCGTTCGACACCCGCTTGCCGAAAGGTAAGCGAAGCCCACGCCCCAAGGTTTGCTCGGTGAGGATTTCCGAGGCTGAGGCCCGGAGGGGAACGATGGTGTAGAGGTTGGTTACGTCCCAGCCTTCTTTCAGCTTGTTGACGTGGATGACGATCTCTGTGCGGCCGTCCGTCTCCAGCGCAACGAGGCGCTGCATTGCGTCCTCGCTTTCCTCACCACGCAGGGCGGAGTGAACTTCGGCTACCTTGCCCTTGAAGCGCCCCTTGAAGAACTTCTCGGACTCGATGAACTCGCGCAACCGCTTGGCTTCGGTGGTGTCGGCGGCCACCACCAGGATGAACGGCATGACCTTCGGTGCGCCGGTGGTGCGGTGGTAGCGATCCAACTCCACTGCCACATGATCGTGGTAGTGAACCGCATCTTCCAGCTTGATCTGCTCAAGCTCTTGCTCGCCCACGGAGCGGGGATCGAAGTCCTTGCGCGTGGCAACGGCGGGCTCCTTCACAAACCCGTCGGCCATCGCTTGGCCCAGAGTGTAGTCGTAGATCACATTGCGGAAGGGCACGGAGCGCGTACCCACGGTCTTGGGCGTCGCGGTCAATTCCAGCCCCAGGATCGGCTTCAAGCCGTCGATGGCGTTGGCCCCGGCGCTGGCGCGGTAACGATGCGCCTCGTCCATCAGCAGCACCAGGTCGTCGAGGCGGGAGAGATAGGCATAGTAGCTCTCGCCGATGGTTTCCTGGAGCCGCTTCATGCGTGGCTTCCCCCGCGGGCTTTCCTCCTTGTTGATCTTATCGACGTTGAAGATGTTGATATGCACGTCGGAGCCGAACAGGTCCGCCGAGCGGCCACCTTCGAACCGCACGCCGACGCCGCTTTCATAGTTGTCGCCGGTCACGATCAGCGGCGGATTGGCGGCGAACTCGGCGATGCCCTTGAAGACGTATTTGGGGCTCTCCGGTGAGAAGTCGGCGATCAGCTTTTCGTAGATGGTCTTGTTCGGCGCGAGCACGAAGAAGTGGCGGCTTTTGCCGGTGAGATACAGGTAGCCGATGAACGCGCCCATCAGGCGCGTTTTGCCCACGCCGGTCGCAAGCGCGAAGCACAGCGACGGGAATTCCCGCTCGAACGCTTCGACGCTGGGATAGGCGTCGTGTATCGCCTCCAACGCGGCGGCGGTGTCGCCGCCCTTGCACAGCGCCACCCGGCCCAGTACGTCGGCGAGGATCTCGAGCGAATCGGCCTGCGGCTTCCGAAGCGAGAGGCGCTGGCTGATGGTGCGGACGTTGCGGTCGATCACTTGCCAGTCTCCCCGCTGAAAAGGTCATCCTGCGGGGCGGCCTTGCCGCCGTTCTTCCTGCGCACCTTGGGTGGCACCCTCGGATCATCCGGTTCGTCCTGTTCGCGAGGCGCTTCAGGCAGGTTGGCGACGCTGAGGCTGTAGTCATCCTTGCCCCATTCGCATTTGCGCAGCACCGCCTGCGGAATCTTGCGGATGGTCAGGTTGGGGAAGGCGTCGGCGTTGGCATGGAATGCTTTGCAGCACACCAGCAGCGTACGCTCGTCCCCGACTTCCTCGGCGATGGCCGCGAGTTGCTCATGTGTCAGGCTTTGGGTGGTGACATAAATGAAGTCCGTCTCGGACGAACGACCCTGCATCCAATAATGGGTTTCGTCGGGCTGATAGACGAAGCCCATGAGCTTGCACACGGCTTGCGCCAGCTTGGCCGGGTCATAATAGTCCTTGGCGATAACCCAATTATCCCACGCATCTTTTTCCAGAAGCGACGGTGCAAGGCGGTAATAGCGGAAGCCGCCGCCGCCGCCCCACTCGACTGCCTCGGTGAGGCCGCCGGGATCGTCGCCGTCGATCACCTTGTGCAGACGCGGAACGATGTGGGTTTCGCAATGCTCGCCAAGCTCCACCATGATCCAGCGGCGGCCCATCTTATGCGCCACCGCGCCCGTGGTGCCGGAGCCTGCGAAGGAGTCGAGCACCAGATCGCCGGGCGATGTGCAAACTTGAAACACCCGTTCGATAAGCGCCTCTGGCTTCGGAGTATCAAACTCGTTTCCTGCGCCAAATAGGTCTTTCTGATGAGCTTTGGTCTGGCGGGTAGTAGGAAGATCAGTCCACAATGTTGGAAATGGGCGAGACGGATTTTGGCTTGCATATTCTCGGGTGTAGGGAACCCATTTGGGATCGTCCTCGCTCCCCCGGTTCTTCCAAATTAGTGTTCCATCGCGCAAAGCTTCATTGACACTCTCCTTGCCTGACGCCCACCGAGCTTCGCGGCCATCGTCGTGGATGGGATAGACATCTTTCCCGTCAGGCCCAGGGATTGGAAACCACATTGAGGGGCGGTCACTCCTAAGGCTGGCCTTACCATTTTTCTTAAGAAGCCGGTCTCGGTAGTAACGCCCCTCCTCATCTGGCCCAATATATGCGTCAAGGAGTGATCCATCGGGGCGTTGCCGAAGTGCGACGTGCTCGATTGCCTTTGCGTAGGCGAATATGAACTCGTGGTCAGGTGTAACAGCGACCTTATTGTCATTCGGGCTATCAACCTTCTTCCAAATGAACGTTGCAATGAAATTTGCCCGCCCGAATATCTCATCGCAGAGAGCTTTTATGTAATGCCCTTCATTATCGTCTGCCTGAACAAAGAAACAACCGTCCTTCCGAAGGAGGCGATGCAATATAGAAATTCTATCTCTCATAAGGCTGAGATAGATTGAGTGCTCCACACCGTCGTCATAAAATCGGAATGCCGATCCGGTGTTGTATGGCGGGTCAATATAGATGCACTTAATCTGCCCTTCGAACTCCTGCTCCAGCGCTTTGAGCGCAAGCAGGTTGTCACCGTGGATCAGGATATTGTCAAAGATGTCGTTCTCGGTGACGTGCGCCTTGGCATGATAGGATTTGTCGGCGTCCTCCAGCAGGATGCGCGGCTCAAGGTGAGGGCGTTCGTCTTTGCCAATCCATGTCAATTCCAGCCGTTGTTTCCGCACGCTCACGACGCCCGCCTTTCTTCTCGTTTTTGTTGGTACTCATAGGATTCCAGCAGGAACTCGCAGAGCGTGAAGGCCACGTTCACCGCAAGCCGCGCATGATGCGGCGCGGGGTTGTACTTCCGGGCGTGCCGGTCGCTTGCTTTGTTGGCCAGCTCGAACAGGCCCCCGATCTGGCGCTGCAGACCCTCCAGAATGGCTTTCAGGTAGCCCTCCAGGGAATCGCCTTTCGGCGCGAGATGCAGCGGCTCTGCAAGAAGCTTGTAGAGCGCGCGGATGTCGCCCTCGTTCTCGTTGAAGGTGACTCCGGTTTTGCGAAGAAGCTGTTTCAGGAACTCCTCGACCAGGGTGTAGGCGTTGGCAATGGCCCCCGCCGGATCCGCGGTGACAATCTTCTGGCGGGCCTTTTCTAGATGCTCCTGGATGGACGCTTCGGTGAGTTGCACCAGCGACGGCGCATCAGCAGTAACGACGTTCAGCGTATCGGAAGCGAACCGCCCGCCCTCATAGCGGAAGCCGTCCCGTTCCATCCGGCGTAGCAGGCCGTTGATGGTGGCGACATGATCCCCATTGGGCTGGCGATCGGCTGCCTGCGTCAGATTCTCGATAATCTCCTGGTAGACAGGAAGCAGCTTCTTCACATCTGAACGCGAGGAAAAATCGAGGTTGGCGTAGTAGGCTTCCACCAGGCCGCGTCGCTGCCCGCTGACGGTGGGCTGATAATCAGCTCGAGGCGTTAAACCGCCCGCATCGAAGGTCATTTCGATTTCGCGGAGCGTGTATCCGACGAGAAGCTCGCGGAACTCATTGCGCGTGGTCTTGCTGATGAGGTCGCGGGTCATATGACCTCCCACCGGATCGTGAACAGGTCGGTCAGGGTCGGTTCGAGTTTCAGGCTTTCCTGAATCTGATCGAGCATGCCCTCGACCTCGGCGCGGATCGCGGCTCGGCGGTCGAAGAACTCGGCCTTCAACTTGTCGCGCTTGCCTTCGAGCACACTGATCCGGCGCTTCTCGGCGACTTTCTCCGCCATTGGCAGGGAGGAACCGCGCATCGCCTTCTTGGCTTCTCGGATTTCGGCTTCGACGGTTTTGATTTCGGTCTCGAAGGCTCGCTCCAAGTCCGCCGCGTAATCGTCGAGCTTCTCGCTTTCGAGGTCCAGCCACTCACCGTTTTGCTGCTCAGCTTCATCGAGTAGCGCCTTGCGCCGCTCGGCCTCAGCCTCCTTCAACTTGTCTTCGGGCGCAGCGCTGTCGACCGACTCATTTTTGGCAGGCACGCGGAACAAGCGCTCAAAGGTTTCATTGTGGATGGTGGCGCCATCGTCTGCGGCGATGGAGAGCACCAGGTGCTCGCGGGTGATCTTTGGCGTCTCGATCCGAAGCTTGCCAACGCGCGCCCAACCGGCTTTACCGCGCAATTGCTCCACGTCGGCCAGGCGCCCACCGGGATAGGCGGCAATATCGAAGCGCAGGCAGGACGGTGCGTCGAAGCGGCGTTCCTTGGCGCTGGAGACCAAGCTGGTCGCCAGTGTCCCCTCCATCAGCCGGAAGAATTTCCAACCCTTCTCGTCCGCCAGGGGCCATTCGGTGGTGTAGGTTTCGCCGCGATACTCGAAGCGCCGCTCGTTGTCAGTGTGAAAACGCGCGTCGGGAATCTCGGCACGGGCGACGTAAAGAAGTTGCCGCTCGAAGTCGGAAAGGCGTTGGCCGATTTCCTGGTCGCGGGCTTTCAGGCGGTCGATAACCCGCTCGTCCATATTTTCCAGGAGTCGGCGGCGTGCATCGAGCACCTGCTCGCTGATCTGCGCCTGAAGCTCGTCTTGAAGCTGGTCGAAGGCAGCGTTGATCTGGGCTTCGCCGCGCGCGCTTTGTACGATGTCGAAAATGCGGCGCTCGATATCCACGCCGCTCTCAATCGCGCCCAGCACCTCGTCACTCGCCCCGAACACGCCTTTGAACAAGTTGAACTTCTCGTCGAGAAGCTGATGTACTCGCCGTTCGGCGTGATTTTTAAGGTTCAGAAAATTGACGACGGTAACGTCGATCTTCTGGCCGTAGCGGTGGCAGCGCCCGATGCGCTGCTCCACCCGCTGCGGGTTCCACGGCAAGTCGAAGTTGACGAGCAGCGAGCAGAATTGAAGGTTAATGCCTTCAGCGCCGGACTCGGTGGCGATCAAGATGCTCTTTCCATCCCTGAACGCCTCGACGATGGCCGCCTTCATGTCAGCGGTTTTCGAGCCAGATACGGCGTCGGTGCCTTTGTGCCGGGCAAGCCAGTCCTGATAAATCGCCTTGCTGTTTGGATCGTTGTTCTGGCCGTTGAGGAGCGCGACGTCGTTCTCATAGCCGTTGGCGGCGAGAAGCTCGGCGAGGTACCCTTGCGTGCGCACCGACTCGGTGAAAATCACCGCCTTGCGTTGGCCACCCTTGGCGACGATTTCATCAAGGACTTTCGGCAGCGCCTTGACCAGTTCAACGCCCTTGGCGTTCTGACCAATAGCGAGCGCGAGCGCGCGATAGCCCTCAAGCTCGCCGATCTCAGCTTCCAGCTTCTTCGGGTCGATGGGCGGTTTGGCGTCCGCGTCGCCACCGTTGCCATCCTCAAGCTCCTCGGCTTCTTCGTCAATCACGTCATAGTCGGCGACGGTTTCAGTATCGACGGGCCTCATCTGCTTGAGGCGGTCGATGATTTTGGTGAGTGTGTCGGCGACGGCGAACGTGGACGAGCCTAGGATTTTCCGCACTACCATCGTCACAAGCTGGTTTGGCTTGTTGCCGAAGGCGATGGTGTCGGAGCGCTGCAGATAGTCTGACACCCCCGTGTAAAGGCGCATTTCGTCCGCTGAGGGATCGAACTGCAAGGTGAGCGGGCGACGCTCGGTGTAACGAATGAGACCTGCCTGCTGGACCTGCCGGCGCAGCGTGCGCTTGCAAATCGACTCCAGTCGCTTGCGCAGGAAAACCAGGCCGTTCCTTGCGCCCGGCCCCGCCACATACTGGTTTCGAAAAGATGTTTCGTCCCCAAAATGGCGTTCGTCCACGACGGAGACGAGGCCATACAGCTCCATGAGGGAGTTTTGCAGCGGGGTCGCTGTCAGTAGCACCTTGAAGAAGGACTTGGTGGCCTCGCGCAGGCGCTTGGCGCGCGTCGAGCCGTCTTTCTTATAGACGTTGCGCAAGCGGTGCGCTTCGTCGAACACCACCAAATCCCAACCTCCGCGCGCGATCTCGGAGTCTTTGAGGGCAGCGAACTCATAAGACGTGATTACGACCTTATCCTTCTGGTCGAAGGGACGGGCCACGCCCGCCTTGCGCGCTTCGTTATAGGTCTTGCTCTCCACGATGACGGAGGGCAGCGAAAATTTGTCATAGAGCTCCTGGCTCCACTGCTTGCGCAGCGAGGCCGGTACGATCAGCAGGATACGGCGGCGGCGCTCGGCCCAGCGCTGGGCAATAACTAGGCTTGCCTCGATGGTCTTGCCGAGACCCACCTCATCGGCGAGCAGCACGCCCTTGGAAAGCGGCGAGGCCAACGCGAACAGGGCAGCGTCCACCTGGTGTGGGTTCATATCGACGCGAGCGGTTGAGAGGGACTGCGCCAAAGCGTCTTCGCCGGTGCCCTCCAGGGTGAGGTGATGCGCGAAGAAGGTCGCTTGTTGAGGGGAATAGCAGGCCGCCGCCAGCGCGGCTCCCGCGGCCGATGCTGGCGCATCCTCAGAGATCGCTGCCGGGTCGACGGCCGCTCCTCCATCAATCCACTTTGCGATGGTCGCGCGATCAAAGCGCCATGATCCCCCAACCTTGAAGCCGGGAATCTTGGCGTCAGCAGCCAGCTTGTAGACCGTCTTTTCGTTGATCTTCAGCAGTTCGGCGACTTCGCGGATGGTGAGAATATTTTCTGCCATGTCGCCTCATACCCCGATCCAAACCGAGGCGGAAGAAAATTAGAGAAAATTAGAGAATGACGTCTGGCTTCCCGTATTTTCCGTGCCTCTCGTGCAGTCGTGCCGGCAGATTGGGAGTCGGCGCCCCGCCATTTGGGAGTTAACGGGCCGCGATCTGGAACCTTGGAGGGGAAAGCCTTCCCCTGCGGCCAAGCCCAAGGTCTCGGCCGACCCCTTCTGCGAGGCCGGCTGCCCCGCAACGCCCCGCTGAGAGGAAGAGTGCGGACCGGGTTTGCCGTGACGGGTTGAGGACTGGGAGAGAGGCTTCCGGCGCCCGTCGCGGAGATCCGCGATGTCCAGAAAGAGCGCTTTGGCGCGCCCCGGCCAGGACCGGGCAAGCCTTTATGACGAAATCACCGGCAAGATCATCGCCGAGCTGGAGGCCGGCCGTGTGCCCTGGGTCCAGCCCTGGGGGACGGCCGCGGCGAAAGCGTCGCTCGCCATGCCGAAGAACGCCGCCACCGGCCGGCAGTATTCGGGAATCAATGTGCTGATCCTCTGGGGCGCCGTGATCGAGCACGGCTTCCCCACCCAGAGTTGGCTTACCTTTCGCCAGGCGCTCGGCCTCGGTGGCAATGTGCGCAAGGGCGAGCACGGTACCACCGTCGTCTATGCCGACCGCTTCGTGCCCGACGATGAGAAGCGACGCGCCCGCGAGACTGGTGAAGAAGCCGCTGCAATTCCGTTCCTGAAGCGGTTCACCGTCTTCAACGCCGCCCAATGCGAAGACCTGCCGGGCGAGGTTGCGGCCGTTGCGCCACCGCCGCTGCCGGGCCTGATCGAGCCCAGGGTCGAGGCGCTGATCCGCGCGACTGGCGTCGACTTTCGCATCGGCGGCAACCGCGCCTTCTACGCGCCAGGCCCAGACTTCGTCATGGTCCCGCCGCCGCAGGCCTATTTCGAGCCGATCAACTGGCACCGCACGGCCCTGCATGAACTGGGGCACGCCAGCGGCCATCCGTCCCGCCTTGGCCGCGATCTTGGCGGCGCATTCGGCAGCAAGAAGTACGCATTCGAGGAGCTGGTCGCCGAGATGAACGCCGCTTTCTGCTGCGCCTCGCTCGGCATCGTCCCGACCGTGCACCACGCGGACTATATCGGTTCCTGGCTCGAAGTGCTGCGCGACGACAACCGCGCCGTCGTCCGCGCTGCCTCCCAAGCGAGCAAGGCGGCCGACTGGCTCCTTGGCTTTGTTCCCGGCGATGGTGCAGAGCTGCATACGGAGCCCGCGATCGACAGGAGGGCGGCATGATCCTCCTGACGCCAGAGTTGCGCGAGCAACTGCTCATCAACGGCCGCGACCGAGACGCCGACCACGTCCCCGTCGTCAAATTCTTCAACCCGCTGGGTGAAGGCGTCTGGCTCGCGACCGTGTTGGATGCGGACGGGGACACCCTCTTCGGCCTGGCCGACCTCGGCGAACCAGAGCTTGGATCGTTTAGCCTGACCGAGATGATGGCGATCCGGCTGCCGCTCGGCCTCGGTATCGAACGCGATCTTCTCTTCGAGGGCGTGTTCCCGATCTCCGCCTGGGCGGAGGCGGCGCAGCAGACGGGAAGCATCCGTTCGGCAGAGCGGGTGCTGCATGCCGCCGCGCGCGCCCGTCGGTCGGACCCGTGACGTTCCGGCGCGGGCGCCCCGGCCCCCTGCCCGGAAGAAGAGAGTGAGAGGGCTGCGCCGGTCTTCGTGACGGGTTTGGAGGTCGAGGGAGAGTCCCCGGCCGCCCGTCGCGGAGTATCATCCCATGGCGACTGCCGTTCATAAGATCACCCTGTCGTCCTCGCGCGACATTCCCTTCAACAAGCTGGTGCTGAGCCAGTCCAACGTCCGGCGCGTGAAGGCCGGCGTCTCGATCGAAGAGCTGGCCGAGGACATCGCCCGGCGCACGCTGCTTCAGAGCCTCAACGTCCGGCCGGTCCTCGACGCCGAGGGCGCCGAGACCGGCATGTTCGAGATTCCGGCCGGCGGCCGCCGCTACCGGGCGCTCGAGCTGCTGGTGAAGCAGAAGCGGTTAGCGAAGACCGCGCCGGTTCCGTGCGTGGTCCGCGATCCCTGCACCGACATCCTCGGCGAGGACGATTCGCTGGCCGAGAACATCCAGCGCGCGCCGCTGCATCCGCTCGACCAGTTCCGCGCATTCCAGGCTCTGCGCGAGAAGGGACGCTCCGAGGAGGACATCGCCGCGGCGTTCTTCGTCGGAGTGAACGTCGTGAAGCAGCGCCTACGCCTGGCGTCGGTCTCGCCGACCCTCCTCGACCTCTACGCCGAGGACGGCATGTCGCTGGAGCAGTTGATGGCGTTCACCGTCACCTCCGACCACGCCCGCCAGGAACAGGTCTGGCAGGCGATCTCCGGCTCCTGGCAGAAAGAGCCCTATCAGATCCGCCGCATGCTGACGGAGAAGACGGTGCGCGCCTCGGACCGCCGGGCGGTGTTCGTCGGGCTTGATGCCTACGAGGCGGCTGGTGGGGTGGTGCTGCGCGACTTGTTCCAGTCCGACGACGGCGGCTGGCTCGAAGACGTGGCGCTGCTCGATGGCCTCTTCGCTGAGAAGCTGAAGACCGAGGCCGAGAAGATCGCGGCCGAGGGCTGGAAGTGGATCGAGGTCGCGGTCGACTTGCCCTATGGCCACACGCGCGGTCTCCGCGCGTTGGAGGGAAAGGCCACCGACGCGTCGCCCCAGGAGCAGGCGAAGATCGAAGCGCTCAACGCCGAGTACGCCAAGCTCGAAGCCGAGTACGACGGAGCAGACGAGCTGCCCGACGAGGTGGACGAGCGGCTCGGCGAAATCGAAACAGCGCTTGCCGCCTTCGACGATCGTCCCGTCACTTTCGGCCCCGCCGACATCGCCCGTGCCGGCGTCTTCGTCAGCATCGATTCCGAAGGCGCTCTGTCGGTCGACCGTGGCTACGTCCGGCCCGAGGATGAGGCGCCCATCGAGGAGCCCGGACAGGAAGGCGATGATGAAACCGGCGCGGCAAGCCCGGACGGCGTGGAACCCGGCGCGCCGGTGATTCAGCGCGCGGTCATCACTATCGGCGGCCAGGCTTCCGAACCGGAGGACGAGGACGACGACTTGGTGAAGCCGCTGCCCGACCGCCTTGTGACCGAGCTGACCGCGGAACGGACGCTGGCGCTGCGCGACAAGCTCGCGACCACGCCGTCGGTCGCGTTCCAGGCGGTTCTGCACAAGTTCTGCCTGGATGTCTTCTCGCGCTACTTCGCATCCGGCAGCGCCATGGAGGTCGCCGTTCGCAGCGTCACCTTCCCGATCCAGTCGCAGGGGCTGAAGGATACGCCGACGGCCAAGGCGATCTCCGAACGCCACAAAAGCTGGGAGGAGCGGCTGCCGAAGGATCGAGCCGATCTCTGGGACTGGCTCACCACCCTGACTGGCGACGACCAGGCCGCCCTCTTCGCGCATTGCGCCTCGTTCGGGGTCAACGCGCTCTACGAGAAGGCCGACCGCTACGGCGCCGGCATTTCGTCCCACGGTGTCGAGCAGCGCATCGGCGAGGCCAACCGCATCGCCCGGGCCGTCGGTCTCGACATGGTGGAGGCCCGATGGCGTCCGACCGTCGAGAACTATCTCGGCCGCGTGCCGAAGCGCCGCATCCTCGAAGCGGTTCGCGAAGGCGCAGGCGAGCGCGCCGCCCAGCTCATCGACCATCTGAAAAAGGGCGACATGGCCAAGGAGGCCGAGCGGCTTCTCGCCGACAGCTTCTGGCTGCCAGAGCCGCTGCGCACCGTCGATGATGAAGCGCCGTCAGCCGACCAGGTCGGCGACGAAGGCGAGGGCGAGGCGCTGCCGGAATTCCTTTCCGGAGACGAGGACGAGCCTTCCGAGCAAGCAGAAGACGAGCCTCAGACGATCGCGGCTGAGTAACCCGATCGCGCGGGCGGTTTTGGCCGTCCCGCGCATCCTTTCCCCTCAACCAATCCGACAGCCCGGCCACCACGCCGGGCGCTTTTGTTTCAGGAGAGCCGGATGCCCGTCTTCACCATCGAGACCACCTATCGCCTGCCGGTTTATCGGCAGCGCAGCTATGAGGCTGAAACTTTCGAAGCCGCCTGTGCGCTCGCCATCGCCGACGAGGGCTGGGACGACGAGAAATCCGACGTCGAAACCTCCGGCGACACCTACGTCACCGGCGTCTGGGATGGGCGCAACGCCGCCTATAGCGGCACAGCCCTTCCGATTCCGTCGCAATTCGGCGAACAGGTCCAGCGCAAGGCCGACCATTTTGAGGTGCTGCTCGGTCTGCTCAAGGTCTTTGCGCACATGCCGGACAACGGAGCGCACGATGATCTGTTCTGGCGCCAGCGCCTCGTGGGGGCGATCGCCAAGGCCGAAGCTATCCTTGCGGGTGCGCCCGATCCTGAGGGCTCGGGAGGCGCGTCATGACAAAACAAGCGAAGGCCGAACCGCGCCGCGTCGTCTTCCAGTACCTCGTCCCGGTGCATGTCGAGGTCGAGGACGGGCTGGTGTCCCGCGTCACAGTGATCGACGAAACGCCTATCGCCGATCCCACCGTCGTAGATGGCGACGCCACCTACCTGGCAGACGCCTTCGCCGCGGCGGACGACGGCCAGGCCTGGCCCTCCTGGCAATTCGGCTACTGACCATCGCCGCACACTCCCCGGCGCCCCGCCCTCCGGCGGGGCGCCGTTCCTTATGTCGGCCACGGCCGTGACGATTAGAGGGAGAGGACGGCCGGGACGGGTTTGAGCCGGTGCGGTCCGAGAGAGAGCGCCGGCCGGCTCGCCCGTTCCCGCTCTCCCGAGGCTCCCCACATGAACGACCTTTCTTCGATCGCGGCCAGCAAGGCCGCGCCACAGTCGCCTGTTTCTCGGCCCAACACGGCTGGCGCGACCATCGCCGCGGCCCTACAGCTCCTCCCGCATCTCGAACGCGGCCAGCGGATCGACGCGGCGATCCTGCGCGCCGCCATGGAATCCGCCTTCGGCGCGTCCGATGCCTCCGGCGCCTGGGACTGGAAAACGGCCTACGATACCTGCGAGGCGGCGACCGTCCTCTTCCTGCGCAAATACGGAAAGGCGCTGTTCCGCAAAGCCGACTCTCCGGTTTTGCGTCTTTCCGCCCTGGCCAAGATCACCTGCCTTCTCCCGACCCACACGCGCCGCTCGACCGAGAGCGAGACCTTCCAGCAGTTCTCGACACCGACCCCACTGGGCCTGGCCGCTCTGACCGCCGCCGCTCTCACGTCGGCGGATCGCGTACTCGAACCGTCTGCCGGCACCGGCCTGCTCGCCATCCTGGCCGAGATCGCCGGGCGCGCGCTCGTGTTGAACGAACTGGCTGAGGCCCGCGCCGATCTCCTTTCCTCCCTCTTTCCGGCGGTCGCCGTCACGCGCTTCGACGCCGCCCAGATCGACGATCACCTCGATCCGGCCGTCGTCCCGAGTGTCGCGCTGATGAACCCGCCGTTCTCGGCGACGGCCAATGTCACTGGCCGTATGGCTGAAACTGCCTATCGCCATATCGCCTCGGCCCTCGCGCGCCTCGCCGATGGCGGGCGGCTTGTGGCGATCACCGCCGCGAACTTTTCGCCCGACGCCCCGGCCTGGCGCGACGCCTTCATCCGCTTGCAGGAGCGTGGCCGCATCGCCTTCACCGCCGCGATCGATGGGGCGGTGTATGCGAAGCACGGTACCACGATCGACACGCGGCTGATCGTCATCGACAAGGCGCCCGCTGACGACCCGACCGCCTTGCCGGCGTCACGGGGCATCGCCCCCGACGTCGCCACGCTGCTGAGCTGGATCGCCGAGGACATTCCGGCGCGGCTGGCCCTCGCGCCCAGCCTCGCCATCCCCGTGTCGGCCGCCGCCTCACCACGGACGGTGCGCGGCTATCTCGCCCGCGCTGCTGGGGAACACCCAGTCAAGCCTTCGGTCGTCGGTCCGAAGGCGGTCGATCTCGCCTACGAGACCATCGACTGGACGCCGCCCGAGGGCGCGTGTCTCAGCGATGCGATCTATGAGGAATACCGGCTCCAATCCATCCGCATTCCTGGCGCGCAGGCGCATCCCACCAAGCTCGTGCAATCCGCCGCCATGTCCTCGGTCGCGCCGCCGAAGCCCAGCTATCGACCGTGCCTGCCGATCAGTCTCGTCAGCGAGGCCGTCCTGTCCGACGCCCAGCTCGAGACGGTGATCTATGCCGGCGAAGCGCATGGCGACTATCTCGCTGGCGCCTGGACGGTGGACGAGACCTTCGATCTCGTCACCGCCGCCCGCGATGACGCGCCCAACGCCGTCCGTTTTCGCCGGGGCTTCATGCTGGGTGACGGCACTGGCGCCGGCAAAGGCCGCCAGTCGGCCGGGATCATCCTGGACAATTGGCTGAAGGGGCGCCGTAAGGCCGTCTGGATCTCCAAGTCCGACAAGCTGCTCGAGGACGCCCAGCGCGACTGGTCGGCGCTCGGCATGGAGCGCCTGCTCATCACGCCGCTATCGCGCTTTCCCCAGGGCAAGCCGATCCGGCTCGCCGAAGGCATCCTATTTTTAACCTACGCTACGCTGCGGTCCGACGACCGCGGCGAGAAGCTTTCGCGCGTCCGCCAGATCGTTGAATGGTTAGGCTCCGACTTCGACGGAGTGATCATTTTCGACGAGAGCCATGCCATGCAGAACGCCGGTGGCGGCAAGGGCGAACGCGGCGATGTCGCGCCCTCCCAGCAAGGCCGCGCGGGCTTGCGCTTGCAGCACGCGCTGCCGGACGCGCGCGTGGTCTATGTCTCGGCCACCGGCGCGACCACCGTCCACAATCTCGCCTATGCCCAGCGGCTCGGCCTCTGGGGAGGCGAGGACTTCCCCTTCGCCACCCGCGCGGAGTTCGTGGAGGCGATCGAGGATGGCGGTGTCGCCGCCATGGAAGTGCTCGCCCGCGATCTGCGTTCGCTCGGTCTCTACACGGCCCGCTCGCTCTCCTATGACGGCGTCGAATACGAGCTGGTCGAGCACTCGCTCACCGATGAGCAGCGCCGCATCTACGACGCCTATGCCGGCGCGTTCGCCATCATCCACAACCATCTCGATGCCGCGATGCAGGCCGCCAACATCACCGGCGAGACCGGCGCGTTGAACCGGCAGGCGAAGTCGGCGGCCCGCTCGGCTTTCGAGAGCGCCAAGCAGCGCTTCTTCGGCCACCTGCTAACTTCGATGAAGACGCCGACGCTGATCCGTTCGATCGATCAGGATCTGGCGGACGGCAACGCCGCCGTCATCCAGATCGTCTCGACCGGCGAGGCGCTGATGGAACGCAGGCTCGCCGAAATCCCGACCGAGGAATGGAGCGACGTTCGCGTCGATATCACGCCGCGCGAGTACGTTCTCGACTACCTGGCCCATTCCTTCCCGGTGCAGCTCTACGAGCCGTTCACCGACAGTGAGGGCAATCTCTCCTCCCGGCCCGTCTTCCGCGACGGCCAGCCGGTCGAGAGCCGCGAGGCCGTCGCCCGTCGTAACGAGCTGATCGAGCGGCTTGCTTCGCTGCCGCCAGTGCCCGGCGCGCTCGACCAGATCGTCCAGCGCTTCGGCACGGACCTCGTGGCCGAAGTGACCGGACGCTCGCGCCGCGTGGTGCGCGAGGGCGACCGCCTCGTCGTCGAAAACCGTGCCGCCTCCGCCAATCTCGCCGAGACCGCCGCCTTCATGGACGACCTGAAGCGCATCCTCGTCTTCTCGGAAGCGGGCGGGACGGGCCGGAGCTACCACGCCGAGCTGTCGGCGCGGAACCGCCGCCTGCGCGTCCATTATCTGCTCGAACCCGGCTGGAAGGCCGATGCGGCGATCCAGGGCCTCGGGCGGACGAACCGCACCAACCAGGCGCAGCCGCCGCTCTTCCGGCCGATCGCGACCGATGTGAAAGCTGAGAAGCGCTTCCTCTCGACCATAGCCCGTCGCCTGGACACGCTGGGCGCCATCACGCGTGGTCAGCGCCAGACCGGCGGCCAAGGACTCTTCAGACCTGAAGACAATCTGGAATCCCACTATGCCCGCGACGCGCTGCGCCAACTCTATCTACTGCTTGTGCGCGGCAAGATCGCAGACTGCTCGCTCCAGATGTTCGAGGACGCCACCGGCCTCAAACTGATGGACGCCAACGGCATCAAGGACGAGCTGCCGCCGATCACGACCTTCCTCAACCGCCTGCTGGCGCTCACCATCGAGCTTCAGGGCGTGCTGTTCACGGCGTTCGAGCAGTTGTTGAACGCCAAGATCGAGGGCGCCATCGCCAGCGGCGTCTATGACGTCGGTCTGGAGACGCTGCGGGCCGAGAGCTTCGTCGTCACCGACCGCCGCGCGATCTACACCCATCCCGCGACGGGCGCGGAAACCCGGTTGCTCACCATCACCGAGCGGCGGCGCAATCATCCGGTGACGCTGGATGACGCGCTCGATCACCTCGCCGATCCCCGCGCCATCCTGCTGATCAACGAGCGCTCGGGCCGGGCCGCCGTGCAAGTCCCGGCGCCGAGCCTGATGCTGGACGATGGCGAGATCGAACGCCGCGTTCGGCTGATCCGGCCGATGGAACACCATCACGCCTCGCTGAAGATGATGGACGAGAGCCATTGGCAGGCGGCCGACCACGAGGCGTTCGCGGCGGCTTGGACTCGCGAAGTGTCGGAGGTCCCCGAGTTTGCCGACAGCACGATCCACATCGTCGCCGGCTTGCTGTTGCCGATCTGGAAGCGCCTGCCGAACGAGTCAACGCGCGTCTATCGGCTACAGACCGACGCAGGCGAACGCATCATCGGCCGCAGGGTCTCGCCGGCCTGGGCAGCGAACGCCTCGCTGACCGGGGCGACCACCATGACGCCGGATGCGGCCTTCGCGGCGCTGATCGAGGGACGCACCGTCCTCGACCTCGCCGACGGCTTGCAGCTCCACCGGGTGCGCGTCATGGGCGCTCACCGCATCGAGCTGTCAGGCTTCGCCGACACCATGCGCGATCGCCTGCGCGCCTACGGCCTCTTCAGCGAGATCATCTCCTGGAAGCTGCGCATGTTCGTGCCGACGGATGTGACCGGCGCTGGCGTGCTGACGAAGGTGCTCGACCAATATCCGGTCGAGCGCATCGGCGAGCGGGAAGCCGCGTGATGGCCTGCCACGACGCCTCCGAACTGGCACACCGTCTCGCGCGCGACGCCGAGGCGGTGTGTCGCCACTACCTTTCTGCCGGGCGGCGGGAGGGCCGCTACTGGCTCGTGGGTGACGTCCGCAACACGCCGGGCCGTTCGATGTTCGTCCGGCTTCAGGAATCAGTTAAAGGGCCGGCCGGCAAGTGGACCGACGCCGCCACCGGCGAGCATGGCGACCTGCTCGACGTCATCCGCGAGAGCTGCGGCCTGGTCGACTTCAAGGACGTCGCCGATGAGGCGCGTTCGTTCCTCAGCCTGCCGCGCGCCGAACCGGAGCCGCAGCATCCCCGATCGCGCACGCCGACTGCTCCGACCGGATCGCCGGAAGCGGCGCGGCGACTGTTCGCCATGTCGCTGCCGCTGTCTCGTACTCTCGTAGAAACGTATCTCCGCAATCGCGGCATTACGGCTTTGCACGGAACCGGAAGCCTGCGTTTCCACCCGCGCTGCTACTATCGGCCTGACGACCATAGTCCCACCGAGACCTGGCCGGCGATGATCGCCTCCGTCACCGATCTCGCGGGCCATCTCACCGGGGCGCATCGCACCTGGCTCGATCCGGGCGGCTTCTCCGAGGCGACGCTCGGCAAGGCGCCGATCGATACTCCGAGGCGTGCGATGGGCGACTTGCTCGGTCACGCCGTTCGATTTGCCGTGGCGGGCGAGGTGATGGCGGCTGGCGAGGGCATCGAGACGATGCTGTCGCTCAGGTGCGTCCTTCCCGCCATGCCGATGGTCGCGGCGCTCTCGGCGGCGCATCTCTCCGCCATCCTGTTCCCGGACACGTTGCGCCGGCTCTACATCGCCCGCGACGACGATCCTGCCGGTGACGGCGCGATGGCGACGTTGATCGAGCGCGCACAGGAGGCCAGAATCGAGGCGATCGTGATCTCGCCACGGCTCGGCGACTTCAACGAGGATCTCCGGCTGCTCGGGATCGACGCGCTTCGGGCCGCAAGCCGGGTGCAGATCGCGGCGCAGGATGTTGCCCGCTTCATGGATCTGGCGGCATAGCCGGAACGGGGATGGGGCGCGGCAGCGTCGTCGCCATAGGGTCGGCGGTCATGCTTTCCGTCAGCGTCTGAGAGCGCCACGCCCACGGCCTTCTGAGAGGGCGATCGGGCGGCAAACGGTCCGGACCGGCAACCTTGTGGGCCGACTATTTTCCGTCGGCGGCAAAGCCGCCTTTACATCGCGAGACAAAATAGTCGGCCCCCTCCGGTCCTCCGCCGAGGCTCCGGCCCGCAGCTCGCGCTGCGGGTGCAGGTCCGCTCCGCCCGCCGCCTTCGTCGCCATGAAGGCCGCGATGGGCGCGGCCGATCCGACGAGGAAAGCCGCGATGACCACCGACAACAACGACGATTTCGAGCCGCACCACAGCTCATCCCCAACCGACCAGGTTCTCCACGAACTCCAGCTCTATGGCTACCGTCCCTTTCACGACGAACCCGACCCCAGGCCGCTTCCTGAAGCGCATATCCTCGCCGGCAGCATCGCCGACATCTTCGACGCCCTCGTGGTGGCGCTGTCAGATACCCGCCTCGAACCCGACCTCGAGGATCTGCTCTGGTCGACGGTGAACGTCTTCCACCGGGCCATCGACCGGATCGAACGCGACCTCGACGACAACGAGCTGGCGCAGCAACGGTCCCAGCGGGAACAGGACGGCAGTGAGGTCAAGTCCGTCGAGCTGGAGCGCCTGACGGCGGAAGGGCAGACGCTGATCGAACGCCGCAACGCCTTCGAGCTGATGCGCGACCAGGCCGCCGACCAGTTCGAGCACCACACCCACTCAGCTTGGCGGCCCCGCAACGGGTCGAAGGTCAACCATCGCAACCTCACCGCGGCGATGATCGACAGCCGCGACTTCCTGGCGGCGAAGAAGCGCGCCGACAACCAGGTGCTCCTTCCCGCGGGGCCGAAGGTGGCTCTGACCGGCGGGCTCGACTTCAACGATCACCGGCTGGTCTGGGCCAAGCTCGATCAGGTCCACGCCAAGCACCCGGACATGGTGTTGCTGCACGGCGGCTCCCCCAAGGGCGCCGAGCTGATCGCCGCCAAATGGGCCGACAACCGCAAGGTCCCGCAGATCGCCTTCAAACCTGACTGGACGAAACACGCCAAGGCCGCGCCGTTCAAACGAAACGACGCCATGCTGGAGGTCCTGCCGATCGGGGTGATGCACTTCCCCGGCACCGGCATCCAGGACAACCTCGCCGACAAGGCGAAGAAGCTTGGCATCCCGGTCTGGAAGTTCGGCGGCGCGTGAGCGCCGCCTACCCCAGATCGACCTTCCAGAACTTCAGCACGTCCTCGACCTCGGTCTTTGGATAGTGGAGGTATTCGGCATTCGCGAGATCGGATCGAATTTTCGCTTTCCGTTTTGCGATTTCGCGCTCGATCCGCAGCGTAAAGGGCGCAGTCCCGGACGGTAGGACGTTCCGCCGATCCACGCTCGGCCAACTCTTCGGATAGTCCGGCGGCATCCATCCGGATCGTACTTCTTCTGCTTGCACCGCCACCGACTCGTGTTCGCACACCCAACCATACAGATGGAACGCGCACACGCGCAGCATCGCCTTGATCTCTGGCAGCGTGTCGGTGAACCCCTTCAGCGACGTTGGCAGCCACACCATGTTTGCGACGCACGAGAAGTAGCGAGGGTCCTGAACGACGCTGCTGCGTTCCGCGAACGACGGATCGTCGTAACCCCAGATATGACAGACGGTCCAATTCTTCGGCTTGGGAGACGCCACGTCGAGCGCAGCCACCAAGGCGTTCAGCGCTGCTACGTTGCCCTCGAATTTCTCGGCCGTCACACCAGTCGCCTTGCGCGTGTTCGTATAGCGGCGCGCCCATGCCGCATCATAGAGCGGCCGACCTCTTGCAGTATGAGGCGCCCAAACTGGCAGAGCGCGGAACGTGTCGGGATGGACCCAGCGCGCCGTTCGTTCGATCAGCTCAACGATCGCGGGGATATCCGACCGCAACGCGTCGTTCCCGTCCGGTACATAGAATCCGTTTGCCAAGAGTCCCCGCCAGCAATGTCGCCTCCGCTGCGCAGGACACCTGGTTGAGGTCTGGGCGGCTGAGCTGCTGAGAGTCCATCCACTACCATTCCTGCCTGGCCGACGCACCCCGCTTATCTGCGCTGATCCTTGGTCCGGCCAAGGGCCTGACGCCATCAACCCACAAGGGGTCGGCTTACGCTGAAGCGTGCCGCCGCTCTGACTTCGCCTTCGCGGTGATTGCGGCCCTCGGCCGGACACATCGGGCGCCTGTCGCGCGGGGACGGTCCCCGCCTCAGCACAGGAGCCGGATCAATGTCTCAAGCCCTCGCATTCGCCAACGGCTGGAACCTCGCCACCACCCTCATGGTCTGCGTCGTCGTCTTTCATGCGGACACTGGCAACTACGGCGTCATGCTGGCCGCCGAATATGACGGCGATCCCGCTGCCGTCATCCACGAATTCGATCCCTTCCAACCATGACGGGGCGAACCGCCACGCAAGCAGAACCTCAGAGCGCCAGCGGGATTTCTGCTCCCGCTGGCGCCCTTTTGCGGCTATATTCGTGGTCGCGCCGTGGTGGTGGTGGAAGGCGCGACCGTCAGACCTTTATCTCACGGAGCGCACCGCCATGATCATCTTTGGACCACTGCTCGTCATCGTCGGCATCGGCTTCTTCTGCTGGCTGCTGTTCAATCTGGCTGTGTTCGCACTGCCCTTCTTCGCCGGCCTGACAATCGGCATCTGGGCCTTCCACACGGGAGCCGGCGTGCTCGGCGGCATAGCGGTGGGTGTCGTGGCCGGCGGCATGACCTTTGGCCTTGGCCAGCTCGCGCTCGCCTTTTTGCCGTGGACCTGGCTTCGGCTCCTGATCATCCTCCTTTACGTCGCGCCCGCCGCCGTCGCCGGTTACAGCGCCACGCATGGAATCGCCCAGATGGCGATGCCTTCGCCTACGTGGCAGACGATCTTCGCCGTCATCGGCGCGATCGCCGTCAGCGTCACGGCGTTCGTCCGCTTCACCGGAATGGCCGCGCCCGGACCGGCCGGACAGGGCTTGGCGCGGGGCTGACACCCTCGCGTCGGCGGGGCGGGGTCAAATCAGGCATCCGGGACGCCGGCAGTCCCCGTCATTGAAGCTGACCAGAGAGCGGCATTGGCAATGATGCTCGGCCCGCCATCGCAGCATGGCCGGAGTCATGGCGGTCGTCCGAGCGCTTGGACCAGATGGTGACGTCGGCGAAACCCAGCCAACGATGCGCGTGAAATTTGGCGTGCGGCCGGAGCTTGGTGTTCGAAGCGGGAGATCCGTTGGTGGCCGGGATAGGGCACAGGTCGCTGTCGCCTTCACCGGCCGGACTTTGCGGCGACTCGAAAACCGCCACGTTCCCCTTGATGTCGGCTCTGTCAGGCCGAACGCACCCAACGGCCTCTTCGATGGACTGATCTGGCCGAAGGCCGGCTAAAGCCTCGACCGCCTATGGCGCAACAGCGGCGTCACAACTTTCTTCCCCTGCCGGCTGCGCCGCCATTCCTCGCGAAACAAGAAAGTTCCTCCTTTGCTGTCGAGCCCCTTCGGGGTGCGCCGTCGATCGCCTCCGGCCCGTCGATCACCATCGAGGCCGCAATGGTGCGGGCTCGGAAACAGAGATCAAGGAGAACTACCATGGCGACCATCGGCACCTTCAAGAAGACCGGCTCGAACGAATTCACCGGCGAAATCGTCACCCTCTCGGTCCAGGCCAAGAACGTCCGGATCGTCCCCGAAGCCACCCGCTCCGGCGACAACAGCCCCAGCCACCGCGTCTATGTGGGCCGGGTCGAGATCGGCGCCGCCTGGGCCAAGCGCTCCAACGAAGGCCGCGACTATCTGGGCCTCAAGCTCGACGATCCGAGCTTCACCGCCCCGATCTTCGCCAACCTGTTCGATGACGAGGACGGCGAGGGCTACAGCCTGATCTGGTCCCGCCCCAACGGCCGCCGGAGCGACTGACCTCCCTACAATGCCCCGTCCGGCCGGTCCGGGCGGGGCATCGACTTTACCGAGGGGCGCACGGGGCGAAGGCGCTATTCTTGGTGCTCGGCCGAGATCGTCGAGTCGCTCTTTCCATGAGGCGCCCGCACCAACTCGGCCGCCTCTAACTCCAGCGCTTCGGCCACCTGGCCGAGCACGGTGACGCTCGCCGACACGTCGGCGGGCTCGATCGCCCCGATGTAACGGGCGCTCAATCCAGCCCGCTCGGCCAACTCCTCTTGCGTCATCCCTTTCGCATGACGCAACCGACGCAGATTGATCGCCATGACCTCCTTGAGATCCATGGCGATGATGGAGCCGAGGCCGGAACCATCGTTCCAGGAACGATCATTCCGATTCGTCCGCGGGTTATGCTATCCATCCCTGGTCTGGAGTGCCTCTGCACCGTCAATTTGAGCAACGTGATGCGCCATAGGCATCGCGGCGCCGGCCTAATCATGCGCGAAGTCTGTCAAAATTTGCGGTAAATGAAACCCTACTCCATTGCTTTGATCTCGACGGGGGGAAGATCGCAATGACCGAGGCGCCTTTCTGTGACCGGCCGCCGCTTACCGACCGCGTGAATGCCTATGATGAGCAACATCTGGCGATATACCTTCGGTTGTTGATGGCCGAAGAAGAGGGGGCCGACTGGCGAGAGGTCGTGCTGGTGCTCTTCGGGCTCGATCCGGCGTTAGATCCCTGCCGTGCCAAAATCGTCCATGAAAGCCACCTGGCCCGCGCTCACTGGATGACCGAAACCGGCTATCGGCACCTGCTTCAGCCACGAGCGCAGTGAGCCACCAAGACGTCTGTTGTACGGGTTGTCGTCGCGCGCGATGCAATCATAGGGTCTAGCGCAAAGCCTGCGTTTCCGGATGGTTTGAAGCTCCCCGAATAGGGGAGCAAGACGAGAGGAAACGCCATGCCCACACAGTATTGGCGCTCGCCGGAGACGATCGATCACTTGAATCGCCTCGAACGCCCCGGCTTCGCCGTCGAATTCCTGCGCCGCAACGCCGAATACCGACGTGACTACGCCCAGATCCAGCGCCAGATCGCACGCGATCACGTCGATGCGGAGTCCGCTCGCGCGGATTTCGCCCGACGATGGGGGTTGCGGTTTCGCCCACGACCCGGGCATTCCGGTCGGCGACGAACCTGCTACCTGGCTGCCGGAACTGTCGCCCGGCACACTGCTGCTCGATGCAGCGCCGAGCGGATTTGCGCCTCTGGCCCTCGACCCATCCCAGCTCGGCTCGATCGTTGCGGACCGGACCGATGATGAGGGTCGCGAGGTCGTAATCGTCGATGGGTCCGGCGAGCTTCACATCCGGCTCCACAGCGACCTGGCCGCTCGGCGCCCCATGATTCTTCTGCCGCTCGGCGCTACATCGGTCGATCTCCGCCTCGATGTCGCGTCGCGCTTCATCCGCAAGGTGGGCGGCCAAACCATCGGCCTTCTCCCACGGGCGTTGCGACTGACCACGCAGCGCAAGCGCCGTCTCGTTCAGCTTCTTCATGCCTTCGACGTTCACGACATGGGCGGCGGTCCTCGCGACGTCGCGGAGATCATCCTGCGTTCGGACCAGGCCCAACTTCCATCTGTCGAGTGGAAAGACTCCCACGCGCGACGCGCGGCCAATCGTCTGATCCACGACTCGATCGCGCTCGTCGAACGCGGCTATCTCAAATTTCTGCGCGGCGGCTGATCAGCAACATAAACGGCTTTCAGCGCGCACTGCCCGTCCATTCATCCATGCCTTGCCCGTGACGAATTGAACGGCCGTTCGCTCATCGCCGCTCGAAGGGGGACACACCCTTCCGAAAATCTTCGTCCACCCTCAACGCCTGATCCCTCCGCCACCGTGACCCCGACATGCCGCGACTTGGCTGCGGCGCTTCGAGGCAAGACGGAGGCTTCCCATGCTCGACAGGTCCGCGCAGCTCGCCACCCGCTACGTCCGAACCCATGAGGCGGCGCGTATCCTCGGCATCTCGCCGCGCACCCTGGAAAAGTATCGCTGCCATGGCAGCGGCCCGACCTTCCGCAAGCTCGGCGGTCGCGTCGTCTACGCCATCGGCGACCTGGAGGCATGGGCCGACCATGCCGCCTGCAACTCGACATCGGATCCCCGTTACGTCGAGGCCCGCGCCGCCGGCCACACGCATCGCTGAGGCGCTCGCCGATGTCGTCGCGCCGCCTCATCACCAGCAGCGAACGGAGCAAGCTCGATCCGTTCGTCGTCGCCACGGGCGACGCCAGCCCGCGCGACCAGCGCGACCTGATGGAGCGGCCGTTCTTCTCGCTCGCCAAGACCAGGCGTACCGCGCCGATCCTCTACGAGACCGGCGGCGTCCGCGTGGAAGTCTACGCCGTGCCCGAACACGGCATGGCGACTATCTGGGACGCCGACGTGCTGATCTGGGCGGCGAGCCAGATCGTCGAGGCCGAAGACCTTGGTTTCAAGACCTCACGCTTCCTGCGCTTCACGCCGTATCAGCTCCTGACATCCATCGGCCGGCAGACCGGCGCGCGCGATTACAAGCTTCTGAAAGGCGCGCTCGCTCGCCTGCAATCGACTGTCATCCGCACGACGATCCGCAACGGCGAGCATTGGCGCCGCCATCAATTTTCCTGGATCAACGAGTGGGAGGAATGCACGACCCGCGACGGCCGCGTCGAGGGCATGGAGTTCGTGCTCCCCGACTGGTTCTACCGCGGCGTCATCGATCGATCGCTGGTGCTCGCCATCGACCCGGCCTATTTCCGCCTGACCGGCGGCATCGAGCGCTGGCTCTACCGTGTCGCTCGCAAGCACGCCGGCCGCCAGCCCAAGGGCTGGCTGTTCGAGGTCGCGCACCTGCACGAGAAGTCCGGCAGCCTCGCCAAGCTCCCCGATTTCGCCTTCGACTTACGCCGGATCGCAACCCGCCAACCGCTCCCCGGCTATCGCCTGCACATCGAGCGCAACGGTCGGCGCGAGCTGCTGCGTATCCTGCCGACCGGCTTATCCACAGGGCCTGTGGATATCCCTGTGGACGGGGTCGGGACTTCGGGCGTTCCGACTATCGGGACTTCGAGCGTGCGCGTATCGGGACGTCGGGCGTCGAAATCGCAGCTAACTCTTTGGCCTGAAACAGCGATTCCGGGTCTTAACTTAGAGTCTAACTTAGAATCTAACTCTTGTAGTTGGGCCGCCCGATCTGCGGATAATTTAGCCACCGCTGCTCAGCAGCCCTCTAAACTCTCCACCCGGCAGCCGTCGCTGCCCCTCAACCGCAAGCCGGGAGGGGAGCGATGATCGTCGCCTTGCTCAACCAGAAAGGCGGCGTCGGCAAGACGACGCTGGCCCTGCATCTCGCCGGTGAATGGGCGTTGCACGGCAAGCGCGTCACGCTGGTCGACGCCGATCCGCAAGGCTCGGCACTCGATTGGTCGCAGCAGCGTGCGCGGGAGAACGTCTCGCGGCTGTTCGGCGTCGTCGGCCTGGCCCGCGACACGCTCCATCGCGAAGCGCCCGAGATCGCTCGCACCGCCGATCACGTCGTCATCGACGGGCCGCCGCGCGTCGCCGGGCTGATGCGCTCGGCGCTCCTCGCCGCCGACCTGGTGCTTATTCCCGTGCAGCCATCGCCGCTCGACGGCTGGGCGTCGGCCGAGATGCTGGCCTTGCTTCGCGAGGCACGCATCTACCGCCCGGAGCTTGCCGCGCGTTTCGTGCTGAACCGCTGCGGCGCTCGCACGGTGATCGCCCGCGAGACGGCCGAGACCCTGGCCGAGCACGATCCGCCGGTGCTCGCCAGCACGGTCGGCCAGCGGGTCGCCTTCGCCGATGCCGCGCAATCCGGCCGCCTGGTCTTCGAGTTGGCCGAGCAGAGCGCCGCCGCCCGCGAGATCGCCGCGCTTGCCGCTGAGGTCGCGAGGATCGCGCCATGAACGAGCGATCCACCAGACGCGGCTTTGCAGCGCGACCGGGCGACGCCGAGAGCTGGATCAAGGCGCCCGAAGTTACGACTCGGCGCGCCGATGACGCCTCGGCGTTCACCGCGCGTCTGACCATCGACGTCACGCCGTCGCTGCGCGGCCGCATCAAGGTCGCGGCGTTCCGGCGCGGGATCACCGTCGCCGACATGCTGCGCGACCTCTTCGCGCGCGAATTCCCCGACGACTCCGGAGAGCCATCATGAGCGACAACGCCCTGTCGCCGCGGCAAGCCGCGCCGCCGACCAATCGCGCCGCCATCGCGCTCACGCTTGTCGAGCTGACCTGGATCGAGAAGAAGATCGAACGCTGGTTGCGCTTCGGCCGCCGCACCGAGGAGAAGATCCTCGACCGCCGCCGCAGTGTCTCCAGCTTCAGGCCAGGCAGCATCTTCGCTTTCGTGCGCTGGGCGTCGAACGACTTCGGCACGATCGTCTCGAGGATGGACATCGTGCGCGCGGTCGAGCCCGGCGCGCCCTATCAGACGCTGCCCTTCGTGCGTCCCGGCGGCGAGATTCTGTTGCGCGTCGACGGCTGGCCGAAGGTCGAGCGCGTGCTGCAAGCGATCGACGCGGTCGAAGCCCTCGACATCGATCCGGCCGACGCCGCGCCGGAACACTGGCGTCATCTCCACAACCGCCTCGCCGTCGGCGACGAGCCGCACGCCTACACCCGCGCACAGCATGCGGCCTGGCTGAAGCGTCGGAGGGTCGCGCCATGAGCCGCTTCGGCTACGTCATGTCGACCTATGTGGCGATGCTCGCTGCCGGCGCGCTCGTGTTCTTCCATCCCGCGCCGCGGCTGATCTGGAACGCCACGGCCAGCACACCGACGGGGCTCTACGCGCTGCGGCCGGCCGGCCCGCTTCACGCGCTCGAGCTGGTTGCCGTGCGTCCTCCCGAGCCGATCGCCAGCTACCTCGCCGATGGCGGCTTCCTGCCGAGAGGCGTGCCGCTGCTGAAGCACGTCATCGCGATGGCCGGACAGACCGTGTGCCGGGAGAACGACGCCGTGACCGTCGATCATATCGACGTCGGCGTCGCTAAGACACGCGATCATCTCGGCCGTCCGTTGCCGCGCTGGAGTGGCTGCCACACCCTCAGCGCGGGCGAAGTTTTCCTCATGAACCCGACCGTCCCGGACAGCCTGGACGGCCGCTACTTCGGCCCGCTCCCCGTCACTTCGATCGTCGCCCGCGCGGTCCCGCTTTGGACCGACGAGGCCGGTGACGGCCGCTTCGTGTGGGGCGCCGCCACCGATTGACCCGCTTCTCAACCCGCCAACCACGGAGGTTTCCCATGGCGCAGATCGGTCACTTCACCCGCGATAAGTCCGGCTTCGGCGGACGCATCCAGACGCTCACCTTCACTCAAGCCCTTTCTCTCGTTCCGGCCGAAGCTTCCGATGCCGAGAATGCGCCCGACTATCGCGTCCATCTGGGCGACGCCGACGGCCCGGAGATCGGCGCGGGCTGGAAACGCACCGGCGAGAAGGCGGGCGAATACGTCTCGCTCGTCATCGATGACCCGGCGCTGCATCAGCCAATCCGCGCCAATCTCTTTCAGTCCGGCGACGACAAGTCTGCGTGGGTGCTGAACTGGAACCGCCCGCCCAAGCGCGGCCAGCGGGATTGAGCGCATGCGGGCCGCTCTCATCATGCTCGTCGGGGCGACGACGTTCGGCACGCCCGCTGTCGTCGCTCACGCCCAGACCGCTCGGATCGAGCTGCAAGCGCCGAGCAATACCTATGCTGGGCTCATCGCGGAGGCGGCCCAGCGCTTCGGCATTCCGGCGGCATGGATACGGGCGATCATGCGGGTCGAAAGCCGCGGCGACCGGCGCGCGATCTCGTCCAAGGGGGCGATCGGGTTGATGCAACTGATGCCCGACACCTGGGCGGGGATGCGCGCTCGGTACGGCCTCGGGCGCGATCCGTTCGATGCGCACGACAACATCTTGGCGGGCGCGGCCTTCCTGCGCGAAATGCACGACCGCTACGGATCGCCGGGCTTCCTCGCAGCATACAATGCGGGGCCTGGTCGATACGAAGACTATCGTGATCGGCATCGGCCCCTACCGCCCGAGACCGTCGCTTACGTCGCCGCGCTCGTCCCTTTTGTCGGGGACGGCGCGATCGATGGGCCTGTCCTCGTGGCGGCCTCCGATCCGTCGTCCTGGACGCAGGCGCCGCTCTTCATCACGCGGTCGGCAAGCGCTGAACCTGCCGATCGCTCGACGTCCAAGCAGCCGCCGAGCGACACACCGGCTGTCGTCGCCGTGCGCGATGTCTCCGCCATCGCACCGCAATCGGCCGGCCTGTTCGTCTCGGTTTCCGCAGCGGGACCGAAGCCATGATCTCGCTGCCCTCTTGCAGTCATGCCGCGGCGATGTCTCAGCCAGCTCGCGCTTTCCTTAGCGGCGCGACGGTGCTCGGCGGCTCCATGGGCCATGCCAAGGCTTTCGCGCGCGAGTTCGCAGGCTGGCGCGGCGCAGCGTACTTCCGGGAAGGAGGAAGGGCGGACAGGGGTGAAGGGCAGAAACCGACCGACAGAGGGCCAGATAAAAGGCCGCAATGTGCGGCTCTGTCGGTCGGTTGTTTTTGTTTGTGTTTTTGGCTGATCCGGCAATGTGCGGCCCCGACGCGCAATGTGCGCCACGGCGTGAACGCCTTGCTGATCCTGGGTTTTCCGCACATTGCCGGGGCCGGCCATGGCTGAGGAGAGCGACTTCCAGCCACGGCCTGGCCGCATTCGCTCGTCCCGCAGCCAGCGCGCCAAGCCGTTCATCGCCCAGGCGCTCGCCGCCGCCCAGCGGGCCGGCGGCGGCGTCTCACGCCAGGGCCTGCTCAGGAGCGGCAGCCGCTCGACCTTTGGCCGTGGCCGCGCCGCCACCGTCCGGGCGAACCATCTGCTGACCGGCCGGTCTCGCCTGGTGACGGTGAAGGCCCGCGTCGTCCGGCATACCGCCGGATCGGCGCCGCTCGGCGCCCATCTCGGCTACCTTCGGCGCGAGGGCGTCACCCGGGACGGGGAGAAGGCCCGGCTGTTCGGTCCGGAGACCGAAGACGCCGATCCGAAGGCGTTCGCCGAGCGCTCCGAGGGCGACCGCCATCACTTCCGCTTCATCGTCTCGCCCGAGGACGCGCCGGAGATGGCAGACCTCAAGGATTTCGCCCGCGAGTTGGTCGGGCAGATGGAAAAGGACCTCGGGACCAAGCTCGATTGGGTCGCCGTCGATCACTGGAACACCCAGCACCCCCACGTCCACATCATCGTGCGTGGCGTCGCCGAGGACGGCCAGGATCTCGTCATCTCCCGCGACTACATCAAGGAGGGCATGCGCGCCCGCGCCCAGGACCTGGTCACGCAGGAACTGGGGCTGCGCAGTGATCTTGATATCCGGCACGCGCTGGAGCGCCAGGTTGAGGCCGAGCGTTGGACGCAGCTCGACCGGCAGCTTGCCCGCGACGCCGACCGTCACGGCGTTATCGATCTCGCACCCGATTCAGGACACCCGTCCGATCCGTACAACGCACTCAAGGTTGGGCGACTGCGGCATCTGGAAAGTCTCGGCCTCGCGCATCAGCTTGGCCCGGGCCAATGGACGATGGACGAGGCCGCCGAGAGCACGCTGCGCGAACTCGGCGAGCGCGGCGACATCATCAAGCGCATCCACCGCGGTCTGCGCGAGCGCGGCATCGAGCGCGCAGCCGCGAGCTATGTCCTCGCCAGCGAGAGCCTCGACGTGCCCGTCGTCGGCCGGCTAGTCGATCGCGGTTTCGACGACGAATTGAAGGGCACCGCCTACGCCGTGATCGACGGCGTCGACGGGCGCACGCACCACATCAAATTCCCCGACCTCGACGCCACCGGCGACAGTGGGGCCGGCTCGATCGTCGAGCTTCGCAAGTTCGACGATGCGCAAGGGCGCCGCCGCGTGGCGCTGGCGGTGCGCTCCGACCTCGCGATCGAGGACCAGGTGACGGCGAGCGGGGCGACCTGGCTCGACCGGCAGGCGATCGCCCGCGATCCCGTGGCTCTCGGCCAGGCCGGCTTCGGCGCCGAGGTGCGCGACGCGATGGACCGGCGGGCCGAACAGCTCATCGAGCAGGGCCTCGCCGAGCGCCAGGCTCGGGGCGTCGTCTTCTCCGAAGGCCTGATCAGCACGCTCCGGCGCCGCGAGGTCGAGGCGCTGGGCGAGCGGCTCGCGGCAGAGACCGGGCAGCCTTTCAATCAAGCGACGTCGGGTGAGTATGTCGCCGGCGCCTATCGGCAGCGCTTCGCGCTCGCCTCTGGCCGCTTCGCCATGATCGATGACGGCCTCGGCTTCCAGCTCGTGCCCTGGACGCCCTCCCTCGAAAAGCAGCTCGGCCGGCACGTCTCCGGCGTCGCCCGCGATGATGGCGGCGTCGACTGGGGCTTCGGCCGCAACAGAGGAATTGGCATATGAGTGATCTTTCGAGCCAAAGATCCCAAGACAGGCTGGCCGGCATGTCCGCGACCAAGATTCTCTGGGGTCAGATCATCACCGTCTTCGCCATCGTCTTGCTGGCGATCTGGACCGCGACCGAATGGACTGCCTGGCGGCTCGGCTTTCAGCCCGAGCTGGGGCGGCCTTGGTTCGAGATCCTGCACTTCCCGTTCTATCTGCCGCCGGCGTTCTTCTGGTGGTGGTATGCTTATGACGCCTACGCGCCATCGATCTTCATCGAGGGCGCGTACATCGCCTCATCCGGCGGTCTCATTGCTGCGGCGGTGGCCATCGGCATGTCGGTCTGGCGCGCCCGCGAAGCCAAGAACATCGAGACCTATGGCTCCGCGCGCTGGGCGCAGCCGAAGGAGATCGAGCAAGCCGGCCTGCTCGGCCCCGACGGCGTGGTGCTGGGCCGTCATCAGCGCAGCTATCTCCGCCATGACGGTCCCGAACATGTCCTGTGCTTCGCCCCGACCCGCAGCGGCAAGGGCGTCGGTCTCGTCATCCCATCACTGCTGACCTGGCCGGGTTCGGCCATCGTCCACGACATCAAGGGTGAGAACTGGCAGCTCACCGCCGGCTTTCGCGCCCAGCACGGCCGCGTGCTGCTGTTCGATCCGACCAATGCGAAGTCGTCCGCCTACAACCCGCTGCTCGAGGTCCGCCGCGGCGAGTGGGAGGTCCGCGACGTCCAGAACATCGCCGACATTCTGGTCGATCCCGAAGGCAGCCTGGAAAAGCGGAACCACTGGGAGAAGACCAGCCATGCACTGCTGGTCGGCGCGATCCTCCATGTCCTCTATGCCGAGGAGGACAAGACCCTCGCTGGCGTCGCCTCGTTCCTCTCCGATCCGAAGCGGCCGATCGAGTCGACGCTATCGGCGATGATGCGGACGCCGCACCTCGGCGAGGCGGGCGTCCATCCTGTCGTCGCGTCCGCCGCGCGCGAGCTGCTGAACAAATCCGCCAACGAGCGGTCCGGCGTGCTGAGCACGGCGATGTCGTTCCTCGGCCTATATCGCGATCCCGTGGTCGCCGAGGTGACGCGGCGCTGCGACTGGCGGATCGGCGACATCGTCGCCGGCGACCGCCCGACGACCCTCTACCTCGTCGTGCCGCCGTCCGACATCAACCGGACCAAGCCGCTGATCCGCCTGATCCTCAATCAGGTCGGCCGACGGCTGACCGAGGACCTGCAGGCCAAGGCCGGCCGCCGGCGGCTTCTCCTCATGCTCGACGAGTTCCCCGCGCTCGGCCGCCTCGACTTCTTCGAGTCCGCGCTGGCCTTCATGGCCGGCTACGGCATCAAGAGCTTCCTGATCGCCCAATCACTGAACCAGATCGAGAAGGCCTACGGTCCCAACAACTCGATCCTCGATAACTGCCATGTGCGCGTCAGCTTCGCGACCAATGACGAGCGCACCGCCAAGCGGGTCAGCGACGCGCTCGGCACGGCGACCGAGATGAAGGCGATGAAGAACTATGCCGGCAGCCGGCTGTCGCCGTGGCTGGGGCACCTCATGGTCTCGCGCTCGGAGACCGCGCGGCCGCTGCTGACGCCTGGTGAGGTGATGCAGCTCCCGCCGACAGACGAGATTGTCATGGTGTCGGGCGTCCATCCGATCCGGGCGAAGAAGGCCCGCTACTACGAAGACGAGCGCCTTCAGGAGCGCATCACCGCGCCGCCGGTACTGGCGCGGCCGAAGGAAGCCCGTCTCGACGATTGGAGCGCCCGCCCATTGCCGCCGCGACCACCGGCTCCGGTCACGGGCGACGGCGAGGACGCCGACGACGAAGATCCGAAGAACGCCGACCGTCGCAAGCAGCCCGAGCTCAGCCAGGATGCCGTCGAGAAGAAGGAGCCGATCGAGAACGAGTTCGCCCTCGACCAGGTGGACGACATGGAGGAGGACGCCCCTCGCATCGGCCGGATGAACGACCTGATGCAGGGCCTCGCCCGACAGGCCTCGCTCGATCCGGGCGACGACCTCGGGATGTGAGGCGCGCATGGCTACGCCGAAGAAGAAGGCCCAGCTCTCGGTTTATCTCGACCCGGAGGTGATGCAGTCGCTGGCGGCCTATGCCGCGCGCCGCGAGCAGTCGATGTCGCTGATTGCCGAGGCCGCCATCGCCTCGTTCCTGTCACCGGATGCCGACGAGCGGCGGGAAGCCGCCATCGCTAAGCGGCTCGACCAGCAGGATCGGCGCCTGGCGCGTCTCGAACGCGATGTCGGCATCGGCGTCGAGACGCTGGCGCTATTCATCCGCTTCTGGCTCAACACCACGCCGCCGCTGCCCGAACCGGCCGCCAAGGCGGCGCGAGCGCAGGCCGGGGCGCGGTACGACAATTTCGTGGCCACGCTGGGCCGGCGTCTCAATGAAGGGCCGAAGCTTCGGCAAGAGATTCCCGACGATGTTCGGGAAGAACCGAATCGTCCTCTAGCCAACGATTAGCCGACGGCAGCAAACGAGCAGGCGGCAGGCAAGGAACGCTAAGAGCCACTCCGCACCCAGCAAGTATTTTTTCTCTGCTTTACGCCGGGCCACTACGCCACATGAATACTTGTTGAAGCGCCCCATTTTCTTCCTTTTCTAATCATCCCCGTCGCCAATCGCGTGTCGCGATTGGCCTTCCGATGGGGACGATCGTGGCGGTTGCTCCACTCCATTCCGAGGCCTTCTCACGCGGCGCGCGCATGCTGAGCACCGCGCTCGGCCCGGCCATCGCCGCCTTCCTCGAAGACCCGTCGATCGTTGAGGTGATGCTCAACCCCGATGGCCGGCTCTGGATCGACCGGCTGTCGGGTGGGCTCGAAGACACCGGCCGGACGCTGTCCGCCGCCGATGGCGAGCGGATCGTGCGCCTGGTCGCGCACCATGTCGGCGCCGAGGTCCATGCCGAGCGCCCGCGTGTCTCAGCCGAGCTGCCCGAAACGGGAGAGCGGTTCGAGGGGCTGCTGCCGCCCGTCGTCACCGCGCCGGCCTTCGCGATCCGCAAGCCCGCCGTCGCGGTCTTCACGCTCGACGACTACGTCGCCGCCGGGACCATGACCGCCGGCCAGGCCGCGGCGCTGCGTGCTGCCGTGGCATCGCGCAAGAACATCCTGGTCGCCGGCGGCACCGGCACCGGCAAGACGACACTGACCAACGCGCTGCTGGCCGAGATCGCCGACACGAGCGACCGGGTGGTGCTGATCGAGGACACGCGCGAGCTGCAATGCCGCGCCCCCAATCTGGTCGCGATGCGAACCAAGGACGGCGTCGCTTCGCTCTCCGACCTGGTCCGCTCTTCGCTCCGGCTGCGGCCCGATCGCATCCCGATCGGCGAGGTCCGTGGCGCGGAGGCGCTCGATCTCTTGAAGGCGTGGGGGACCGGCCATCCCGGCGGGATCGGCACCATTCACGCCGGCACCGCACTCGGCGCGATCCGCCGCCTCGAGCAACTCATCCAGGAAGCCGTCGTCACCGTCCCCAAGGCGCTGATCGCCGAGACCATTGATCTCGTCGCGGTGCTGCGCGGCCGTGGCACCGAGCGCCGTCTCTCCGAACTCGCCCTCATCGCCGGGCTCGATCCCGCCACCGGCGACTATCGCGTCCAACCCGCCGGGGCGGGCGGCGACCCCTTGCTCCCCGGAGACCCATCATGATCCGTGTTCTTGCCGTCGCTCGTCAGTCGCGTCGCCGCTTGGCGGAGCTTCTCACGCTCGTCACCCTGACGCTGGCCTTTGCGCCCGCCGCCTACGCCTCCGGCTCCTCGATGCCGTGGGAGACTCCGCTCAACTCGATCCTGGAGTCCGTGCAAGGCCCCGTCGCCAAGATCATCTCAGTCATCATCATCACCGTGACCGGCCTGACGCTCGCCTTCGGCGACACCTCGGGCGGCTTCCGGCGGCTGATCCAGATCGTGTTCGGCCTCTCGATCGCCTTCGCCGCGTCGAGCTTCTTCCTGTCCTTCTTCAGCTTCTCCGGCGGGGCGCTGATCTGATGGCCGCGATCGTCGATCCCGACGTGCCCGGCTTCTTCGCGCCGGTCCATCGCGCCCTGACCGACCCGATCCTGATGGGCGGCGCGCCACGGACCGTCGCGATCGCCAACGGCACCTTGGCCGCGGCGATCGCCCTCGGCCTGCGGCTCTGGATTCCCGGCGCGCTGTTCTGGGCGGTGGGCCATGGCGCCGCTGTCTGGGCGGCCAAGCGCGACCCGCAGTTCGTCGATGTCGTGCGCCGGCACCTCCGCTATCCGCCCCATCTCGGCGTCTGAGGCCCGCAAATGCTCAACCTCGCCGAATATCGCAATCACCCCGCCGGCCTCGCCGACTTCCTGCCTTGGGCCGCACTGGTCGAGGAGGGCATAGTCCTCAACAAGGACGGCTCCTTTCAGCGCACGGCGCGGTTTCGTGGGCCGGACCTCGACAGCGCGACACCGGCCGAGCTGGTCGGCGTCACCGCACGGCTCAACAACGCGTTGCGCCGCCTCGGCTCCGGCTGGGCGATCTTCGTCGAGGCGCAGCGGATCGCCGCGCAGACCTATCCCCATTCGGCCTTTCCCGATGCCGCGTCGGCGCTGGTCGATCTCGAACGGCAGGACGCTTTCGAGGAAGCAGGCACGCATTTCGAGAGCCGCTATTTCCTGACCTTCGTCTGGTTGCCGCCAGCGGAGGACGCCTCGCGCATCGAGGGCTGGCTCTACGAAGGGCGCGCCCAGAGCGGCGTCGATCCCTGGGAACTGCTGCGCGGCTTCGTCGATCGCACCAACCGCGTGCTGCAACTGGTCGAGGGCTTCATGCCCGAGGTCGCCTGGCTCGACGACGGCGACACACTGACCTACCTGCACTCGACCATCTCGACCCGCCAGCAGCGGGTGCGCGTCCCTGAGACGCCGATGCACCTCGACGCGCTCCTGGCCGATGAACCGCTCGCCGGCGGCCTCGAACCGCGGCTTGGGTCGCATCACCTCCGCACGCTGACCATCGTCGGCTTCCCGACCGCGACGCATCCCGGAATCCTCGACGAGCTGAACCGGCTCGCCTTTCCGTACCGCTGGTCCACGCGCGCGATCCTGCTCGACAAGACCGAAGCGGTGAAGCTGCTGACCAAGATCCGGCGGCAGTGGTTCGCCAAGCGCAAGTCGATCGCCGCCATCGTCAAGGAGGTGATGACCAACGAGGCCTCGACGCTGGTCGATAGCGACGCCGCCAACAAGGCGGCCGACGCGGACCTGGCGCTGCAGGAGCTTGGCACCGACGATGTCGGGCAGGCTTACATCACCGCGACCGTCACCGTCTGGGACGAAGACCCCGGCCTCGCGGCCGAGAAGCTCCGCCTAGTCGAGAAGGTCATCCAAGGTCGCGACTTCACCTGCATGCCGGAAGGGGTGAATGCGCTGGAGGCCTGGCTCGGGTCAATTCCCGGCCACGCCTACGCCAACGTCCGCCAGCCGCCGGTCTCGACGCTGAACCTCGCCCACATGATCCCGCTCTCGGCGGTCTGGGCCGGGCCGGCGCGCGATGAGCATTTCCAGGCCCCGCCGCTGCTGTTCGGCAAGACCGAAGGCTCGACGCCGTTCCGGCTGAGCCTCCACGTCGGCGACGTCGGTCACACCCTGATCGTCGGGCCGACCGGCGCGGGCAAGTCGGTCCTGCTGTCGCTGATGGCTATGCAGTTCCGCCGCTACCGGAGCAACCAGATCTTCGCTTTCGATTTCGGCGGCTCGATCCGCACCGCCGCGCTCGCCATGGGCGGCGACTGGCACGATCTCGGTGGGTCTCTCTCCGCGGGCTCCGAACATTCGGTTTCGCTCCAGCCGCTGGCACGGATCGACGATCAGGCCGAGCGCGCCTGGGCGGCGGAATGGGTGACGGCGATCCTCGCCAAGGAAGGCATCACCATCGATCCGACCGCGAAGGAGCATGTCTGGTCGGCGCTGACCTCGCTGGCGTCCTCACCCGTAGGCGAGCGCACCATCACGGGCCTCGCGGTGCTGCTGCAATCGACGGCGCTGAAGCAGGCGCTGCAACCCTATTGCGTCGGCGGTCCCTCCGGCCGGCTGCTCGATGCCGAGGCCGAGCAGCTCGGTTCCTCCTCGGTGCAGGCCTTCGAGACCGAGGGCCTGATCGGCGCCGGCGCGGCGCCTGCCGTGCTGACCTATCTGTTCCATCGCATCGAGGGCCGCCTCGACGGCCGGCCGACCTTGCTCATCATCGACGAGGGCTGGCTGGTTCTCGATGATCCCGCCTTTGCGCAGCAGCTCCGTGAGTGGCTGAAGACGCTGCGCAAAAAGAACGCCTCCGTCGTCTTCGCCACGCAGTCGCTGTCCGACATCGACGGTAGCAACATCGCGCCCGCCATCGTCGAGAGTTGCCCGACACGCATCTTCCTGCCGAACGAACGCGCGATCGAGCCGCAGATCGCGGCGATCTACCGGCGCTTCGGATTGAACGACCGCCAGATCGAGATCCTCGCGCGAGCCACGCCGAAGCGCGACTACTACTGCCAATCCCGACGCGGCAATCGGCTGTTCGAGCTGGGGCTCGGTCCGGTCGCGCTCGCCTTCTGCGCGGCGTCGTCGAAGGCCGACCACGCGGCGATCGAGCGCGTCACCGCCGAGCACGGTCGCGAGGCCTTCACGCCGACCTGGCTCGCCGACCGCGAGCTTCTGTGGGCCGCCGATCTCATCCCTGACCTGACCAACCTGGAGACGTCATCATGATCAAGCTGCGCCATCTGGCGGCGGCAAGCGCCGTCGTTTTCTCCCTGGCCGTCGCCGTACCGCCGGCCTCGGCGCAATGGATCGTCTACGACCCGACCAACTTCAGCCAGAACGTGCTGACGGCGGCGCGCGAGCTACAGCAGATCACCAACCAGATCACGATGATCAACAACCAGGCGACGAGCCTGATCAACCAGGCGCGCAATCTCGCCAACCTGCCGATGTCGACGCTGACCCAACTTCAGTCGTCGATCGCCCAGACCCAGTCGCTGCTCAGCCAGGCGCAGAACATTTCGTTCAATGTGCAGCGCATTCAGACCGCCTATTCGACCAGCTATGGCACGGCGGCGGGCACGGGCTCGACGACGACCATGGTCGCCAACGCTCAACAGCGCTGGCAGAATTCGGTCGGCGCCTTCGAGGACAGCCTGAAGGTTCAGGCGGGCGTCGTCGGCAACATCCCGGCCAATTCCAGCGCCATGACCTCGCTGGTGACGGCCAGCCAGAGCGCGACGGGCGCGCTGCAGGCCGCCCAGGCCGGCAACCAGCTCCTGGCGCTGCAATCCCAGCAGCTCTCCGATGTCGTCGCGGTGCTGTCGGCGAAGAGCCGGGCCGACGCCCTCGAGCAGGCGCGCGTCGCCTCAGCCGAGGCGCAAGGTCAGCAGAACTACAAGACCTTCTCGACGCGCACGGGCTACGTGCCCGGCAACGTCACCATGTTCAGCGGCAACTGAGGTGGCGTGATGCTGGGCCGGTCGGAGATCTTCCGCGCCGCCGCGATCGTCGCCCTGATCGCGTGCTTCATCGCGGCGCTCGTCGTAGTCAATCGGCGTCCCTCGGCGCCCGCGACCGAGACCTCTCCGAGTACCACCACCCCAGCACCCAATGACCTCTCGGCCGAGCTGCGCCGTTGCAGCGCGCTCGGACCGCAGGACGCCGAAGACGCGCGCTGCGTGGCGGTCTGGGAGGAGAACCGCCGGCGCTTCTTCGGCAGGCCGGCGCGGCCATTGCCGCCACAAACGCCCCCGGGCGCGGCTGCGCCGGCCACCAACGCGGCGGGAGATGCGCGATGAACAACGTCGGCGTCATCGACACCTTCCTCAACACCTTCACGACCTACATCGATTCCGGCTTCGGCCTGATCAAGGGCGAGGTCGGATACCTCTCCTCGACCTTGATCGTCGTCGACATCACGCTGGCGGGCCTGTTCTGGGCCTGGGGCGCCGACGAGGACATTCTCCAACGGCTCGTGAAGAAGACGCTCTACATCGGCTTCTTCGCCTTCATCATCACCAACTTCAACAATCTCTCGGCCATCGTCTTCAACAGCTTCGCGGGCCTTGGCTTAAAAGCCGGCGGCTCCTCGATCTCGACAGCCGACTTCCTGCGGCCCGGCAAGCTCGCCCAGGTGGGGCTCGATGCGGGCCAGCCGCTGCTCGACGCCGCCAGCCAGATGATGGGCTTCACCAGCTTCTTCGCGAACTTCGTACAGATCGCGGTGCTCATGGTCTCCTGGCTGCTGGTGCTGATCGCCTTCTTCATCCTGGCGGTGCAGCTCTTCGTCACGCTGATCGAGTTCAAGCTGACGACTCTCGCCGGCTTCATCCTCATTCCCTTCGCGCTCTTCAACAAGACCGCCTTCCTGGCCGAGAAGGTGCTCGGCAACATCGTGGCCTCCGGCGTGAAGGTGATGGTGCTGGCTGTCATTGTCGGCATCGGCACCGGGCTCTTCGCCCAATTCACGCAGACCTATGCCGGGGGACAGCCGACGATCGAGCAGGCGCTCTCCGTCGTGCTCGCCGCGCTCGCCATGCTCGGCCTCGGCATCTTTGGCCCGGGCATCGCTACCGGTCTCGTCTCCGGCGCTCCCCAACTCGGCGCGGGTGCTGCCGTTGGCACTGGCCTCGCAGTCGCCGGCACGGCCATGGCCGGCGCCGGCGCGCTGGGCTTGGCCGGGAGGGGAGCGATGGCGGCAGCCTCCGGTACGGCCGCCGCCGCCCGTGGCGGCGCGGCGATGGCTGGCGGCGCCTCCTCCGCCTACAGCCTCGCCTCTGCTGGCCGGTCCGGCGCAGGTGGAGTTGCGGCGGGACTTGGCGGCGTCGGCCGTGCCGCCGCGTCCGCCGCCGCGGCGCCGGCTCGCCGCGCGGCCGGTCGCGCAGCGAGCGCCATGCGGGAGAGCTTCTCGGCCGGGGCGCGGTCCAGTTTCGCCGCCACCGGCGGCTCTTCGACAGCGGGAACGGTCGGCGGCGCGGAAGCCGCAAGCGGCTCCGCAGGCGCGGCAGACTCGTCCGGGCCGCCGGCCTGGGCCCAGCGCATGAGGCGCAATCAATCGATGAGCCACGGCGCGCAAGCCGCCGTGCAGGCCCTCAAATCCGGCGACAGCCATGGCGGCGGCCATTCCGTCGATCTCTCGGGAGGAGAATAGAAGATGGCGCTCTTCCGCCGTCCGTCGGTCCGCTATGGCCGCACCCCTGAACCTGAAACCCCTTACCAACGCGCGGCCCAGGCCTGGGACGAACGGATTGGCTCCGCCCGAGTGCAGGCCAAGAACTGGCGGCTGATGGCCTTCGGCTCGCTGGCGCTTTCCATGGGCCTGGCTGGCGGACTGGTCTGGCAATCGACACACGGCAGCATCGTCCCCTGGGTGGTGCAGGTCGACAAGCTCGGCCAGACCCAGGCCGTGGCGCCGGCGACAGCGGACTATGCACCGAGCGATCCGGAGATCGCGTGGTATCTCGCCCACTTCATCCAAATCGTCCGCTCGCTGCCGGCCGATCCGATCATCGTGCGGCAGAACTGGCTCCAGGCCTACGACTTCACCACCACCTCGGGCTCGCAGGCGCTCAACGACTACGCGCGCGCCAACGACCCCTTCGCCAAGCTCGGCAAGCAGCAGATCGCCATCGACGTCTCCAGCGTGATCCGCGCCTCGCCGTCCAGCTTCCGCGTCGAATGGGTCGAGCATCGCTACGAGGACGGCGCGCTCGCAGAGACCTCGCGCTGGACCGCCATCCTCACCGTGGCGATCCAACCTCCAACCACTGCTGACGCGCTCCGCAAGAATCCGCTCGGCATCTACGTCACCGCCATCAACTGGTCGAAGGAGTTGGGACAATGACCCCGCCGATTTCCATGGAAGCCGGCGGTCCGGCTTCACGTCTTTCCGTCTCTCAGCAGAACCGGGAAGGCGGGATTACGTCTTTCCGCAAAGCCGGCCTTGCGGTCCTGCTGCTCTCCGCCACGGCGCTCGGCGGCTGCGCCCATAAGTTCATCCCGCCCGACATCAACTACGACAGTGCCGTGCCTGCCAAACTCGCCGTCGATCCGCCGGCCCCGGTCAAGATTGTCGAGCTGCCGAAGCCTCTCCCCCTTCCGGGCCAATTGAAGCCGCTCAACACCGGCAAGCCCTCGCCAGAAGCGCCCGATCCCACGGTGCGCGTCAACCAGGCCAACGCCGCGGCCCGCATCCAGCCGGTGCGCAACGGCTTCATCAACGCCGTGCAGGTCTATCCCTATTCGGCGGGCGCGCTCTATCAGGCTTACACCGCGCCGGGCGAGATCACCGACATTGCCCTGCAGGAGGGTGAGCAACTCGTCGGCACCGGTCCGGTCGCCGCCGGCGACACGGTGCGCTGGATCATTGGCGACACCGAGAGCGGCGCGGGTCCGACCAAGAAGGTCCACATCCTGGTGAAGCCGACGCGGCCCGACCTCGTCACGAATCTCATCATCAACACCGACAGGCGGACCTACCTCTTGGAGCTGCGTTCCACCGAGAAGACCTACATGGCCTCGGTGTCCTGGCAGTATCCGGAAGATCAACTCATTGCGCTGCGGCAGCAGAACGCCTCAGCCGAAGCGGCGGCGCCGATTGCGACCGGCGTCGATCTAGCCTCGATCAACTTCCGCTATGCGATCGAGGGCGACAATCCGGCCTGGCGGCCGCTACGCGCCTTCGACGACGGCCAGAAGGTCTTCATCGAATTCCCCTCCGGCATCCGCCAAGGCGAGATGCCGCCGCTCTTCGTCATCGGCCCGGCCGGCGGCTCCGAGCTGGTGAACTACCGCGTCCGCGGCAACTACTACATCGTCGACCGCTTGTTCGCCGCGGCCGAACTGCGCCTCGGTGACAAGGACAGTGAGCGGCGTGTCCGCATCGTCCGCACCGATGGAAGGCCGCGGTCATGACCGACGAGCCGGAAGAACAACCGGCGTCGACGACGCCCGTGGTCCCGCCCGATTTGCGCCTGCGAGGCGAGCGGCCGCGCGTGACGCGCCTCTCGCGCAAGGTGCTGATCACCCTTGGCGCGGTCTCGGCGCTCGCCATAGCAGGAGCGCTCGGCTACGCGCTCCAGACCCACAACAAGGGCCAGTCCGGGCAGGAGCTGCTCAGCACCCAGAACCGGCCCTCGGCTGAAGGCCTCGCGGGGCTTCCGAAGGACTATACTGGCCTGCCTCGCCAGGCGCCGCCGCTCGGGCCGCCGCTGCCTGGCGATCTCGGCAAGCCGATCCTGAACGCCGGCGCGGCGCCGAACACGATCGTGCCAAACGCCACGCCAGATCCCGCGGCGCAGCGCCTCGCCCAGGAGACCGACGCGGCGCGCGTCAGCCGCCTGTTTGCCCAGACCAACCAACAGCCGCAGCCAGTCGGCCTCGTCGCCCCATCCGCGGCGACAGGGACGGCGGCGGGTCCGACGCCCACGCCGCCCGTCGATGCTGGCTCCGCGCAGAACATGCAGGACCGCAAGACCGCCTTCCTCAACGCCACGCCCGACAAGCGGACGGTGAGCCCGGACCGGATCGAAGCCAAAGCGTCGCCCTATGTCGTGCAGGCTGGGACGGTCATTCCGGCGGCGCTCATCACCGGCATCCGCTCCGATCTGCCGGGGCAGATCACCGCCCAGGTCACGGAAGCAGTCTATGACAGCCCGACCGGGCAGTATCTGCTGATCCCGCAGGGCGCCAAGCTGATCGGCCAGTACGACAGCTCGGTCGCGTTCGGCCAGAGCCGTATCCTGCTCGTCTGGACTCGTGTCATTATGCCGGATGGCACCTCCATCGTGCTCGAGCGTCAGCCCGGCGCCGACACCGAAGGCTACGCCGGCCTCGAGGACGACGTCGACAATCACTGGGGCACGCTGTTCAAGGCCGCCGTGTTGTCGACCCTGCTGAGTGTCGGCGCCGAGGCGGGCACCAGCAACAACAACAGCGAGAGCAATCTCGCCGATGCCATTCGCCAAGGAGCCTCGAACAGCGTCAGCCAGACCGGCCAGCAGATCGTTTCTCGCCAGCTCAACATCCAGCCGACTTTGACGATTCGGCCTGGTTTCCCGGTCCGAGTGATCGTTACTCGCGACCTGGTGCTCGCGCCGTATGGTCAGGGAGGAAAGCCATGACGAAGCTCAAGCTCGGGCCGCTGGCCGACGACAAGCCGGTCAAGATCAGCGTCGAACTGCCCGCGGCCGTGCATCGTGATCTCGTCGCTTACGCTCAGGTACTCGGCCGGGCGACTGGCAAAACGGCGCCCGAGCCTTCGAAGCTCATCGTGCCGATGATCGAGCGATTCATGGCGACCGATCGCGCCTTCGCCAAGGCGCGTCGCGATCGGACCGCTCAGGTCACGGGCGGTTCGAGCGAGAAATCGGGGTAGTGTTCGCGTAACATCGCCAGGAACGATCCCAAGGCGGGATTGCTGTTCGCGTCTCGCCAACACGCCATGAATTTGACTTGGGTCGGACCGTCGTCGTCCCACACTTCCCGGTAGACGACGCCTTCGTAACGGCCCCCCGTTGCGCCCTCGAACATCAGGAGCGTTCCATAGTTCGCACTGACCAGGCTCAGCAGCCTGTCCAGTGAAGCGTCCTGATGGACGATGTGCTGGGAGCCCACCGCATGACGAAGCTTCGCTGCGAGCAGTCCTTCCAGTTCCGGTCCAGGGCCTTGCTGCGGAACGAGGAACTTTTCATTTGCGAGATCCGCCCAGCGAATCCTCGAATTTTGGCCAAGCGCATGATGCTCGGGGAAAGCCACGATCACCCGCTCGCTCCATAGCGGAAGCACGCGGCCGTCCCACGCCGTCGCTTGGCCGGTCATGATCGCGACATCGACAGCGTTGCCCGCAAGGTGGCAAAGCAGCCGCTCATGGCTCCCATCGACCGTGCGCACATCCACATCCGGAAAGCGCCGATGATATTCGACCAGCGTCGTGTGCATGTTCCCTGCCGAAGGGGAGGCATGAACCCCGATCGTCAATAGGCCAAGTTCGCCACGGCTTCTGCTCCTGAGCCGCCGGAGTTCCGTGTCCACGTCATCAAGTATCCGCTTGGCGCTCGCGACGAACTCGAGCCCCACCGTGGTGAGGCGAGTGCCGCCATTCGTCCTTTCGAACAACACCACGCCAAGCTGGCGTTCGATCTCATGAAGCCGGCGGCTCAGGGTCGATTGGCGTATGTTCAGAGCTTCCGCCGCCTGTCGCAGACTGCGGTGCTGTGACGTTACGAGCGCCAAACGCAAATCACGAAGCTCTATGTCCACGCCGTTCACATCGTCGGCCTGCATACGCGCCGACGCCTCCTACAAACTTTGCCGCCCCTCCCTGTTCGCCTCCATCTCGATATACGTAGCGTTTGGTTCGATCTTCCCCTACGCGTCAGCCCGGCAGAGGGTCGGTGCCGCGATCGAGCAACGCCAGATACTCCGAATAGGCATAAATCCGGCCGCGCTGCCGTCCCGTGGTCTCGCGCACGACGTTGATCTTGGCGAGATTTTCCAACGCCGTGCTGGCCGTCGGAAAGGAGACGGCGAGCTTCTCGGAGACAGTCTGGATGGTAACGATCGGGCTGGCTTGCATCAATTCGTGGACCCGAAGCGCCGACGCCGCCGCGCGGCCGAGGCCTGCGATTGTCTGGCGATGGGCGTCGAACATGGCGATCAGATCGCGAGCCGTGGCGGCGGCTTGTTCCGCGGTTTCGGCGACGCCGGTCAGGAAGAACTCCATCCAGGTCTCCCACGTCCCGGCCTGCCGGACCTCCTGCAGGAGCCGGTAATAGTCGTCGCGCCGGGTTTTCAGGAACAGGCTGAGATAGAGGATCGGCTCGCGCAGCACCCCCGCCTCGCACAGGATCAACGTGATGAGCAGGCGGCCCAGACGCCCATTGCCGTCGAGAAAGGGATGGATGGTCTCGAACTGGACATGGGCCAGGCCCGCCCGGATGAGCGGTGGAAGCGCGGCGTCTTCGCTGTGCAGGAAGCGCTCGAGCGCGTCGAGGCATTCGTCCAGCCGGTTCGGTGGTGGCGGCACGAAAAGGGCGTTGCCGGGCCGGGTTCCGCCGATCCAGTTCTGCGAGCGCCGGAACTCGCCCGGTTGCTTGGCTGCGCCACGCCCCGATTTGAGCAGGATGGCATGCATTTCGCGGATCAGCCGGAGCGACAGGGGAAACCCGCCCCGCATCCGGGAGACGCCATGCTCGATCGCCGCGACGTAGTTCGAAACCTCGGTCACGTCGTCAAGTTCGACCGCTGGCGCCTCATGATTTTCGAACAGCAGCAGGTCCGACAGCGACGATTGCGTGCCCTCGATCTGAGAGGACAGGAGGGCTTCCTTGCGGACGTACATGTAGAGGAACAAAGGCGTGGAGGGCAGGATCGTCGTCACGCCGTCGAGGCGCCCGACCGCGGCGATCGCGCGCTCATAGACCTGCATGAACCGCCCGAGTTCAAGCGGCGGATTCGGCGGCAGCGGGGCTGGAACATAGGCCCGCACGCGCTCGCCTCCCGCGCTCGTTTCGACATAGGCGCCGAGCCTTTGGTTCTCTCCGTTCGTCACACGCGATCCTTTAATTAGCGTAGCCGCTATTAAAGCATATCGCCATATATCTTAATAGCGAGCAGGGCTATTTCAAGGCTGCGAGCATAACGCAGCACTGGCCGACGCGGGCGGTGGGAGCATGACAGGGCGAGGATGTGATCTGGCTCGACATCTTCGAGCCCTCAGCCAACCTCGTCCGAGTCGCGCCACAGGGCGCATATCTTGGGAGGTTGGCGCACCCGACACGATTCGAACGTGTGGCCTCCACCTTCGGAGGGTGGCGCTCTATCCAGCTGAGCTACGGGTGCATCGCAATTTCGCCTAGCCCGACCGACCTATGAGGGTCAACGGATTCGGCCTTCACAAACCAGTCCTGCTTCGCGGTCGCCGGGCGACTACGCCCCGCTACCCGCTGTTCCGCCCCCGTTCTCCGAAAACTGCTTACGCGGTGCTTACGCGAAAAATTCTCGGGGTTTGGCGGCGTTTGCAGGATCACTCAAGTTACTGTTTTCACGAACCTTTCTTTAGTTACTCGCTCACGAAACACCCTTGACATCAGCCTTCGGAGGGCAGCGCTCTATCCAGCTGAGCTACGGGTGCAGGCGCGGTCGGCGCTGTGACGGTCGAGGAATGTACTGAACCGCTGGTCCCGTCAAGCCGGTTTGGGCGAGAATTGTGCGCGGGCGGTGGTCGTCATCGGAAAATCGGGCGGCAATTCAAGGCGCTGGCGACGGCGGATGGGAATGGCGGCCCCTCGGCCGGCGGCGTCGTTGACAGGGTGGAACCGCCGCGCGCATCATCGCCACGGCCAAGATAAATCGTCAAAAATCAGGGTGGATTCGGATGGAATGGCATTTTCGTCGCTGGCGCGGCGTCGGCAGAAGTCTTGGCGCGGGCGCGCTGGTCCTGGCCCTGGGCGTGAACGCCGGCCTGGCGGCGGAGGGCGAGGAGTTCTTCAAGGGCAGGACGATCTCGATCATCACCAGCACGGGGGCGGGCGGCGGCTATGATCTCGCGGCGCGGCTGATCGCGCAGCACATGCCGAAATACATTCCCGGCAAGCCGGTCTTCGTGGTGCGCAACATGCCCGGCGGCGGCCATACGCGCGCGACCAATTACATCTATGCCCAGGCGCCGAAGGACGGCACCACCATCGGCACCGTCTCCAACATCATCCCCATGCATCAGGTCGTCGACGGCAAGGGTGTGATCTATGACGCGCGCCGGCTGGTCTGGATCGGCTCGACCGGCATCACCAATATGACCATCGCCATCTGGCGCGCGGCCGGCGTCAATTCGATCGAGGATGCCTATCAGCGCGAGGTGGCGCTCGGCGCCACCGGCGTCGGCTCCGGCACGTTCATCTATCCCAATGTGATGAACCACGTGCTGGGCACGAAGTTCAAGATCGTGCCGGGCTATCAGAGCAGCGCCGAGATCGATCTCGCCACCGTGCGCGGCGAGGTCTCGGGCCGCGGCGGCGGCAGCTATTCGAGCTATGCGCTGGAACATCCCGACTGGCTGCGCGACGGCAAGGTCGCCTTTGTCGCGCAGATCGGCATCGATCCGGACAGGAACCTCGGCAAGGTGCCTTTGATGCAGGATCTGGCGAAGAATGACGAACAGCGCCGCATCCTGCGCTTCATCTCCTCGCAGGTGAAAGTTGGCCGGCCGTTCATTGCGCCACCCGAAATTCCGGCGGACCGTCTCGCCATCTTCCGTCGCGCCTTCGATGCGACCATGGCGGACGAAGCCTTTCTCGCCGATGCGCGCAAGGGGCAGCTCGAGCTGGCGCCGCTCAATGGTGAAGAGTTGACGGCGGTGGTCAGGGAGATCGTCGATACGCCGCCGGAGCTGGTGGCGAAGGCGCGTGCCGCCATCGAGCCGCCGCAAGGTGTGAAGGGCGCTGCGGCGGAATAACAAGGTACGACAGCCAACAGAAGCCCTCATCCTGAGGAGACTGACTGAAAAGTAACCGCCATTTTTCGGGGCTTTCTATCTTGCAGTTTTGGCTCGATCTTGGTGTGTCATTCCCGCCAAGCGAAGCGCAGAGCGGGAATCCAGAGGCGACAAGGAAGACCTTGGCCTTCTGGATTCCCGCTCGCCCGCTTCGCGGACGTCGGGAATGACAGCGTTACTTTTCAGTCAGACTCTGAGGAGCCTGCGCAGCAGGCGTCTCGAAGGACGGGGGCGTCAGGCCGAAGTTAATATGACGCGGTTGGTTGATTGAAGCTATCGCCCTCGCCCTTCGAGACGCAGCGCAAAGCGCTGCTCCTCATGATGAGGGCTGGCTGCACGTCGCGGTGAAAGAGTGTCTATTTATACGGCCCCAGCGCCTTCGCCGCCCGCTCTGCAAAGGAATTGTCGACGATCTTGTCGAGGTCGATCTTGCCTTCGATCAGGCCTTGCGACGCGTAGAAGTCGAGATCCTTCTGCAGGCTCTTCTGGTTGACGGTGCCGTTGGGGTCCATGCCGGTCGGCGTCATGCGGCGCAGGATGTCGCGATTCTTGACCGGCGTATATTCGGTGAGAATCTGGATGACGTCGTCCGCCGTCTCGCCGGCGAGCCTGCCGTCCTTCAGGGCCTTGTTGTAATAGCGGCTGCCGCGCAGATAGGCGCGCATGAAGCGGTCGGCGATGTCCTTCCTGGCGGCGAAAGCCTCCGAGAACTGGATCACCGCGATCTGATGATGAGGGTCGGCCTGGTCGTCGCGCATAATTTCGACGGCGGTGCCGGCGGTGATCGCCGAGGTGGCCGGCGGCTCTACCGTGCAGGCGGCGTCGATCGACTTGTTGGCGAGCGCCGCCACGTGATCGGGAAAATTCAGGTTCACCGTTTCGACGTCCGAATACTTCAGGCCTGCCGCCGTTAGTATACTGTTGAGCGTCGACGTATTGCTCACGCCCGGCGCATTCATGCCGATCTTCATGCCTTTCAGGTCCTTGATGGTCTTGAAGCGGCCACTGTCGATGAGATCCTTGCGGACGAGCAGCTTGGTCGCTCCGTAGCCGGGTGCCGAACTCGCCTTGTCGGCAACGATCTTGATGTTGATGCCGCGCGCGATGGCATTGTAGAGCCCCGCCGATGCCGAGCCTGCGCCGACATCGAGCTGGCCTGCGCCGAGCGGCGCGACCATGGTGGCGCCGGACCGGAAGACGGTCATGGAGACGGCAAGCCCTTCGTCGCGGAAATAGCCTCTCTTGTCGGCGATGAACAAGGGCGCGTCGCTCACCGCGCTCAGGATGCCGACGCTGACCGGCGTCTGGGCAAATGCTGGCAATGCTGCGGCGGCGCTCAAGCCGGCAAATGCCCACGCGAAAAGGCCGCGCTTCATGCCGATTCCTCCCGATGTTATTTTCATGGCCCTGATGGGCATGGTCTCTGGAATAGGATAAATCGGAGAGATTGAACAGTGGCGGGAAAGGCGCAGCGATACGATGGCGACCACGACCGAAATCCGCCCCGGTGAAAGCACGGTAGAGCTGCCGGCTGAGACCGACGCGGCGATCTATTTCATCGGCACGATCCGCACGCCCTGGCGCACGCGGCGCGAATGCCCGCGCAGGGGCGACCTCAACGGGCCTGTCTGCACCATCGAAATCGCGCCGCCCTGGCGCGCGGCCCTGCAGGGCGTCGGCGGCCACACGCATCTGCAGATCCTCTACTGGATGCACGAGGCGCGGCGCGATCTCGTGCTGCAAAGCCCGCGCCGGAACGGCGAGGCGACCGGCACGTTTTCCCTGCGCTCGCCCAACCGCCCCAATCCCATCGCCTCGTCGCTGGTCGTGATTGAGGCGGTGGAGGCCGATCGGATTCTCGTTCGCGGCCTCGATTGCATTGACGGGACGCCGCTCATCGACGTTAAGCCTGAGAGCTGTCCCGAATGGCCGGCGGCTGGCCGCGAAAGCAGCGCCAAAGGTGATGCGGAGTGACGACACGCCTGACCATACGGATCGACTTCGATTCCAAACGCCAGCTCGGTCACGGCAAGATCAGGTTGCTGGAACTGATCGCCGCCCACGGGTCGATCTCTTCGGCGGCGCGGGCGATGAAAATGTCCTACCGCCGCGCCTGGCTGCTGATGGACGAGGTGAACAACATGTTCGCCTCGCCGGTGTTTGAAACGCAGCTCGGCGGCAAGGGCGGCGGCAACGCGCGGCTCACCGCATTCGGCCGCAAGCTTGTCGAACTTTACCGGTCGGTGGAGAAGGACACGGAGCAGCGCTTCGCGGATGAGATTGCGGAACTGGAGCGGGCGTTGAAGCCGGCTGTGGCAAAAGAGTAAAGCCTATCAGGATGAGGGCTCCTTATTGGGTTGAGGGCTTCGCACCCTGCGCTCGATCTTCTCGATCCGTCCCTGCCGCATGCTGACGATTTCATCGCCCAGCCGCTCCGCCTCTTCCAATGCATGCGTCACATAGACGATCGGTATGCGATACCTGTCGCGGACGGTCTCGATATAGGGCAGCACTTCCTCTCGCCGCGCTTCATCGAGGGCGGCGAGCGGCTCGTCCATCAATAGCAGCGACGGCGTGGCGAGCAGAGCGCGTGCGAGCGCGCAGCGCTGGCGCTCACCGCCGGAAAGATTGCGCGGCGAGCGATCGAGCAGATGGCCGATGTCCAGAAGGTCGACGATGTCCTCCAGCCTCGGGCCGGGGCCGGTGCTGCGGCGGAACCAGCGGCTGAACTTCAGGTTGCTGCGAACCGACAGATGCGGCAGCAGCCGTCCCTCCTGAAACACATAGCCGATGCGACGCAGATGCGGCCGGACGAAGAGGTTGCGCTCCGAATCGAACCAGACTTCGTCGCCGAACGTCACTCGGCCGAAGCACGGCCGCGTCAGCCCGGCGATGACGTTCAGCAGCGTCGATTTTCCGGAGCCCGACGGTCCGACGAGAACGCTCAAGGGGCCGTCGAGCTTTGCCGAGGCTTCCAGCGTGAAATCGCCGAGCGTCGTGTTGACGGTGATGTCCAGGCCCCTGTCCAGGCTCATGCGCGGCCCGCTCCGCCGGCGACCTTGCGGGCGAAATATTCCGACAGCGCCAGCGCGCCGGCGGCGATCACGATGGCGATCAGGGTCAGGCGCAGGGTCGTCGCATCGGCGCCGGGGGTCTGTGTCGACGAATAGATGGCCGATGCGATGGTCTGCGTTTCGCCGGGAATATTGGAAACGAAAGTGATCGTCGCGCCGAATTCGCCCAGCGCCTTGGCAAAGCCAATGACAGCGCCTGCGAGCACGCCGGGCAGGGCCAGCGGCAGGGTCACCGTCAGAAAAACGAAAATCGGCGCCGCGCCGAGCGTCGCCGCCGCATCCTCCAGTTTCCGGTCTACCGCTTCGAGCGAAAGCCGGATGGCGCGCACCGTGAGCGGGAACGACATCACAGCCGCCGCCAGGGCAGCGCCGGTCCAGCGAAACGACAGAACCACGCCGCAACACGCCTCCAGCGCCTCGCCGAAGGGGCCGCGCCGGCCAAAGCCGATCAGCAGCAGATAGCCGGTGACGACCGGCGGCATGACCAGCGGCAGGTGCACCAGCACATTGAGCAGGGCCTTCCCCGGAAATTGGCGCCGGGCCAGCAGCCAGGCGATAGCGATGGCCACCGGCAGGCTGGCCAGGGTGGCGATGAGCGCTATCTTCAGGCTGAGCAGGATGGCCGTGGTTTCGTCGGCAGAAAGATAAGGCAAAGGCTGGACCCGTGGCTGGGAGAGTGTTGCGTTATATATCATAGGATATAGCGCTTGAATCCGGCAACTGGTCTGAAGGTGTCGAAATTTCCGCTACTCCCGTGAGCTACGCAATTGGCACTGGGCGTGCACCGGTCTATCAGATGGCCGGGAGCCAAATGGAATCGCGCCGGGGATGCTCCGGCGCGGCAAAGGATCGTTTCGTTGAGTTCGACAACCCAGTCATCGGAGGACATTTCCGGCGCATTTCCCGCTGACACGCGCGGCATGTTCTTGCGGGTCTTCCCCTCCATCATGCTGCCGATGTTCCTGGCCATCGCGGACCAGACCATCGTGGCGACGGCGCTGCCGGCCATCGCCGGCTCCCTTGGCGATGTCGACCGGATTTCCTGGATCATCGTCAGCTATCTCATCGCCTCGACCATCGCCGCGCCGCTTTACGGCTATCTTGGCGACCGTTTCGGCCGCCGCAAACTGATGTTCTTCGCGCTGGGGATCTATGTGACCGGCGCCATCCTCAATTCGCTGGCGCCCTCCGTGACGGTGCTCGCCATATCGCGCTTCGTGCAGGGCATGGGTGGCGGCGGCTTGATGAGCATGTCGCAGGCGCTGATCGGAGAAGTCGTGCCGCCGCGCCAGCGCGGCAAATACCAGGGCTATCTTGCCGCCATTTCCGTCAGCGCCACCGCCTTCGGGCCTCTGATGGGCGCCTATATGACGCTGACCTTCGGCTGGCGTTCCGTGTTCTTCATGAACATACCGGCAGCGCTGATCGCCGTGCTGCTGATCATGCGCCTGCAGGCGCGGCCCGGCTCCAGGGGCGAATGGAATTTCGACTTTGCCGGCCTCCTGTTCTTCGCCGCCTTCATCGTGCCGACGTTGCTCGCCCTGCAGAACGTGCGTCAGTTCAACATGGCGATTCTGCCGATGATCGCGGCGCTTATCGCCATTGCTCTCGTCGCCCTGTTTCTTCTGATCCGTCAGGAGAAGCGCACGCCGTCGCCGCTGCTGCCGATCGATCTCATGCGCCAGCGCGGCGTCTGGATGGCGCAATTGATGGGCGTCTCCCATGGCGCGGTGCTGACCTCGTTCGTCGCCTTCATGCCGCTCTATTTGCACATCATGGACATTGCGCCGGTGCAGAAGATCGGCTGGGTGCTGCTGACCTGCACGGCCTCCATCGCTACATCGTCGATGCTGACCGGCCGTTTCATCACCCGCACCGGCATGACGATGATCGTGCCGTCTTTCGGCCTGGTGCTGGGCTGCCTCAGCATGGTGAATTTCGCTTTCAACTCGTCGCACATGTCGCTGACGCAGGTGATGATGGCAGTCAGCGTCACCGCCATCGGCCTCGGCACGGTGATGAGCGTCGTGCAGGTGACGATCCAGACCATCGCCGGCCGCCGCAAGCTCGGCGCCGCCGCGGGCTCGACGCAACTGGCGCGGACGGTCGGCGCGGCAGTCGGAACGGCGCTGTTCGCAACGGTGCTGTTCGCCTCGCTTGGCGCCGCAGATCCGGAGGCGATGAACATGTTTGCGCGGATTCTCGAGCAGGGTCCGGCAACGCTCGACGCGCTGACGCCGCAGCGGCGCGAGATCGTCATGGGCGAAATCGCCTGGGCCTTTCACAATGCCTATCTTATGCTCGCTGGCATCAGCGCCTGCGGGGCGGTCCTGGCCTGGCTCAATCCCTCGCGCAAGGTGTGAAGCATACGTCTCTAGGGTGCGTTGAGATTCACGTCAGACCGCGCCCAAAAATGACGGCTCGCGAGAACCGGAGCGGAGCGTACTTAAGTACGTGAGCACCGGAAGCGCAGTGAGCCGGCATTTGCAGGCCGGTATCACGTGAAGATCGACCGCCCTAGTTGGCCATCAGAACCGGCAGCCTCCCCTTGGCCAGGATATGCGCCGTCGCGCCGCCGAAGATCATCTGCCGCAGGCGGCTTTGTGTGTAGGCGCCCTTGATCAGAAAATCGCCGCCGAGCTTTTCGGTTTCTTCGAGAATGGAGTCGCCGGAACTTTTGCCGCCGGGCTTCGTGATCGCTTCGACGTTGATGCCGTGTCTGGCGAGCATTTCCGCAGCCTGATCGCCCGAGGGACCATCGACGACAAAGTTCTCGATAGTCAGGACCACGACTTTCTTCGCCTTTTTCAGGAACGGCATGGCGAAGGCCGTGGCCCGCGCCGTTTCCGTGCTCTGGTTCCACGAGATGACGATCGTGTCGCCGAGCTGTTTCGGCGCCTCCGGCGGCGCCAGAAGAATCGGCCGGCCGCTTTCGAACAAGGCTGCCTCTGCCGTCGTCATGCGCGGATCGCCACGTTCGGCACCCGGCCGCCCGAGCACCGTGATGTCGAAGACGCGCCCGTAGCTCGCAACCTGGCTGTCGCCCAGCGATTGTTCGCCGGACCAGAACTGGCTTGGCCCATTCACGCCGGCTGAATATGCGGGAATTGAATTGGCAGTCATGAAATCATCGAACTTGCGGTGCGCATCCTCGGCCAGTTCTTTCCAGGAGTTCTGGTCGGTGATCGTCCAGCTCACCGGCATGTCGAAAGCCACAAGATCTGGCAGATCAGGGCCGAGCGGCGTTCCCTCTATATAGCTGTCGAATTTGCGCGCCAGCAGCAGCGACGTCTGCAGCACTGATTCGATGGTCGAGTGCAACTCGACAGGCACGAGAATGTTTTTCATTTATTTTCCCTTCCGTCGCGCTCGAACAATCCCTCAATCGTCCGGCGCGACGAGCAGTCTACACCGCGCGGCCGATCCGCAAAAGAGGAGGCGCGCAATAGGTAGCGGGATACGGAAAAGATATGGAAACTGAATGAAAGTAGAATGCGAAGAATTTGCGCATATCTGGATAGCGCAGCAGCTTCAATTGCCTTCGTTCATTCGAGCGTCAGCCCGCCGAACCTCTGTCCTTCAGAAATCGCGAAAACGCCGCCAGCGAAACATCGGAGACGTGGTGCTCCATGCCTTCCGCGTCGTCTTCTGCCGCTTCCAGCGGCACGCCGAGCGCAACCAGCACGTCGACGAGCAGGCGGTGACGGGCGCGCACGCGGCTGGCAAGCTGATGACCGGCCTCCGTCAGGAAGACGCCGCGATACGGCTTGGCGGTCGCCAGCCCCTCGCGCTTCAGGCGCGAGATCGATTTGATGGCGGTGGCGTGCGACACGCCGAGACGGCGCGCGACATCCGTCGGCCGTGCCTCGCCATTGTTGGCGAGCAGGTCGGCGATCAATTCCACATAATCTTCCATCAGCGCGGTCGACTGCGCCGTGCGGGTCTTTCCAAAGCGGCTCGCCTGCGTTTTTTCCGCAGGGAGCACGGCAGGTGCTGCCGCTGAAAGAGCCTTGCCCTTCAATGCCATAATGATCTCCGGCCAATACCCCCGTGCTGGCCTGGGGTGAGACAACAGCCGGTTTGGCTCCTGCATCAAGATTCGCGGCCACCCTTCAATATGACGCGCCAGAAATCAAGAGATGGGGCAACACGCGGGCAAGGCACCAACAAGCGACCTTGCGCCGACCTCGCAGAAGGATAAGCTAGGCCTCAATTGAATTAGAAAACATCCAGGAGGAAACCGATGAATTTCAGCGCTTCGACCGCAGCGGATATTCTTGCCTCGAAATCGGCCTCGGCCATGCCGTCCGATCAGATGTTCGCCAATACCGAGACCCGCAATTACTTTCAGGCAATCGACAATCTCATCAAGGTCTTCGCCTTCAGGCCGGGCGACGAGGTGTTGTTCCTCACCGATCCGCTGCTCGATCGGCGTGTGGTCGATGCCCTGTCCGGCATCGCCAATTCACGCGGCGTGCAGCCGCGCGAGTTCATGGCGCCGACGACGCAGGTTCCCTCCTGTCCGCCCGAAGCGCGCGCCCTGATCGAGAAGGCGACGTTCGTCATCTCGAGCTGGTTCTGCTCGGTCAACGATCCCTTCTTCATGAAGCTGCGCAGCGAGCAGGGCCAGCGCTGGGTCAAGATCACCTACTTCCGCAATCTCGATCTGCTGCACACGCCGCAGGCGCGCTTCCCCGTCGATCTCGTCGGCGAAATCATTCGCGCCACCGCGCGCCAGTATCCGACCAACGGCGATTTCGACATGACGTTCTCGTGTCCGCGCGGCAGCGATCTCTCCATCAAGTTCACGCCCGACATGGTGAAGAACCTGCACGCCAACAATCGCTGGATGGGCCAGGACAAGGCGGAGCAGCCCGGATGCTACGTCCACTTCATGCCGACGCACGGCCCCAACATCTATGACCGCAACTGCTTCAAATACGATGTCAACCGTCACGGCGACATGCAGGGCGTCATTTTCCCGCAATGGGCGATCGGCTTCAAGAAGCCGTTCGAGGAAAACATCGCCATCGAATACAAGGACGATGTCGTCGTCAAAGTGACGGGCAAATCCCTCGACGCCGAAGTGCTGCGCGACATGCTGGTCGGCGTCAACGCCAGCCTGCATGAGCTCGGCTGCGGCTTCAATCCGAAATATCCTCGCTACAAGATCTATCCGGCCGGCTCCAACGCGCCGGGCGCGCTGCACTTCGGCACCGACAGCAACCGTCCGAGCGAATTCATGCAGCGCAGCGTGCCGCGCTGGGAGGAGCCGCACACCCATCAGGATTGCGTGGTGCTCGACATGACGGTGAAGGTCGGCAAGACAACCCTCATCGACAACGGCTTCCTCACCTCGCTGCGCGACCCGAAAGTGATCGAGGCCGCATCGAAATACGGCGACCCGAAGGAACTGCTGGAAACGTTCGTCGACTGAGCAGCAGAAACCGCAGCAAAAGGGAGAAAGCGATGGGCGGGCGTCTTCTCACACTTGCGTTGACCGGCGCGCTCGCCGCATCCGCGGCGTCGCCGGCCAGCGCCCAGTTCTACAAGGACAAGACGCTGTCGCTGCTGATCAACTACGGGATCGGTGGCAACGCCGATACCGAGGCAAGAGTCTATCAGCGCTATCTGCCGAAATACATTGCCGGCCATCCGTCAGTCATCATCCAGAATGCGCCGGGCGCCGGCGGGCTGAAGGCAATGAATATGCTCGGCCTCGACATCGGCTCGCGCGCCGATGGCCTGACCGCCGGCTATTTCACCATCAGCGCGACAGCGATCATGGTCGGCGATCCGGCATTAAAGGTCACCCTCGATGATTTCGCCATCGTCTCGGGCGCGCGTGGCTGGAATGTCGTCTATGCGCGCAAGGACATGCCGCCGGGGTTGACCAAGCCCGCCGATATCGCCAAGGCTACAAAAGTCTTCATCGGCGGCTATAGCCGCGCCTCCTCGCATGACACCAGGTTGCGCCTGGCGATGGAAGTGTTCGGCGTGCCCTACACCGCCGTCGTCGGCTTTCCCGGTACGGCTGATGTCAACAAGGCGATGCTGCAGAACGAAATCAACCTGTCGGGAAGTTCGCTGCCGGGTTATCAGACACAGGTCATCCCCAATATCGTCAAGCCGGGCATCGGCCTCGTGCTGTTCCACTATCCGATCATCGGCAGCGACGGCCGGCCTGCGGGCAATCCCTCGCTGGAGGCGCAGGGCATCCGGACGCTCGACAAGGTCTACGAGGAGGCGTTCGGCAAACCGCCGTCCGGGCCCAAATTCGAGGCTTTGCTGCTGATGAATGACATCGGCACCCAGTTGCAGCGGGCGATCCTGCTGCCGAGAAACACGCCGGAAGACGCGGTGAGAGCCCTGCGCGAGGCCATGCGCGGCGTCGCCAATGACGAGGGCTTCCGCGCCGATTACGAGAAAGTGACCGGCGAAAAGCCGGACATCGTGTTCGCCAACGAACTCGAGCCTCTGTTCGAGCGACTGCGCAAAATGGACCCGAAGATCAACCAGGTCCTGAAGGATTCGATCGACGGCAAATAGCGCACTGGCAATAGACCGCCCCTATCCGCTAAAAGACAGGAATGACGCCCCTGGCGGGTCAACCTGTTGAAATCCGGAGCCGGTCCATGAACGAGGTTTTTCTGTGCGAAGGCGTGCGAACGGCTGTCGGACGCTACGGCGGCGCCTTGTCCTCGGTGCGGCCTGACGATCTGCTGGCCCAGGCCCTGCGTGCCCTGCTGGGCAAGGTGCCAAGCCTGCCGGTGACCGCCGTCGAGGAAGTTTTCGCCGGCTGCGCCAATCAATCGGGCGAGGACAATCGCAATGTGGCGCGCATGTCACTGCTGCTGGCCGGCATTCCGCTGGAAGTGCCCGGCGTCACGCTGAACCGTTTATGCGGTTCCGGCCTCGATGCTGTGGGCTCGGCGGCGCGGGCGATCCGCGCTGGCGAAATGGAAGTCGCCATTGCCAGCGGCGTCGAGAGCATGTCGCGCGCGCCCTTCGTCATGGGCAAGGCGACCGAGCCATTCCAGCGCAATCCCGAACTGTTCGACACGACGCTCGGCTGGCGTTTCATCAATCCGCAATTGAAGGCGCAATATGGCGTCGACGTCATGGGCGAGACGGCGGAAAATCTCGCCGCCGAACGCCAGATCTCGCGCCACGATCAGGATGTGTTCGCCCTGCGAAGCCAGAACCTCGCTTCCAAGGCCATCGAGAACGGCCGCCTCGCGCGCGAGATTTTCGCTGTCGAGATCAAGGACCGCAAAGGCAATGTCACGGTGGTCGATCGCGACGAGCATCCGCGCGCCACGACGCTCGACAAGCTGGGCTCGCTCAAGGCGATCTTCCGCAAGGACGGCTCGGTGACGGCCGGCAATTCCTCGGGCATCAACGACGGCGCTGCCGCCGTGCTGATCGCCTCGGGCAAGGCCGTCGAGAAATATGGCCTCAAGCCTTTGGCGAAGATCAGCGGCATGGCGACGGCCGGCGTGCCGCCGCGCATCATGGGTATTGGTCCGGCGCCCGCGACGCGCAAGCTGATGGATCGCCTTGGTCTCAAGATCACCGACTTCGGCGTCATCGAACTGAATGAGGCGTTTGCCGCGCAGGCGCTGGCTGTCACCCGTGATCTGGGCCTGCCGGACGATGCGGAACAGGTGAATCCGAACGGCGGCGCCATCGCCATCGGTCATCCGCTCGGCATGTCGGGCGTGCGTATCGCGCTCTCCGCCGCCATCGAGATGAACGACCGCAACGCCAAGCGTGCGCTGGCGACCATGTGCATCGGCGTCGGCCAGGGCATCTCGCTGGCACTCGAACAGGTGAAGTGAGATGAAAGTCGCGCTGATCCAGATGAACTCCGGCTCCGACAAGCCGGCCAATCTTGCCGCCGCCCAGGCGCTCATCGAAAAAGCAGTGGCAGAGGAAAAGCCAGACTGGATCTGCCTGCCGGAAGTCTTCGACTTCATGGGCGGCTCGCGCGCGGAGAAACGCGCGGCTGCCGAAACGCTTCCCGGCGGCCCGGCCTATACCATGCTGCAGACCATGGCGAAGACGCACAACGTCTTCATCCATGGTGGGTCGATCCTCGAGCACATCGACGGCGAGGAGCGTGTCGGCAACACGACCGTTGCCTTCGATAGGCAGGGCAGGGAATTGGCGCGCTATCGCAAGATCCACATGTTCGACATCACCGCGCCCGACGGCCAGCAATATAACGAGAGCGCTGCCTTCCGCCCCGGCGATGCCGTTGTGACCTACGATTGCGAGGGCGTCACCGTCGGCTGCTCCATCTGCTACGACCTGCGCTTCCCAGACCTGTTCCAGGCGCTGGTCGACAAGGGCGCGCAGATGATCGCCCTGCCGGCCGCCTTCACCCTGCAGACCGGCAAGGATCACTGGGAGGTCCTGTTGCGCGCCCGCGCCATCGAGACGGAGACGTACTTCTGCGCCGCGGGCCAGACCGGCACCCATGTCCAGGGCAATGAGACACGCGCCACCTACGGCCATTCCATCGTCGTCGATCCGTGGGGCCACGTGGTCGCCAAGGCGTCAGACGGCGTCGGCTATGTGGCCGGCCGCATCGATCCCGCTCGCGTCGGCAAAGTCCGCGCCATGATCCCCGTTGCCCAGCACAAGAGAAAACTCTCATGAGCGTCAGACCATCTCCCTTGCGCAAGATCGATCTCGCCGCGCTGGTCGCGCCCGATGTGGCGCGCTCGCCCGAGATGGAAGAGGTCTGGGCCTTCATCCAGGCAGAAGACGCGAAACTGCCCGATCAGTCGAAGATGACGATGCCGGAAGCGCGCATCGTGCGCGAAGAGACGGCGAAGCGCTGGAATTCGGAGCTGCCGGACATGGAGGCCGTGCATCGCTTCGATGTTCCCGGCATCAACGGCGGGCCGGCCGTCACCTGCGATCTCCTCGTGCCGAAAGGCGCGAGGCCCGGCTGCATCGTCTATTCCCACGGCGGCGGCTGGGCGTTCGGCTCGTTGTTCTCGCACGCGCGCATGGCGCGCTATCTCGCCGATGAATTCAAGCTGCGCGTGCTGTATCACGACTATCGCCTGTCGCCGGAACATCCGTTTCCAGCGCCGCTCGATGACGCGGTAGCGGCATGGCGCTTCGCTGTCGCCAAGGCGGAAATCGATCCAGGCTATATGGGTCCGTTGATGGTGGCGGGCGACAGCGCCGGCGGCAATCTCGCCTTCGCCACGGCCCTGCGCGAAAGCGAGGCCGGCCGCCGTGCTCCAGATCTTGTGTTGAGTTTCTACGGTGTCTTCGGCGCCGATTTCGAGACGCCCTCCTACCAGCGCTTCGGCACCGGCCACGGCCTGGGCAAGGCGGGCATGGAGAAGTTTCTCGATCTCTATGCGCCCGGCGGCGTCGGCCCCGGCGCGCAACGCTACGAACCGCTGGTGAGCCCCGTCTTTGCCAGCGAGGCGCAACTCGCAAAAATGCCACCGGTCTATCTCAACGCCGCCGGCATGGACCCGCTGATGTGTGACACGATCGAAATGGCTAAGCGTCTCGATGCGGCAGGCGCAACCTATGATGTGAACGTGCATCCCGGCGTGCACCACGGCTTCATGCAGATCACCGCACGGTTGGCCGAGGCAAGACTGGCGTTTGTGCTGGCGCGGGAGTTTGCGGAGAAGCATCTGGGGTAAGGGCGCTTTTGCCGCAACCAATGTCATTCCCGACGCGCAAAGCGCGAGCGGGAAACCAGACGATGCAACCGCATCGATGCCGACGCCGAAGGCTTCGGTTGCTGAATCGTTAGGTCTGGATCCCCGCTCGCGCCTGCGGCGCGTCGGGGATGACAGACGGCGGCCTTATCCAGCAATCTTCGAGAAATCCGCCACCGTATGCACGGCACTGCGCAACGCATTGAGCAGCCGCAAGCGGTTGAGCCGCTTGGCGGGATCGGCATCGTTCACCGTCACGTCAGTGAAGAACGCATCGACCGGCGCGCGCAGCTTCGACAGCGCGCTCATCGCGCCTTCGAAATCCTCGCGCGCGACTGCGCTGGCGGCTTCGCCCGCTGCAGCCGCGGTGGCCGAAGCCAGAGCTTTCTCCGCAGCCGGCGCATCGGCATCCGGCACATAGGCCGCGTTGAAGGCGCTCGCGTCCTTCTCTTTCTTCTCTTCGGCGCGGATGATGTTGGCGGCGCGCTTGTAGCCGGCGAGAAGATTCTTGCCGTCCTCGGTATCAAGGAATTTGCCCAAAGCCTCAACGCGACGGACGATCATCAGCAGATCGTCATTGGATGAGCCCATAGCGAGCACGGCGTCGATAAGGTCATGCCGGGCGCCCTTGTCGCGCAGATAGACTTTCAGGCGGTCGTGGAAAAAGGAGAGCAGGTCGGCTGTCAGCAAACGGCTATTGGCGAAAAGCGGCAACCGTATCCCATTCTCCAGCACCAGTCGGATCACCCCCAGCGCCGCTCTGCGCAACGCGTAAGGGTCCTTGCTGCCCGTCGGCTTCTCGTCGATCGCCCAGAAGCCCACGAGCGTATCGAGCTTGTCGGCCAGCGCCACGGCAATGCTCACCGGATTGGTCGGCACGCGGTCGCCTGGTCCTTGCGGCTTGTAATGTTCCTCGATCGCGGCGCAGACGTCGGGGTTCTCGCCCTGCAGCTCTGCATAGCGCTTGCCCATCAGGCCCTGCACTTCAGGGAATTCGCCAACGACTTCCGTCATCAGGTCGGCCTTGCACAGCTCCGCCGCGCGTTCGGAGAGCGCAGGGTCTGCACCGACCACAGGCGCCAGCTCTTTCGCCAAGGCCTTGATGCGCTCGACGCGCTCGCCCTGCGTGCCCAACTTTTCGTGGAACACGATGTTGAGCGCGCGCAGCTTCGCCATGCGCTGGTCGAGCGGCTTGTTGCTGTTGGCGCCGTTGGAATAATCGGGCAGGGGCGCCTGATCGGTCTTCCAGAAATACAGGGCATCCGACAGGCGGGCGCGCACCACGCGGCCGTTGCCGGCGGCGATCGCCTTGCCGCCGTCGCTTGCCTCGATGTTAGAGGTGAGCAGGAACTTGTTGGCGAGCCTGCCGTCATGGCGGCGCAGCACGAAGCACTTCTGGTTGGCGCGGATCGTCGCGCGGATGACTTCGGCAGGAATGTCGAGGAAGGCTTCCTCATACTCTCCCATCAGCACCACCGGCCATTCCACAAGGCCGGCGACCTCGTCGAGCAGCGCTTCGTCCTCGACCAGCTCCAGCCCCTGGGCATGCGCCAGGTTCTTCGCGTCGTGCAGGATGATCTGCTTGCGGCGGCCGGGGTCGAGAACGACCTTCGCCTTTTCCAGCGCCGGCACATAATCGTCGAAGCGCCGCACCTTGATCTCGCGGGGCGCAAGAAAGCGATGGCCGCGCGTGACGTTTCCTGCGCGGATGCCGTCGACTTCGAACGGCACGATTTCGGGCTCTTCGGTCTCCGGCCCGAAGGTAGCGAGGATCGAATGCAGCGGCCGCACCCAGCGCAGCGAATCCGAGCGCACGGAGGCAGCGCCCCAGCGCATCGACTTCGGCCACGGGAAAGAGCGGATCACGCCCGGCAGAATCTCGGCGAGCACGTCGAGCGTCGCGCCGCCCTTGCGTTCGATCACGGCGACATAGAATTCGCCCTTGCCCTTCGGGTCCTTCTCGACCCTGGCCTTGTCGAGCGAGGCAAGGCCGGCGCTTTTCAGAAAGCCCTGCACGGCGGCATCGGGCGCGCCGACTCTCGGGCCCTTCTTTTCCTCGCGTGTATCGGGCTGGCGCACCGGCAGGCCGGCAATATGCAGCGCCAGGCGCCGCGGCGTCGCAAACGCGATGGCGCCGTCATAGGTGAGACCGCGCTCGACCAGCGCGCCGGTGACGAGGCGCTGCAAGTCCTCCGACGCCTGCTTCTGCATGCGGGCCGGGATTTCTTCGCTGAACAATTCGAGAAGCAGGTCGGGCATGAACACGCTCGCGGCTGGCCCGGCGTCTGCCGCCAGCCCTTGAAACAGATGCGGCCAGACGGGTTCCGGCCAACGCTCGCTGCTGTTACGCAAACGCGGATGGCCGGGTCAAGTCTGGCCGCCAATATGAGGCGATTTATCGAAAAACCGTCAGATCTTCCCGTGGGTGCCGTCGCATAGCGGCTTGTTGATCGACTGTTTGCAGCCGCAGAAATACACCTTCTGGTTCTTGGCGGCCGCATAGCGGATCGGCGCCAGGCCGCTGCCCTTGTGCTTGCCGTCGCAGAACGGCTGGGTGGCCGACATGCCGCAGGCGCACCAAAAATAGGTTTTGCCCTCTTCGACGTCGACGGGATAGGGGGCTTTCTGGGCGATTGTCGGATGCGTCATCGGATTTCCTCCATGGAGCGAATGTAAAACCGCAGAATGCGGTTCGGCCGCTTCTGGAACGATTCCAAAGTACTTTGCTCTATTTTGCCGGCTTGGCAAGCGCCCGGCGGGAGGCCGATCAAGCCGCGGCGCCGCCGCCGGCGGTGCGCATCCAGGCCTCGCCGCAGGCCTTGGCGAGTTCGCGCACCCGCAGGATGTAGCTCTGCCGCTCGGTCACCGAAATCACGCCGCGCGCGTCCAGCAGGTTGAACCGGTGCGAGGCCTTGATGCACTGGTCGTAGGCCGGCAGCACCATCTCGTGATGGTCGCCCTTGTCGCCCCGCGCCAGCAGCGCCTTGCATTCGGCTTCCGCATCCTTGAAATGCTGGAACAGCAGTGCGGTATCGGCATGTTCGAAATTATGCCGCGAATATTCCTGCTCCGCCTGCAGGAACACGTCGCCGTAAGTGATCTTGTCGGCGCCGTCGCGGCCGTTGAAATTGAGATCGTAGACGTTCTCGACGCCCTGCACATACATGGCGAGACGCTCGAGCCCGTAGGTCAATTCGCCGGAGACGGGCGCGCATTCGATGCCGGCGACCTGCTGAAAGTAAGTGAACTGGCTGACTTCCATGCCGTCGCACCAGCATTCCCAGCCGAGGCCCCAGGCACCCAAGGTTGGGCTTTCCCAATCGTCCTCGACGAAGCGGATGTCGTGCAGCTTCGCATCGACGCCGATGGCTGAGAGGGAGCGCAGATAGAGATCCTGCAGATCCGGCGGCGACGGCTTCAGGATGACCTGGAACTGGTAGTAGTGCTGCAGCCGGTTGGGGTTTTCGCCATAGCGGCCATCCTTCGGCCGGCGCGATGGCTGCACATAGGCGGCCTTCCACGGCTTTGGCCCGAGCGAGCGCAAGGTGGTGGCCGGATGGAACGTGCCGGCGCCGACCTCCATGTCATAGGGCTGCAGAATCACGCAGCCTTGCTCCGCCCAGAAATTCTGCAGAGTGAGAATAAGGCCCTGAAAAGAGCGGGACGGATCGAGCGAAGCGGACATCGGAAACCTGCGTCAGGTGAATGTGCGCGCAACCTATAGAGCATTTTCAAGCGACGTGGACACCATGCCGGCCACAAAAAGTGGGGTGCATCCGCCCTGGCGGACCCTTGGCCGCCGTTGCCAGGGCATTCTGTTTTGATGGAGATCAACACGTTGAAGTGATGAATGGGAGATGAATGGAACGATCAGCCGTCGTTCAGCGTAGTCGGGGTAGGCGGTGGAATTCGGCAAAATCCCAGACAGATGGCGCCTGATACTGGAGGATGACCCATGATCTCTCTCTCTCGTATAACCCGGGTCGCGGCGGCAGTGGCCGCACTGGCGATCGGTGGTTTTGTCTTCACCTCGACCGCGGATGCCCAGTTGGGCAGAGGCGGTGGCGGCGGTGGTTTCTCGCGTGGCGGCGGCGGCTTCGGCGGCGGCGGTTTCCGTGGCGGCTTTGGAGGCGGCGGCGGGTTTCGCGGCTTTGGCGGTGGCGGCTTTGGCGCCGGCCGGGCCATTGCACCGGGCTTCGCCGGCCGCGGCTTTTCGCCGGGCTTCGCGCGTCCCCTCCGATACGGATATGCCCGTCCGTTCAACTACGGCTACGCGCGCCCCTTCTACGGCCGGCGTCATTTCAGGCGTCCCTATTACGGCTACGGCGCGTTTCCGTTCCTTTTCGGCGCCTATCCGGCTTATTATGGAGCTTATCCGGGCTACTACTACAGCGGTTGCGTCGTCCGCAGGCACCGGGTCCATACCCGGCATGGCTGGCGTTGGGTGCGCCGCCGTTACTGCTACTGAGCCTCGTGTGAAAAACAAACGCCGGCCTCTTCTGAGGCCGGTGTTCTGCTATTGCGGCCAGACGATGGCCGCCAGGTCGCGGTGGATAGCTTCCGCCGTCTCGGTGAAGCGTCCGTCGTCCCGGTGCAGCACGAGGGGGGGCGCCAGTCTGAAGGGCGCGCGACTGCCCTTGATGCCGCGCAGGAGAATGCGGGTCGCCGGTTCCTGCGGCCGGGCGTGGACCGGCAGGACGGCCACATCGCCCAGGCGGCCTTCGCAGGCCGCCAGAATGGCAGGCAGGCTGTCCGGCCTGTGAATCAGGGTCAGGGTTCCGCCCGGCCTCAGGATTGCGCTGGCTGCCCGTAGCCACGGATCGACGGTCGGGTCGCCGTCGCCCGCCATGGCATGGGCCGAGGCCTTGCCGGGGTCCGGCGACACCCGGTTGCGGCCCGCCGCATACCAGGGCGGGTTCATCGCGACGCCGTCGAAACTGTCGTTCGCCAGGCCGGCCGCAAGGCGGGATTTCGCATCAAGAACGTCGCAAACGCGCGTTTCGGCAATGGAATCGAGCCCGTTCAAGGCAATATTCTGCCGCGCCAGCTCCGCCAGGGAGGGGTCTTTCTCGACCAGCTCCAGGCGCTGCAACGGCAGGCGCAGCGCGGCCGCGAGGCCGGCCGAACCGACGCCGGCGCCCAGATCGGCAAGCATTTTCACAGGCCCGGCGACAGCCGCGGCGAGCAAGATCGCGTCGGTGCCGGCCCGATGCCCGCGAAGCGGCTGCCGCAGCTTCAGGCGGCCGCCCAGCAAGGTATCTGGCAGGGCATCGGCCTCAGTCACGTTTGAGGTCTCCGCCATAGCCCGCATCGATCAGAAGCTGGCGGGCGCGTGGGAATTCGGACGTCTCGACCATGATCCGGCGCTGGAGAAATCCGACCGAGCCCTCCAAGGCGCTCATATGGCCGTCAGCGACAAAATGCCCGATATCGGCAGCCGTCAACAGGGCTTCCAGGGCGGAAATCAGCACCAGATCATTCGTTCGCACGAGTTCGATCACGATATGTTTCCCTCCGGAAGGCAAGATCCCGATATGACAGCGACAGCCTTGTTTGCACAATTGTCCGTCGCGGTGCAAAACATGCGTGGCCGCAGGGTTCGGCGGGCCGGAATTGATGTGGTGGCGGGAGAGTTTTCCGTGGGTGTAGTCGTATCGCTGGATGACAAGCCGCAGGGCGGGTCGATCGACCAACTTGTGGCGCTCGTCGCCGCGGACATGGAGCGCGTCAACCAGACGATCCTGGCGCGCACGGGATCCGAAGTGACGATGATTCCCGAGGTCGCCAACCACCTCATTTCCTCGGGCGGCAAGCGGCTGCGGCCGATGCTGACCCTGGCGACGGCGGGATTGTGCGGTTTCGGCGGCGACGGCCATATCAAGCTCGCAGCCGCCGTGGAATTCATGCACACGGCGACCTTGCTGCACGACGACGTCGTCGATGAAAGCGATATGCGGCGCGGCAAGCTGGCGGCGCGGATGGTGTGGGGCAACGAAGCATCCGTCCTGGTCGGCGATTTTCTGCTCGGCCAGGCGTTCAAGATGATGGTCGAGGTCGGTTCGCTGCAATGTCTCGACGTACTGTCGAGTGCCGCCGCCGTCATCGCCGAAGGCGAAGTCATGCAACTGTCGGCAGCGAAAGACACGCAGACCACCGAAGACGCCTATCTGGAAGTTATTCGTGCCAAAACGGCGGCTTTGTTTGCTGCGGCCAGCGAGGTCGGCCCCATCCTTGCCGGGCGGTCGAAGGCCGACATCGAGGCCTGCCGCGGTTATGGCTCCAATCTGGGAATAGCCTTTCAACTGATCGACGACGCGCTCGACTACGGCGGGTCGGCGGCAAAACTCGGAAAAAACGTCGGCGACGATTTCCGCGAGGGCAAGATCACCTTGCCGGTGGTGCTGTCGTTCCGGCGCGGCACCGAAGCCGAACGCGATTTCTGGCGGCGCACCCTGGAGCGCGGCGAGATTGGCGACAACGATCTCGCCCTGGCGCTGGCGACCATGAAAAAACATCGTGCCTTGGAAGATACCGTGGAACGGGCCCGTCACTACGGCGCCATGGCCCGCGACGCGCTCGAGCTGTTTCCGGCCTCGCCATGGAAGCGGGCGCTGTTCGAAGTGGTCGATTTCTGCGTCAATCGCGCCCATTAAGCGGTTTAGAGCCGGTTCATGGAGAGATCATTTTCGAGCGAAGTGGATGCCGGTTCGCGTGAAGAAAATGCTTTCTTCTAAAAGCCGGCCGCGTCTTTCCGATCCATGGATCGGAAAACGCTACGGAAAAAACGTCTTGCGCCCGTAGCCCCGCAGGACTACAGGCTCGCGTCGCGGCCGCCGAGATGCGCGGTTAACTCGAAGCGAGCATTCATGGCCCCCGGTGGCGACAAGCCTTCAAGCGCGGCCGACGTCGCTCAATCGAGCCCTCTCCCCAAAATAATGGATACCAGACAGGATAATCCGCCCGTCGGCGAACCCGCCGTTCACGCCAGGGCGGCGTTTCTGACGTTGATGATCGGCTCCATCGGCGTCGTCTACGGCGACATCGGCACCAGCCCGCTCTATGCCTTGCGTGAGGCCCTGCATGCGGCCGGCGCGGCTCATTCCGGCGTTCAACGTGCCGATGCCATCGGCCTGCTGTCGTTGATCCTGTGGACGCTGATGATCATCGTCACGCTCAAATATGTCGTTATCCTGTTGCGCGCCGACAATGACGGCGAAGGCGGCACCTTGTCGCTGATGGCGCTTGCGCGCCGGTCCATCGGCGGCAAAAGCGTGCCGGTCTTCATGCTGGGCGTGGCGGGCGCCGCGATGTTCTTCGGCGATGCGCTGATCACACCGGCGATCTCGGTCCTGTCGGCGGTTGAAGGGCTGAAGCTGGTGACGCCGGCGTTTGACAATTATGTTTTGCCGATCACCATCGTGATCATCTTTGGCCTGTTTTTCGTGCAAAAGCGCGGCACCGCCGCCGTGGCCGCCTGGTTCGGCCCGATTATGCTGGTCTGGTTTTTCGTCATGGCGGTTGGAGGCCTGCTTCATCTCGCCGACGATCCCGGCATTATCGCTGCGATCAATCCGTCGCACGCGGTTCGCTTCGTCGCCACCAATGGTGCTGTGGGCCTGATAGCGCTTGGCGCGGTATTCCTGGCCGTCACCGGTGCGGAAGCGCTCTATGCCGATCTCGGCCATTTCGGACGCAAGCCGATTCAGGTCGCCTGGATATCGATCGCCTTGCCGTCTCTCGCTCTCAACTACATGGGGCAGACAGCACTGGTTCTGGCCCATCCCAGGGCGCTCGAAAATCCGTTCTTCCTGCTTTATCCCGAATGGGCGCTGCTGCCGATGGTGATCCTGGCGACCCTGGCGACGATCATCGCCAGTCAGGCCGTCATCACCGGCGCATACTCGTTGACCAGGCAGGCCATACAGCTTCGGCTGCTGCCGCGCTTCGACATCCTGCATACATCGGCCGAACAGGAAGGCCAGATATTCATGCCGCAGATCAACACGCTGCTGCTGATCGGCGTTCTGTTCCTCTGCGTCCTGTTCGGCTCGTCGAGCAAACTCGCGACGGCCTACGGCATCTCGGTCACCGGCACGATGGTGGTGACGGCGTGTCTTGCCTTCATCGTCGTGTGGAAGCACTGGCGCTGGCCGATCTGGGCAGCGGCGCTGCTGATGCTGCCGTTCTTCATAATCGATCTCGTTTTCCTCGGCGCCAATCTCATCAAGCTCACCGAAGGCGGCTACGTGCCGTTGCTGCTCGCCGCCGGCGTCATGGTGTCGATGTGGACATGGGTTAAGGGCACGCAGATCCTGTTCACCAAGACGCGCAAACAGGACGTTCCCATGGTCGAACTGGCGCGCATGCTGGCGAAAAAGCCGCCGCAGCGCGTGACCGGCACAGCGGTCTTCCTGACGAGCGACCCGAAAACGACGCCGGGCGCATTGCTGCACAGCCTCAAGCACTACAAGGTTTTGCATGAGAAGAATGTGTTGCTGACGATCAAGGGATCGAACGCGCCGCGCGTCGCCGATGCCGACCGTGTTGCGATGGAGCAGATCGACGAAAACTTCTCCAGCGTCTCGATCACGTTCGGCTATATGGAAGAGCCGAACGTGCCGAAGGCGCTCGTCCTGTGCCGCAAACAGGGCTGGAAATTCGACATCATGTCGACGTCGTTCTTCCTGTCGCGGCGTTCGATCAAGGCGGCCGAACGCAGTAATATGCCTGCGTGGCAGGACAATCTCTTCATTCTCATGGCACACAATGCCAGTGATGCCAGCGAATATTTCCGTATTCCTACCGGACGCGTGGTGGAAATCGGCAGCCAGATCGCGATCTGAGATCGGCACGCAGGTTAAATTGGAATTGAGGTGGAAAGCTCCCAGAAGCCCTGATCCTGAGAGTCTGACTGAAAATTCACGCCCAGTGTGTCATTCCCGCCAAGCGAAGCGCAGATCGGGAATCCAGGGGGCAACAAGGGAGACCTTGGCTCATGGTTTCCCGCTCGCTCGCTTCGTGGACGTCGGGAATGACAGCGCTACTTTTCAGTCAGACTCTCAGGATGAGGGCTTATGGGATGTTTCTCCCAACCACACATCGACATCGACTCTTCGCAAGTCGGCCGGTCTGGCACTCGTGCCGACAAAGACTTCGATACGGCCTTTATCGAGGCGCGGCGACAGATTCATATCGAGATAGGCAAACTGCTCCGTGTTCAGGGTGAAACGCGCCTGCCGCGTTTCGCCAGCCGCCAGATCGATTTTCTGGAAATCTTTCAGCTCCAGCACCGGCCGCGTCACCTGCGCCAGCGGATCGCGGATGAACAGAAAGAGGACCGTCTCTCCCGCCATCTTGCCCGCATTAGTCACGTCGATTGAAACATCAAGCGTGTCGCTAGGGCCCATCACAAGCTGGCTCGCATGCGCCTCTGCCAACTCGTAGTGCGTATAAGACAAGCCGTCGCCAAATCCCCAGCGCGGCGTCATCGGCGCGTCGAGAAAATTGGTCGTGAAGCCATTGTTGGGATCATAGGGACGGCCGGTCGTGCGCATGGCGTAATAAATCGGGATCTGCCCGACTTCCATCGGCCACGACACCGCCAGCCTTGCCGATGGGTTCCATTTGCCGGAAATGATGTCGGCCAGGGCATTGCCGCCTTCCGTGCCGGGAAACCACGCGGCAAGAATCGCGGATGCGCCGTCGACGAGCCATTGCGGCAGAACGAATGGCCGGCCGCCGACCAGAACGAGCAACAGCGGCCTGCCGGCAGCGATCATGTGGCGCGCCAGTTCGAGTTGGCTGGCGGACGGCGTGGGCTTCGTGCGGCTGGCCGCTTCGCCGGATGTGTAGCGGGATTCGCCGATGCACAGGACCACTGCATCGGCGGCGCGCGCCAGGGCCGTGGCCTCTTCGAGCGCTGATGCATCCGACTGCTCGATGCTGCACCCCGCCGCATGAACGATCTCGCTATCGGGAAATGCACTGCGAAGTCCGGTGAGAAGTTCGACGGTCTCGTCGCTTTGACCCGCCATGCACCATGCACCCAGAAACTCGCCTGTGGTGTCGGCAAACGGCCCCACGACGGCGATTTTCCGCGGTGGCTTCGTCCATGGCAGGAAAGCATCGCGATTTTCGAGCAGGACGATGGAGCGCCGCGCCGCGTCGCGCGCCGAGGCGCGCCGCGACGGATCGCTGTCGGGCGAGGGCGCGACCGAAGACAAGCCACGTAAAGGATCCTCGAACAGGCCGAGCGCGAATTTCAATTCAAGCACGCGGCGCACGGCGGCATCGATGTCGTCCATGGTCACGGCGCCCTCTTTCAGCGCCATGGCTAGGCCGGTCTCATAGGCGCCCGCCATCATGTCGATGTCGACGCCGGCACGCAGCGCCAGCACGGCAGCCTCGGTGAGATCGGCAGCGACGCCATGGGCAATCAATTCGCCGATGGCGTTATAGTCGCTGATGATGACGCCTTTGAAGCCCCATTCATCCCGCAGCAGATCGCGCAGCAAAGGCCGGTGCGCCGTCATCGCCACGCCGGCCACGTCCGTGAAGGACGGCATGATACCCATGACGCCGGCATCGACGGCGGCGCGAAACGGCGGCAGATAGATTTCATGCAGAGCGCGGCGCGAAACATCGACTTCGGCATAATCGCGCCCGGCGTTGACCGCGCCATAGGCGACGAAATGCTTGGCGACGGCCGCCAGCCGCCGGTTGCGGTCGTTCGGTGCGTCCTGGAAGCCCACGACCTTGGCGCGTGCATATTCGGCGTTGATGAAAGGATCTTCGCCGGCGCATTCGCAGATGCGTCCCCAGCGCGGATCCCGGCTCACGTCGAGCATCGGCGCGAAAGTCATCTGGATGCCGTCCTGTGCCGCTTCCTCGGCAGCTTCCTTGGCGGTTTTCAGCCAAAGCGCGCGGTCGAAGGCGCCAGCTTCCGCAATCGGGATCGGATAGATCGTGCGATGGCCGTGCAGCACATCAACGGCGAAAAAAAGCGGAATTGGCAGGCGTGCCTCCTCCATGGCGACGCGTTGCGCCTCGCGGATTTCCGCGGCGCCCCAGGTATTGAGAATGCTGCCGACGCGCCCCTCTCTCACCTGGGTCACCGGATTGCCCGGCCCGGGGGGGCCAGTCTCCACAAGCGATGCGGCAAGCATGGTCATCTGGCCAAACTTTTCGGTCAAAGTCATCTGCGCCATCAGCTCGTCGATCCGCCGCGCCACGTCCTTGGTCATCTTATGTCCGTCAGGTTCGAGCTCATCCGGCGCAGTGTTTCGGTTGGATTTGCGTGCGTGGCAAGACCGCAGGCGGTCCTACCGCAGCAAGGTCGATTTCACCCACCACCCGGGATGATGGCGGCGGATGACGGCGGCGGCGCGGGCGGCCGGATGGCAGGTTTCGAACAGGCCGAAACAGGTCGCGCCGGAGCCTGACATGCGCACCAGCCTGCAACCCTTGGCGGCTGCGATCACCGACAGCACGTCGCCGATGACCGGCGCCAGCACGCAGGCGGCATCCTCCATGTCGTTGCGGGCTTTCTTCAGGCCCGCAACGAAGCCATCGACAGAAGCATCTGCAGTGAGACCGGGATGTTGGCCGAACCCGGTGCTCTGGCCGGGCTGCAGGCGCATTTCGGCAAACACGGCACGCGTTTCGACGGCGACACCGGGATTGACGAGCACGCAGAACAGGCGCGGCAGATCGAGCGGCGGTCCCAGATCGTCGCCGCGCCCGCGCATCATGCGCGCCGTCTGCCGCAGGCAGACCGGCACGTCCGATCCGGTTGCCGCAGCGGCCTCGATCAGCCGCGCGTCGTCGAGGGACAGGCCGTTGACGCGCGCCAGCAGGCGGAGCGCTGCCGCGGCATCCGAAGATCCGCCGCCGAGCCCTGCCGCCACCGGCAGGCGTTTGAGAAGCTGGAATGCGCCGCCGCGCAGGCCTGGAAGGCGCCGGCCAAGCTCGCGCGCGGCCCGCAGCACCAGATTGGCATCGTCCGGTCCGGCTTCGCCTGCGGTCGGACCGCTCACCGTCAACGTCGTGGTTGCGCCGGGCTCCAGCGAGAGCTGATCGCCGCCGCCCGAGAAGGCGACAAGGCTTTCAAGATCGTGCCAGCCGTCGGCGCGGCGGCCGCGCACATGCAGGGTCAGATTGACCTTGGCCGCCGCCTTTTCGACGAGCACCGCGCACTAGCCGCCGTTGGTTTTCGGCTTATCGGTGTCGACAGCCGGAACCGAGGCTTCCGCGTCCATGCCTCTTTCGATCTTGCGCAGGATTTTCGGCAGTTCCTCGGGTTCGGGGTCGAGATCGCGCGCATGGTTCCACTGGAATTGCGCTTCGAGCTTGCGCCCGACCTTCCAATAGGCGTCGCCAAGATGGTCGTTGATGACGGGATCTGACGGCTTCAGGTCGATGGCGCGTTCGAGTTGGGCGACCGCATCGTCATATTGCCCGAGGCGGTAATAGGCCCAGCCGAGGCTGTCGACGATATAGCCGTCGCGCGGCCGCAACTCGACGGCGCGCTTCAGCATCTTGAAGGCATCGTCGAGATGGAGGCCCTGATCCACCCAGGAATAGCCGAGATAGTTCAGCACGACCGGATTTTCCGGCACCATCTCGAGCGCCTTTTTGAAATCGGCTTCCGCCAGCGGCCATTGCTTGCTGCGCTCGTAGCTGACGCCGCGATAATAATAGATCGTCCAGTCGGTCTTGCCGCGTTGGGCCGAGGCATCCAGCGCCTTCGTATAAGTCTGGGCCGCTTCGGCGAACAGCTTGCGCGAGCGCTGGATGTTGGCGAGCGCCAGCAAAGCGTCGGGATCCTTGGGCTGGTCCTTGACGATGGCGTTGAGGTGTTCGATCGCCTCGTCCTTGCGGTCGAGTTTCTCAAGCACGAAGGCGATCTGCAGATCGGCAGTGGCTTTCAGGGGCGAACTGGCCGGCATGCTCTCGAACACGTCGATGGCGCGCGCTTCCTGCTTGATGCGCTCGTAGGCGTCGCCCAGGCTGATGATGGCGAGCGCATGATCGGGCTGCAGCCACAGCGCCAGGCGCAGATAGATGATCGCCGCGAGTTCGTCGCCCTGGCTGCCGCCGGCCGATGCCAGGCCGTACAGCACTTCCGCCGCACCGGCGACCGGCGTGCTCAGAACCGAATCGAGCTGCTTGCCCGCCGCGAGTTGCTGCATGGCCTGCACGATCACCGGATGCCGCGGCAACTGGTCGTCGAAAGCCTTGTAGGCCTTCAACGCTTCATCGTTGTGGCCCTGGCGCGATTCGATGCGGGCATAGGCATCGACGAGCCGCAGCGTGCCGTTTTCTGCTTCATAGGCCGATCGCATGCGCTTTGCCGCCTCGGCGGGCCGCTTGGCGATGTCCAGGATCAGGCCGGCGTGATAGTCGCGAAACAGGCTGAGCCGGCGATCCGCCAGCTTGTCGGTCGTCTCGATTGCCTTGTTGTAATCGCCGGCGCCGGCGAAGGCCCAGGCGGTCAGCAGGATGGACGTGATCTCGCCCTGGCGGAAACCGCCGCCCTTGGCGAGATAGGTGCGTGCCGCGGCGAATTGCCGAGTTTTGATGGCGCGCACGCCGAGCGCCAGGTTGGCGAGACCGTTGCGGGGGTCGCTGCGCAGAAGTCGTTCCGCCAGGCCCATCGCCTGCGGCATGTCGCCGTTGGCGATCGAGGACACGAAGGCGCGCTCGATCAGGACCGGGTTGCGCGGGTCGAAGCGCAGGACTTCGCGGAAATAAGTGGAGGCGGCGAGCGTGTCGCGCTGGGACGAGGCGGACAGGGCCGCGAGATAATTGCCTGCGGGGCTGCCACTGACTTCGAACGGCGTTGCGATCGCGCGGGACTCTCGTGCATTCGCGGCCGGAAGGTTCAGGCAGAGCAGGGCAAGACCGGCGGCGGCTGCGTTTCTGGTCGTTCGTTTCACGGCGGATTGGCTTGTAAACAGCACGCGCGTCTCTGTGGTTGAGGGTGGCGACAGGTCTTTCGGAAGAGCGAGTCTTTCGGGAGGCACTGCCGGGTCTGCCGGAAACCAGCATTTGGTCGAGAATCCTCGCGGAACATGGCCTTTTTGCGCCTGATCGGCAAGTGGTGGAAGAAATCAAACAATCGGCATTTGCCTGGTCGCGGCCGGGGCCGGGCCTGCCTCAAAAGGCGATTTCCCTTTGCCGGAAAGCGCTCTAAAAGCCAGTCTTGCTCCGTTAACAGGTTCTTTTTGCCCCATGACCGAATCCGATTCGAAATCAGCCACCGTCAAGGCGCGCGTGCCGCGCGGCCTCGCCGATCGCGGCCCGGTGGAAATCGCCGCCACGAATCGGGTCATGGTCGCCATCCGCGAGACCTATGAACTCTATGGTTTCGAGGCCGTCGAAACGCCGTTCATCGAATATACCGAAGCCCTGGGCAAGTTCCTGCCCGATCTCGACCGGCCGAACGAAGGCGTCTTCTCGTTCCAGGACGATGACGACCAGTGGCTGAGCCTGCGCTACGATCTGACGGCGCCGCTGGCCCGCTATGTGGCCGAGCATTTTGACCAATTGCCGAAACCCTATCGCAGCTACCGGGCCGGGTTCGTGTTCCGCAACGAAAAGCCAGGCCCCGGCCGGTTCCGTCAGTTCATGCAGTTCGATGCCGACACGGTGGGGTCCGCCTCCGTCACTGCCGATGCAGAAATCTGCATGATGGCCGCCGATACGCTGGAAAAGCTCGGCATCAGGCGCGGCGACTATGTGATCAAGGTCAACAACCGCAAGGTGCTCGACGGCGTGCTCGAAGCCGCGGGCCTGGAAGGCGAGGGTCGCGGCGCGCAAAAATTGATCGTGCTGCGAGCCATCGACAAGCTCGACCGGCTCGGACCGAACGGCGTGCGCCTGCTGCTCGGCGCGGGACGCAAGGACGAATCCGGCGATTTCACCAAAGGCGCCGACCTCGCCAGTTCGGCGATCGATCGCATTCTCGATTTCACCGCCGCCCGGATCGCCACCAATGCCGGGACGCTCGCCAAACTGCGCAAGACCGTCGGCGAATCGGCGCGCGGCCTCGAAGGCGTCGCCGAACTCGAGGCGATGGCGGAGCTGTTCGAGGCTGCCGGCTACGGCGACCGTATCGTCATCGATCCTGCCGTGGTCCGCGGGCTCGAATATTACACCGGTCCCGTTTACGAGGCCGAACTCACCTTCGAGGTGAAGGACGAACACGGCCGCCCCGTGCGTTTCGGTTCCGTCGGCGGCGGCGGCCGCTACGACGGTCTGGTGGCGCGCTTTCGCGGCGAGCCGGTGCCGGCGACCGGCTTTTCCATCGGTGTCTCGCGCCTGCTTGCGGCGCTTGCCGCCATCAAATCGCCGATCGTCACCAGCGAGGCGACGCGCGGCCCGGTCGTCGTGCTCGTTCTCGACAAGGATCAGGCCGCGCGCTACCAGGGCTTCGTCACGAAGCTGCGCGCCGCGGGCATCCGCTCCGAGCTTTATCTCGGCTCCTCCGGCATGAACGCGCAGTTGAAATATGCCGACCGCCGCCGTTCGATCTGTGCGGTGATCCAGGGCTCGAACGAGCGCGAGAAGGGCGAAGTGACCATTCGCGATCTCGTGCTGGGCGCCGAACTCGCAGCCTCCACCAAGGACCGGGCCGACTATCTCGAATTGCGCCAGAAGGCGCAGTTCGCCGTCGTCGAAGACAGGCTCGTCGAGGCGGTGCAGGAGGTTCTGGCGCGGCACGGATAGAGCCATAAATTCAGAACAACGGGAGGAAGACATGAGCGAGAATAAACCGCAGCCGATCCGCCGCGTCGTCACGGGACATGACGACAAGGGCTCCGCCAAGGCCATCATCGACGGGCCGGCGCAGAACGTGCGCGGCGGCTCCGCACCCGGTCAGTTCACGACTTTGATGTGGAGCACGGATTCTATGCCCTGCGACATGCCGATCGGTGAAACGGTCGAGGATATGGGCAGTCGCAAGCTGGGGACTTATCCGCCGGTCAATGGCACGCGCTTCATGATCGCCGAATATCCGCCCGGCAATCATCCGCGCATGCATCGCACCGAGACGATCGACTATATCGTCGTGCTCGATGGCGAGATCGACATGGAGATGGACGAGGGCCGCATGGTGACGTTGCATCGCGGCGACGTCATGATCCAGCGCGGCACGTATCATTCATGGATCAATCGTTCATCGGAAGTCTGCCGCATGGCTTTCGTGCTGATCGACGCCAAGCCGCTGGGCATCGGAACGCCGGTGCCGCGCGGCGGCATCGTCGGCGACGAGGACAAAAAGACAGGTCACTGATCGGTGTCGTTCAGCGCTTCCGGGCGTTGAGCGCATCCTTGAGAATCTGGATCGTCTCGGGCTTCTGATCGAGCGCGACGCGGAGCGATTGCAGCACATCGTCGCCATAGAGCGGCTCGACCGGGCGTTCCAGTTTTTCGGCGCGGGCGCGCAGGTCGCGATCTTCCAGCGCGTTGCGATAGGCATCACGCAGGGCGCCGAGCTGCGGCGCCGCGATATGCGGTGGTCCCGCGGTCAGCCGGGCGATATCGCCCTGGAACTGCACCAGTGAAACCAGTTCCCTGCCGCGCGGGTCGGCGACGAGCGTTGCCAATTGCGGCGCATCCTTTTCGGAACCGCCGATCTGCGCCACCACCCGGCCGAAACCGTTTTTGACGAACTGTTCGTAAGCCGCGCGCGAGGCGATGGCGCCGACGATTTCGCCGCGGCGCATGGCGATCTGGTCGTCGGAGCCCGTATAGCCGCTGCGGATATTGATCGGCAGCTTCAGGGCTGTCGCCAGGATCACCGTCTCGAGATAGGAGGCGCTGCCTATGCCTGCGGCGCCGAAGCTGAGCGGCTGCGTCTGTTCGACGACGTCCTTCCAGTTCATCACCTTCGATTGGCTGGCGACGACGACGACGCGCGGATCGGATGCGGCCTTGCCGATCCAGGAAAATTGCAACAGATCGAACTTGACGTTCGGCTGCCCTGTCAGCTGGCTGTACATCAGGCCGATATTGAAGGTGCCGACGGTCAATCCATCCGGCCGCGCCGCATAAATCGCATTGGCGCCGATCAGATGCCCGCCGCCCGGCACGTTCTTCACCACGAAGGTCGAGCCTGGCAGATATTTCTGCATGTATTCGGCGACCATCCGGCCGTAGGAATCGTATCCACCGCCGGGCGGCGTGGCGACGATATAATTGACCGTCTTTCCCTTATAGAAATCGGCTCCTTCCTGGGCCGACGCAACGGCGCAAAGCAGTATGGCGGCTGCGATGCCGGAGAGCAGACTGCGCATCGCGATCATTTGTGAGCCTTCATAGGGGCTGCCTGAGCAGGAGAGGGTCCATGTTTAGAACAGGCACTATGGTGTGTCATCCGCGATGCCGCGCAAGGGGCGGGCGGGGATCCAGACCTAACGATTGACCATTTCGCAGAGAATTAATCCTGCAGGATTCCCGGTCCCGGCCTTTGCCCGATCGCGGTCATCTGGCTGACGAAAGTTCCCACGTCGGTATAGTCGCGCCACTCGCAAATTTTGTCGCCGCGCAGAACGAAGGTGCCCATCAGGAGGAGCGGTACGCGCTTGTCGCCGAAATGAAAGGCATCGATCCGCTCGGTCAGAACCGTGCGGCCGTCGCTGGCGGTGGCGATAGATAGAAGTTTGAATTCGACCTTGTCGGCAGCGGTCAAATTGCGCGAGATGAATTTGCGCATTGCGTCGCGCCCGATCATTTCCGGGATCGGCACATTGGCATAGCGCACGTCCTCGGTGCATGCATTGACGATGCCGTCAATGTCCTGGTCTTCCCATAGCTGGCAGAAATCGCGGATAATCTGCTCGGGCGTTTTCGCCATGGAGGGCTCGTTCTCTCAGGCGCGCAGCGCCGTCAGCATGGCTTCGATATAATCCGTGCCGCTGGCGATCACGAGCATGCGCGTATAGGGCCGCAAATGCTTCATCGATTGGGTCACGGCCGCATCGCTGTCATCGGTGCCCGGCACGACAAGCCCGACGAGGGACTTGTGATACAGCGCGCAGGCGTCGGCTATGACGGATACCGCGCGGGCATCGGTGCCGGCCGTGGTAATGACGACGGCGAAATCGCAATGCTCGATTTCCGACACGAGGTCCATCGTGCGGCCGGCGAGATCTTTCAACCAGGCCTTTAGGCCGCTTCCGGTGGCGCCCGGCGTCTCTTCCGTCGTGAACGAAGGCGCTGTGAAAAAAGCTGCGCCGTTCCAGGACTTCTTGGAAATCTCATCGACGATCCTCGCACTTGCAGGATCGAGCGCGATGACCTTCACCGCACGCGGTTTCGAATTCGGATACTGGACACGGTAGCTCGCCTCGCGGGCGGTGGTCATCCGGGCGGATTCGCTTTGCATCGCTGCCTCCAAAATAGGAACCCGCCGTTGGGACGGCGGGCTTTCTGTCATTCACGTAGAAATCAGACCGAGGTCTGGCGAACACCTTTGCGGGCCACGAGCGCTTCCTTGGCGCCGTCCTTGTATTGGACGTCGCGCGGCAGCAGCAGCGCCGCCTGGCGCACCTTGTGGTGCTCCGGGTTGACGCCGGGCGGGACTGTTCCCTTATCGGCCAGCGCGCGCGCCGCCCGCATCAGGCGATGGCGCGCCATGATGATGCCGTTGTCGGTGCCGACCAGGTTCTCCTTGGTGCGGTCGCAGATCGGCCCCATGCTTTCCTGCAGCGAGGCGTCCTGCATGCCGATGCCCTCGATGCCGCTGAAGGTCTTTCCAGCTTTCTGAGCGGCACGATTCATCAGGTAGTCGTTGTCCTTGTTGGCGAGCGGACGATAGGTGCCGGGCACATACTTTACGTGAACGCCCTTGCCGTCTTTCATGGCGGCGACTTCGGTCTCCGTCAGCGCCCGGGTCGGATGATAGTCGTAGCTCCACGCCCAGCAGCTCTCGTCGTCGATCGGCACCCAGAAGTGGCCGTGAATCGGATGGTCGCCGCGCGGCGGCACGCCGGTGTAGCAGGGCATGACCCAGGGGGTGATGCGCCAGTAATACTGATTGTCTTCGGCATTGCGGCGCGCGCCGATCAGCAGGCCGCCGTCGCTTTCAACGACCTCGAAGACCGGCGACAGGTCCTGCATGTTATACTTGTTGCCGGCGGCGCCCTTGAACAACGGATCGTTCGACAGATCGCCGCGATGCAGGAAGGAGACGTGGCTGGAATCGATCCCACCTTCCATCGCTTGCAGCCAGTTGCACTCCTGGATGCGCTTGGTCGTGAAGGTCTGGTTCAGCGGCACCGTCGAGAATTCGAACTCCGGCAGCGGCGGCTGCTTTTCCGGATCGCCCATATAGGTCCACAGCACGCCGCCCTGATCGATCAACGGATAGGACTTCAGCTTGATCTTCTTGGCATAGCCGGATTCGGCGGGCTCCGACGGCACGTCGACGCATTGGCCGTTCACGTCGTATTTCCAGCCGTGATAGGGGCAGCGCAATCCGCAATCCTCGTTGCGGCCGAACCACAGCGAAACGCCGCGATGGGCGCAGAATTCGTCGATAAGGCCGAGCTTGCCTTCGCTGTCACGGAAGGCCAGCAGGCGCTCGCCCAGCAGTTTCACCCGGACGGGCGGACAATCGTTCTCGGGCAGCTCCTCGCTGAGGAGGGCGGGCATCCAGTAGCAGCGGAAAAGGTTGCCCATGGGCGTGCCGGGCCCAGTCTGGCACAGATAGTCGTTTTGTTCTTTTTTCAGCATTTTCGCATCCTCCAGACTATTTCAGGAACTCTCGCGGTTGCCCTTCCCGAGCATCATACCATGAGTTCCCAGCTTCCAGCTTCTGATCGTTGACCGGCGTTGTGACGCCTGCTAGAACCCGGGTAGTTCCTTTATGCGGAACGACGTTCCGCAAATTTCGGTGCGGTTCTACATCGCCGTGCGAAGGCCGTCAATTTAGAACTGATCTATGAATAACTAGAAGTGGGGAAGTCCGAGACAATGGCAAGAATCGAATTGTGCAAGACCGCCGATGTGGATGAGGGAACGGCGATCCGGGTTGAAAGCGGTGATCTTGTGCTGGCGGTGTTCAACCTGAATGGCGCCTTCTACGTCACCGACGACACCTGCACCCATGGTCCGGGATCGCTGTCCGAGGGCCCGATCATGGGCGACAATGTCGAATGCGATTTTCACAACGGCGTGTTCAACATCAAGACGGGCGAGGTGGTCGAGCCCCCGTGCATGATTCCGATCAAGACCTACCAGACGTTCGTCGATGGTGATGCCGTCTTTATCGAAATCTAGGCGCGCACGGAGCAAGGCCTATGGCGCAGCGCACGAGGGTTCCCATCCTCATCCTCACGGGGTTTCTGGGCAGCGGCAAAACCAGCCTGCTTTCGAAATGGCTGCGCGCGCCTGAATTCGCCGGCTCCATGGTTGTCGTCAATGAACTCGGCGAAGTCGGTCTCGATGACCGGCTGGTGCAGACCTCGAGCGAAGCGCCGCTCCTGCTCGAGAACGGCTGCGCCTGCTGCGCCGCCAGCGAGGACCTGAACGCCACCCTGGAACGGCTGTTCTGGGAGCGGCTGCACCGGACGATTCCGCGCTTTTCCTGGGTGCTGATCGAAACCACCGGCATCGCCGATCCAAAGCCGATCATCGCCGCGCTGCAGGCGCACGAACTGATCGCCGAGCGCTACGAGATTGCCGGCGTCGTCACCACGTTTGACGCCCGGCGCGGCCCGGCGCAATTGCTCCGTCACCCCGAATGCGTCAGCCAGATCGTCTGCGCCAACGCGATCGCGCTGACCAAGACCGACATTGCCACGGACGCCGAAATAGCGGCGGCGCGCGCTGCCATCCATGAACTGCGGCCCGTGGCCCGCATCATGCCGTCGGCGAAAGGCGATCTGCCCGCCGCAGTGATCGTGGCGGCCGTGCAGGATGCGCATATGGACGAACATATCTGCACCGAAGAGTGTCACGATCACACGCATCATCACGATCACGAAGACCACGCAGGCCATCATATCCACGCCCACCATTCGGATCATGTGACGAGCGCATTTACGCCGCTGCCGGCGCCGATTGCGTTCGAGGCTTTGGCTGCGGCCCTGCAGGCCACGCTCGAAGCTCATGCCGCGTCGATCCTGCGGGTGAAAGGTACTGCGCGTTGCGAGCCAGACGGTGCGATCGAGGTCGTCCAGACCATGCCGAGAGAGCCGATCGAACGTCAGGCGCTGGGATCGGAGATGCAGGACCCCAAGATGCGGGTCGGCATGACCTTCATCGTGCAGGAAACGGCGGCGGACATCGTCGCCGGCGATTTTGCGGCCCGCCTCGGGATTTCCATATCTGTTCCGGCACAGCCAATCGAGGCAAGGCCGCATGGCTGAAACCCGCCTGGAGACGAGTATGCCGTCGTCGGTAGCGGAGCCGGCGCTAGTCGCCAAGCCCGGCCGTCCCGGTCCGCAGCGTCTGTCGTCCGTCGGCACCGCCGTGCGGCTGCTCAAGTGTTTCTCGGAAGGCGAAGCCGAGCTCGGCGTCACCGCATTGTCGAAAAAGCTCGGCGTCGCCAAGAGTACGGTCTATCGCCTGGCCTCGACCCTGGTCGCCGAGGGCATGCTCGAACAGAACAAGGAAAACGAGAAATATCGTCTCGGCATCGCGCTGTTCGGCCTCGGCGCTTTGGTGCGCCAGCGCATGAACATCTCCAACGAGGCGCGGCCCCACATCTTCGCCCTGCGTGATGCCACCAACGAGACGGTCCATCTTGCCTTGCTCGATGGCGACGAGATCATCTACGTCTATGACCTTGAAAGCACGCAGGCCATTCGCATGCGCGCCAATCTTGGCGAGCGCAAGCCAGCGTTCTGTTCCTCCGAGGGCAGGGCCATGCTGGCGTTCGAGCAGCCGGCGGCGGTGGAGGCCATCCTGGGACACCCCCTGCAGCCCAGAACCCCGAAAACCGATACGGATCCACAGCATTTGCGCCAGGCTCTGGCGCATATCCGCAAGACCGGTTATGCCCTCGAAGACGAACAGTGCGAGGTCGGCATGCGCTCCATCGCCGCACCGGTTCGCAATGCCGAGGGGCGCGTCGTCGCCGCCATCGGCATTGCGGGTCCCCAGCAGCGCATGAGCGATGCGATGCTGGAGCGCTTTCTGCCGCTGCTCGTCGAGACGGCGACCACGATTTCCTCGCGGTTGGGACACAAGGCCCCCGCGATCTATTGACGACGTAACAGGATGGTTGAGGAAATGGCGAAGATCACGATCCCCGCAGCAAATCTCGAATATGATTGCGAGAACGATACGATCGCCCGTGCGGCGGTCCGCCACGGACTTGGTTTTCCCTACGAGTGCAATGTCGGGTCCTGCGGCAATTGCCGATTCGAGCTCATCGAGGGTGAGGTCGAGCATCGCCGCGCCAACCCGCCCGGCCTGAACGAGCGCGACATCGCCCGCAAGCGGTTTCTCGGCTGCCAGGCGCAGCCGAAGGGCGATTGCACCATCAAGGTCAGCCTGCGCGACAATTACAAAAGCAAGCATCTGCCGCGTAAGACCGAGGCCGTTCTGGCGGGCATTGACGACCTCACCCACGACATCCGCGAATTCCGCTTCAATCTCAAGCAGTCCAACCTGTTCCTGCCAGGACAGTATGCGCTGCTCTCGGTGCCCGGCGTCGGCGGCGACCGCGCCTACTCGATGAGCAATGTCACCAACCTTGGCGACGAGTGGCATTTCCAGATCAAGCGCGTGCCGGGCGGCGAGGCGACGACGAGCCTGTTCGATAAATTGAAGATCGGCGATAGCGTCGGTCTCGACGGGCCTTACGGCATGGCCTATCTGCGCGAGGACGCGCCGCGCGACATTCTCTGCCTTGCCGGCGGTTCCGGCCTGTCACCGATGGTCTCCATCGCCCGCGGCGCCGCCGCCAGTCCGGCCCTGAAGGGCCGCAGCATCGAATTCGTCTACGGCGGCCGCTCGCCGCGCGATATCTGCGGCGAGAGCATCCTGCAATTGCTCGACGGCTATGGCGAGCGCATCCACTATCACCCGGCGATCTCCATGCCGGAAGGCGCGGAGGGCTGGACCGGCCATACCGGCTTCGTGCACGACATCGCCGAAATGCTGTTCGGCGAGAAGCTGTCCCAGTATGAGGTCTATTTCGCCGGCCCGCCGCTGATGTCGCAGGCGGTGATGAAAATGCTGATCAAGGCAAGAGTTCCGGTCGGACAACTGCATTTCGACCAGTTCTATTGATCGCGGGCATCCAGACATAAGCGGTGCGCCGGTCGTCCTCGCAGGATTCGGCGCGCCTCAATCAGACAGGAGGAAACCTGACATGTCGAAACTTAAACTCACGCTGGGCTGCTGGAATTACGACCGCACCCGCGCCATTCAGGACGGTTCCGTGCAGCCGGACGGCATCGATATCAACTATCTCGACATGCCGGTCGAAGAGACGTTCTTTCGCATGGCGCGCTATCGCGAATTCGACGTGTCGGAAATGTCGCTGTCGTCCTATTCGGTGTCGCTGCATCGCGACCCGAAGCCGTTCATCGCCATTCCGGTGTTCCCGTCGCGCTTCTTCCGCCACTCCTGCATTTTCGTGAATGCCAAATCCGGCATCAAGGAGCCGAAGGATCTGATCGGCAAGAAGATCGGCGTGCCGGAATTCCAGATGACGGCGCCGGTGTGGATCCGCGGCATTCTGTCCGATCACTACGGCGTGCCGGTCGACAGCGTCACCTATCACACCGGCGGCGAGGAAGAGCCCGGCCGCTACGAGAAGATCAAGCTCAACCTGCCCGAGAAGATCAAGGTCACGCCGATCCCCGAGGACCGCACCCTGGCGCAGATGCTGCGCAGCGGCGAGATCGACGCTTTCCATACGGCGCGCAAGCCTTCGACCTATGACGGCGTCACCGTCAAGCGTCTGTTCGAGGACTATCGCCCCATCGAGCTCGACTATTATCGCAAGACCAAAATTTTTCCGATCATGCACACCATCGCCATCCGCCGCGAGGTCTACGAGGCCAACCGCTGGATCGCCCAGTCGCTGTTCAAGGCCTTCTGCGAGGCGCAGCGCCGCACCTATCACGATCTGCAGGAGACCGCGGCCCTGAAGGCGATGGTGCCGTGGCTGTCGCATGACATAGAGGAAGCCCGCCGCGAAATGGGCGACGATTACTGGTCATACGGTTTCGAGAACAACCGGTCCCAGCTCGACACCTTCCTGCGCTATCACCACGAATGCGGCCTCTCGCCGCGCCTGCTGAAGGCCGAGGAACTGTTCGCGCCGGAGACGCTGGAAGCCTTCAAGATCTGAGGGCAGTGCTCAACCTGTCATCCCCGACGCCTGCGCAGCGGCTATGGCATTCACACATCTTCGACTGGCATCCGATGCGGTGAATCGTCAGGTCTGGATCCCCGCTCGCGCCTGCGGCGCGTCGGGGATGACAGTGTCTGTGGCCCTTAAGTTTCAATGCTGGTGAAACCCCTCACCATCGCCATGATCATGCCCGTGGTCCGGCTGGATGCGCTCGGCCTCCGCATAACCATGCATCAGCGCTTCCATCACCTTGCGCAGCGGGTCTTCCTGTAACGACAGATGTGCGGCCAGGAAGCCTGCGAGCCGCGCGAAGGCGAGTGGCTGTAGGGAGAGCAGGTCGTAGCGCTTCTCGTCGTCGACGCCTTCCGCGTCCTTGACGCTGCGCGCCAGCGCATCGGTAAACAGCCTGTCGATCGCGGCGATCACTTCGTCAGTATTAGCGCCTTGGCCTGGGCCGCGCCGCTCGGCCTGCGCCAGCAGGGAGCGGGCATGGACGAGATAGCGGTCGTACAGCAGTTCCTCGAGCCGGCTCGGGCCGCTGTCGTCGTCATCGCCGCACATGACTCAATATCCTTCCGCATTCTCCAACTGCTCGAACCAGTCGAAGCCCATCGCCTTGATGATGCGGCTGGTTACCACAATTAGGCGCGCCTCATTGTTCGGGTCCGAGTTGAAATGCTTGTGGGCGCAATAGGGCGGGATGTAGACGAAATCGCCCTGCTGCCACTCGAACTTCTGCGGCTCCGCCGCCCATTCGAATTCCATCAGGTCGTGGCAGTCGAACTTGACGTCCCAGTGCAGGTCGTAGCCCTTACCTTCGACCACGTAGAAAACCTCTTCCGACAGATGACGGTGCTTGCCCGAGGCTTTGCCCGGCGGCAGGAACTGCATGTAGATGTCGAGGCAGCACTCCTTGGTGTTCATCTTCTCGTGGATGATGTGCTTGATCAGTCCGTCTGGCGACCGTTCGAACGGCATCTCGGCAGCCTTCACCACATTCATGCGGCTGTCGTACTCTTTGCGGAACTCTTCCGACGCCTTCACGGCCTCTTCGTAGAAGTTGACGTGCATGCCGCCGGCATGGGCGCGATCTCGTTCGCGTTGGTCGATGAAGGACATGATCTGCCTCGAATTTGAATCTTCAATGTGCGGAAAAATGATCCCCGCCGTCAGGCGGGGATCATTGATGTCTTGTCAGGCAGCCTTCGGCGGCAGGCTCTCGAGCTCCGTCTTGTAGGCGTCGTCCATCTTCGGCGTCAGGCCGTTCTTCGACAGTTCCTTGGCGAAGATGTCGCGCACCAGCGGCGTCTCGTCGGCATAGTCGATCTGGTCGCCGCCGATGCGGCGGCTGATCCAGGCCTTGGGCACGCCCTGGCCGTTGCGGATCGACACAGTCTCGTGCTTGAAGGCGAGATAGCGGGCCGGCGAATTGCCAGTGTTGAAGTGCTGGTGGAACCACATGTTCGGCGGCACGATCATGGTGCCGACTTCCCAGTCGTAGCGCCGCGGCTCCTCGCCTTCCGGCCACATCAGCGAATAGCCCTCGCCCGACAGGATGATGACGTGTGCGCCGGGGCCATGGCAATGGCCCTTCTTGTAGGTGCCGATTGGGAACTGCGAAATGTGGCTGTTCATCGAGCCCTTCGCCATGTTGAAGCGGATATGGCCGCCGCCGGCGCCGCGCTCCTTGGCCGAGATCAGCGGCAGGTTGACCGCGTCAGGCACGAAATTGGTCTCCAGCAGCAGGCCCTTCTGTTCGCCCTTGGCGCTGAAATAGTCCGGCTCGCCGGCGAAGCGGCTCTTGAAGTCATGCGCCGTGTTGAAGACGAAGCCGATGTCTTCGTACAGGTTGATGACCGGCGGCGCATTGGTGACGGCGACGAAGCGGGCCGCTTCCTGGCCGGAGCCGTTGAAGTGCTGATGCCAGGTGTTGAGCGGAATGGCGAACAGCGCGCCGGCTTTCCATTCGAAGGTGATCTTCTTGCCGCTATCGTTCCACACGCTGGTCGAGCCGCGGCCCTCGAGCACCAGGATCATTTCCTCGAAGAGCTGCCGCTGCGGTTCCAGCTTCTTGCCCGGTGCGATCTCGCAGATGTAGCAATCGTTCGAGGTGCGCGAGGCTTCGTGATTGATATAGAGGCCCTTACCGCCGCGCCGCGCCCACGGCTTCAGTTCGGCCGTCCGCAGGTTGCGGATGTAATGCGCGCTGACGATGTCGAGGCCCTCGTCGCGCACCCAGCGCAGATAGGGCGTGTCCTTTTCCGTGGCGAATTTCTTCGCCAGATCATCCGAAACTACTGCGTCTTTCGCCATCAATTTGCTCCTGGCTTGTTGCGGGGCTCATGCCCCAGATTGATCGCGGGTCAGCCGGCGCGAACGCCGCTGTCATCCGCAATCGCGATACATTTTTCCGGATCGATGCGTACGTGCAGCGCCGCGCCGTCGCTCGCCCGCAGCGAGGGATGCGAGCGCGATTGCAGCATCGCCTGGCCGACCTTCACCTGCACGTCGACGAAGTCGCCGAGAAACACCGTCGTATCGGCGGTGCCGCCGAACACGTTCGAGGCGGCATCCGCCGTGAACGGCCGTTCCGACAGTTCCACATCTTCGGGGCGGATCGAGATGGCAGCCTTCGAGCCGGCTGAGAACGGCGCGTCGCTCTTCACCAGGATATCGCCGATGGCGGTGTGGATGCGCCAGCGCTGGGTCGAATCGTCACGGCCCTGCACCTGGCCTTCGATGAAATTCGTCGTGCCGATGAAGTCAGCGACGAATTTCGTCTTCGGCCGGTCATAGATATCGCGCGGCGGGCCGATCTGGACGACCTTGCCCTCGTTCATCACCGCGATCTCATGCGACAGCGCCAGCGCCTCGCCCTGGTCGTGGGTGACGTAGATGGTGGTGATGCCGTTGTCGCGCTGGATGCGCTTGAGCTCGAAGCGCATGCGATCGCGTAGCTTGGCGTCGAGGTTCGACAGCGGCTCGTCCAGCAGCAGCAGTTCCGGTTCCATCACCAGGGCGCGGGCGAGCGCCAGGCGCTGCTGCTGGCCGCCGGAGAGCTTTGTCGCGTCGCGGTCGGCGAGATGATCGAGCGCCACCGCGCTCAACACGCTCATTACCTTGTCTCGGATCTGCTGTTTCGACGGCCGGTTCTTGCGCACTTCCAGTGGAAACGCCGCATTGGCGAACACCGTCATGTGCGGCCAGATGGCGTAGGACTGGAACACCATGCCGAAGTTGCGCTTGTTGGGCGGCACGAAGACGCCGTTCCTGGAGGAATAGACGACGCGCCCGCTGACCTCGATGTCGCCCGAGGTCGGCCGTTCAAGTCCGGCGATCGAGCGCAGGGTCGTGGTCTTGCCGCAGCCGGAAGGCCCTAGAAGCGTGAAGAACTTGCCCTTCGGCACTTCGAACGACACGTCCTGCGCCGCGCGGACGGCAGGACCCTTCTGGGTTTTGTATTCCGTGTTGAGCAATCTGACGCTAAGCACAGCTTCCTCCTGATCTTGTATTTTTTATGCTCCCGACTGGCCCATTAGGCAAGAACGTAACCATGGCGCTGCGGTGCGTCGCCGATCGTAGCGACATATCGTGAATCGATGCAAGTTCCAGGTGCGTTTGGCATTTCAACGGTGTTTCTCGCCATGGTGATGTCCATGGGAGTGATCGTGTGCATGACCGTGTTCGTGTTGGTGCGAATGCACATGATCATGCGCGTGGTCGTGATGTTGGCCATGTCCGTGCGAATGCCCGTGCGAATGCCCGTGGCTGTGGTCATGACCGTGCTCATGTTCGCGGTGGTGCAGCACCTCCCGGGCGCGCGGGCCGCGCGGATCTTCGCTGAACACCAGCGATTTGATCGTGACCGGGACCGTATAGGACGGGATGCGCACCTTGCCGAGGTCGATGTAGTCGAAATCCATCAGCATGACGCCGTCGATGACCAGGATTTCGCTGTTCACCTTGCAGTCTTCCCGCAGCACAGCGCCTAAAGTCTGGGCAACGTCGCCATCGAGCATCACATAGATCGGCAGGTTCCTGGCGATCTTGTCGGCAAGGCCTGCGGCAATGCCCTGGGCAAAGCCTAGGATGCGCTCATAGGCCGGGGCGCCGCTCCAGCGCAGCGCCAGCGCGATATCGGTCTCCGCATCTTCCAGTTCGAACGCCTTGCGGTGGGAGGCGATGGCCTTCGCCAAAGCCTTGGCGTCCACCACGTCGTCGTCGCCCGCCTCGAACGGCGGCTGCAGAACCTGCAGATTGCGCCGGGGCAGGAGTGCGCCCGGATTGGAGATGTAGCTGGTGTTGCCGGAGAGCTGGACACTGTATTCGGAAGCGCCGAGAGCCGTCGCCCGGATACACTCCCGCGCCGGCAGCATCGGCCAGGGAAACCGGCCGGCTTCGACCTTCGCGCGGATCGCCGCGCCCAGCCGCTTGCCCATGTCGTTGAAGTCGCGCTGCTCGCGATCGTAGACATATTCGCCGACGCCGCCGGAGAACATCATGCCTGCGACATCGCCGAAATCGGCAATCGGATCGGTGAGATAGAGATGTTCGACATCGTGCGGCAGCGGCCTGGCGGTGAGCGCGGCCACCAGCGTTTCCGCCATGGCTTCGGTTACCCTGTCGAGATCGGCGGGGGCAATCGTGTCACCGAGCTGCCAGTCGAAGCCGGCGCGCCGTGCATGCGTGCGCCCGGCCGGGTCGAGACGGACGATCTTGCCGTCCTCCGTCACCTGCAGGCGCCCGCCGATATGGACGGCCGCCGTGGCGATGACCTTGCCGCCTTCCAGCAGGCCGAGCTTGGTGGTGCCGCCGCCGATATCGACGTTGAGCACGCGGCGTCCCAGATCAAGCGAGGCTTGCGCCGCGCCCGATCCATAGGCAGCCAGCATCGATTCCATGTGATGGCCGGCGGTGGCGCAGACGAACTCGCCGCCTTGTTCCGACAGCATGGCTGATATCGCCTGGGCGTTCTCCCGCCGCAGCGCTTCGCCGGTGAGGATGACGGCGCCGGTGTCGATATCGCGCTTCTCGACGCCAGCAGCGACATAGGCCTCGGCGATGATGTCGCGCAGTTTCGCATCGTCGATGCGGGTCTCACTGGCATAGGGGGTGAGCGAAACCGGCGACAGATAGATCGTGTCGCGCGAAATCACGTAATAGCGGCTGGTCAGATCTTCGGCGAGGCGGCGCAGGTGGATCTTCGAGAAAATGACCTGCGTCCCCGACGAGCCGATGTCGATGCCGACGCTGGTCAGCGTTACATTATCCTGAATCCACAACGGGTTTTCCTCGAGCGGTCCATCCAGCTCGAAATCGTCGTGGTCGTGATCGGCCTCTCCATCATGTTCGTGATAGAGATATTGGCCCATCGCATGTTCGGCCATATTGTGGGAGCCATCAGGCTTCCTGTCATCTTCGCTTGCCATTTCATCCCGATCGTTTTGGATCCGGTTGGTCGATCCGGCCCGCAGCTTGCCGGGCGCGCCGCCGACAAATCCTTAAGCGGTTCCGTCGCGCAGGCCTCGGTTCCTGTCAACCGCTTAATGGCTGCAGGAGAGCGGCATGAGTTATCCTGCACTTTTCTGCCGGTCTGCGCCCTCGTGTTGACACGGCAGCGACTTATGTCCGAATACCAGCAGGACAGTGACGCCGCGCCGGATCGCCGCGTCCGCGAAACCCTGCATTCCCGGAGGATCCCATGCCCCATGACCTTAAAGACGGCGTTCACTGGCACGAACCGGCGGGCACGAAGAAGGCGGGCTTCGGCGAATTCGCAAAACAGCCGACTCCGTATGATGCCTGGATGGAAGCCGAGGGCGTGCCCGTCTTCCGGGGTATCGGCATATCAACTGTCGCGAATTTGCCGCTGCATAACTGGAAACGTCGAGGCGGGCGCGGCCACTTCATCCAGCTTTATGGCACGGAGACCAAGTGGGGTTGCTACGTTGTGGAAGTGCCACCGGGCGGCGCGCTGAATCCCGAAAAGCATATGTACGAGGAAATCTTCCTCGTCGTCGAAGGCCGCGGCACCACCGAAGTCTGGCAGGAAGGCGACGCCAAGAAGCACGTCTTCGAATGGCAGAAGGGCTCGATGTTCTCGATCCCGATGAACGCCTGGTATCGCGTCGTCAACGCCACCTCCGGCGGCGCGCTGCTGCTCGCCGGCAACACGGCGCCAAATGTGCTCAACATGCTCAACAACGCCGATGCAGTGTTCAACAACCCCTTCGTCTTCCGCGATCGTTTCAGCGGCGCCGATGACTTCTTCAAGGCCAAGGACGATATCGAGCCGGACCCTGTGCGGGGATTAGCCATGCGTCGCACCAACTTCATCCCGGACGTGGTCAATTGCGAACTGCCGCTCGATAACCGGCGCTCCGTGGGCTATCGCCGCGTCGAGCCGTTCATGACCAATAACCAGTTCTATTACTGGATCGCACAACACGAAAACGGCCGCTATTCGAAGGCTCATGCCCACACCTCCGCAGCCGTCCTGATCTGCCTTAAGGGGCAGGGGTATACCTATTCGTGGCCGGAGCGGGATGGGCCTACGCCGTGGAAAGATGGGAAAACGTCCGACATCATGCGACTTGATTACGGGCAGTTTGGGATGGTCACAGCCGCCCCAGGCGGCGCGCGCTGGTACCATCAGCACTTCAGCGTCTCGAAAGACGATTTCCGGCTGTCCGCCTGGTTCGGTCCGCACAATCCGGGCCGCGATCCCGGCGCGCCCGGCGCCAAGCATACGGATTACACCGCCATCGACCTCGACAAGGGCGGCACGGCCATTCCCTACTGGATGGAAGATCCGTATTTGCGCAAGGAATTCGAAGAGACGCTGAAGAAGAACGACGTACAGTGCCGCATGGATCCGAAGTGGTACGTGGCGCCAAATACCGACAAGAGCGAAGCCGAGAAGCGCGACACCGTCGTCTGATCAATATCGATTAGAACTGATGCGAGTATTTGTTGATGAGTGATGAAGCGCCGGGCGGCAGGGTTTTCTTCTCCAATGTGCGCCGCTCCCTGGAAGAAGAAGACGAAATCCGCCTGGTCAGCGTCGGCGTCGATATCGGGTCGTCCACCTCGCATCTCGTCTTCTCGCGGCTGGTGCTGGAACGGCTCGACAATCGTTATGTCGTGTCGAAGCGCGAGGTCTTCCACGAGTCCGACGTTCTGCTGACGCCCTATGCCGACGACATGACGATCGACGCCAAAAAGCTCGGCGCCTTTATCGACCGTCAGTATGAGATCGCCGGTCTCGATCCGATCGCGATCGATACCGGCGCGCTGATTCTCACCGGCGTCGCCGTTCGCCGCAGCAATGCCCGCGCCATCGCCGATCTGTTCGCGGCGCAGGCGGGCAAGTTCGTCTCCGTCAGCGCCGGCGATGGCCTGGAGACCACTCTGGCCGCTTTCGGCTCGGGCGCGGCCGCGCGCTCGATCCGCGAAGGCAAGCGCATCATGAACGTGGACATCGGCGGCGGCACATCGAAGATCGCCGTCTGCGCCAATGGCGATGTCGCCGACATGACCGCTGTCGATGTCGGCGCCCGCATCGTCTCCTTCGATGCTTACGGCAAGGTGGTGCGCCTCGAAGAGGCGGGCCGGCGCTTTGCCGAGGAAGCCGGCTTCGCCCTGGAATTGGGCGGTGAGATCTCCGAGGACCAGCGCGGGCAGATGGTCGAGCGTATGGCCGATCGCCTGTTCGAGGCGATGACCAAGCCGGAACTGTCGCCGCAGACGGCGGCGCTGCTGCGGCTTGAACCCTTGAAGAACGACATCAAGCCTGATGCCATCACCTTTTCCGGCGGCGTGTCGGAATATGTCTATGGCCTGCAGACATCGGGCTTCGGCGATCTCGGCCCGCGCCTGGCCAAGGCCATCGTCAAGAGGGTCGAGGCCTGGGGCGTGCCGATCGAAAAGCCGGAGCAGGGCATCCGTGCCACCGTGGTCGGCGCATCGCAATACACCATCCAGGTCAGCGGCTCGACGATCTTCGTGACGCCGCTCGAGACTTTGCCTTTGCGCAACATGCCCGTGGTCGTGCCCGATCTGCCGCTTGATGAGGAGGAACTGGACATCCCGAAGATCGCCCAGGCGATCCGGACCGGCCTGCGTCGCCTCGATCTGCAGGATGGCGAGGCGGCGATCGCGCTCTGCTATCGCTGGCGCGGCTCGGCAACGTTCCGTCGGCTCGACCACTTCTGCCAGGCCGTCACCCAGGGCCTGTCGGCGCAGCTTGCCAACCGCCATCCGCTTGTTCTCGTCGGCGATGGCGACATCGGCGGGCTCGTCGGCATTCACCTTCAGGAAGAAACGAAACTCGCCAATCCCGTCGTGTCGATCGACGGAATTGTGCTGAAAGAGTTCGATTTCATCGATATTGGCGCTATGCTGGAAACGTCAGGCGCGGTGCCGGTCGTCATCAAGTCGCTGGTGTTCCCGACGACGGCGGCGCTCGGCAGAGTTGAGGCCAAAGCTATCGCCTGATGCGCAACGGACAGTTGCGCAGACGTTATTTGCGCAACGGATATTTGAATGAGCGTCGACGAACATATAGGCCCGCGGACCGCGAGTTTTTATCCTTCGATCCAGCCCCATGCCAGCGGCATGCTTGAAGTGGGGGATGGCCACAGCCTCTATTGGGAGACCTGCGGCAATCCTGACGGACGTCCGGCCCTGTTCCTTCACGGCGGCCCGGGCGGTGGCTGTCACCCGGACTACCGCCGCCTCTTCGATCCGTCGATCTATCGCATTGTTCTGTTCGATCAGCGCGGCTGCGGTCGCTCGACGCCCCATGCGGAAATCGCGGCGAACACAACCCAGCATCTCGTTGGCGATATCGAACGCCTGCGCGCCGAACTGGGCGTTGAGGACTGGATGATCCTCGGCGGCTCCTGGGGCGTTGCGCTGGCGCTCGCCTATGCCCAGCGCCACCCCAGACGCGTGCGCGCGCTCGTGTTGCGCGGCGTCTTTACCGCCCGCCAGCTCGAATTCGACTGGCTCTATCGGCATGGCGCCTCGTCGATGTTCCCCGAAGGCTGGCAGCGCTTCGTCGATCCTATTCCGCCGTCGGAACGCGATGATCTGATCGCCGCCTATCATCGCCGGCTCTTCAGCGACGATACCGGCACACGGCAGGAGGCGGCCCGCACCTGGTGCGGATGGGAAGGCGAATTGCTGACGATGAAACCCCGCGCGCCGCGCACGGGGCCGGCGACGCGCGGCGAAATGGCGCTGTCGCGCATCGAGGCGCATTATTTCGTCAACAGGGCCTTTCTCGAGGAAGGCGAGTTGATCGCCAATATGCATCTGCTGGCCGACGTGCCGGGCGTTATCGTGCAGGGCCGCTACGATGTGGTGACGCCGCCGCGCACCGCCTATGACCTCCATAACGCATGGCCGCGCTCGACCCTGCACATCGTCCCCGACGCCGGCCATGCGACAAGCGAGCCCGGCATTCTCGCCCGGCTCGTCGAGGCGACGGATTCGTTTCGCCCGCTTTGATCAGGCGGTAGTCAGGCAGGTTCCAGGCCGATGTCGCCGACGAGCTTGCGCCAGAATTCGAATTCGTCCCTGACCGCCTTGTCGGCGGCGGCCTGCGAATGCGAGCCGAACGAATAGAAACCGATGTCCGCCAGCGGCTTTGCGAAACCCGGATCGTCGAGGATCTTGCTGGTCTCGGCGTTGAGCCGTTCGATGACGGGACGTGGTGTGCCTGTCGGCGCCGAGAGCGCGAACCAGCCGTAGAAATCGATGCCGGGGATCGTATCCGTCATCGGCGCGATCGTCTCGAAACCCGGCGCGCGCTGGGCGGAGCTGATGGCAAGTGCTTTCAGCTTGCCGGCGGCGATCAGCGGGGCTGCCGTCGGAATGGCGAGGATTGCCAGTTGCACCCGGTCGCCCAGCACGTCCTGCACCCCTTGCGGCATGGTCGAATAGAACACCTGCTTGATGTCGACGCCCGCGTTCTTGTTGATCCAGGCTGCGACCATGCCGGAGAAATTGCGCGGCCCGTCGGTGGCGAAATTCAGCTCGCCCGGTTTGGCTTTGGCCAGCGCGATGAGGTCGCGGAAGGTATTGGCCCTCACGTTCGGATTGGCGACGACGATGAACGGGCCCTTGGCGATGCGCGCGATCGTGATGAAATCCTTCTGCGGATCGTAGGGCAGGGACTTCACCGTGAAGACATTGGTGATGAGGCTCGCCGCCGTCGCCCACAGCAAGGTATAGCCGTCGGGCGCCGCGCGTGCGACCGCTTGCGCGCCGATCACATTGCCCGCTCCGGGGCGGTTCTCGACCACGAACTGCTGGCCCAGAGCCCGGCTGAGACGCTCGCAGACCATGCGGCAGACGATGTCGGGCGTGCCGCCCGCAGCCTGGGTGACGATGACCTTCACCGGCTGATTGGGCCAACTCTGTTGAGCGAATGCCTGGACAGGAATGCTTCCGGCCAGTGCCGTGCCGGCTATGCCCGCCATGAAATCGCGCCTGTTCGCCGCCATGGATTTTTCCTCCCTGTCCGTATTGCCGTTAGTCTTCAGCAATCCCGACAGCGGCCGCAAGAGCGGAAACAGGCGTCGCCCACGATGCGGAACAGAAATTTATGTCACAAGTTAAAACGGTCGAGGCCAGGCGCTATGTCATCCGGCCCCGGATCTCGAGCGCCGATGTCACCGCTTCGCGCACCACCTTGTCGAGGTCGATCGACGTGGTCTTGCCGCCCATGCTGACGATGCGGCCATCAACGATGACGGTGTCGACATTCGAAGGCTGGCCGGAGAAAACCAGCGAATAATATGGGTCCATGACCGGCGCCATGTTCACATCCATTTTGCGCACCAGGATGATGTCGGCTCGCTTGCCGGGCTCGAGAGATCCGGTCACATCGCCCAGGCCCAGCAGTCGTGCGCCTTCGATCGTCGCCATTTCGACAAGCCGCTGCGGCTTGAGGCGTGACGGGGCGCCGGAGCGCTGCCAGTCAGACCACATCAGCGCGCGCATGATATTGAAGAAGTCCGCGCTGGCGGAGGCTGCGGAGCTGTCGATGGAAAGGCCCATCGGCACGCCCAACTGCTTCAACTCGTCGTACTGGATGTAGCCGCTTCTGACCGCCGAATAGGACATCTCGATCACCGGCGCGGTACTGTACGGCGACCTGGTATCTGCCACCTGTTTGCGTTCCTGCTCGGACATGCCCTGCGGATGCACCAGCAGCATGTCCGGCCCCAGGGCGCCGATGCCGGCGAGCACGTCGACAAGCCCCTTGGCGCCGGCATGCATGGTCATCGGCAGCCCCAGTTTGCGAATGCCCTCGACTTCCTGTTTCAGCACATCGACCGGCACGGCGCCGCGCGCGCCGGGTGTGGGCGACCGCAGGCATGCGCCAATGCCGAGCATGGCGCCGCTTTGTCCCCATTGGCGCTGCACGCGGGCGAGATCTACGAGGTTCATCATTGACGTCAGGGGCAGGTCCTGGCCCCAGCCGTAGGAGAAGCGGGCCCTGACGCCGGTGTCCTTCAGCGCCTGGATTTCGGCATCCGCATAGTCGGGCGTCCTGGTGTTGTGCGACCAGTTGTGAACGGTCGTGATGCCCGACAGCAGGCCTTCGACGACGCCGAGGCGAACCGAAATATAGGCGTCTTTCGCCGTGCAATGCGGGCCGACCCGCAGCGTCGTCGGAAAATATCCGAACTTCGGATCGTCGCCGCGGATCACGCCGCGCAGCGCCGTGCTCCACAAATGCCAGTGTGTTTCCACGAAACCCGGCATGACGATCATGTCGCGGGCATCGATCACTTTGGCATTGGGTGCGTTGATGTTTGCGTCCACGGCGACGATGGCGCCATCGCGTACATGCACGTCGCCAGGGGCGAGATCGCCGCGTGTGGCGTTCATCGTCAGCACATGGCCGCCGCGCACGATGAATTCGCGAATGTCGGCTGCTTCGCCGCGCGTGATCTCAGGCGAAGGCGCTTGCGCCAATGTCGCTGTCGGCCGGAGCAGGCTTGACGCGGCGGCAGCACCCAGGGCCGTCTTGAACAAATCACGCCGGCGCAGATTGCAGATGTCGCACATCACGGACCCCTGGATTTAAGCAGGTATGTTGTCGGCCAGCCATCCGGGTGGCTGCGACCGTGCAGCGTAATGGGGGCGATAGAAATTTCAAGCTTAAAGCTTTTTCCGATTATTGCCGGCGCCGCGCAAAATTACCGAGCTAGATGGATGTGGCCGACCGGCGTTCTCCGTGATTTGATGGACCGTCCGCAAGGGCGGAGTAAAAGCGAGAACAAACAGCGGAAACCTGGAGGGGATCATGCAAGTTTGCAACGTTGTCAAGTTTAAGGTGAAGGCCGGTGCGCAGTCTGCTTTTCTCGAAGCGCATCAGGACGGCAAGGCCAGATGGCCGGGCCTCGAGCAGGGTGTCATCATCAAGACCGGTGAGGATACCTTTTGCCTCGTCGGCACCTGGTCCAGTCAGGAAGCGCTGGTCGCGGCGCGCCCCGCGATGATCAAGACGCTCGACAGTTTCAGGTCGCTCCTGGAAGATCAGGGTGGCGGACGCGGGATCACCGATGCGGTTTCGGGCGCTGTCGTGCTGACTCTTTAGACTGCGCGGAACAGTTCGTGTTGCTCAAACGAAAGCGGCCCCTCGAAAGGGGCCGCTCCAGACTGGGGTGCAATCAGATCGCCGGCGGCTCGATCAGCGCGTGTTCTTCCACGGCACGAGATAGCGCTCGATCTCGTTGAGGATGAGCGTGAACACCACGCCGAGGGCCGCGATGACGATCAGGCCGACATACATGGTTTCGACCGACAGGATTTCCCAGGCGTTCCACATCATGTAGCCGAGGCCGGATTTCGCACCGACCATTTCGGCGAGCGAGATCAGGATAAGGCCGAGGCCGACGCCGAGTTTGACGCCGGTCATGATCATCGGCATGGCGCCTGGAAGCGCGACCGTGCGGAACACCTGGAACCGGCTGGCGCCGAAATTCTTCGACACGTCGAAATAGATCTTCGGGATTTCGAGCACGCCGGCCATGGTGTTGATCAGGATCGGATAGAACAGGCCGATGGCGACCATGACGATCTTCGAGGCTTCGCCCAGGCCGAAGATCAATAGGATCAGCGGCAGGATGGCGCTCTTGGGGATCGGGTAGGTCGCTGCGACCAGCGGATCGCAGATGGCCCGCAGCGGTCGCGACAGACCCATGCTGATACCCAGCAGGAGCGCCGGAATGGCGCCGAAGAGGAAGCCCCACCACAGACGGTACATGCTGGACTTCAGATGAATCCAGAGCTGGCCATTTTCGATGAGGGTGAGCATGGTCTGAAAGATCTTCGACGGCGCCGGAAAGAAGCGCACGTCGATCCAGCCGAGCCGCGCCGCCACTTCCCACAGCAGCAGCAGGAACAGCGGCGAGGCCACGTTCATGATGCGGTCGAAATTACCGGCGCTGAGCGAAAACGAGAAGCCCGAGGCCGCGGCCGGTCTCGCGGTTGTTTTTTGAGCGGCGTCTGCCTTTTGAACGACGTCTGTCATGACGAACTCCCTTCGTCCTGCGCGCGGGCACGGTGGACTTCTTCGCGCAGGTAACTCCAGATCTTATATACGAATTCGCCATACTCCGGGCGGGCGCGCAATTCCAGCACTTCACGCGGCCGCTCGAACGGAACGTCGAGGGTGGCCTTGTCGCGGCCGGGATGGGCGCTCATCACCATGATGCGATCGCCGAGCGTCACCGCTTCGTCGACGCTATGGGTGATGAACAGAACCGTCTTGCGGGTCTCTTCCCATATCTTCAGGAGCTCCTCCTGCAGCAGCACCTTGTTCTGTTCGTCGAGTGCCGAGAACGGCTCATCCATCAGCAGGATATCAGGGTCATTGGCAAAGGCGCGGCAGATCGAAACGCGCTGGCGCATGCCGCCGGACAATTGGTGCGGGTAATGATCGGCGAAGCGCGTCATGCCGGTGCGGCCGAGAAAAAAACCGACCCGGTCCTTGATCTCCGTTTTGGGCTTGTGACGCATGTTCAAGCCGTAGGCCGCGTTTTCCCAGACGGTCATCCAGGGAAACAGGGAGTCACCCTGGAAGATCATCGAATTGGATGGGCGCCCGCCTGCCGGCTTGCTGATCTCGACCGTACCCGACGTATGGGTCTCAAGCCCCGCCAGGATGCGCAGCAGCGTGGTCTTGCCGCAACCCGAGGGGCCGACGATCATGAAAAAGCAGCCTGTCGGAATATCCAGCGTGAGATTGTCGAGCGCCAGAAACGGGCCTCTCTTGGTCTCGAACGTCTTGGTGAGGTTCTTCAACCTGATCTTGACGTCGGTTCCGGCGGTCGCAGGCGCGGCTGTCGCAGCGTCAGTTGACATTTCGGCTTCCTCCCGGGTGACCGGACTGGCTTCGGCCCCTTGCGGGCCTGCGGCGATGTTGAAACTGTCGTCTCAATCGCCCGGAGCGGGCCAGAAATCAAGCCCGCATGTTTACCAAACAGTTCTACCAAGGGCTTTTCCGGCGCCGCAATACCAATTCGACGCAGTTCTGCCGGGCTAACTTGGCCGCATGTCTGAGGTTCGGAGAAAGGACCGTTAATACTTTCAAGGGCAGGATTGCGGCAGAAGCCGGCCGCTTTCGGACACGGCCGCAACGAGTTTCCCGCATGACCATCCGCGTTCTTTCGATCATCGGAACCAGGCCCGAAGCCATCAAGATGGCGCCTGTCATCAAGGCGCTTGCCGCTTCGCCTGCCGTCGAAGGCGTGGTCTGCGCCACCGGCCAGCACCGCCAGATGCTCGACCAGGTGCTCGAAATTTTTGCCATCCGGCCCGATCATGACCTCGACGTCATGCAGGTCGGCCATACGCTGAATTCCCTGGCTTCACGGATTTTTGAAAAGATCGATGGTCTCTATACCAAGTTGGCGCCCGACGTCGTGCTTGTCCATGGCGACACGACAACGGCAATGGCGGCGGCGCTGGCGGCCTTTCATAAAGGTATCGCGGTCGGCCATGTCGAGGCGGGCTTGCGCACCTACGACATGCAGCGGCCGTTTCCCGAGGAACTCAACCGCCGCGCCATCGACCTCGTCGCCAAGCATCTTTATGCGCCGACGGAATCTTCACGCCGCAACCTTCTGCAGGAACATCTCGTCTCCGATCGCATCCTCGTCACCGGCAATACGGTGATCGACGCGCTGCTGCAGACGGTCGAGCGCATTCACGGCGATGCCGCCTTGCGCGTGCGGCTCGACAAATCCTTCGAATTCATCGACCGCAGCCGGCGTCTCCTGCTGGTGACCGGCCACCGTCGCGAGAGCTTCGGCGGCGGTTTCGAGCGCATCTGCGATGCGCTGGCGCGGCTCGGCCAGCGCGGCGATCTTGAGATCGTCTACCCGGTTCACCTCAATCCGAATGTCGATACCGTGGTGCGCGAGCGCCTCGGCGGCGCCAAAAACATCCACCTGATCGCGCCGGTCGATTATCTCTCGTTCATGTATCTGCTCGATCGCGCCGAAGCGATCCTGACCGATTCCGGCGGCGTCCAGGAAGAGGCGGCGGCGCTCGGCAAACGCGTCGTCATCATGCGCGAAGTCACCGAACGGCCGGAAGGCGTCGAGGCGGGCCTTGCCGAACTCGTCGGCACCGATCCCGACCTGATCTGCACCGCCGTGGAACGGGCGCTGGCCGGCGCCCACGCCCAGGCCAAACTGCGGCAGATCGGCCGCACGCTCTACGGCGACGGCCAGGCCGCCATGCGTATCCTGGGCGACCTTGCCGGGGAGGCGGGGCAGCGCGCGGTTAAAGATTTGGCGTCTTGAGATCTACTCTTCCAGCGAGAGGGTCGTAAAGCCAGGACGACCCTTCTTGAACTTCAAGTGCCATCCCAGGAGAGACAGCCAGGCAGTCCCTCGCATCCGCATAACATTTTTCGCGGCAGGCGTTGAAGGCGCGTACCAAAGGAGGAATTAAACCTTAACTTTGGTCTTCTCGAAAATACGTTCCAACTCCCGGCGTTCGTCAGGGCTAAGCATTGCCCGCGTGCCGAGCCTGACAAGCTTTTCGCGCTGCCTCTCAAGGAAACTCATCTCATGGAGTTCAAGGCTTTTATCCTGGTTTGAAGTCCCGATTTTCTGGGTGAGAATTTTGACCTCTTCCTCCAAAAGCATTGGCGAAACTCCCTAAAAGGTCTCGGAAATACAATAAACTCAGGATGGACTTTGATGGAGTTCAATCAGGGCCGCTGCGTCGTGAAGGGTCGCAAATACCCAATCTTGTTTGAAATTCGGAGCCCACGCCCGCAGACGCGCAGCTACCATTTCAGGCTCGCTGCCCGGAGGGTTTTTGATAGCATCCAGAGCTAAACTGATTAACTTGTGCTTGTCAGGCTCTGCGTTGACGTCACCAAAAACGTCAAAGATTGATAACAAGTCCCGATAGATATCCTGCTGTGATCTCATTGTGCGGCGCCCTCAAATCAAATTTTGCCAAGTCGTTTCGGGCGGATGGGCGAATGTCACCTGCAATGAATTTCATTTAGGCGCCCCCCGGCGTTCCTAGGCCAATATGTCCGTATCTTGCTACAACTGCACGACAAAATGCAAGATGGCGGCCAGCTTACCGCAGGAACCGATCGAGAAATATAAGCCAGCTAAGCACGCCGGAAGACATGGCAATCAAAGCCATTGGCAAACGGCGGACACAGTCACGATCAGATGAGGCAACGAATGATATCCAGCTCTGGAAAGGCAAACCGAATTCAGGGTTTGCCCCTTGCAATTGATTTACTTTGCTCGACTTAGCGATATCTATGCCAACAACGGGCATTGCGCATGCATATGGCCTTCAGAGCTGGCCTTTTTGGTCCGTCCACAGAAATTTACGTCGTTCAAAGCTACGGAATCATATTGAATTCAAAAAGAAAAAAATTCTTGTTCGTGCAAGTGAAAAGCGGCGCTTGGATTGCCGTGGCATGATGTTATTTGTCAAGTCTATCGTCCGTCGATATAAAATAGGCGTTACAGTTCAGACTGCGTCGGGTCAGGGTGATTTGGGAGGCCAATATGAAACCTCGTTTTTGGCTAGCTCAACCAGCAAATGATTTTGATAATCAGGCTGACACTTCTTCTTCTCCGGCGCCATTGGGTGTCGTCGTCCTTATCCTCGTCACCCTGGTCTTTTGGGCAGCTGTGTGTGTCGCTGTCCGGAACTTCAGTTTCTAGCATTGCGTCAGTGGATTGGCGAAAGCCGTTGTTGCCACCACCGACGGAGCTGACCCTGGGTGCGATCAAGGAAGTGCGTGGAAAAGCCGCTGGTATGTATCTGGCCTAGGCCTGGCACGACTGATGACGTTGGGGCAGCCCATCTTGCGTCTGTGTACTTAACGATGACAACTCTCACACCTATTCTGCAGAGATTCCGCTGACGTTCGACAATGCTTCGATGAGGCCCGGGGGTGCAGCTAGAATTGCGTTACCCGCAATCAATGTTGACGTGTTCAGAAATGGATTGGTTTTGCCTCCGGCTTCCCGGACCAGCAATATTCCCGCCAGGGCATCCCAGGCATAGACATGCTGTTCACAATAGCCATCGATGCGTCCCATCGCGACATGAGCCAAGCTGAGTGCCGCTGAACCTGCTCGGATGATAGCGGCTCCCTGTCCGGCAGCCTTTTGAATTGTGTTGCAGTATTCAGTAACCCGATCTTTGAGGTTCCACCCAATTTCTATATAGGCTTCAGCTAGATTTGCGACTGCGGAAACATGTATCGCCTTACCGTCGAGCCAGGCTCCAGAGCCCGCAGCCGCGGAAAAGAGCTCATCGGCGATCGGCGCATATACGACGCCAACCTGCACAGCATTGCCAGATATGTACGCAATAGAAACGCTAAAATGCGAAATGCCCCGAACATAATTGGCCGTTCCGTCGATCGGATCGATAACCCACAGACGATCGTGGTTTTGACCACCGCTCTCTTCGCCAAGGAATTGATCATCAGGAAAGACGCTACGTAACCGCTCGATGATGAGTGCTTCAACTGCGCAGTCGACGTCGGTGACATGCTCCTGGCGCCCCTTGAAGCTGACGTGAAGCGGGGCCTGATCTTGAAAGCGCCGCCGCGCCATCGCACCAGCCTCGCGTGCCACTGCCTGAGCAGCGAGCAACCTCAATTGCAAGTTATCTCTCATTGCTCAATCTTCGTATGTTTGGTCATCGACAAAAAGACATCAAATCCAGATAAGCGGAAAAACGAACGATTATATTACATTGCTATTGGAGCCTCATAAGATGTGAAGCCATCGGCGCCCGTCCCGCGAAAAGTGCGTTTGCAGATCATATCGTGCGTTTCATTAAGAACATGCGGTCGGCTAAGCTCCAAAATCCGAATCCGCCCATCCCTCCGAGTTGCTCCGGCTGGCAGCAGTAAAAGCGCCAAAGATGCAAGCAGCTGGAAGAAAAATTCATTGCCAAATCAAAATTTGGCGTATTTGACATGGAAAATTTACACAGATAATTTTTAATGCGACCCTTGCTGTTACTTCAATCAAGTCGATCGAAAATGCTTATCTATTGCACAGCACCTGAAGGTGGTCTGGCTGAACATGTACATTATCAAGCGAATGCCTTTTCGCGCGCCGGGGTTGCCACATTCGTAATCACCTGCCCAAAATACTTGCCCGATCACGAATTTAAGAATTATACTACTCTTTCGTGGCTTTTACCGCCCTATCTGCAAAGCAATAATCGCTTTCTTAAAGCACTATACTTTGCAACGGCAGTGATCGTGAACCAATTAATTCTGGCATTCTGTATCTTGTTCCGGAGGCACAAGCGCGTGCTTCTGGCGGCTTCGTCGGAAACATTGGCCTTAATATGGGTGTGGCCGCATGTCATGCTCCGCTGGCTTGGCGTGCGTTATGCTGCGAATATCCATGATCCTCAGCGCAAGCGGCTGGACCAGGCCGAGTGGTGGCACCGGTGGTCGATCAAAGCAAGTTTTCTGCCAGTCGAGTTTGGGCTTGTTCATGAGGATTTTGACAAGGACCAGCCCGATATCCCGAGCCATGTTACCTGCCTGGCAGTACCATATGGTTGTTACGAGGCGAATATCAGCGAGGGTGATGGTGCAGCATTGCGCAGTGAGTTGATCGGTGCTGACCAGGCTCGCACCATCTTCCTTGCATTTGGCTATATCGCCGATCGAAAGAACATTGATTTATGCATACGCGCTGTCAGTTCCGTTCCGCGGGCCATGCTGGTGGTGGCGGGGCCGGCAGCGTCGCGGCACGACAAGCCGGCATCCTATTATCGCGGGTTGGCTGCCGAACTGGGTTGCAGCGACCGCGTCCGGATTGAGGAGGGCTTCATTCCGGAAAGAATGGTCGCCAACTATTTCGGCGCGGCTGACGTCGTGTTGCTGTCATATAAACCAGAGTTTGTATCGCAGAGCGGTGTGCTATTATTGGCGTCAAACTGGGCCAAGCCGGTGCTCGCTTCATCTGGGGCCGGGCCGCTTTCCAGAGTTGTGCGGCGGTTTGATCTTGGTCTCGTGGTCGAGCCAGACGATGTCAATGCGTTGCGAACCGCAATGGAGCATCTCATCGCCCATGGCTATTCGACGTCAGGATGGGCGGAGTTTTCTAAGCATGCTTCATGGGATCGCAACGTTGCAATCTTGCTTAGTGCGTTTAGTCAAAGTCGCTGAAAAGATGGAAGAGAGCGAGAAAGGAACAAGGTGGCTAATTTTTCGCTGATCACATCCAACCGTTCCGAACGGCGCGGCGTAGAGGAGCGGCATGCAGTTCGAGCACGAGCGCCTTTGCGTCTGGGGCTGGCGGGAGGCGGCACTGATCTGTCCCCCTATTGTGACACCTACGGCGGAGCGGTCCTTAACGTCACGATTGACCGTTACGCCCATGCCTTTGTCGCTCCTGCGTCGGACGAGGTAAAACTTCATGCCGCCGACCTCGACGTGCGCGAAAGCTTCAATCAGGATGATGCACTGGACGATGGCCGCTTGCGCTTACATCGCGCGGTACACAAGCGTTTCATGCGGGAATTGTTTGGTGGAGAGTGGTTCAATCTGAGCGTGACGACTTCGGTTGACAGCCCTCCGGGCTCGGGTCTCGGCTCATCGTCGGCATTGGTCGTGGCGCTGGTGGAGGCCTATCGCAGTTATTTTGATGTGCCGATGGACCCCTATCAAGTGGCGCGCTTGGCCTTTGAGATCGAGCGAGTGGATCTTGGCCTTGCCGGGGGCAGGCAGGACCAGTATGCGGCCGCATTCGGTGGTGTGAACTTCATCGAATTCTTGTCGGATGACCGCGTCATCGTAAACCCGCTTCGGGTCAGCCAGAATGTGCTGGATGAACTTGAGACCTCACTCGTCATATGCTTCTCCGGTCAGTCCCGGGAATCCAGCAATATTATCGAATCGCAGCAGCAGGGGATGAAGACCGAGGACAACAAAACGATTGATGCCATGCACACCTTGAAGGAGGATGCTATCGCTATGAAGGCAGCGTTGCTTTCAGGCAGGCTTGGCACAATGGCGGAAATTCTTAATCGGTCTTGGCTCGCAAAAATGCGTACGGCGCCGGGCATTCAGACTGGAACGATCGGTGAGCTTCAGGCGACCGGCATGAAGGCCGGCGCCCGAGCCTCGAAGGTTTCAGGCGCAGGCGGAGGTGGTTTTATTATGTTTCTCGTGCCGCCCGAAGAACGGCAGTGCCTCATCCAGGCACTCAACAATGAGGGTTCACGCGCTTCGGCCGTGAAATTCACCCAAAACGGAGCAGAGTCGTGGAGACGTTTGGCCAATTCTCTTTAACCAAGTACCTGGATGCGACTCTATCGACGATTGAACAGTCAGTTAAAGACGAGAGTTTTTGCACCTCGGTTCTTCGCGCGGCAGAGCTTTGCGTAACCGCGATGCGCGCGGGCGGAAAGGTGCTGCTTGCAGGAAATGGCGGGAGCGCGGGCGATGCCCAACATATCGCAGGCGAATTCATATCCCGCTTTCTGTTCGATCGGCCGGCGATGCCTGCAATTGCGCTGACAGTCGACACGTCTGTCCTGACGGCAATCGGCAATGATTACGGTTATGAGCATGTATTCTCGCGACAGGTGCAGGGCTTGGGCGCTCCTGGCGACGTCTTTATCGGTATCTCGACGTCTGGCCGCTCGCCAAACATCCTGCGCGCCATGGACGTCGCGAAGGAAAAGGGTCTGAAGGTCATTGCCTTTACCGGCTCCAAGGGCGCTGCGATGATCGCGAAGGCGGATGCGGCCATTGTCGCTTCCTCGTCGGAGACACCTTATATCCAGCAGGTGCATATAATTGCGGGCCACGCCATCTGCGCCGCTGTCGAAGCCGCCATTTTCGAGCCTCCGCAAGTATGACCTCCCCTCCACTCAACGCTCAGGTCGCGATATTGTGCGGTGGTCTTGGAACGCGCCTCGGGGCGCTGACGGCGAGCGTTCCCAAACCATTGTTGCCGGTCGGAGATATGCCCTTCCTCGATCATCTTCTTTTTGAAGTAGCGCGCTTTGGTTTTCGTGACATCCTGCTGCTGGCGCATTTCCAAAGTGAAGCTGTTCAAAGATTCGCCGAGATCAGTTCCGCACGTGCGGCCTTCGATCTGAATCTGAGGGTCTGTATTGAACCCCAGCGCGCGGGTACGGGCGGTGCACTGTATCATGCGCAAAACCTGCTTGCCGATGAATTCATCTTGATGAACGGCGATACCTGGCTTGGAGCCAACTATCACGCGTTGCTTGCTCATCGAGCCGCTACCAATACGGTCGCAGCAATGGCGTTGCGGGAGGTGGCGGAACCTGATCGATATAATGTCGTGGATTTTGACGGAAGGCTTATCCGCAATTTTCGCCGCAGTCGCGTGTCGACGGAAACAGGTTTTATCAATGGTGGCGTTGCGGCATGTTCAGCGAAGATTTTCCAGTATCTTTCCCCTAAAGGATCTCTCGAGGACGAGGTCTGGCCCATACTCGCAGAACAGGGTTTGTTGGCCGGATTGTCTACACCGGGTTTTTTTCTTGATATCGGCATTCCCGCAGCATTCGAGAGCGCGCAGATCGACATTCCCGCGCAGCATCGCCGCGGCGCGGTGTTCTTCGACCGCGATGGTGTTCTGAACGCGGATCATGGCCATGTCGGCACCGTCGATCGGCTTGAGTGGCTGAAAGACGCGGAGCGCGCTGTTCGGTTGGCGAACGATGCCAACCGATATGCCTTTGTTGTCACCAATCAAGCCGGAGTCGCAAAGGGCTATTATACAGAAGGCGACGTCAATGCGCTGCACGCCCATATGCAGGCGCACCTGAATGCGAACGGCGCTCATATCGACGCTTTCCGCTATTGCCCTTATCACGTCGACGGCACAGTTGCGGAATATGCTCGTGAAAGCGATCACCGCAAGCCGAAGCCGGGGATGATACTGGACCTGCTGCAGAAATGGCAGGTCGATCCGATGCAGTCGGTGTTGATCGGCGACAAGGACAGCGATCTGGCCGCAGCCGAAGCCGCCGGGATTCGTGGTGCTAAATTCGAAGGTGGTTCGTTATATGAATTTCTTCGCGCGGTAATTTGAGGGCGAGAGCATCGATACCGGTTCAAAGCGATGCAGGTCGATCTGGAAGACGCCTTCCTGCACGTTCGGCCAAGTGCTTATTCATCGTCTTCTGCAAATTCGCCCCGCGGCGAATTGGGTTACATTGTAGAATGTTTGCGCAGGCCCGCAGCGGTAGACTGGCTCGGTTGGGCACGGTATATGCTAGGTTCCAGCGTTAGTTGCCGACCTATTTCGTGAGAAAGTCCCTTTTAAGGCGAATGAGATGACCAATCGGATTGAGCTGTTAGTACGCCGCTTCATGAAGGCCCAATCCCTCGGATTTGGATTTTATGGAACGACCAAAACCAAGTTGCCGACTGAAGTATTCCTCGCTGGCAAGAAGAGATCGCTGCACCTGCCGCAAGATCCTGCATTGGTCGCCGCGATCATGGATTTGTGGCTCGACGACGAGTATGGACTCGCTAAAGTTCCGAAACCGGTACGAACGATCGTCGACATCGGCGCGAACGTCGGCTTGTTCTCGCTATGGTCGGTTCACAATTTCCCGGATGCCGTTATTCATTCCTATGAACCGAGCCCCGAGTTGCGGCGCTACTTTACCGCAAACACAGCCGATTTTCCGCAGGTCACTTTCTTTAATGAAGGCGTCAGCCTCAACTCCGGGCGGGCTGAAATGGCATCTCCGTCGAGCAGTTTGATCGGCATTACCAAACCCGCCGACAGCGGCGCCATCGTACTTACCGGTATTGCCGAGGTGATGAAGCGGGTGGGGCGTCCGGTCGATTTGATGAAAATCGACTGTGAGGGCGCGGAATGGGACATTTTCCAGGATCCGGCAAGCCTGCGGAATGTCCGCCATATCCGTATGGAATATCATTTGGTCGACGGCAGAAGCATCAAGAGCCTGGAAGAAGCGGCGGATGCGATCGGCTTCAAGATAATAAAGCGGATCGACAATGCCGGTTTTGGGATAGCGCATCTATCGAACAAGGCCGCTGCCTGATGCCGTGATTGGGATTGGCCCTTGATGTGGCGAGCACGGTTGCCAGCCGCCGGGGAGCCCCGGAACCAATTGGCTTTCCGTCTGATGTTTGATTTGCACCTTGGATGTCTGATCGAGGAATTTTCGGATGCATGGAACGGATCGAACCGGCGGTTTGCAGTTTTTTACGTCGATCTCGATATCGACTCCACGGCAATAAGGAGACGCTTAGATGCATCCTGTGAAAGCGGCTATCAAGAGTATCGCGAACAATTTCGGTTTTGACATCGTATCCGTTCAACAGTCGCTTCGTAAAATGTATCCGAGTTACGAACCGGTGTATCCTATAGCGACTTATAGCCCCTGGAATACGGACAAAGCCTTCGACGCCGCCTATCTCAAGATCAAGCATGCGACGCTGGTCGACAAATATCGCTGCTTTGAACTGTGGCGGCTCGTCGAACAGGCAGCGAAACTTGAAAGCGGAGCCATCATAGAAATTGGCGTGTGGCGTGGCGGCACAGTGGCTCTGCTCGGCACTCAAGCCAAGAACTGCAACATCAAGGACAAGGTTTTCGCTTGCGACACCTTTACCGGCGTGGTCAAGGCAGGCGCGCAGGACGGGAGCTACGTCGGCGGCGAACACGCCGATACGAGCCGTCCTGCGGTGGAGAACCTGCTTTCGAAGACAATGGGTCTTGATAACGTCGAGATCCTGCAAGGTATTTTCCCCGACGAGACCGGAAAAGCAGTCGAACACCTGAAATTCCGGCTGTGCCATATCGACGTCGACGTTTATGAATCGGCCAGGGACGTCGTAAACTGGATCTGGGAGAGAATGGTTCCGGGTGGCATCATCGTCTATGACGATTACGGCTTCTCCTCATGCTCCGGGATTGCCCGTCAAGTCGACGAGCAGATTCCGCTTGATGATCGGCTGGTCATACACAATCTGAACGGCCACGCGATCATCATCAAGCGCTAGCTTGAGGCGTTTGAAGCGATCCTGTTTGTCGCCGGTTTTGGCGTCTTGCCGCGTTCCATTCTGATGGGTGCGACGTCGTCGACGAAGGTTCTTGCTCTGATAGCGCTACTCCGCATGCCGCGGCTTACGATGGGCTGGGGGGGCGTGGACAATTGGATTGTCGAGCGGCCATAGCGTGTCAAAGGCTTCCAGCTTTGCCGCGCCGGCAGATGCCCGGTCTCGCCAAGGACTTCAGCGCATTATCTGCCGTGGCCCAGCTCGGAACTCCTCGCGGCGTCCCGGCAAAGCTTCAAATCATTCACCCTGGGGCAATCGAGGTCTGGCCTCGCAAGCTGGCCTGCTCGGTGACCGCAGCTCCCATCATACATGCGGGCAGGCTATCGACCGGTCGAGCTTCGGCCAAAAATACTGTTCCAAGCCGATTTTCTTGTATAGGACTTAGCCGTATGCGGCATCTGTAGACGGGACTGCAAGTGGGACTTGACGGCGGCGAAGGCTGGTATCTCAGCTCAAATGGAAAGCAGATTGGTCCGCTTGCGACAGGGGACATGCTGGCTCGTGCAACGGCAGGAGGCTTTGCAGCCGCGGACCTGGTATGGCACCCCTCCATGCAGGGCTGGACGGCAGCCTCCGAGGTGTTTGTTCAACGCGGCAAAACAGCGGCGCCGAAGCCGGATTTGGATTCGTCCCAATGGCTGCGGCTGCCAGAAATCAAAATCAGGAATTTCACCTATTTGATCGTACTGTTTGCCGTCGCTGTCGCGTGTTTCATAATGATGGCGACAGCTTTTCTGAGTGATGATTCTTCACTGACCTTGCCTCTACTCGGCATCTTTGCGATTCTCGGCTGGTGTTGCTTCCTCGAGTGCCGTGGCACAACCCTGCGCAATACGTCGCTGATTTTTCCGGCGCGACCGCCGTTCTGGCCCCACCTTCTTGCCTACCGGATGATCACAATATCGCTCGACCAGATCTCTTCGGCGGGAGTCTTTTCCAATGGCGACCACGCGCACGGGCTGGTTCTTGGCTTCTCAGTCGGCCAGGTCCGTTTAATGTTCGATGATCCGTTCTTTCGCGATTTGACGCTTGCAGCCATTGCTGCTCGGAGCCCGCATCTCAATGGCGCACCAAAAAACGTGGGATAGCCATCGTGCCTGAGATGGTTCGGTGACGGCATCATTCCCCCGGCTGGAAGATAGCTTACCGTCCCGACGCATCCCGATGACGGACAAGATCGGCATCGACCATTTCCTTGATCATGTCCTCGAGCAAGGTCTCCGCTACCCAGTTAAACTTTGCCCTCGCTTTTTCAGGGTTACCGAGCAGCACATCCACCTCGGCCGGCCGATAGAAGGCTGGATCTATGATGACGTGATCGTTCATGTCGAGACCGACGTGATCAAAGGCGATACGGCACATGTCGCGCACCGTCGTCGTCACGCCTGTTGCGATCACGTAATCGTCGGCCTTGTCTTGCTGCAGCATCATCCACATGGCGCGGACATAGTCGCGGGCATGGCCCCAGTCGCGCTTGGCGTCGATGTTGCCGAGGCGCAGCTCGCTTGCGAGGCCGAGCTTGATGCGCGCCACGCCGTCCGAAACCTTGCGGGTGACGAATTCGATGCCGCGCAACGGGCTCTCGTGATTGAACAGAATTCCAGACGATGCGTAGAGGCCAAAGCTCTCGCGATAGTTAATCGTAATCCAATGGCCGTAGAGCTTTGCAACTGCGTATGGCGACCGTGGATAGAATGGTGTTGTCTCGCTCTGCTTTTCCTCCTGGATGAGGCCAAACATTTCAGACGACGACGCCTGATAGAAATGGGCAGCGGGCCTTACGCTGCGCATGGCCTCGAGCATCACTGTGACGCCAACGGCGGTAATGTTCGCGGTCAGAATCGGTTGTTGCCAGGATGAGGTAACAAAGGATTGCGCAGCAAGATTGTAGATTTCATCCGGCTGTACCTGCTGCATGATGCGCACGATGCTCGAGAGATCGCCGAGATCCCCATCGAGAAGTGTGACCTTGTCGGCAATGCCGAGCCAGCGCAAACGGTGGTCTTCGACGCCACGATGGGAGGACCGGCGGATGACACCGAAAACCTCATAGCCTTTGCCCAGCAGAAACTGGGAAAGATAGGCGCCATCCTGGCCGGTGATACCGGTTATCAGCGCGCATTTTGACATGCGTAAAAATCCTCTCGGTTTCAGAAGATGAAGCAGAGATATACGGGGGATAGAATCAAGACAAGCCGATGATATCGATTAAAAAATCGAACGCGAGCTTGTGACTTCATCGCCGCTCGGTCGCTTCGATGCCGGATTGAACACCGCAGTTTCGCTGCTGATCGGTTAGGCATGGAGCATTCGTCGTGAGCACCGAAGCCCAAAAAGCCAGCTGGCGGCGAATTGTGACGGTATCACGAACAAGCGGACATCGGGCCGTGATGGTGCCTCGGATATAACCGGCAGAATGGGGCTGGTAGGCCTTATCAGTTGCCTGGCCGGGACGGGTTGCTGGTTTGACTCGCTTTCGTAGTCTCCATAAAGACCTGATGGAAAGACAGGTGATGCATGTCAGCGCGCATTCTCGAAGTACGAACGATTTATGAAGGCTGGGGCAAATTCCTGAAGGCGAAGATCCAGCTCGTGAACGGGGAAATCGTTGAGCGCGAGATCGAAGACCATGGGCGTGCCGTCGTCGTTCTGCCCTATGATCCAGAACGCCGCGTTGTAATCCTGGTGCGGCAGATGCGATCTCCGCTGCTGCTGGCAGGTGGGGAGCCTCATAGCCTCGAAGCACCCGCGGGGTCTCTTGCCGAATCCGATCCGGAGGTCTGCGCGCGGCGTGAGGCGCTTGAAGAAGCCGGTCTGCGGCTTGAAACGCTTGAGCCTGTTGTACGGGCATGGGCGATGCCGGGCGTATCCACCGAGCAGTTGGATATGTTCCTTGCGCCTTTTTCCGCAGCCGATCGCATTGCCCCCGGCGGCGGACTGGATGACGAACAGGAATACATCGAGGTTGTAGAGCTGGCATGTTCAGAGCTGGCGGCCATGATCGCATCTGGCCGTATGCTCGACTTGAAGACGCTGACTCTCGCGCTCACTTTGCAATTGCGCCATCCTTACCTATTCGAATGATTGGGAGAAGGGCGATGTTTGAAGCGGAAGTAGATAGGGGCCGGCAATGTATCGACGTTTAGCAATCATCATGCCGGTCTTCAACGATTGGGAATCGATGGAAAGCCTATTAGAAGCGATCGATACCACGTTGGTTGGCTTTGACCTGACTATAGATGTCATTGCCGTCGACGACTGCTCAACTATGCCTTGCCCCCAAATCAAGCCTCCACGTAAATCGATTTCCTCTGTCACGATCGTCCGCCTCGGGGCAAATGTCGGTCACCAACGTGCCATCGCTACCGGCCTTGTTAAGGTGGCTCAAGAAAGCGAAGCGGATTTGGTGGCGGTGATGGATTCCGATGGCGAAGACACGCCCCAGGAGCTCAAGCGTCTGCTGCAGGATGCGCTCGCGTCTCCGGGATACGGGATTGTCGCTCAACGTAAAAGGAGGTCAGAAGGATTAGTATTTAAGTTTTTTTATATGATATATACGAGAGTATTCAGAATTCTTACTGGACATAAGATAAACTTCGGTAATTTCGTTGTATTACCTATCAGTCATGTCAAAAAATTAGTGTACAGTCCGAATATATGGAACAATTTCCCGTCGTCAATCGTCTTCTCAAAACTACCTATGAAGTATTTGGATACGGTGCGTGGCACCAGGTACTTCGGGCAGTCGAAAATGAATTTTGTGAATTTGGTTGCGCATGGCCTGGGCGCGGTCTCTGTGTTTTCTGAAGCTGTTTTCATCCGTATTCTTGTGGCCAGTATAGTTCTCTTTCTAGGTTCGTTTGCCTCGGCAATACTTGCGATTGCAATCCGAATCTTCACCGCGACTGCAATTCCAGGCTGGACCACGAACGCCCTCGGCTTTGCATTGTTGGTGAGCATACAAGCTGTTCTGGTACCAATAATGATGGCGTTTCTGCTCTTGAATAACAGGTCTTCCTTGCAGATTTCGCCGAAGGAACATGCTCCTAAGCTGATTGTCGAAACCTGGACGGTTCGCCGATCCGTGGAAGAAGCGCCCTTATCTGGTGTGGCCGGTACGTCCGACCGTCTTATGGATTAGATTTGAGGTGATTATGGACCCCACATATGTCGGTGACGAACTCGAGCTGTTCCGAACGGCCCGCAACTGGAAGGCTTATTTACGCGAAGTTCTGGGACGTTACCTGAACGGCAATGTTGCCGAGATTGGGGCTGGAATCGGCGCAACCGCCGAGGTTCTGGCCGATAATCCCTCAGTGAAAAGCTGGCTGTGCGTCGAGCCGGATCCACAACAGGTGGCAAAAATAGAACTGTTGATCGCTGAAGGGAAGTTGCCGAAATACGTCACCGCGCTTGCGTCCTCCATCAAGGAGATACCATCCGTTCCGACATTCGACAGCATCATATATGTCGACGTGCTCGAACATATCGAGCACGACAGAACAGAAGTGGAGGAGGCCGCCAAACGACTGGCGCCGGGTGGCAGACTGGTGGTGCTCGGGCCGGCATGGCAGTTTCTCTTCAGCGAATTCGACAAATCGATTGGGCACTATCGGCGCTACACATTGTCGTCTCTGCGCCAGCTTATGCCCGCCGGCGTTGAAGAGACTGATGCCTTCTATCTCGATGGAGTGGGCTTTCTCGCTTCGCTTGCCAACAAAATGTTTCTTAAACAGGGCATGCCGACGTTATCTCAAATTCAAACCTGGGACAGCCTGATGGTTCCTGTCTCGCGGATCACCGACAACATCACGTCGCGCTTTATCGGACGCAGCGTCGTCATCATATGGACGAAGCGGAAAAACGGCTGATGATCGCCCAGGACAGACTATCCGAGGTTCTGTCGATTGCACGGTTCGCAGTTGTTGGACTATTTAGCACTCTGGTCTACCTGATCGCCTCATTTGCGATCCAGGCGACGACCTCCGCGAGTTCCAGTCTGATCAACCTGATTGCGATGACGGTGAGTTTGGTGGTGTCCTACTTCGGCCACTACAAATTCACTTACAACCAGACCGGTCGTCACAAATTTTTCAGCAAAAGGTTCATCGCGGTAACGATCGTGGTTTTTGTCATGGCGTCAATTTTGCAGTTCGGCGTCACGTTGATCAATGCAAACCCAAGAGTCAGCTACATCGCGGTGGCAATTTTTTATCCGGTCGCCAGTTTCATTCTTAATCACTTCTGGACGTTCCTTCGCGGACGAGCATTATAGGATCGCGAATTTATCCGGGGGAATGCGCGGATTTGCCGATGATGATCTGCCCTGCTTCTTCGAGCGATCGACTTCGCCGATCCGTCGACGGAGGCTACGCACCAGTAGCTATTTGATCACTGCGGATAGGGGTTGCTTCGATCGTCAAAGCTGAGAAATTCGACGCGCGCGGAAGATGAAAACGGCTTGATGTTCCGCAGGCGCAATGCCCAAAGCAGCGGAAGATGCCAACGGCGTCGCTGATGCAATACCAGGCCGCAGCAACGACACCTGTAAGGCGCCAGTTGAGTCCGTTAAACGCAATTTGAACGGTTCTGCACGATCGCGCAGTCTCTGACAAGGTCGCGCGTCGGGAAGTCCATTTGCGCCGGCGGGCGAACACTTTTCGGGGCGCTGTGTTCTGATCGCGAGGGAACGTATATTTCCATCGCTGCCTTTTCCTGGGGGGCAGATTCCTGCGGCCTGCTGAGGTAGTTATTCAATAGAAAATAGCCCAGCACTGCGCCCAATAACAATCGTGCCGCGGCAAACAGGGTCGGACGAAAATAAGGCTGCACCGCGAAAATCGCGAAAGGAAAAGCAGTGAGAACGTATCGGGAGGAGAATTGGTGAGCAACTGCCGCAGCGGTTAGGGTAAGTCCACCCATCATCAGCATGTTGAGCATAAAAAAAGAATCATCCCGGCGCGCCCACATATTCACAAGGGAGGCGACGGTAAACGCGCTTGCTGCGCCGACAAATGCACCCGAGGCAATCCGCTGGAAGACGTTCGCTAGTTGAGGCGACAAATGTCCGGAGATTCCTGCAGCGATGTCCAGACCCAGATTCCCAGCTGCGAGTCCGACGAGTCCGCCTATAATTCCGGCTGCAATCGACCAACGCCAACGTTCAAAAAAGTAGGCGGGTGCAAGGATCAGAATGACGATCCCGAGATAGCAGACCGCTAAAAACCCGTGTGCCGCAGACAAGCCTCCCGCAACCTGCGAGGTGCGAGGCGGCACAAGGCCCCCCCACGTCAAAAAAAGCGGCAGAACCAAAGCGCAGGTCACGATCGAAGCCATCAGCGCAGGCCAGCGCAGTCTTCGGTCAAATACGGATATCAGCAGAAAGCCGATTACCGCGGGAAGATAGAGCTGCCGGCCAAGCGTCGCCAAGGCAAGGCAAATTCCCGCCAGCCCAAATCCGACCCAAATCTTCCATTGCCGGGTTGGTAAACTTGCAGCCCATGCGGTTGCAACTGCTGCGAAACTCGCAAACGTCATCGCTGGAATTTCGGTCAGCGCCATGCCGGTCGTGACCCATATCATTGGAACCGCGATAATGGTTGCGGCCCGCAAGTATGCCTGCTGCATACCGACCATCATCAGCGTTTTCGAAATGGCCAGCCAACTCATAAAGAGCAGGAAGCAGTTGACAAATCTAACCCGCGGGGCCTCAAGCCCGGTGAGCGGAAAGGCCAAGGCATGGATAACCGAATGCAGTGGTCCAGTAGGAATAAAAGGAGAAAATAAAATGAGCTCCCGAAGCCCATGACCTTCGACGAGGAATCTCGCCCCCGGCAAGTAGGCAAGCTCATCATATACCAAATACGATGGAGATCGGAGCACTACCAAGATCAACCCGATTGCGGCAAGGACGGCAGCCAATCCAAATGGATTGAAAACGGATAAGCCTGTCGCGGGATCCTGACTTTTCAAGAGCTTTACCTTCATCGCTAGCAATTTGAGCGGAATTTAACTGAGTTTATGTCAACAATTCCCGCCACGTAAATCGGAACCTCATTGCGTCAACTTTGAATCCGATGGCTTCGGTTCTTCACTGCACTTCGACCGCTTCTGGCGGGCTAGGTCGCTTCGGTACGGTATCGGCTGGTTAAACGACAGAAAATCTTCCCGTCTGTTGCGTTTTTATGAAAAGAAGAGGGGCGGATCGCACGCCGCCAACGAGATGGCGCGCAGCACTTGCAATTTCGCTTGCCGGTCGATGATGAACATCGAGCCTCGGAGGCCTCCCGCGAAGGTTATCGATCATTGATTCTCTATTAGGCGGTATAGAATCAACGCATTTGTATGATGACTTATAGTATACGTTAGTAGAGGAGGAATTACCTGTGTTCATGCTTTAGCCGGCAGGTTTGTTTGTCGCCCGGATACGTGGCAACAAATTTGCTTTAATTAAACTTTAAGCAGGGCAGCTGATTTATCGTCCGATTGTTCTCGATGGTTCAAGTCGCTGATTCCGAAGTTGTGGCGATCGGCATTTTGCTCCGGTCACAAGAATGACGCGAGAATGTTCGAGTGAGCACATTTTTGTGTAGCAGGATGCGCCCGAACGATAAAATAAACTCTAGCTGGTGTTGCAAGGGGAATGCCATATGTTCCCTGTGGCGACATAATCCGTTATTGTCTGTTCTATTAAACAGACGCGCCTGAGGAAATTGGATTGATTGATCTACATTGCCACTTGCTTCCCGGCATAGACGATGGCGCAAAGGATCTTGAGCAATCTCTCGAAATGGCTCGAATGGCTGTCGCGGGAGGTGTCACGGTCCTGGCGTGCACCCCGCATATTTTCCCCGGCGTGTATGACAACAAGGGTGAGTATATTTGCCAGTTAATTGAATGGCTTCAAGCACATATTTCGGCGGCCGGCATTCCTTTGCAATTGGTGTCGGGCGCCGACGTGCATGTCGCCCCCGATCTGGTGTCGAAATTGCGGAATGGCGACGCGCTGAGCTTGAATGGCAGCCGCTACGTGCTGATCGAGCCGCCGCATCATGTTCTGCCGCCCCGCACCGACGAAATATTCTTCAACCTGCTGTCGGCGGGATATATTCCTATTTTGACGCACCCGGAGCGTATGTCGTGGATTGACCGACATTATGATATGCTTGAACAGCTTGTGCGCTCGGGAGCATGGATGCAGCTGACGGCTGGAGCCATTCTGGGCAAATTCGGTTCACGGCCGCGGGATTGGTCCGAACGCATGTTGAAGGAAGGTTTGGTTCATATTGTAGCTTCCGATGCCCACGATACCGTGCGCCGGCCGCCGAACCTTCAGAATTCATTCGGAACCCTATGTTCCTGGGTGGGAGAGGCGGAGGCTTCAAATCTTGTCCAGGGGCGTCCAGAGGCAATTCTGTATAATCGTGCTCCATCCGACACCGCGCCGTTGCCTACAAATCTTGAAAGCGATGTGATTGCTGATGAACAAATTCCGTTGTGGCGCAAAATGTCGGAGTATCTTCGTGGGCACTGACGTGTGGCCCAACGTCTTCAAGGCAGCCCTTTTCGTCTCCGGGCTGGCGATGCTCGGCGGCTGTTCCGGTGGCGGTGCTGACTTCACGCCGACCGCGGCAGCAACGAGCGAAACTGTCCAGGCCCGGGTGGATCCGGCTCCCGCGATGGCGAATCCGATCGTGTCTAATCCTGCGCGCAGCGATTATCGCCTCATGCCTGAAGACGTGTTGGATATATATGTCTATCAGGTGAATGATTTTAACAGGTCGGTTCAGATAGACGGCGCCGGCAATATTGCGTTACCTCTCATCGGATCTGTTCCTGCCGCAGGACGGTCGGTTAGACAGGTCGAAGCCGAGATCGCGCGCCGCCTTAAGGCAAGGTACCTGCAGAATCCGGAGGTGGCTGTCCTGGTGAAGGACGCCGTGGGATTGAGGGTGACAATCGAAGGCGCAGTGAAAAAGCCCGGGGTGGTTGCGGTGCGGGGGGACATGACGCTCCTGCGTGCCTTGGCCCAGGCCGAAGGTTTCAACGAGGTGGCAGATCAGGGCGGTGTTTTGGTTTTCAGAAATACCGCGCAAGGCAGGACAGTTGCTCGTTTTGATGCCAATGCCATCCGATCTGGCGCTGCTGCGGACCCTCCAATTTATGGGGGTGACACAATCGTCGTCGATGAGTCCGGCGCAAAGACAGCGTGGAAGCAGTTCCGCGAGATCGTGCCAGCGGTCGGCATGTTTAAATTGTTCATATAGTCAATCATCATGGTGCGACATTGAATATTCGACACCTGCCGTCCGGATCAAACGAGCCATTGCCGGCGACAACCGATGGAGGGCGTTCGCTTGCCCAGCCCTATCGATCGATAGGAACCGCGGAAGTCGAAGGGTCCGAAGGGAGCTTGCGCGCCACCCTGCTCAAGTATCTCGGCCTGGCGATCAAGCATAAGTACCTGATTGCGGTGATTTGTTTCGTCGCGCTATTCGGCGGTTTCGTGGTCACCTTCATGACCACGAAAATTTACAGCGGTTCGACCACGGTCAAGATCGACCGCGCCCTCCCCAAGGTGCTTAATAATCAGAACTCGTCGTCTTTCGATGGCGGGATGAACGACCCCACGTTTTATCAAACGCAGTATGAATTGATCAAAAGCCGGATGATGGCCGACCGGGTCGCCACCGCGCTCAATCTGGCCCAGACGGATTTTGTCGGCGGCGCTCGCGCTTCTTACCTCGACAGGCTTCTGGGCCGCGGCTCGACGCAAAATATCGTGCGGGACGCCGCCGCGATCAGGGCTCGTCAGGAGCAGGCTATCGGACAGATCATGGGCGGGCTTTCGGTTCAGCCCGTCGCGCTGTCTTCCCTCGTCCGAATAAGATTCAGCAGTCCCAATCCTCTATGGGCGCAACGCATCAGTATCGCGATTGCCGAGCAGTACGAGAGATCTGTCTTCGACATGCGCTACGCGGCGTCGAGCCATACGAGAACTTTTCTCGACGAGAGATTGCAGCAGGTCAAGATAAAGCTCCAGGACTCGGAGACCGAACTTCTCAAATACGCCCAGAAGCAGGGCATCGTCGACGTCGACAACAAGCAGTCGCAGATGATGATGCAGATTCAAGGCATTCAAGCTGCCTATTCCGATGCGGTCGCGACCCGGGTCAAGCAGGAACAGTTGTGGCAGCAGGCCGACAATGACGGCGGGGCGGCATTGCCGCAGGTCATGGGCGATAGCTTGATCCAGGCCGCGCGTGGAAAGCTGGCGCAGTTAAAGACGACCTATCAGGACAAGCTCACCGTCATGAAGCCGGCCTTTCCGGAGATGGTGGCCCTGCAAACGCAGATTAAGGAAACCGAGAGAGACATTCGCAGTCAGGTCAATCTGATCAAAAACTCGATCAAGGCCCAATACGATGCCGCTTTGTCACAGGAAAAGGCGTTGGGCGAAAAACTCGAACAGTTGAACGCCGAGGCGCTGGAAGCACGCGTTCATGGCGTCGAATATACGATCCTGTTGCGTGAGGTGGACACGGCCCGATCCCTGTACGACGGCCTTTTGCAGCAGGTGAAACAACAAAGCGTCGTCGCCGATATCGACACCAACAACGTTTCCATTATCGACCGCGCCCAAATTCCCGGCGTTCCTGATTTTCCGTCGCTTCGCAAAAATCTGTTCATGGCCCTGTTGCTGGGGCTGGCTGCCGCGGCTGCCGCCATTGCTATCACGGAAGTTCTCGACGACACGTTCAAGACGCCCGAAGACATCGAGGACAAGCTGGGTCTTTCGGTTCTCGGCATCACGCCGTTGTTTCTCGATCCCAAGTCAGACAAGACGGCCCTCAATGAAGTCATCGGGGATCCAACGTCGCCTCTCGCCGAGGCTTATCGATCGCTGCGGACGGCCCTTCAATTTTCGACCGCCGACGGGGCGCCTCGTACGCTGCTGATCACCAGTTCGCGTCCGGGAGAAGGGAAATCGACAACGGCGGCCTGCCTTGCTCTGAATTTTGCTCAGCTCGGAATGCGGGTCCTGCTGATAGATGCCGATATGCGTAATCCCTCCCTACACAGAGTGTTGAGTTTGGATAACAGCAGCGGCCTGTCGAACTATCTGTCCGGGGCGGCCGAGGCATCGGGTTTGGTGAAAAACTGTATCATGAACGGCGTGGTCGTGATGACCACCGGGCCGCTTCCGCCCAATCCAGCCGAACTTCTTGCAAGTCCTCGTCTTGGGACGCTGTTGAGCACCGCCGCCGAATCTTTCCAGATTGTGATCGTTGACGGCCCCCCTGTCATGGGCCTGGCCGATGCTCCGATTATTGCGAGTATCGCCGAAGGAACCATGCTGGTCATCGAAGGTGCGAAGACTCGTCGGGCTATCGCCCGGGATGCGCTCAAGCGGCTTGATTTTGCCCGCGCTCGCGTCGTCGGAGCGCTTCTTAATAAGTTTGATCCCAAGCGGGCGGGGGTCTCTTACGGCTATGGAAGTTATGGCTACGGATATGGTTATGGCTATGGCTATGGCGCGGAGAGATATATCTACGGGCAAAAGGAAAAGCCTGCCTTGAGCTCGGATCAAAATGCGTCCTAACAGTGCTCTGGATGCTGCCATAGCATTATCCAGAGCGCCGAATTTGGCAGCATTGATGCGAATCCGGGAATTGCCGGGCGACATCGTATTATTGCTGCGAATTCTTGCAGACGATGCAGACGCCGTTCAGGAAGCCCGCCGGCTGACCGGCTTGAATTCCGCTGCCATTCTCATGATCTCTGAACTTTATGTAAAAGAGGTCCTGCTTTTTGCCGGAGCGCCACCGAGACGGGTTTTGGGGCTTTCGCCGAACGCCGACCGGGCCGAGGCACGGACCAATCTGCGGTTTCTGCTCAGTTGGCTGCATCCGGACAGGAATCCTTCCAAATGGCAATCGGCCTTTGCAACGCGCGTCATAGCAGCATGGCGTTTGGTGAAGGATGCCGAAATCGGACAGGATCCAGGCCAATCGTCTCCAAGACCAGTTCACGCTCAACGGCGTGTCCGTCTGCCGTGGATTGCACTGCCAGTGGCAAATGCCTCGACCTGGCCAAGGCTTCACGTTTCAACATCGCTCTTCATGTTTCTGGTGGGAGCCGCTCTGCTCTTGGGCCTTGTTGTTCCAAATAGCGCAGCATTCACGGCCTATCAAAACCTGGTTACGGCAATTCTGGACGATGACCCGGGCGCCAATTTTCTTCCCTCTGAGAATTCGGCCTTGAATGAAGATGGAAGCAGGAAATGACGATGCCTGACAACATGCGGCTGCCGAAGGGACAAACACGTCGGGGGTCGCCTGCAGCCTCATTGTCGAGATTTGGCTGGATATTATGGCTGGTTCTGCTCGCGGCGCTGGGTGTCAGAGTCGTGACTTTCGCGCTCGGCGATTTGTTGCGGCAAACAAATCCTTCTCTCGCAGTGCTATTTGACTCGGGACAATCTACGGCGCGTGCAGTGATCGCGGAACGTGTTCTCCAGGAAGACGAGGCCCTGGTTCAGGACGCTGTGTCGGGAGCGCAAAATGCGCTGCGCTCCAATCCTCTGTCGGCACGCGCCATGACAGTTCTCGGGAATGTCGCCGAGGATAAGAATGATGAAGCGCAAGCGGCACGGCTATTTGAGCGGGCAAATCGGTCTTCGCTGCGCGACCTCACGCCTCAGCTTTGGTTGCTTCAGCGCGAAATCCAGGCCGGCAATGTCTCGGCCGCCATAGATCGCCTTGATGTTATCTTTCGAGGACATGAGCCGGGTACGCTACAGCCTTTGATCTCCGCACTGTCGCCGATGATCGTCGATGCGCGTTTTCGGCCCGGGTTTGCGAAGCTGCTTCAAGCCGAGACACCTTGGCGAAAGATGGTTTTGAGGGAAGTGTCCCGAGGCGCGAAGGACATTCCCGGTCTCAACGCGTTGTTCACCGCCCTCCAGGCGGGAAGTTCGCCCCCCGATGGCGACGAGCTGAAAGAATATCTCAATCGTCTTCTGCAGGAAGGTTGGGTAGATCAAGCCTATTTGGTCTGGTCAAAATCCCTTCCTCCCGATCGTCTCGAGAGGTTGGATTATCTTTACAACGCCCGGTTTCAGTACCCGCTGACAAATCTTCCCTTCGACTGGCTTATGCCGTCAATTCAGGGCGCGCTCGTAGGCATTACGACTGAAAGCGCGCGGCGCGTGCTGAATGTGGATTTTTTTGGCGGACGTGTACGCTTCGCCAATGTTTCACATCTTTTGACCCTGGGACCAGGCGCTTACAAATTTTCCGGCCAGGAACGCGCGCAGAATTTAAATAACGAACGAGGACTCCGGTGGCGGATTTATTGTCTGGAAGATCCGAGCGGTAGCATCGTTGCCAGCAGTCCGCTGTCGGGCGATCAGACCTGGCGTGAGTTTAGTTTTGATTTTAAAGTTCCAGACGAAAATTGCCGCTATCAAAATCTTTTGCTCGAACTGCCGGCTCAGGTCGTCCTTGAGACTGAAATCAGCGGCGGCGTGTCCTATGCAAATCTGAAAATACAAAAGACTGATATGTCTGAAGCGGAAAAATCGCCGTAGAGCATGCGCGTATTGCGATGCAATGCTTCGGCTCAGGCTTGGTTGCAGCGCAGCGTCGAGGCTGAATACCCGCGTTTGCCGCTCTTGAGCATGATCTTGAATTATTATTTCATAACAATGGCTTACGTGTCATTTTGGCGGCCTGCTCCAGTCGTCGTGACGACGCCGGCCGTTTGCAATCGACCTGCAATGCTGTTATTTATTAATTCCGTTTAGGATGCGTGGAGCGCAATGAACATGACTACCTTCTATCGTAGATTGTTTATTGCTGCGGCGATGCGCGGAAACCTCATTATTACAGGAACTGTAGTCCGCCCGAATAGAAGCGTTAGTTCTTGATCTAAGACTATGAAAATAATCCTATTCTGGTTATGCGGTGCTGTCATTGCTGCGGCACTGCTTTTCGGGGGCGGTGCTCGTCAAGGTTTAGTCTCAGATGCCGTGCCGGAGACTTTGTCTCTGCTCTTGCTTGCCTTTGCTTTGCCCCGTGCAATGCCATTGCTGCGAAACAAGCCCTGGTCCCTGGCGCTATTGATCGGCGTTTTGCTCCTCCCGCTGTTGCAAACGATCCCATTGCCGCCGTTTATCTGGAGAGCTCTGCCCGGCCGGCAAGCTGTTGCCGACATATATGCCGTTGCGGGGGTCGATGTGTCATGGCGACCCCTGAGTCTGATACCAGGGGCTTCCTGGAGAGCCTTTCTCTTTCTTTTTCCGGCAATCGCTGTTTTCTTAAGCGTTCTTAGCTTTGACCGACAGGCGCGGCAGTGGCTTCTGCTTCTTATGCTGGCGATTGGCATCGTCTGTGTTCCCTTGGCGATGCTTCAAGTGGTCGGCGGAGAAGGTAGTCCGCTTTATTTCTACGAAATCACCAATTTCGGTAAAGGCGTCGGATTTTTCGCCAACGCCAACCATTTCGCCGCTTTCCAATATGCGATGCTACCGCTTGCTGCATGTGCGATTGTAGATATGCGCGAACGGTTTGTGCTTCCGCCACTTGTTATCTTCGGCGGTGTGGCAGCCATTTTGTTGACGGGCCTCGCATTGACAGGATCGCGTTCAGCGCTGTTGCTGGGGGTTTTGTCGATGATTTTGACCGCGGTATTCGTGCTTCGCCCGGAGATTTCAAAGATCGGGCGTCGCCGCGGCCTTTGGTTGGTCGCTGCTTTTGTCTTCGTTTTTGTTCCTTTCGCTTCCGGCATGGGCCTGTTGGCCATTCTCGAACGGTTCGACAGGCGCGACCTTGCCGAGGATGCACGATGGGTGGTCGCGGCGAACACCTGGAACGCTGTTCGAATCTATTTTCCGTTCGGGTCGGGCTTTGGGACTTTTCCCGACGTCTACCAACTCCACGAGCGTCTCCGGGATGTCATTCCGCCATTCGTCAATCGTGCGCATGACGATTTGCTGGAAGTCCTTTTGGAGGGCGGCATCTTTTCCCTATGCCTTCTGGCATCTCTCATCGCATGGTTATGTGTCCATACAGCCAAAGCCTTTGCCCGGGACCTGACCCCTGAGGCGCGGCAAGCTCGGGCGGGCATTATCGTATTGTGGCTTTTTCTTCTGCATTCTTGCTGGGACTATCCAATGCGGACGATTGCCCTCAGCACGGTCGCTGCCGCGTGTATGGCGCTTCAATTCAGCGCGCAGTCGGGAAGTGGCGTTCAATCTTCCTCATCGCGATCCCGGCGCCGCAAGCATTCGACTTCCAAATAGCGTTCATTAAGTCCGGTCTTGTGCGGTTCTGTGAAAACAATGTGACGGAACGGCTCGTTAATACGATCTGAAGATGCTTCGTTAAGTCTTCGATTTCAAGTATTTGCGCGTTTTGTGCACTTGCGAAGAAAGCCGAATTGAACTAGCTTGTCAGCACGTCAGATCGGCAGCGCTAATGCGCGTCAGATGGCGAGAGCAGTGGATAGGAACGTGGCCGGAACGGGGACTAACGAGCGCTTAGGGGCGTCCCGTTTGGGATGTCAGTCAGAGGCAGCTAGCCGCCTTAAGGGGGGCTTTTCGGATCTACAGCTGAATCCGGGAGAGCGATGGTACGTTGTGCAGACTTTGCCTCATCGCGAGGCAGTCGCTGAACAACACCTTTACGCGCAAGGATTCCGAGGTTTTTTGCCGCGATTTCGCAAGACAGTTCGCCACGCGCGCAAGCTCCGCCAAGTGCTGGCGCCGGTCTTTCCGGGCTATATGTTTGTGATCATGGACGTTCAGCATGATCGCTGGCGTTCTATTAACGGCACATTTGGCGTGTCAAAACTGGTTACCGCTATCGACCGGCCAGTGCCTGTTCCGGCGGGGATTGTCGAAGCGCTGCAATCTTCCTCCGATCTTGTCGGTCTGGTTCGGTTTGATGGCGGGCTGGTGACGGGGCAGAAAGTTCGGGTGTTGTCGGGGCCGTTCGCGCAAGCCATCGGTGCCCTGGAGCGGCTGGACGACAATGGCCGGGTACGGGTGTTGCTGGACATGATGGGCGGGAAAGTTCCTGCCGTGATTGATCGCGCTGCGCTGACGGCGGCATGATGACAGGCGACCTATCTGTCCGCCGGCAGGCGGCCAGGGGCCGGATATTCAAGTAGGCTCTGGGGCGCGTCACCCGGACTGCGGTAGCTTGGAAGTTTGAGCGATGATAAAGTGGATCAAGCGCGTCTGAATGACCATTAGCGTTGTAATTGCCGTTCATAATCGACGTCATCTAATTGGCGAGACCTTAAGGTCTCTGCTCGATCAATCGCGTCCTCCTGATCAAGTGATCGTCGTTGATGACGCCTCAAGCGATGGGACGCCGGAGGTTGTCGAGCGCTTCGGTGCCGATGTAACGTTAATCCGTCTTCCAACGAACAGGGGGCCCGGCGGCGCTCGGAATGCCGGTCTCGCGCAAGCGACAGGAGAATATGTACAGTTCTTTGATAGCGACGATATCGCTTCACGGGACTTCCTGGCCTCCAAGCTTGAGGTGTTATTGGCCAACAATGCCGACATTTGTTATGGCCCCTGGCTTCCTGTCTGGCTTGAAAATGGCATGTGCCGGCATGATGGATTTGTCCGTCAAGCGCGGCCGGTAAACGGAGATCCACTGGAAAAATTCCTTGAGAGTTGGGTGTTGTTTGTACAAAGTTGTCTTATCAGCCGTCGTTTGCTCAATGAGGTCGGCGGTTATCCGGAAAATATGCGCACCGGCGAGGACATGCTTCTTGTATTTCGCATGCTAGAGAAACATCCAAAGCTCGTGCATACGTCGAAACCTCTCCTTTTGATGAGGCAACATCCTGAAACACAGATCAGTACCGAGTCTGCTGGAGCTGTGCGTCGAGCTGTTGACGAACTGGTGCTGACGGACACCGTATTGCGGGAAATCTCTCCGGAGACTGCGCGCGTGCAGTCCAAAGCGTTGGCTCATTGGCGTGGGCGCCATGCGCAAGCAGTAAAGGCGTTAAACAGTGATGTAATCGTGACTGCAACGCCTTCGCGGCTTGATCACTTTCTTTCTCGAAAGCATGCCCTGGTTACCCGCTGCCGACTCGCTATTTCTGCGCGTTTGGCGGGCCACCGAATCCATCAATTTTATCAACCGCAGATGTTAGATTCTGCATATGCCGATGCTATTCGCCAACTTGGCTATCAACCGCTTCTCAATTCATAGCAGCGAAATTTTGATGAAGGTGACCTCTGATGTCTCGTAAGACCTGCATGACGTGCCACAGCTCCAAGCTATACAAGTTCATCGACCTCGGCCGGCAACCGAACGGGAATAATTTTTTATATGCGGAAGAGACCGCAAACGAGCCATTCTTTGATTTGGCAATGATGGTCTGCGAAGAGTGCTGGCAGGTTCAGATCTCGGAATTCCCATCACCCGAATTCATGTTCGAGAATCATCCGTATGTGACCGGCCTGAACGTACCGGTGGTCGACCACTTCGCGCGCCTGGCGCCGCATGTGGTGCAAAAGCTCGGTTTGAAGCCGAATGATCTGGTGATCGACATCGGCTGCAACGACGGTTCGTTGTTGAAATGTTTTGCCAACGAGGGGCTCCGCACACTCGGCGTTGACCCGGGACAGCGGACCGGTGAGCTTGGCCGAGCACAGGGCGTTACCATATTCCGCCAGTTCTGGACTCACGAAACCGGCAAGTCGCTGAAGCAACTTGGCGTGCGCCCGGAAGTCATAACGGCTACCGCCGTCTTCTACCATGTCCCGGATCTGCACGACTTCGTTGCCGGCCTCACCGAGATCATGGGGCCGGAGAGCTGTTTCGTCGTACAGGGCGTCAATCTTCGCGACCTCATCGAGAAGAATGAGTTCGATCATTTTTATCACGAGCACAGCTGTATTCATTCCATCGCGCCGCTTCAAAGGTTGTTCGCCGCGCATGGTCTGCGGATACAGGACATCGAGATGTCGCCGATCCACGGCGGCTCCTTCATTCTCTACGTGCGTCGCGTGGAAAGCGCTGTACCGACCACCGCCGCTGTGGCTGAGGCATTGGCGGCCGACGATGCCGCAGGTTTGAACTCGCGTGCAGCCTATGATGCCTTCGCGAAGCGTGTGAAGACCAACATGGACGAGCTTGTCGAACTGCTGCGCAAGCTGAAGTCGGAAGGAAAGACCGTCTATGCGCTTGGCGCACCGGTCAAGGGATCGACGTTGTTGAATTACTGCAAAATCGGTCCTGACCTGGTGCCATTCGCGACGGAACTGAACCAGTTCAAGATTGGCCGCGTCACCCCGGGCACTCATGTGCCCGTCATCGACGAGCGGACGCTGACGTCGCCGCCGGACTATTATCTCGTGCTCGCCTGGAACTTCGCGGATTATCTGCGCGAAAAGTATAGCGACTATCTGTCGAAGGGTGGGCGCTTCATCGTGCCGGTGCCTGATGTTCAGGTGCTCGGTCCGCTGAAGGCATGAACTCCATAAGGTGCGGTCGGAAGAAGCGTGAGCTTTGATCGCCGCAGTGCACCTACGAGACGTGGCCGACAAGGCCGCGCCTCGCGGAAAAGGTTCAACCTCGCAGACAGGCTTTCATTCGGCGATATACGCACCGAATGAGCGTCAATGACGCTGGTCCTATCCGGCGTCGATGAATTCAGGGTTTCTTTGTTGTTCGGGGACCATTGATGCGGAATGTGATCGTAACAGGTGCCACGGGCTTTGTCGGCAAAACGCTTGTTGAAACCATTCGCCAGCGGTTTGGGGCTGATTGCGAGGTGATCGCTCTTGGCTCCAATCAGGCGGATCTGTCCAAGAAGGACGAGACCTTCGAGTGGTTCGAGCGCACGCAATGGACGTTTGATTGCGACCACATCATCCATCTCGCGGCGCTCTACAAGGCCGGGGACTGGCCGGTGAAACACCAGGCGACGCAGTTCTACGTCAACATGTCGATCAATGTGAATCTGCTTGAAGCCTGGCGCCGGTTCTTCCCAAAAGCAAAGATGACGAGCATCCTGTCCTATTGCATGTACCCGTCACATAGCGAACCGCATCCGGAAACAGAAGTTTATGGTACGGAGCCCGAGGACTATCTGTTTGCCTACGCCTTTACAAAAAAGGCGATGTTGATCGGGCAAAGAGCGTATGCCCGCGAGCACGGGCTTGCGGCGACGAGTGTCATCCTGCCGACGGTGTTCGGTCCGGGAGATAGTTTTGCCGAGAATTCACATGTCGTCGGCGCACTGATCGGGAAGTTCGTCAGGGCCGCCAGGGTCGGCTTGCCGACGGTCGAAGTCTGGGGTGACGGAACGCAGGAACGCGAGTTTCTATATGTTGGAGATGCTGCCGACGGCATTATTGCAGCCGCACTCCACTCCAATCATGACGTCCTGAATCTCGGCACGGGCGCGGCCTATTCGGTCGGTCATATCGCTCATCAAATTCAGAAGGCAGCCGGTTTCGCCGGCGAGATGACGTTCAATATGAACCGTTTCGTTGGTGTCAAACGACGCGTGCTCGACGTTTCCAAAATGCGCGACGAACTTGGCTGGGTTGCGCCAACGTCGATCGATGATGGGCTCACGAAAACCGTTCGCTGGCATGAAGCGCAGCTTGATGGCGCGTAAATGGCAAAAGTAACAAGTTCTCGAACTTCCGATCGCGTTTGCCGGCAATGTTTGTCTTGTAGCGGCCGTGGACGCAGGCTGTTGCCGTCATCGCAGGACGATTAATGTCGCAGAATGTTTCCGAATCCATCGCAACATCAACTCTTTCTTCATCGAACGGTGGCCGGCTGCTCATCTCGGAAGAAGCCCTCGTTGATGAAATTGGTCATTGGTATGAATATTGCCGTTCGGTCAGCGATATTCACGCCAAGCTGGGCATTGAATGTCTCGTTGCCACGCACTCTGACGCAAAAGAGATAGTCCGCGCAGGGCTGAAGACGTTTCCAGTTTATCGCCAGACAAGCTGGGCCGGGCTGAATACTGAGCCTAACATGCTGAAGCGGTATCTCGGGATACTGACGCACAATGCTCTTGTCTATAAAACCATGGACCGGCTCGTCCGAAAGACCGGCCCGGTGGACATCGTGTTCGCGCCGACAGTCACCATCCATCATTTGATCGGATGGCGGCTATTTGCAACAAGGCATGGAGGCCGCGATTTCAAACGCCTCGTCTTGTTATTTCGCAACAATATTGGATATTATTCGAAAGATAGCGATACGCCGAAATTTCGGAGGGCCACCCGCATTCTGGCGCCTATCTTCAAATCATTCTCTCCGCTAATAAAAAAAGGCACTGTCGTTTTTTCGACCGATAGCGAGCGCCTGGCGGATGAGTATGAAGCGCTGTGCGGATTACGGCCGATCGTGTTTCCAAGCCCGCGCATTGCGGAGCCGGCGGAAGGTGTTCCGGGCGAAGCAGCCAGAAAGTCACCGGCAGAAAAGTCGACGGCCGGCATCGTCTTTAGCTGCCTTGGCCCGGCCCGCTTTGAAAAGGGAATCGACATTCTGCAGGAGGCGATCAAGCTGGTTCTGGCCCGTCGTACCTCACGCGACATATGCTTTGTCGTCCAATGGAATGCCGAGATTAAATTGGCGTCGGGTGAAATTTATCCGCCGGACCCGGCACTTGTGAATGACAGCCGCGTGCGGCTTTTGACAAAGTCTTTGACCAGCGATGAGTACAACGCCGAGATTTCGGAAACTGACTGCATGGTCTTGCCTTATCGCCGGGACAGCTACTTTGCCCGCATATCCGGTGTCGCGGTCGAAGGCGTGACGGCCGGCAAGCCGATCATTTATACACTTGGCACATGGTGCGAAGGCCTGGTCCAGACCTCGGGAGCAGGCATCGGCGTGCCCGACGGCGATACAGAAAAGCTGGCATGGGCCATCGAAGAGATGGCGAATAATTTCCCGCTTTACAAAGCGCAAGCCGCGGCGAAGGCAGAGGATGCGCGACAGTCCAATTCGGCTGAAGCATTTGTCGAAAAGCTCTGGGGACCGATCCTATCTCACGCTTGAAGCTTCGGTTTGGAAGGCCGTCACCCTGAGTATTGCGAGATGCGCAGCGATTCCTTGAATTGGATCATATGCCAGATCGGCGCACGGGAGCGTTACGCATTGGCTCGTGAGCTGCACAGCCGCGGTCAGTTGGCGGCGCTGTGCACCGACATTTGGGTGACGCCCGAATCGGTAGCTGGTCGTTTGGCTCATTTTGCAGGTCATCGAGGCGTTTCGTTTCGCGAACGGTATGATCCGGATCTCAAGGACGCCTGCGTATTGAGCGAACAGCCTGTCGCGGTCGTTTTGCAGAGGAGGCGGGCACAAAAACGAGGTGGTGGCACATTATGGCGTCCGATTATGGACGCCGACCGTTGGCTTGGGGCGCGCATGGCGAGGCGCCTCGAAAGATCCGGTTTGCTGCAAGCGGGTTCTGCAAAAAGGCCTCCTGTCGTGTTCTCTTACAGTTATGCAGCACGCGAGATTTTTGAGGCGGCCCGACGCTTTGGGTGCCTGACTGTTCTTGGGCAAATCGATCCTGGCCCGGTCGAGGACGAGATCGTTGCAGAGACCGCGCGCAAACACGGCTTTGATAATGACGGGCATGAACGACCGCCGCAGGAATATTGGGATAATTGGCGAAAGGAGTGCGCGCTCGCTGATGTTATCATCGTGAACTCCCAGTGGTCTGCAAAGTCTCTCGAGAAAGCCGGGGTCAGCGCGGCGAAAATTCACATCGCCCCGCTCGCCTACGAGGCCCAGGCCGTCGACGATAGGATGAAAGCGCAACGTCGTTATCCTGCATCTTTTACCCAGAACCGGCCGCTTGAGCTTCTTTTTCTGGGCCAGATCGGCGTACGCAAAGGCATCTTCGAGCTGCTGGAAGCTATGGAACGATTGAAAGGAGCTCCGGTCAAACTGACGATGGTGGGTCCTGTTCAGGATAGATTGCGGGAGCGCTTTCAAACATCTTCGCAGGTCGAATGGATCGGCAAGGTTCCCTATGGAGAAATTGACGCCTATTACAAGGCATCGGATTTATTTCTACTGCCTACCCACTCCGACGGATTCGCCCTGACCCAGTTGGAGGCGCAAACCTGGGGCCTGCCCATGCTCGTTTCTCGGAATTGTGGTGAAGTCGTCATTGACGGTGTGAATGGACGTTTGATTGATCCCGTTTCGGCCATATCGCTTGAGAAGCTGATCCGGTGGGCGCTGGCCAATCCTGATGCACTTCAGGCTATGTCCCGACAGGCGTTTCAGCAGGCAAAGCTTTTCACCGCGGCCCGGGCGGTTGATGCTTTGTCGGAAGCCGTAGGGGAGCATCTTTAATCATGCAGATGCGCCTTTTTGTCGGGACGATAGTCGCCTTCGGTTACAATGCCGTCGTTTCCTGGATACCGAGCCGCAAACTTCGTCACACTTATCTGCGTATCTGGATGGGCTCGTTTGGCGCCGGCGCCGGCGTTCAGCGCGGATGCCAGGTCCTGAACGGCAGAAAAATTCACCTTGGCGATCGTGCGATCATCAATTTCGGATGCCTTTTCGATGGCCGGATTTATGAAGTCCGGATTGGAAATGATGTCTCGATTGGGCCCGAGGCCGCAATTCTGACATTGGGCCATGATCCCCAGTCCCCGGACTTTGCCGACCGGGGCGGACCAGTCATAATTGGCGACCGGGTCTGGATCGGCTATCGTGCCATCGTGCTGCCTGGCGTCGAAATTGGCGAAGGCGCCGTGATCGGCGCCGGATCTGTCGTTACACGTAACGTCCCTGCATTTGCCATCGTGGCAGGTTCACCAGCAAAAGTCATTGGCGAGCGCCGCCATGATCTAAACTATCATCTCAATTATCGTCCTTGGCTCACATGATGATTTGGCCGGAACCTTTAAGTGGACGGACGATAGATGGCGGGGCGAATGCGCGATGAGTGACATCCCGATTTCTCTCATGATTTTAATGGTGGTGACGGCCGCTGTGCTCGTACGCGGATTTTTTCTCCAGGAAGCGGGATATCTTAAATATCCGTTCTTGGCAGCCGCCGTCGTGGCGGGTTGGTTCATCCCTCAGGCAATTGGTCTGGCCAAGGACGTGCGCCTGCCTGAAGGAGCCTATGACCTGACGATGATTTATGCCGCGATGTCCCTGATTGCGGCTGTTGTCGGTGACCGCTGGAAGAGCCGGGTACCGGTCGCCAACACGTGGGTTTACAACGAAACGAGACTTGCAATCGGCGCCATGGTTTTGTCTGCCATCGGGGCTGTCGCATTCGCTCTTATCCTCCGCGGTGGCGCGGAAACGAGCACGGAGGGAACGGGAACCGGCATCGTCACCATCTATTTCTTTCTTTACGCGCTTCAATATATGGGGCTGGCGCTTGCCCTTCTTTTATTATTGCAGAAATTCTCCTGGTTTACTTTCGGCATTGTCGCGTTTGATTATAGCTCGGTGAGCGGCTTTGTTCTCTTCGGTGGCCGCCGCGGCGCCGCGCTGGACGTTGCCTTCATCACGATATGTGCATTCTGGTTTACAAGAAGAATCTTGCTTCCGCGCTTGCTCATGATAGCTGGCATGATCTTCGGTGCACTGATGGTAAACGTGGCAGGTGAATATAGGCAGCTCATAGCGACCATAAACAAAAATAGTAGCGAGCCTCGCCTACCCACCTTCCAGGAATTTATGGAGATTCCTTTTCTTGATCACTTCCACGACACAACCACGAAGGGTTCCTTTGAAGTCAAGAACGCGATCTATTATATAGCCTCTGCTTTTCAAAACGGCACATACGATTACGGCGCGCATTACTGGAATTTCTTTGTTTTCCGTTATATTCCGGCTCAATTTCTCGGTGCTGATTTTAAGCAGTCTTTGATGTTCGAGCTCCCGAACGATCCCTCTAGAATATATGACTATACCCGCCACGTCGGCACGACTTACACGGGATTTGCTGATACATTTTCAGGGTTCAGTTTTCTTGGGATTTTTGTTTTCACCCTTATAGCCGCCATAATGACGAAGTGGTGGGCGGCTGCCTTGGCGGGAGATTTCAAATCCCGCCTCGTCTATTGCGCAACCGTTGCGACCGCGATGGAATCCATCACGCATTCAACGGAATGGTTCTTCATTTTTCTTCCGCAGGTTTTTATCTTCACGTTTCCTATTCTTTACTGGGCGCGCGAACGCAGAGCGGAGGGATATTCAACTCCGCAAATGGCGGGCACCAGCGCCCGTTGGCAAGTGAGACAATCGAGTCGAACACCGCGGACGGTCGGGAATTGATCCGTTGCTTGATCATTGCTCCAAAGGAGCGGTCCGCAAATCTCTATGAGATGACTGCCTCGAGGGTCCTCAAGTCATGAATGTTAAATTTCGCTTTGAGCATTTGGATATGCTTCGCGGTATGGCTGCGATCCTTGTTTTAGTCGAGCATATTGAACTCCAACCTGCCTCTCGCAAAATCGATGAAATGAAGGCCTTCTGATAATCCTATGAAGATTGCGGTCCTGTTCGATATGTTCGGCCCTTATCATGTGGCGCGTATCAATGCTCTGGGGAGACGGTGCGAGACGCTTGGCATTGAGGTTGCCGCGCGCAGTGCGATCTATCAGTGGGACCGGGTGGAGACGGCAACGTCCTTCGAACGCCGCACCCTGTTTGACGTTGCAGGATCTTCGCAACTCACCTTTGCCGATATAGCCAGCCGTCTGGGCGCGCAGCTTGATGCGTTTGCGCCTGACGCCGTCTTGGTGCCCGGCTGGGCAAGCAAGGCGGCGTTTGCGGCCTTGCGCTGGTCCCTTTCAAAAAAGGTCCCGGCCGTTGTCATGAGCGAAAGCACGGCTGGAGATGCAGCTCGATCACGCTGGAAGGAGAGCCTCAAACGTCAGATCGTCGGCTGCTTTTCGTCCGGGCTCGTAGGCGGCGAGCCCCAGCGGCAGTATCTGGCATCTCTGGGGATGCGGTCAGATGTGATATCCTTGGGGTATAACGCCGTCGACAATGGATATTTTGAAGCCGGTGCGGTGGGGGCACGGGAGCAGGGGGCGGCGCTGCGCGCCCAATTGGGCCTGCCGTCCCGGTATTTTCTGGCCTCGGCCCGCTTCATCGGGATCAAGAATCTGCTCGGCCTGCTGGATGCCTATGCCATGTTCAGGCAGCGTCGCCCGGAGTCTTCAACGAAACTGGTCCTTCTGGGGGACGGGCCGCTGCGGGCGGAAATCGAAGCGAAGATTGCAGAACTCGGGCTGAAGAGCGAAGTCCTGCTTCCGGGGTTCAAGCAGTATGGCGAACTTCCGACGTTCTATGGTCTTGCCGAGGCATTTGTGCATGTCAGTCGCATCGAGCCCTGGGGCCTCGTTGTCAACGAGGCGATGGCGGCGGGGTTGCCCGTGGTTGTTTCACGAACCTGTGGTTGCGCGGCCAATCTCGTTGTCAATGGGAAAAATGGATATATCGTCGATTATGACGACATTGGCGGCATCGCGGATGGTCTTGAGCGGCTTGACATCGCCAGCCCTGATGAACGAAGTGCGCTGGGTCGCCAGTCGCAGCAAATTGTCAAGCAATACGCACCGGAGCAATTTGGAAAAGGCGCGGTCGCGGCCGCGGAGGCCGGACGTCGGCTTGGCCCCGTGTCGAACGGCCTTGGCCGGCGCATCTTCCTTGCAAATGCTTCCAAGATGGTTTGACTGATGTCCATTCCGCCGCCAGAGCCGATGAAAGACGGTACGGACGTCGCCATGCATCTCGATCAATTCGACAACAGCAGCTTCGAGCGTGGGCGCGGCAGAATTGTCGAGGCGCTCTGGCTGCTCGCGAGCGAGGCGCTTGTTCGGTCGTGGCTGCCTGGTTCCGGCTTCCGTGTCCGGATTCTGCGCCTGTTTGGGGCGCAGATCGGGCCGGGCGTCGTGATCAAGCCGCATGTAAGAATTAAATTCCCATGGCGTTTGTCGATCGGCGCGAACAGCTGGATCGGGGAAGAAGTCTGGATCGACAATCTTGCGCAGGTGAACATCGGCTCGAATTGCTGTATTTCACAGGGCGCCTATCTGTGCACTGGAAGTCATAATTGGTCGCTACCAACCTTTGATCTGATCACCAAGCCGATAACGATCGGTGATGGTGCGTGGATCTGCGCCAGATCCAGCGTGGCACCGGGCGTGCATGTTGGCGCCGGGGCGGTGCTTGGTTTCGGCGCGACTGCGACCCGGGACCTGGAGCCTGGGCAATGCTATGGCTTGGCGCCGGCCGTGCAAATCCGGACCAGACCGCGCAGTTAGAACGGCCATGGGAAACGGTAGTCCCATGGCGAACGCGTGAAAGTGGAATGATAAGCGCCTTGACGAATGCTTTGGAGCGTTGTGCGGCAATGAATGGTTCTACAAAGCCTAAGCCGTCGGATGTGCAGACCAGTGGCTCTGCTGTGCCGACAGTCCCAGTCAAGGACTTCTTTGAGCGGCAATCCCAATCCTACTCTGCCTTTTTTGATGCCAGCAACCGCAAGGGGGCGGTCGTTCTTTTCAAATTGCGTTGCGATCTGGCTATTGAGCTCTTGTCCAATGAGGCTCCGCACACTTTCCTTGATCTGGCGACAGGAACGGGTGAAATCACCCGCGCCATCGTCGCTTCCCTGAAACTTGACGAGCTGCAACTCAACGACATCAGTCCGGGAATGCTCGACGCCTGCCGGCGGCAATTTGCCGATCTGCCGCCTACCAGCAAGACTGAATGGACGAATGAAGACGCATTCGAGCTTCTGGACCATGCAGGCAAGGATCGATTTGACGCGGTCCTGTGCCTCGGTCTGATTGCCCATACCGGCAGACTTCCAGAGCTTATGGGAAAGATTTTTGCAAGTCTTCGTCCAGGTGGCACGCTCATCCTGCAGTCATCCCTGACCGACCATCCGGGCGCCTGGATAACCGCCAGTTACGCCCGATCCGCCTTGCGGCGCACGGATTACAAGGTCAACGCTTTCTCCAAGGACGAAATAATTTCCACCGCCAAAGCCGCAGGGTTCCAGCTGGTGGATATGCGCCGGTTTGGCGTGTGCCTGCCCTTCGGGGACCGCATTCTCGGACGGATCAATTATCATATCGAAGAGGCGTTCGCCAAAACGCTCAGCAACAGCGGTGGAGACGCTCTCTTCAAATTGCGCAAGCCGCTATGAAGAAGGTTGTTCATATCACCGATAGCGCCTCGCGACTTGCCGGCGGCATGTTCGAGAGCGTCCGCGGCATGAGCAGAGGTATCGAGGCAACCGGAACCTGGCAGACTTCGGTGATCGCCAACGAAGACCGCTATTCGGCTGAAGACAAGGCTGCCTGGGGAAATGCATCCCTGGATTTTGTGAAGCGATCCAGGTTGGGCTCCTTCGGCTCCAGCTGGGCCATGAGCAAGTTATGTGCGGAGAACTTCCCAGACGTCGTGCATCTTCATGGTATCTGGGGGCCCGCCAGCCTGGCCGCGCGATATATTCTCAATCAATCGCCAAAGCCCGCCATCGTCATTTCCCCACGCGGCATGCTTGAGCCTTGGGCGCTTGAACGCAGCCGCTTGAAGAAGTCGGTTGCCTGGAACGCCTGGATGAAGGGAGTCGTCGCCCGCACCGATTGTTTCCACGCGCTTTGTGATGAAGAGGCCGATTCAATTCGTGCGATCGCGCCGAAGGCTTCCGTCGTCGTCATTCCCAATGGTGTGGACCTGTCCGGTTATGCAGCAAACGCTGGCCCGCGTCAGAAATCCATTCTTTTTCTGGGGCGGTTGCATTCCAAGAAGGGTCTCTTGCCTCTATTGGCTGCCTGGTCGACGCTTTCTTCTGTTCGCGCGCAAGGATGGCGGTTGATTGTTGCGGGGTGGGATGACGGCGGATTTGAAGCCACGCTGCGCGCGGAATCATCCAGGTTGGGCATCGATGAAACCGTTGTCTTCCATGGCCCGGCCTTTGGCGCCGACAAAGAAGGTCTTCTTGGAAATTGCGCGGCGTTTGCGCTGCCGAGTTTCAGTGAGGGATTGCCGATGGCAGTGCTGGAGGCCTGGGGGCACAGAATGCCCGTCCTCATGACGCGCGAATGCCATCTCAACGAAGGGTTTGCAGCAGATGCTGCCGTCTGTGTGGAACCGACGGCTGAAAGCATAGCCGCCGGCCTGCGGCAACTGATTGAGAATATGGACGATGTCGAACGTGAGGCCATGGGACAGCGTGGACGGGCTCTAGCTGAAACTCGCTTTTCGTGGAATCACATAGGAGCAACGATGACAGCTGCCTACGAGAGAATTCTTGAGAGCCGTCGGTAAGGGCCCGTAGTTAGGCGGAAAAGGTTAAAACGAGAATGAAACAGTATTCCATACCGCGGCTTCGAGCTGCAATGATAGGTTGCGGGGCGATTGCGGAACTCGGGCATCTGCCCGGAGCCCAAGTCGCAGATTTCGTGGACATGACCGTGTTGGTTGATCCAGATATTCAACGTGCGCGTGAAATGTGCAAGAAGTTTGGTGTCGCCGAGGCTCGCTCCAGCATTTCAGAGATCGGTGGTTTGGCTGACATGGCCATCGTCGCCGTACCACATAAAGTTCACGCTGATGTAACGATCGATCTTCTGGAACGCGGACTGCATGTTTTTATCGAGAAGCCGCTAGCCGTTACAGCTGATGAAGGGCGCCGCATGCTGGCTGCAGCTAACGCAGCCGGCCGCGTACTCGGCATAGCCATGGCGCGCAGATTCAGTGCTGGGAACGCATACGCAAAGAAAGTCGTCGAGAGCGGAATTTTTGGCAGACCTCGTTCATTCAGGTTCGAAGAAGGAGGCGTATATTCCTGGCCAAGCCGCGTTCCATTCTTGTTGGAAAAAGATGCCGGCAGTGGCGTGCTAATAGGTAGCGGATCCCACATGTTTGATCTGGTCCTCTGGATTTTTGGACCGGTCGAAAGTGTTCGGTGCTTCACCGACAGTAGGACGAAGCAGGAAGTCGACGCACTGGTAGAACTCACTATGGCGTCTGGAGCAAATGGAGTCATTGAACTTAGTCGGTCGCGTCAATTGTCGAACAGCACTTCTATTGTTTTCGACACCGCTGTGCTACACGTCCCCACCTTCGGTCCCGGGCTTTGTATAGAGTCACAGGATGGAACTTTCTCGTTCATCGGCGAACCAAGGATCAATGATCGAAAAGTCATCGGTGATGCGGACATGGCTAAAATGATGGCTGCTCAACTCGACGACTTTGCAGAAGCCGTAGCCCTGAAGCGAGAGCCAATGGCGTCCGCCATGAGCGGCATCCACTGCATTGAATTGATCGAAAAATGTTACGAGAACCAGCAAGACATGATTTTTCCGTGGGAGCGGCCGATCGCCGTGGTTTCGCAATGAGTAATTTTTCCAACTTACGTGCTTTCATCACTGGCGGCACCGGCTTCATTGGCGGACGACTTACTCAGTCATTGATTAAAGAGCACGGTGCTGCTGTAACCGTATTGGCACACCGGACAAGTGCGGGCGCCTTACGCGCTGCGCGTGACGGCGCCGAACTCTGCTTTGCGCCTTTGACCGACGAAAGCGCGCTCGTGAAGGCGACTGCCGGCGTTGACGTGATTTTTCACCTTGCTTTTGGCAAGTATGGAGACGCGGCCGAACAGAAGACCATCACCATAGACGGCACGCGCGCGTTGGTAAACGCGGCGCTTAAAAACAAAGTCAAGAACTTTGTTTATGTAAGCACATGCGCCGTTTATTATAATAAGCAGACAGAAGCCACCATTACCGAGAATTCGCCGTCTGGCCCGTGGGGTTGGAATTATGCCGACGAAAAGTATGCAGCAGAGGAGGTGGTTCGCGCCGCAATTCGCGATCAGGGCCTCCCAGGCACAATCATCCAGGTTGTGGGTGTCTACGGTCCATGGGGAGATACATTTACAGTTGGACCGCTCAAGCAACTTAGCGAAGGCCGTGTTGTTTTGCCGAACGACGGAAGCGCATATGCGAATCCCACCTTCGTGGATGATGTCGTTCAGGCGCTTTATCTGTCGCTCCAGAATTCTGCCATAGGGCAGACGTTCATCATTAGAGGGCCAGACCAAGCGACACGTAAGCAATACTACAACGCATATGAGAAAATGCTCGGGATAACGGCACTTGAATTTATGCCACTCGAGGAAATTAAAAGGCAATCTCGAATGTCCTGGCGGGGAATTGCCCAGTTAGCGCCGGCGGGAATTCGGGCGTTGAGCTCGTCCCGCGACTTCAAAGAAGCAGTACGCGAAACACCATTTGCTCCTATGGCGCGCAAATTATATCGCTCTCTGCAACTAAAGAAGACGCCATCGGTGGCGGCTGCCGCGCCTGCGAAGACTGCTCCGCAAAAGCCGCTCATATTTCCGCCGGCGATCGTGCTGGAATTCGGCGCTGCCAAACTTGAATATTCCCCGCAGAAAGCGATCGATATTCTCGGTTATAAACCGCGGTACTCGCTTGCCGAGGGTATGGCGCTCACTGAAGAATGGGCAAAATGGGCGCGATTGACGCAACATCCTAAATGACAGCCGGAAAAACCTCGCTTAATTTTGTAGCCAGCCTGATGTCTTTTGGCGTGGCGTTCCTTTTTGGAATCGTATTCACTCCATTCCTGGTAGGCCACTTGGGCGTAGCTACCTATGGACTGATCCCGCTTTGTTTTTCCCTGCTTATGTATCTGGGATTCCTTTCTCAGTCGTTCAGCCAGGCGATCAATCGAGAGCTCGTCGCAGCCGTAGCTGCAAACGACAAGTTCAATCGCATTTTTTCTAATGCCTCATTTTTAAGCCTGTGCTTCGGCTTTACGTTACTGATTTTCGCGCTGACTGGCGCTTGGTTCATCACCTTCTTGATTCAAGTTCCGGCGGGCTTTGAGGACGGAGCACGGCATATTTTTATAGCGCTGGCTATGGCTTCCGCCATGTCAATCATCGGAATTCCATTCGAAGCAGTCGCGTTCTCGGCAAACGCTCTGTACATCTTAAGTTTGTCGCAGATCGTGCAAACGTCATTGCGAATATCCGTCATTGTCATCCTATTTCTTTGCGTGTCGCCGAACTTACTCTTTGTCGCAGGGGGCATTCTTTGCGGTGCAATGGGTGGCTTTACGACTGTTGCGACCAGCGCGTTTCGCATGCGGCCCGCGCTTAAAATTAGCCGCTCCGATTTAGACGCTTCTATTATGGTCGGCTTGGCGCGGGTTGGTAGCGTCGTGATGATCATTCAATTTGGCACGATACTGCTGAATAATACAGACGTCCTCCTTATGAACTTATGGTACGGGCCGGAGGCGAGTGGCCGCTATGCCGTAGCGGCCCAATGGGGGGCGGTGTTGCGCGGGCTTGGCCTCAGTGTCGCTTCGATATTTACCGCAAGGGTTATGCAGATCTATCACTCCGGCTCCAAAGCGGAGGTCGGTCAGTACATTCAAAATAGCATGATCCTGATCGGGGCTTTTGTAGCATTGCCATCCGGATTTATATCCGGCGTTGCCCCGCAGCTTTTAAGCATCTGGCTGGGGCCGGGTTTTTCGAATGAGTGGAGTGTGCTCGTAGCTTTGGCGCTTCCTATTCCCATAAGTTTGATTTTCACGCCGCCGATGGCGCTTCTAATGGCGTCAAATCAAGTGTTTGGATTGGGTGTCGCAATGCTGCTGGCAGGAATTTTCAACATTGTTGCTGCGCTGGCGACGTTGAAATTTTCGGCTGCCGGAGGCGTCGGCATCGCGCTCTGCGTCGCATTCTCCATTTTCCTCAAAAACGCTCTATATTTGATGCCCCGCCTCAATGCGATGGCGACCATTTCGCTCATCTCATTATACCGATCTCTTATGCTCTCCGTTGTCTGGACGCTCTGTTCCGCCGGAATATCTTATGTTGTAGCTGCAAGCCTGACACCGCACTCATTTATCGGCCTCATTATCTGTGGCATGGTAACTTCCGCTGTATATGTGGTTCTGCTCTACGTGACATTGCCGCTAAAATTGAAGGGCCTCCTCATAAACGAGGTGCGGCGGATAAGGCTGAGTTTGGGCTTGATCTGGACGTGAGAAATCAATTGTCCACCGCGGGCCTGAAATAGCCCTGCAAGATAGTGGGTGAGTCTATGGAGTTAATCTTAAAGCATTGGATCGACCAGCCGAATGCAGGCGATGCATTTTCCCGGGATGTGGCCGAAAAATACATTGGGCCCGTTGCGGCGGTTGCGGAGGGTAATCCACTGGATCAGACCAACCTACTGTTGATCGGTAGTATAATGGGTTGGGCTGACGAGCATTCGATAGTTTGCGGCACGGGGATGATCTCCCCGACACAATTTCCAAGATCAAAGCCGAAAGAAGTCGTCTCGGTTCGTGGACCGATCACGCGCCAATTTCTTCGTCAGGCGGATATCGATGTCCCTGACCGTTTCGGCGACGCCGGCATTCTGGCGGCCGACTTCATGCCAAACCCGCCGAAACCAAAATATCGCTGCGGAGTTATTTTACATCATAGTGAGAAGTGGCTTTGGCCCAAGATATACTACAAAAAGTTTTTTACCCGGCAGGAAATTTTGTTTATCGACATCTCCCTGGATCCCATGAATGTCTTTGAGAAAATCTGCCAATGCGAGTTGATTTTTTCATCGTCGCTGCATGGCCTTATCTTCGCTCACGCACTAGGTCGTCGAGCCGCATGGATCGAGGCGAGTGATCGCCTTGTCGGAAAGGGCTTCAAGTTTTACGACTATTTTCTTTCGGTTGGTGTGCCGCCCGATGCGGTTCCACAAATCAAGTTACAAGGAGTGGAAGATCTCTCACGCTACGATCACCTGGCTCGGGAGATTTCTCTCGACAAGCTGACCGTTCAGGTCCGTGAAGCGCTTGAGATCGTAAAATCGCGATTCTCATAGTTGTAAATCCTGGTATCCATCAACAGAGAAATGGCTGGCCGCAGAGATTCATCTTGGTTCTTTGTAGGTCATCTAGATCCAGATCGTTATCTCCGCAGGACGCCGGTATCTCGCTGGCGAATTAAACCTTGGGGGCATCGCTCCAGAATGTCGCATAATATTATCCGCTGGAGGCAGAGTCGTTGCAATTGTTAAGACGGAAAGAAGGGATTTGCGTTGCGATACTGCCAAGTAGGGACTGCTGTAATAACTTTGCAAGAGAGAATGACTAGCTATATCGAATAGCTGGCACGGCCGATCAGCCCGGTTACCGGATACGAGCAAAGCCGAACCTTGTTCGTTGAAATGGATATCCGGACACGACGTAACACATTCATTGTGATGATAGGACTTGTCACAAATGCGAGAACCAATATTCGAACTTTCGGGCAAGAAAATCTGGGTGGCCGGACATCGCGGGATGGTCGGGTCGGCCCTGATGCGTCGGCTTGCCAGTGAAAACTGCGATCTTATCGCAGCCTCTCGCAGCGAACTCGATTTGAGCCGGCAACGCGAGGTCGAAACCTTTGTGGGCGATCACAAGCCGGACGCCATCATCATCGCTGCCGCCAAGGTCGGCGGGATTTTGGCAAATAGTTCATATCCGGCCGATTTCATCTTCGACAATTTGCAGATAGCGACCAATATTCTTGGAGCAGCACATCTCCATGATGTCACGAAAGTGACGTATCTGGGGTCGTCCTGCATTTATCCAAAACTCGCTCCTCAGCCGATGGCTGAAGACGCTCTGCTGACAGGCCCGCTTGAGCCGACCAATGAATGGTATGCCGTTGCCAAGATTGCAGGCATTAAATTATGCGTGGCGTTCCGTAAGCAGTATGGACGCGACTACATTTCCTGCATGCCGACGAACCTTTACGGGCCGAATGACAATTTCGACCTCAATTCGTCTCATGTTCTGCCGGCTTTGATAGCCAAGGCGCATGCCGCGAAAATAGCAAACGCCAAGACGTTTCCCATCTGGGGATCCGGCTCGCCATTTCGCGAGTTCATGCATGTCGATGATTGCGCCGACGCCATTGTCTTTTTGACGAAGTACTACTCCGGAGAAGGCCATATCAACGTCGGTACCGGAGAGGAAGTCAGCATACGGGCTCTTGCGGAAGCGGTGAAAGGCGCAGTCGGATTGGAAGCCGAACTGGTGTTCGATGCGACCAAGCCCGACGGCACGCCGCGCAAGCTGATGGACGCAAGCCGCCTTCATGCATTGGGCTATCGCCACAAGATTTCCCTGCAGGAAGGTATCGCGTCGACCTACGAATGGTACCGCGAACATGAACTGGCAGAAACGTCCTCGCCGGGATAGATTGCCGCACTGAGCTCCGATATCAATTCGTTGCAGGCAAATGCGAACAGAAATTCAGTTTGCCAATTGCCTTGGCGCGGACTATTTTTCAAAGGGTTAATCGATAGATCTGTGCAGCCGCTAACGCATCAGAGCGCGGCGCCGGATTGTATCGGGATTTTCAGCATAAATCGCATATCCGGCATGCTCGCCTGATTACTTGGGAAAAGGACACCTGATGGTTGACCGACAGCGCATCCTCGTTACCGGCGGTGCTGGATTCTTGGGTTCACATCTTTGCGAACGACTGTTGGATGCTGGGCACGAAGTCCTTTGCGTGGACAATTTTTTCACAAGCAGTCGGCGCAACGTCGAGCATCTGCTCGACAACAAGCACTTTGAACTGATGCGTCACGACGTCACCTTTCCGCTCTATGTCGAGGTTGACCAGATTTACAACCTGGCTTGTCCGGCATCGCCTGTGCATTATCAATTTGACCCGGTACAGACGACAAAGACCAGCGTGATCGGCGCAATCAACATGCTTGGCTTGGCAAAGCGCCTGAAGATCAAGGTTCTTCAGGCCTCTACATCGGAAGTTTATGGCGACCCCAGTATTCATCCGCAGACGGAGGACTACTGGGGTAACGTCAACCCGATCGGCTTTCGTTCCTGCTATGATGAAGGAAAGCGCTGCGCCGAAACGCTGTTTTTCGATTATCATCGCCAGCACAAGCTGCCTATCAAGGTCGTGCGCATTTTCAACACCTATGGTCCGCGAATGCACCCGCGCGATGGACGTGTGGTATCCAACTTCATCGTTCAGGCGCTCCGCGGTGAGAACATCACGATGTACGGCGATGGCAACCAATCCCGCTCGTTCTGTTACGTCGACGATCTCGTCAAGGCCATCCACCTCATGATGGAAAGCAGCCAGGATGTGACGGGCCCGATCAATATTGGGAATCCAAACGAGTTCACCATCAAGGAGCTTGCGGAACTCGTGGTCGAGATGACGGGTTCAAGGTCAAAGATCATCTCGGCGCCGTTGCCGTCGGACGATCCCAAGCAACGGCAACCCAACATCACCGTCGCCAGAAACGTCTTGGGCTGGAAGCCGAAGATCGAGCTCCGCGAAGGGTTGGCCAAGACGATCGCTTATTTCGATCAGTTTCTCTCGGAGAATGAGATCGGGGCGCTGCGCGACACAGTCAAATGATAGTCGCAGCTTTGCATTCGTAAATCCTTTGTTCGAAATCTGCAGGCAGGTGCGTTTTGAAAATTGCAATGATCGGATCGGGCTACGTGGGTTTGGTCTCCGGAGCTTGCTTTGCCGATTTCGGACATGTCGTGACATGCGTCGACAAGGATGAGAAGCGCGTTGCGGATCTCATCGACGGCATCATCCCCATTTTCGAGCCGGGACTGGATCAACTCGTTGCCGAGAACGTTCGTCAGGAACGGCTGTCGTTCACGACAGATCTGAAAGAAGCGGTCGAGAAGGCCGATGCTGTTTTCATAGCCGTCGGCACACCGTCCCGACGCGGCGACGGCCATGCCGACCTGAGCTATGTCTTTGCCGCGGCCAAGGAAATAGCCCAGTCGCTCCGGGCCTTTACCGTCGTTGTGACAAAGTCCACGGTTCCGGTCGGGACCGGCGATTCAATCGATAAAATCATTCGGGAAACTCGACCGGACGCAGATTACTGCGTCGTGTCAAATCCCGAGTTTTTGCGCGAAGGCGCCGCGATCTCTGATTTCAAACGCCCGGATCGCATCGTCGTGGGGGCTGACGATCCCCGCGGGCGCGAGGTCATGACCGAAGTATATCGGCCCCTGTATTTGAATCAGTCGCCGATCGTGTTCACGTCACGGCGCACCGCCGAACTGACGAAATACGCGGCCAATGCCTTTCTGGCGACCAAGATCGCCTTCATCAATGAGATGGCGGATCTATGCGAGAAGGTGGGCGCCGACGTCCAGGACGTCTCGCGCGGCATCGGACTCGACAACCGGATTGGATCGAAGTTCCTGCATGCGGGCCCAGGCTATGGTGGATCCTGCTTTCCCAAGGACACTTTGGCACTGGTGAAGACCGCGCAGGATTTCGGATCGCCGGTGCACATCGTGGAGGCTGTGGCATCCATCAACTCAACCCGCAAACGCATGATGGCGAATAAGGTCATTCATGCGTGTGGTGGTTCTGTCCGGGACAAGACAATTGCTGTCCTTGGTTTGGCGTTCAAGCCAAACACCGATGATATGCGGGATTCTCCCGCGATCGATATCATCAACGCATTACAGGCGGTTGGTGCCAAAATCCGGGCGTTCGATCCTGCAAGCATGGATCAGGCGAAAGCTATTTTGTCGGACATTCAGTACCACGACAATGCATACGACTGCATCGAGCAGACGGACGCATTGGTTATCGTGACTGAATGGGATGCGTTTCGGGCGCTGGATCTCGATCGCGTCAAAGCGAGTTTGAAAACTCCAATCGTTGTCGATCTTCGAAACATCTATCGTCCGGAAATCATGCAATCCAAAGGGTTCGAGTACAGCAGTATCGGTCGGGTTTGATCTCGTAGGACTCTTCTGGATTCAGGACTTCCATGCGCCGCGTATTTTTTGTCAATCGTTTTTACGCGCCGGATCATTCCGCAACTGCGCAAATTCTGTCGGATCTGGCCGTCGCGCTGGTCCAGCGCGGCCACGAAGTCCATATCATCGCAAGCCAGGGACTTTACGATGACCCGGCTGCGAAGCTTCCTCTGGAGGAAACTCTCGACGGAGTAATCGTGCATCGGGTGCCGGTGCCGGCATACGATCGAAACAACCTCGGCAAACGAGCCTTTGGCTATCTGTTCGTTTATCGGCAGCTTGCATCTGCGCTTCGCAAATTGATCGGAGCCGGCGATATCGTCGTGGCAAAAACCGATCCGCCTCTGCTGTCGGTCGTCGTCGAGCGCGCGATCCGCGGCAAGGGGGCTGTCCTCATCAACTGGTTACAGGACGTCTATCCCGAAGTGGCCGCTCATCTTGGCGTGCCTTTCGTCAAAGGACCAGTATCAAATATACTCGCCCGGTTTCGCGACCGTTCTCTGGAGCGGGCTTATAAGAATGTTGTTCTGGGCGTTCGCATGGCTGACGTTGTCCGGCAGCGGGGCGTGCATTCCAACAAAATCGCGATCATCCACAATTGGACCGACGACCAGGAAATTCTGCCGGTTCCCCATTCTAGCAATCGTCTGCGCAACGAATGGGGGCTGGAGAATAAATTCGTAGTTGGCTATTCGGGGAATCTCGGACGGGCGCATGAGTTTGACACGCTGCTTGAAGCAGCTCGCCAACTTCATGATCGCGAGGACATCGTCTTTCTCTTCATCGGCAGCGGCCATCATTTTGCGAGACTGAAGGCTCTCGTCGATGAATTTCGTATTGCGAAGCAATTTCAATTTCGCCCTTACCAGGCGCGCAAAGATTTGAAAAACTCCCTGGGCGTTGCCGACGTCCATTGGCTCTCGCTCCGGCCTGAACTTGAAGGCCTTATCGTCCCAAGCAAGTTCTATGGGATTGCCGCTGCCGGCCGGCCGACGATTGCCGTGACGGTCGCCGATGGTGAAATCGGACGGCTTGTTGAAGAGCATGAATGTGGCGTGCAGGTGAATCCCGGTGACGGAGCTGCGCTGGCACAGACGATCAAACGTCTTGCCGACGATCCTTCAAAAGTAGACGAAATGGGACGGCGGGCGCGATCCCTGATCGATACGACGTATAGCAGGAAGCGCGCTGTTGATCAGTGGGACGAACTTTTGCGTTCGGCTTAGATCCGTGATTTTTCGAGGAGCCACAACCTTCTTGCGGCCAAATTTGTAATTGATAGTGGCAGCCGCGAGTGGACTGGACTGCTTGATTTGCAGTCATACCCGATATCTGCATTGAAAAACGTTGAGGTTGTGCCGATGATGATAGGGCGGCGTTCATTCCTTGCGACAATGACCAGTTCTTCTCTGGTCGCAACATCCGCGTCTGCGCAGCCGTTGGGCGCGGCCGGGCCGAAAATCAGACAGTCAAATTTCGATCTGGTCCGCGACTTTGGCGCGGTTGGGGACGGTGCGACGGATAACGCCGAGGCACTCAAATCATTCAATGCAGCCGCTCAGAAGGAAAGTACGGCCGGACGCGGCGTCGTTCTGAATGTTCCGCCTGGTGTCTATAATTTCAACCATGCTCGTTGCTTCGGATTTCTGCTGGGGATCAGACATCTGGCTATCTATGGTCATGGGGCCGCTTTTCAGAACACATACGATCCGACCGTCTTCAAACCAAGCTTTGGAGCAGAGCAGGCATGGGGGTTTGCCTCGTATCCCGACCGCACCGGCGAACCAGGCAAAAAGATAAATTCGGTATCGGTGGGTTCATCAAAGCTTCAACTGAAATCGCCGTCCGATAGCAATGAATTTCTAGTGGGCGATTGGGCACTCATCGGATCACTGGATATTCAGTACTATGGTGTTCCGCCAAACTTTCATTACTTTGAATATGTGAAAATATCCGAAGTGGATCAATCAACCGGTTCGATCACGATCGAACAGAAAACGCGATGGCCGCATCGCGATGATTTTCCAGACAGCAATAAACGATACGGACAAGCTCGTTTATGGAACATGAAATCGAAGACTAATATTCCATGGGATGTCAGCCACATTTACTATGGGCTTGAAATTCGCAATGCCCCAAAGACGAACGTGCCGTATATTACGGCGGTCGGCATGGATATAACATACGAGCATTGTGTCCTGCCCGGATTATCACAATCTGGCGCGCGGCGGGTCGTGGTGCGGGGCGGGGCTATCACTGCTGGAAGCGAACCGGACAAACTCGTTGATCAATGCGTTTATGATTCGGTGAACATTCAAAAGGGCGTAAGCTTCCAGAGTTCCAGCATAAATAGCGCCAGCTTCCGTGACTGCTATGTCGATGGTGTATTGCTGATCGGGCAGGTGAAGAATTTTCACGCACAGAACTGCGACATTGAATGGCTCGCCGAAGGCGGCGTATATGGCCTGAACCTCATAGCCGGTCTGGAGAATTGTCTTGTCCATAGAATGGACGGGCCTATTCGAAACTATGGATCAGAAAACATAGTGACGAAGGTGGATGGCGACAAAGTGAAGTTCGCCAATGGCCGTTTCACGATCGCCAAGGGATTCAACAATCAGGCTTATTGGAATTCTGTTCCCGGCGCGGCACTCAATCTTCGCGCGGCCAAAGGCAATTTTTCAGGGCAATTGGGGACAGGATACATCACGTCCATCACCGAAGACGAAACTCACATGCATTGGGAAACCACGCTTCCCTATAAAGAATTGCCAGAATGGACTGATGGCACCGTCAGAATACAGAAGGCTGGCCGAATCCGTATTGTCAATTGTACGGGATGCGCGTCTGTTGCAATGGCATCAGATGCCGCAGCGGTTGGCAAGGAACCGTGGGAGTATAGAAGATTCGTGTTCCTGGGCGTGACCGATCAAGCGGGGTATTTCGCCGGCTGCGACGGCATCCTGAAGAATGCTACCATCAACGTGATTCAGCGGGGAGCGGTCCAGCATCCCGATGCCAAACTTGTCTTTACCCAGTATGGGGCGGTGACCTCTGATGGAATGACCGATCCGCAAACCTTCGCTATCAGCATCGATATCTCCGAGGCCGGTATCAGGAAATTCTCGACGAATGAGCTGGCAGGCAAAAAGGGCAAGGATTCGGTAAAGCTCTCCGGCAAAGACCTTTCCGCGTTACCACACAACCGTCATTGCTGGAATGTATTGAACTGGGCGTACGTGGGATTTGTCCCGTCTGCATCTTCAGCTGGAGAAATGCCGATCATCGAAGTTATTCTGGAGTTCGATAGCGGACTGTTTCGGAATGGAATTCCCATGGGCAGAGATGCCTTTAAAAAGTCGATCGCCGGCATATCCAGCGGCGTGATCTGAGTGATCTCTGCCCCGATGCAACCCGATACGGTGCGAGTGATTGCTATTGAGTTGCAGAGTTAAAAGGAATATTATCCTGCTTGGCGGCGGGCCGTGAGACGCGATCTCCCTGATTGACTTTCACGCTGATCGCCATCTATTTCGCACACCAATCCAGCTTTGGAGCTGTCCGAAGGATGACGCGTTTTCTTCAGCCAGCGTCGCTCGAGTCGAATCCCTATCGGGTGAAGGCCACCGATCTAATCATTGCGCTTCTCGCCCCTCTTGCGGCGTTCTGGGTTCGAGAACCAGCGCTCTTTTCTCCTGATGGAATGGGTGCCGTTCTCATCTATCTCGGGATTGCCTTCGTCGTCACATCGATCGCCGTGGCCTATTTTCGTCTCGGCGATATTCTTTCACTCTACATCTCGATACATGACGGCGAGCAGATTCTGCGCGCCAGCCTTGTCTCCGTCGTTGGCACGTCGCTGCTCGGTTTCATTATCTCGCGGCTTGACAGTGTTCCCAGATCAATTCCCGTTATTCATTTCATGCTTTTGTTCGTCGGTCTGGCCGGGGTGCGATATGTGCGGCGCGCCTTCCTGCGCAAGCAGGAGGCAGCCTCGGCAGGCGCCAGCGAGACTGAAAAGGAGAACATCGTTCTCATCGGCGCCAATCAATTCGCTTGGTTTTACGTTCGCATCGTCGATGTCTTCTGTGAACATACGCAGCGAATTATAGCGATCCTGGATTCGGATCCGGGCCTTGTTGGAAGGACCGTAAGCGGCCACAGGATCGTCGGATCGCCAGGCCGGCTGGATGCAGTGCTCGGTGAATATGCCGTGCACGGCGTATTTGTAACGAAGGTGGTTGTCGCGGATCTGAATGAACGTGAAATCAGGCCTCTGATTCCGGATATCGAACGTGTCTGTAAGGAACGCGGAATCCGCCTGGAGTTCATAGCTGAACGCCTCGGTCTCATTCTTCCGTCTGATATTGTGAACACGCCGAGTACATTTCTGTCGACAAATCCAGGGGAGCCCTACGAGGAGGCCCTCGGCTTTTACTGGAAGGTGAAGAGAGCTTTCGACGTCGTGGTCGCGGCTGTCGCGCTCGTTGTTGCAAGCCCGCTCATCGTGTTGACGGCTATCCTCGTTCTCATAGATTGCGGTTTGCCGTTGGTGTTCTGGCAGGAACGCCTGGGCAAGGATGCCAAGCCTTTCGCTATCTATAAATTCCGTACATTCAGGCCGCCATACGATCGATACGCCAGGCCTATTTCGAACAGTCACAGGCTATCGAAGTTTGGTGGTTTCCTGCGCGCCGTCAGGCTCGACGAACTGCCGCAATTATACAACATCCTCGTCGGCGACATGTCGATCATCGGGCCGCGCCCGTTGTTGCCCGTCGATCAACCAGAAAAACCAAGCATTCGCCTGGCCGTCCGTCCCGGTTTGACCGGATGGGCGCAGGTACACGGCGGCAAGCTCATTACCGCTGAGGAAAAGAATGCGTTGGATGAATGGTATATCCGACACGTTTCATTTGCGCTCGATGTGAAGATTTTTCTTGCGACGATTGCCACCGTCGTGATGGGGGATCGGCGCAACGAATACATTGTCGAGGCGGCGCTGAAGGAACAATACGAGCATTCAAACGCTCAATGAGATAGTGAGTTGATCGCATCTGGCAAGCAGATGCGGATTCCTCATGAAAGGAACTACATCAACTCCATGGGCCATGGGCGCTGGGCACCTCGGCAAATCTCAAACCCACGCGCCACGCCCAGCACGCCCATGTCATCGAAGCGCTGCCCCGCAATTTGTAACCCAATAGGCAGGCCCGCGGCTGTATAGCCGCAATTGATCGAGGCCGCCGGCTGGTCCGACATATTGTAGGGCAGGGTGAAGGCGATGTGTTCGAATGGCCGCGCGACATCGTTGGTCGGGCAGGGCAGTGCGGCGTCGAAAGCTGCGACGGGCGCCGTGGGCGATAGGATGAAACCCCAATCGAGCGAGGCGCGGTGTGCGGCGATGCGGATCTCGACGCTCTGCGTATAGCCGTCAAATACCTCTTCCTCTGAAAGCGCCGCACCGGACTCGGCCCAGGCCCGGATGAACGGCAGAATGGCGTCCCGGCGAGGTCCCGGCAGCTTGCGCACGTCAGCCCATGCCCGCGCCCGCCAGAAGCGGTCGACGCCGTCGAGCATGGCTCTCGTCAGAAACGGGCGGATGGGTTCGACGACGGCGCCTTCGGCTTCGAACAGCCGGGCGGCGGCTTCGACGGCGGCCGCGGTTTCCGCATCAACCGGCAGGCCGCAGCCGGCATCCATCAGCAGGCCGATGCGCAGGCCGCGCAGGCTTCTGGGTGCAAGCGTCCAGTCCGCTTCCGGGAACGGCGCTGCCATGTGATCGCGAGTGTCGGGCCGGGCAAGGATGCTCATGGCCAGCGCGGCGTCTGCGACCGTGCGTGTGATCGGCCCAGCCACGCGACCCATATAGGGCGGATCGATCGGCCCGTCCGTTCGATGGTTTGAAGCCGAACACCCCACACCAGCCCGCAGGCAGGCGGATCGAGCCGCCGATATCGGTGCCCAGGTTGATCGGCGCATACCCCGCCGCCGTGGCGGTCGCCGCGCCGCTCGACGAGCCCCCCGGCGTCTTCGACAGATCCCACGGATTGCGGGTCAGGGGATGGAAGCTCGAAAGCCCCGAAGAGAGCATGCCGAAATCCGGCATGGTGGTCTTGGCGATGACGATCGCGCCGGCTTCCCGCAGGCGCTGCGCCGGTGGCGCGTCAGCCTGAGCCGGGGTGAGCTCGCTCCCCGCCGTGCCGAGCGGCATCGGGGCGCCGGCCGTCGCAATATTCTCCTTGATCGTGACCGGCACGCCGTCGAGCGGCCCAAGCGGCTGTCCGGCGCGCCAGCGGCTTTCCGATTTGCGGGCCTCGGTCAGCGCCGTTTCCGGCTCAAACAGGTAGAGCGCATGTAGATGCGGTTCATATTGCGCCGCGTGATTAATAAAATATTTGACCGCCTCGACCGGAGAGGCCTCACCCGCGTGGTACGCCGCAGCCAGGCTTGCTGCATCTAATTCACTGAAATTCATGGATTTAATCCAATTTTACGGCTGCCGTCGGCCGCTCCCAGCGATATCTCCGAAAATCTGGTGCACGGAATATAAAGCGGAACGTAGGCAATTGCTTAATCCGATTGGGCGATCCTTGCGCAATGTGGGGCTATCGGCGGGGCGGTCCATCCAGAACGGGCTGTTGCGTCAGGGCCGTCTTCCGGTCGAGTTGGCAACCAAACCGCGCGAGAGAGACTTAAGGCCGAAGCATGTCGCTGATCGTGATTGTCGACGACCGTATTACCAATCGCAATATCTTTGCGAAATTGGCTTCGTCGATCGAACCCAACGTGACCGTGGAGACGTTCGGCGAGCCTCTTGAGGCTTTGGACTGGCTCGTCGACAATCTGCCCGACCTGATCATTACCGATTTCAAAATGCCGACGATCGACGGGGCTGAGTTCATCCGCCGGTTCCGCGAACTGCCCGGCGCATCCGAAATCCCTGTCATCGTGCTGACAATTTATGAGGAGCGCAGCTTCAGGCTGCGGGCGCTCGAGGCGGGCGCCACGGATTTCCTGCATTCGCCGGTCGACCACCATGAGTTCGTCACCCGCGCCCGCAACCTCCTTAAACTGCATAAACACCAGAAGCTGCTCGCCGCGCGTGCGACGACCCTCGAGCGCGAGCTGGAAGACAGCGAACGGTCCCGCGAACGCGCCCTGCGCGATTCCTCCGAACGGCTGGCGCAGGTGATCGACACGCTGCCGATCATGATCAACGCCACAGGCCCCGATGGCTCGCTGATTTTTGCCAATGCCTATCAGACCGCGTTTTCAGGCAAGGATCTGGGCAAGTTCATCGGCAAGCCCACGTCAGCCTTCCACAGCCCGGAGCAGGCGGCACGCAATCTGGCGCTGGATCGCCTGGTGTTCCAGACCGGCAAGCCCCTGCCGGCTTACGAGGAGGAACTGGCCGATGTGGGCGGCGTCATCCGTCATTTCCTCACCACCAAGTCGCCGCTGACGAACAATGATCAGATCGTCACCGCCGTGCTGACCAGCTCGCTCGATATTACGGCGCGCAAGCGCTCGGAGGCGCACCTGCGTCACGTCGCTCATCATGATGCTTTGACCGATCTGCCCAACCGCGTTTCCCTGCTGGAGAATATGCGCAAGTTGATCACTCGCTCGCGGCGCGGCGACCAGCTGTTTGGCCTTTATATTATCGATCTCGACGGCTTCAAGAAAATCAACGACCTCTTCGGCCATGCTGCGGGTGACCGCTATCTGAAGGCCCTGGCGCGCGCCCTGAGCTTCGAAATTCGCGAAAACGACATGCTTGCCCGTCTCGGCGGCGACGAATTCGCCATCGTCCAGTCGGATATGATGTCGACAACTGAAGCGACGGATTTTGCCAATCGCATTCTGACCGTCATCGCCGGCTTCGAAGTCCCGGGTGAGAGCTTTGCTCCCATGAGCGCTTCGATCGGCGTGGCACTGTATCCGTCCGACGCGAACGACGCCGATCAGCTGCTGATCAATGCCAGCCTGGCTATGTACCGCGCCAAATCCGAGAACGGCAACAGCTTTAGCTACTTTGCTTCCGACATGCAGACGCGCGCCAGAGTCGCGGCGCAACTCGACGGCGAGTTGCAGCATGCCCTTGAACGCGGCGAATTCCGGTTATTCTATCAGCCGCAGATCGATCTCGCCACGGGTCTTGTCGATGGTGCCGAGGCGCTGTTGCGCTGGAACAAGCCCGGCTCCGGCATCGTCGCGCCCGGCGTTTTTCTGCCGCGTGCCGAAGAAAACGGGTTGATCCTTCCGATCAACGAGTGGGTTCTGTTCGAGGCTTGCAGAGCTGCGAAACGCTGGCAGCAGAGAGGTTTTCAGCATCTTCGGGTCGCCATAAATTTGTCACCGATCCAATTCAGGAAACGCACCGTGCCATTGCTTGTGGCGCATGCGCTTGCCGAAACCGGCCTCGACCCCCGCCGGCTCGAACTTGAATTGACAGAAAGCATTGTCATGCAGGATATCGATGCCGTGGCGGAGGATTTGCGCAAACTGATGGAAATGGGCGTTCATATTTCCATCGACGATTTCGGCACCGGCTATTCCTCTTTGGGATACGTCAAGCGCCTGCCGGTCGATCGGCTGAAGATCGATCAGAGCTTTGTCCGCACCCTTGCGACCGATCCAAACGATGCGGCGATCATTCGCGCCATCACCACCCTGGGCCGCAGCCTGAACCTCGGCGTGCTCGCCGAAGGCGTCGAAACCGCCGAGCAATTGCAGCGCCTGCGCGCCGAAGGGTGCGACCATGTGCAAGGGTTCTATTTCGCCAAGCCCATGCCCGAGCATGAGTTCCTTGCATATCTTTCAGACGATTCCGCAATCGCCTCGATTGCTTGAAAATGGGCGTTTGGCGCAACACTCTGGTTGAAAAAGGCCTGGACCTGGGCCGTGCGATAGGCGCGTGGCTGCGTCTGCGCCTCAGCAACCGCCCGGATTCCGAACATGAGATGAGCTACAACCGGATATCGGTTTATCTCGTCCTCGTGACCATTCTCTATTTCGCCAGCCGTGCTGGATTTCCTGGTGCAACCGAACTCCTGGCGTCATGGCGTCCGGCGCTGATTGCGGTTCCCATCATTTGCTTTCTTATCCTCGCCCATATCGTTGCCTATCCTGGTGTCTGCCACCCGCGGCGTCTGTTCGCGATTCTCGTTGATCTGGGATCGCTTACCGCATTGGCTCATGTCGGCGACGAATCCACGACGCTGGTTTACCCGTTCTTTCTCTGGGTCATTTTCGGAAACGGCTTTCGCTTCGGTGTCGCCTATCTGTTTGCGGCGACGGCGGTCGCCGTTGCGGGCTTCTGTTTCGTCCTGCTGACGACACCTTTCTGGATCGAACACAGAACGCTGGGCATTGCTCTTCTGGTCGGACTGATCGGATTGCCGGCTTATGTTTCAGTGCTGATCCGCCGTCTGTCCGACGCAAGAATTCAGGCCGAGGAAGCCAACCGGGCCAAGAGCCTCTTCATGGCGAGCATCAGCCACGAATTGCGCACGCCCTTGAATGCGGTCATCGGCTTCAGCAGCCTGCTGGCCTCGACGAAGCTCACGCCCGATCAGGCGGAAATGGCGATATCCATCGGCGAATCCGGCAGTACCCTGCTGAAGCAGATCAATTCCATTCTGGAATTTTCCCGCCTCGAAGCGGGGAAAACGCCGATCAACAAGCGTGAATTCGATCTGTTCGCGTTGATGATGCGCATCGGCAACATGGTCTCGGTGCAGGCCAACGCCAAAGGCGTCGCCGTCCGGTTGCGTATCGGTATCAACACGCCCAATCATATCGTATCCGGCGAGCACGCCATCGAAGACATACTGACAAATCTCGTTGCCAACGCCGTCAAGTTCACGTCGGAAGGGTCTGTGACGATCTCGGCCGATGTGGTCGCGAGCATGAATTCACGTTCCATCGTTCGGATCGGCGTGACGGACACGGGCATCGGCATCGCGGAAGATGCGCAGGCTCGAATATTCGAAAGCTTCACGCAAGCCGATGAAACCATCATTGACAGGTTTGGTGGCACCGGCCTCGGCCTTGCCATCACCAAGCGTCTTGTCGAAGCTCTGGGAGGCACGATCGCGGTCGACAGCAAGATCGGCGAGGGCAGCACGTTCAGATTCGACCTTGAGGTCGATATAGCGGCTGCCGGGGAGTCTTCACCCTGTTCCTTGATTGTCATTTCGGCGGATCGTGACGTCAAAGCATTCTGCGGCCGCATCGACTCGGTGGCGCTGATAGAAGACAGCTTGCCGCTGGCGAAAGCGGCGTTGGCGCGGGCGCCCCAAAAGATAACGCCTGACGCGATTTTGATCGACGCCGGCGTACTTGGCGAGCATGCCCTTCGGGAACTTGCCGAATTGCGCGAATCACTGCCAGATGTGCGCGCTCCTTTCTTTTTGATACAGGACTCCACCGGTAGAGACGCTTCGGCCAAAGACGCTTCAGGCAAAGCGCTCTCGAACGCCGTGGATGCCTATTTTACATCGCGGCTGACCCGCCCCATCGATGGATTTCAATTGCTGCAGGTAAGAAGAATAGCCCACTCAATCGGGCCGGGCAGAAGCCGCGTCAACAATGCGACGGCCATTTCCGAATTGGGGCTGTCGGGCGTGCGCGTGCTCGTTGCGGAAGACAACAAGACCAATCAGAAAGTCATCGGCCGCCTTCTCAATCGCGCCGGCGTGATTGTTCAGTTTGCCGATAACGGCGAGATAGCGTTGTCCATGCTTGAGAAAGGCGAGTTTGACCTCGCGCTGATGGACATCAACATGCCGGTCATGAACGGCATCGAGGCAACCAAACTGTATCGCTTCGCAAGCATGGGGCGCACGCATATGCCGATCGTTGCGCTGACGGCCGACGTGCGCGATGAAATCACGAGCAAATGCATCGAGGCGGGCATGGATGAGTGCCTGCCTAAGCCGATTGAGCCCGACATGCTTTTCGCGACCATTGCACGCCTTGTGCCCGACGAGAGAAAAGCCAGAATCGCCCATCGGCCGGGGCCGGACGTTGCGGCCGACGCCCGTCCCGCCGAGGCAGCCGGTTCCGACATCGCGCCGATCGACAAACAGGCGATCGAAGATCTACTGGAGCTCGGCGGTCCCGAGTTCGTGGCCGAGATCGTCGACCAATTCGTCACCGACGCCGTCTCCATTCTTCGCAACCTGAGCGATGCGGTTGCGCAGGGCGACGTGTCGTCTTTCCATGATCATGCGCATGCGCTGCGCAGTTGCGCTGCCAATGTCGGGGCGCAGCGCATGCGCGGTCTGTGCCTCGACTGGCGCGATATAGAGGCGCGCGAGCTTGCCGTGGATGGCGAAGTTCATATTCGCCAGCTCGAAGAGGAATTCGCGCGAGTCGTCGCCGAATTATCCGTGCTCAAGGCCGCCTGAGAACCGCCTAGAGCTTTTTCGGTTCTGATGCAATCAGAACCGAGCTCTAGGTTTTTATTTTGACGCATTTTCTTCGCGCGAACCGGCATCCACTTCGCTCGAAAATGCTCTAGCGATTGGCCTCGTTGGCGCGCAGACGCGCCGTCTGCGCGTTCGCCAGATATTCCATCCGCCGCAGATCGATCGGATCGAGCGAGAGCGTGTGATCGACCCAGATGTCGGTAATGTCGCGCAGATCCTGCAGGGACAGCGGATTCATCCTCTTGTTGATTTTAGTGATCGCGCAGCGCGCCGCATGCTTGCGCTGGTTTTCTTTAATGAAAGTCTTGGCGGCCTCGATGGCGCCGCCCTTGTTGACCAGAATGTCGACGAGGCCCATCTCGTAACATTCCTCGGCGCGGTAGATCTTGCCGCTCAGCATCATCTGCTCGGCCTTCTTCGGGCCGATGCGCCGCGTCAGAAAATTAAAGGCGCCCATGCCGGGAAAGGAGCCGAACATGATTTCAGGCAGGCCGAGCTTGACATCCCGCTCGGCGATGATGACGTCGAAACTCAGGGCGCATTCGAGTCCACCTCCGAGCGCGTCGCCCTCGAGGCAGACCAGGGAGATGACCGGCGCCGTGAAGCCCGAAGCGTTGTTATACATCGCCTCGACGCAGGAATAGGCATATTGGCGCAGGAAGACGTGGTCGCGTTGACGGATGGCGCCGAGAAACAGCGGCAGATCGCCGCCCAGATTGAAAATGCCGGGATAGACCGATCCCCCGACATAGAAGCGCACCGGCTGGGCCTGCGGATTCGGTTCGCTGGCGTTCACCTCGTTGACGAGATGATGGACGGCATGAAGATCGTGCAGGAGCTGCGGCGTGAAACTGGGGGAGCGCTGCAGCTTCATGCGACACCACAGCGCCTTTTGCTGGGGGTCGTATTCAACCTGGGTTTCGTTGAAATTCTGAGCCGCAAAACGCAGCCCGATGGGCAGTTGCGGGTGGGCTTGTCGAGGTTCCTTCCGCTGCTGCTCGAATGGCCTTGATTCGGCCTGTCCCGTCTCGTCTTGCCTTGAGTCTTTGTGCCGCGGCCCCACAACAGATTGCCGCCCCGCGTCGCTCTCGTTGGCAACGTCGGTCAGAACCAGTGTTGGATGTCCGCTGTCAAAGCCGCCGCTCTGCCGCGCCATGAAATGCCCCTTAGTCATCGCTCCCCGGCCGAGCCGGCGAGTTAATAAAGTTTTAACACAAATAACGTCGAAGTTTTGGTAAGTTCTCCAAGTGGTTAATTCCGGCGAAGCATTATGCGTGCCGCTCTTGCCTCTATTGCAGCCGTTGCAGCGAGATGGCCGCCCGGATGTCCGGAGCGGCCATGGATTCAAGACCTTCGAGGGAGGACCCGCCGGGCGCCACGGAGCTGACAGACGCCCAGCCAGCTATCCGAAAGTATTACGCTCATGCCGGCTGGAGGATGTCATGTGCCGGCGTCCCGGGCGGCTGCCTGAAGGCACGCCGGCCGGCGCCCCGAGCCGCCTTCCGGCCCCAACAGGCCGACGAGGGAGACGGCGAGGCAAAAAGAGCACAAAAAGAAAGTGCTTCATTCTGTTGAAGCGGCAAATGCGAAGTTGCAATGACGGCGGGAAGCCGCTAAACGAACGTCGCGCTGGCGATTGTAACTGAAGCTTGACTTCGTTTCCCGCCGGCCGGGCGCCCGTAGCTCAGCTGGATAGAGCACCAGACTACGAATCTGGGGGTCAGAGGTTCGAATCCTTTCGGGCGCGCCATTCATGACAACCTTCGAAGGCAATCCTTCAAAAGCTTCACCGGGCGTGTGCGTTGAAGCCTCGAATTGGACCGGTAAGCCTTGCTAAAGCGATAGCTTGCGGATGGTGATCGTCCGATCCCTCGCTGAGACAGCGATCTCAAAATGATCTCCTTGCACGATATCGGTGACATGATGCGGCAGAAACGCTGCGACATTGGTTCCCGATCGTAGCCGCAAACTCGAATAGAGAATCCCGGCGCCTCCGGACGCGCGCAACTCCTCGCCGAACCGTTGTGAGGCATCGTAGCGGTCGCTTGCGTAAACGTCTGGATAGTTGGTCTGCTGGCCGCGAATGTCGAGATAATCGCCCAGGAGTGTTGCCGTGTAAGTACGGTAGCTACGGCTCATTGTAGCGATGCTGCGTGCGCTCGCCTCACGTCGAAGATGGTGGCCGACCTCGGCCGCGGCAGCGCGAATATCGTCGGATGCGTACCACGCGCCAAGGTCGGAACTGTTGAACCGCATTCCTCCGGGCGCGACATGGAGGAATGCGGCCATCACGATGCTGGCATTCGGCGTTCCATAGACCCATTCACTCTGTGGTAACCGCGCGATGCGCTCCGCCACAAGCCGGTCATTGGTCCAGCCAACAAGATCCATCACGGCGGCAAGATCGGCGGCCGTTGCAACGGTGTCGAACAGTCCGATTGGGGGAAATTGCGAGGGAATGAGACGGTAGGCCGGACGCGGTGCAGGAGCCATCGCAGGTCACCGGAAGACGAGTTCCGAATCGTCGTAAGGCACGAATGCCCGATCGATCTCGTTCGGCTGCATGTAGCTGCCCCCGCGCGCACCATCCAGGAAACGTCGCACGGTGAGCAAGCCGTCTTGAGAACCGCTGGTCACGAGATCGAGTGGCGGCCGCCCGCCGAAGACGATTGAATTGTGCGGAGTGCGCAGCCATTCCACACCGAGACGTTCGGTCGGAAACAGGATTCCAAGCGCCTGATGAATGCCGAATACCGCGGAGATGCGCGTCAGAACATCGACATCGAGCACGATGCTGCCGTGCTCGCGCGCTTGTTTGCACCAATTGTGGTAGGTCGATCTGGAGGGATAGCCGAGCATCAGGAGACGCTGTTCTTCCGTCAAACCCCACAGGTCCGCAATGGCCAGAAAAGTTCGCAACGCTGGCGGGCTGAGCTGCCGACGATTCGCGGGCGCAAATCGAGCTTTTTCGAGTTGCTGGGGTCCTGACCCTGTTGCCGACGTCTTCCGTTGGGATCTGGGCGGCACGGAAATCTCCTGTCTGATCTGGATATAGTCCAAATATGGACAAAATGCAAGCTGCCCGGTCTGCATTGCCGGGTGGCGCCTCGCCGCGTCGCAGCTCGATGGTGGTGATCTCAGAATGGTTGCAGGCAAAGGCGATCGGCTTGATGCCAGTCAGCGGGAAACCGGCAGTCGCAACTCCCGCAGAATTGCTGGCACATGGTGAGCCCGCAGGCGTACGACAGCCAAATGACGCTGCGGCAATGCCAGCCGTCCTCATCGCACCACAAAATGCACCCGCTCCCCGGCGAACCGGGTTTCGTGATAGACGATCGGGCGCTTGCCGGCGTCGATATCGATGCTTTCGACGGCCAGCACCGGGGTCGTTGACGCCTGCATCAGATAGAGGACATCTGTCTGTGAGGGGTTGCGCGCGCTGACGCGGGTGACGTCGCGCGTATAGTCGGTCACGCCATAGGCGAGGAGCGCCTTCGTCATCGACAGCGATTCAGCGTAGAGCGCGCCGATGCCGGCGAAGCGCGCCGCCGGAAGATAGGTCTCGCTGACGCTGACCGGAATGTCGTCCGCCTTGCCGACCGCCAGGATGAAGACCGCCGGCTCGCCTTCGGCCATGGCGAGCGCCGCTGCGACGGCGCCATGGGCGGGTCGCTCGCCGACCTCGATCACGGTCCGGCTCGGCTCGCGGCCCTGCTGGGCGACATTGGTGTTGAAGCGGGTGCGCGTGCCGATCTCATAGTCCAGCATCTCCGGCACGAGATAGGAGCCGCCCCCCTTGCGCTTGAACACGATGCCCCGCTGCACCAGGCCGGCGAGCGCCTGGCGCGCCGTGTGGCGGTTGACGCTGAAACGCTCGGCGAGTTCGTGTTCGGAGGGCAGGCGACCGGCGTCGTTGAAGCGCCCCTCGCGGATATCGGCGAGAAGCGCCGCCTCCAGACGCTTCCACAGCGGCCCATCGGAACGCGCATGATCTGCCGAATCCATCCGGACTCCATCCTTGTTGATCTGGCCGCCGCGACTGGCGGTCGTCCCGGCGACGCAGCCGCGGACGCTTGTCGATGATAGGGTGGTTTTGTCATCAATCTGAAGCAAAATCTGTCTAGACAGATTTTCGGCGGCCATTGACGGCCGCGGTTGGGGCATCGTCAATGGCGGGCGTAGGCATAGAGGCGATTTCGAAGAGCTATGGCGGCATCCCGGTGCTGCGCGGCGTTTCGCTCGATGTCCGGGACGGGGAATTCCTCACGCTGCTGGGTCCTTCGGGCTGCGGAAAATCGACGCTGCTGCGAATCATCGCCGGCCTTGAGATCCAGGACGGCGGAGAAATCGCGATCGGCGGGCGCCCGGTCGATGGGGCAAGGCCCAAACGGCGCGACGTCGCTATGGTGTTTCAATCCTACGCGCTTTACCCGCATATGACGGTCGCGGCGAATATGGCCCTGCCGCTCAGGATGCGGCGGTTGTCGCGCTGGCAGCGCCTGCCGTTGATCGGGCCGCTCCTGCCCGGCGCCCGCGCCGCCACGGCGCGGATCGAGGAGGAGGTGCGCCGCACCGCCGCGGCGCTGGAAATCGGCCATGTGCTTGAGCGCAGGCCGGGCCAGCTCTCCGGCGGCCAGCGCCAGCGTGTCGCGGTCGGGCGCGCCATGGTGCGGCAGCCGGCGGTGTTCCTGATGGACGAGCCGCTGTCCAATCTCGATGCGAAGCTGCGCGTGACCATGCGCGCCGAGATCAAGGAACTGCACCGCCGCCTCGGCACGACGTTCATTTATGTCACCCATGACCAGGCCGAGGCGATGACGCTGTCCGACCGGGTGGCCGTGATGCTCGGTGGCGAATTGCTACAGGTCGCAGCACCACAGGAGATTTATGCTGACCCGGCCGACCGGCGCGTGGCCGAGTTCATCGGATCGCCCCGCATCAACCTCATCCCGGCGAAGGTGCGTGACGCCGGGGCGGTCGAGATCGCCGGCGAGCGGATCGCGGTCGCAACGGGCCTGCCTGCGGGATCGCAGGTCACGCTCGGCATCCGGCCGGAGGCGCTTTTCCCCGCCATGCCGGATGAGCGCGGTTTTCATGGCCATGTGCGGCTCGTCGAGCATCTCGGCTCCGATCTCTACGTTCATCTCGATGCCGCCGGAATGGCCGAGCCGCTCATCGCCCGGCTGCGCGCCGAACGGGCGCCCGACCTTGCGATCGGCATGCCGCTTCGCCTTACGGCTCGGACCGGACACATCCTGCTGTTCGATGCCGACGGCAGGCGCCTGCGTTCCAACGCGAGTGCTGGCTCTTCCGACATTCCGGCTCTAGGTCCGGAGCTGTTTGCGGAGCCCGTGCCGTGAGCGTGTCGGCGCAGACGGTTGCGGCCATACCTGACCCATTGCCGGACCGTACGCCGCGACGATCCTCGGCGATCCGGATGCGGGCGCTGCGCGAGGAACTCGCTGCGCTGGCGCTTGCCGGCCCCGCGACGGCGCTGCTGCTGGCGCTGTTCATCCTGCCGGTCGTGGCGGTCTTCATCATCGCGCTGAGCGACTGGCAGTTCGGCGCGAGGACGCTGCGTTTCGTCGGCCTCGCCAATTTCGCCGAGATCGCCGGCGACGAAGGCTTCCACGCCTCGCTGCTCAACACGCTGCTCTATGTGCTGATGGTCGTGCCCGGCACGGTCCTCAGCGGCCTCGGCATCGCGCTTGCCATCGAGAGCGGCCGCAGCCTGCGCGCCCTCTATCGCGCCATTCACTTCCTGCCCTTCATGGCGACGCTTGCTGCCATGGCGATCGCCTGGGAGGCACTGCTCCATCCGACCATCGGCCCCGTCAACCAGGCGCTGGCCGGGCTTGGACTGCCGACCGCGAACTGGCTGCGCAACGAGGCGACCGTGCTGCCCGTGCTCGCCGTGATCGGCATCTGGCAGAATCTCGGCTTCGCCATGGTGCTGTTTCTGGCCGGGCTGAAAAGCATTCCGCAGGATCTCTATGACGCCGCCGAGATCGACGGCGCCGATGGCTGGCTCGATCGGCTGCGCACCGTGACCTTGCCGATGCTGGGGCCGGTAAGTCTCTTCGTCGTGGTGGTGGTCGCGCTTCGGGCCTTCGAGGTTTTCGACACCGTGCAGATCCTGACCGAGGGCGGGCCGGGACGCGCCTCCGAGGTGCTGCTGCTGACGCTCTATCGCGAGAGCTTCGAATTTCTGCACGCCGGCTATGGCGCCGCCGTCACCATCGTCGTCCTCGCGATCGCCGTGATGCTGACCCTGGCGCAGGCGAAGCTGCTGGACAGGAAGGTTCACTATCAATGAGCCGCGCCCGTTCTCTGTCACGCCCGGCGGCCATCGCGCGCCATGCGCTGCTGCTCGCGACCGGTGCGGTCATGCTGGCGCCCTTCATCTGGATGGCGAGCCTGTCGGTGAAGCCGCCGGGCGAGATATTCCGCGCGTCCTTCTCGCTGCTGCCGCAACAATGGTATGCGCTGGAGAATTACGGCAAGGCGGTCACGGTCGCGCCGCTGCTGCGCTACATGGCGAACGGCGCCCTCGTCTGCACGGCGATCCTCGCGCTGCAGATTCTGGTCTGCGCACCCTGCGCCTATGCGCTGGCGAAGATGGAGTTCCGCGGGCGGGGCCTTCTCTTCGGCCTCGTGCTGACGGGACTGCTGCTGCCGCATCAGGTGCTGGCGCTGCCGCTTTTCATCCTTTGCTACAGCCTCGGCATTCTCAACAGCTATGCGGCGCTGATCCTGCCTTTCGCGGTCTCGCCCTTCGGCATCTTCCTGTTCCGCCAGTTCTTCAAGACGATCCCGGACGACATCGTCCACGCCGCCCGGCTCGACGGCCTCTCGGAACTGGCGATCGTCTGGCGGATCATGCTGCCGATGGCGATGCCGGCGGTGATCGCTTTCTCGATCTTCTCCGTCGTGGCGCATTGGAACGATCTGTTCTGGCCGTTGATCGCGGTGAAGAGCCCGAACCTGATGCCGCCTGCGCTTGGCGTCGCCATCTTCCGCGGCGCCGAGGCGGGTTCCGACCACGGCCCGCTGATGGCCGGCGCCGTGCTCGTCGTGCTTCCGCTCCTCATCGCTTTCGTGGCCGCTCAGCGCTGGTTCATCGAAGGCCTGACCTCCGCTTCCCTGAAATGACCACCCGAATGGAGAAACCCATGCGCAAACTCTTGGCCATGCTCGCACTCGGCGGGCTTCTGAGCCTGGCATCCGGCCTCGCCCAGGCGACGACGCTGCAGATCCTCTCCGCCTTCGACCGGACCATGGCGGAGGCCCATCAGGAGATCAAACGACGCTTCGAGGCAGAGAATCCGGGCATCACCCTCGAGTTCCAGACCGCGGCGCAGAACTATGAAGAGGCCTCGCAGAAGATCATCCGCGGCGCCATGATCAACGACCTGCCGGATGTGAGCTTCCAGGGCCTCAATCTGATGCGCGGTCTTGTCGACCGCGGCATCGTTGTGCCGCTCGATGGCTTCATCGCGGCCGACGGCGGCGCCGACAAGCTCGGCTACGATCCCGGCATGCTGCGCGCCGGCGGGCTCGGCGGAAAGACCTACGGCATTCCTTTCGCGGTCTCGACGCCGATCGTCTATCTCAATGTCGACCTGCTCAAGGCCGCCGGTGCAGATGCCGCGAACTTTCCGAAAACCTGGCCAGAGATCCTCGCGCTCGGCGCGAAGATCGACGATCCGGCGCGCAATGTCATCGGCTTCTACTGCCAGTGGGACGTGACCGGGAACTGGATGTTCCAGAGCCTCGTCTTCGCCAATGGCGGCCGCATGCTCTCGCCCGATGAGAAGACCGTGGCCTTCGACCAGCCGCCGGGAATGGCGGCGCTTTCGACCTTCGAGAGCTTCGCCAGGGCGAAGATGCCGAACCTGCCCTCGAGCCAGTCGCGCGCGGCGTTCATCGCCGGCAAGATCGGCATCTTCGTCGATTCGAGTTCCAATCTCGGCTCCGCCACACGGCAGATCGGCAAGTCCTTCGATTTTCGCACCCTGCGCTTCCCGCTCGGAGCCGAAGACGGCAAGGTGCCTGGCGGCGGCAATCTCGCGGTCATCCTCGCCAAGGATCCCGAGAGACAGCAGGCGGCCTGGAAATACGTGAGGTTCGCCACCGGTCCGATCGGCCAGACGATCATGGCGAACCACACCGGCTATCTCCCGAGCAACAGCATCGCGGTCAACACACCGGCGCTGCTCGGGGATTTCTACAAGGCCAATGCCAACTACCAGGCCAGCATCGCTCAGGTGCCGATCCTCACCGGCTGGTACGCCTTTCCCGGCTCCAACGGAGTCAAGATCATCGACGTGATCAAGCGGCACACCGAGGCCGTCGTCACCGGCAAGAAAAACGCCGCCGAGACGATGCCTGCGATGGCCGCCGACGTCCGCAAGCTGCTGGAGTGATGATGACCCAACTGCCCGAAACCAATATGCCAGAACATAGCCCCTATCAGGGCCTCGCCAGCGGCTACGACCGCGCCAGACCGGCCTATCCGGACGAGGCGCTCGCGCTTCTGCCGGTGCGTGACGGCGACCTCGTCGCCGATATCGGCGCCGGAACCGGAATCTTCAGCCGTCAGATGGCGCGCACGTTCCCCGCCGCGCGCATCATCGGCGTCGAACCCGGCTCCGACATGCGCAGGCGCGCCGAGGACGCATCGCGTCATCTGCGCAATCTCTCCTTCGTCACGGGCGCGGCAGAGGCGCTCCCTCTGCCGGCCGACAGGTTCGCGCTCGTCACGGCAGCCACGGCGGCACATTGGTTCGATCGGCCGCGTTTCTATCCCGAGGCTTTTCGCTGTCTTGCTCCTGGCCGCATGCTCGCGATCGTCCAGAACAAGCGGCGCTGGTGGGACAGCGCCTTCCTCGCAGCCTACGAGGATCTGCACGAGGAAACAGTGCCCGGCTATCTGCGCGGGACATTTCCGGCCGGCGATGGTGGCTACGCTCCGATCGATGCCGCGGCGGAACTCGCCCAGCGCCACGAGGCGGCGGATGTGCACGAGCATTCAATTCCCTGGACGCAGATCACGACACGGCCGGATTTCGTGACGTTCAGCCTGTCCTCCAGCATCACGCAGAAAGCCGTGAAACGGTTGGGCGAGCCGGCCTATCTCGCACGGTTGGAGCATCTCATTGAGCGCTATGCCGACGCCTCCGGGCAGCTCGGCGTACCCTATGTCACGACGGTGGTGACGGCCGTGAAGGCTGGCCTGCCGGCCTGAGGCTCCGCGAACTGAGAGAACAGTTATGACCGCATCCGACAGCTTTCGCCTCGTGCAGATCTCCGATGTTCACCTGAGCCGGCGCAGGCCGTTTTTCCATCACAACTGGGAACTGCTCGTCGATCTCCTGTCACGGGAGCCCTGTGACCTGATCCTCTGCACGGGCGATATGACGATCGACGGCGCAGACTTCGAGAACGAACTCGGCTTCGCTGCCGAGCAGTTCCGCCGCATCGGTCAGGAGATTGTCTTTCTCCCCGGCAATCACGACATCGGCAACAGCCTGCCCGATGTGCGCGGCGGCGAGACCGTCATTACGGCGGAGCGGCGCGACGCCTTTCTGCGGCACTTCGGAGCGGATTTCTGGTGCCGGGAGATCGGCCCGCACTGGCGCCTTCTCGCGCTGAACTCGATGCTGTTCGGCAGTGGCCTCGCAGCCGAGGCAGAGCAGGCCGAGCTTATCCGCTCCGTGGCAGCCCTGCGCGACGGACGCCGCCTTCTGGTCGCCCAGCACAAGCCGCTCTACATGGCCGACGCCGGCGAGACGAAGCCGACGCAGGGAACGCTCTATCCCGAGCACCGGGCGCGTTTGCGCGACCTGCTCGCACCGGCCGGTCCGGTCACGCTGCTGTCGGGACATATCCACGACTACAAGACGGCGACCTGGGGCGATCTCGCGCAGATATGGGCACCCTCGACCGCCTTCGTGATCGACAGCGACGGCGTGCTCTATCCACGTTACGGAATCCGGCGCGTCGGCTATCTCCGCCACGAACTCGGCAGGGAGGCATTGAGCCACGAATTCGTCGAGCCCGACAGTTTCCTCAACATCGATGTCGGCAACTGGATGCGCGCGCCCGCCGGCTTCCATGCCCGCTATGCAACCGAGCCTCTGCGCGGGCTCGCGTTGACCTCGTCTCTCGTGCCGGCCGCTCCAGTCCTTCCAGAAAGTGCGAGCACCTCGGTAGCCTGATGAAAGTCTTCGATCAGCAAACGCCGCCCTTATGGTACAATTCACCGGTCTGGACTTAGCAGGCTGCACTTGGCAAGCTACACTTGGCAGGCTGCTTTCACGGTGGGGAATAACAAAATAATCCCGGCCGCTTTTCAGGAGGGAAGACATGCTCAGATCGGCCGTTTCCGGCGTGCTTGCACTACTTGCTGCCACCTTTGTGACGGCATCCGCCATCGCACAGGAAAAATATCCGTCGAAAGAAATACATTTCATCTGCTCCTTTCCGCCGGGCAGCGGCGCCGACATCATGGTTCGTTTCTTTGCCGACAAGATCAGCAGAAAGACCGGAAACGTCATCGTCGTGGAAAACCGGCCGGGCGGGGGCGGCATGCTGGCGCTGACGACAACGGCACGCGCCGCTCCCGATGGTCACACCATCCTCGTCTCCGGCGGGACCGCGGCCGCGATCAACGCCAATCTTCTGAAGGCGCCGCCGATCGATGTCGGCAAGGACATCCGCGCCGTTGCCACGGTCAACAAGATCCCGTTCGTCGTCGCGGTCGACGGGAAGTCGCCGTATAAGTCGCTTCCCGAGCTGACGGAGGCGCTGCGCAAGAAGGGCAACAAGGCGAGCTACGCCTTTTCGAACCCCTTCTCCAAGGTAATTGCGGAATCCTACAAAACCGCGGCCGGCCTGCAGACGGTCGAGGTGTCCTACAAGAACGCTATCGACTCGCTGAACGATCTGGCCAGCGGGTCCGTCGACTTCGCCGTTTACGATCCGACGATGGCGCTGGCTCAACAGAAGGAAGGACGGCTTCGCCTCCTCGCCGTCACATCCGGCGAGCGGTTCCGGCCGACGGGGGATATTCCGACGTTCAAGGAGCAGGGCGTCGATATCGACCTGCTGGGATGGTGGGCAGCGATGGTGCCGGCGAAAACGCCGGATCATATCGCCACGACGATCAATCGCTGGTTCGCCGACGCGCTCGCTGATCCAGAGACCGCGGCCTTCCTCATCCGGAGCGGCGCCGACGTCCTCGTGATGTCGCCGGAGGAGAGCAATCGCTATTTTCTGGAGGATATCCAGACCTGGGCCCGATTGGTTGAGATGGCGCGCATCGAAAAGCAGTAACGGTCCGCAGCCACGTCATGACGGGAAAGCCGATGATCAGCTCCTGGCGTCCCGGTACGGGTATTCGCCTGATTCAGGTCGCGCCGGAACGTCGAGGTCCGGCACGGCGGGCTCGAAGCCGAAGGCAATGTGCGCCTGCCGCTCGAAAAAGGTGTTGACCCGCCGGAGGATGCGCCACCCCTCGCCGGTGCGGCGGTAGGAGACGTCGTAGCAGCCGGTCGCCTCGGTCTGGGTCGGGCGACCATGCTCGTCGATCGACTTGCCGCGATGCTGAACGAGGATGCGCGAGGTCGCGGTATCGCCGTCGATCATGAAATGCGGCAGGTGCAACATGTGTACGCAGCTCACGCGCCCCGCCTCGCAGAATTTGGTCAGGTTCGCGCGGCCCTGAACGAAGTTCGGCTCACCTGTCCCGGCCCGCTTGCGGCCCGAGTAGACCCCGTCCTCGGTGAACAGGGCCGCCCATCCTTGCGCGTCACCGCGGTCGTAAAAATAGGCGTACGCGCCCTCCAGCCGCAGGAGCTCCAATTGGTCCTCTATGCGTCTCAGCCGCAGTTCCAGGTTGTTCAGATCCGACATGGTTTCCTCACATTCAGTCATGCTTCACCCCAGCGCTCGTGGATGTGCGACGAAGCCTGAGGCGGCCGTTTTAAAGTCTCGGAAGAGCGGTGTGGAGCGTGCGGCGAAGATATTCGGACCGGTGACGCCGCTGTCGCGGAGATGCTGCGCGCACGGTAACAAGCGTGAAGCGATACCGTCAAGGCGGGTGGCCGGCCGGGATGGCGGACGTGATCGACGTCAGGCGCTAATGGCCCTGCTGCAGGAACGGCCATGCTGAACCGTCGCCTGCGGCATGCATTTCGCTCCGGTAGCGGTGCAGACGTTGTTCGGCGAAGCGGCCCTTGATCGCGAGCAGGCCGCAGGAGGCGAACACCAGCCAGCGCGGATAGGTGGTCGAGCCCCAGGGCGGCGTGGCGAGATGTGGCCAGGCATATTCCTCATTGCTGCGAAGAAAATTCTTGCAGGCCTCCATCCGCGACACCGCGCTGGCCTTTCCGATGACGGTGTCACGGGGGCGACGGCTGATGAAATCTTCGGAGAAGAGCCAGAGATAATCGCCCACGGCAATGATCCCCCGATCCCGGCTGTCGGGCCAGAGGCTCTGCAATTCGTGGCTGGAAATCTGCCCCGTCCAGTAACGTTCGACCAGAATGGCGGCTTTGTCTCGTCCTGCACGATCAATCATCGGCCGTGATCCCTCCAGCGGGCACCGACCCCAGAACGCGCGTGACGCAAAGAAGTTCCGTATAAGCTTTCGCCTGGCACGAAGCCGGGCGCGAGCGCGCTCCTTGCAGCGACGCTCGCCTCAGCCGGCGTCCCGTGTTTCCGGCACATGGCGGATGAGCAGGAAAGCCACCGCGGCAGCCGCTCCCGCTGTGAACAGGAATGACGAGCCGTAGTTCACCTGGTCGGCGAGCAGCGCGAAGATGATCGGGCTGAGGCTGGCGCCGCCCTGGCCGGTGAAGCGCCACAGGCCAAGAAACGTGCCGCGCGCTTGCGGCGGTGCGACGTCGGCGCCGACCGTCTGCACCGAGCCGCCCGTCAATGCTTGCAGGCCGACGCCGATGAAGAACAGCACGACGTACCAGTGAAGTGACAATTGCGCGAAGGCCGAGACCGCAAGCGCGGTCATCGAAAATGCGACGCCGACGAAGCCCGGCACCATGGTGCGCTTGCGCCCGAAGCGATCCATCATCCAGCCGGCGATGAAGCCGATCGGCCACGACAGCAGCGCCGCGCCGGTTGCGAGGTAGCCGATCTGGGCCGGCCCGAGATGATATTCAAAAGCAGCATAGAGATGCAGAAGATCCGCCTGCACGGGCCCCCGCGTCAGACCGGCAAAGAACGTCACACCGAAATAGACGAGGCGGGGCAGAATGATCTCGCGCAGCGACATGGTTCGGCGCACGCGCGGCGCAGGTGCCTCCTTGCCGGTTGTACTTTTCCTAACGCCGTTTCTGGCGCCGAGTGAGGCGGTCAGCAGGGCCAATAGAGCAAGCACCGCGTAGGCGACGAACGGCGCGCTCGTACCCCATTCGCTGGCGATGAAACCGCCCAGAACCGGCCCCGCGAGCTTGCCGGTATTGTCCATGCCGAACATCCAGCTCACAAGGCGCCCGCGCTGGGCGGTGGTGGCGTCCTGCGAAATCGAGGCGAGGCGGCCCATCACCCACATCTGGGCGGCGAAACCATTGAAGAAGCGCAGCACGATCAGTTGCGGAAACGTATGGGAAAAAACGACGAGCAATGCTGTCACCGCGGTCAGCAAAGGGCCGCCGATCATGACCGACCGGCGGCCGAACCGGTCGATCAGCCAACCGGACGGAATCGTCGCGGCAAGATTGCCGATCAGGAATGCGGTGACGACGCCGCTGGCGACGCCGAAACTGACATCGAAGGATTTGGCGAGAGTGGGGATGGCTGGCAGGGCGATGCCTGTGCCCAGCGCCAGAATAAGCGCCGGCAGATAGGTCGACCACACGGCTTGCCAGGAAACCGCCGCACCGCCGCTCACCGGGACCGCGCCATTCGTCAATCGCGTATCGACCTCGTTCATCCTCCCTCGTGCGTTTTGGGATTGCTGCTTGTGCGCGCCTGTTGCAGGCGCATCCTGCCCGCTGCTTATAGCGGCGAGCCAAAGCAGGCAAACGGGTAGCGCCGGTTTGAAGCGATCGTGATTGCAGCCCATGGTTGCGCCATTTGCATAGCCCGCGTGGAGCGCGGAAAAAAGTGTATTGCCGGGGTCAGCTTGGTCCTCAACAATCTGGAAGCCTAGGCTGCCGGAGAAACCGTCTGAAAGGCTAGTTTAACCGAGCCGATCCAACTGCATTCCATGTCAGCTCTTGCTATCGCTCCGGCTTATGGCGACAAAACGCTCCAGCACGATATCGACGCGCCCTTCCGGCCCCTTGATGTTGCCAGTCAGAAAATGATCAAAATCATCATCTTTCAGCAGAGCCCGGAACTGTTCTGCAATATAGCTGCGAACATCTTCGTCCGCCGCACGAATTTCAGCGACGAGTTCTTCCCGGCCATCGACCACGAGGAGAATGTCCTCCATATCTCGGCTTCCTAGGACGTCATTATTACCGCGGCCAAGATAAGCTTCAAGCTTGGTTGCCACAAACAATTCTGGTGCGAGACGTCTGATGCTCAACTCGGCGTTCAGAGAATAAGTGAGCGACGTTTCAATGCCTTTGGCATACCAGCGATTGCTAAAACCGAGAATGCTTTCATCATCAGGCATGAAATCGACTTTGAGAGTGCCAAGCCGCATTCGACAAATCACATCGTCTTCGGGAGACTCTGCAAATCCCTTTTGCCGCAATTGCTCCTGGAGTTGCACCCATTGCGCGTGGCCGACAACATCAATGATCAAATCCACATCGTCGGTTGTTCGAACGCCTTCCAGTGTGATCTCGTCGGTAATGAAAAGAGCCGTCGTACATCCACCGACGAAAACCAGTCGCTGGCGGAGATCGTCGCCTAGCGCTTTGGCTACCGTTTCCAACATAAGAAGCAGTTGGTCCTTGACGATTCTCATTTCTTCAAGAGTCTTTCTGAAATGCGCTCAACTGCCAGCCCGGTTTCTCTTTGATTTCCGAGCCTGATCGCATCGACGAGGGCCAGATATTCATACAGGCAAGCATCTTTCACAGCCGCTTCCGGTACGCTCTTGAATAGAGGCTCTACCGATTGCCCCATATTTTTTCCTTTAGCGAACGGCCAGACGTAAATATATTCGCCTGCGCTAATCAGCAGGTTCTTCAATGGAGGAGCTGCAAAGGCAGTGGGAACACCCCGTGTCATGGCGCCAGGTGTTGCTGGGAAAACGAACTTTAGGCCGTGAACAATAAAATTACAGAGATTGCGGCGGTTGGGCTTTGCTCGGCCGCCATCATGAACTTTGGTTGCAAGGCCGGAGGAAACGCTTCGCTTGATTGAGGCATTAACTTCCGTTTTGCTAATTCCGAGGGAGGATTCTAGGCCTCGCACTGAAAAGGGACCATCGTGGTCCGTTTTTGGATACAGCAGCCCCTGTCGCTCCTCGTGCTCCAGGCTCACGAGCTTAAGCAATATGACGATATCCTGGCTTTTCATCATGTCCGCTGTCCTAGGACAAAGGACATTGCGCCATGGGATGGTGTTCTGTCAAGTTATCCGTCCAATTCCGGAAATTGTTGCATCGTCTTAAGGGTGGGCCTTTACCCCCGATCCGGGGGCCTTCTCACAGTGATAAAAACCGCCGATGACGGCAAGCAGTCTTTCTCCGGCAACCGCAAGCTCGCCGCTGTTGTCGATCTCGATCCATCGATCGCAACTCGGGGTATCTTCCGGCTTGCGCTCGAGCCGCGCCTGAATTGTTGCAGCGTCCTCGCGGCCGCGCATTGCCAGCCGGCTCGCGAGCACGTCCGGCCTTGCGTTGACATGCACGACAGTCACTTTGCCGAAGCGGGCCAGGATCGCCGGCAAGGCGGCCCGTGAGCCGTTTGCCACGGCGACGCCGCCTGCCTCGATATGGGCGCGGGCGCCCGCCGGAATGCCGTAGCGCAGCCCGTGCGCCTCCCAGACGACGGCAAATCGACCTTCGGCGGCGGCGGCGGCGAACTCTTCCTGGGTGAGGGACTCGTGATCTTCCGTCGCAGCATCTGCCGTGCGCGTCACCGTGCGGCGCACGAAGAGAACGGCCGGGTCCGAGGCAAGCCGCGCACGCGCATAGTTGATGAGACTATCCTTGCCGGCGCCGCTTGGTCCGATCACGATGATCAGCGTGCCCTGCGTGGCGGTCGTCGCCGGCGCCTCGCGACCATCTTGTGAAGTTTCAAGCAACGCGCCGGCCCTCGCGCCAGACCGAGCGCACGACCGGAACGCCGGAGACGCGCTTCACGCGGATGAGATCGGCGCGCAGGTCTGCCGCGATGCGGCCGCGGTCGTCGAGGCCGACGGCGCGCGCCGGCGTCGCCGTTACCAGCCGGATCGCTTCCGCCAGCGGCATCGCGTTGTCACCGTCGGACAGAACGAACGGGGCATGGATGAGGCTGAACGGAACGTAGTCCGACGACAACACGTCGAGCACGCCGGCATCGGCCAGTTCCTTGGCGGAGATATTGCCGGAATGCGATTTGCCGCGCACGATGTTTGGCGCCCCCATGAGAACCGACATGCCGGCCGCATGCGACGCCTTGGCGGCTTCGATGCTGGTGGGAAACTCGGCCACCTGGACGCCGAACGCCTTCGATTCGGCAACGTGCTCCAGGGTCGCGTCATCATGGCTCGCGGTGGCGATGCCGCTGTCGTTGCAATATTCGGCGATGATACGGCGATGCTTTGCCGAATAGCGTTCCGAGGCGGCGACGCGCCTTTCGGCAAAGACGGCGAAGGCCTCGTCGGTCAGGCCGCGCTTGGTCTTGTAGTAGAGCTCATACTGCGCAAACGTCTGGAACTGTCGCTGGCCGGGCGCATGGTCCATCAGCGAGGCAAGCCGGACATGTTCGTCGGTCTTGAAATCCTCGAACTGCTCCAGCACGTCCTGCGACGACACTTCGCAGCGCAGGTGGATCAGATGGTCGGCGCGCAGCCGGTTCTCGTCGCGCGCGGTCTCCAGCGCATCGGCGATCTTGCGCATCTCGCCGCGCTGGAAGCCGCCGGCCTCCTCGTCGGAGCCGAGACGGAGGCAGTCGAGCACGGTGGTAATGCCGGAGGCGGCGACCTGCGCGTCATGCGCCTGGATCGCGGCGAGCGTATCCCAGCGCACGCCGGGGCGCGGCGAATAGTGTGATTCCAGATGGTCGGTATGCAGCTCGACGAGACCGGGCATGACATAATCGCCCTCCACGTCTTCGCCGATGCCGGACGAACCCTGGTCGATGGCGGCGATCACGCCGTCGCGCCACAGCACCGAGCCGGTGACGATCTCATCCTCGAGGACGATCCGCGCATTCCTGATGACGTTATCTTTTGACATCTTAACCCGACCTTTTGGCTTCGGCAGTGCCGAAACGATGCATGCTGTGAATGGTGAAGGGAGCGTCGCGTTCGGGTTCGATGAACAGGGTGATGCTGTCGACTTGAACCGGCGCGGTGATGATCGGCGTGAAATGGCTGGCGAGCGCCGCCTCCAGCCGTTCGGGTGGACGGGAGGCTGAATTGGTCAGGGTCATGTGGAAACGAAACTCATCCCGCACATAGGGATAGCCGTAGCGCATCAGATAGCCGACCTGGCGCAGCGACAGGTCTCTCAGGCTGCGGCGCCGGATTTCGCTGTCGCTGAGCGGCGCGCGCAGTGCATTGAAGTGATCGACAGCCGACCATGCCAATGCGTCGAGCTGCGGACACGGAGCTGCCGGTGCGAGCGCATAAAAATTGTCGAGACGGGCAACCTCAAGACGCGGGATATCGAACGGCACGCAGGTGCTGGCGAAGCCGGCCGTGGATTGCAACAGGTCCTGCTCGCTGACGCCCGGTGCAAGATGGAACGGCGCAACCAGGGTGGCGTGGAAGCCGTAACGGCGCGGTTCGGCCGTGTGATGCCAGAGATCGCCCGCCGTAAGCCCGTCGTGACCTGTGACCGGCACGGCTTCGTCGCTGAAGGCGTCGCGCCCCAGCCACGTCTGCGCGGCGATGGTCAAAGGGTTGGTTTTTTCGGGCGTAAAATAAACCGCGTAGCGCATTACATGAACACCTTCCGCAATTGCTGCGACAGCAGGTCGAGAATGGAGACGGTCACCAGCATAATGATCAGCATCGCGGAGGCTTCCGAGTAGTAGAAGCCTCGGATGGCCTCGAACAGAACCTGGCCAATGCCGCCGGCGCCGATGACGCCCAGCACGGTGGCGGCGCGCACATTGGATTCGAAACGATAGAGCGCGAAGGACATCCACAGCGGAATGACCTGCGGTATGATGCCGAAAATCACTTCCTGCAGGCGCGATGCGCCGGTCGCGCGGATTGCTTCGACGGGGCGGGGATCGGTCGCCTCGATCGCTTCCGAGAACAGCTTGGCGAGAATGCCGGTGGTATGGACGAAAAGCGCCATGACGCCGGCGAACGGGCCGAGGCCGACCGCAACGACGAAAAGGACGGCGAACACCAGCTCGTGGATCGACCGGCAGGCGTCCATCAGACGACGGACAGGCTGCACGATGTACCAGGGCGCGACGTTGCGCGCCGAGAGAATGCCGAAGGGAATGGCGAGAGCCGCCGCGAGGAACGTCCCCCACAGCGCGATCTGGATGGTCACCACCATCTGCTCGAGATAGTAGCGCCATTCCGCGAAGTTGGGATGCGAGAAGCCGCGCGCATATTGCGCCATGTTGCCGGCATCCGTGAACAGGAAAGTCCAGCGCGATACTTCCGCCGGTCCCCAGCTCCATACGAGCAGGATCGCCAGGACGGCCCAGACCAGGGCATTCCAGATGCTGCGCGTCCAGTCCCGTGCAATTTCGACGCGGGGTTTATCGGCGGCGGTAATGTTGGCGATCTGGCTCATAGGGTGTCCTGCCTTGGCCGGTCGCCGGCGCCCGACGTGAGGCGCCGGTGTCCCGGAGTGCGGCGCTTAGCTCTGTGTGCTCTTGATCTTCGCTTCGTACCCGGCCTTTTCAGCTTCCAGCTTTTCGATCTGCGCCTTCTTCTCCGCATCCGAGAGCTTGCTGTCTGACTGGATCTTGGCGATGGCCTTGGTCAGCTCCATCACGCGGATCGGCAGCAGTTGATCGTTTGTGGAGGCCTTGAACGGGGCCCATTGCAGGCCTGCGAGGATTGCCCGCTCCTTGGCTGCATCGCCCTTCGATTTGTCGGTGCCGTAGGTGAGGAAGAAGGTGCTGATCTTGTCCTTGGTCGCCTGCGGCAGGGCTTTGCGCCAGACGATCGGATCCGACGGAATCAGCGGCGACTTCCAGATGATCTTGATTTTGGCGAAGGCTGCCGGATTGTTCTTCTCGATGAGCGCCATGTTTTCCGTGTTGTTGGCGGCCGCGCTCAGCTGGCCATTCGCCACGGCCATGGCGTTGGTCTCGTGGTTCGAGTTGGTGACATTTTTGAAGCATTGCTTGGGGTCGACGCCTCTGGCCGCGAAGATGAAAGTCGATGGCACCAGGAAGCCCGAGGTCGAGTTCACATCGCCGAGACCGAAATTAAGCGTCTTGTCGCACTTCAGCAGATCGTCGAGAGAGTTCAGCTTGCTGTCCTTCGGCGCCAGGATCAGCGACCAATAGCCCGGGCTGCCGTCGGCGCTCACGCTCTGCGCGAAGATTTCGCCGCCGGCGCGATCGACAGCTTCCATGGCCGACTTGTTGCCGTACCAGGCCATCTGCACCTTGTCGAAGCGCATGCCTTCGATGACGCCGGCATAATCGGAAGCGAAGAACGGCTTCACGTCGAGGCCGGTTTCGCGCTTCATATCGGCAAGGAAGGGCTCCCATTTGGGTTTCAGGTTCTGCTGCGATTCCGTCGAGATGATTCCGAAATTGATTTCTTCTGCCCTGGCATATCCAATGGCCGAGAGCGTGACGGCGAGGGAGACCGCTGCGATGGTTCTGATGGAAGCGTTCATGGTTCTGGTTCCGGGTTGAGAGGAGGTCTAGGCGGTGGCGAGTATGCTGATGCCGTCGTGCGGCTGGTGGAAGCGCTCCGGCATGACGAATGCCGGAGCGGTATCGGGAATGAGTTCTTCCGAACCCGCTCCATAAAGCTCCATCAGTGACTGGTTGGTCAGTGCACTGGAGGGACCGTCGAACACGACCTTTCCGTCACGCAGCGCGATCGTGCGCGGACAATAGCGCCGCGCATATTCGACCTGGTGCAGCGACACGATGCAGGTGATCTTCTCGTCGCGGTTGATCGTCGCCAGGACTTCCATGATGCGCCTTGCCGAGGAAGGGTCGAGCGAGGCGATGGGTTCGTCGGCGATCAGGATGTTGGAGCGCTGCACCAGGGTGCGGGCGATCGCCGCGCGTTGCTGCTGGCCGCCCGAGAGCGTCGAGGCGCGCTGCCAGGCGACTTCGGGAATGCCGACGCGGGCCAGCGCTTCGCGGGCGAGGCGCTTTTCTTCGGCTGTGAAAAGCCCCAGCGTCCCGCGCCAGAGCGGAATGCGGCCGAGGTTGCCGAGCAGGACGTTGGAGAGAACCGAAAGCCGGCTGACCAGGTTGAATTGCTGGAAGATCACGCCGATGTTCCTGCGCATCTCACGGGCGCGCGAAGCCAGCCGGCCATCGCGCTGGATCGGATTGCCGAGAACCTCGATCGTGCTGTGCCCGCTCTGGGCGGTTTCGAGGCCGCAGATGTGGCGGATCAGCGTGCTTTTGCCGGAGCCCGATGCGCCGATCAGCGCGACCATTTCGCCCTGCTTGATGTCGAGGCTGATATTGTCCAGCGCGACCTTCTTGCCGAAGGTCTTCGACAGATTACGAATGGAGATTGCGTCCATAATGTCGTTCCCTGGCTGAAATTCGAAAGGCTCAATTCGGAGGCTTAATTCGGAAGCCTAATTCGGAGGTTTGGGCTCTAAAGACTTCGTGCGTGCTTCGAAGACTTTGTTCTAAGCGGTGAGATTTCCTGACCGCGGCTATCGCCGTAAGACGAGCGAATTCCGGCCAGTCGAGCCAGGATCCTTACTCGGCTAATCCCGCCACATGACGGGCAGTTGTCGGCGTTATGTCAGTTCCATGATCGTTCACAGGGCGCGCGCGTGATGCACCGTTTTCGTAGCGTTCGATGAATTCGTCGGCGCTGAGATCGCGAAAATCGTCGAGCGCCGAGCGCAGGCGGCCATGGTCCCAGTCCCACCAGGCGAGGGCCTGCATTCGCTCTGCAATCGGGCCTGGAAAGCGTTCGCGGATCGGTTTGGCCGGCACGCCGCCGACAACGGCGTAGGGAGCGACATCCTTGGTGACGACCGCGCCGGCGCCGACCACGGCGCCGTTGCCGATGGTCACGCCGGGCAGGATGGTGACGCCATGTCCGATCCACGTGTCATGGCCGATCGTGACCCGCCTGGCGCGCCGGGCGGCGAAGAAATCCTGTTCGTGTTGCGCATCTTCGAAATAGTCCGAGGCGCGGTAGGTGAAATGATGCTGCGTGGCGCGCGACATCGGGTGATGGGTCGCGTTGATGCGCACCGAGGCGGCGATGTTGGCGAACTTGCCGATGCTGGCGCACCAGCTCTGGCAGTTCTCCATCACATAGGAATAGTCACCGAGCTCGGTTTCGACGAGCCGGCCGCCTTCCGCCACTTCGGTATAGCGACCGAGCCGGCAGTTCTCGAGACGAGCGGTGGGATGGATGCAGGGCGTTTGCGAAAGACGCGGCATGATCAGGCAGCCCTTCTGTCTGGAGCGAAACCGGTGACGTCGATGATCGTATCGGCGACCGCATCGCGCACATCGGCATCGTGGAAGATGCCGAGCAGGGCGACGCCCGCGGCCTTCTTCTCGGCGATCATCTGCAGCACCACGGCGCGGTTGGCGGCGTCGAGCGAGGCCGTCGGCTCATCGAGCAGCAGGATGGAATGATCGGTGATGAAGCCGCGCGCGATGTTGATGCGCTGCTGCTCGCCACCGGAGAATGTCGCCGGCGGCAGGGCCCAGAGCCGTTCCGGCAGGTTGAGGCGTTGCAGCAGACCGGCGGCGCGCCGGGCGGCCTCCTCGCGGCCGGCGCCGCTGAAGACCAGCGGTTCGGCAACGACATCGAGCGCGCTAACCCGCGGCATGACTCTCAGGAACTGGCTGACATAGCCGATCGTCTCGCGCCGGATTTCAAGTATCTTGCGCGGCTCGGCACCCGCCAGGTCGGTCTCCCTGCCGCGATGGCGCACAACAATGCTGCCGGCATTCACGGCATAATTACCGTAGAGCATTTTGAGAATGGAACTCTTGCCGGCGCCCGAAGGGCCGCCGAGGACGGCGCATTGGCCGCATGTCAGGACGAAATCGGCGCCGCTGATGACGGGCAGTTCGATGTCGCCGCGCAGATGCATCGTGAAGCTCTTGGCGAGACCGGACACAATGAGAGCGTGAGGTTTGGACATATGGTCAGCCCTGCAAGATCGAAGAAACGAGGAGCTGCGTGTAAGGCGCCTGGGGATCGTCGAGTAGCCGATCCGTCAGTCCCTGTTCGACCACGCGCCCGTCCTTCATCACGATCATGCGATGCGACAGCAGCCGTGCAACGGCGAGATCATGGGTGACGATGATGACGGCGAGGCCGAGGTCGTTGACCAGCCCGCGCAAGAGGTCGAGCAGGCGTGCCTGCACCGAGACATCGAGCCCGCCGGTCGGTTCATCCATGAAGACCAGACGCGGCGCGGTGACGAGGTTGCGCGCGATCTGCAGGCGCTGGCGCATGCCGCCGGAAAAGGCGCGCGGCTGGTCGTCGATGCGGCCGGCGTCGATCTCGACCCTGTCGAGCCAGTCGATCGCCGTTTCGCGGATGTGGCCGTAATGACGGTCGCCCACGGCCATCAGCCGCTCGCCGACATTGGCGCCGGCTGAGGCGGCCATGCGCAGGCCGTCGGCCGGGTTCTGGTGGACGAAGCCCCAATCGGTGCGCAGCAGGAAGCGCCGATCGGCTTCCCGCAGCTTGAAGAGATCATGCAACACGCCGTCGCGCATGCTGTAGGAGACGGTACCTGATGTCGGCGGCAGCCGTGTCGAAATGCAGTTGAGTAGGGTCGTCTTGCCGGAGCCCGATTCGCCGACGATGGCCAGCACTTCGCCCGGCCAGATGTCGAAGGAGATGTCGGCGCAACCGATGCGGGTACCGTAATATCTGGTGAGCGAACGAACCGACAGGAGGGGTTGCTCGATGCTGTCGTCCTGCAGCGCGCTGGCCTGGGGTGCGGCGATGTTCATTGCGCGCCTCCCAACTCGCCACGATACCCTTTGGCCCGCCTGCTTTCGCAGTGATCGGTATCAGAGCACACGAACATCCGGTTGCCCCGATCATCGAGAATGACCTCGTCCAGATAGACCTGCTCGGCCCCGCACAGCGCACAGGGCTTGTCGAAGCGCTGGACCTCGAAAGGATGGTCTTCGAAGTCGAGGCTGACGACCTGCGTATGCGGCGGCAGCGCATAGATGCGTTTTTCGCGCCCGGCACCGAACAATTGCAGCGCGTCCGACATATGCATCTTCGGATTGTCGAATTTCGGTGTTGGCGAAGGGTCCATCACATAACGACCTTCGATCTTCACCGGATAGGCGTAGGTGGTGGCGATGTGTCCGTTGCGGGCGATGTCTTCATAGAGTTTCACATGCATGAGGCCGTATTCTTCGAGCGCATGCATCTTGCGGGTCTCGGTCTCGCGCGGCTCCAGAAAGCGCAGCGGCTCGGGGTTCGGCACCTGATAGACCAGCACCTGGCCGGCAGTGAGCGGCACTTCCGGAATGCGGTGGCGGGTCTGGATGATGGTGGCGTGGGATGTCTTCGTCGTCGTCGCGATACCGGCCACGCGCTCGAAGAACTTGCGGATCGACACCGCATTGGTCGTATCGTCGGCGCCCTGGTCGATGACCTTCAGCACGTCGTTGGGTCCGAGGATCGCCGCCGTCACCTGCACGCCGCCGGTGCCCCAGCCGTAGGGCATCGGCATTTCGCGGCTGGCGAAGGGAACCTGGTAGCCGGGGATCGCGATGGCCTTCAAAATGGCGCGCCGGATCATGCGCTTGGTCTGCTCGTCGAGATAGGCAAAGTTGTAAGTGGAAGTTCGCTGCTGCGCGTTCATTCCGCGGCCTCTCTGGCTTCGGAGCCGCTCATCGCTTCGTGCTCGGCGCGCATGTTGCGCACCAGGCCGAGTTCCGCCTGGAAGTCGACATAGTGCGGCAGCTTCAGATGCTCGACGAAGCCGGTCGCCTGCACGTTGTCGCAATGCGAGATCACGAACTCCTGGTCTTGCGGCGGCGCGACAACCTCTTCGCCCAGCTCCTCGGCGCGAAGCGCGCGGTCGCACAGCGCCACGGCCATCGCCTTGCGTTCCGACTGGCCGAAGACGAGGCCATAGCCGCGCGTGAACTGCGGTGGCACCTTGGCGGAGCCCTTGAACTGGTTGACCATCTGGCATTCGGTCAGTTGCACGCGGCCGACCGGCACGGCGAAGCCGAGTTCCGGCACGAAGAGTTCGACGTCGACTTCGCCGATACGGATTTCGCCGGCGAAAGGATGCGAGCGGGCATAGCCGCGCTGGGTTGAATAGCCCAGCGCCAGCAGAAAACCTTCGTCGCCACGCGACAGGGCCTGCAGCCGCGTGGCGCGCGAGAGCGGAAATTCCATCGGCGTCTGGTTGATGTCGCCGGGTTCGCTGGCGGCAGCAGGCGCGTCTTCCTCGATGAGGCCTTCGGCGCCGAGAATGTCGGCAATATGCGTGGCCGGTTCCTGCGCGTCGGTTCGCTGCAGTCCCACGTCCACCGCGGGGTCGCCGTCGAGGACTTCATCGAGCAGGCGGTGCGTATAGTCGAAGGTGGGGCCAAGCAATTGCCCGCCGGGCAGATCCTTGTAGCAGGCCGAGATGCGCCGCTCGACCAGCATGGCGCCGGTGTCGACCGGTTCGCTGTAGCCGAAGCGCGGCAAGGTCGTGCGATAGGCCCGCAGCAGGAAGATCGCTTCGATCAGATCGCCGCGCGCCTGCTTGATGGCGAGCGCCGCCAGCCGGCGATCGTAAAGCGAGCCCTCGCTCATCACCCGGTCGACGCCGAGCGCCAACTGTTCGGCGATCTGATCGAGGGTGAGCGCCGGCACGTCGCGGTCGCCGCGCCTGCGGTCGGCCAGAAGCCGGTGCGCATTGTCGATCGCGGCTTCGCCGCCTTTGACTGCAACATACATGGCTCAGTTCTCCGCCTGGATGAGACGCGCCGTGCGCGGCAGGCAGGCAATGGCATCAGTGCCCGTCAGGATGAGATCGACGCCGCGCGGGAAACGCTTTGCGTTGTCGCGCCATTGACGGGCGAAATCCGCTGCCAAACCCTTCGGCGCAATGGTGCTGCGCCCTTTGATGCCGGGACCTTCGAAGGTGAGCGGGGCGCCCTCGGAGAGGCTTTGCAATTGCAGGATCAGCGTCGTCGACTGGTCCGGATAGTCCTGTGACCCTTGTGCAAACTGGTCGAGCGGCAACATCGCCATCGGATCGCCGATCAGGGCGAAATGCGAGGAGCCCGGGACGCTCGCGGCACTGGCGCCGGTATGGAAGCCCAGCCAGGCGCCGAGCGTCCCATGCGCGCTCAGCATTGGGTCGAGCCAGAATGGCGTATCTGCATCGATCAGCGTGCAGGCGACGGCGCCGGCCGCTGACCCGAGCGGAGCAGGCGGTACGACGAGCGGTTTCATCGCAAGCACGCTGCCGGGTCGCGCCATTGCATCCATGATGGTGCGGAATACGGATTGAGCATCAAGAACAGGATCGGCGAAGCCGCCTTCAAGTGCCGCTGCTGGCGCGCCCATCATCGATCTTCTCCACGGACCATGGTGAAAAAGTCGACGCGCGTGGCGGCCGTTTGCCGGCGGCGCTTTTCGTCGGCGTCATCAAGTTCGCATTTGATCGGTACGATCAGTTCGGCATCGATGCGTGCGGCGGTGTCGACGTCCTGGCACAGCGCGTCGATGAGGGCGCAGAGCCGCGCTTTCTCCCTGTCGCGGCCGAGCGCTATGGCGTGGCCGACGGTGCCGTTGTCCAGCTTGACGCTGGCGCGGGTGACGGTCGCTTCACCGACATTGAACGCCTCGCCGGAACTGCCGACCCGGCCGCGCAGCATGACGAGGCCGGATTCGGGACCGCGCAGAGGCGTGCAACCAGGCTTCAGGCCGAGCAAGGCCCACAAGTCCTGCAGGCTGCCGGCATTGCTGCGCGCCAGCACCGCCATACGGTCCCTTCGCGCCATCGGCAAGGTCTGGGGAATGGTTTCGAAGCTCACGGCGACTCCAAATTTGTCTATTGATCTAGACAACTAGATAAGTTAACTCCTTCATACCGAGTCTGGATGACGCTCAGATGACGCTGGTGAAGGAGTGGAAACTGCCGAAAGAGGATCTGCAGAGAGCAGGCTTGCAACGCGGGGTTGGTGTGGCCCTGTGGCGCCAGATCGCCGACGGCATTCGCGCCGGTCTTGCCAATGATCTTGCCGACGAGACCGGCCGGCTGCCGCCGGAAAGCGAGCTTGCGCTGAGCTTCGGCGTCAATCGCCACACGGTTCGGGCGGCAATTTCGGCGTTGGCCCATGAAGGCGTGCTGCATTCGGTGCAGGGTCGCGGCACGTTCGTGCGCCGCCGCAAGCGTCTGGTCTATCCCATCGGAGCACGCACGCGCTTCTCGGCCGGGTTCGACGGGCAGGCGCGCGACAGGCAGTCCGAACTTCTGGATCATGGCCAGGAACCGGCGTCCTCGCAGGTGGCGGAAGCACTCGGCCTCGGCACGGGCGAGGACGTGCTGCGGCTTGAAACGCTCGGCAAGGCCGACGGCATGCCGATTTCGCGCGCTACGTCATGGTTCAGCGCAACGCGCTTTCCGACGATCGTCGAGACCTATCGCGAAACAAAATCGATCACGGCCTCGCTCGCCCTCCTTGGCGTCAATGACTATCTGCGCGCCTCCACCGGCGTCGAGGCGCGTCACGCCGATGAAGCGGATACGAATGAACTGCAGCTATCGCCTGGCGCTATTGTTCTTGTCACCCGGGCGCTGAATGTCGATCCGGATGGCGCTCCCATCCAATTTTCATTCACGCGCTTTCCGGCCGACCGGGTTGAGCTTGTGATCGATACGATGCGGGCCGGCGAATAATCTTAATTCCGACCGCGATCAGGGGGAGAAATGCTCTACTCTGAAGAGACGCCTAGCCGGAGGAAAATTGTGCCCGTCCGTACCCGCGCTGAAAAGCAGGATCAATCCCCGCTGAATCCCGAAGACTTTCTTCCCGCGCACTTTCATCGCATCACCAGTCTGCTCAACAAGCGGCTGCTGGAGCGGCTGCGCATCCACGGGATGACGGTTCAGCGGTGGCGCGTGTTGATGGCGCTTATCGTCCGTGACGGTCGCACGATCAGCGACCTGGTGGACTTTACACTCATCACCCAACCGGTCCTGAGCCGCGTTGTCGACCAGATGGAACGCGATGATCTGGTCATGCGCCAGACGTCACGACGCGATAGCCGCGTTGTCGAAGTGCATCTCACGCCGCATGGCCGAAAGCTCTACGCGGAGATTGCGCCGGTCGCCGCGCGGCACGCCCAACTGACCGTCAAATCGCTGACTTCGGCCCAGCAGAAAGAGCTGTTTGCGCTCCTGCGCATCGTCACGCGGAACCTGACTGAAGCTCCCTCGATCGCGGCGGAAGAGAATGCGATCGCCGCACGGATTAAATAGGAACCGCCAGACAATGTTGCGCCGCATCAACACCGCAGTCTTCACATAAATATGATTTCGGCATCAAAAACGCTCACGCTTCTGAGCGCCAAACCGTGTTTTGACACGACGCGTTTGTCCGGCGATCTTCTGCAGACATTCCGCGTGACCGGTTTGGGAGAGAGCCATGTCAGCATCGCAAGAACGCCAGCATGCACCACCGGGCGTCCGCACCCGGAGGCTTGCCAACTGGGCCGTCTTTGGCGCCGGCGTTCTGCTGCTCGGCGCCTTCGGCATGACGGCCTCTCGCTCGTCCGCCGATGAAGGCAAGCAGATTCAGGCGCCCGCGCTCGATGAAAAGCCGGGCCAGGCGACAGGTGTCGCCATCCTTGCAGGCGGATGTTTCTGGGGCGTGCAGGGCGTGTTTCAGCATGTCGAAGGCGTCACAAGCGCCGTATCGGGCTACGCCGGCGGCGACAAGGCAACCGCCGAATACCGCAAGATCGGCTCCGGGACCACAGGCCACGCAGAAACAGTGCGGATCACCTACGATCCCCGCAAAATATCCTATGGCCGTATTCTGCAGATTTACTTTTCGGTGGCTCACGATCCGACTGAACTCAACCGCCAGGGGCCGGATGTCGGCACGCAATATCGCTCAGCCATTTTTCCGACGAATGCCGAACAGGCCAGCGTGGCGAAGTCCTACATTGCCCAACTCAATCAGGCGCACGCTTTCAGCGCAGCAATCGTCACGACGATCGAACCGGGCCGGCCATTCTATCCCGCCGAGGACTATCATCAGGACTACCTGACGCAGCATCCGACCAACCCTTATATCGTCATCAACGACCTGCCGAAGATCGAGAACCTCAAGCGCATCCTGCCGGAAATGTATCGCCCGACGCCGGTGCTCGTGGCGGCGACAGGTAAGGGCGGTTAACACCGTTCCACAAACACTATGGCTCTTTGAGCGGAAAGGAGCCCTCGTACTGAGAGTCTGACTTGCATGAACAACAAGATGCGGTGCTAGTCGCTCTGACGAGCCTGCTTCTGCGCCAGATACAGCAACACCATATCGATCGTCATCTTCCGCCGTCTTTCGACGGTGGCAGGTTCCGTGAGGTCGGTGCCGAAGATCGCGAATACAGTGTGCTGGTTCGAGACGGGAAAAAACGCCAGAGATGCGATCATCATTGAAAGCTCGAACGCCGTCACGTCATGGCGGAATTCGCCTGTCGCCTGGCCGCGCTTGAGCGCGCGCTCCAGGTTCGTGATCAGCGGGTCGCAAAGCTCGGCGATTCGCTGCGATTCCTTCATATGCCGCGCACGATAGACATTCTCGATTTTCACGAACTCGATATATTGCGGGTAGGCGATGAAGTGGTCGAACTTGGCGGAGATAAGGGCGGCAACGGCTTCTGTTGGGCTCAAGGCATCGACATCAACTGACTCTTCGGCCTGCGCCAATTGAAGGTAGGCCTCTTCCAGCGCGGCAAGATAGAGACCTTCCTTGCTGCCGAAATAATAATACGCCATGCGCCGGTTGGCATTGGCGATGTCGGCAATGTCCTCGATCCGGGCTTCGAGACCCCTTGCGGCAAACTCCGAGATCGCCGCCTCAAGGATCTTGGCGCGCGTCGCGTCCGCATTGCGCGGTTTGCCCGCTGTCGTCATCACCTCAACAGCTTTGCGGGCGCGGGCCTGGCTCACAGCCTTGCCTGCCGGCTCCGCCGGGAGCGCTTTGGGTCGTCGCTTCAATTGCTGATCAGCCACGGGACATCCGATTTATTGACATTAACTCTCGTGTGAGTTAATAAACGATCAAGTCCGGAATGTAAGCCCGGACATCAGAGAGGTTAAACGCAGGAGGGGAAAAGCCCAATCGCAAAAGGCCTGTTCAACGCCGCTTCCCGCGGCCTTTTGCTTGCGATCCCCAAACATCTGTCTGCATCGCTCGCTCCCGCCCTCGGGAGCGCAAGGTCGTATTGCACCCGAGAGGACGTCAGTTCCATGGACCCCATTCGTTCAGTCGGTATAGTCGGTCTCGGCAAAATGGGCGCGCCCATCGCGCGCCATCTCGCGGCCGCCGGTTTCGAGACCCATGGCCTCGATGTCAATCAGGCCGCCATGGCTGCGGCACAGAAGAACGGGATCAAGATCGCCGCAAACGCGGCCGAACTGGCGCGGCGGAGCGATCTCGTCATTGTGCTGACGGCTTTCGAGGAGCAGGTCGAAGAGGTCATCTTCGGCGCCGAAGGTGTGGCCGCCGGCGCGAGGCCCGGCACGGTCGTCGCAGTGGCTGCAACCATCAATCCCGACAGCATGCGCGACATGGCGGAACGCCTCTCTGCACGCGGCCTGGTAGCGCTCGACATTCCGATCTGCCGCGGGGAGGGGCCGGCCGAGGCTGGTGAACTCCTGATTACCGGCGGCGGCGAAGCGGAAGCCTTCGAGGCCTGTCGCCCCGCCTTTGCGAGTTTTGCCAATTCCATCCATTTGCTTGGCGGCCCCGGCGCGGGACAGGCCGGCAAGATGATCAACAATCTCATTCTGTGGGCCTGCATTTCTGCCAACACGGAAGGCTTCAAGCTCGGCAACAAATACGGCATCACCAAAGAGGCGATGCGCAATATGCTGCTCGAGTCGAGTGCGCAGAACTGGGCCATGTCGACCGATGTCGACCCGAGCTACATGCCCTGGGCCGAGAAGGACATGATGATTGTTCTCAGCGAAGCGGATCGCGTGCGCCTCAGCATGCCGATGGCCGGCGTCGTCAAGGAAGTCATCAAAGGCATCAAGATCGAACACGGCCACTGAGCACGGGAGGCGATGATGGAACGCACCCAGACACGCATGTTCAATGACAACAAGTTCAAGCTCGGCCTGTTCGGCATGAACTGCAACGGCGGCCTCACCATGACCAAGGCGCCGGAGCGCTGGGACCAGTCCTGGCGCAACAATGTCGTGGCGGCGCAACTGGCGGAGCAGGCCGGTCTCGAATTTCTGCTGCCGATCGGCCGCTGGCATGGCTATCGCGGTGAAACCGATACGGAAGGAACGACCTGGGAAACACTGACCTGGGCGGCGGGGCTTCTTGGCGCGACGCGGGAAATCTCGGCCTTCGGCACACTCCATGTTTCGTTCGCCAATCCGGTGTTCGCCGCCAAACAGATGGTGACGGCCGATCACATCGGTGAAGGCCGCTTCGGCATCAATATCGTATCTGGATGGAACGAGGGCGAGTTTGCCATGTTCGGCGTCGGCCTGCTCGAACACGACGAGCGATATGCCTATTCGGAAGAATGGGTTGCCATCGTCAAACGGATCTGGAGCGATCCCGAGCCGTTCGACTTCGACGGCAAGTATTTCAAGCTCAGGCAGGTCCTCGGCAAGCCCAAGCCCTGGGGGGCCAGCCGGCCGCTGCTGATGAGCGCGGGCTCGTCATCGGAGGGCCGCGCCTTTGCCGCGCGCCATGCCGATTGCCTGTTCATGGTTATATTTGACCTCGATGCGCTTCCAAGGGATGTCGCCGCCTTGCGCAATTCCGTGCCCGACCGGTCGCCCGGCGTCTATGCTTCCGGTCACATCATCAGCCGGAAGACGGAAAAAGAGACGCGCGAGTTTTACGACTATATCGTTCGCGAACAGGGGGATTGGGAGGCGGCGGAACATATCGTCTCGATCAGGATCGGCGGCGGCGGCCGGTCGATGCCGCCGGAAGTGGTCCGCAAGATGGTGGAGCGGCATGTCAGCGGCATCGGCACCATGCCGATCATCGGGACTTACGATCAGGTCGCCGATATGTTCAAACGGCTCAGCGATGCCGGTCTTGATGGAATGGCCGTCGGTCTGGTCAACTACATTGATGAATTCCCGATCTTGCGGGATGAGATTCTGCCGCGTATGGAAAGATTGGGATTGCGAAACCCAATTAAAAACTAAGGGCAAAGCCCTTTCTGTGGAGGAACCGATGAGCAAGACCAAGATCTTTGCGCCGTCGCGCCGCGCTGTCCTGCAGGGCACAGCCGCCGCCACCGCATTGTCGTTCGATGCAACCCTCGCGCGCGTCTTCGCGCAGACCTCAGGCCCCATCAAGATCGGCGTCCTGAACACTTTCACCAAGTCGGTCGGGCTTTTTGGCGAGACGACCTGGCGCGGCATCGAAACCTATCTCGAAGAGCACGGCAACAAGATCGGCGGACGATCTGTGGAGCTCATCAAGGAGGATGATGAGTTCAATCCGCAGGTCGGCCTGCAGAAACTGCGCAAGCTGGTCGAAAGCGACAAGGTGCATGTGGTTCTAGGGCCCCTCGGCAGCCACATTGCCACGGCGATGATCGGCTATATGAAGCAGAGCGGTACGCCCTGGATCGTCACCGGCGCCGGCTCCACGGCTCTGACGAAGGAACGCATGCCGAATATGTATAGGGCCACCTTGAGCAACTGGCAGGTGGCCAATCCGATGGGCACCTGGGAAGCCAAGAACGGAATCAAAGATGTCGTGGTCATCGCCTCCGATTTTCTGGCCGGCCACGACGTCGCCGAAGCTTTCGCCGAAGCATTCGAGAAGAACGGCGGCAAGATTGCCAAACAGGTCTTCCCGCCCGTCGGCACCAATGATTTCAGCGCCTATATCACCGACTTGAGGTCGATCAATCCCGGCGCCGTCTACGGTTTCTTCGCCGGCAGCGAGGCTGGCCGCTTCGTCAAGCAGTTCCAGCAGTTCGGCCTTAAGGGCAAAGTCAAACTGACCGGCTTCCAGTCCATGCTCGATTCCGACACCTTTCCGCTGCAAGGTTCGAGCGCTGTCGGCGGCCTGTCGAGCAGCATCTATTGCGAGACGCTCGACACCCCCGAGAACAAGAATCTCATCGCGAGATACGCGAGCAAGAGCAAGGACCTGCCCGGTATCTTCACCGAGTCCGGCTACACGGTGATGCGCATCATAGATGATGCCGTGAAGTCGGTCGGCGGCAACATCGAAAACGCGGCCGATTTCTGCAAGGCCATCGGCAAGACGAACATCGTGGCGCCTCGTGGTCCCGTGCGCTTCGATCCCGACACCCACCAGGCCATCCAGAATGTCTACATCCGCGAGGTTCATGAGGAAGGCGGCAAGTTCGTCAACAAGGTGATCGACGTGGTGAAGGAAGTCGGCGACTACCCGGGCAATAAAGCCTGAGGCGGCAGCATGGATCTCTTCGTCAGCCAGCTTCTCAACGGGCTTGTCTATGGTCTGCTGCTGTTTCTGCTGGCTTCCGGACTGTCGCTGATCTTCGGTCTGATGGGTGTCGTCAACCTCGCCCATGGATCGTTCTTTATGCTGGGTGCATTCATCGGCCTGTCGGTGGTCAGCTATACTGGCAGTTTCTGGTGGGCTCTGGTTCTGGCGCCGATCCCGGTTGCGATCGCCGCCGCCGCCATCGAGATCCTCCTGCTTCGCCATCTCTATAAGCGCGACAAGGTCGACATGGTCTTGTTGACGTTTGGATTGTCATTCGTCTTCACCGACCTGGTCGAATGGGGCTGGGGCAAGGACACATTCTCCTTGTCCGAACCGGCAAGCCTGGAGGAGTCCCTCGAATTCCTCGGCGGCTATTTCCCGCAATACAGGCTTGCGATTGTCGTTTTCGGGCTGGCGGTAGCACTTCTGCTCTGGCTGCTGATTGAGAAAACCAGGATCGGCGCAATGGTGCGCGCCGGCATCGACGACACGCGCACCGCGATGGGCATCGGGCTCAACGTTCCCCTGTTGCTGACGACGACGTTCGCCTCGGGCGCCGCGCTTGCCGGCATGGCCGGCGTGGTCGCCGGGCCCATCCTGGGCGTCTATTCCGGCGTGGACGTCGAAGTCCTGATCCCCGCCTTCATCGTCATCGTGATCGGCGGCATGGGCAGTCTGAAGGGCGCATTTGTCGGCAGCCTGTTGATCGGAATCGCCGACACGTTCGGCAAGGCCTATATGCCGGAAGCCTCGATGTTTCTGATCTATGCGGCGATGATTGTCATACTGCTGGCGCGCCCCCACGGACTTTTCGGACAGGCTGCGTCGTGATGAAGGCACAGCGCGCCGATCCGCTTCCCACACGGATCCCAGGACGAAAGCCCATTATGGGCGAATTCGTCTTCTTCCTGCTGGCACTGGCATGGCCGTTTCTGGCAGGCTCCTACGGAACCGGGCTGATCACCGAGGCCCTGATCTTTGCCATCGCAGCGATGAGCCTCGATCTGCTCATGGGCTACAGCGGGCTTGTCTCGTTCGGGCATGCCGCCTTCTTCGGCGTGGGCGCCTATGCGCTTGCGCTGAGCGGCATGAAGCTCGGCCTCAATCCCTGGCTCGGCATTCTTGTTGCAGTCATGACGTCGGCGCTCGCGGCACTCATCATCGGCTATTTCTGCGTGCGCGTCAGCGGCGTTGCGTTCATAATGCTGACACTAGCATTCGCGCAATTGCTTTATTCCGCTGCCGTCAAATGGCGTGGAATCACCGGCGGCTCCGATGGGATCGGCGGCTTCGACCGGCCGCAGATCGCGGGCTTATCGCTCAATGATCCGATCTATATGTACTTTGCGTGCCTCCTGGGGTTCGTTCTGTCACTGTGGCTCCTGCGGCGGATCATTAACTCCCAGTTCGGCCATGCGCTGGTCGGACTGCGTGAGAACGAGACCCGCATGCGCGCATTGGGCTTTTCCACCGATCGGCTGAAGCTGTGCGCCTTCGTCCTGTCGGGCGCGTTCGCTGGCTTTGCCGGAGCACTCTACGCCATCTACAACAGCTTCATCTCGCCCGATGCCCTGTCGTTTGCCCAATCCGGCATGTTTCTCCTCATGGTGGTTCTCGGCGGCGTCGGTTCGCTGCTAGGCCCGGCGATAGGCGCCGCTATTTTCCTCCTGATGAAACAATTCGTCAGCTCTCACACCGAGCATTGGCTGGCGATCGTCGGAATCATTTTCGTCTGTTGCGTTATGTTCTTCCGCTCGGGCGTCTATGGCTTTCTGAAACAATGGCTGGAGAGGGGAGCGCGCACATGACTCTCCTGCGCGTCGAGAGCCTGCAGAAATCGTTCGGCAGCTTGAATGTCACGCGCGACGTGACGCTCGATGTCGGCGCCGGCGAAAAACACGTCATCATCGGACCGAACGGAGCCGGCAAGACCTCTCTGATCAACCAGATCGGCGGGCAGATGACGCCGGACGGCGGCCGCGTGATGATCGACGGCAGCGATGTCACACGTCTCGCCCCGGAGCAGAGGGCACGGCTGGGGCTGGCTCGCACGTTTCAAAAGAATACGCTCTTTCAGCGTCTCAGCGTCTTCGAGAATGTTCGTCTCGGCGTTCAGGCCCGATTCGGCAATTCATTCGATCTGGCGCAAAGGGCCGCCGCCCGGACGGATGTTAACGCCCGCGCCAGGGATGTTCTGGATCTGCTCCGGCTGACGGCGCTTGCCGAGCGGCGGGTCGCGAGCATTTCCTATGGCGATCAGCGTCAGTTGGAGATTGCCGTAGCCCTGGCCGGCGATCCTCGCATTCTTTTGCTCGATGAGCCCACATCCGGCTTGTCGCCCGTAGAAACGCGCCAGTTGATCGAGATCATCCGCGCGCTCCCGTCTCATCTCGGAATCCTGATGATCGAGCATGATATGGAGGTCGTCTTCTCGCTCGCCGACCGCATAACCGTTCTGTATTACGGAGAGGTGCTCGCCAGCGACAAGCCAGATGTGGTTGCGGCCAACGAACGGGTTCGGGACGTCTATCTCGGGGCGAGCTTCTGATGCTGCGGCTGGAGAACGTCCACGCCTATTACGGCTTGAGCCATATTCTCCACGGCGTATCGCTCGAAGTCGGCGATCGGGAGATCGTTTCGCTGCTCGGCCGCAACGGCGCGGGGAAAACCACCACGCTCCTCGCCATCATGGGGTTTCTTGAACCCGGGCCCGGCACGATCACATATCGCGACCGCAGGATCGGCGGTCTGGCTCCCTATCGCATTTCCCGCATGGGCGTCGGCTTCGTGCCTCAAGAGCGCGGCATCTTCGGCAACCTGACCGTTGAGGAAAATCTGACCGTGGCGGCCAGAAGGGGATCTAACGGAGCCTGGACTCTCAAGCGGATCTATGAATTGTTCCCCCGCCTGCGTGAACGCGCCGCGTTTCGCGGGTCGAAGCTATCGGGCGGTGAGCAGCAGATGCTGTCGATCGCTCGGGCGCTCCTGCTCAACCCGGACCTTATTATCCTGGACGAACCCTCCGAAGGGCTCGCGCCTTTGATCGTGCAGGAAATCCTGGACATTCTGCTGAATGTGCGCGCCGAAGGGGTCGCGGTTCTGATCGTCGAACAGAATCTTCGCGCCGCTCTTCGGATCGCGGATCGGCACTATGTTTTGAGTAAGGGAAAGGTGTGTTTCTCGGGCACCAGCGAACAGTTGAACGCCGACGAAACGATATTGAAACAGCACCTGGGCGTTTAGAGCGTTTTCCAGCGAAGTGGACGCCGGTTCGCGTGAAGAAAACGCGTCAAAACAAAAAACGAGAGCTTCGGTTCTGATTCTATCAGAACCGAAAATGCTCTAGCCGCCCGAATCTCGACAGCGATCGCCAGATGCTGCTCCGGCTGAGCCTGCGACCGGGCACGTGATTTCGGAAAGAAAGCCGGTCTGCGAACAAACAAAAGCTGCAACGATTTCTCGTCGCAGCTTTATTGCATTTCCCGGACGACGTTCACTAAACCCAGCTTAGGGAGATCAAAGCTGACGAGAAGGAACGATCAGGGGCTAAGGCTGAAGAACGGCGCGTTGTTGTTCTTGTTGGCTTCGGTAATACCCCAAATAAGTCCGCCGACACCAACCACGCCAACCGCGCCCAGCGCCAGAGGATCTATCTGATCCTGATTCTGGTTCTGGCCCAAGCCCTGGGCGTCCGTCGCACCCGGCGCCGGCAGGTCACGACCATTGGCGTCGCACGGCGCGTTCTTCTGGACACGGACGAAAGCACCCGGCGTAACACGAACCCGGCAGCCGTTCTCATAGACGACATAGGCCATGGTGCCGGCGGGAACATGGAGCGTCGAACCCGGCTGAGCGGCAACCCGGCCCGTCACAGGCCTGAAGCCCAGACCGTGGTTCATCGAGCCCTCTCCGGACACAATTTCAAAGGTCGCGGCCGAGGCAGCGACACTGCAAGCAAGGAGCATAAGCCCAGCGATCGGCAAACTACGGTTCATGAAAAATCTCCGGGGCACTGATACTGCAACGCAATATACTCGGATAACGAATAAAGGCAAGACACCAGTGGCCGAAATCGCAATTAAAATGGGGCTGTGATTGCGACCGCCCGGACGCCCCGGAGTGCCAACCTGCAGGGCCATTTTAGCTAGTTATCCGAGCAGCTTATCGAGACATATTCCTGTCAATAGTGCCACTAAATCCGTAGGTTACGATATTGGTCGTAGCCTTTTTCCGGCGATTTGCGGTGTGTGGGATATTTTTGCCACGGTTATTCGTCTGCAAATGCCGCTCACCGCGCCTCGGGTTCGTCCAGCGGCTCGCGGTAGCTTTTGTAGGACCGGCGCAGCAGCGCGAACACACTGCTCCCGGTCAGCGCGCCCAGGATGTAGATCACCGATGTCAGCAGCGCGAGCGGCGCCCGCGCCTTGAAGCCCAGAAACGCCATGGTGACGATCTCGAGGTTCTGGAACGCGAAGACGACGGTCGCCGCGGCAAACAGGATGATGACCGTGAAATGAACGGTACGCATGGCCAAAGCCCTTTCGATCAAGCCCTTTTACAGGTCCGCCTCAGGCGGCGGGTGCCGTAGCGGGTTGGCTCTTCACGCCAAGGCCGAGTCCGATCCAGGCCGCCCCGACGAACACCAGGTCGATGCCCAGGAACATGCCCAGGATGTAGAGGCTGGAGACCGGCCAGCCGCTGACGATCACCAGACCGAGCAGCAGGGTCAAAACGCCGGAAACCACGACCCATATCCACGGCGAACCCTGCTTCATGCTGTAAGCGAGCACGATGCGCATGATGCCGGAAACAATCAGCGTCACGCCCAGCAGCAACGTCAGGACAGCTGCAGCCAGCAGCGGGTTCATGAAGGTGATGATGCCGGATGCAACATACAGAAGGCCCAGGAACAGCCAGAGCAGGAATTTCGACCAGGATTTGAACTGGAATGCATTGATCACTTCGGCGACGCCGCTCAGCAGCATCATGAAGCCGACGATCAGGACACTGACGACAGTCGCCATCGCAACGCTGGCGAGCGCCAGCGCGCCGGCGATGACATAAACGACCCCAAGCGCGACGATCCAACCCCATTTGGCGCGCAGCACGTCGAGGGGAGCCGGAACATACGCGGCATTTGATGCATCAGCCATGAGATATCTCCTTGGAAGAAGCGGTTTATTTCTCACAGGATGCGACGATATCCGCCTGCGGGCAAGCGCGCTTTTATAAGGAGCCTTCCTTGCCGTTCTGGGCTCGCCGGTTAGAACCAATTGTCGCGATGCAGCCGGCCGCCGTCGATCGGCAGCACGGCGCCGCAGACCCAGCTCGCCCGCTGCGAAGACAGAAACACCACCACGTCAGCGATCTCGTCCGGCCGCGCGCCGCGGCCTTCCGGCAGATCGTTGGAGAGCATCTCGCGCCAGCGCGTCGCATCGCCGAATTTTTCCTGCGCGCGCTTGCCGTGGATGTTGCGCCAGCGTTCGGTCTCGACCGCGCCGGGATTGACCGCGACGACTCTGATGCCGTCGTCTATGCTGCGGCCGCCGAGCGACTGTGTCAGCCCGTTGAGGGCGATGTTCGCCGCATTGCCGCAGACGTAGCGGAACATCGGCTTGTCGGCGCCGGTGCCGATGACATTGCAGATGACCTTTGGCGGCTTGCCGCGCATGTGCCGATACATGGCGCGGCTGAGGTTGATGTAGCCGAACACCTTCAGGTCCCAGGCTTCGCGCCAGCGGTCTTCGTCGATGTCGAAAATATCGCCGGTCGGAATCCCGCCGGCGTTGTTGATGAGAATGTCCGTGTCGGAAAACTCGTCGGCGATTTCCTGCGGCGCCCCCCGGCGCGACAGGTCGATGGCGCGGGTCCGGACCCGGCCCGGCGCGGTTTTCGAAAGATTCTCCGCCGTTTTGGCGAGCCGGTCCGGATCGCGCGCTACCAGCGCGACCTCGCAGCCTTCCTTCAGAAAGCCCTCCGCGACCGCAAGCCCGATGCCTTGCGATCCGCCGGTGATCAGGACGCGGCGGCCCTTGAGACCCAATTCCAATGTTTCCTCCCGGGTTTACAGTTTTGGTTTTTCAGCTTCCGTGGAATTGCTACCTAAACCGGATTTGGTGCGGGCGGGAAGCAGGAAACCGAACCCAAAACCCAACACGATGCAGTGATTTGGCAAGCTTTCGTTGACCGGCTCCAGCCAAGTTTATAGACTATTGTTCTAAACGGGATGAGATGGACTCGGATTGCCGGCCGCACGCAGAAAACGTGGCCCGCAGACGTGATGGATGGAGACCAGGGCTATGCACATTATCGATTCGCATTTTCACTGGTGGCCGCGGTCTGTTTTCGAAAGGCTCTGCAAACGGACTGAATTCCCGCTGGCGGCGGTCAATGCGCGGGGCGGCTATACCGTTCGGCGGCATGAGAACGAAGCCAACCCGCTGCCGAGCTGGGCCGAATGGCATGATCTCGACGATCAGCTCGCGCATATGGACGGACTCGGCCATCAGGTCGACGTCGTCTGCTCCATAGGCCCGATGTCGGTGTTCTTCTCGCAGCTTCCCGCCGAAGAAGGCCGCGACCTCGCCATGCACTGGAACGAGGAAATGGCTGGCGCGCAACGCAAATATCCCGGTCGTGTCTGGGCCAGCGCCGCCATTCCGCTCGTCGACACCAGGATCGCCATGGATGTGCTCGAACACGCCATCGGCAAGCTCGGCCTGATGGGCGTCAATCTTCCAGGCTCTATCGGCAGCGATGCCCGCATCGACGCCGAACGTCTTGATCCTTTCTACGCCCGCGTGTCCGAACTCGGCCTGCCGATGTTTCTGCATCCGACCGACGCTATCTTCGCCGACATGCTGGACGGCTATAACGGCGCCCTGCATCTCAGCCTCGGCCGCGTCGTCGAGGTCAGCGTGGCCGCCGCGCGGCTGGTTCTGTCCGGCCTGATGGAACGCTATCCCGAGTTGAAAGTGGTGATGTCGCACACCGGCGGCGCGCTGCCTTATCAGTCCGGGCGCATGGACAAGAACACGAAGGGCGCGAAGCTGCCGCGTCCGACAAGCGAATATCTGCATCGCATGTACACCGATACAGTCTCGCCGCATTCCGCCGGCATGAAATTCGCGATCGACTATTACGGCATCGACAATGTCATGTACGGCACCGACTATCCGTGCTGGGATCCGGCGACCTGCCTCAAGCTGCTGGCGGAAATCGACCTGACGCAAGAGCAGAAGCAGAAGCTGTTCTACGACAATGCACGCCGCATCCTCGGCCTGAAAGATCCCGTCGCGCATAAGCTGGCCGCCGCGGAATGATATCGGCGGCCTCGGGCCGCTGTGGCGAAAAACAAAAAGCTGCCGGATTTGCCATCCGGCAGCTTTTTGTTTGCCAACCGCTGTGGCGGCGTTACGCGCCCCGTGCGGCGCCCAGCGGTGTCATCGGGCGCGCATCCAGAACAGGCACGCCCATGGACGCGGGACGCGACAGCAGGGCATGGGACGGCGGCTCCGGCGGCACATCCGCGAATGTTCCCGAAATGGTGGTATCGGGGAATTCAGCCTTGATGCGCGGATAGACGTCGCGGGCGAAATTACGAATGCCGGCAACCGTGTCGTCGTGTTCCAGGAAGCCCGCCTGGCCCATCAGCAGCAGATGTCCATAGCCGCCGACATAACCGTAATGGCGCTTGAACTGCTCGTAGACCTGGTCGGCCGTGCCGGCGAACAGGAAGCCCGCCTTGATGGCGGCCTCAACACTGGCGCCCTTGGCGAATTCGCTGAGCGGGTGGGAGGCGCCGCGCATCATCGCCACATTGCCTTCGACCGGAACATATCCCGGCGGATTGGCGAACTGCGGCGCGACCTTGTTGGCGGTGACATACCACAACAGTTTCTCGGCGCCGCGATAGGCTTCTTCTTCCGTCTTGCCGACATAGACGATGGCCGCATAGGCGAGACGGTCGATCGGCACATCATTGCCGAAGCCCGAGGCGCGCCAGCCGGCGCGGTAGGAGTCATAGATCTTCCGCGTTGCCTGGTAGCCGGTGAGGAAGGTCGCCTGAACATAGCCCTTCTCGCCGACCTGGCGCGCGCCGCCGGCGCTGGTCGTGCTGACCCAGACGGGGGGATGCGGCGTCTGGTAGACGCGCGGCCAGATGTTGATGTTGCGGTGATGGAAGAAGCGTCCTTCATGGCTCACCGGACCGTCGTGATTGGTCCAGGCGCGTACGATCAGATTGATCGATTCCCAGAAGCGCTCGTTCATCCGTACCGGATTGCTGTTGGCCGGCGAAATCTCATAAGGCACGCCGCGGACGAAGCCCGCTTCGAGACGGCCCCTGGAGAGCACGTCGATCAGCGCCATTTCCTCGGCGATGCGCACCGGCTGGCGGCGGTTTGCGGCCGGATTGCCGAGGATGAGCAGGCGCGCCTTCGAGGTCAGCCGCGCCAGCGCAGCCAGCATCAGCGGCGCTGCGGGATCGACGCAGGTTGCCGTCTGGTGATGCTCGTTGAGCATGATGTTGAGGCCTTCTTCCTCGGCGATCTGCCATTCCTTGAGATAGCGATCGTAGAGGGCGGCGCCTTTCTCCGGATCATAATGCTTGTTGGGCAATGACACGCGGATCGAGGGATAACTGTCTGCCGGTGGCAGATAGGGATAGGCGGTTTCGCTGAAGTGCCAGGCTTGCATCTTTCGCTCCCGAATTGTTCTTGATCTCAGTCGCTGCTGCGACCGTCAGCCGAGGAAATCGTTGACAAGTTTTGCGAACGCCGCGGGTTGTTCGACATGTGGCACATGGCCCGCCTTGGCGACCGTCTCGATGCGCGAAGACTTGAACAGTTTCGCATAGCCCTCGACATACTGGGCGCTGACGAGGCCGTCGCTCTCGCCGCGAATAAACAGCGTCGGTGAGGTGACGCGGTAGAGCCTGTGCGGCAGTTTGGGATTATGCATATAGGGCTCCCAGACGAAGAGCGCCGTGCTTTCCCGGTTGCGCATGAAGACCGACAGTTCCTCGTCCGACAACTTTGACGGATCGAAGGGAAACAGCGAAGGATCATGATAGAGAAGCTTGGGAACGTCGGGCGGCGACATGGTATAGATGTCGGGAATGTCGAGCTTGTCGACTGGTCCCAGCTTGACGCCGACGGGGCTGACCAGAACCACCTTGCCGAAACGTTCCGGCGCCTTGGTCAGCATCTCGGCGGTGATCCAGCCGCCCATCGAGCAACCGATGACGTCGGCATTGGCGATGCCGTACTGATCCATCAGGTCGAGATACATGTGCGCGATGTCGTCCACGTTGTCGACCCAGTCGGGCAGGGCCGATTTGCCGAAGCCTGGATGCGACGGGCAGATGATGCGCCGATGTTGGGCGATCAGCGGCACATGCGGTTCCTTCGGGTTGAAGCCGCCGGCGCCATGCAGAAAGAGCACGGGGTGCCCTGAGCCTTCCTCGTGAACTTCGACCTCGGTTTCGCCGAGCTTGATGACATCGCGTTTCAAGCGCTACCTCCCCTGTTGCCGCACCTTGTCCGGCGGCCGCTGCAGCCTTTAAGTCTCAATGATTACCACCGCCGTTCGGCGAACCGTCAACCGCCGGTCTGGCGCATCGTCGCGGCAGCGCAGCCGCGTCTTTGCAGAATTCGGTATGCAGATCAATGCGTTATAATCGTAGTGACTGGACTGGTATCTGATTCCACATATGTGTAATTTCGGTGCGTGCGGCACGCATGAGGAGGGAAGGCCTTTGGCCGAACAACTGGTGAAGTCGGCGGCGCGTGTTTTTGCGATCCTCGAGCAGTTCGACCGGGTGCGCCGGCCGCAACGGCTGAAGGACATCGCCGCCGGGCTGGGGCAGCCCGTCTCCAGCACGGCCGCGCTGCTGAAGAGCATGACCGCGCAGGGCTATCTCTCGTTCGAACTGCAGACGCGCGCTTACCTGCCGACCGGCCGGCTGGCGCGGATCGTCAGTTGGGTGCCGTTCGAGACGTTCGAGCAGGGCATCGTCGCCGAGGCGATGCGGACCTTGCAGCAGCAGACCAATGAAATGGTGGTGCTGTCGGTCGAGGCCGGCATTTATCTCGAATATGTCCAGACTGTCAGGTCGACCGAAGGCGTGCAGTTATACATCGCGCCGGGCACGAAACGTCTCATGGTACAGACCAGCACGGGCTGGCAGTTCCTCAATCTGCAGCCGCGCGCCCACGCGCTCGAGGTCTATGATGCGACCATCGCCGCGGGCGAACTCGATGAGCGCAGCTTTTCCCGCGATGCCTTTCTGCAAAGCCTCGAGATGCACGGCAGTTGGGATGTATCCTTCACCCGTGCCCGCGATCTCGTGGCGCCCACGGCCCATTGGGATGGCGCCATGGTCTCGCTGATGATTCCCGTGCCGGAAGGCCATCGGCCGCTGGCCCTGGGCGTCGGCGGTCCTGCCTATCGTCTTGAGCAGAACCGCGAGCATATCTCCAATTGTCTTTTGTCCGCGCAGGCTGACATTCGGGCGGCCCTGGCGACGGCGGTTTGAAAGCGCGCCGGATTGACCTTTGCGCGCCGGAAGGACGCTGGTACGGTGACGCCGCAATAATTGGAGAGGTTTCGCCCCATGACACGTGTCGCTGTCACTACGCCTTACTTTGATTTCTATCCCCATCTCGTGACCGAGCTGAAGGAGAAATATCCGGGCGTGAAATTCAGGACCGACCGCAAGCCGCTCCACGAGGACGCGCTGATCGAATATCTGAAGGGCTATGACGCAGCGATCATCGGGCTCGATCGTTTCACAGATAAGGTCTGCGCGGCTCTGCCGGAACTCAAGGTCATTTCGATGATGTCGGCCGGCGCCGATCACATCGATCCCGCGATCCTGAACAAGTACGGAAAAAAAATGTGGTGGGCGCCCGGCATCAATCGCTATTCGGTTTCCGAACTCGCCGTCAGCTACATGGTGTTCACCTTGCGCCGCGTTCATTATTTCTCGTCGATCCTGCGCCGCGGCGAATGGAAGGGCCCCATCGGCTATGGCGCCGATCTGCGCGGTCACACGGTCGGCATTCACGGCTGCGGCTTCATCGGCAAGGAAGTGGTGAAGCTGCTGCAGCCCTATGGCGTCAAGATCCTGGCCTCCGACCGTGTCGATATCTCGGATTTCTGCAAGGAATGGAATGTCGAGAACGTCAGCCAGGAAGAGCTTTGGGCGCGGTCCGATGTTCTCACCATTCATCTCTCCCGCAATGCAACAACGATCGGCCTGTATAGCGCCGCGGTGCTCGACAAGATGAAACCGGGGGCTGTTCTCATCAATTGCGCCCGCGGCGCCATGGTCGACGAGGCGGCGCTCAAGGAGCGCCTGGAAAGCGGGCACATTTCCGGCGCCGCTTTTGACGTCTTCGCGATCGAGCCGGCGAACGGCAATCCGCTGCTCGAAGTGCCGAATTTTTTCGGTTCGCCGCATATCGGCGCGACGACGCGCGATTCCTGGGAGGCGATGCTGCGCTCCGGCATCCGCGGGATCGAGGAGGCCTATGATCCCAAGCCAGGCGTCTATCCATTCGACTGACGCCGCCTACGACTTTTAGACAGCTTGGCGCGCCCGGCTTTTCGGGGCGTTATCGCTGCAGACGCCCGGTGCAGGAGGGTGCACCGGGCGTTCTCTTTGGAGCATCCAAAGACCGCGCCTGGTGTATAGTCGCCAGGCGGAACCTTTGCTCCTGGAGGGGAATGGGTGAACGCGTCGAACGGTTTCGGGCCAAGGCCGGGGAACGACACATTTCCAAAACTCTTGCGCGCGAACGCTCAGGTTCGCGCCAAGCGTCCCGCAATGCGCTGCAAGGATCGCGGCATCTGGCAGACGTGGACGTGGGAAGACGTCTATGAAAACGTCAGCCTGTTCGCCTATGGCCTGAAGGCACTGGGCGTCGCGCGCGGCGACAAGATCGCGATCGCCGGCGCCAACCGCCCGCGCCTGTACTGGGCAATCTGCGCGGCGCAGATGCTCGGCGCGGTCCCCGTGCCGGTCTATGCCGATGCCGTCGCCAGCGAACTGGCTTACGTGCTGCAGAATGCCGATGTCCGCATCGCCATCGTCCAGGATCAGGAACAGGTCGACAAGCTGCTCGGCGAAAGCGAGCAGCTCGGGCAATTGCAGCAGATCGTCTATGACGAAGAGCGCGGCCTCGAAGATTATGATCACACCCGGCTACACGCGATTTCAGCGCTGATTGCCGAAAGCCGCGATATTTTCGCGGGCGAGCCCGGCGCCCGCGCCGCGATCGAAGCCGAAATCGATGCCGGAGGCGGCGGCGATATTTCAATCATGCTCTACACGTCCGGGACGACCGGTCGCTCCAAGGGCGTCATGCTGTCGGCCGGTGGCTGCATCTCTGCTGCCACTGACACGGTGGCTTTCGACAAACTCACTGAGGCGGACGAGACGCTGGCCTACCTGCCATTGGCCTGGGTCGGCGACCACTATCTCAACTATGCGCAGTCCTTTGTCGCCGGCTTCTGCATGGCCTGTCCCGAGAGCGCAGAAACGGCCCAGCAGGACCTGCGCGAGATCGGCCCGACCTTCTATTTCGCGCCGCCGCGTGTATTTGAATCCCTGCTCACCCGCGTGATGATACGCATGGAAGATGCCAGCGCCCCGAAACGCTGGCTGTTTCGCCATTTCATCGACGTTGCCCGCCAATGGGGCGAGAAGATTCTCAACGGCAAGCAGGTGCCCCTGCATGCACGCCTGCATTATGGGCTCGGCAAGATCCTCATCTATGCGCCGCTGCTGAACGTGCTGGGCTTCTCCCGCATCCGCGTCGCCTACACGGCGGGCGAGGCGATCGGCTCAGACCTGTTCTCGTTCTATCGCTCGCTCGGCATGAACCTGAAACAGCTCTACGGCCAGACCGAAGCGTTTCTCTATGTGACCTGCCAGAAGGACGGCGACATTCGCTCGGAAACCGTCGGTCCGCCGGCGCCGAACGTCGATATCCGCATCGCCGACAGCGGCGAGGTGCAGTTCCGTTCGCCGGGCATGTTCGTCGCCTATTACAAGGAAGACGCCAAGACCGCCGAAGCGATGACGCAGGATGGCTATGTCAAGACCGGCGACGCCGGCATCTTCGACACCGACGGCCATCTGCGCATCATCGATCGCGCCGCGGATGTCGGAAAGCTCGATGACGGCTCCCTGTTCGCGCCGAAATATATCGAGAACAAGCTGAAATTCTTCCCCAACATCAAGGAAGCCGTCGGCTTCGGTCACGATCGCGCCTTCGTCGCCGCGATGCTGAACATCGACCTGACGGCAGTCGGCAATTGGGCCGAGCGCAACAACATCTCCTACGGCTCCTATCAGGAGCTCGCCGGCCACCCCCAAGTCTATGAGATGATCGCCGACCATGTGGCGAGCGTGAACGAGAGCCTGTCGCGGGATCGCTTCATGGCTGGAGCCCAGATCAGGCGCTTCCTGATCCTGCACAAGGAGCTTGATGCGGACGACGGCGAGTTGACGCGCACCCAGAAAGTCCGGCGCAGCTTTGTCGGCGAACGTTATGCCCCGCTTGTCGAAGCCCTCTACAACGGGTCGGAGGAAGCCGACATTTCGACGGAGGTGACGTTCGAAGACGGCCGCAAGGGCGTCATCGCCGCGCGCGTGAAGATCCGCGATGCCCGGACCTTCGCGGTCGAGGCCGCACCGGTTGCGGAGCAGGTCGCATGAGCGCCCTGGCTGAAATGCTCCAAGGAGAGGTTGCTCGCGCCGCGGCCGAGACGCTGCTGACGGTTGAGAACGTGTCCCTGACATTCGGCGGCGTCCGTGCCCTGAGCGATATTTCCTTCGACATCCGCAAGGGCGAGATCCGCGCCATCATCGGCCCCAACGGCGCCGGAAAAACATCGATGCTGAACTGCATCAACGGCTTCTATCATCCGCGCAGCGGCCGCATCACCTTCAAGGGCAAAACCCGCCAGCGCATGCGTCCTTATGAGGCAGCAAGCCAGGGCATTGCCCGCACATTCCAGAATGTCGCTCTGTTCAAGGGCATGACGACGCTCGACAATATTCTGACCGGCCGGACCTTGAAGATGAATCGCAACTTCTTCTGGCAATTGCTGCGTCACGGCCCGGCGATGCGCGAAGAGATCGAACATCGCATCTATTGCGAAGACATCATCGACTTTCTGGAAATCGAGCACATCCGCAAAACGCCGGTCGGCAAACTGCCCTACGGCCTGCAGAAGCGTGTCGAACTTGGCCGCGCCCTGGCGATGCAGCCCGATCTTCTGCTGCTTGACGAGCCGATGGCCGGCATGAATCTGGAGGAAAAGGAGGATATGTGTCGCTTCATCCTCGACGTGAACCGGCACTTCCGCACCACGATCGCCCTGATCGAACACGACATGGGCGTCGTCATGGATATTTCCGACCGGGTCGTCGTGCTTGAATACGGTCACAAGATCGCCGACGGCACGCCCGATGAAGTGAAAGCCGATCAGCGCGTCATCGACGCCTATCTCGGGGTGTCGCACTGATGGACCTCATCTACAGCATCTTTGTCGATCCGTTCCTGCAGATGGCGGGCGCGCCGGACCTTTTGGTCCAGACTTTGTGGGAGGGCTTTGTCGGCGGCATTCTTTATGCGTTGATCGCGCTGGGCTTCGTGCTGATCTTCAAGGCGTCGGGCGTGTTCAATTTTGCCCAGGGGATCATGGTCGTGTTCGCCGCGCTCACCCTGGTCGGCCTCTACGAAAAGGGCGTACCGGCTTTTCTAGCGCTGGCGCTGACGATCGGCGTGATGTTCCTGATCGCCGCCGCCGTCGAGCGCGTGGTGCTGCGGCCGCTGGTCAATCAGCCCGACATCATTCTCTTCATGGCGACCTTCGGCCTGACCTATCTCCTGATCGGACTGGGCGAGGCGATCTTCGGCGGCAATCCGAAAGTCATGATCGCCGAGCAGCTTTATCTGCCGAAAGGCGCCGTCGACATCAAGATGCTCGGCGGCGTCGTGACGTTGCAGAAGATCGACATTGCCGCCGCCGTGATCGCGCTGGCGATGATCGCCTGCCTGTCGGTCTTCTTCCAGTATACGCGCATCGGCCGCGCCCTGCGCGCGGTGGCTGACAGTCACAAGGCGGCGCTCTCGGTCGGTATTTCGCTGAACCAGATCTGGGTCATCGTCTGGTTTCTGGCCGGCGTCGTCGCCCTCATCACCGGCATCATGTGGGGCGCGCGCTCCGACGTATCCTTCGCGCTTCAGGTTGTGGCGCTGAAGGCGCTGCCCGTGCTCGTTCTGGGCGGCTTCACGTCCATTCCGGGCGCGGTTGTCGGCGGTCTCATCATAGGCATCGGCGAGAAGATCGGCGAATTCTACTGGGGCCCGCTGGTCGGCGGCGCCACGGAAAGCTGGCTCGCCTATTGTATCGCCCTGGTGTTCCTGATGTTCCGGCCGCAGGGTTTGTTTGGGGAAAGAATTATCGAACGAATTTAAGGGAGCGGACGTGTTCTATCGCGAAGCCGGCCAGTTCAAGACGACCTACGCCTCCGACATGGCGGTACTTCCGATCCTGCAGGATCGGATCGGTCTTGCCGTCATCCTGCTGATCGGCTTTGTCGGCATTCCGTTGCTCGGCGGCAATTTCTTTCTGCAGACCGTGATGATCCCGTTTCTGGTCTTCTCGCTGGCTGCGATCGGATTGAACATCCTGACCGGTTATACGGGCCTTCTCTCGCTTGGGTCCGGCGCCTTCATGGGGGTCGGAGCCTATGCCTGCTACAAGCTGACGACGATCTATCCAGGCGTGAACATCGTCATCTGGATTGTAGCCTCGGGATTCTTCGCGGCCGCCATCGGCGTGGTCTTCGGCCTGCCGTCCCTGCGCATCAAGGGATTCTATCTGATTGTGGCGACCCTTGCGGCGCAGTTCTTTCTGCAGTGGAGCTTCGTCCGCATCCCCTGGCTTTACAACTACAATGCGTCTGGCGCCATCGAAGTCCCGCAGCGGCTGTTTGCCGGCATCCCTCTGACCGGCGCCAATGCGACGCCTGTGACGCGCTACCTCGTTCTGCTGGGGATTGTGACTTTTCTGACCTGGATCGCATCGAATCTCGTGCATGGCCGCATCGGCCGCAGTTGGATGGCCGTGCGCGATATGGATATCGCGGCCGAGCTGATGGGCATCAGGCTGCTGCCGGCGAAGCTTCTGGCGTTTGCTGTTTCGTCCTTCTACTGCGGCGTCGCCGGCGCCTGCATGATGTTTCTCTGGTATGGCGGCGGCGAGGCCAACGACGCCTTCAACATCAACCAGAGTTTCACCATTCTGTTCATGGTCATCATCGGCGGCCTGGGCAGTCTCATCGGTTCTTTCCTGGGCGCGGCTTTCATATCCATTCTGCCGACGGCCCTCAAATTCGGCGTGCCGGCATTGGGCATCGCCATTCCGGGCACCGTCGCCGAGCATGCGACCTATATTCTGCTCGGCGCATTGATCATTTTTTTCCTGATCGTCGAGCCGCACGGGTTGGCGCGGCTCTGGCAGATCGGAAAGCAGAAACTGCGCATGTGGCCGTTTCCCTATTGAGCGTCGCATGTGTGAGCAAGGGTGGGACATGAGGAGGGTAAGGCGATGAGAAAATTCATATTGGTTCTCGGTCTTTTGACAGGCGCGGCCGTTGGCGCGCCTGCAATTCAGCAGGCAGCGGCACAGGACCAGATTTATGTCCCGCTGCTGACCTATCGCACCGGTCCATTTGCAGGGTCCGGCATTCCGATCGCCGACGGCATGCGCGACTATCTGGAAATGCTGAACCAGCGCGATGGCGGCATCGGCGGCGTCAAGATCGCCATCGAGGAATGCGAAACCGGCTACGACACCAAGAAGGGCGTCGAATGCTACGAGGCCACGAAGTCGAAGAACCCGGTCGTGGTGAATCCTTATTCGACCGGCATCACCCTGCAACTCATCCCGCGCGCCTCGGTCGACAAGATACCGATTCTGTCGATGGCATATGGTCTTTCCGCTTCGGCTGACGGCAATACCTTTCCATGGATATTCAATCCGCCAGTCACCTACTGGGACGGCGCATCGGTCATGGTTGGCTATATGGCACAACAGCTCGGCGGCTTCGACAAGTTGAAAGGCAAGAAGCTCGGCCTGATCCATCTTGATGCGCCCTACGGCAAGGAGCCGATCCCTCTGCTGCAGGATCTCAGCAAGCGATATGGCTTCGAGCTGAAGCTCTATCCGGTCCCGGCCGCCGATATGCAGAACCAGAGCGGCATCTGGCTCGGCATCCGACGCGACCGGCCGGATTTCATCTACAATCAGGGCTTCGGTGCGATGAACCCGACGGCTGTTAAGGAAGCCCTGCGCAATAACTTCCCAATCGACAAACTGGTCGGCGTCTGGTGGGCGGGCGGCGATGATGACGCGCGTGCGGGTGGAGCCGAAGCCAAGGGGTACAAATCGTTGAACTTCCACCAGGCGGGAACGAACTTTCCCGTCATTCAGGACATTCTGAAGAACGTCGCCGACAAGAATCTGTCGAAGGTCGATAACCGCAATCGTATCGGCGAGAATCTCTACAATCGCGGTGTCTATAATTCGATGCTGATCGCGGAAGCCGTTCGCACCGCGCAGAAGCTGACAGGCAAAAAGGTCGTCAACGGCGAGGACGTGCGTCGCGGTTTGGAAAATCTGAACATCTCGGAACAGCGGCTGAAGGAACTGGGAATGGAAGGCTTTGCCGCGCCCGTTCAGGTGTCCTGCAGCGATCACAACGGCCACAACAAGGTGTTCATGGCCGAATGGGATGGCAGCAAATATGTGAAGGCCTCCGACTGGATGGCGCCGTTGAAAGATGAGGTCCGCCCGCTCATTGACTCCGCCGCGAAGGAATATGCCGCGGGCAATTCAGGCTGGCCGAAGCGGACGGAAGCTTGCGACAAGGCAACGTAACGACAGGCGTTGCAACGATGTGCGCCCTCTCTGCCGCGGCAGAGAGGGCATATCGATATCTCAATGAGCGGGTGTGACCGTGACAGCCAGTTCCCCGGCAGCGGCAGAGGCCGACGCCATTCTGAGCGTGAACAATATCGAGGTGATCTACGATCACGTCATTCTCGTGCTGAAGGGCGTTTCCCTCGTCGTGCCGCGCCAGGGCATCGTGGCGCTGTTGGGGGCCAACGGCGCGGGCAAGACGACGACGCTCAAGGCGATCTCGAATCTTCTGCGGACCGAGCGCGGCGAGGTGACGAAAGGCTCCATCGAATTCGAGGGCCAGAGAGTGGACCGGCTGTCGGCCAGCGATCTCGTGCGTCGCGGCTGCATTCAGGTCATGGAAGGCCGTCACTGCTTCGCTCATCTGACGATCGAGGAAAACCTGATGACGGGCGCTTTCACGCGCCGCGATGGCAGCGCCGCCATCGCCGGCGATCTCGAGGCGATCTATGATTATTTTCCGCGCCTGAAGCAGCGCCGTTCGTCGATTGCCGGCTTCACATCGGGCGGCGAACAGCAGATGTGCGCTATCGGCCGCGCCATGATGTCAAGGCCGAAGATGATCCTTCTGGACGAGCCGTCGATGGGTCTGGCACCGCAGATCGTCGACGAAATATTTGAAATCGTGCGTGATCTCAACTGCAAGGAGCAGGTATCGTTTCTCCTTGCGGAACAGAATACCAGCATTGCCTTGCGCTATGCGAGCTGGGGTTACATTCTTGAGAACGGCAGGGTGGTTCTTGACGGCGATGCGCGCATGCTGCGCGACAATGAGGATGTCAAGGAGTTCTATCTCGGCGTGTCGGGAGCGGGGCGCAGAAGCTTTCGCGGCGTGAAGCATTACAAGCGTCGTAAACGCTGGCTTGCATAGGCGAGAGTGCTATAGAAGCGGCCGCGGAGTTTTGCCGCGATGATCCCATTTAAAATTTTACAGGTTCTAAGGCATGAATTTCGACAGGCTTGAAACAAGAAATCATGATCTGCGGGAGAGAGCGCTGCTGCGGGATTTCCGCGCAGTGATGAACCAGGCAAAAGCGAGGGCGCCTGGGCTGAGGACGCAGTTGAAGGGCGTCAATCTTGAAAAAATCAAATCGCTGGCGGAGCTTGCCGCAATTCCGGTTCTGCGCAAATCCAATCTGATCGAGTTGCAGGCTGAAGACCCGCCGTTCGGCGGCTTTGCGTCTGTAAAGGAAGCAGCATTCGAACGTCTGTTCATTTCGCCGGGTTCCATCTTCGAGCCGCAGGGCACGGGCAAAGACTGGTGGGGCGTGGCGCGGGCGCTCTATGCGGCGGGCGTGCGCAAGGGCGATATCGTCATCAATTGCTTCTCTTATCATCTGACGCCTGGCGGCATGATGATGGACAGCGGCGCGCGCGCCCTGGGCTGCGTCGTGATCCCGGCCGGCCCGGGCAATGCGGAAGCGCAGGTCGAGGCCATTCAGCACTACCGGCCACGCGCCTATTGCGGGACGCCCGATTTTCTCAAGATCCTGCTCGACAAGGCGGCGGAGATGAAGCGCGACATCTCCAGCCTGCAGCGCGGGCTCGTGTCGGGCGCGGCCCTGCCTGCAAGTTTGCGCGACGAATTGCGCAAACGCGGCCTTCCGGTGCGCCAGTGCTACGCGACCGCCGATCTCGGTGTCGTTGCCTATGAGACCAGCGCCGGCAAGGGCCGGATCGTCGATGGCATGATGGTGAACGAGAACCTCATCGTCGAAATCGTTCGCCCTGGCACCCAGGAACCTGTGCCGGACGGCGAGGTCGGCGAGGTCGTGGTGACAAGGCTCAACCGCGATTATCCGCTGCTGCGCTTCGCCACCGGCGACCTGTCGGCCATTTTGCCCGGCGCCTCGCCGTGCGGACGTACCAATCGGCGCATCAGCGGCTGGCTGGGACGTGCCGACCAGACGACGAAGGTCAAGGGCATGTTCGTGCATCCCTCGCAGGTTGCCGAAATCGGCCGGCGCTGCCCCGGTCTCGGACGTTTGCGCCTTGTGGTGCAACGCCAGAACGAGCAGGATGTCATGACGCTTCATGCAGAAGCGCCGAGCGAAGCTGTGCTGGAGGGCGTGGAAGCGGTCTTGCAGGACGTTACGAAATTGCGCGGCGCGGTCGTCCACGCCAAGCCGGGGCGGTTGCCGAACGATGGCAAGGTCATCGCCGACGAACGTCCTGCACCCTGATGCAAGGATATGAGCTATGGATGGCAAGCTCGCCATTTCCGCAACCGGCCCTCAATTTGCGCTGAATGAAGAGCAGAGCGCGGTGCGGGATATGGCGCGCGCCTTCGCCGAAGAGAAAATCGCGCCGCATGCGATCCGTTGGGATGCGGAAAAGCATTTTCCCGTCGAGGTGTTTCGTGAAGCGGCGGCGCTCGGCATGGCGTCGATTTATGTGCGTGAGGACAATGGCGGCAGCGGGCTGTCGCGTCTCGACGCCGCTCTGATCTTCGAGGCGCTGGCGACGGGCTGTCCATCGACCTCCGCCTATCTGTCGATCCATAACATGGTGGCGTCCATGATCGACAGGTTCGGCACCGATGCGCAAAGGCGCGATGTTTTGCCCGCGCTCGTCGAAGCGAAACTGCTCTCGAGCTATTGTCTCACGGAGCCCTCCTGCGGATCGGACGCCGCGGCCTTGCGTTCGAGCGCGCGCCGTGACGGCGGCGATTTCATCCTCAACGGCGTCAAGCAGTTCATCTCGGGTGCGGGGGCAACCGATCTCTATCTGGTGATGGCGCGCACGGGCGCTGCCGGCGCCGCGGGCATTTCCAGCTTCCTCATCGAGAAAGGCACAAAAGGCCTTTCGTTCGGAGCCAACGAAAGGAAGATGGGCTGGCACACCCAGCCGACACGCCAGGTCATCATGGAGGATGTGCGCGTACCGGCCGCCAATCTGCTTGGCGAAGAGGGCAGCGGCTTCAAGATTGCGATGACGGGTCTCGATGGCGGACGGCTGAACATCGGCGCCTGTTCGCTCGGCGGCGCGCAAGCGGCGCTCGACAAGGCCTGCGCCTATATGCAGGAGCGCCAGGCCTTCGGCAAAAGGCTTGAAGAATTCCAGGCGTTGCAATTCCGTCTTGCCGACATGGACATCGCGCTCGAAGCCGCGCGCACGCTTCTGTGGCGCGCGGCGGCAGCGCTCGACGCTGCCGACCCTGCCGCGACGAAGCTCTGCGCCATGGCCAAGAAAATGGCGACCGACACCGGCTTCGAGGTCGCCAATCAGGCGTTGCAATTGCACGGCGGCTACGGCTATCTCGCCGATTACGGCATTGAAAAGATAGTCAGGGATTTGCGCGTGCACCAGATTCTCGAAGGAACCAATGAAATCATGCGCCTGATCGTCGCGCGCTCGTTGATCGGGCACGCCTGATGTCCGACGTGATCGTCGCGCGTCAGGGGGCTTTGGGCCGGCTGACCTTGAACAGGCCCAGAGCCCTCAACGCACTGACGCAGGACATGGTGCGCACAATCCATCGGGCCCTCCTCGATTGGCGCAGCGACGATGGCGTGATTGCCGTGCTGATCGATGGTGCGGGCGAACGCGGGCTCTGCGCCGGCGGAGATATCCGTTCCATCTACGACAGCGCCAGGATCGGCAAGTTCGAGGCCGACGACTTCTGGCGCGAGGAATATGTCCTCAACGCTTTCATCGCTCACTATCCCAAGCCCTATATCGCGCTGATGGACGGCATTGTCATGGGCGGCGGTGTCGGTATCTCCTCCCATGGTTCGCATCGCATCGTCACCGAGCGCACGCGGCTCGCCATGCCGGAGGTCGGCATCGGCTTCGTGCCCGATGTCGGCGGCACGTTTCTGCTATCGCGCGCGCTGGGCGAGCTTGGAGCCTATGCCGGCCTCACGGCGTCGCAGATATCCGGCGCGGATGCGATGGTTTGCGAACTGGCGGATGACCATATCCGGTCGGACGACCTGCCGGAGTTCGTCGATGTTCTGGCTTTTTGTGAGGATGCCGATCATATCGACGGCATCGTTGCCGCCCACACCAGCCCCCCTGGAGAAAGCAGTCTGCTGCGCCATCGCGATGATATCGACCGCTGTTTTGCCGCCGATAAGGTTGAGGACATCCTGCAGGCGCTGGATCAGCGGCAGAATGAGTTCTGTGCGGACGCGGCGAAGCGCATGCGGCGGCATTCGCCGACATCGCTGAAAGTGACGCTACGCGCCTTGCGGCAGGCGCGGGCGCTCCCCGATCTGGAGGCGTGCCTGCAGATGGAATATCGCGTCGCTACCGCCTGCATTCGCGGCCATGACATGATCGAGGGCATCCGCGCGGTGGTCGTCGACAAGGACCAGTCGCCGAAGTGGCAGCCGGCGCGGCTCGCGGACGTGCGTGAGGACATTGTTCAATCCTTCTTCGGTCCGCCGCCGGGAGGCGATGTTCAGTTCAGCGCATAAAGGGGTGGGAGAGGCAGATGGCGACAATCGGATTCATAGGCCTGGGCAATATGGGCGGGCCCATGCTGGCCAATCTCGTCAGGGCAGGCCATCAGGTCACGGCCTACGATCTCTCCGAAGCGGCACGGGACGCCGGGAAAGCCGCCGGCGGTGCGATTGCCGCCGGTGCCGGCGACGTGAGCAAAGGAGCCGAAATCGTCATCACCATGTTGCCTGCGGGCCGGCATGTTCTGTCGGTCTATCAGGATCCGACCGGTCCACTCCATCAGGCGGCGCCCGGCACTTTGTTCATCGACTGTTCGACCATCGACGTCACCAGCGCCAGAAGTGCCCATGAGCTGGCTCGCAGGGCGAACATGCTGTCGCTCGATGCGCCGGTTTCCGGCGGCGTCGGCGGCGCGACTGCGGGCACGCTGACGTTCATGGTCGGCGGTGCGCCAGAAGCTTTCGCCAGGGGCGAGAGCGTGCTGGCGAACATGGGCAAGAAGATCGTTCATTGCGGCGGCGACGGCGCGGGGCAGGCGGCCAAGATCTGCAACAACATGCTGCTCGGCATTTCCATGATCGCGACGGGCGAAGCCTTCGCTCTTGGCGAAAGGCTGGGACTGACCCATCAGGCGTTGTTCGATGTCATATCGACCGCGTCCGGCCAGTGCTGGTCGGTGACCTCCTATTGCCCGGTGCCGGGGCCCGTGCCGGCAAGTCCGGCCAACAATGATTACAAGCCGGGCTTTGCCGCCGAACTCATGCTGAAGGATCTGTCCCTGGCGCTCGAAGCGGCGCAATCGACGGCGACGGATTGCGCCCTGGGCAAGCATGCCCAGGAGATTTATGCCAGGTTCAACACAGCCGGTCATGCCGGCGAGGATTTTTCCGCAGTCATCAGGGACGTGCGCGCCCGCTCTGGAGGATAGAATGACCGTTCCGGATCTGAAGACATATGAAAGCATTTTGGTCGAGCGGCGCGGCCGCGTCGGCCTGATCACGCTCAACCGCCCGCAGGCGCTGAATGCCTTGAACCGGCAGATCATGCTCGACGTCACCGATGCTGTGGCTGTGTTCGATGCCGACGACAGCATCGGCGCCATGGTCATCACCGGTTCGGCAAAGGCCTTCGCCGCCGGCGCCGACATCAAGGAAATGCAGCCGCTCGGCTATGTCGATATTTTCAAGTCCGACAAGTTCGGGCCGTGGGATATCCTGACGCGGACGCGAAAGCCGATCATCGCCGCGGTGGCCGGCTTTGCGCTGGGCGGCGGTTGTGAACTTGCCATGATGTGCGATTTCATTCTCGCGGCCGACACCGCGAAATTCGGCCAGCCGGAAATCAAGCTCGGCGTCACGCCCGGCATGGGCGGCACGCAGCGCTTCACCCATGCTGTCGGCAAGGCGAAGGCCATGGAAATGTGCCTGACTGGCCGCATGATGGACGCGGCCGAGGCCGAGCGGGCTGGGCTCGTCGCCCGCATTGTCGAGGCCGACAAACTGCTCGACGACGCCATTGCCACGGCGCAGACGATCGCCAGCATGTCCATGCCCGTGGCCATGATGGTGAAGGAATGCATCAATGCGGCCATGAACATGCCGCTGAACGAGGGGCTGCGCTTCGAGAAGCGCGTCTTTCATTCGACCTTCGCGCTTGCCGACCAGAAGGAAGGCATGCAGGCCTTCGTCGACAAGCGCAAGGCGGACTTCAAGAACATTTGACGCGCAGGGGTGTCTGTCATTCCCGACGCGCACGTAGTGCGCGAGCGGGACCGGACGTTGATACGGCGTTCTGCATCTCAGGTCTGGATCCCCGTTCGCCGCTACGCGGCGTCGGGGATGACAGGGGCAGCCAATGTCATTCAGGCAATTCCGGCCACCAGCCTGATCGCCCGCAGAACACCCTCAGCATCTGCGACGCCCTGTCCGGCGATGTCGAAGGCGCTGCCATGCCCGGTGCTGGAAAAGATCGCGCCGCCGCCGATCGACAGCGCCGATGCGGTGCGCCCGGCAAGCAGCTTCACCGGCACATGGCCCTGGTCGTGGTACATGGCGACGAAACAGTCGATGTCCTTGCGCCCGAGCATGAGATCGGCGCCGACCGGACCTTCCGCCTGGATACCGGCGGCCTGCAGCCGCGCCACGGCCGGCGCGGTGATGCGTTCGTCGTCATCGCCGAACAGGCCGTTCTCGCCGGCATGGGGATTGATGCCGAAGATGCCTATGCGGGGTGTCACGATCCCGAGTTGTTTCAGCGCCGTATCGGCGGTCTTTGCCGCGGCCTCGACAAGGGCGGGCGTCAGGCGCCCGAGCGCGCGCGACAGTTGCTCGTGCAGGGTCGCGTGTACGATGCGCAAACCGCCGCCGACGAGCATGAGAAAGACACTGTCCTCAGGCACGCTGGATAGCTCGGCGATCAAGCCGGGATAGCCGGAAAAAGCGATGCCGGCGGCATTGATGGCGGTTTCGTTGTGCGGGCAGCCGACGATACCGCCGGCCTTGCCCTGGCTCACGAAGGCCATGGCGGCGGCGAGATAGGCGACGGTGGCGCGCCCAGCGTCGGCATCGATCGTGCCCGGCTTGAACGCGGCCTGCGGCAGGGCATCGATGGGAAGCACGCGGATGACGCCCGGCGATGGCTCTGCATCGGTATCGGCGATTGTCATGTCGGGCGCGACCATGCGCGCATAATGCTCGACGACGTAGCGGTCGCCGGCCAGCACGACGTCCGGCCCGTGTCCGCCGGCGAAATGCGCGGCGGCCTTCACCGCGATCTCCGGGCCGATGCCGTTGGGGTCGCCAAGCGTGACGGCGATGGTCTGTGGGCTTTTCGTCACAGCGGGATCGCCAGCAGCGTATCGAAGCGCGAGCTGTCGCAGACGACCAGCCGTTCCGCTAGCTTCGGCTCGTTCGATCCGATGCTCCAGATGTCGAGATAGCGGCCGGTGGCGAAGAGGTCGGTCGTGCCGTCCAGCATGATGCGCGCCACCATGAACGGTGTCTCCGTGCGCACGCCGCGCGCCTCGTCGCCGAGGATCGACGGCATGCCGAGAATATGCCGGTAGGAGTGCCGTTCGTAGATATTGGCTTCGCGCAACGCGGTGATGCGATCGGTCAGCATGCCGCGCGAATTGGCGAAGACGACGGAGGCTTCATAGCCCTCGCGATGGCTCGCCGCCGAAGTGATCTTGTAGATGCAGTTCTCGAGAAAGAACGACGGCCATTCCTCGAGCCGGTCGTCGTCGATGCAGCGGGAGTAATCGGCCTGCACGCGGGCGATGGCGAAGAAAATATCGTGGGTGATGTGCGACATATTGGTAGAGAAGCTTTCTTCAGATGCCGGTCTGGGCGCGCCAGGCTTTCCAGAAACCGCGGATGGAGGCTTCTGTCACGCGGCTTTCACTGCTTTCGGCGGTCGAGCCGCCCATCTGCAGGACTGCCCGTTCGTCGGGCGCGGCCTTGACGCCGCGCTGGACGAAGCCGCCGACGCAACCGTCTTCCATCGAGATGAAGCCTGCGGGTCCGACGAGATTGGCCTGTTTCAGGCGTGTCAGCCGCTGTTCCGGCGTATCGGTCTCGAAGCCAAGGATGGTCCAGTTGAGATCGGTGCGGTCCGGCGCGCGCGGCACTACCTGGCGGATGGCGATGCAGTTCTGGATCTGCTGAAGCACGAACGTCGGAAACACCGACAGGATCTGCAGTGTAATGTCGTCGCCGAACTCGTTGAAGCCCTGCAGCAGGCTTGGGTCCGCCAGCCGGTATTTGCTGTCGGAACGGATGTTCTGCTGGGCATATTCGCCGCCGGCCGAACTGGCTTTGCGGTCGATGGCGGAATAGCTGATGTGATGGCCGCCGGTCTCGTCGACCACGATGGCGCCCTTCTGCGACAGCCGGTTGAGTTCGAAAGTCGTGAAGAAGAGATGCAGGATGCTGGCGTGATAGGAGTCCTTCACGTTCTCGACATAGAGCTTCCAGTTGTTCGGCAGCACCTGGGTATAGCGGCCCAGCACGACCGGCTTGCGGCCCGCCAGCACGCGGCCGATGCGCGGTTCGATCTCCGGCCCGAGCCAGCCCTTGAAATCGGGCGCATCGGCGCTGAACGAACCGAACACCAGGCCGTGCAGGCGCGCGATCTTCAACCGGCGCGGGCCATGCTCCGCGATCTTGAAATCCGGCGGCATGCCGCCCTTGCCCTTGATGCCCTTCTGGAAGGCGACGCCGGTGAGCTTGCCTTTCAGGTCATAGGTCCAGGCGTGATAGACGCAGGCGAAATCTCGTCTGCCCTTGCCCTTGGCGTCGAGGCAGATCAGCGCGCCCCGATGGGCGCAGCGATTCTCGAAAGCGTGGATTTCGCCGTCCGTGTCGCGCGTGACGACCACGGATGCATCGCCGACGGCCGTTGTGCGGAAATCCCCCGCGTCGGGAATATCCACTTCCAGGCACAGATAGTGCCAGCTTGGCCCCTGGAAAATATGCGTCTGCTCAAGCGCATACACGTCTTCGCGCTGGAATGCCCAATAGGGGATGCGCGTGAGCCCGTCTCCCGGCCATTGCGGCGTCTGCATGGGGCTAAGTGCATATTCGGCTGATTGGCTCATTGTTTTCCCAGGTCTGCCTTCGCGGCATATAAACGGCGCGGCCAGCAGCAAGTCAATGCGCTGCGCTTTGACGCGGGAACCTCTTGAGTTGACAAGCCGAGTTGACATGCCGAGTTGACATGCCGAGTTGACATGCCAATGGCTCTGTCATCATCTCTCGGCAGAATGTAGAAAATATGGACAGGAACGGGAAGAGGAAACGGCAATGACCCAGGCTCAGCCAACCCGGAAAGCGCCGATTTCGGGCGATGCGCGCGCCGCCATGGAAAGTCTGAACGCCGAGGCCGGGCAGTTCCATATCTGGCTGCGGACGCAGGCGAATGCGCCGGCGCAACGGCCGTGGTTCAAGGAAACCGGTCTCGTGCCGGAGGGGCGCCTGGCCCAGGGCCGCGTCGCTGCGGCGCAACTGAAGGCCGTGCCGCACCTGTGGAAATGGCGCGAGATTTCGCCCTATCTGGACCGCATCGCCGATGTCGCCCGCAATGCCGACGTGTCGCCGATCGAATTCGCCGACCGGCAGCAGTTCCTGCTCACCAATCCCGGCCTTGGCGGCAGGCTGCAGGTGGCCGCGACGCTGCGTTGCGCGGTTTCCATCTACAATTCCGGCGATCTTGCGCCAGCCCACATGCATTCGCCCAACGCCAGCCGCACGATTCTCTCGCGCAAGGGCGGCTATACGATGGTGGAAGGCGAACGTTGCGAGGCCGAGCGCGGCGATCTCATCCTGACGCCGAACGGCACCTGGCACGATCACGGCAATGATTCCAACGAACCCGTGACCTGGATCGACACGCTCGACTGGCCGGTGCTGGAATTCCTCGATCTCATCTGGCTCGACGAGGACATGCCGGGCGCGCCCCACAATGCGCGCGCCCAGGCGCAGACCCTGCCCGGCGGCTATTCGCAGAAGCTTTACGGCAGAGGCGGCCTCGTGCCGCGTGTCTCGCATACGCGTGGCATCGGCCATCAAACCAGCCCGTGCGTGCATTATCGCGGCAAGGACATTGCGGCGGCGCTGACCGCCATGCGCGGCCAGGACAGCGACCCGTATGAAGGCACGTTCCTTGACGTGCTCAACCCCGTCACCGGCGCTTCGCTGTTCCCCACCACCGGCTACGGTGCGCAATTGCTGCAGCCAGGTGAGGAGACGCGGTTCAAGCGCGAGACCGCGAGCACGGTCTACGTGTGCATGCAGGGGCGCGGCCAGACCGAGATCGCAGGCAAGACTTATGACTGGGAAGAGAACGATATTTTCGTCGTGCCGAATTTCCTCTGGCGCCGCCATGTCAACAAAGGCAGCGAAGATGCCATTCTCTACACCATGACGGATGCGCCCTTGATCCAGAAGATCGGACAATACCGCGCCCAGGGCAGGAACGCCCAGAACGAAGTCGTGCAACTCGTCGCCTGAAGAAGCGAGAAGGAAACTCCATGGATCGCCGTCTTTTCAATAAGAGCCTCCTGGCAACCGGCGGCTCGCTGATCGTGCCGACCGCGCTGGCGCAGGATGCCGGCAACTGGCCGTCGCAGAGCGTCAAGATCATCGTGCCGTTTGCAGCCGGTGGCACCGCCGATGCGCTGCCGCGCCTGATCGCGGAAGTACTCACCAATGTCTGGAAACAGCCGGTCGTCATTGAAAACCGGACGGGCGCAGGCGGCAATGTGGGGGCGGAGACCGTCGCTCACGCCGATCCCGATGGCTACACCCTGATGGCATCGCCGGCGCCCCCGATTGCGATCAACCAGAACCTCTATCCGAAGCTGAATTTCGATCCGGGCAAGTTCAAGCCGATCACCATCATCGGTTCGGCGACGAATGTTGTCGATGTCAGCAACAAGCTCGGCGTGTCGACGATTGCCGAACTGATCGCCAAGGCGAAGGCCAATCCGGGCCAGCTCAATTGTGCCAACCAGGGCAACGGCAGCACGTCGCATCTGACCGCTGCCCTGTTTGAATCGCGCGCCGGCGTGAAATTCAACCACGTGCCCTATCGCGGCACCGCGCCTGCCTTGAACGATCTCGTCGCCGGGCACGTCGATGTGTTTTTTGATAATATTTCCCTGTCCTTGCCGCAGCACCGCGGGGGCACCATCAAGATCATCGGTGTCTGCTCGCTTGAGCGTTCCCCGCAATTGCCGGATGTTCCAACTCTTTCAGAATCCGGTTTGAAGGATTTCTCCGCTATCGCCTGGTTCGCTTTCATGGCGCCGCCCGGCACGCCGGATGCGATCATCGCCAAAGCCAATCGGGATATCGTCGCGGTCATCCGCTCGCCCGACATCCAGAAGAAATTCCTCGACCAGGGGGCGCAGCCCATCGGAAATTCACCCTCCGAGGCAGCGGCCTTTATCGCCAGCGAGGAGAAGCTTTGGGGTGGCGTTATCAAGCAGGCCAATGTGAAGCTCGGCGAATAAGTATGGGAATGATCTTGCTTGACCGGCGGCAGATGCTGGGCGGTGCCGCGATGCTATTCGGCTCGCCGCTTCCGGGCGACGCTCTGGCACAGGAGCGCTTTCCGTCGCGGCCACTTGCCGTTGTCGTGCCCTATCCGCCGGGCGGGTCCGTCGATCTTGTGGCACGGGCGCTGGGCGATCAGATGGCGCAGATACTCGGCCAGTCGATCATCATCGAAAATCGCGGCGGTGGCGGCGGCGCCATCGGTGCGCTCGCGGTCGCGCAGGCCGAGCCAGACGGTTATCGCGTCGTGCTGGGCACGCAGCAGACGCACGGCACCAATGATGCGCTCATCCCCAATCTCGGCTACAAGACGCTGGAAAGTTTTGCGCCGATCTGCGGCGTCTGCACCGTGCCGCACGCGCTTGTCGTCAGGCGCGATCTCAAGGTTGCGTCCGCCTCCGATCTCGTGGCCCTGTTGAGAAGCGAGCCGGGCAAATTGAACTACGGCTCGACCGGCAATGGCTCGTCGTCGCATCTCGCCGCCGAGTTGTTCAAGATCAAGACCGGCGTTCAGGCCGTTCACGTTCCCTATCGCGGCGGTGCGCCGCTCGCGCAGGATCTCGTCAACGGCATTGTCGATTTCGGCTTCGTGGCAGTCGCCAATATTCTCGGGCAGATCGAGGGTGGTCTCGTGCGGGCGATCGCCATTGCGTCGGATACGCGCGTGCCGCAACTGCCGGATGTGCCGACGCTGAGCGAGGCCGGCGTGGCCGAGGTCAATGCCGACGCCTGGTTTGCCTATTTCGCGCCGGCGCGTACACCGCCCGATCGCATCGCCGTGATCGCGGCATCCGTCGAAAAGGCGCTATCCGCGGATCCCGTTCGCGAGGCATTTCGGCTCAACGCGGTTGTGTCGCACTGGCGTCCACCGGCGGATATGCCGGCTTTCGTCGCTGCCGAAGTAAAGAAATGGGCGGAAGTCGTGCGCCTCTCAGGCGCGCGCGCCGAACCCTGAACAAAATGGAGATTGCGCGTGCGTTGGATCAGGGCGTCTAAGGACGACAAGACATTCTACGGCATCGTCGAGGGCGACCGGATCGCCGAAGTCGAGGGCTCGCCCTTCGCGGAATATCAGCGCACCAGCCGCATGCACGAGCTCAAGGCCGTGAAGATCGAAGTCCCGGTCATCCCGCCCACATTCTATTGCGTCGGCTTCAATTACACCGAGCATATCATGAAGGTGGCGGCCCGCACCGGCCAGCCGCCGAACCTGCCGACGCAGCCCGATGTCGGCCAGCGCACCAACAATGCGCTCATTGCCCACGGTGAGGCGGTAGTCATCCCGCATGATGCGACGGACGCCGTGCAATACGAGGGCGAACTGGTCGCCGTCATCGGCAAGAAGGCCAAGCACCTGTCGGAGGCCGATGCTCTGTCCTGCGTGTTGGGCTACACCATCGGCAACGATGTCAGCGAGCGAAGCTGGCAGAAATCCGACCGCACCTTGTGGCGGGCGAAAAGCCCGGACACCTGGAAGCCGATGGGACCGTGGATCGAGACCGATGTCGATCTGGATGCGCTCGAGACGATCGTGCGTACCAATGGCCAGGAGACCACGCGGTTCCGCACCAATGCCATGCTCTTCGGCGTGGCGAAATACATCAGCACCATCACGCGCTACATCACGCTTTATCCGGGCGATGTGATCTGGATGGGGACGGACGGATCGTCGCCGAACCTGAAGGCCGGCGACGTCGTCGATATCGAGATCACCGGCATCGGCCACCTCGTCAATCCGTTCGTCGCCGAGGTGCGCTAGTTCGCTTTGCTTGAAGCGCCCGAAGGAAGGTCTGGGCTTCCCGCTCGCACCTGCGGTGCGTCGGGAATGACAGCCGGGGTGGTTCAGCCTGTCATTCCCGACGTCCGCGTAGCGGGCGAGCGGGAATCCAGACGATGCAACCGCTTCAATGTTTCAGTTCGGCTTCTTGTAAGGCCCGATGTCCTTCAGGACAGCCTCGAGAAACGACCCATCGACCGGCTTGGTGGCATCGCCCGTGCCTTCCAGCAGGCCGGACGCCTTGTAAACCTCGTAGTCGTTCTTCAGGCTGTCGAGATGGACCGTCCCATCCGGATTGCAGAAGGCGAGGGCGAAGGAGCGGTAGAAGGCGGGATCCTTGATCGTCGTATATTCGGTGAGAATCGAGATGATCGCCTCGCCCTTCTCGCCGGTGAACTTGCCGTCCTTGTCCAGGGCGTCGTTATGGTCGCGCACCCCGTGGAGAAAGGCCTTGAGGAATTTGATGCCGACGGCGCGCCGTTCCGTGGCGAACTTGCCGCTGTAGAAGATCACCGCGATCTGGTGATAGGGATAAGCCTCGTCATCGGTGATGACCTTGACGCCATAGCCCTTGGTGATGGCCTCGGTCGTCATCGGCTCGGCCGGCAGGGCAAGATCGATCGCGCCGCTCGACAGTGCCAGCACCTGTTGCGGAAAACCGAGCGAGACCAGTTCCACGTCCGAAATCTTGAGGCCGGCCCGCTCGACCATTTTATAGAGCGAGCCCATGGCCGCCGTGCCCGGCGCTGTATTGGCGAGCTTGAGGCCCTTGATGTCGGCGAGGCTCTTGAACTTACCCGAATCGACCAACGCCTTGCGCACCACCAGGGTCTGGCTCGTGCGGCCGGGCGGCGTCGAGACCTTGTCGGCGATGATGCGCATGTCGATGCCGCGAGCCACCGCATTGTAGAAACCTGCCGACGTGGCGCCGGCGCTGATGTCGAGATCGCCCGAGGCGAAAGGCGCGATCATGCGCGCGGCGGAATCGAACAGAATGAAATTGACGTCGAGGCCTTCAGCCTTGAAGTAGCCGCGCTTATCGGCGACGAACAGGCCGATATCCGTTGCTGTCCGGGTGAACCCGATATTGATCTTTTCCTGCGCAACAGCCGCAGAGGCACCGACAAGGATAGCCGCTGCCGTCACCGCTCCAATCAGCGATTCCATCTTCATTTCGTCCTCCCGACCATCTTGTTTGCCGTCAAGCAGTATTGCACGCCTCACTGGCATATCCAGGCCTGCTTGTCAGCAGATGTTAAAGCCGTGCTTACTGCCTCCGCTTCAAGATGCATTGCAAACCGCATTTTCCGATGTTAGCTTTCTAAGAAAATAAGGCTTCAACGGGAGGAAATGCCATGCGCCACGCGCTCGCAGGGATCATACGTGCCGCAACTCTTGCCGGGATCGCCGGCCTCATGGCTGCAGCCAGCCCCGCCAAAGCCCAGACCGTGGACTTCGCCGTCTGGTACTCCGACCGCGATATGTATGCCCCGATCATGAAAGCCTGGGCCGCTGAGGTCGAGAAGCGCACGCAGGGCAGGGTCAAAATAAACCTGCAGTTCTCGGGCGCTCTGGTGGCGGCGAAGGACACGTTGAATGCGGTGCGATCAGGCGCCGTCGGTGGCGGCACCACCAGCGCCAGCTTCGTGATCGGCCTCGTGCGGGAACTGGCCTATGTCGAGCCGCTTTTCTGGATTCCGGACAAGCCTGAGATCGCCAACAAGATCGTCAAGGAAGTCGATGCGATAACCAGTCCCCTGCTGGAGAAGCACGGCATCAAGAACCTGTTCTCTTATCCCTCCGCAGGCCTCGTCGTTGCTTGCGTCAACGCTCCAATCAAGACGCTGGCCGATTGGAAGGGCAAGAAAATCCGCACCGCTGGGCGCTGGCAAGGCCTGCAATTGCGTGCGCTCGGTGCGTCGGCGGTCGCGATCGATCCTGGCGAACTCTATATCGCTCTGCAGAACAAGACTGTCGACTGCACCATGTTCCTCTCCAATCTCGCTCTCTCGGGCAAGATTTACGAAGTGGCTCCCTATATCACCTATCTGCGCGAGGGCGCCAATTCGTCGCTCTACTACATGAATTTGGACCTGTGGAAGAAGATATCGCCGGAAGACCAGAAGACGGTCATGGAAGTCTCCGCCGACGTCGTGAAGAATTCAGGCCCGCACGTCGTCGCGGAACAGGAACGCGCCTTGGGCGAAATGGAAAAGCTCGGCGCCAAGGTCTATCGGGCCTCCGATGCTGATATCGCCGCCATCAAAAAGCAGCTTGCCCCCGTCTGGGATGAGATCGCCAAGGCCGTCGGCCCCACCGGCGACCCGGTGCGCGAAGTTCTCAAGCAGAATATGTAAGCAAAAAACCTTGGTGGAGGAAGCGATGGAAGGGCCGTCTCACGGCTGGCTCACCGGTCTTGAACGCGTTGTTGCCAGGATCAACCGGGTCAGCGCATTCATAGCCTGCATTCTGGTCCTCGCCATCATGACGCTGATCGTGATCGATGTCGTGGTTCGCTATTTCGCCGCAGCGCCGCTGGAATGGGTGCAGGATTCGAGCTGTTTCATGCTCGTCTTCGTATTCTTTCTGGCGCTCGCTCCGGCGCTGGAATCGGGCAGCCATATTGAGATCGATCTTTTTGATCCGCTGATTCCAGCCAGTCTGCGCAAGGCACAGCGGCTGCTCGGCAAGGCGATCACCATTACCTTTGCGGCGATCCTGCTCTGGTTCGTCATCAAATATTATCGCGACATCTACGAGACCGACGAGCTCTCCTTCGGCATGATTTTCGTCTCGCTGTGGAAGATCTATTGGATCGGTATTTTCGGTGCGTTCATGTTCCTCGTGACGGCGCTTGTCCAATTCCTCCGCTTTTTCCTGACGCCTTACGATCCCCATGCCGAAGAGGCGCCGGTGGCCAGCCACTGACCAGCGAGAGAGCAAGAATCAATGAGTGCATTCGCTGGCTTCGGCATCTTCCTTGTCGTCCTGCTCGGTCTTTTCGTGCTGCGTACGCCGGTCGGTGTCGCCCTGGGCATGGTCGCGGTCGCCGGCGTCGCCGCTTTCGTATCGCCGGGCGCGCTGTCGCAACTCGCCTCGCTGTCATTCTCGATTTCGAGCAGTTTCATCATCGTCGTCGTGCCTTTGTTCATCTTCATGGGCGAAATATTGGCCGCGACGCGCATCGGCGGCGATCTGTTCCGCGCCACGGAATTATGGATGCGCCGCATCCCCGGTGCACTTGCTGTCGGCACCATCTGGGCCTGCGCGATTTTTGGCTCCGTCTGCGGCTCCAGTCCGGTGACGGCCACGACCATCGGCTCGATGGCCATCCCGCAAATGCTGAAACGCGGTTACGACAAGTCGCTGGCCCTTGGCGCGACGGCGGCCGGCGGCACGCTTGGCATTCTCATCCCGCCCAGTATTCCGATGATCGTCTATGGGGTCATCACCGACACCTCGATCGGGCATCTGTTCATCGCCGGCATATTCCCCGGCATACTGCTTGCCACCTTGCTCTCGGCCACGGCGGTCTTCACGGCAGTGCGCCGGCCGGAGATGGCACCGCCGATTACCGAGCGTCCGACATGGCCGCAGCGCTGGAAGGCGCTTGGGGCCATCATACCGGTTCTGTGCCTCTCGTTTATGGTGATCGGCGCGATCTACACCGGCCTGGCGACGCCGACGGAAGCCGGCGCCATCGGCGCTGCCGGCGCTCTGCTCATCGCCTGGGTCACGAGCCAGTTGTCGCGCGCCATCATCATGCGCAGCCTGGATCGGACCATTCGCACCACCGCGATGTTCCTGCTGCTGCTGACCGGCGGGTTCTTCAGTTCGTTTATGCTCTCGCGTCTGGGCATACCGCAGGCGACGTCGGACGCATTGCTGAGCTTGCCCGTGCCGCCATGGGCGATCATGGTGATCATCAATCTGGTCCTGCTCGTCCTCGGCATGTTCATGGATCCGGGCAGCATCATCGTCATCGTCATTCCGATCTTCCTCAAGGCCGTGCAGAATCTCGGCTACGATCCGGTCTGGTTCGGCATCATCGTGACGATCCAGTCGGAGATCGCGGCCATCACGCCGCCTGTCGGCTTCAATCTTTTCGTGCTGAAATCAGTCACGCCCGGCGCCAACATGCGGATCATCGCGCGCGGCTCGATCATCTTTGTCGTCCCCATGCTGGTGTGCATCGCGATCCTGACGGCGTTCCCCGATATCGTGATGTTCCTGCCCAGGCTGTTGCTCGGCATCAAATAGCGCCGGGCCCGCCATTCATGATCTCTCCTGGTCGCTGAGCCTAAGCGTCGCAGCCTGCCGCGGATGCTGGCGATGGCCACCCCTTTTGGTGTAAGGAAAGCCAATTCATTTTCTTTATGCGAACCGCTGTTCACTTCGCTTGAAAATGGGCCAGGGAGATTTTCGATCGATGAGCGAACCGAAGACGTATTTCGAGACCGTGGAAGGCTGCAGGACCTGCATCATGCGGGGCGGCGCCGGCGCCCCCTTGCTGTTCCTGCACGGCGCCAACGGCGCCGGCCGCTGGCTCCCCTTCATGGCTGAACTGGCGAAGGGTTTCGACGTCATCGTGCCGGAACATCCGGGCTACGGCCGGTCCGATACGCCGGCCTGGCTCGATACTGTCGGCGACCTTGCCAACTTCTATCTCAGCTTCATGAAGCAGCTTGGACTGGAGAAAGTCACGCTGGTCGGTACTTCGATGGGCGGCTGGATCGCTTCGGAGATCGCGGTGCGCGACCCGAGCCGGATCGAAAAACTGGTCCTCGTCGCCCCCGCGGGCCTGCGCGTCAAGGGCGTTCCGGTGAGCGATATCTTCCTATGGACGGCCGAGCAGACGACGCGCAACCTGTTTCATTCGGCCGAGCTTGCCGAGCGCATGCTGGCCATGCCGCTCAGCGATGCGGAGGTGGATATCTCCGTCAAGAACCGCGTCACCACAGCGCGGCTTGCCTGGAGCCCGCGCCTCTACAGCGCCGATCTGGAGAAGTGGATCCATCGCATCGATCTGCCGACCCTGATCCTGTGGGGCAGGCAGGACGCCTTGATTCCGTCCGCTTATGCCGACAGGTTCCATGAGCTGATCAGAAATTCCAAGGTCGAGATGCTCGACAATTGCGGACACCTGCCGCACGCCGAGAAGTCAGCCGAATTTGTCGCCGCGATCCGCCAGTTCGCCGGGGAGGCATAAATGCAGTTTTTCCTCTTCCATCTCATGCCCTATGCCGACCTCGATCTTTCGGCGCCGGACAAATACGATTCCGCCTGGGTGACGTTGCCGAACACTTATTACGATCCCAAGAAAGGCCATCAACTCTACAATCGCTATCTCGATGAGCTCGAGATGGGCGACACGCTTGGCTTCGACGGCATCTGCGTCAACGAACATCATTCCAACGCCTATGGCATGATGCCGCAGCCCGGCGTGCTCGCGGGCTCCCTGGCGCGCCGCACCAAGAATGTGAAGATCGCGCTCCTGGGCCGCGCCCTGCCGCTGCTCAACAATCCGATCACCGTCGCCGAGGAATTCGCCATTCTCGACAACATCACCGGCGGCCGTTTCATCGCCGGTTTCGTGCGCGGCATCGGCGCCGAATACTTCTCCTGGAACGTCAATCCGGCCTTCTCGCATGAGCGCTTCCATGAGGCGCATGATCTCATCGTTCAGGCCTGGACCCGTCCGGGGCCGTTCGCCTTCGAGGGCAAGCATTACAACTTCAACTATGTGAACCTGTGGCCGCGGCCCTATCAGACGCCGCATCCGCCGATCTGGATTCCCTCGCAGGGCTCGACTGAAACCATCGAATGGGCGTCGCATCCCGATCGCCGCTACACCTATCTGCAGACCTTCTCGCCGGTCACCGCGCTCGCCAAATACATGGCGCAATATCGCGACTCGGCCGAGAAACAGGGCTGGCAGGCGAGCCCGGAGAATCTCGGCTGGGCGGTGCCTTGCTATGTCGCCGAGACCGACGAGATCGCCATGCGCGAGGCGCGCCCCCATGCCGAGGCCTTCTATCAGAAGTTCCTGCGCATGCCGACGGAAATGCTGCTGCCGCCGGGCTATCTGTCGCTCAAGTCCATGCAGGGCGTCATGCGCGCCAAAGCGCAGATGCAGAGCGGCGACAAATCGCTTGAAGCCGTGATGAAGAGCGGCATGTTCCTGTGCGGCAGCGCCAAGACGGTGCGAGAGCAGATCGTCCGCTACCAGCAGGAGATCGGCTTCGGCAAGATCCTGACCATGCTGCAATTCGCCACCCTGCCGCATGACCTGGCGGTGAAGAACATGGAAATCTTCGCCCGCGACGTTATGGGTGAGATAAGGAAAATGGATGTCTCGCCGGCTTTGGCCGCCGCGAAATAGGCAAACGCAACCTGGACCTTGACGCTCCTCTCATGCCCGCAGTAAGCCGGGCACGAACAAAAGCGGATGGGCGGAACGATGGGACAAGCGGACAGCGCGCCGGCAGGCGATATTCCATCGTCGCCGTCCGTTGCTTCTCCTGCCGCGCCGGTTTCGCTGTTTGCGCTCTGGCGTGTGTTCTTCTGGATCGGCCTGTTCAGTTTCGGCGGCGGTCTCATGCCATGGATTCACCGCGAGGTCGTCACCGCCCGCGGCTGGATGAAGAACGAGCAGTTTCTCGTCGGCGTGGCTCTGTCGCAGATATTGCCCGGCGTCAATTCGACCAATATGGCGGTTTATGTCGGCCAGCGCAGCCGTGGGCTTGCCGGTGCCACGGTCGCCGTGGTGGCCATGCTGACCGGGCCGTTCCTCGTGATGCTGCTGGCGGCCCTCAGCTATCGCATCGTTCTCGGCGTGCCCTGGCTGCATGCGGCAATGGCCGGCGTCGCAGCCGCCGCGATCGGCATGTTGTTGCGCTTCGCATATCCTCCGTGCAGACGATCTTCACCGGCGTCGTGCCGGTCCTGGTCGCACTGGCGACATTCATCGCCATCGGCATTCTGAAGTGGCCGCTCGTTCCGGTAGTGGCGGTCGCCGTGCCGGTCAGCGTCGCGCTGGCCTGGCCGCGGGGCAGACCGGATGCGTGACGATTCCTTCTCCTCGCTGCTGCCGGCGCTGTTCAAGGTGCTGGCGCCGCTTTCGCTGGCCTCGGTCGGCGGGGCCACCGCGATCTATGCGCCGCTGCAGTTCGCGGCGGTGGACAGCCATCAATGGATCAGCGGCCGTGAATTTCTCGATCTTTTCGCCATCTGCCGGTTCCTGCCGGGGCCGAGTTCGCTGCTCGGCGCGATGATCGCCTGGAAGGTCGCGGGGCTCGCCGGAGCGCTGGTCGCCATGGTGGCGCTCTATCTGCCCTCATCGGCGCTCGCCTATGGCGTCGGCATGGTCTGGGACCGTCATCGCGGCAAGCCCTGGCATACGGCGCTTGAGCGTGGTGTCGCGCCCGTTGCCGCCGGTCTCGTCGTTGCCGGTGTCTTCGCGCTGTTTCAATTGAGCGGCGGCGATGTTCTGACAGGCTCGGTGATCGTCGGCGTCGCAGCCGTGTTGACCTGGCGCAAGAAGCTGCACCCGTTTCCGCTACTCATCGCCGGCGCCGTGGTCTTCGAAACCGCACATCTCGCAGGGTATCTCGCCTAAATCATGGCTCCGCGCCGGACTGCGTCCGCACCAGTTCGAGATTGTCGATCATCGCCCGGCGGAACAGCCAGGCAGCGCTGGCAATGGCGAAGCACAAAATGCCGCCGATCAGGATCGGCGTCTGCAGGCCCAGATATTCGGCGCTGAAGCCCATCAGCATCGAGCCGACGGAGGGCATGCCCTGGGCGACCATGCCGTAAATGCTCATGGTGCGGCCGCGATAGCGTGTCCGTATGCCGGTCTGGATCAGGGTCTGGCTGCTGATGTCGGTCGCCACGAACAGAAAACCAAGCAGCGCAATCAATAGACAGGCGAGCCAGAACGTCGTGGTGAGCGAGAAGACGATCAGCGCGGCGGCGGTGAAACAAATGCTGCAGACGGCAATCGTCACCAGTCCGCGCAAGGTGTTGCGGGCCGACAGCCACAGGCCGCCTGCCATGGCGCCAAGGCCGTGACAGCCAAGAAGCGTGGCGAGGCCGCGCGCATCGTGCTTGAAGATGTCGGAGACGAAGCCCGGCAGAAGATCGGTGACCGGCTTGGCGAAAAGGGCAAGTGCGATGAGCAGGCCGAGCTGCAGGCGCACCCCCTTGTGCGTGACGACATAGATCAGGCCGTCGAGCATGTCGCGTCCGATACTCGCCGGCGCACGGGCGGGCCGCTCATGCGGCGTGACCTTCATCAGGCTCAGGCTTGCGGTGAAGACGAGCAGCAGGAGCAGCGACACGACGAACGTTCCGCCGGACCCGATCCATACGATGCAGAAACCGCCAATAGCGGGACCGATGAATTTCGACGAATTGATCACGGTCGAATTCATCGCCAGGGCCGAGGGCAGGAAAGCCCTGCCGACGAGGTCGTAGACGACGGTCTGGCGCGCCGGGCGATTGATGGAAAAGATCGTGCCGCGCGACAGGACAAGCACCGTCAGCAGCCAGATGTTCATCAGCCCGGTCAACGTCAGCACCGCAAGTGCGGTCGCGTAGAGCAGGGTCAGCGCCTGCGTCGCCCGTAACACGCGCATATGGTCGAGACGGTCGAGCAGCGCACCTGAATAAAGACCCAGCGCGATCGTCGGTCCGGTTTCGGCGAGCGAAATGATGCCGAGCCAGGCCGGCGACTTGGTCAGTTCCCAGGCCATCCAGCCGATCGCGACCTTCTGCACCCAGATGCCGATGCTGGAGGCGAAATTGCCGGCGAGATAGAGCCGATAGTTCCGGTCGCGCAAAACCTTCGTAAGATCGCTGAAGCGCGCGAGCACGGCCACGGGGCGGGACACCTTTTGCAATGGGATGGCAGGCCGCTCGCCGGCCGCCTGAGGCTGCCTAACCCCGTCCGCGAGTCGATACAAGTAGTGTATTTAGGTAAGCTAAAATAAACACACTTGATGAATATACTTGGCGCAATTTTTCCAGAGAGTGGGAAGGCAGCGGGCATCTCTTCCGACTGCCTAATCCCGACCGCCGACTGCCCTTTTCTGCACGTTGGCCGCCGTCTGTCCGAACAGAACCTTCTTGGCTTCCTCCGTCATCAGATTGCCGCTGCGCAGCGGTTCGGCCTTGGTATAGGCGGCGGCCACCGCCGGCCGCTTCTTCATGGCGTCGAACCAGCGCTTGAGGTTCGGAAACTCATCTATTCTCTGCATGTGCCGCTCATACGGCACGATCCACGGATAGCTCGCCATGTCGGCGATGGAATACGCACCCGCCACCCATTCGTTTGTCGCCAACTGCTTGTCGAGCACGCCGTAGAGCCGGTTGGTCTCCTTCACATAACGGTCGATCGCATAGGGGATTTTCTCCGGCGCATAGGAATTGAAATGGCCGTTCTGGCCGGCCATGGGGCCGAGCCCGCCCACCTGCCAGAACAGCCATTCGAGCACGCGCGCGCGGGCGCGCAGATCGCCGCCGATGAATTTGCCGCTCTTCTCGGCCAGATAGATGAGGATGGCGCCGGACTCGAAGACGCTGATCGGCGCGCCGCCGTCCTTTGGCTCGGTGTCGACGATTGCCGGCATCCGGTTGTTCGGCGAGATGGCCAGGAACTCCGGCTTGAACTGTTCGCCCTTGCCGATGTTCACGGGCACGACGCGATAGGGCATGCCGGCTTCTTCGAGAAAGATCGTGACTTTGAGGCCATTCGGGGTCGGCCAGTAGTGAACGTCGATCATTGGCGATCTCCGAAGTGTTCCGTTGGGATGGCCGGATCATCCTTGCGCGAACATAGGCTGGCAAGCGATATTTCCGTGAAGAGCCGCGAAGGAAACGCCATGAAGACCTACGCTTTTCGATTGCACGCTTTTGGCGCCGAATCCGTTCTCGAATGGGAGGAGGTGGAACTCGCCGCGCCGGGGCCCTGCGAGGTGCTGATCCGCCACACGGCCATCGGCGTCAACTTTGCGGATATCTATATGCGCCAGGGGCATTTTCACCATCTGCCGAAATTGCCGACGGGCCTTGGCCTCGAAGGCGCCGGCGTCATCGAGGCCGTCGGTCCCGACGTCCGTGATTTTTCGGTCGGCCAGCGCGTCGGCTATGCCGGCGGCGGCACGATCGGCTCCTATGCGCAGGCGCGCATCCGCTCGACCGACGGCCTGATCGCTCTGCCCGACTGGATGGATGATAAGGTCGCGGCGGCGGCCTTCTCCAAGGGCATGACGGTGCAATACCTCTTCAACCGCACGCATAAGCTGACGAAGGATGATGTGATCCTGTTCACCGCTGCAGCCGGCGGTGTCGGCCTGATCGCCAGCCAATGGGCGCGTGCCATAGGCGCCACGATGATCGGTACGGTGAGCAGCGAGGAGAAGGCGGCGCTGGCGCTGAGGCATGGTTGCAGCCATGTCATTGTCACCTCGCAGCAGAATGTCACCGATGAAGTCATGCGGATCACGAAGGGCACGGGCGTCGATGTCGTCTACGATTCGATCGGCAGGGATTCCTGGGCGGATTCGCTGGCCAGCGTGCGGCGCCTTGGCCTCGTTGTTCTGTTCGGCACCGCGTCAGGCGCGCCGCCGCCGTTCGATGTGCTGAAACAGGGCAGCGAAAAATCCATCTACGTCACGCGCGCCACCACGGTGAATTACATGACCGACAATGCCATCCGCCAGGCGAGCGCCAATCACCTGTTCGAGATGATCCACAGCGGCAAGGTGAAGATCGTCATCGGCCGCACCTATCCGCTGCGCGACCTGCCGCAGGCGCATCGCGATATCGCGGCGCGCCGCACGACAGGTTCGGTGGTTCTCATTCCCTGAGAGGCTGACCGAAAATTGAGGTCTGTCATTCCCGACGCCAAGGGCCGCAACGCAGGGCGATCACGTTGCCTCTGGATTCCCGCTCTGCGCTTCGCTTGGCGGGAATGACACACCAAGGCTGAAGCAAAAACACCGCGCACTCGCTTTTAATCCAGCTTGACGCCTGCGTCCTGAACCACCTTGCCCCAGCGCGTGACTTCGGCGCTGACGAATTTGCCGAAATCGGCGCCGTACATGTCTGGAACATCCGAGCCGTTCTTGTCCCAGACTTCCTTGATCAAGCCTGTCTGCAACGCCGCGCGCAATTCCTTCGTCACGCGCGCGACAACATCTGCAGACGTGCCTTTCGGCGCGAACAGGCCGTACCAGGTCGAGACCTCGTAGCCGGCAACGCCGGCTTCCACCGCTGTCGGCACATCCGGGAAGGCGCGGGAGCGAACAGGTGCCGCCACCGCAAGTGCGCGCAAGGCGCCGCTGGCGATATGCGGGGCGGACGATCCGAGCCCGTCGAACTCCATTTCGATATGGCCGGCGACGAGATCCTGCATCGCCGGACCGGCGCCGCGATAGGGAACGTGGGTGATCCGCGTTCCGGTCAGGTTCTTGAACAGTTCGCCGGCAAGGTGATGCGTGGTGCCGCCGCCGGCCGAGGCGTAATTCAGCTTGTCCGGATTGGCCCTGGCGAAGTCGACGAGTTCCTTCAATGTCTTTGCCGCGACCTTGCCGGGGTTCACCACGATGACTTGCGGCGGCAATGAAACGAGACCGATGGGGACAAAATCCTTTTCGATATCGTAGTCGAGCCTGGGATAGAGGGCCGGAGCGATCGCATGGTGCGCCGCGCCGACGAACAAGGTGTAGCCATCGGGTGCGGCCTTGGCGGCCGCCGAAGCGCCGACCGTGCCGCCGGCGCCGGCCCGATTTTCGATGATGATTCTCTGGCCGAGCTGCGTATCGAGCTGCGCCGCCAGCGGCCGCGCAAAGGCATCCGTACCGCCGCCCGGCGCGAACGGGACGATGAAGGTGATCTGCTTCTGCGGCCAGCCTTGCGCCAGGTTCTGCCCATAGGCCGCACCGCCGGCTGCGGCTAAGCCGGCAGCGATGCCAAATACTGCAAGGCGAACAAATCCGCGCATATGTTTCCTCCCGTCGGTCGCCTTCTCGCGCCTTCCGAATAGAGGCTGACACTGGGCATGGGTCGAGGCAAGCTCGTGGCGGGCCACGAGCTATTAGACCTTCGGACCGTCGCTCACTTTCTCGCGGTCAGTCCGATCACCGCCGACATGCCGCCGTGCCCCGCCCCTTCATGTATCTCGAGCTCTTCTTCGATGAAGCGCATGTCCCGAAATCCGGCGAACGCTTCTTCGAGCATGGCGCGTGTGTAGAGGTTTTCAATCTGCTTTGGTCCGCCGGTTCCGTACTCCAATTGCTTCGGCGTGTAGCCCTGCACGATCAGCAGGCCGCCGGGCTTGAGCGCCTTGCGCATGCCGGCCCATTTCAGCGCGCGCTCGGCCGGCGAACTGAACTGGGTGAAGATCTCCACCACCACATCGAAGGCAGCCTCGGGATAGGCCCAGGTGTGGACATCGGCATTGACGATGTCGATCTTGACGCCCCGTTCCGCTGCGAGTGCGCGGGCCTTTTCTTGCGCTGCGGGAGAAAAATCGAGCGAGACGACGTCGAGCCCGCGCTCCGCCAGCCAGACGCCATTGCGGCCCTCGCCGTCGGCGACGGCCAGCGCCTTGCCGGTCTTGGGCAGAAGCCCGCCGCATTGGGCGAGGAAATAATTCGGCTCCTTGCCGAAGATGAATTCCGGGGCCTTGTAGCGCCCCTCCCAGCGGTCGAATTCACTCATATGCCGTTCTCCCTGCAAATGTTCCTTGCCCAAGGATTGATTGCAACCTGCGGACCCGGTCAAGATACCAAAGGTCGAGGCAAGCATCAGGTGCCTTGACGCCCCGGCGTAATTCGCTACCAAGACGCCACGATTTCAACGCCGGAAATGTCCGGTCGGGAGGTATTATGAACATTCATCAGCCTGCAGGACAGACGGTCGCCGAATCCTACATGGCGGCGCTCAAGAACTCCGGAATCAGCCACGTTTTCGCCAATGGCGGCACGGACTTCGCCCCGATCATCGAGGGCATCCTGCAGGCGCGGACCAAGGGCGGCATCCTGCCCGAGTTCGTCACCGTGCCGCACGAGAACGTCGCCGTCGCCATGGCGACCGGCTACTACAAGGTGAGCGGCAATATGGCCGCGGTCATGGTCCACGTGAACGTCGGCACCGCCAACACCATTTGCGCCGTGATGAACGCCACCCGCGACAGCGTGCCGATCCTGCTGGCGGCCGGGCGCACGCCGCTCACCGAGACCGGCCACGCCGGATCCCGCGACGTGCCGATCCATTGGGCGCAGGAAAATTTCGACCAGGCCGCGATCGTGCGCGAGCATGTGAAGTGGGATTACGAACTGCGCGAAGGCCAGCCGGTTAACACGATCGTCGCCCGCGCCGTCGATATCGCGATGACCGAGCCGCGCGGCCCGGTCTATCTGACCCTGCCGCGCGAAGTGCTCGGCAATACCGATCTCGGTGCCGGCCCGCTGCCGCGCAACCGCAAGCTCGGCGTCATGCCGGCGGTTCCCTCCGCCGAAGCGCTGGAAATGGCGGCCGACATGATCGCCGCCGCCGAAAACCCGGTCATCGTAACGACAAGCATGGCTCGCCCGCACACGTTCGCGGCGCTCGGCCAGATCGCCCAGGACCATGCGATTTCGGTGCTCACCGGCCCGCAGGCCTCGCTCGCATCCAGCAATCCGATGAACCTGGGTCTCGTCAACGGTCCGGCGCTGCAGGCCGCCGATGTGATCATCGTGCTCGATTCGCCGGTGCCATGGGTGCCACGCAACGTTCAGCCCAACCCGAACGCCAAGCTGATCCACATTGCGACCGATCCGCACTTCTCCACATTCCCGTTCCGCGGCTTCCAGATGGATCTGGCGATCTCGGGCGAACCCGGCGCGGCGCTGGTGATGCTGAATGAGATGTTGAAGATCAAGCTGAAGGGCAAACAGGCCGCTGTCGACAAGCGCCGCGCCCATTTTGCCGAACAGCGCGCCGCCCTCATCGAGCAGCGCAAGAAGGCCGTGCAGGCGGTGTCGACGTCTTCGCCGATCGCCTATCCGTGGATCGCCCATTGCCTCAACCAAGTGAAGGACAAGAACGCCATCATCGTCGAGGAGTTGGGCGCGCCCTATCCGTTCCTCGAGATCGAACAGCCGGGCGGCTTCCTCTCGACAAGCTCCGGCGCGCTCGGCATGGGGCTCGGCCAAGCGCTTGGCGCCAAGGTCGCGGCGCCTGAGCGTCAGGTCATTTCGACCGTCGGCGACGGCTCCTACATGTTCGGCTGCCCGACGGCCGCGCATTTTGTCGGCCAGTCCGAAAAGCTGCCGACGCTGACCATGGTGATGAACAATTCGCAATGGTTCGCCGTGCGCCGCGCAACGACAGCGATGTATCCGGATGGCCTCGCCTCCAAGGCCAACAGCCTGCCGATCGTCGATCTGACGCCATCGGCCGACTACGAGAAGATCACCGAGGCCTTCGGCGGTTACGGCGCCCGCGTCGATGATCCGGCGAAGCTCATCCCCGCTCTCGAGAAGGCGCTCGACAAGGTGGCTCAGGGCCAGCAGGCGACGCTGAACGTGATCGTGCGGACGCGCGCTTAAGCGACGGGCTGACACACCAGGTGTCATTCCCGCCAAGCGAAGCGCAGAGCGGGAATCCAGGAGCAACGTGCAGTTTCTTGATTTCCGCCAACGTTGTGGCTCTTGGCATCTGGATCCCGCTCACCCGCTACGCGGGTGTCGGGGATGACAAGGAAAAGCAAAGCCGCCCTGTGCTTACGCGCAGGGCGGCTTTTCATTTGGCGTTGATGTCTACGCCGCCTGGCGGCGCGCTGCACCGACCGCCGACGTGACGATCGAAAAGCGCGCGCAGGCCTCGAAACGATTGGCGAGCGAACAGTCGCGCCAGACCTTCTCCGCCGCCTCGTAACTCTCGAACGGCCCGTGCGTCTGGCCCGTGCCTTCGATCAGTCGGCGAAAGTCGAGATCGGAATATTCGCCGCCGACAACCCAGAATTGTTCTTTCATAACATGCTCCTGCTGTGGCTTGAGGTGATGCATATGCGTCTTATTCCGCCGCTTGCCGCGAAGACTGAAACTGTTCCGCCTCCGTCGATCCGGCCATGGCCGTCGTCGAGGACTTGCCGCCGGAAATGGCCATGGCGACCGCGTCGAAATAGCCGGTGCCGACTTCGCGCTGGTGCCGCACGGCGGTGAAGCCGCTGGCCTGTGCCGCGAATTCGCGTTCCTGCATTTCGCTGTAGGCGCCCATGCCGCGGCGCGAATAGCCTTTCGCCAGGTCGAACATCGACAGGTTGAGGGCGTGAAAACCCGCCAGGGTCACGAACTGGAAGCGATAGCCCATGGCGGCGATCTGCTCCTGGAAGGTCTCGATCGTCCGTGCGTCGAGCTTGCTGCGCCAGTTGAACGACGGCGAGCAATTATAGGCCAGGAGCCGATCGGGATGCTGGCGATGCATTTCCTGCGCGAACTCGCGTGCTTCGCCGAGATCGGGCTCGGAGGTTTCCCACCAGACCAGATCGGAGTAGGGCGCATAGGCTAGGCCGCGGGCGATGGCGTGCTCCACCGAATGATGGTTGCCCTGCTTCAGCCGATAAAAACCCTCGCCCGTGCGGCTGGAACGATCGATGAAGGCAAGATCATAATCATCGATGTCCGAGGTGATCAGCGTCGCCGAATGGGCGTCGGTGCGGGCGCAGATGACGGTGTCGACGCCGCAGACATCGGCTGCCAGCCGCGCCGCGTTCAGCGTGCGGATGAAGGTCTGTGTCGGCACCAGCACCTTGCCGCCGAGGTGGCCGCACTTCTTTTCCGAGGCAAGCTGGTCCTCGAAGTGAACGCCCGCGGCGCCGGCCTCGATCATGCTCTTCATCAGTTCGAACGCATTGAGCGGTCCGCCGAAACCAGCCTCCGCGTCCGCCATGATCGGCGCGAACCAGTGGGTCGAGTTATCGTTCTCCATGCGGGCGATCTGGTCGGCGCGCTGCAGGGCATTGTTGATGCGGCGAACCACATCGGGCACGGACGAGGAGGGATACAGCGACTGGTCCGGATACATCTGCCCGGCATTGTTGGCATCGGCCGCGACCTGCCATCCCGATAGGTAGATGGCCTCAAGCCCGCCCTTCACCTGCTGGACCGCCTGATTGCCCGTCATGGCGCCCAGAGCCCGCACGAAGGGGCGCTCGGCCAGCAGGGCGCGCAACCGTTCAGCGCCGATCCTGGCCAAGGTGTGCTCGATGCGGACGCGGCCGGACAGGCGGCTGACGTCTGTCGCCGTGTAGTCGCGGCGGACGAGGGGCGAATAGGATGCAGGCATTTCTTTACTCCGCTTTGTCATAATGGGTGTTGCGGCCAATCAGTTGGCGTGAAGCAGTGGCAGTAAGAATGTTGTAGGCGGGACATTGATGCAATAAATATCTGAAATTGATGATTTATTTGAAATTTACATTCCGTTTGACAAAGTAAAAATTGTAATATGTAATATTTTTGTAAATCTAGCCTGGATCGGCAAATGCGCGCAGTTCGGATCGGCGGCAAATTGCGCCGCGTTCGTCAGGAACAGAAATTCAACCAGACGCAGATGGCGGCGGAACTCGGCATTTCGCCGAGCTATCTGAACTTGCTGGAATCGAACCAGCGCCCCGTCACCGTGAATGTGCTTTTGCGGCTGGCGGAGCGGTTCAAGGTCGATCTGACCGCGCTCGGTGGCGAGGATGACAGCAGGCTCGTGGCCGATCTGATGGAGGCCTTGTCCGATCCGGCCTTCGATGCGCAGGACATCAAGGCGAGCGACGTCAAGGATGTGGTGACGACCTTGCCGAGCATCGCCCGGGCGCTCCTGGCTTTGTACCAGACCTACCGCCGCGGCGCCGCGATGACGCCGGTAGAAGGCGGCGATGGCGAAGGCGAGGCTGTTCCCGTCGGTCTGCCGTCGGAAGAAATCACCGATTTCCTGCAGCGCCGGTTGAACTATTTTCCCGAGCTGGAAGCGGCGGCGGAAGCATTGTGGCACGACAACAATCTTGCGCTTCTCACCTTGCAGCAGGACCTGGTGAAAGTTCTGGCCGAACGCTTCGCGGTCGATGTGGAGATCGCGCCGGCCGATGCCATGCCGGGCCTGTTGCGTAATTTCAATCCACTGACACGGCGCCTGATGTTGTCGGAAATGCTGCCGGCGGCAAGCCGGACGTTCCAACTCGCCTATCAGATCGCCTTGCTCGGCCACCGCCGCGAAATCGACCTTGCGGTCTCATCCGGCAAGTTCACCTCGCCCGCCGCTGACTTTCTGGCCGGCTCGGCGATGGCGAACTATTTCGCCGCCGCCGTCATGATGCCCTACGACCGTTTCTTCGCTTCGGCGAAATCGACGCGCTATGACATCAACATCCTGCAGCACCGCTTCGGTGTATCCTTCGAGCAGATCTGCCATCGGCTGACGACTCTGCGCCGTCCCGGCAGCGAAGGTATTCCGTTCCACCTCATCCGCGTCGATATCGCCGGCAATATTTCCAAGCGCTTTTCAGCATCCGGCATCCATATCGCCCGCTTCGGCGCCGCCTGTCCGCGCTGGAATGTTTACGACGCCTTTGCAACACCGGGCATGCTGCGCGTGCAGGTGTCGCGCATGCCCGATGGTGCGAGCTATTTCTGCGTCGCACGCACGGTCGATACAGGCGCACGCGGCATTTCGCGCGGCGGTCTGCCGAGCCGAGTGGGGCAACTCGCAGTGGGGCTGGGCTGTGCCCTGCATTTCGGCAAGCAATTGGTCTACGCCGACGGCCTCAATCTCGACGATCCGCAGATCGTCACGCCCATCGGCGTCTCGTGCCGCACCTGTCCGCGCGCCGACTGCTCGGACAGGGCCATGCCGTCGCTGTCGCAACGCCTCGAAACGGATGAGAACCGCCGCGCGCTCTCGACCTATGCGACGCAGATTTAGGATTCGATTCAAATTCCCTTGAATCGTTTGCTCCTGAATTCCCGCTGTGAGAGCCTGCGCAGATGAACAAGCCGGACCTCAATGGATTGAAGAAGCGCTGGGCGATCTCGCTCGCTGTGGTTGCCGTCGCTGGCGCTATCGCCGCCTTCGGCTTCAATCTCGCGGTGCGGCTCTATCCGCCGGATGGACAAGACGATGGGGGAAGCGATATCGCACCGCTGGCAACCGATCCTCTGGCCGTCGATCCCGCCAATCCGGACGTGCCGAAGCCCTTACCTTACGCCTGTCCCATCGCCGGCGATTGCAAACTGCCTGGCGACGATCGTCGGGCGGCGCAGCCGCCCGTTGCGCCTTCCGCCGGCACCGGCAACGACCGTATTTTGCCGCCAGACTGAACGATACTTGCAATCGCGCGATTGTTAGCGCAATCGCGTTAGGATCGGTTGCCAGCCGCCTCAGTGGCGCTAGATTCCAAGCATGCCTGATTTCAACTGGCGCAGGGAGGCATTCATGCTTATGTCCGCGATGCATTTCCGTTTTGCCGCTCTCCTGGCTGCAGGTTTGGTAATGGCTCCAGGCATCGCGTCTGCTCAGCAACCGGCCGTGCCCGACGTGGCGAAACAGGCGGAGCGCAGCAAGCAGAGCCCGAACCTGCGCGGCGTTCCCATTTCCCCGATTGCGGCAGGCGCCGACAAGCTGCCGATCAGCCGCTTCAAACTGCCGCCGGGTTTCAGTGTCGAGGTATGGCAGGCGGGCATTGCCGGTGCGCGCACCATGCTGCTGGGACCGAAAGGCACGATGTTCGTTGGCACCCAGGGGCTCGGCCGCGTCTATGCGATTGTCACCAGGGACGGCAAGCATGAGGTCAAGACCATCGCCCATGGGCTGAACATGCCCAACGGACTTGCGATGAAGGATGGCGCACTGATCGTCGTCGCCAACAAGAATGTCTATCGCTTCGACAATATCGAGGACAATCTCGACAATCCCAAACCGGTCGATATTTCCGAGAAATTCAATCTGCCAGGCGATCGATCGCACGGCTGGCGCTACGTCGCCTTCGGGCCTGACGGCAAGCTCTATATTCCGGTCGGGGCGCCATGCAACATCTGCGAGCCCAACTATAACACCCATTCCCACATCCGCCGCTACGACGCCGATGGGGCGAATATGGAAATCATCGCCAAGGGCGTGCGCAACACGGTCGGCTTCGATTGGCATCCCGTCACGGGGGAACTCTGGTTCACCGATAACGGTCGCGACTGGGCCGGCAATGAAGGGCCGGAAGACGAGTTTAACAGGTTGCCGAAGGGCAAGGAGGGCGCGTTCTTCGGCTTCCCCTATTGCCACGCCAACGGGATTGCCGATCCCGACATCAAGCGTCCCGATGCGTGCAAGGACGTCATTCTGCCCGCGGTGACCACGGGCCCGCATTCCGCATCGCTGGGCGTGCATTGGTATACGGGCGACATGTTCCCGGCGGAATATAAGAACGCCGCCTTCATCGCCCGCCGCGGCTCGTGGAATCGCGACAGGAAATTCGGTTCCGATCTCGCCGTGGTGCGCGTTGCCGGCAACGGCATGGGCAAAGCCACCCTCACGCCGTTCATGACCGGGCTGCTCGACGAACAGAGGAACGAGCACATGGTGCGGCTCGTCCTGCCCTATCAGATGCCGGACGGGTCGTTGCTGGTCTCGGATGAACAGAACGGTGCCATCTACCGGATAACCTACAAGTCGCAGCGCGCCGCGGTAACGCAGCATTGATGTCGTTTGGAAGCAGGATACGAAACGCACTGGGGGCGTCCGCGCCCACTGTGCTGCTGGTCGCCGGCATGGCTGCGGCGCAGGCGCAGTCGGCCGCATCGCCGGAGCGGCTTGAACTCTGCGCCACATGCCATGGGCCGGGAGGCAATTCCAAAACAGAGAAAATTCCGTCGCTCGCGGGACAACCGGAATTCTTCCTGCTCAATTCGCTCGTGCTGATCCGCGAGGGCGTGCGCAAGGTCGAGCCGATGGAGCCCTTCATGAAGGACATGAAGGATGACGAGATCCAGGCGCTCGCCACCTATTTCGCGGCACAGAAGCCGGAGCGCACCGATGAGCCCATCGACCGGGCGCAGGCTCAACGCGGCGCGCAACTGGCCGACCCGCGCCATTGTACAAGTTGCCACAAGCCGGACCTGTCCGGCGAGCAGACGGCGCCGCGTCTTGCCGGTCAGCGCGCCGACTATATCCTCGACGCGCTCAGGGCCTACCGTGACAACACGCGCCTGGGCGGCGACCCGGCGATGTCATCGGCCGCACAGGGGCTGAGCGATGCCGACATTGTTGCGTTGGCAAATTATGCGGCGTCGAAGTAACGCCGTGCATGCCATGGCGTTTTCGAGCCAAGTATCGTAACGCAAATATGAAGTTTAGATCGTGATTTGATCATAGCCGAAACTCTAAGTTGTGTGGAGACTTAGGGCAGCCACAGGCTTTTTCCGGGGGCGATGCGTATGTCGACAAGCCTGCTCAGGGTTGAGTTTACAGGATAAACCTGTCAACCGAAGATCCATGCAAACTGGCGACAGCGAGCAGTCTTTCACAGCTGCAAACATCCTTTCCCGCCTCAGAGCCGTGGCCGTATCCGGCGGCCTGCATATCGTGCTGCTGGCCTGCCTGGTCGGCGCATTCGCCGGCGTCGCCGTGACAATCCTGTCGAATCTCTCCTTCCTGCTGCACAGACATCTGTTTTCCCTCTCCGTCGACGTCAGGCTGTCGGGCCTGCTCGAGCTGTCGGATCCGCTCGACGCTTTGGTGCCTGTCGCCGGTGGGTTGTTGATGGGGATCAGCATCTGGCTGCTGCGGCGCTTCCGCAACCGGAGCCTGGTCGATCCGATCGAAGCCAACGCGCTGTTTGGCGGGCGGCTGTCTATTGCCGATACCCTGATCGTGGCCGGCCAGACCGTATTGTCCAACGGGTTCGGCGCGTCGGTGGGATTGGAGGCAGCGTATACCCAGACGGGCGCAGGCTTCGCTTCCAGTCTCGCCCGCACATTCAATCTGCGCCGCAACGATGTCCGCACGCTCGTGGGCTGTGGCGCTGCCGCTGCCATAGCCGCGGCATTCGGCGCGCCTCTGACGGGCGCCTTCTACGGCTTCGAACTCATCATCGGCATTTATTCGATCGCCAACGTCGCCCCGGTCATAGCCGCGGCCGTCTCCGGATCGCTGATGGCCACCCAGCTCGGTGCCGAGCAGTTCCCGATCGAGATCGGGTTTGTGGCGCCGTTGACCCCGGAGCAGTACCTCCCCTTCATCCTGCTCGGGGTCGTCGCGGGACTGAGCTCGGTCGCCATCATGCAACTGGTGACGCTGGTCGAGCGCACCTTCGTCTGGATCAAAGTCCGCCAGGCATTCCGGCCGGTGCTGGGCGGGCTTGCGGTCGGCGGTCTCGCGCTGATGACGCCCCACGTGCTGTCGAGCGGCCATGGCGCCATGCACCTCTTCCTCACGAACAACTTCGCGCTCGGCACCGTGGCGCTTGTTTTCGCATTGAAGCTGCTAGCCTCCGCCATCTCGCTTGGCTCGGGGTTTCGCGGCGGCCTGTTCTTCGCGTCCCTGTTTCTTGGTGTCCTGCTCGGCAATATGTTCGCGACGGTTTTCGGCATGGTCGTCCCGGACCTGCCGCTCCAGCCGACCACGGCGGCGGTTGTCGGGATGACCTCGCTCGCGGTTGGAATCGTGGGCGGCCCATTGACGATGACCTTTCTCGCACTTGAGGCCACGCGCGATCTTGCGATTACCAGCGTGGTGCTCGCCGCGGCGATTGCATCCAGCATGGTGGTCAAGTCGATCTTCGGCTACTCGTTCTCCACATGGCGCTTCCATCTGCGCGGTGAAACGATCCGCGGCGCCAACGATATCGGCTGGATGCGCAACCTGACGGTGAGATCAATGATGCGCACCGATATCCGTACCGTGCCGGTCTCGATGAGCCTCGACGAATTCCGCAAGCAGTTCCGCCTGGGTGCTGCCCAGCGCGTGATTGCGGTCGACAGAAACGGCGACTACGCCGGAATGATCTTTGTACCGGACGCGCACACGGCGTCCGCCAGCGAGGACGATCCAACCATCGGCACGCTCTTGCGCAACAAGAACACGGTATTGATCCCGCTCATGAACGCGAAGGCCGCCGCAGCGATCTTCGACAGGGAGAAGGCGGAAGAACTACCGGTCGTGGAAGGATTGAAATCCCGCAAGGTCGTGGGACTGCTGACCGAAGCGCATCTCATCCGCCGCTACTCCGAGGAACTCGAAAAAGCCCATCGCGATCTCTCGGGCAACGACTAGCGCTTTTTCGCTTCTCATGGAATCAGAACCGAGCTCTAGGTTTTTGTTTTGACGCATTTTCTTCACGCGAACCGGCATCCACTTCGCTCGAAAATGCTCTAGAGCATCGTGCGTTCCTCCGGCATCCCTTTTCGCACGCTGCTCTAATGCGGCCGCTTCGCACGCACCCCCATGCGTTCCAGACGCGGTAGCACCTCGTCGGCGAAGTAAGGCAGCTCACGTCCGTAGTTGAGGAAGGACAGACCGATGCCGCGCACGCCGGCGCGTGACAGGCCGGCAAGAACATTGGCCACGTGGTCGGGGTCGCCGACGATCGGCAGGCCGCCCATGCCATTGGCATAGTTGCGGCGCTGCTCGTCATATTTCTCCTGTCCGACCGTCTCGGGCGAGATATTTTTCAAGGCCAGGATATCGCGCACGGCATTCCAGTCAGCCTGCACCACCGAGGCATTGTGATAGTATTCTTGCGCTTCCTTCTGTGTCGGCCGGCAGGTGACAACGCCGACCGTATAGACGTCGATCTCGCGGCCGTATCCCGCCGCCTGTTCCTTGATGGATTTCACCTTCGCGGCGGTTTCCGCATCGCTCGTGCGCGAGCCCGAGGTGAAGAAAGCGTCGCAGTTCTTCAATGCGAAAGCCCGCCCGTTGGCTGAGGCCCCTGCATTCATGATGATCGGACGCGAGTCGCCATAGGGCTTCGGCTTCATCCGGACGCCCTTGTGCTTCAGGAACTCGCCGTTGAACGTCCAGTTGACTTCAGGCCCCCAGGCGCGTTTGACGACTTCGATCCATTCGTGCGCGTATTCATAGCGCCGGTCGTGATCGCGCTGTTCCATGCCGAACATGTCGAACTCGCCCTCGTTCCAGCCGCAGACGATGTTGAGACCGAAGCGCCCCTCGCCGATGTGATCGGCGGTGACGAATTCCTTCGCCGCGATCAGCGGATTGAACATCGGCGCATGCACCGTGCCGAACACCGTGATGTTCTTGGTCGAGGCCAGAAGCCCGCTCGCCCATGTCACCGTTTCCAGCGTGGAGCCCTGGTAATCCGTGTCGCCGCCATAGCCCTTCCAGCGCCCGACCGGCAGCATGAAGTCGATGCCGACGTCGTCGGCGGTCCTTGCCAACGCCAGGCAATCCTTCCAGCTTCCCGACCAGCGCTCCTCGATCAGGGTCACCGCACGGCCGGACGAGCAATTGGCGCCGAACAGGCCGATCTTCAACTGGTTGTTGTTGTGCATCGCAATGCGCGATTGCATCGAAATCTCAGTCATTCCCAAATTTCCTCGTCTTCCTCACCAGATGCCGGCGCGCGTTCGGCGCTTCGTTTTATCCTGTCCTCAGACTAGACATTATGCACGTTGGCGGCGAGAGGGCAGAATGCCGCTCACCCGCGGTCATTGGGTACGGAACAGCCGCCCCGGACAGCCGTCCATGTCCCGCCAGCCGATCCTGGTCAGCGTATCCCAGACCACAGACTGGTTCGAGGTGATCACCGGGCGGTCGAGCTCGCTTTCCAACTCGTCGATAACGCTGAACGCGGAGGTATTGGCGCAACTGATGAAATAACAGTCAGCGTCCGCATTGCGCGCCTCCAAAGTCTTGTCGCGCCAGAATCGCGGCGACGCGACGCAATAGGCGTCGCTTCCGGGCAGGTTATGGCCCTTGGCGCTGATGGTCGGATGGCCGATCTCGGCCAGAAACGCCGCCTCGTGCTCGGTGACCGCCTGGCTATAGGGCGTGATCAGCGCGATACGCCTGGCATTGAGGACTGTCAGGGCGCGGCGGATCGCGGAGGCGGTGGTCGTCGCCTGTTTGGCGCCGCCGTCACGCACGGCGTCCAGGATATGGGCTTCGCCCTCCGGGCCGCCCTCCATGGAATTGGCGGTGCAGTGAAAGGCAATGACATCGCACTTGGCATCGGCCAGGGCGCCGCTGGCTTCGCGCACGCGCGGCAGCAACTGCTCCTGAGACATCTGGTGATCACCTGTCATCCGCAGGCGGGTGACATGCGCTTCGACGCCATCCGGAAAATGCCGGACCATTTCCTGCTCGACCATGCGGTTGGATGAGGGAATGATGAGACCGACGCGCTTCATATAGTTTCCTCCCGTTTTCCGGCAGCATAGGCAAGAGCTAGGCTGTCGGCAACGGGAGCGAGAGTGCGCTGTTATTGCGCCAGTTTGGCGACCTCGGCGGCAGCAGTTTCCCGCGCTTTCGTCTCGATATTCGCGGGGCCGGCCTTTTTGGCATAGGCGATCAGCGCATCGAGCGATCCTTCCGAACAGCCATCGTCGTTCGAAACTGAAACCTTCAACTGGCGTGCTGCAGAAGCCACCGCATCGCAGGCGCCGGGCGAGAACTGCATGTGTTTGGCGATTTCCATCAGCGCCGAAAGATCCTGCAGGCGCGGGTCGTCGCGGACGGCGCCGACAAAGGCGCCGGCGAAGCCCTTGCTGCGATCCTTCTTGTACATTTCAGTCAGATTGAAAATGAATTCGAAGTCGGCTTTGGGCGTTTCTGCCAGATTGGAGACGAGGATATCGAGGTTGTAGCGCGTCAATTCAGCCGGCGTCACGGCGGCGCGCAGCAACGTTGATTGATGGTAATTGCGCATGATGACCCATCGCGCCGGCTGGTCGCCGTAGCGGGCCAGCGCATTGATCTGGCGGATGGCGGCCGTGCGCTGGGCATCGTTCTTCGCCGCCGGTACGAGCGCGAAGGCTTTGTCCCGCACCGCGGAGACGGTCGCTGCCGGCAAGGCGGACGGCGAGGAAGATGCAGCCGGCGAGGGGTTAGCCTGCGGGGCCACCGCCGCCACCTGCTGCTGTCGGCCGTTAAACGGACCTTTGGCTTCAGCCCATTTGCGGAGCGCCGCCCTGGCATCGGGTCCGAAATAGCCCTGCGGATCGCCTGAGAAGCCCGCTTCCGCTTTCAGGATCTTCTCGATATCCGCACGGATATCTTGCGGCAGTATCTTTGCCAGCGGCACGAGTTTTTCCTCGCTTAGTCCGGCCGGCGCCCATTGAAAGCCGTCCATGACGGCGGCGACAATGGCCTTGCGCGGAAAGTCGCTGATGCGGCCGCCGGTGAACATGCCGCTCATCGCCATCATCGCCGGCTGCATGCCCATGATATTGGTCTGGTCGCCATAGCGGCGCCCGGCGCCATTGCCGTAAAGAGCGATCGGCACGGTGATGCCTTCCAGCAGGTTCATCACGCGAGCGCCGAAATCGAAAGTGAAGGCCGAGGCCAGTTGTTCCTGCGCCTGCACCGATCCGCGCCGCGCCGCCTCACGCCAGAAGCGCAGCCGCTGACGGGGATCTTTCGGCACACCTAGGCCGTCATCATAGGCCTTGCCGGCCATGAGCATGGCGTCGATGTTGCCGAGTTCCGCCGCCTTGACGATCAGTTTTGTGGCGGCTTCATCATCCTGAGGAAACAGCACGCCCTTGCGGGTCAATTGTCCCTGCAGAAGAAAAGCGCGTGGATTGTTGGCGGCAACACCTTCCGTGATCGCGGCACGAATATCCGCCTCGCTCATCGGCCCGCTCGTGAGGCGTGTCTGGCTGGTGGAATCCAGATTGCTGAAATGCGCTGCCGCCAGCATCAGCCGCGCATCCTTGTCGCCGTCACGGGCCAGCAGGGCGAGCAGTTCGCGCGCGCCCGCTTCATCGCGAAAATCGGAGTTCTGCGACAGCTTGAGTTGCGCCAGCGCCATTCCGGCGCCGGGCTCGCCGACGGCGGCGGCAAGCGACAGTTTCTCGATCAGGCCGGTCTTGTTGACCTTCGCCTGATAGTCCTGGAGCAGGCCAGCCAGCGTAATGTAATCCTCGATCGTTCCCGGCGTGTCCTGCATCGCCTGAATCACGCGGCGTGGATCGCGGGCGACGAGTTCATTCGGCAGAAACAGCTTTGCGATCACCTCTGCCCTTTGAGGACCATAATGCATCGACTTGGTGGTGAGCAGGTCGATGGCGCGCTTGACATCGCGCGGCCCGCCTTCGCCGCTGATGAGCATCCGCGCCAGTTCCACCGCGGCTGAACTATTGCCTGCAGCGACGCCGCGCTCGAACACGGCGCGCGCCGCCTCGGGCTGTTTCTCGACGCCGGAGCCGTCGCGCAAGGCAATGCCATAGACGTCGACTGCCATGGAGTTGCCCGCGTCATACATCGCCTTGATCGTCTCGAACGCCTTCTTCTTGTCTTCTGGCGAAACTTCCTTGAAGAAAATGCGCATGGCGGCGGCATAAAGCTTGCCGACTTCCTGAAATTCCTTCTGATGCCCCCATTCGCCGCCGGGCCCCTGGGACGGAAGATCGGCCCAGCGCTCGGCCCAGCGGATTGCTTCCATATGGTCCCGCTTGAGCAGGCCGCCGAAACGGCGCAGGTTGCGCATCTCGGCGATCGCCAGCGCATGGCCTGCTTCGGCGGCATTGCGGAGATAATTCATCATCTTGTTCGCTTCGGTGGGATTGCGCATCGGATCGAGCTTCGACGCGCGCGAGCGGTACATCATGTACTGCGCTTCGACATGGCCATTGTCGGCGAAGCGCTGCAATGTCGGCACAACCACATCGGCGGATTTGAAATCCATGTACATCGCCCGCGCCAACTGGATGGCGAAACGCTGTTCGTCGGGGAAGGCCAGCGCCGCATCCCGACAGGCGGTGATGAGCTTTTCGGTGACGGCCATGTCGAAGGTCGGGTTCAGTTCGCCGAGATGCACCGGCGGCGCCTTGCCGTCTGGATCGAGCGGCGAGGTTGCGCCGAGATCGCAGGCCTTGACCGCGGCGGCCTTCTCTTCGTCCGTCGTTGCTTCCGCATGAACTGCCAGGGTCGAAACGCCGGCAAGCAGGAAAGCGGTGAAAGCACGAACAGCAAGACGCCGGGGCAAAGGCATTTTCATGATCGGCCTCGTGGGCATGGTGAAATTTGAGTCTATTCTTTCAGCGATACAATGCTCCGGGATACGAGAATGTGCGTTTGCGCACGTTGCGGAAGAGCCAGATTCTATGCATTCGACGGCGGCAGCGGATCGACGTTGCGGATCAGGTCCGCTGCCTTGTCGGCCATCATGATGACGCAGGCGTTGATATGGGCGCCGACCATGTCGGGCATGGCCGAGGCATCGACCACGCGCAGGCCATCGACGCCGAGCACACGCAATTGCGGATCGAGAACCGCCTGGGCATCCGTGCCCATCTTGCAGGTGCCGGCCGGATGATGCGCGGTGATCGCCGTGCGTTTGAGAAAGGCATCGATCTCGTCGTCGGTCTTCACCTTCGGCCCCGGCGATTTCTCCTCGCCGCGATAGGGGTCCATGGCCTTCTGATAGGCGACGTCGCGCGCGCGCTTGAAGCCGTTGCGCAGCCGCGGCAGGTCGTTCGGCGCGGTGAAGAAGTTGTAGAAGATGCGCGGCGGCTCGCCCGGGTTGGTGCTGCGCAGGGTCACTTCGCCGCGGCTTTCGGGATGCAGCAGGCAGGGCCTGATGCCGTAGCCATCGAGATAGGGCGCCTTGATGCCCGGAAACCACATGCCGGCATCGCCCGGCAGGCCGCGGAACATGAATTCGATGTCGGGCACGGCGAGATCCGGCCTGGTCTTGATGAAGGCATGCAGGCCGCCCGGCACCACCGTGCCGGCGCCTGTGCCCGTCAGATAGGATTGCACCATGCCGAATGCGATGCGGTCGAACCGCATCGTGTCGCGGAACGGCGACGGATTCTTGGGCCGCGTGAACATGATCATCGCAGCCAGATGATCTTGCAGGTTCTTGCCGACCGGCAGGTCGGCAACCGGCGTAATACCCAGCGATTTCAGATGATCGGCTGGCCCGATACCGGATAGCATCAGCAGTTGCGGCGTGTTGAACGTGCCGGCGCTGAGAATGACCTCGCGGTCGGCGTGAGCTGTGACGCTCATGCCGTTGTTGGTAAATTCAACGCCGCGGGCGCGCTTGCCGTCCATCACGATACGCGTGGTCAGCGCATTGGTTTCGACGGTGAGGTTCGGCCTGTTGCGCGCCGGCTTGAGATAGGCGCTCGAGGTCGAGGAACGCCGGCCGTTGCGGATCGTATACTGGCTGCGTCCGACGCCTTCGCCGCTCTCGCCGTTGTAATCGTCCGTATAGGGCAGGCCGGCCTGTCTGGCGGCATCGATCCAGGCCTCGAACAGCGGATCGCGCGTGCGCGCATATTCGGTGCCGAGCGGGCCGTCACCGCCGCGCCAGGGATTCTCGCCGCCCTGCCAGGTTTCGCTGCGCTTGAAATAGGGCAGGCATTCTGCATACGACCAGCCGGTGGCGCCGTTCTGCGACCAGCGGTCGTAATCGCCGCGGTGGCCGCGCGTATAAGCCATGACGTTGATCGAGGAGGAGCCGCCTAAAACCTTGCCGCGCATGGCCTCGATCCGGCGATTGTTGAGATTGGGCTCCGGCTCGGTGCGGTAGCCCCAATCGAACATTTCATGCTCGTGCATCTTGCCCATGCCGAGCGGAATATGAATGAGGGGATGGCGGTCGGCTGGTCCGGCTTCGATCAGCAGGACCTTGGTGTCGGCATCGGCCGACAACCTGTTGGCCAGAACGCAGCCGGCAGACCCTGCGCCGACAATAATGAAATCATAATTTCTTGAAGTGCTCATCGCCATCCCTGAAGCAGAAAACGCTGGATTCCCAGTCTGTACGGAAATCCGTACAACGGCATGGCAGTCGCGTCCACCTTTCGGGCGGGCACGCCGCCCGCGATTTTGCGGTCTTGCCGGCTCCTGTGCTAGGCAGGCCTCCATCAACACGCAAATGGGGGAGACACCATGCGAAGGTTCCTGGCACTCATCGGCGCGGTGGTCGCCCTCACCAGCCTGCCGGCTTCGGCGCAGACTTCGGCGCAGACCTGGCCGACCGGCAACGTGAAGTTCATCGTGCCGTTCGCTGCCGGCTCTTCTCCCGATATCATCGCCCGGGTCATCGGCGACAAGCTTCAGCAGCGTTCCGGCAAGGCTTTCATCATCGAGAACCGCCCCGGCGCCAGCGGCAATACCGGCACGGATGTCGTCGCCAAGGCGCCGGCGGATGGTTCTGTCATCGGCATCAGCCTGTTCGGCCCGATGGGAATGAACACCGTGCTGATGAAGTCCATGCCCTACGATCCGTTCAAGGACATCGCGCCGGTGACGATGCTGACCTCGCAGCCGAGCGTGCTGGCGGTGAGCAATCAGCTGGGCGTCAATTCGGTCAAGGAATTGATCGACCTTCTCAAGAAGAACCCCGGCAAGTATAATTACGCTTCGATCGGACGCGGCTCGCTGTCGCATTTGTCGATGGAGCTGATCGCGGCCAAGAGCGGCACGCAGGTCGTGCATGTCGTCTTCGGCGGCTCGCCGCAGGCAGCCCAGGCGGTGATGCAGAACGATGTTCAGATGACCGTCCTGCCGGCGGTGTCCGTCGTGCCTCTGGCAAGCGACGGCAAGATGAAAATCCTGGCGGTGACCGAACCCAAACGGTCGGTCTTCCTGCCGAACGTGCCGACATTCGCCGAAGCCGGCATCGAAGGCGTCGAGGCCAGCGCCTGGAACGCGCTGATCGCGCCGCCGGGTACGCCGCCCGCCATGCTCGACGAAATGCACAAGCAGGTCGCCAGCGTGCTTGTCGATCCGGAGGTGGTCGCCAAATTCGGCGCTCAGATGATCGAGCCGAAATCATCGACGCCGAAGGAATTGACGCAGTTCGTGCGCGATGAATTCGCCCGCTGGTCGGCGGTGGTGAAGTCGGCAGGCATCGAACCGCTGTAGCGAGGACGCCTCAACTTGAAGGGAAGCGGCGTCCTGCAGCTTCACTCCGCCGACATCGATTGATATCCGCCCAGATCGATCACATTGCGCGTGGTGCGTTGCAGGTGCTCTTTCAGAAGCGCAACGGCCAGTTCGCCCTGTCGGCCTACGGCCGCTTCCATCAGCCTGCGATGTTCGTCCTTCGTGTCGCGCGGATTGACGCGGTTGCGGGCCGAGAAGCGGCGGTAGCGTTCGGCCTGATCGAAGAGGCTCGAGCAGATCGTCACCAGCCTTACAGAGTCCGCGGCCGAGACCAGCGCCATGTGGAAATTCTTGTGGCGCGCGGTCCACTCTTCGTTCCAGTGCGCTTCTTCACGGGCGATTTTTTCTTCGATCTTCTCGAGCTGATGATGCGTCGAGATCACATGCCCTGCCCAGGCATCATCGCCTCTGGCAATCGATTGCGCGAGCGCTGCAGGCTCGTTGACAAGGCGGAATGCGGTGATGTCGTGCAGATCCTCAGCCGACATTTCCGCCGCACGGAAGCCGCGATGGTCGTCGGCGGTCACGAGCCCTTCGACCACCAGACGGTTGAGCGCCTCGCGCAGGGGACTGCTGGAGAAGGAATATTCGCGCTGGAGGACTTCCATGCGCAATCTTTCGCCGGGCGGGATTTCCCGGCGCAGGATCTGGTGCCGCAGCAGGCGATAGGCCTGCTCCGAAAGCGACGGCGCTTTCTCGCCACGCTCGGTGGCGGAACTGCGAAGCGTATCCGGATCGACAATGTTCATAGGCTGGCCTACCCGATCTGCTCCGTTCGCTCACCCGGTCAGATGGTGCCGGCTTTAACGCGGCGGCGGGTCTCGGCGATCGTCGCGGTGATTGCCTCGATATAGCTCGCCTTCACGTCATCGCCACGCGCGCGCTCTTCCGCCGAGCCGGCTGCGACACCGGGGAATGTCAGAGCAAACACGAAGGTGAGCTGCAGGCCGTGCTCCGACTCGCTCATGACGTTGGCGATCCAGCCGCCATCGGCAGGATCGATGCGCGTGAAATGAACCTGGACGTCCGGAGTGAAGACGATGCGCTCTCGCATGACTGTGCCGCGCAGGTGGATTTCGCGGATAAATCCGTCCTCGAAGCGTTCGATAATTCTGCAATCGTCCATCGCCGGCACGAAGGGCACAGCGTATTCCGCCTTCTGGACCAGGCCCTTCCACATGTCCTCCCGGCTGATGACGACGGGTTCGCCTACCGGATTGACGTCAAACGATGCAGCGATGGCGTACACGGACAACCCCAAAGTTAAGACCAGCATTGCGCACAGTTGGATTTTTTATGCAAACTCTGGTGCTTGGTCAAGCAGCGCTATTCGATTCACATAAAATGCCGAGGCCGTCGTTCCCGCCGTGGCGAATGAGGCTTAGATACATAGATATCATGTATTTATGGGGCTCTTCAACACAGGAAAATGCAGCTTCTTCACGCGCGCCGCGTCCATGAGCCGACAATGGCATTTGACGACGGCGGGAATTTGCGGTTACCTTTTGTGCAAAATCTGAAGAACCGTGCAACGCTGCATGTGCAACCGTAGCTTGGTTTGGAGGCGACACCGGGCTGCCCCATGAACACTCAATTGCTGGAAAACTTCCTCCGCGTCGCTGAATTCGGGAGCATCAACAGGGCCGCGAAGGAGATCGGCGTCACGCAGCCGGCCCTCAGCCGCGCGTTGGTCGAACTCGAGCGCGACATCGGCCGTCCGTTGCTGATCCGCAGACGCCGCGGTGTGGCGCTGACGAACGCCGGGCAGCTGCTGGCCGACCGCGCACCGGAGTTGCTGCAGCACACAGCCGCGATCCGCGAGGAATTGTCGGACGAACCGGCGACACAGGTCGTGATCGGCATGCCGACACCGGTGAGGGATCATGTCACCGTACCGCTCATCAATGAGATGCGCGCGGCGGCGCCGAAGACGAAGCTGCGCATCTTCGAAGGCTTCAACATCTATATCAAGGACCTGCTCAACCAGGGCGTCCTCGACATCGCGATCGTGCCCGAGAAGCTCGTGTCCGTCGCCGATTTCGAGCAGATACCGATTGCCTGCGAACCGATCATCCTGTTCCGCAAACTGGGCCTGCCGCAGCCGGATGATGAAGCCGGTCTCGAGGAGGCGACACGCTACCCGATGGCGATGCCGGGACGCCCCAATGCGGTTCGCACCATACTGGAAGACGCCCTCAAGGCTGCGAGGCTTCCAGCTCCCGATGTGGTGCTTGAACCTGAGAACATGGAAATCGCGCATACGCTCGTGCGCTCGGGATGCGTCGACCAATGCGCGGCTGTTGGCAGGGTGTTCGACAATCCGCAACAGGCGGGCATGTGGATATCAACGCTAGGCGGTCTGGAACTGCGCTGGATGCTGGCGATCAACCGGCACAGGAGCCACATGATCGGTCTGCGCAAGACACGCAGCCTGATCGAGAAGGTCGTGAGCCGCGCGATCAGCGAGCAGCGCTGGGCCGGCGCGCGGCAAATCTAGAGCATTTTCGAGCGAAGTGGCTGCCGGTTCGCGAGAAGAAAATGCGTCAAAACAAAAACCTAGAGCTCGGTTCTGATTGCATCAGAACCGAAAAAGCTCTAGATCGCCCCGGCTTGCACCGCATATTCCGGCGGATTGACGTCGATGATCATCGCCCGGTTGACGACCTGGCCGACGCGCGTGGCGATGGCGGCGGCATAGTCCTTAGAGTGATACCAGGCCTCGGCATCGGCGCGTGACGCGAATTCGATGACGCTGATCATTGCCGGACCTTCGTCGATGACCGGGCCTTCCACGATCGGATTGTCATAGCTCACGGTTATATAGCGGCCGCCGAATTTCTTGACGCTTGGCGCAGCCAGCGATCGATAAGCCGGCACGAAATCGAGGCTTTCCGCTGACTGGCGTTCGAATATCACCCAGGCCTTCATGTGCGTCTCCGATGATCCTAGAAAAGAACCGGCAAGGGCGTGCCCGTGGCGAGACCACCGTCCATGCCGATGATCTGGCCGGTCACGTAGCTCGCCATATCCGAGGTCAGGAACAGCAGGACCTGCGCGATCTCATAGGACGCGGCTGCCTTGCCGACAGGGATCGCACTTTCGATCTCCCGCCACTTCGCTTCAGACACCATGCGGTCCATCCGGGGCGTATGGACGAACCCCGGTGCAACGGCATTAACCCGTATACCCTGTCCGGCCAGTTCAAAGGCGGCGCATTGAACCAGATGATGCAACGCCGCCTTGGCCGGCCCGTAGATGGACTGCTTGGTCAACATTCTGCGGCCGGATAGCGAACCGACAAAGCTGATGGCACCGCCGCCGTTGCCGCGCAGCAGCGCGCTTCCGACCTGGGTGACCAGGAAAGCATGCTTGGTGACGATATCGAACTGCGACTGCCAGAGTGCGTCGGTTGCCGCATCCAGGGTCGTCAGGCGCGCCTCGCCGACGATATCGATGATGCCTCGCAAACGACCCGGCATCAGGCACTCGGCCTGCGCGAAACAATCCTCGACCGCTTCTCGCTGGGTGACGTCACAGGCGATGGCGGCGCCACCGACCTCCGCTGCGACACGCGTCGCAGCATCGTGATGGAGATCGACGCAGATGACATCGGCGCCGGCCTGTTTGACCGCGTGGGCGGCCTGGCGGCCGATGCCCTGTCCGGCGCCGAAAACGATGACGGCCTTTCCGTCGAGGCGCAGCGTGCGCGTGAAATCGGGAACGGGTGAGACATCCGTGTCTGCCATGGTTCTTCCCTCCGATGCTCCTCTCAGGCGCCGGGTTGCTGCGTGCCTGTCCCTTGCTCCGCAAGTCCAAGCCGCCGATAGACTTCGACATTGCTTGCGAAGAACAGCCGCGACATCTTGCTGGCCATATGCGATGCCACGGTCCGCCTTGGAATGGTGAACGTATCTTTTGCCGACCATTGAATTTCGCGGTCGCCGATCCTCGAGACACCTTCGCCCTCAACCACGGAAACCACTGTGTCAGCGGGAGAACTCGCCGCAACTGATTGCCCGCCGGCATCGATCTGCTGCAACCAGCAGTCGATCAGCGGCAGACATGCGCCGCGCGTTGCCGGGTTGATATACCTTGCCTTGCGAACGCCGTCGGGACCCGCTGGCGCCGCGTTCAAAACGCGTTCCGCATCGTTCCAGGGATAGCGGAAGACGTCCGGTGCTTTCCCGTGATGCACCGGCTCGATGGTCGCGCAGGCGGATGATGGCTCATCGCCGGCCGGTTCGAGATCGATCGCCGGCCCTGGCTGGAAGATCGCCTGGCCGAGGATGCGGTGCAGATTGCCGTCCAGCACGTCAAGCCATATGGAGACCGCGCCACCATCGTGCCTGTGTTCGTGCCAGGCCCAGGCGGGCGTCAGGACGAGGTCGCCCGGCGTCATCCGGCACGGTCGGCCATTGACGATGGTCTGAGCGCCGTTCCCTTCAAGGATGAAGCGTAGCGCATTGATCGAATGCCGGTGCGGCCTTGCCGATTCGCCCGCGCGCAGGGCCTGCAGCGCCGCGTTCATCAAGCCCGCCGTGGCGTCGCCGCCGGCTATTTCCGCGGTCGGATTGACAAGCTGGAGCACGCGCCGCTCGATGATGGCCGGATCGGTGATCTCGGACGTTTCCACGAGGATCGGCCGCATGACTGACCACGGCCAGTGACGGGGCTGCTCGCGCGGCGGCGCAAAAATGTCGTTCTCGGTCTCCCAGAGCGGCACCATGTCGTTTTGCTGCCATTTGCGGCGCAGTGGCTCCGGAATCGGATTGAGCTCCTGGAGATGCTTTCCAAATTCGGCCACGCATCGTCCTCCCTGGGACAGGTTCAGCTTTGCCGGAAAGCTAGCGCAGCGGCGTGAGCTGCTCTACGGGCGAGTACGCACAATGATTGCACGTGAAGCGATGAACCTTAAATCGCGTTGAATGAAAACCGTTCAAGCATTGGCGAGACAAGCGCATTGCGGCCTCGCCTGCGCCCTCATAGGATGACATATCCAGAAGAGCAGGCACAGCGGCGCCCGCATAAGGTAGGGCAGGGGGAGCGGTGGGGGCGAGGACAATTCTCAGCGATCATGCGGTTGCCGCGACGCAGATCAGAAGCTAGGAAGGCGCATGCTTGCCAAGGCCGCCTTCATCCTGGTGTACGGGACGTCATTCGGCATGATCCTGTTCGCCATTTCGGTCGGACTGGCGGTCACGATGGGCGTCATGCGTGTGGTTAACCTGGCCCACGGCGCATTCGCCGCCACCGGCGCCTATCTGGCCGTCGGCTTCATGAACAATTACGGCATCGCCATGCCGCTCGCGACCCTGCTTGCCGTTATCGTCTCGGTCATCATCAGCATTCCGGTGGAGCGTTTTCTGTATCGCCCCATTTATGAGCGGTCCGAGCTCGACCATGTCGTTCTCACCGTCGGCCTTGTGTTCATATCGATCGCCGCGCTCACCGCGATCTATGGTCCAGAACCGATTTCGAGCCCTCTACCGTCGTGGCTGTCCGCCAACGTCGACCTGAATGTCGTCCAGGTCCAGGCCTACCGCCTCGGCATAATTTTCGTCGGCGTCGCAACCATTGCCGGATTATGGCTTCTGCTCAATCGCACGCAGTTTGGGGTGCATCTGCGTGCCGCCGTCGACAACCGCTCCATGGCGGAGGCCATCGGCATCGACGTGTCACGCATCTTCTCCTACGCCTTCGCATTGGGGGCCGCGCTCGCTGCGCTTGGCGGGGCCGTCGGCTTCGCGCTGATCCCGCCGGAGCCCACATACGCATTCAAGTACATCGTCATCATCTTTTTCGTGGTCGGCCTCGCTGGCGAAGGCCGTATCATGGAATGCGCGATCATCGCGCTGGCGATTGGGCTCATCGATACGGCGGCCCGCCTGCTCGTGCCGCAGATCGGCTCCTATGTGGTCTACGTCCTGGCGGTGGCGCTGATGTTCTGGCGCTCGAGAGGTGTGTACCATGCCACGTGACGCGACCGCGCCCGGCGCATCCATCGGTGCGCGCATCCTGGCGCAGCCATTTTCGCCGGTCGAGGTGATACCCTGGCTTGCCGCACTCGCCGTCTTCTTCCTGGCGAGCGACTACCTTGCGCTCGGCACCAGCATGATCGTCATGATCCTGTTTGCCCTGTCGCTCGACCTGCTGACCGGCTATGCTGGAATCGTGACGCTTGGCCATGCACTGTACTTCGGTACCGGCGCCTATGCGGCCGGGCTGCTGGCGAAACATGGATGGAGCGAGCCGCTGACCGGCCTGGTGATGGCGACCGTCTTCACCGCGATCGTCGGCACTCTGCTGGGCATCGTTCTCGCGGAGCTGCGCGGCATGGCGAGCATCATGACGTCCATGGCGCTTGGCCTCATTGCTTATGAAGGCGCCAAGAATGCCAGTTGGCTGACGGGCGGCGATGATGGCCTGCAGGGATTTTCCATGGCGCCCGTCTTCGGCGTCTTCCGCTGGTCCGTTTATGGGCACACGGCCTTCCTCTATGCGCTGGCATGGCTGCTGGTGTTTTTTGTCGCTATCCGCATTCTGGTCGCATCGCCGTTTGGCCTCGCCCTCAAGGGACTTCGCGAAAACTACGGCCGGATGCAGCTGATCGGTGCGCCGGTGCGGCGACATGTGATCGAGCTCTATGCCATCAGCAGCGGGCTTGCAGGGGCCGCAGGCGCTTTGTCAGCGCAGACGACCAGTTTTGTCGACGTCAATGTTTTCTCCATCGATGTTTCCGCCGGCGTCCTCGTGATGCTCGTGGTCGGCGGCCTGGGCCGGCTCTACGGCGCTTTTGCCGGCGTCATCGTTTATATGCTCATTCATAACGTCGCATCCGAGTTTGCCCCATTCTATTGGATGTTCATCATCGGCGCGATGCTGCTGGCCGTCGTTCTCTTCACGCGGGGGGGCGTGATGGGCCTGATCGATGCGATGCGGCGGACGTTCATGCGGAAGCAGTCCGCATGACCGAGGCCGCCCTTTCCGTCCGTAACCTGAGCAAGCGGTTTGGCGAACTCGCTGTCACCAACGACGTGTCGTTCGAACTGGAGCGCGGCGCCCGGCATGCCCTCATCGGACCCAATGGTGCCGGCAAGTCGACGCTGGTCCATCAGCTTTCAGGTGTTCTCAAGCCGGATGCAGGCAGCGTCGTCCTCCAAGGGATCGACGTCACCTCAATGTCGGCGCGTGATCGTGTGGCGCTCGGCCTCGGCCGCACCTTTCAGATCAGCAACCTGTTTTTCAAGCTCACCGTGTTTGAAAACATTTTCATGGCCCTGTCGGAGCGCGCCGGCATCAGCGGCAAGCCCTGGCTGATCGCCTCGCGGCAGAAGGCCCTCATCGAGGAAGGCGAAGAGATCGCCGCCACCTTCGGGCTCGACGGATGCATGGCCCAGACCGTGTCCGAAGTGTCCTACGGAGAGCAGCGGCTCCTGGAAATCGCCATCGCCATGGCCTTGCGGCCGAAAGTGCTGCTGCTCGACGAGCCGGCCGCCGGCCTGCCGAAGTCCGAAATATCAAGTGTGCTGAACGGTCTCGCACTGTTGCCTGCCGAAACGGCCATTCTCCTCATCGAACACGATATGCATATCGTCCGCGAATTCGCGACAACCGTTGCCCTGCTTGTCGACGGCCGGCTTGAATTGTCGGGTACGCCACGCGAGGTGCTGGAGTCTGAACTCGTGCGCTCCGTCTATCTCGGTGCGCGGCACAGCAGCGGGAGCCGCGCCCATGCTTGAGGTCGAGCACCTGACGGGCGGATGGGGGCCGACGACCATCGTCGAAGACCTCTCCCTGCGTCTTGCAGCCGGCGAGGTCGTCTCCATCATCGGCCGCAACGGCGTCGGCAAGACCACGACCCTTGAGCTGATCTCCGGCCGCGCCCGGCGCGTGTCCGGAACGATACGGCTTGACGGCAAGCCACTTGAAGCCCTGCCGGTTTTCGAGCGCTGCCGTGCGGGGCTCGGCCTCGTGCCGCAAAGCCGCGAGATATTCCCCAATCTCACCGTCACGGAAAACCTGTCCGCCGCCGCGCGTCGCGGCGACTGGACGATGGATCGGGTGATGGACCTGTTTCCCTCCCTGCGCCGGCGCGCCAGGAATCTCGGGCGTCAGCTATCGGGCGGCGAGCTGCAGATGCTGGCAATCGGTCGCGCCCTGGTCGGCAATCCCAAAGTTCTGCTGATGGACGAGCCGACGGAGGGGTTGGCGCCGATCATCGTCGAGCAGCTCATGGACTCATTGAAAATGCTCGCGTCCTCGAAGAGCCTGGCCATCGTTCTTGTCGAACAGATCGTCGAGGTCGCGCTGGAACTGGCCGACCGTTGCGTGATCATGGACCGTGGCCAGATCGTGCATACCGCCAGTCCCGACGAGTTGCGTGGCAATCAGGCGTTGCTCAGCGATCTCATGGGCCTGCATGCCAACGTATCGTGACGCCCGCGGCTTATAGCAGCATGACATTCAGAGCAGGAGCCCATTCATGACAAGCACAGTGGCCAATTCGACTCGTCTCGACGGCAAGCGCATTATCATCACCGGCGGCGCCGGCGGCATCGGCCGCATGATCGCCGCCACGGCTCTCGCCGAAGGCGCAAGCATCGGCCTGATGGACCGCGACCAGAGTTCGCTCGAAGCGGCGGTGAAGGAACTTGGCGCGCTGGCGTCGAAGGTTTTCACCGCGACCGTCGATGTTCTCGATCCGGACAATGTGCAGGCCTCGACATCCGAGCTTGTCGGCAAACTCGGCGGTCTCGACGGCATCGTCTGTGCTGCCGGCGTGGTCAGGAATGCGCCCTTCACCGAATATCCGCTCGAGGCCTGGAACATGGTCATCGGCATCAACCTCACCGGCAGCTTCCTGTGTGCGCAGGCAGCCGTGCGCGCCATGCGGCAGTCGGGCGGCGGGTCTATCGTGCTGATCTCATCCGGGCTCGCCATATCGGGACAGCCAGGCGGCGTCGCTTACGTGGCCTCGAAGGCCGGCATCCAGGGACTGACCAGGACTTTGGCGCTCGAGCTCGGCCCCGAGGGAATTCGCTGCAACAATCTTGCGCCCGGTGTCGTCGAAACACCGATGATCGAGGGGTTTCTGCCGGACTCTTTCAAGGAGCAGTGGGCGAAGCGCAATCCGCTCGGACGCATCGGACGACCTGACGACATTGCGCCGGCCGCCTGCTTCTTTCTGTCCGAGGAATCCAAGTGGATCACCGGTCAGACCATGCACATCAGCGGCGGCAATCTGTTCACCTGAGCGCCGCCGGCTTGTTCGTCACTTGGCAGCAATGGCCGGCGCGCGGAGTTCCGCGCGCAGTTCGCGCCAGCGCCGGCCGCATTCGACGGACGGCTCCCGGAACTTGTCGGGGAAGACATCGTACGGCGGCCGCGACGGCCCTGGCACGCAATAGCCAGCTTCGGCGATCCGCGTCTTCTCGACCTGGATGTTGTAGCTGGCAAAGACTTCCGGATCTTCGAGGATCGTTTCAAGCGGCTTGTTGGCCCAGGCGATCCGGTCCGAGAGAAAGCGGCTGCGTTCGGCATCGCCACTGAGAACGGCGTCGATGATCGAGACACAAGGCTCGGGGCCCATCGCCGCCGCCGTCGCCCAGCATGCCGTCGTGGTGGCAGGCGACAGTTTGGCGAAGTCGGCGACGATCATGTCCGGCGGCATGAAATGGATGCGGTTGCCCGTCGCCGTCTGGTTGGCCTGCAGGTTGCGCGAATGCGATGACTTGGCCGCGATGACGGTGGGCGCCAATGTCGAAATCCGCTCCCAGAACTCCGTTGGAAAGGCGAACCGGAATGCCCTGGCGTTGGCGTAGACCATCACCGGCAGCCGCGGAAAGGCTTCGGCGACCTCCGAATAGTACTTGACCGCCATGTCGGTCGTGCACGGCTGCCACATCGGCAGGCCGAGCAGGGTACCGTCAGCGCCCTGCTGCTGCACGAACGTCAGGCGCGCATGGACCTCATGCCCGCCCAGCGCCGTCGCACCGGCAAACACCGGGATGCGCCGCGCCACCGTCTTGCAGATGCAGTCGACGAAGGTGCGGTAGTCAGCATTGGAGAGCGTCGCGCATTCGCCGGTCGTGCCGAGGATGATCAGGCCGCTGGCGCCGTCGCGGATCAGGCTCGACACGAGCCGTTCGGTCTCATCGAGCGCCACCGTATTGAGCGCGCCGAGCTTGTTGGCATCGGGCGTCGCCGGTGTCGGAATGATGGCGAACAGGCCTTTGAGATCGCTGGCTTTCATGTTGCCTCACATCATCGGTTGGGCCGGGCCGGCCTTGCAGGCCCGGCAGTCTGCGCATGCGGGTTCGCCGGTTGCGGCCTTCAGTTGCCAGTCGGCTGCGGGCGCACGCCCGTGAACGTATCGACCACGACGTTGACCACGCGGTTGTCGACTCGCTCGGCACGACGGATGTACACGTTCTGGATCGCCTGCCGCGTTGCGGGATCGATGGTCATGGGTCCCTGCGGTCCCTTCCAGGAAAAGCCCTTGACGGCGTTGATGGAAGCCGCGCCATCGAGCGGCTTGCCGGCCTGGGCTTCGAGCATCTTGCGGATCAAGGTCATGCCGTCGAAGGCCTGCGCCTGCGTGAACACGGTGAGCGCGTCGGCGCCGAGCTTCTTGCGGATTTCCGCAACGAAGGCCTTGTTCTCGGGATTGTCGACCGTCGAGGTGTAGTAGAGCGAGCTGTAGAGACCGAGCGCAAGGTCGCCGAGCGCCGGAATATCCGGATCATCCGGCACGCCGAGGCCGATAAATTTCATTCCATCCTTCATGAGGTTTCGAGCCGTCATGCCGCGCAGATAGGATCCCGCCGGGGCACCGTTGGGAAGGAAGGCGAAGACAACGTCGGGCTTGGCGCCGGCGAGTCTCTCGACGAAAGGCGCGTAATCGACGGTGTTGAGCGCCATCCGGTCTTCGCCGACGACTTCACCGCCCAGGCTCTTGAAGCGTTCGCGGAAGGCTTCCTGTGAGTCATGGCCGGGCGTATAGTCGCTGACCGCGATATAGGCGCGCCTGGCGCCGTTCTTGTAGGCCCATTCCGCGGCGGAGGACGACGTCTGGTACAGAGTGCCGCCGACCCGAACCACGTAGTCGGACTGGCTGAGAATACCACGGCCGCCGGCATTGAAGACGACCATGGGCGTCTTGGTTTCATTGACGATCGGGATCGCGGACAGTGCATCGGGCGTCAGGTAGAAACCGCCGAGCATGGCGACCTTCTCGCGCACGATGAGTTCTTGGATCGCCTGGCGGGCAGCCGCCGGATTGGCGCCACCGACGTCGCGATAGACAAGTTCGATCTCACGCCCGCCGAACTTGGTGCCATTGAGCGACGTGAAGGCCTCGATCCCTTCCCGGAACTGCTTTCCGGACGCGGTGAACGGCCCGGAAAAATGGCCGACAATGCCGATTTTCACCTTCTCCTGGGCCTGGGCGGTAAAACAGAGAAGCGCCAACGCCCCCAACCCCGCAGCAGCACTCGCGACAAGACGCTTCATCTTATTCCTCCCTCTCCGGCGCTCCCATTCAACGGATGGATCGAAGCCGCAAATTGATATGTACGCCACTGATTATCCTGCCGGATGCGCGCCGTACAGACTACTCGATTATCCGGCGATTGATTGAACGCCGGGCATGCAACGGCGCAGCCGGGAGGGAGGCCGCCCGTCCTCGAGGCTCAACCAGTTGACGCCCGGTGCTCCAAAGTTCAGCCGATGACGGCAGCGCCGCCGAAGCGTTCCTTCCAGCGCGGAATGACGTCCTTGTTGTAGACATTGTCGGGGATGCCGCCGGCGAGCGCCGTCATCACCGAGCGCAGCGCCCATTGGATGCCGGGACGCAGTTCGCCGTCTTCGTTGAACGAGGCCGAATGCGGCGACAGCAGCACTTTCGTGCCGAGCTGGCGCAGGGGCGAATCCATCGGCAGCGGCTCTTCCTCGAACGCGTCGATCGCCGCTCCGCGCAGCCGGCCTTCGGCGATGGCGCGCGCCACGGCCGCTTCCTCGATCACCTTGCCGCGCGCGGTGTTGACGATGATGGCGTTGGGCTTCATCAGCCTGATCTGCTCGTCGCGCAGCATGAAGCGGGTTTCCTTGGTCAGTACCACATGGAAGGACACCACGTCGGCCTCGCGCAGCAGGGTTTCGTAGCTGACGCTTTTCGCGCCGGCGAGCAGGAAGTCGGCCGGCGGGATATATGGGTCATAAGCGATCAGCCGCACGCGCCAGGGCGCCAGCAATTGCGCCACCCGCGTCGCGATGCGGCCGAGCCCGACAAGGCCGATGGTGATGCCGGCGTAGCCGTCCGAGCGCGCGCCGAGGAAGGTTGTGCCCAGGTGCGGTTCGCGCCACTTGCCGGCGCGCACCGCGGCGTCGCGCTCCGTCGCCTTCTTCAGGCTGGCGAGGATCATCATGACGGCGGTTTCGGCGACACCGAAGCAATTGGCCTCGGTCGGCGCATGGCAGACCAGGATGCCGAGATCGGTCGCCGCATCCGTATCCACATCGTCGACGCCGACCGTGTATTTCGCGACGATGCGCAGGCGCTGCGAAGCCTCCATGACGCGGCGCGAAATCGGCGTATGACGGATCGACGTGCCCATCATCGCCACCGCGTCGCGGGCGGCTTCGGTCAGCGCGTCTTCATGCTCGCCGCGCGGCAGTTGCCAGGCCTTGTCGCCGAAGGCGATATCGTAGCCGGCGTTCTCGATGGTTTTGAGAACCTCGTCCGGCTCTTCGCGCGGCGCGTGGATCAAGACTTTCGGCTTGGACATGGTTCCCCCTTGGCAACGTTGGACGTTTCGGCCTTGATCTGACTTTGCTGGAGGCAGGCAGGAGGGTCAAGGGATGCCAAGCTTGCGCCCGTCGCCGGAAATCCTGTATTTTGCTCCAAAGCGCTTGTATGGGCTAAAAAACGATCAGGAAACGCCGGAGCAGAAGATGAACGTCGTCCCCCGCAATCTCCTCGAAATCGTGCCGCTCAGCGCGCACATCGGCGCTGAAATCCGTGGCCTCGATCTGTCGAAACCGCAGGACGAAGCGACAACCAAGGCGATCTATCAGGCGTGGCTCGATCACATCGTTCTGGTCTTTCGCGGCCAGAGACTTTCGCAGGAGGATCATCTGAGAGTCAGCAAGACCTTCGGCGAGCTCGGCCACATCCGCCGGCCGCCGAAATATTTCCCGCCGGGCTTCAACCGGTTGCTGCCGAACATCATGCTGATCTCGAACATTCGCGAAAACGGCGAGCCGATCGACGCGCTGCCGGACGGCGAGATGATGTTCCATCACGACATGATCCATGCCGAAATTCCCGACAAGGCGACCTTTCTCTATTCGATCGAGATTCCCTCGCGCGGCGGCGACACCTTGTTCGCCAGCGGCTATGCGGCGTGGGATTCTCTCGATCCCGACCTCAAGGCGAAACTCGAAGGCCGCCGCGCCAAGCATCACTACAATTACGGCTCGACCCAGAAGGGCGACGGCAAAGGCACGGAAGCTTTTGCCGCGCATACGCATCCGGCGGTGCGCACCCATGAGGAGACGGGCCGCAAGTCGCTCTACGTCAACCGGCTGATGACCGTGGGTCTCGAGGACATGGACGACGACGAGGCTATGCCGATCCTCAACCGCGTCTTCGATCACGCGGAGCGGCCGGAATTCGTCTATACGCACAAATGGCAGGTCGGCGACCTGATCGTCTGGGACAACCGCTGCTCATCCCACGCCCGCACCGATTTTCCGGACAACGAGCGCCGGCTGATGCTGCGCACGACGGTGTCGGGCAACGAGCGCCCGCGGTTTTGATCGTCTGGCAACTTGCTACAATAACAGGGTGACGGAGAAACCAGCAGGAGCCCTCATCCTTGTATGGGGGGTGTGTCAAGAAGAGGCGGATTGATTGGGTGCTTCAATTCATTGGCATCGGAGTCTTGTGGTCATAGGGTTGAAGAAGGGC
>JARHVB010000013.1 GCA_029222685.1 Terripilifer ovatus | reverse complement strand
CGCCACCATCGACCTCAACGAACCCGAAAGTTCTCCTGAATGAGACCGAAAAAGTGTAAGGTATGTCCCGGAACACCTGTCAGGGATGTCCTGGGACTTTACACGCAGGCGCGAGCGGGAAACCAGGCCTTGCAACCGCATCGATGTTGGAACCGTTAGGTCTGGATCCCCGCTCACCCGCTATGCGCTATGGCATTCACACATCTCCGACTGGCATCCGATGCGGTGAATCGTCAGGTCTGGATCCCCGCTCGCGCCTGCGGCGCGTCGGGGATGACAGGGGCCGCAATGTCATTCCCGACGCGCGAAGCGCGAGCGGGAAACCAGACGTCGAAGCCGCATCAATGCCCATCGAAAGACGAATTCTTTTCAAAGCGTCGTTTTGTGTCCCGCGCTTATCGCGCTCGTCATGGAGGGCCATCCTGAGCGACCGATCCCGATTCGGTTTCCAGGATGTGTGAATCCGATAGCCGCTATGCGGGTGTCGGGGGATGACAGTTGCCGCAGATCGTCAAACCAACTGAAAGCTGCGGTCCGACAGATCGATCGAAATGTTGATGCGGCCTTCGTTCATCGTCCACTCGTAGAGATCATAGCTGCGGGCGCCTGAGGTGTGCATCGGGTCGGCATCGGCGAGGCGACGGGCTTCCGCTTCATCTTCGGCGCGCAGGATGAACATCCCGAGCGCGCCCGGCGGCTGATCGGTGCCGGCCGGCTTCAGAGGACCGGCCGCAAACATGGCGCCGCTCTTTTCCATCCGCACCTGATGCTGAAGGTGCTCCGGCAGCACCTTCATGATCTCTTCCCGCGGCTTCACACCGCGGGTGATGACGACCCAGACCTTCTTGCCCAGCATCTTTGCCGTCATTGGATGGCCGCTGCCGGCCGGTTGGTCGTTCATCGTCATCTCCCCAGTTACAAACCGGACTTATCCGTCTTCGAGAAACCCGGTCCCATTTCCCACGTCGAGGGATAATAGGGGCGGTTGACGAGGCGGCACCAGTTTTCCCAGCCGCGCTCGTAGGTAAAGCCGGCGCGGCCCTTGGTGTTGGCCGCCACTTCCTCATCGCTCATCGGCACGATGTCGCCGTCGCCGAGCTGATAGGCCTTGATCAGCATTTCGGCGTTGATCTCCATGTAGATCGACGTGAACACCACATCGCGCAGCGACTTGCCGGCAACGACGCTGCCGTGGCCGCGCATCAGCGCCACAGTGCGGGGTCCGAGCGTCTTCGCCAGATCGCGGCCCATGTCCATGTTGGTGACGAGAAGATTGGTGGCGCCGAACTTGTTGGCGATATCCCAGGTCGGGATGTCGGTGCCGATGGGGGCGCACATATGCATGATCGGGCGGAACTTGCGGCGCGACTGCACGGTGAAGGGCACGACATTGGGGCTGTGGTTGTGGACGACGGCCATCACATCGGGGCGGGCCTCGTAGACGGCGCCGTGGATGAAGCGCTCGGAATAGGGTTTGCCCGGCTCATGGCCGACGGTCTTGCCCTCGTGGGTGAATTCGGTGATGTCGCCGATCTCGACGCAATTGGGGGCGCGGGCGCGGGACAGGAAAAAATGGTTCGGGTTTTCGGGGTTGCGCATCGACACATGCCCGAAGGAATCGACCACATGATGATAGGCGAGAACGCGGTTGGCGGTGACCAGGTCGTCCTTGATCTGGCTGAGGTCTGTCATGTTTTCCTCCCTTCAGGGCTGCGGGGTGGGCCGTCGGCCCATTGGCGCGGTGTGTAGCACGAAATTCCAGCCATGCCAGAGCCTTCAAAAAGAGCGGCAGGCAGCAGGCCGTAGCCAGCAGGTCTCCCGATTTTCCGACTGCCTAATCCCGACTGCCTTCTTTGCTCTTGTCGCCGAAGCCGGCCGTCTCCATCGCCAGATGGACCTTGTTCTGGAAGCCGGCATCATTGCGCGCGGCCAGCAGGCCGACATTGTCGGCGACGGCATCGCACAGCGCATCGACCCAGGGCCGTTCGCTTCTGGCGAAATCGCCGAGCACGTAGGAATGAACGAGTTCCTTCAGGCCCGGATGGCCGATGCCGAGGCGAACGCGGCGATACTCATTGCCCATATGCGCAGTGATCGAGCGCAGGCCGTTATGGCCGGCATTGCCGCCGCCGGTCTTCATGCGCAACTTGCCAGGCGGCAGATCCAGCTCGTCGTGAAAGACGATGATGTTGGCGAGCGGGATTTTATGGAAATGCGCGGCCTCCGCCACGGCGCGCCCGCTTTCATTCATATAGGTCTGGGGCTCGATCAGGATGGCGCGCTCCACCCCCAGCATGCCCTCGGCGACCATGCCCTGGAAGCGCCGGCGCATGGCGGGGAAGCCATGGGCGCGGGCGATCGCGTCGACGCACATGAAGCCGATGTTGTGACGGTTGCCGGCGAATTTGCTGCCGGGATTGCCGAGGCCGACCAGGAGAAGCATGAGGTTCCGCGCCGAAGAAGGTTCAACCGGTGTAGCAAAAGAAAACGCCCGCGCGAAATCGCGCGGGCGTGGGTGCCATCCCGTTGGGGCGGCGTTACTTCTTGGCAGCCGCAGCCGGAGCCTTGGCGGCGCCAGCCGCCGGAGCGGCACCGGCGGCGGGAGTTGCGGCCGCAGCCGCAGCTGCCGGGGTTTCTTCAACCTTGGCCGGCGGAGCGATCGTCGCGATGGTGAAATCGCGGGGGATCACCGGGCGGCAGCCTTCCGGCAACTTGATCGCCGAAATGTGCAGGGATTCGTTGATATTCATGGCGCTGATATCGGCGGTCAGCGCTTCAGGAATGTTGTCGGCGGGCACCCGAAGTTCGACCGAGTGCTGAACGATGTTCAGCGAACCGCCGACCTTGAGGCCGGGGCTGGTTTCCTGGCCGACGAAATGCATCGGCACGGCGACCCGCAGGGTCGAGCCGGCTTTCAGGCGCAGGAAGTCGACATGCATCGGGGTGTCGCGGACGACATCGAGCTGATAATCGCGCGGGATGGCGCGCTCTTTCTTGCCGGCGACATCGATCTCGAAGATCGTGGTCAGGAAGTGGCCGGCATAAATGAGCTGATTCAGTGACTTATAATCCAGGCTAATCGCTTGCGGGGCTTCGCCGCCGCCATAGATCACTCCCGGTACCTTGCCATCACGACGAACGCTGCGGGCGGCCCCCTTGCCGGTCCCGTCGCGGACCGTGGCGGCCAACTGCTTGATCGCTGTTGCCATAACGTGTCCTTTCAATGGAAATGCGCGCCAACGCCTCCAGGGGTGTCGGAAAGCAGCGCGCGGGCGGCTTATAGGGGAGAGCGCCCGGATGCGCAACTTTGCATGAAAGCTGCCGTTCCGGCGCGCCGGTGGAAGGTGGGCTGTTGCCGCCCGGCGCGACCTTGCCTATGAATTCAGACAACAATTCTCGGGGAGGAGAAAGCATGTTTTCGCGCAGGGAATTCGCGCGCGCCGCGGCGCTCGCCACACTGGCTGCACCGGCCATCCGCACATCGGCTTTCGCACAGGCTGACGACTATCCCTCCGGACCGATCCGGGCAATCTGCAGTTTCGCGCCGGGATCGGGTGCCGACGTCAAGGTGCGCTTCTACTCCGCCAAGCTGCAGCAGGCGCTTGGCAACAAGACGGTGATCGTCGAAAATCGTCCTGGCGCCTTTGGCAATATCGCGACGGAGACCGTCGCCAAGGCAAAGCCCGATGGGCTGACGATCTATATCGCGCCCGGCTCCTCGACCCTGGCGGCTTCCCCTGCGCTATTCAAGAAGCTCAGCTACGATCCGGTCAATGATTTCGAGCATATCACCACGCTCAACACGTCGGCGTTCGTGCTGTGCGTGGACGCGTCGAGGCCGTTCCACACGCTGGCTGATCTGACGCAATATCTGAAGGCAGAGGGCGACAAGGCCTCCTACGGCTCGATCGCCAATACGGGTCTGGTCGCCAGCGAAATGTACAAGGCCAAGCTTGGTCTCAAGACTGTCGAGATCAAGTACAAGGAGGCGGGGCCGCTCTTCAACGATCTTTATGCCGGCAATATCGCTTTTTTCCACATCGATGCGATTTCCGTCGAGGGGCCGATCCAGCAAGGCAGGATGCGGCCGCTGGCGATGACATCGGCGAAACGGATGCGCTCGTCGCCCAATGTGCCGGGCGCGGAAGAGGCCGGCATTCCGGGGATGGACATCGTCACCTGGTGGTCGGTTGAGGTTCCGGCGAAAACGCCGAAAGCTATTTGCGACAAGCTCGAAACCCTGTTCAACGCCATGGCCGACCAGCCCGATACCTTGAAATTCCTGCTCGCCAATGGGTCCGATCCTTTTCCCGGCAATTCCAAAATGCTGAAGGAGCTGCTGATCAAGGATATCAAGGCGTGGGCAGAATATGCGCGGATCGCCAATATCCAGCCGATCTAGAAGGCCTGCTGGAAGCGTCGTTTCCCGCTGTTTTCCTGATTGATCCGTACAGGCGGACCGCTTTCCCTTTGCACCAAAGCGCTTTACCCTGAGGGCAACCTGGTAGAGGCCGGGCGTTGGAGGGAAGTATGTTTTCACGTCGTAAATTGATAAGTTATGGCGCTGCTGGTGCGCTGGCGATGCCCGCTGTTTTGCGCAGCGCTACGGCGCAAGGCGTCGATTTTCCATCAGGACCGATGCGCGCCATCTGCATGTTTCCGCCGGGGTCGGGCGCGGATGTGTTCGTGCGTTTCTATGCCAACAGGTTTTCGCAACTCGCCGGCAAGACGGTGATCGTCGAGAACCGGCCCGGGGCTTTCGGCAACATCGCCACCGAAGCGGTGGCGCGCGCCAAGCCCGATGGCTCGACGATCTATATCGCACCCGGCAGTTCGGTGCTCGCCTCAGCGCCGCATCTGTTCAAGAAACTCAACTACGATCCCATCAACGATTTCGACCACGTCACGACGCTGTCGAAGCTTGCCTTCATCCTGGTCGTGCCTGCGTCGAAGCCGTGGAAGACGGTGGCGGAGCTGACAGCCTATCTCAAGGAGCAAGGCGACAAGGCTTCCTATGGCTCTATCGCCAATACGGGCCTCGTCTCGAGCGAATTGTATAAAGCACAGTTCGGGCTGCCGACTGTCGAGGTGAAATACAAAGATACGGGCGCGTTGCTCAACGATCTCGTCAACGGACAGTTGGCGTTCATCCATATCGATCCGACGTCGATCCTGGGCCAGATCAATCAGGGCACGGCGCGGCCTCTGGCGATGGGATCGGCGGAGCGTATGAAAGCGCTGCCCGATATTCCCGGTGCGCGCGAAGCCGGCATTCTCAACTCCGATCTCATTGCCTGGTGGTCGGTACATACGCCCGCCAAAACGCCGAAGCCTCTACTCGACAAACTGGAAGGCTGGTTCAATCAGATCGCCGTTGAACCGGAGACGATAAAGTTTCTCGCCAACAACGGCGCCGATCCGTTTCCCGGCAATTCGACCATGCTGAAGGAATTGCTGCTCAAGGATACGAAAGCCTGGGGCGACTATGTGAAACTTGCCAAGATCGACATGCTTGGCTGATCGCGCGTCACGTCGGCGCAAAAATAATCTATCGATGAAAGGCGGCCATAAGGCCGCCTTTCGTTCGAATCGTAGTTTGTTGCGATGAAACAGGCGCTTGAAACAGATGGCGCTATGCAACCATGGAAGTTGCTTAAATTTTTCTGCCTCTGGCATTTTTTGTCGCAGGCGTTAGACTCGAACATCTGAAAAGCCGCTTCGGCGCTTTGCCAAAAAATTAAAACATGTCCGACTTGCACCTGCTGACGACCTGAGGAGACCTCTATGGTGACCGCTCAGACCATCGACTTGCTGGCTATCGTCGCGGCCTTCGCGTTCATTGGCGCGATCGTCTTCGGACTGGTGTAAAATCCGCTTTTCGCCGGGTTTAAGACGCTGCAAACCGGTCTGTCTGCCAGTTGCTCCAAACCGGCGCCGGACGAATTTTCCCCGTAAAATCAGGCTTGTTCTTACCCCTGAAGTTCTATCTAGGTAGATATACGAGAGTAGTTTGCCTCTTGCGGACTTCGGCTCCCATCCCGATATTCGTGCTGTCTCGCGAGCAAGCCCTCAAGCAGGCTGCCGGGGACGGAGGGATTTGGAGAATGACCATGATATCGAACAGGATCGGCCGGGCCGGGCGGATTCTTGCCGTTTCGGCCGCGCTCTTCGTTGCTCTCGCACCGGCGCTCGCGGAAGCGCGTGCGGGCGGACGAAGCAGCTTCGGCAGCAGAGGTACGTTCAGCAACAGCGCGCCGCGCGCAACGCCGACTGCGCCGACCGCGGCGCAGCCGTTCCAGCGCACGCAGTCGCAGCCGGCTGCGCCCCAGTCGTCGCTCAATCGCGCGGCACCTGCGCCGTCGGGTGGCATGTTCAGCTCGCCTCTGGCGCGCGGCATCATGGGCGGCCTGATCGGCGCTGGCATCTTCGGCCTGCTCTCGGGCAGCGGCCTGTTCAGCGGCCTTGGCTCGCTGGCCGGCATGTTCGGCCTGCTGCTGCAGATCGGCCTGATCGCCATCGTCGCCATGATCGCGCTCAACTGGTGGCGCAGCCGCCAGCAGCCGTCGCTCGCGACCGCCAGCGCGCGCTCGCAGATGGGCGGTTACGGCGCTGCGCCGCCGCCGAATTCGAACACGTCGGCTCGCATGGACGCCGGCCAGACAACGAATTCCGGCTTCGGCAGCATGTTCGGTGGCGGGTTGGGTTCCAAGCCGGTTACCCGCGAGCTGAAAATCGAAGGCGAGGATTTCAACGCCTTTGAAAAGATGTTGGGTGACGTGCAGGTCGCTTACGGTGCCGAAGATCTGACGACCTTGCGCCGCGTGGCGACGCCGGAAGTCGCCGGCTATTTCGAGGACGACCTTGCCGACCAGAAGCGCAAGGGGCAGTTGTCGAAAGTCGGCAACGTGAAGCTGCTGCAGGGCGACCTCTCGGAAGCCTGGAGCGAGCCGGATTATGAATATGCGACCGTCGCCATGAAGTTCTCGCTGATCGATGCGGTTGTCGATCGCGCCACCGGCCGCTTGATCGAGGGCGACCTCGAGAAGCCGCAGGAGGCGACGGAAGTCTGGACGTTTGTGCGCCCGACCGGCGGCAAGCCGGCGGACTGGAAGCTTTCGGCGATCCAGCAGGTCGCCTGACGCAACAGTTATGTGTAACGAAGAAGGCCGGGCTTCAGCGCCCGGCCTTTTTTGTCTTCGCTCTCATGCGCCTCTTGTTGCACACGGGTGCTTCAATCAATGCGCACATTCGCAGCATGCACCACATCGGTCCAGCGCTTGGTCTCCCGCGCGATGACGTCGGCGGATTGTTTGGGGTCGAGGCCCCAGGGCACGATGCCGAGCTGTTCGATGCGTGCCTTGATGTCGGGCGAAAAAATGATCTCGCGCAGCGCCGCGGCATATTTCTCGCGGATGGCGAGCGGCGTGCCCGGCGGCGCTGTGAAGGCGGTCCAGGTATCGGAGAGAAGCTCCGGCATGCCGACCGAGCCGATCGTCGGCAGGTTCGGCGCGACAGGCGAGGGGTCTTTTGTCAACGTCGCCAGCATCCTCAGCTTGCCGTCCTGGGCGAGACTTAGAACCGTGCCGATATCGGCGACCATGAAATCGACGTGGCCGGCGACCACATCGTTCACCGCAGGTGCTGCGCCGCCATAAGGTACATGCAATTGCCTGGTGCCGAGCAATTGCTCCATCAGTGCGCCGGTGAGGTGACCGGTGGTGCCGTTGCCCTGCGAGGCGTAACTGAGCTTGCTCGGATTTTTCTTGAAGTAGTCGAAAAACTCCTGCGCGGTTTTGAACGGCGAATTGCCGCCGACGATGAGCACGTTGGGGATGTAGGACGTGATCGCGACCGGCTCGATCTTCTGCGGATCGAAACGCAGTTCCTTGAACAGCGCCGCGTTGACGACGAGCGAGGCGGGCGGCGACACCAGCAGGGTGTAGCCATCGGGCGGCGAGCGGTAGACATATTCGGTGGCGATGTTGTTGCCGGCGCCAGGCCTGTTTTCGACGACGACGCTCTGGCCCCATTTGGGTTGCAGGCGTTCGGCGATGATGCGCGCGATCATGTCATTGCCGCCGCCGGCCGCGGCCGACACGACCAGCTTGATCGGCCCTTTGGGGAAATCCGCGGCGGCATCCTGCGCCTGGGCGTGGGACGACATCAGTATCAGGCCCGAGCCCACGATTGCGCATAATAGATTTTTCATTCTTCCTCCCGGATACGTTTGGCCGCAACATACACGTTGGTGTGCACAAGGGAACACCTTCATCCGACCCTCGCTGCGCAAGGGCCGGATCAAGGTGGGCTTAATTACGCCTTCCGTCCCCACCCACCGCCGGTGGGCGTGACGATGGTGATGGCGTCACCGACATCCAGCTCGCTCTGATCGCAGCCTTGCAGGGTCTCGGTCGATCCAATACGCCGGCGCACGGTGTTGAGGCCGAGTTCGCCTTCGCCGCTGCCGCCGCTGGCGAACGCATGCACGCGCCGGCGGCCGGAAAGGATCGCGAGATCCATCTTTTCAAGAAATCGGATCGTGCGCTTGGTGCCGTCGCCGGCGTTCCATTTGCCGCGTCCGCCGGAGCCGCGCCGGATATGGAAGTCCTCAAGCAGGACCGGAAAGCGCAGTTCCAGAATTTCGGGATCGGTGAGGCGCGAATTGGTCATGTGGGTATGCACGGCCGCGGCGCCATCAAAGCCCTCGCCGGCCGGCGCGCCCGAACACAGAGTCTCGTAATATTGATAGCGGGCATTGCCGAAGGTCAGATTGTTCATCGTGCCTTGCGCCGAGCCCAAGGCCGCCAGCGCGCCGAAAAGGCAATCCGTGACGGCCTGGCTGGTCTCCACGTTGCCTGCGACGACGGCAGCCGGATAGCGCGGCGCCAGCATCGAGGCTTGCGGGATGATGATCTTCAAGGGGCGCAGGCATCCGGCATTCATCGGGATGTCGCTTTCGACCAGCACGCGGAAGACATAGAGGCAGGCAGCGCGGGTGACAGGCTCGGGCGCGTTGAAATTGTCGTTCTGCTGCGGCGAGGTGCCGGTGAAATCGATCGTCGCTTCGCGGCGTTTGCGATCGACCGATATGTTCACCGCGATGCGCGTGCCCTGATCGAGCTCGACGGCGAAGGTGCTGTTTTTCAGCCTGGCGATGACACGTCGCACGCTTTCTTCGGCATTGTCCTGCACGTGGCCCATATAGGCCTCGACCGTGCGCAGGGAGAATTCATCGACCATTCGCGCCAGCAGTGCGACGCCCTTGGCATTCGCCGCCATCTGGGCTTTAAGATCGCCGATGTTCTGGGCAATGTTGCGGGCCGGGTAGCGCGCAGTGGCGAGGCGGTCGATGATTTCCTTTTCGAGAAAGCGGCCGCGATCGACGAGTTTAACATTGTCGAGATAGACGCCTTCTTCCTCGATATGGGTGGCGCGCGGCGACATGGAGCCAGGCGTCAGGCCGCCGACATCGGCATGATGGCCGCGCGAGGCGACCCAGAACACGATCTTCTTTCGATCTTTGCCGAACACCGGCGTGCAGACGGTGATGTCGGGCAGATGGGTGCCGCCGTTATAGGGCGCGTTGAGCGCGAAGACATCGCCCGGCCTGATGCGCCCGGCGTTCTCTCTGGCGATGGTTTCCACCGAGCGATCCATCGAGCCCAGATGCACGGGCATGTGCGGCGCATTGGCGACGAGCCTGCCATCGCCGTCAAACACGGCGCAGGAGAAATCCAGCCGCTCCTTGATGTTCACCGAGCTTGCCGTGTTCTGCAGCGTGACGCCCATCTGCTCGGCAATCGACATGAAGCGGTTGTTGAAGACTTCTAGCAACACCGGATCGGCCTTCGTGCCCACGGCATGCCGCTTCGGCAGCGCCTTGATGCGCTTCAGCAGAACATGATTGCGCATGGTGATCTCGGCCCGCCAGCCATCTTCGATGACCACAGTCTGATGCGGCTCGACGAGCAGCGCCGGCCCGGTGAGTTTCATGCCGGGTGAGAGGCCTTCACGCAGAAAGACCTGCGCCTGATGCCATTTTCCGTGCGAGAAGAAGCGCGTCGTCTGCGCCGGGCGCGGTCTGGCTTTCGTGGCCTCTCTGACCGGCTCCCGAAACGGCGCGCCGCCGCCGATCGCTTCGACGACGGCCGCTTCGATGATCAATGGTTTGGCGCGATCGATGAAGCCGAAGCGGGCCCTGTGCGCGCGTTCGAAATCGCGACGCAATCTGCCCTGCATGGACGTCAGGTCGTCGAAGGCTGCGGCTGCAAGGTCGATTTCCAGCGCCGTGTCGGTGCCGGCATAGCGGATGTGGGCGCGGGTCTCGACGGCGATGCCGTCGCGGGCGATCCCCTGTGAGGCGACCTCGGCGCGGGTTTCGCGCGTTAATCTTTTGACTGCGCGATGGAGCGCGCGCAGGCTCTTTGCCGCGAGTGCTTCTTCGACAGCAGCCGTCCTGACGGAGCGGATGTCCGCCAGGCCCATGCCATAGGCCGAGAGAAGCGAGGAGAGCGGATGCACCAATATGCTGGTCATCGACAAGGCATCGGCGACACGGCAGGCATGCTGGCCGCCGGCGCCGCCGAAGCAGTTCAGCACATAGCGCGTGATGTTGTAGCCGCGGGCGACGGAGATTTTCTTGATCGCCTCCGCCATATTGGCGACGGCGATCTCGATGAAACCATCGGCGATGCTCGCCGCGGAGCGCGTGCCGCCGCCCTGTTTGGCAAGCTCCGCAAATGCCGCGCGGACGCTCCTTGCATCGAGGGGCTGGTTGCGCTGCGGCCCGAAGATTTTCGGAAAATGCTCCGGCATCAGCTTGCCGGTCATCACATTGGCGTCGGTGACGGTCAGCGGCCCGTCGTGGCGATAGGCCTTCGGACCGGGCGATGCGCCTGCGGAATCGGGTCCGACCCGGAACCGCGCGCCATCGTAATGCAGCACGGAGCCGCCGCCGGCCGCGACCGTGTGGATCAGCATCATCGGCGCACGCAGGCGCACGCCGGCCACCTGCGTCTCGAAGGCGCGCTCGAACGCGCCGTCGTAATGCGCCACGTCCGTCGACGTGCCGCCCATGTCGAAGCCGATGACCTTGCTGAAGCCGGCGGATTTTGCCGTGCGCGCCATCGCCACCACGCCGCCTGCGGGCCCCGAAAGAATTGCGTCCTTGCCGGCGAAGAGATCGGCTGCGGTGAGGCCGCCCGACGACATCATGAACATCAAACGCGGAGCATGCTTGCTTTGCTCGCCGCCCGCGTTCAGTTGCCGGCCGACAAGATCGACATAGCGCTTGAGAATCGGCGTCAGATAAGCATCGGCAACCGTGGTGTCGCCGCGGCCGATGAATTTGATCAGCGGCGAAGTCTCATGGCTGGTCGAGACTTGCGTGAAGCCTGCGTCGCGCGCCAGTGCTGCGGCCAGGCGTTCGTGTTGCGGATAGCGCCACGCATGCATGAAGACAATCGCCGCCGCCTGATAGCCGTCCTGCTTGGCCTGCGCGATTTTCCTGCGGACCTCGTCAGGATCGATCGCCCGTTCGACCGTGCCGTCGGCGCGCACGCGCTCGGCGACTTCAATGACGCCGGCGTAAAGCTGTTCGGGCTTGACGATGCGCCTGGCGAAAATATCCGGCCGCGCCTGATTGCCGATCTCGAGCGCGTCGCGGAAGCCGGTGGTGGTCAGCAGCAGGGTCTTCTCGCCCTTGCGCTCGAGCAGCGCATTGGTGGCGACGGTGGTGCCCATCTTGACGAAGCCGATGCGGCCTGCGGGGATCGGCTCGCCAGGGGCGACACCGAGAATGGCACGAATGCCGGCAACGGCGGCGTCCGCATAGGCGCCGCTGTTTTCGGACAGCAGCTTGCGCACTTCGAGATGCCCGCCGGGCGCGCGGCCGATCACGTCGGTGAACGTGCCGCCGCGGTCGATCCAGAAATCCCAGGCTTGCTTGCGAGTCTGGGCCTGTGCCCGCCGCGATGCTGAAACCATTCGATCTTTACCATTCAAGAGGCTGGTATTGGTCTTCTCCCACCCGGGACGCTATAGTCAACGAAAGGTTACCGAAGCATGGTTAACGTGGAAGGCAGCCTCGGATCGGATGATGGACGAAAACAAGCGCGACGATAACAGGCCCGATCTGCAGGTGGTGACGCCGAGCCTGAAGGCGGCCATCCGCAATGCCCGCATCGAGCAGGCCGAGCAATCCTCGGTCGTGGCGGAATTGCGCGGGGCGGAGTTCGCCCGGCTGGAAATGCTGCGCGATTCGCTCGAACCGGTGCTGGCGCAGGTGCCGGAAGATGTCGATCTGTTCGACACCGGCATCGTCCCCGGCGACCGGCCGCGGCTGTTCATCGACATGATCGGCTATATCGAAATGGGGCCGGACCGGCGGCTCTACCGTTTCATCCAGGATACCCGTCACGGCCGCGTCACCATGGCCGAAAGCGAGCGCGTCGATACGATGGTGGACGCCTGCACGCAATATATCGCCCGCCGGCTCGTGGAACGGGAAATGGCGCTGGCGTCCGACACGCTGGCGAACCCGCTTTTCGCGGCACCTGCGGAGGCGCAATCGTCCGTGCGGGTCCGCAGGGCAGCGGCCTCTGCGGCAGCGGCCTCCGTGGCGCCTGCCGATGCGGCAGCGCCAGCGGGCGCTCCGGTCGTGGAACGGTCGCGCTTCAAATCCGGGTTCCTCAACACGGTGATGTTCCTGGTCGAATTTCTCGGCGGCGTGGCTCTGCTGGTTCTGCTCGCCGGCGCCGCCTATTTTGCCTGGACGGTGGTGGAGAACTGGTGGATCGCCAGCCAGAGCAGGTTGAACTGAAGGTTTGCCTAAAGTTCAACCGGATGCTTACTCGGAGTTGGCTTCAAGGGCTTCTTTTACGGTCGAACAGATGCAACCTCGAATATATCAAGCAAACCGGTTTGATTGTCGCGGCCAACACAGAACGACGAGAAAAATAAATATTCTGGGTAAGTAAAAGTCTTACTACTAGCTGCTCCATTATAATTCCAACTGAATTCAATTGATTTTATCTTTTGCGGGGATCCCCTGAAATTAAACATTACGTCGTCTTTATTTTCGAAGCTTGTTCCAATAAAATACGATGTGCTCGTTCCGTCTGTAAGCGTATATTTTGCAAAGATACTTACTATGCCGCGTGTGTCGGCCGCATAAAGTAAAAATGCAATACTTTGTTGAGCAAAGCTTGAAAGCAACTCGCTGGAAATGGCTTCTTTTAAATTAAAGCCAGAAAATTTAATACCTTTAATCTTGTTATGCGAGAATACTGGTTCTGCATAACGAATTTCGCGTGTTTCATACCAACCTTCTACATCTCCCGGGTTACTCGGCACTCCATCACAAGAAAAAAGTACGTATCTAAAATAATTATTCAAAAGATACGGCTTTTGCGAAGCCGATTTTATCAATTTACCTGAGAATTTATATTCAAAATAATATTCAACTGGCAGTATCTTTGTCTCTGCTATATTATATTCGCGTGTTTCGCCTGGCTGGATTGACTCATTATACTTCATTAGTTTTAGAGTTGTCTGCCTTCCGGATGGTTCCTTGTATATAAATTTAAGATCGGAAACCGATCCCGTGGCTGAGTTTCCGATTATTAAAGCTGCGATCTTTTGCGAAAAATCCATCACCGTAACTGCATCTGCGGTCACATCTTCGATTTGATCCATTTTACACCCCTATGATTTGCCGTCAGCAAACTGAGTATTTAGGAATAATCCAATCTTTGCCATTCGTTTAAGGGAAAATATCGCGGTTTTCATCTTGGTTTGAAATTTTCGAGATCGCAATACCGCGTGCTCGGCGGGCAATGGATGCTCAATTGCGCGGCAGCCTGAACAAGCCCAACCCATCACGCACCTCGTTGAGCGTTGCCTGCGTCCGGTCCCGCGCTTCGCCGGTTCCCCGCCGCAGCACATCCATGACATACGCGGGATCTGCCGCGTAGCGGGCGCGGCGCTCGCGGATCGGCGCCAGCAGGGCCTGCAGAACGTCCTCCAGATGACGCTTGACGGTCGTGTCGCCCAGTCCGCCGTGGCGATAGCGCGCCTTGAGGTCTTCGATCATCGCGTTGTCTTCGCCGAAGGCGTCGAGATAGGTGAAGACCACATTGCCCTCGACCCTGCCGGGGTCGGAAACCCGGAAGTGATCTGGGTCCGTATACATCTGGCGCACGGCGGCGCGGATGTCATCGGGCGATGCGGAAAGCGGAATGGCGTTACCCTGCGATTTGCTCATCTTCGCCTTGCCGTCGATGCCGGGCAGGCGGCCGACCGTCGGTATCATCGCCTCCGCCTCGGGCAGGAGATCACGGCCGATCTGGCGGTTGACGCGCCGGACGATTTCATTGGTCTGCTCGATCAGCGGCGCCTGGTCCTCGCCCACTGGCACGAGCACCGCCTTGAAGGCGGTGATGTCGGCGGCCTGCGCCACCGGATAGCAGAGGAAGCCTGCGGGCACATCGCGCTCGAAGCCGCGCAACTGGATCTCCGTCTTGATCGTCGGATTTCGTTCCAGCCGGGCGATGGTGACGAAGTTCATGTAGAGCATGGTCAGTTCAGCGAGCGCCGGCAGGGCCGATTGCACGCAGATCGTCGTCAGTGCCGGATCGATGCCGACGGCCAGATAGTCGAAGGCGACTTCCAGCACATTGTGCCGCACCTTCTGCGGATCGTGCGCATTGTCGGTCAGGGCCTGCGCGTCGGCGAGCAGCAGGAACTGGCGGTGGGTGTTCTGAAGCCGGACGCGGTTTTTCAGCGAACCCGCATAGTGGCCGAGATGCAGGGGGCCGGTGGTGCGATCGCCGGTGAGGACGATGGGAGGTGCCGAAGTGGACATAAGGGTGCTCCGTAAAAGGAGCCGCCGCGATCGGAGAGAATGTCGGAATTGACCATGCCAGCCGGATCACGGCGGCAAGGGTCAAGATCAAGACATGACGACTGCCGCTCCTAGACGGAGCGCCACCAGGCGAGGTTGATGTGGGCCGGGCAAGTCATGAGCGGTTGATGCCATAGAGGGGCTTGGATGGCAATGGCGAAATCCGGGCGGACCATACCCACATCCGACCTTTGCCTGCCTTCGCCGAAGCGGAGACCAGCTCCGCTTGGCTTCGCGCAGGCAGGCTGCGCAAGCGCCACCTTCTCCCGCAGAGCGGGCGAAGGCAGAATGCACACTTTACATCAGCTTATCCAATGTGATCGGCAGGTCGCGGATGCGTTTGCCGGTGGCGTTGTAAACCGCGTTGGCGACCGCGGCGCCGACGCCAGTGATGCCGATCTCGCCGATGCCGTGGACCCCCATCGGGCTGTGCGGATCGGAAACGTCCGTCCAGATGACATCGATATCCGGTACGTCGAGATGAACGGGCACATGATATTCGGCCAGCGACGGGTTCATGATGCGGCCTGTCCGCTCATCAAACACGGTGTCTTCCATGAGCGCGAGGCCGAGGCCCATGATGATGCCGCCGCGGAACTGGCTGGCCGCCGTCTTGGGATTGACGATGCGGCCCGTATCGAACGAGCCGAGCCAGCGCGTCACGCGAGTCTCGCCCGTGACTTCGTTGACGCGCAATTCGCAGAACTGGGCGCCGTAGGAATGCATGGAATATTTCTGGGTTTCCAGCGGCATCGATGCGGCTGCCTCGGCGCTGATCTCATCGCGTCCGGCGCGCTGCAGGATCGAGACATAGCTCTCGGATTTCTGCGGATTGTCGCGCTCGCAAAGTCCGCCATCGCGCATCGCAACGTCCGCAGGCTTCAGTCCGGCAAGCGGAGAATCGTTGCCCGCGAGCTTGATCAAATCGGCGGCGAGCACGTCGGCTGCTGCGGTGACCGCGGCGATGATGCTGGCGGTCTGCGACGATCCGCCCGCGATCGTCCCCGGCGGCAGGTCGGTGTCGCCGTATTCGAACGTGACGTTGCCGACTGGAAGGCCGAGACGTTCAGCAGCGTGCATCGCCTGCGTCGTCGCGGTGCCCATGCCCATCTCGTGGCTCGCCATCTGCACAATGGCGCGGCCGTCAACGCCCAGGCGGATGCGGGCGGCACCGCCCGGCATGCGGTAATAGGGATAGGTCGCGGTCGCAACGCCATAGCCGATGAGCCAGTCGCCGTCGCGCTGGGAGCGGGGCACGGCATTGCGTCTGTCCCAGCCGAAGCGTTCGGCGCCGCGCCGGTAGGCTTCGACGATATTGCGTGACGAGAAGGCCAGGCCGGAGGTCGGGTCCTTTTCCGGTTCGATGCGCCGGCGCAAGGCGATCGGATCGACATTCATCGCTTCGGCAAGTTCGTCGATGGCGGATTCCAGCGCGAACGTACCGATTGATTCGCTCGGTGCGCGCATGAATGTGTTGGCGACCATATCGAGATCGATCACCTTCTGATCGATGAGAAACGATTTCGCCGCGTAAAGATGGCGCGCCGGAAACGTGAACTGCTCCGGGCAATCATTATGCTCGGTCATGCCGGCGAACCCGGTATGGATGAGGGCCGTGAGCGGGCCGTCGTCGTCGGCGCCAAGCGCCACGCGCTGCTCCGTCAGAGTCCGCCCGCCGGTGATGCGGAACACGCCCGCGCGCGACAGGACGATACGGACCGGACGATCGATGAGGCGCGCCGCAGCGGCCGCCAGAATCTGATGGCTCCAAAGTCCCTTGTTGCCGAAGCCGCCGCCGACGAATGGCGACAGGACGTGGACATTGTCCTCGGGGATCCTGAAGACGGCGGCCAGGGTCGAGCGCGTCAGGTTCACCATCTGCGTCGTGTCGTGGACGGTGAGCTTGTTGCCCTCCCACAGCACGGTTGCGGCATGGAGCTCGATGGCGGCATGGTTCTGGTGCGGCGTGCGGTATCTCTGGTCGATCGAGAATTTGGCCTTGCCGAGTGCTGCTTCCGCCTTGCCGACGGTGATATTGGCGGGTTCGCCGAGAATGCTGGCGGGCGTTCGCGCCTTGTGTTTGAGATGATCGAATGACGTCGCTGCCTGCTCGACGTCATAGGTGACGTGAACGAGCGTTGCGGCATAGTCTGCCTGCTCCTGCGTCTCGGCGACGACGACCGCCACCGGCTCGCCGTTCCAGTGTATCGTCGCATCCTGCATCACAGGCAGGCTGCTGGCGGCGGCGCCCTTCGCATCGACCATCATCTGCAGGGGCGGTGGCATGCGGGGGGCGTTTTTGTACGTCATCACCAGTACGACGCCGGGGGCGGCTTCCGCCTCGGCGACGTCGATGGTTGCAATGCGGCCGCGTGCGATCGTGCTGTGCACCAGCGTCGCATAGGTCAGTCTTTCCAGCGGGACTTCGGCTGCGAAGCGCGCCTGGCCCGTTACCTTCAGCGGGCCGTCGATGCGGGACAGCGATTTGCCGATCTCGCGGTCCGCTCCGATCATCGGGTCGGAGGCGGCATCCGGCATCAGCCTGATGACGGTCTGCATCGCCTTCTGGATGATGCTCATGACCGGTCCCTCCCGTTGAGTTCGCTCAGCGTCGCAACGATGGTGCGTTTGGCGAGCTCGATCTTGAACGTGTTGTCACGGAGGCCCGCGGCATCCTTCAGTTCGATCTCGGCGGCATCGCGAAAGTTTGGCTGGGTTGCGGGTGTGCCGCGCAATGCCGCTTCGGCGGCGAAGGCGCGCCATGGCTTGTGGGCGATGCCGCCCAGCGCCAGGCGCACGTCGCGAATATGCCCGGCGTCATCGACATCGAGCGCTGCCGCGACGGAGACCAGTGCGAACGCATAACTCGAGCGATCGCGCACCTTGCGATAGGTCGAGCGCGCGGCAGAAGGCAGCGAAGGCAGTTCAACCGCCGTGATCAGTTCGCCCTGCCTGAGTTCGGTTTCGATGTCGGGCCGGCCACCCGGCAGGCGATGCAGGTCGATCAGTTTCATGGTCCGGTCGCCGTCGACGCCGCGCAGATGGACGGTTGCGTCGAGCGCCGCGAGCGCGACGCACATATCGGAAGGATGCGTGGCGACGCAGGCGGGGGATGCGCCGAGAATAGCATGATTGCGATTGAAGCCGTCGCGGGCATCGCAGCCCGTGCCCGGCCAGCGCTTGTTGCAATGGGCTGCGTCGTCATAAAAATAAGTGCATCGGGTCCGCTGCAGGATATTGCCGCCGACGCTCGCCATGTTGCGGATCTGCGCGGAAGCGCCGGCAAGAATGGCCCGCGCCAGCATGGGGTAACGTTCGCGTATGGCGCGATGTGCGGCGACGGCGGTATTTTTCACGCCGGCGCCGATGAGGATGCGATCGTCGCGCACATCGATCGTATTGGACAGGGTGGATACGTCGACCAGCGCGGTCGGCTCCTCGATGGTCTCGCGCATGAGATCGATCAGGTTGGTGCCGCCGCCGAGATATTTCGCGTGAGCCTGCTTCGCTGCGATCGCGATGGCCTCGCTGGCGCTCGCCGGGCGTGTATAATCGAAGGCGATCATTCTGCGGCCTCCTTCGGGTAGTTGGTTTTGAAATCACCGCCTTCCGCGAAACTGTCTTGAATCGCCTGAATGATGCCGTTATGGGCGCCGCAGCGGCAGAGATTGCCGCTCATGCGTTCGCGCAATTCGTCATGAGTGAGCTGAACGGTTTCGCCAGCGAGATCCGCGGTGATCGCGCTGGGCACGCCATGCTCCATTTCGGCCATCATGCCGATCGCCGAACAAATTTGTCCGGGCGTACAGTAACCGCACTGGAAACCGTCATGTTCGATGAAGGCCTGCTGCAGCGGATGCAGTGCGTTCGCGGATACGAGCCCCTCGATCGTCGTGATCGTGCGGTCCTGGTACTGCACGGCGAGCGCCAGGCATGAATTGATCCGCTCGCCGTCCACCAGCACGGTGCAGGCGCCGCAGGCGCCCTGGTTGCAGCCCTTTTTGGTTCCGGTCAGCAGCAGATGGTCGCGAACGAGATCGAGCAACGAGGTACGGCTGTCGAGGTCCAGCGCATGGTTCTGGCCATTGATGATGAAATGCATCGGCGGTGCTCCGGTTGCGGGAAGCCCACGCGCAACCGCGGCGCGGCGAGCGCCATTCTTGAACGCCGTAACGGCGGGCAGGTTCCCGGCCGGGGCCAGCCGTTGCGCCAGCCGCATTGACCGGCGGGCTCACTCCTGAAAATCGATTTCGCCCAGGTCCATGACGTGGCGTTCGCCCGGATGCAGCCCGCGCTTGCGGCCCTCGATGGTCCAGGCATTGCCGTGTTTTTCGATTGTGTAGAGGTGCCAGGCGGCCCGGTGGTGGGGGGTGCCGGGAACGGCCGAGGCCGAGGCGACGCCGACGGCCGGCGCGCTGCCGCTGGGTGTTTCCAGCCGTTTCAGCATGAAGCGGTGGTTGTGGCCGTGGATGACCAGTTCGACGCCGTGACGGGCAATCGCCCGTTCGAACTGCCTGGCGTCGGAAAGGCCGCGTCCGGCGCTGGCGCCGGCCCGCCAGGGCGGATGATGGATCATGACGACCCGGAACAGGCCGCGCTGGCCGGTCTCTTCCAGCAGCTTCGCAAATGCCGCCAGTTGCGCATCGCCAAGCTTGCCGGAGGCGAGCAGCGGCAGGGTGGGAACGCCGGATGACAGGCCGATGAGGGCCATGTCGCCGCGTATCCGCAGATAGGGAAACCGGGTATGGCTCTCGCCATCGCTCGAGGACCAGGGGCCGAAAGTGTCGGCGATCCAGGGCAGGGCGCCGCGGACATAGGCATCGTGGTTGCCGGGAACGAAGCTGACATCGGCGGGGTCGCCCAGCGTCTCCAGCCAGGCGCGGGCGGCGCGGAATTCGGCAGCCAGCCCGATATTGAGGATATCGCCGGTCATGGCGATGTGATCGGGGCGGTGGGCCTGGATGTCGGCTACGATTTCGCCCAAAACATCCATATTATGGATGTGCGAGCGGCGCTGCCAGTTCACATATCCGGTCAGCCGCTTGTTCAGGAGTTCCCGAATCAGCGGTTTGGGCAAAGGGCCGATATGGGCGTCGGACAGATGTGCGATACGGAAGGTCACGGGACTTCTGTGCCGCGCCGCGCCGGTGCGGTCAAGAGTCGACCATCCTGCTGGAATCGCGGTGGAAGCGTCGGCGCAACCTATGGTAGGCAGGCGCCCTGTGACCGCGCAAGCGGCCCGTTTTGGAGACATCAGGTCAATGGTAGCGGTCGAAGTGACGAAGGAAGCCGGCAAAGATTTCATTCGCGATATCGTCGAAGGGGATCTGCAGTCGGGCAAGCACAAGACCATCGTCACGCGCTTCCCGCCGGAACCGAACGGCTACCTGCACATTGGCCACGCCAAATCGATCTGCCTGAACTTCGGCCTGGCGGAAGAATTCGGCGGGCGCTGCAACCTGCGTTTCGATGACACCAATCCCGCCAAGGAGGCGCAGGAATATATCGATTCGATCGAGCGCGACGTGCGCTGGCTCGGCTTCGACTGGGGCACCAACCTGCACCATGCCTCGGATTATTTCGACCAGCTCTATGCCTGGGCCGAGCATCTCATCGTCAACGGCAAGGCTTACGTGGACGATCAGACAGCCGACGACATGCGTGCCGCCCGCGGCACCCTGACGGAGGCCGGCCGCAACAGCCCGTTCCGCGACCGTTCGGTGGAAGAAAATCTGGAGCTGTTCCGGGCCATGCGCGACGGCAAGTTCAAGCCGGGCGACCGGGTGCTGCGCGCCAAGATCGATATGTCATCGGGCAACATCAACCTGCGCGATCCGACGCTCTATCGCATCGTCGATGCCGCGCATCCGCGTACCGGCACGAAATGGAAGATCTATCCGAGCTATGATTTCGCCCACGGCCAGTCGGATGCGATCGAGGGCGTGACGCATTCGATCTGCACCCTGGAGTTCGAGGATCACCGGCCGCTCTACGACTGGTTCCTGGCCAATCTGCCGGTGCCGGCGCATCCGCACCAGTATGAATTCGCCAGGCTCAACCTCACCTATACGCTGCTGTCGAAGCGCATTCTCAACACCCTGGTGCGCGATGGCGTCGTCAGCGGCTGGGACGATCCGCGCATGCCGACGCTAGCCGCCCTGCGCCGCAAAGGCGTGCCGCCGCAGGCGCTGCGGGAATTCGTGCGCCGCATCGGTGTCGCCAAGGCCAACAGCGTGGTCGATTACGCGATGCTGGATTTCTCGATCCGCGAATATCTCAACACGGCGTCGCTGCGCCGCATGGCGGTGCTGCGACCGCTGAAGGTCGTCATCGAGAATTATCCGGAAGGTGCGAGCGAGGAGCTCGAGGCGGTCAATCATCCCGACGATCCGGCGGCGGGCACGCGCAAGATCAGGTTCAGCCGCGAGATCTATGTCGAGCGCGAAGACTTCATGGAGAACCCGCCGAAGAATTTCTATCGGCTGGCGCCGGGCAAGGAAGTGCGGCTGCGCTATGCCTTCTTTGTCACCTGCCGCGAGGCGATCAAGGATGCGTCCGGTGAGGTCGTCGAACTGCGCTGCACCTATGATCCGCAGACGCGCGGCGGCAATGCGCCGGACGGGCGCAAGGTGAAGGCGACCCTGCACTGGATCGACGCTGCAAGCGCGGTGAACGCGGAGGTGCGGCTTTACGATCATCTATTCGCCAATCCGGCGCCGACGGCCGCCAATTACGAGGCTGACCTCAATCCCAATTCGCTTGTGACGCTGAGCGATTGCAAGCTGGAGCCGGCGCTGGCGGAGGCTTCCGTTGAAAAGCCGGTGCAGTTCGAGCGCCTGGGCTATTTCTGCCTCGACCGCGACAGCGCGCCGGGCCACCTGGTGTTCAACAGGACGGTGGGCCTGCGTGATCTCTGGGCCAAGGTGCAGGCGGCGGGGTGAGGTTTCAAGCTGCCGCTGACCACCAGAAGCCCTCATCCTGAGAGCCTGTGAAGCTTTGAGATTTCTTGTTGTTTAGACGAACGCGGTCTTATTTTGCTGCCTGTCTGGGGCAAGTTTAGCTGCCGG
>JARHVB010000012.1 GCA_029222685.1 Terripilifer ovatus | reverse complement strand
CCGAAACGTGCGCGCTCGTACTCCTTCACGAGCAGTTCGAGGCGTTCGACGGTCTGTTTGGACGCAGCCAGTTCGTTCTCGACATGAAGGCGCGCCGAGCATTCATCGTCAGCGCGACGACGCTCGGCTTCAAGCATCGCTTCCTGCGCGCGGAAGAGCGCTCGCAAATCGGCGGGCAGCGCTGCAAGATGGGCGGGATCAATGGCGGACGGTGACACATCCACAAGCTATCATCCCAAGGTGTCGCGCGAAACAAATTGTCAGCCCTGAGTCAGTTCGCCGCAGCTGGCGTTGGGACAATCCGTTCGCCCATGCGCTTCCAGTTCAGCCCGTCAAACAGCGCTTCGAACTGCACGCGCGTCAGATGCATGACGCCGTCGCTGATCCGCGGCCACTCGAAACGACCATCGCGGCCAAGGCGCTTGTAGACCAAAACGAGGCCGGTGCCGTCCCATAGCAAAATCTTCAGCCGGTCGGCCCGCTTCGAACGAAAAACCACGATCAAGCCCGAATGCGGATCAAGCCCAAGCGTGTTCTGCACGAGGCCGGCCAGCGCGTCGTGCCCACACCGGAAGTCAACAGGACGCACAGCAAGCACAATCCGCAGTCCCTGCGCCGGAATGATCATGCGCCGCGCTCGATCGCAGTCACGATCTCCGCGATCCGCACCGCCGACACGTCCGCATCCAGGCGGACCGAAACCTTGCCAATCGTAATCTCGACGAGCCCCTCGGTCTTGCCTGACGCCGCTGGATCGCTCAGCTCGATCGACACGAAATCCGCCGCTTCGTCCGTGACCAATGCGAGCCGGCCAGCACGCGCTAATCTGCGCCACGTCGTCAACTGCTGGGCCTTGACACCATAACGCCGTGCGACCTCACATACGCGGGCGCCAGGCTTCATGCTCTCGAAAACAGCGCGCCCCTTGACCTCCGCTGGCCATAACCGGCCTCCAGAACGCGTCCGGCGCGTAAGCTTCCCTACAAAGCCATCAGCTTCGGCTTCCTCCCCCGATTGTTCCATCGCCTTCAGTCTCCTCTTGGCTCTCTGACCAGCCAAGAATCGCAGAGCGAAAGCCGAACGGAAACCACTCAATCAGATGGGAGCAAAGCTCCGCTTAC
>JARHVB010000011.1 GCA_029222685.1 Terripilifer ovatus | reverse complement strand
CTTCTTCAACCCTATGACCACAAGACTCCGATGCCAATGAATTGAAGCACCCAATCAATCCGCCTCTTCTTGACACACCCCCCATACAAGGATGAGGGCTTCTGGGAGATTGCCCCGCTCCCGCTCAGCCGCGACCCAGAAACGGCTGGCCGATCGGGAAGGCTGTCGCCTCGATGAAATTGGTCTCATCGGGCAGGCAGGCCATCAGGGTGACGATCGAGGCGATTTCGGCCGCCTGCATTACCTGCGTCGCCGGGCGCTCCGCCATGTTGGCCGAGAGTTCCGACACCGTCGACCCTGGACGGACGATGGAAACGGTGATGCCGAATTCGCGGTAGTCGAGGGCCATCGAGCGGGTGATACCTTCGAGCGCAGATTTGGCCGCCGCATAGCCGATGGCCTTGGGACGCGGCATTTGCGAGGAAATGCTGCCGATATTGATGATCCGGCCGCGCTTCTGCGGCTTCATCATGCGCAAGGCCTGCTTCGAGCACAGGAAGACCGAGTTCAGGTTGGTGTCGATGATCTTCAACCAGCGCGAATAGTCGAGTTCGTCCGTGGCGATGTGGTCGGCCATGCCGGCACAGTTGACCAGCAGATCGAGGCGGGCGAACTCGTTGTTGACCGCATGAAAAAGCGCGAAAACATCGTCCTCACTGGTCACATCGGTCTGGCAGACCCTTGCCTTGCCGCCGGCGGCCTCGATTTTCTGCTGCAGTTCCACCAGCCGCTCGCGCCGCCTTGCCGCAAGCATGACCGTCATACCCTCGGCCGCCAGCCCCTCGGCGATCGCCGCGCCGATGCCGGAACTCGCCCCGGTGACCACGCCGACCTTGCCCTGCAGCTTTCCCCCGCTCGCCATTTCATCCTCCGTCCTAAGATGTGAAGCCCAATTTGAAGCCCTTGCCATAGCATGTTTGAGGGTGTGCAAAAGCGCCGAAATCCGGCAGCGAAGTGCAAGCGGAACAGATCGGGTCCGGCTTGCAAAAACGGCTCGACAAACCCTGCTGAAAACGGGGGCGGACTGGCCAGGAAAAGCGCACGGCCGAGATTATGGTCGAGTATATGTCCCATCAAGCGCTTGCGGTGGCGAATCGAGCCAAATATATACGCCTCAGCCTTGCGGAATCGGACGGCAATCCCAATCTCCAGCGCACGGGGACCGGGCGGCCCGGAAGACATTCTCCGGGAGCCCCAAAATCCATACCGCCCAAAACCGGATCGCTTCGGGGTCCGGCGGTCCTGCGTAGAAAGAAGGAAGTACAGTATGGCTAAAGTGATCGGCATCGACCTCGGCACCACCAATTCCTGCGTTGCAGTCATGGAAGGTTCCACGCCGAAGGTTATCGAAAACTCGGAAGGCGCCCGGACCACGCCGTCCATTGTTGCATTCATGGACGATGGCGAACGCCTCGTCGGACAGCCGGCGAAGCGCCAGGCGGTCACCAATCCGGAAAAGACGTTCTTCGCGATCAAGCGCCTCATCGGCCGCTCGTACAGCGATCCCATGACCCAGAAGGATATGGGTCTGGTTCCCTATAAGATCATCAAGGCTTCGAACGGCGATGCCTGGGTCAGCGCCGACGGCAAGCAATATTCGCCGTCGCAGATCTCGGCCTTCACCCTGCAGAAGATGAAGGAGACCGCCGAGGCCTATCTCGGACAGACGGTCACCCAGGCGGTCATCACGGTGCCTGCCTATTTCAACGACGCCCAGCGTCAGGCCACCAAGGACGCCGGCAAGATCGCCGGCCTCGAAGTGCTGCGTATCATCAATGAGCCGACGGCGGCCGCGCTCGCCTACGGCCTCGACAAGAAGGCTTCCGGCACGATCGCGGTGTACGATCTCGGCGGCGGCACGTTCGACGTGTCGATCCTGGAGATCGGCGACGGCGTGTTCGAGGTGAAGTCGACCAACGGCGACACGTTTCTCGGCGGTGAAGACTTCGACATGCGCCTCGTCGAATATCTGGCGGACGAGTTCAAGAAGGACCAGGGCATTGACCTGAAGAAGGACAAGCTCGCCCTGCAGCGCCTGAAGGAAGCTGCCGAAAAGGCCAAGATCGAACTGTCTTCGGCGACGCAGACGGAAATCAACCTGCCCTATATCACGGCCGACGCTTCGGGTCCGAAGCATCTGACCTTGAAGCTCACCCGCGCCAAGTTCGAAGCGCTGGTCGATGACCTGATCCAGAAGACCATCGAGCCTTGCCGCAAGGCGCTCAAGGACGCTGGCCTGACGGCGGGCGAGATCAACGAAGTCGTTCTGGTCGGCGGCATGACCCGCATGCCGAAGGTGCAGGAGATCGTGAAGTCGTTCTTCGGCAAGGAGCCGCACAAGGGCGTCAACCCTGACGAAGTCGTCGCCATCGGCGCGGCGGTTCAGGCCGGCGTTCTGCAGGGCGACGTCAAGGACGTGCTGCTGCTCGACGTGACCCCGCTGTCGCTGGGCATCGAGACGCTGGGCGGCGTGTTCACGCGGCTCATCGACCGCAACACGACGATCCCGACGAAGAAGAGCCAGGTGTTCTCGACCGCCGAGGACAACCAGACGGCCGTCACCATCAACGTGTTCCAGGGCGAACGCGAGATGGCGCAAGACAACAAGAGCCTCGGCCGGTTCGATCTGCAGGGCATTCCGCCGGCACCGCGCGGCATTCCGCAGATCGAGGTGACCTTCGACATCGACGCCAACGGCATCGTCAACGTGACGGCGAAAGACAAGGCGACCGGCAAGGAGCAGCAGATCCGCATCCAGGCCTCGGGCGGCCTGTCGGACGCCGACATCGAGAAGATGGTCAAGGATGCCGAGGCCCACGCGGCCGAAGACAAGGTGCGCCGCGAACTCGTCGACGCCAAGAACCACGGCGAAGCCTCGATCCATCAGACCGAGAAGTCGCTGGCGGAATTTGGCGACAAGGTCTCGGCTGCTGACAAGGGCGCGATCGAGACGGCGATCGCAACGCTGAAGACCGCGCTGGAAGGCGAGGATGCCGAAGCGATCAAGGCGGCGACGAATGAAGTCGTCCAGGCCTCGATGAAGCTCGGCGAGGCGATGTACAAAGCCCAGGCCGATGCGGCCGGGGCGGCAGGCGCCGCGGGTGCGGCCGGCGAAGCCGGCGCCCCCAAGGACGACGTCATCGACGCGGACTTCAAGGAAGTCGGCGGCGACGACAAGAAAAAGAGCGTCTGATCGATGTCTGTCGCGTTTTGACAGCGACGGGGCCCGGGGTTAAGCGCCCGGGTCCCGTTTCGTTAAGATCTACTTGTCGTCGAATCGGCGATACAGTCTTTACATGCGGAAATGGTTGAACCGGCCCGATGAGCAAACGCGACTTTTATGAAGTGCTCGGCGTCGCCAAGACGGCAGACGACGCTGCCCTGAAGGCGGCGTTCCGCAAGGCCGCAATGGCGCATCATCCCGACCGCAATCCGGGCAATCATGAAGCCGAGATCAAGTTCAAGGAGCTGAACGAGGCCTATCAGTGCCTGTCCGATGGGCAGAAGCGCGCCGCCTATGACCGCTATGGCCATGCCGCTTTCGAGAACGGCAATGCCGGCTTCGGCGCCGACGGTTTCGCCAGCTCCATGTCCGACATCTTCGAAGACCTGTTCGGCAGTGTCATGGGCGGCGGCCGTGGCCGCTCGACCGGCGGACGCGAGCGCGGCGCCGACTTGCGCTACAATCTCGAAATCGGCCTGGAAGACGCCTTCAAGGGCAAGACGGCGCAGATCAAAGTGCCCTCCTCCATCGCCTGCGAGGCGTGCAACGGCAGCGGCGCCAAGGCCGGCTCGAAGCCGAAAACCTGTGCCACCTGCGCCGGCCAGGGCCGGGTTCGTGCCCAGCAGGGCTTTTTCGCCATCGAGCGCACCTGTCCGACCTGCCAGGGCCGCGGCGAGATCATCGAGAACCCGTGCTCGGTCTGCTCGGGCGCCGGGCGCGTCACCAAAGAGCGCATGCTCTCGGTCAACATTCCGCCCGGCGTCGAGGACGGCACGCGCATCCGCCTTGCCGGCGAAGGCGAGGCCGGCACGCGCGGCGGCCCGGCGGGCGATCTCTATATTTTCCTGTCGATGAAGCCGCATCCGTTCTTCCAGCGCGATGGCGCCGACCTTTACTGCCGCATGCCGATTTCCATGGTCCAGGCGGCGCTCGGCGGCGAATTCTCGGTGCACGGCATCGACGGCTCGGAAGCGCGCCTGAAAATCCCGGAAGGCACCCAGTCGAACCGGCAGTTCAAACTGCGCGGCAAGGGCATGCCGGTGCTGCGCTCGCGCGACGTCGGCGATCTTTATATCCAGGTGGTGGTGGAAACGCCGCAGAGCCTGACGCGCCGCCAGCGCGAACTGTTGATGGAATTCGAAAGCGAATCCTCCAGCAAGACCAATCCGGAAGCCGCCGGCTTTTTTGCCCGGATGAAGGACTTCTTCGGCAATCTCAGCGGCGCTTAGGCTGTATTGATATTCACGTGATACCGGCCTGCAAATGCCGGCTTTCTGCGCTTCCGGTGCTCACGTACAAACGTACGCTCCGCTCCGGTTCTCGAAAGCCACCATTTTCGGCGCGGTCTGACGTGAATCTCAACACAGCCTGATGCTGCGAGAAAATCGCGTGTGCGCCAGCGCACACTTCCTGCTTGTGATATTCTCCATTGTGCGATGGCCGGCAGCGCAAGACCGCCGGACAGGAGAATGTCATGCCAGCATCTCGCGCCTTGGATCGTCACGCGCTTGCCTCCGCCTGCGCGCTTCTCGCCTGCCTCGCGTCTCCCAGCGTTTTCGCCCAGACGCTGATCGGCGGCGCCACCGTCATCCAGAACGACGTGCGCGGCGACATTCAAGGCCATCGCTCGAAGCTGGCGGTCGGTGACCGGCTGTTCCAGGACCAGACCGTGCAGACCGCCGCCAACAGCCTGGCGAAGTTCGTGTTTCTCGATCTCACCAACATGGCGCTGGGGCCGTTGAGCCAGGTCAAGCTCGACACCTTTGTCTACAATGGCGACGAGACGGCAAGGACCGTTTCACTCACCGCCGCCAAGGGCGCGTTCCGCTTCATCTCCGGCAAATCCCAGCACGAGGCCTATCAGGTGCAGACGCCGCAGGCCGTCATCGGCGTGCGCGGCACGACCTATGACGTGCGGGTGGAGAACGGCCGCACGCTCGTCGTGCTGCAGGAAGGCGCGGTCAATGTCTGCGTCCGCAACAGCGCCAACTGCCGTGAACTGACCGAACCCGGTTCGAGCGTGTCGGTTACCAACACCGATATCGACGGGCCGATCGCGCCGGCCAACAAGTCCTGGGACTTCGGCAATCTGTGCGGTCCCGGCTCCACGTCCGATCTTTGCGGCAAGTCCACGCAATTCGCGTCGCTGACGCCGATGCCGCCGCCACCGCCGCCGGCCGCAACGCGCCCGGCGCGGCGGCAGCAGGCGCGGCCCGTCCTGGTGGCGCCGCCGCGCTACGCCGAACCGGCGCGTCCGCGGCGTCCGATTCGCGTGGCGCGGCCGACCTACTACGAAGATGTGCCGACCGTTTATGAATCGCGTCTTCCCGTTTACGGGCCGGTCATCGGGGTGCCATCCTATGGCGGCGGCTATTACGGCCCGCGTCCCGGCCGCAGACCACCCGGCATGGGTCCTTACGGCGGCGGACGGTTCCCTCCGGGAATGGGCGGCGGAGGCGGACGCTATCCCGGACGCGGCATGGGCGGCGGAGGCTTGCGCATGCCCTCCGGCGGCGGACGCATCATGGGAATGCCCTCACGCGGCGGGTACGGTGGCGGCGGCGGGAGAGGCCTGGGCGGCCTGATCCGCTAAGCCGCGAAATCGCTAGCAGCGATCCAGAAGACCTCCCCCTCGCTTTCCTCGGTATCGAGCCAGAGCAGCGGGAGGTCGGGAAATTCCGCATCGAGGATTTCGCGGCCGGTGCCGATCTCGCACAGCAGGCCGCCGCCCTCGTGAAGATGCTGCGGCGCCTCGCGCAGGATGCGACGGACGATATCGAGACCATCGGGTCCGCCGGCGAGCGCCAGGGCCGGCTCCTGCGCATATTCGGGCGGCAGGGCCGCCATAGCCTGCGCATCCACATAGGGCGGATTGGTGATGATGAGATCATAGCGGCGCTTGCCGAGCGGGGCGAAGAGGTCGCCCTGCAGCAGTTCGATGCGCGCGCCCTCCTCCGCCTCGGCGACGTTGCGGCGCGCCACCTCCATGGCGTCCGGCGATAGTTCGACCGCATCGACCTGAGCATTGGGAAAGACCTGCGCCGCGAGAATGGCGAGCGAGGCCGAGCCGGTGCAGAGATCGAGCACGCTTTCGATGCTGTCGGGATCGTCGATCAGGGCGCCGTCGTCGCCGTTGAAGAGGCCTGAGAACAGGAGTTCGCCAATGAACGAGCGCGGCACGATCACCCGCTCATCGACGTAAAACGGCATGCCGCGGATATAGGCCTTGTGGAGCAGATAGGCGGCGGGCTTGCGCGTGGTGACGCGGGCATCGATCAGATCGGCCAGCCGGCGGCGCTCATCGGCGAGCAGGCGGGCGTCCAGGAAGGGATCAAGCTTATCGATCGGCAGGCGCAGCGCTTCCAGCACGATGAAGGCCGCCTCGTCGACCGCATTCGTCGTGCCATGGCCGTAGACCAGCCCCGCCGTCTCGAAACGGGTGATCGCATAGCGCAGGAAATCGCGCAGGGTGAACAGTTCCGCTGCCGGGTCCGCGCTGGTGCCCATGATTTCGCTCTCCTTCATGTCTGTCGTGTACGAGGGCGCGGCACAGCAGGCAAGTGACGGATCGCCGGCGACCGTTCGGATCAGACCGGTTCCAGTGTTTCTATTCCAGAAACGTCGATTTCCTGCTCGGCATGCCAGAGGTCGTAAGCAGTCTGCATATTGCTCCATAGTTCGGGGCCATTGCCGAAGAGCTTCCCAAACCGGACGGCCATGGCGGGCGATACCGGCTTCTTCTCATCAAGGATATCGTAAAGGTGCTGGCGAGAAATCCCCAGCATCAATGCGATCTCGGTCTTGGTCCTTCCAGTCGCCGGGATGACGTCTTCGCGCAGTAGCGCGCCGGGATGCGTCGGGCAGCGGTCCTTGAACCGCACCGGGATCTTGCTCATATCGGTCTCCATATCAGTCTCAATATTCGTCTTAATATTCGTCTCAATATCGTCGTCTCAGTGGTAGTTTTCGTAATCCACCTTTGAAGCATCACCGTTCTCGAACTCGAAGGTAATGCACATCGGGCCGTTGACGTGGATTGTGTAACGCGTCGGCTTGAAGCCGCGCAGAGCGTGAAAATCGAAGCCCGGAACCTGAAGCTCTTCAACCGAACTGGCCGCATTCAGGGCATCGAGACGCCGCAAAATGCGAGAATGCATCTTCGCGTCGATCTTCGACTTTCCTGTGACCCAGAGGGTTTCGAGTGGCTTTGATTTGAACGACTTGATCATGCAAAGGGATGTAAGCTAATAGCTTACAAATGTCGACAGGTAAGTGACATTTTATCCAGGCAAATTTAATGCACAGGGCAATCTGGCGGTCGTTTGGGACGCTCGCCGGCCTTGCACGTCTCGCAGCCGAGTGTCCCACGAAGCGGGTCAACCTTGAACAGGTTGTATCTTGTCCCCGACGCGGGCTAGATAGGGTTGGAAACACGGGGAGGACGGCCATGCTCGCAGCATTGGACCATATGCGCCGGGTCGCTCTGGCGGCCTTTTCGGCTTTCGCCCTGATGGGCGCAGCGGCCGCGCAATCTCCTCCTCAATCCCCGCCCCCTGCCACACCGCCATCCTGGGCAGAGCCCGCGCTTTTGAAGGCCGCCCAGGCGGAAGGCAGCGTGACCGTCTATTCCTCCGTCAACGAACAGGAAGGCCTGCCGCTCTGGCAGCTGTTCGAAAAGGCGACCGGCATCAAGGTCAATTATGTACGCTCGTCGGATAACGGCCTGCTCAGCCGCATCCTGCTGGAAGGCCGCGCCGGCCAGAAGTCGTGGGACGTGGTGATGACGACGGCGGTGAGCAAATTGCCGGACGCCCTGCTCCAGCCGTTCGACCTGAAGGAAGCGGCGGGGCTGCGGCCCGAGGCGATCAGCAAGACGAAGCGCTGGTACGCCGTCTATTCGAACTACAATTCGCCGGCCATCAACACGCGCAGCCTGAAGATCGCCGACATGCCTGCGACCTATGAGGCGATGGCGAAGCGGACCGATCTCGCCGGCAAGGTGGCGTTCGAACCGACCGATTCCCAATGGGTCTACGCCATGTTCCAACTGTATGGCGAAGCCCGGGCCCGTACCATCATCGGCAACCTGATGACCAATCTGAAGCCTGTGCCTGTCGACGGACATCTGGCGCTGGCGCGCGCCGTGGGCCTCGGCGAATACCAGATGGCGATCAACAATTTCACCAACCTGACGATCAATGTCGGCATGAGCGGCAACCCGACCGATTATTGGGTGATGGACCCGGTGGCGCTGTTCTACGGCCAATTGGGCATCAGCTCGGGCGCGCCACATCCCAAGGCCGCGCAGCTTGCCGCCGATTTCGTCATCAGCAAGGAAGGCCAGACCCAGATTGCCTCGCAAGGCCGCATTCCGGTTCGCCGCGACGTGCCGACCAATCCGCCGGGCGTCATCGACCGGCTGGAAAAGAGCAAGGTCATCCCCGTCGTCTTCTCGCCTGAAGACGAGCGGAAATGGCAGCAGATCACGAAGCAATTGTTCAATGTGCGATAGCCGACAGTGTCGCTAGCCAACCACTCGTTTCCGGCCGTCTCCGGCACCCGTTTCGTGAGCACCCTTGGCCGGTGGTTGTCGCTGCCGCGGCTGATCGCGATCTCCGGCGTCGCCATTGCCATCTGGCTCGTGCTCGTGCCGCTGGCAGCGCTGTTCTTCACCGCGTTCAGCGAAGACACGGTGTTCGGCCCCGGCAATTTTACGCTGGAAAATTTCAGCACCGCCTATTCGCGCTGGCATCTCCTCGAGATGACGATGAATTCGTTCATCTTCGCCAGCGGCGCGGCGGTGCTCACCCTGCTGCTCGGCGCCTTCGTCGCCTGGGGCACCGAGCGCACCGACATGCCGGGCCGCGAAGTGTTCCACACGCTGACCTTGCTGACCTTCGCCCTGCCCGGCCTGCTGACGACGATGGCGTGGATGCTGATCCTCAGCCCCAATGTCGGCTGGCTCAACGCGCTGATCGGCAATGCGCTTGGCCTGAAGCAGGCGCCCTTCAACATCTATTCGATGGCGGGAATGATCTGGGCTTTGGCGACGCATTATTTTCCCCTCGCCTATCTGCTGCTTGGCCCAGCGTTCCGTGCGCTGGATGTCCGCATGGAGGAGGCAGCCCAGACATCTGGAGCCAACCAGCGCCAGATCACCTGGCGCGTGACCCTGCCGATGATGCGGCCGGCGGTGCTTTCCACCCTTTTGCTGCTGTTCATCCGCGGCCTCGAATCCTTCGAAGTGCCGCGGCTCATTGGCCGGCCGGCGCGCATCGACGTGTTCACGACCGACATTCAGGACGCAGTGCGCGCCGCGCCGCCGGAAATCGGCGTCGCCAGCGCGCTCAGCCTGACCCTGCTCGCCATCTGCATTCTGACCGTTTTTCTCTATCGCCGCTCGGTGCGCAATGCGGAAGCTTTCGCGACGATCACCGGCAAGGGCTATAAGCCGGTGCGGATGCCGCTCGGCCGCTGGCGCTGGCCGGTCGCCATCGCCATGGGTATATTGTTCTTCTGCACGCTCGGCCTGCCGCTGTTCACCCTGTTCTGGCAATCGCTGTTCGAGAAGATCGCGCAGCCCTTCGTGCAGAGCGGCGGCAGCATGACCTTGAACAATTATGCCTTCGTGCTGGGCTATCCGATTTTTCTCGATGCGGTGAAGACCAGCGTCACCCTGGGCGCCGCCTGCGCGACGCTGGTCGTCGCGCTGACGTTCCTGATGGCCTGGGTGGCGCAACGGCAGTTGAAAAGCTTCGGCTGGATGCTCGACGCCATCGCCTTCCTGCCGATCGCCATGCCGAGCATCATCGTCGGCGCCGCTATTCTATTCGCGTATCTCATCCTGCCGATCCCGGTCTACAATACGATCTGGATCCTGCTGATCGGCTATATGACGCTCTATATGCCCTACGGCATGCGCTTTGCCTCCGGCGGCATCGCACAGATCCATCGCGAACTCGAAGAGGCGGCGCAGACGAGCGGCGCCGGCCAGGGGCAGATGGTCCTGCGTGTGCTGACACCGCTGCTGGCCCCGGTGGCGCTCTCCGCCTGGATTTACATTTTCGTTCTGGCCGTGCGCGAACTGGCCGCCTCGATCATGCTCGTCGGCCCCGGCACCCATGTGCTCGGCTCGATCAGCCTGACCATGTGGGAGGAAGGCGGCAGCTACGGCGCCGTCTGCGCGCTGGGCATTATTCAAATCCTGCCGCTGATCCTGATCGTCGCCGTGCTGCGACGGCTGGAACGGCGCATATCGAATGTGGGATAATCTCAAATCATAAACAGGAGGACACAATGAGAATTTGCCGTTTCGATGAAGACAGGCTTGGCGTGGTGATCGGCGATAACGTTCACGACGTGACCGCTGCGCAGGAGGAAATCCGCAAGCACGCCCGTTACGACATGATGGGCGATGCGGTGATCGCCGCCCTGCCGGAATGGCGTGGCCGGATCGAAGAGATGGCCAGGAAAGCACCCGGCAAACCGATCTCGCAGGTGAAGCTGTTGCCGCCGGTGGCGCGCTTTTCCAAGGTGATGGCGGCGCCGACGAATTATTCCGACCATATCGCCGAAATGGCCGCCCGCCAGGGCACGCCGGCCGATGCCCATCGCGGCATTCAGGCCGCCGGCATCTTCCTCAAGGCGAACTCTTCCGTCATCGGCATGTCGGAGACGATCCCGTTGCGCTTCCCGGACCGGCTCAACGAGCACGAACTCGAAATCGTCATGATCATCGGCAAGAAGGGCACCAACATCAGCATGGAGAATGCGCTCGACCATGTTGCCGGCTATTGCATGGGCCTCGACATGACCGTGCGCGGCAAGGAAGACAGAAGCTTCCGCAAGTCGATCGACGGCTATTCGCCGATCGGCCCGTGGATGGTGACGGCGGACGAGATTCCCGACCCCGACAATCTCGATATCGAACTCACTGTCAACGGCGTGACGAAGCAGAAATCGAACACCAAATACCTCATCTACAATTGCCGCAAGCTCATCGAGTTCGCCTCGTCGCATTACACGCTGCACCCGGGCGACCTGTACTTCACCGGCACGCCGGCCGGCGTGTCTCCGGTCAAGCCCGGCGACTGGGTGACAGCCAGCTCTCCGAAGATCGGCGAACTGAAGATCCAGGCCACCGCGCACAAGTAGCTCCAGGACTGTCATTCCCGCTCTGCGCTTCGCTTGGCGGGAATGACGCTGAAGCTGAAACAGAAACACGGAGGAAACGCATGATCCAGGTAAGGCGCATCGGCCACGCGACGCTCGAGACCGCCGATCTCGAACGCATGGTGGATTACTATAGCGGCGTGATCGGCCTGGCGCTCACCGAGCGCAGCAAGGATCGCGCGATTTTCGCCAGCCGGCAGGGACAGGAAGCCATCGTCATCGAAAAAGGCGAGGCCGGGCATCTGTCACGGCTCGCCTTTCAGGTCGCGCCAGGCAGCGACCTTGGCGAGCTTGCAGCCAATCTCGCGCAGCATGGCGTGAAGGCCGAGAAGCGCAGCGGCATCACGCCCGGCGTCAAGGACGCCATCGTCTTCAAGGACCCGAAGGGAACGCTTGTCGAAGTCTATGCCGACTATGAGTTCCAGCCCGACGACGGCAAGGAATGCGGCATCTCACCGTTGAAGCTCGGGCATGTCGCCTATCGCTGCCTCGACGTGAAGCCGATCGTGCAATTCTATTGCGACGTGCTGGGCTTTCGCGTCTCGGACTGGCGCGGTGATTTCTTCGCGTTTCTGCGCTGCGGGCCGGACCATCATTCGATCAATCTCGTCAACGATCCCAAGCCGCAATTGCATCACATCGCCTTCGAGGTGAAGGACTGGCCGGAAATCCATCGGGCCGCCGAATATCTCGCCAAGAAGGACATCCGCCTGGTGTGGGGACCGGGACGGCATATCCTTGGACATAATATCGCGATCTATCATCGCAACTCCGATGAAGTGAGAGTCGAATTCTTCACCGAAATGGACCAGATGAAGGATGAAACGCTGGGCTATTTCGATCCGCGCCCCTGGCACCAGGACCGGCCGCAGAGGCCGAAGTCATGGGGACCGGAGACGCTGCGCAACTACTGGGGCTTCGGTTCGGATCGCAATTATCCCGGCTATCCATAGTGTCTATACATCTCACGCCCTCATCCGACCCTCGCAATGCGAGGGTCGGATGAGGGTGGTCTCATCAATGTTATCCATAGGAGCGCGTCATGATAGTACGAGCCTTCGCATTGCTCGCCGGCCTGACCATCGCTGCGGCCGCTCACGCGCAGACGCTTGCTGACGTCAAGATGATCGCCTTCGGCGGCGCGACCAATCTGCCTGTCTGGTACGCGCTTGAGAAAGGCCTGTTCGAGAAGGAAGGCTTGCGGCTGACGCTCGACCAGACGCCGGGTTCGAAGGAACAGTTCGCCGATATCATGGCCGGCAAATATCAGTTCAGCTCCACCGCCTTCGACAATATCGTCGCCTATACCGAAGGCCAGGGCGCGGTGAAATACGACGGGTTCGATGTCGTCGCGGTGCTGGGCGTACATTCCGGCCTCAACAGCGTTGTCGCACGTCCCGAAATCAAGTCTTGGACGGATATCAAGGGCAAGACGCTGTCGGTCGACGCGCTGACGTCGGGCTATGCAACAGTGCTCTATCAGATCCTGCAGACCAAGGGTATCGCCAAGGACAAGGACTATAAAGTCATTTCCGTCGGCTCGAGCGATGCACGTTCGAAATCCCTGAGGGACAATACGGCCCAGATGGCGATCATCGGCTCGCCGCAAGACCTGGCGATGCAGAAAGAAGGCTTCAACATCCTCGCCGATGCGTCTGCCGAACTCGGCGACTATCAGGGCAGCGTCTACGCCATCCGCCGCGGCTACGGAAAGTCCAACGAGCGTGAAACACTGGCGTTCATGCGCGCCATCATGGCGGCGCATGATGCTGTGTTTGCCGACCGCGCCGGTGCCATCGCGGTGCTGGGCAAACGCACGCGCGGCTTCTCACCGGAAGACCTCAACGCGCTTTATGAACGCATGACCGGCCCCGGTGGATTGAGCAAGGGCGCGGCGCTGAACCCCAAGGGCGTCGACATGGTGCTGAAGCTGCGCAGCGTCTATGGCGCGGCGCAGGGGCCGACGCCGCCGGCCTCACGCTATATCGACACGTCCTTCGCGGAACGCGCGGTCAAGAAATAAAAGTTATCCATCGGGAGAGAACGTTTCCATGCTCAGGAATATGCCGGTCGTCGCCATCGAGGAACATTACTGGGACAGGGAACTGGCCGATCTGTTCGCCGATGGTGAATCACCGCGCCGGCCGAACCAGTTGCAGCGGCTCTATGATTTCGACGAGTTGCGGATCGGCGAGATGGATGCAGCCGGCGTCGATATCCAGGTCATCTCCCATGGCGCACCGTCGACGCAGAGGCTCAAGGGACAGGACGCCGTCGACATTGCGAGCCGCGTCAACGACAGGCTTGCCGCCCATGTGGCGCGTCATCCCAAACGCTATGCCGCTTTCGCAGCGCTGCCGACCGATGTGCCGGAAGCCGCCGCGCGCGAACTCGAACGCTGCGTCAAGCAACTGGGTTTCAAGGGAGCGATGACGCACGGCCTCAGCAATGGCGAATTCCTCGACATGCCGCGCTTTCGGCCGATCTTTCAAACCGCTGATGCGCTCGATGTGCCGATCTATCTGCACCCCGCCAATCCAGCGCCTGCCGTCGCCGAGGCCTATTACAACGACTATGCCGGGGCCTATCCGATGGTGATCCGCCCGGCCTGGGGCTTCACGGTGGAGACGGCGACGCAGGCGATCCGGCTGGTGCTTTCCGGCGTCTTCCGGGATTGCAGGAACCTGCAGATCATCCTCGGTCATTTCGGCGAGACCTTGCCGTTCCTGCTGTGGCGGATCAACCAGGCCTTGTCGCGGCCCGGCCAGGACGAGATGCGGTTCCGCGATATTTTCTGCAATCATTTTCATGTGACGACGAGCGGCCATTTCTCGACGCCGGCGCTGCTCTGCACCATGCTGGAAATGGGTATCGACCGCATCATGTTTTCGGTAGACTGGCCCTTCGTCGCCCATGACGGCGCCATGGATTGGGTCAAGTCGCTGCAGATGAACGACAGTGACATGGCCAAATTTCTCGGCGGCAACGCCACGCGACTGCTGAAGCTCTGAACGACCAAGAACAAAGAGATCGCGAGATCTTGCCGGGAGGAATAAAGATGCCGATCCTTCGTCGATCGCTGACACTCGCTATTGCAGTTCTGTCTGCGTCCTGCGCCTCGGCACGCGCCGACGCCGTCTTCGATTTCTATCGCGGCAAGCAGGTCAGCATGATCATCGGCACATCGGCCGGCAACGATTACGACTTTCGCGGCCGTCTGCTGGCGCGTCACATGGGCCGGCATATTCCCGGCCAGCCCACCATCGTGGTGCGCAACATGCCCGGCGGCGGCGGCATCGTCGCGGCGAACTGGATGACGAGCATCGCGCCGCGCGACGGCACCACCCTGCACATGATCATGTCGAACATGATGGCCGCCCAGGCCATGGGCACGGGCGGCGTCGAGTTCGACACGCGCAAATTCATCTGGATCGGCAACACCACCGAGTCACCCAACGTCACCAATTCCTGGTACACCTCAGGCGTGCGCACCATCGACGATGCGCGCAAGCACGAACTCGTGCTCGGCGCGCCGATGGGCACATCGGGCGTCGTCTATGCCACCTTGATGAACACGCTGGCCGGAACGAAATTCAAGATCGTCACCGGCTATCCGGGCGGCAACGAGGTCAATCTGGCGATGGAGCGCGGCGAGGTGCAGGGGCGCGGCTCGAACTCCTGGGCGTCGTGGAAATCGACCAAGCCGGAATGGCTGAAGGAGGGAAAGGTCATCCCCCTCGTCCAGATTGCGCTGAAGCGCCATCCCGACATGCCCAATGTGCCGCTGCTGCTCGAACTCGCCAAGAACGACGAGGACCGGGCGGTGCTGACCTTCCTCTCGGCGGATACCGCCCTGTCGCGCTCGACGATCACCACGGCTGGCGTCCCGCCGGAGCGGGTCGAGGCCCTGCGGCGCGCCTTCGACGCAACGATGAAAGACCCTGCCCTCCTCGCCGAGGCCGACAAGGCCCAGATGGACATCAGCCCGTCGACCGGCGAAGAGGCGCAAAAAATCGCCGATTCCATCGCCAACGCGTCGCCGAAGGTCGTGGCGCGGGCAAAGGAGATTCTGGGAGATCTGGTGAGATAGCTGCCAGACGCGAGGGTGCCCGAATCAGGCGATCCGTGCCATAAGCGGCCATGGCTTCGCGCTTCCCGAACTACGATCCAGGCTTTGGGGTCTACGTCCACTGGCCCTTCTGCCTGTCGAAATGCCCGTATTGCGACTTCAACAGTCACGTGCGGGCGCAGCCGGTTGACGAGGCGCGCTATGTGGCGGCGTTCCGCACCGAACTGGCGCATCGCGCCGCGCTGGCGCCGGGACGCACCGTGGGCTCGATCTTTTTTGGCGGCGGCACACCGTCGCTGATGAAGCCGGAGACCGTCGGCGCCATTCTGGAGGCCATCGGCAAGCACTGGCAGGTCGCCCCCGACGCCGAAATCACGCTGGAGGCCAACCCGACGTCCGTCGAGGCGCAGCGTTTCAAGGGCTACAAGGCCGCAGGGGTCAACCGCGTCTCGCTCGGCGTGCAGGCGATGAACGATCCCGATCTCAAGGCCCTGGGCCGCATGCACACGGCCGCCGAAGCGATGACGGCGGTGGGCGTCGCCTCGGCGATTTTCGACCGTTTCTCGTTCGACCTCATCTATGCCCGGCCCGGCCAGACGCCGGAGGCCTGGCGCAGCGAGCTCAGCGAGGCGGTGAAGCGCGCCGGCGGGCATATGTCGCTTTACCAGCTCACCATCGAGCCCGACACGATGTTCGAGCGGCTGGTCGCCGCAGGCCGCCTGAAGACGCCGGATGAAGACACGTCGCGCGCGCTCTGGGACGTCACCCAGGAGGTGATGGATGCAGCGGGTATGCCGGCCTATGAGATTTCCAACCACGCACGGGCAGGCCAGGAAAGCCGGCACAATCTGATCTACTGGCGCTATGGCGAATATGCCGGCGTCGGGCCTGGCGCCCATGGCCGCCTGGTGACGCCGCGCGGCCGCCTCGCCCAGTCGACCGAGAAACATCCGGAAATGTGGCTGACCGTCGTCGAGAGCGACGGCAACGGCCTCGTCGCCGATGAGGTGCTGACCCAGGAAGAGCAGGCCGACGAAATGCTGCTGATGGGCCTGCGCCTGACGGAAGGCATCGAGGCACTGCGCTTCGAAGCGATCCGCGGCCACAAGCTCGACGAAGACCGCATCGCCACGCTGATCCAGGACGGCATGATCGAGATCACCGACGACGGTCGCATCCGTGTCACCACATCGGGATTTCCGGTGCTGGATGCGGTGGTTGCGGACTTGGCGGCCTAGAGCTTTTTCGGTTCTGATGGAATCAGAACCGAGCTCTAGGTTTTTGTTTTGACGCATTTTCTTCACGCGAACCGGCATCCACTTCGCTCGAAAATGCTCTACCTCTTTCGGTCAGCTCCGACGCCTGCGGACACTGTCAAACGGAGGCATATTTTCCGGCTCAGGCCAGATGCTGCCGGCCGATGAGCTGTTGGCCGCGGATTCGGGTATGATGTTCCTGGCCGGCTTTGGACCGGTCGGCATCCCCAACAGCAGCGAGCCGAGCGTCGCAGCTTCCGCCGCGTCCAGGGTCACTTCCACCTGCCGGTTGTCGTCGTCGGTCAGCACCATAATCACCTGAGCGCCGACGCGACGCACCGTTATTTCAGACATTCACTTCACCCCACGAAGGCCTTGCGGCAGCCATCAAGTCCCCGGCGCGGTGGTGAATTTCTGTTGCGCCGGGCTGACGACCGTTGTCGTACCGTTGCGGATCTGCAGAACCGACAGGCCGCGTTCGTTCTGGCCGTCGGTGCGGAAACGGAACAGGCCGTCGGCGCCCTTGAAACCATCGGCATTGGTGAGGGTTGCTTCGCTGAAGCCCTGCCCGCCCTGCATCTGCGCCAGCGCCGCCAGCAGCGACACCGCATCGTAGGACAAGGTGGCGATGCGCACCGGATCGGAGTTGAACTTGGCGCGGTATTTCTGGGCGAAGACCGAGAAGCCGGCATTGTCGGGCGCGGCGAAATAAGCGCCCTGCAGCGCCGGCAGACGCATGACGCGCGAATCATTCCAGATGCCGGTGCCCAGCACCTGGATGCGCTTCACATCGAGACCGGCGCCGGTGATGGCACTGCCCACGGCAGCCATCTGGTCGGCCTGTTCGGGCACAAACAGAGCGTCGATGCCGTCGGCGAGACCGGCGATTTTCTGGGCCGCCGCGGCGGCGCCGCCGGGACGATAGCGTTCAATCGCCTGCACGCGCACGCCGCGCGCTGCGGCGACCGTCTGGAACTGCGCCAGCGCAATATTGCCGTATTCGTTTTCGGGCACGAGGGCGGCGAAGCTCTTCTTCCCGCGCGACACCGCGTAGTCAACCACGCGAGTGACCTGCGTCTCGACCAGGAACGACAACGCATAGACGCCGCGCGCGGTGGCGCTGGTGTCGGTGGAGAAGGCGATCACCGGCTTGTTGGCGGAACGCGCCAAGCGGCCGACCTCACGCATGCTCGGTGCGTACAGTGGCCCGATGATGGCTTGCGCCCCTTCGTCCAGCGCAGCCTGGGCGGCGGCGCGCGCGCCCTCCGGCGTCGACTGATCGTCCTTGACGAGAAGCGTGACGGCATTGGAGCCGGATTCGGACATGGCCAGCTCCGCCGCGTTGCGGAGCGACTGGCCGACGCCACTGGGGCCGGAGGCCTGGGTCAGCGGCAGGATCAAGGCGATGCGGATCGGACCGGAGCCGATCGTATCGCCCGCGGCGGCCGCCAGCGGACCTGTTTGGCCGGGTGCCGACCTTGCCGGCCGGTTGTCGCCAGAAAACGGCCCGCTCATTCCCGTCGTGCCGCAACCCGCCAAGGTCAACAGGCCTGCCAGCGCGAACCCAGCGCGCGCGCCGGAGATCAGAACCGAAACGCCTTTCCGGGCATCGGAGCGCGCATCCGCAAAAGCCTTCATTTCAATCGTATCCCGCCGCTGAAGCGCCCCCATCCGGAAGCTGCAATTTGATTAGACCTACGCCGATTTAGCAGTGGCGGACATAGCGCCCCGCCTTCCAGGGAGAAATCTTGCCAAAACTGTTGCCGAAAATGTTGCCTTGGAAAGGTTAATCATAGTTTTCGTCCAAGTCGAAGCCCAGGCTTGAGCGGAAAGCGAGATATCACTCGCTACAGTTCGTTAAAAAGGAAAATCGTACTGTTTACAGAACATCACCATCGGAATAGTTTGCGTTTTTTGAAATGACCGGCCAGAACCGAGCACAATAAAGCCCAACGGAGCCTCGAGCTATGACTTCGCATTCGCGGAACGCGCCGGCGAACAGGCCCGCACCGGCGTCCGACGCCAGACCTGCCGCTAGCTATACCGCATTCGGCCTGCAGGCGGAGGCGGAAACGATTCCACCCGGCCTGCATGTGGTCGCGACGCCGATCGGCAATCTCGGCGACATTTCCTTTCGCGCCCTGTCGACCCTGGCGGCGGCCGATGCGATCATCGCCGAGGACACGCGGGTGACCCGCAAACTGCTGGCCCATTATGGCATCGCCACGCCGATGATCGCCTATCACGAGCACAATGCCACCGTCATGCGTCCGCATCTGGTGGCGCGGCTGGAAGCAGGCGCAGCGCTGGCGCTGGTGTCCGACGCCGGCACGCCGCTCGTCTCCGACCCCGGCTTCAAACTGGTAGCCGACGCTGTGGCGCGCAATATTCCGGTGACCTCGGTGCCCGGCGCCTCCGCCGTTCTGGCGGCGCTGGTGGTCGCCGGCCTGCCGACGGACCGGTTTTTCTTCGAGGGTTTCCTGCCGCATAAAAGCGCCGGCCGCCGCGCCCGCATTGCCGAACTGGCGCAGGTGCCGGGAACGCTGGTGTTTTTCGACTCGCCGCGGCGTGTTGCCGAAACGCTCGCCGACCTGCACGCGGTGCTGGGCGAGCGGGATGCCGCGCTGGCGCGCGAACTGACCAAACATTACGAGACGGTGCGCCGCGGCACGCTTGGCCAGCTTGCCGCCGAACTCGCCGCCGAGGAGCCGCCGAAAGGAGAGATCGTGCTGCTGGTGGCGCCGCCCGGCGCGGAGGAAGCGGCGAGAACGGCCGACGTCGATGCCCAGCTCGAGATCGCCTTGCGCAAACATTCGGTGAAGGACGCCGCCTCCCTGGTGGCGGCGGAAACCGGCCAGCCGCGCCGCAAGGTCTATGCCCGCGCCATCGAGCTCGGCGCGACGCAGGCGCGCGACGAGCCGTGAGCAACGGCGCCTCCGCCGGCAACGATCCAGATCGCGACAAGCGTGTTCGCGACAAGCGTCTGCGCGCCAATGCTTTCGGCCTGCGGGCGGAGACGCTCGCCGCCTATTATCTGCGCTGCAAGGGCTGGCGCGTGCTGGCAATGAGATACAAGGTTCCCGGCGGCGAAATCGACATCATCGCCCGGCGCGGTTCACTCGTCATCTTTGTCGAGGTGAAGGCGCGGCCGACACTGGCGCTGGCTGGCGAGAGCATCACCCTGCAGAAGCACCGCCGGATTTCCCACGCCGTACGGTTGTGGCTGGCGCGCAATCCCTGGGCCATGGACAGAACCTTGCGCGGCGACGCCATCTTCTTTGCGCCGCGCACCTGGCCGAGCCATGTGGCGGATGCTTTTCCGCTGGCGGTCTAGGCAAGACCCGACGCCTGTTCAATCGGCCCTATTCCAGATTAGGATCAGTCCGGCAGGCGGCAAAACGCGCCGCCAAAGGGGGGACGGAACATGCAGCGATCCGCAATCATGGCTTTGGCTGCATCCCTATTGGCCTGGCAGGCATATGCCGCTTCCGCGCAGACAATCCAGGTGCGCTACGGACAGATTGAGAGTTCGGTGCGCAGCATGTCGTCGCTGGCGCTGCATACAGCCCAGCGAAAAGGCTTTTTCACACGCGAGGGTCTCGACGTTAAAGTGATACCGCTGCCCGGCGTTCATCACATGATCGACGGGCTCGACAAGAATGTCGTCGATATCAGCCAAACGGCGACGCCTTACCTGGTGCAAGGCGTGCTCAAGGGGTCCGACGCTGTCGGCGTGATCGGCGCGCCGGCGAATTCGATCTTCAGCCTGATCGCCAAACCTGACATTGCCGACTATACCGCACTGCAAGGCAAGATAGTGGGCATATCGCTGCCGCAGGATACGATTTCCATCGCCTCGCGCATGCTGCTGGCGAAACACGGGTTGAAGGAAGCGGCCTTCAGAACGAAACAACTCATCGGCACGCCGATCCGCGCGACCTGTCTCAGCAGCGGCGAATGCGACGCCGTGCCGCTCGGCCAGCCCGATGACATCGTCTTCGTGCAGAAAGGCTTTCGCAAACTCGGGGATTCTCTCGAAGTGATGCCCGTCCTGCAATTCAGCGTCATCGCGGCGCGGCGCGCCTGGGCGGTGCAGAACCGCGACACGGTGCTGCGCCTGGCGCGCGCCTTCGGCGCTGCTTATAAATTCGCGGCCGATCTCGCCAACCGAGACGAAACCGCGGGCTTTATTTCCGAGTTGACGGGCGCCACAAGCGACATCGCCCACCAGATGTTGGTCTTCTATTACGAGCCCTATCGCGGCGTGCTGCCACGGCAGGCGGAAATCAACATGAACGGCATGGCGAAAGTGATAGAGCTTCTCGGGCAAAGCGGCGAATTGACCGCACCCCTGCCCGACGCGTCGCGCTTCGTCGACCTGCAATACCTGCAAGCGGCCGGCCTGCAGTGACGCCACATTTAGTGAGGATGGAAACAGACTTATGAGCAGAACAACCAAGACGCTTGGAATCCTGACGACAGGGCTCGCTTTCGCCGCCGTACTGCTGGCTGTTACAGGCGCATCGGCGCAGACGACAACCTCGAGCGAGGACTGGAACAAGATCGTCGCTGCCGGAAAAGCCGAAGGCAAGGTCGTCTATTACACGGCGCATGTGGGCAATCCGCTGCAGAAGGCGATCCTGCAGGCATTTACCACGCGCTATGGCATTGCGGTGGAATCGCTCGAAGCGCGGGCCAGCGAGTTACGCGAGCGCACCAGGGTCGAACAGGCGGCAGGCCGGTTTATTGCCGATGTCAGCTTCACGTCCGACGGCCAGGCCGCCGTCATCGACAAGGAGGACGGCGTCTTCGCCCGTCATGCCCTGACGCCAAATGCGAAGGATGTCCGCGCGCCGTTCAAGGCCAACGATCTGTTCGCGCCCTCGATGATCCTCAACTACGGCGTGCTCATCAACACGTCGCTCGTCAAGCCGCAGGATGAGCCCAAAAGCTGGGCCGATCTCGCCGATCCGAAATGGAAAGGCCGCATTCTTTCCGATGACACACGCGCCATCGGCGGCGGCTATCTGTGGTTTTACACCACGATGTTTCTGGGGCTTGGCGAGAAATACCAGCAGGCCATGGCCGCGCAGGAGCCGGTATTCACGCGCGATCAACGCGAAGCGGGCCGGCGCGTGGCGCGCGGTGAGTTCGCCATGTTCATCCCGTTCATCTTTCCCGACGTCAACAATCTGAAGGGCCTGCCGGTGAAGGTGCTGCCGATGGCGGAAGGCGCGCCCTATGTGCTCTATGGCGCGGTCCTGATGCGCAACGCGCCGCGGCCAAACGCCGCGCTGCTGCTGATCGACTTCATGATGTCGGAAGAGGCGCAATTGATCTGGGCGCGCGGCGGCCATGGTTTCGTGCGCAACGGCATCGAGGAAAAAGTGCCGGCGGAGCTGCGCGCCTATGCCAATCCGAAACTGCTCGGCACCACCGACTGGCGGCGGCAGGATGAAGGCCTGGCGGCGGCGAAGCGGTTGTATAAGTAGTCAGGTTAGAGGTCGTCGAGCCATCTAGCCGTCATGCCCGCGCTTGTCGCGGGCATCCACGCCGTGAGTGCGGATAACGTTCGAAAATGAAGATGGCGGCTCTGTTGCAGCTCTTTCTTGAAACGCATCCCAACGTCCCGGCGTGGGTGCCCGGCACAAGGCCGGGCATGACGTGGTACAGCTTGTAATGCTCTAAAACTCACCGCCAGTCGTCGATCGACACGATGGCGCGTTCATTCGCGCCCATGATCTGCCAGTAGCCATTGGCTTCGCCGCCGACGACCACGACATTCACGTCCTTCTCCTCGAAGACGTTGATGTCCTCGTCGGGTGCGGCCTTCAGCTTGGTCGCCAGGGGCTCCTCGCCGTAGGTGGCGCGCGGATAGCGGTAGTTCTGCACGAGCTGCAGATCCCAGTAGCGCGCCGACGGCATGGTGGCATTTTCCCATATCCAGCGGATCAGCTTCTGCTTGGTGTCGAAACCGCCGCGGTCGATGAACTGGCGCGCGGTGATCGGATCGAGCAGCAGCACCGGACCTGTGATGGCATCGGTGCCGCGCAGCATGTCACGCACGTGCTCCTGCCAGTGCTTTTCGCGCAGGCCGAGCGAGAACGTTGTCGAGCGGCAACCATAGAAAATCGTCACCGAGCTCTGCTCGGGACGAAAACCTTTCTGCACATGCAGCGGCTCCCACGGACTGCGCTCCTCGTTCTCGGCGAAGGTAATGTTGTTGTAGGTATAGTTGTTGCCGATCGAGCCCATGAAGGTTTCGCCCGGCACCGAGCCGCCCTGCAGGTTCTGCGACAGCAGGCCGTAGGCGCGGCCTATGGTGGCGTTGGCATGGTTGTAGGGCCCCATGGCGCCGATGCCGCAGTTCATGCCGATTTCGTGACGGACGGGCCCGTTGACGACGACCATGGCCGAGGCCGAACTCGAGGTGGAGCCACGCGCCGATACGCCGGACGCAGCGAGCGCGAGGATGACCGGGAAATATTCCGGCCTGGCGCCGGCCATCACCGCGTTCACGGCGACCTTCTCGACCGTATATTCCCACAGGCCGCGGTTCATCGTCGGCTGCATGCGGCCGACAACTTCATCGGGCTTGCGGCTGGTGTGCGCCAGCATGGCGGCGACGCGCTCCTGCGTCGGCAGCACGATCGGCAGTTTGTCGGTCCAGTTGTTGTCGAGGAACAGTTGATGCAGATTGTCCTCGGTGTCGGGATCGACGAGGCGCGGCGTCGAACGGTCGGCAGGCGCCACTTCCGCCGCCAGTCCACGCGTCAGGCTTTCGATAATGCCCTGCATCACCGGCTGGCCGAGGATCGGGTCCTTGCCGTTCACATAGGCCGCGAGTTCAACCGCGCTCTTGCCCATCACCGGTTGCGGCACGAACACACAGGGCGCATTGGCGAGGCCGGCCATTTTTGCGACCGAGCGCACGACCTTGTCGAATTTATCGGTATGCATTGCAACCGTCGGCACGCCGTATTTCGTGTCGAGATTGATCGCATGGGTGGCGACCGCCGGCGCGCAGGTGCTGCAATGGCCGACGCCGATGATCGCCGCGTCGCCATTGGCCTTGATCTCTTCCCAGGTCTTGGGATCGTCGTGGCCGTAATAATGCGACAGGCTGACGAGCTTCGTCGTGACGCTCGGCATATGCGTCTTGAACCAGATTTCGACCTGTTTCAGCAGTTCGATGGAATCATCGAAGCGGCAATCGACGAGATAGATGGTCTTGCCGTCGAGCGTGCTGAGGCGCGGCGCCGCGGTCTTGCGCGTCACCTTCGGCGGATAGCCGACCGGATTCATGACGGTGATTTTGGCCGCGTTCTGCGCGGAAACCTTGTCGAGCATTTTGTCCTCCCGCTTCGCAATCGGCGAACGGCTTCGATCCACAGGCTATATCATTTCCGGGCCACGCGCACAGTCTATCGGCCGGTTATGGCGCGCCAGGCGGCGGTCGCCGCCGTCGCGCCATCGCCGGCACAGGCCGCCAGCAGGCCCACGGAATGGGTTCTGATGTCGCCCGCCGCGAAAATCGTGGGCACCGACGTGCGCATCATGATGTCGGTCGAAATCCGCCCATCTGCGTCGAGATCGACGACGCCGCGCAGCAATTCACTGTTGGGCGTGGTGCCTATGCAGACGAAAATGCCATCGCATGGCGCCTGCGAGGTCAGGCCGCTCTTGAGATCGCGCAGGACGACATGCGTGACGCCGACGTCGCCCGCCACTTCCTCAACGGCGGTTTCAAACCGTATCTCGATATTGGGCAAGGATTTTGCCCGCGCTATCAGCGTCGCCTGCGCGCGCAATTGCGGCCCGTGGGTGACGATGAGCACGGATTGCGAGCGTTCCGCCAGAACCAGCGCTTCATCGAGCGCGGTATCGCCACCGCCGACGACGATGACCGGCTTGCCGGCAAACAGCGGCGCATCGCAGGAGGCGCAATGGGAGACCCCCTTGCCGGCGAATTCCGCCTCGCCCGGCACGCCGAGCATGCGGGGCGAAGAGCCGAGCGCCACGATCAGGGCTTTCGCAGCAATGGTTTCGCCGGCGCAGATGATGGCGATTTTGTCGCCGTCGGCGGAAATCGCCTCGATCGTATCGATGCGGAATTCGGCGCCCGCCGCCTCGGCCTGTTCGAAGACCTGCGGCCCCAGTTCATAGCCCGACACGGCCTGGGGGAGACCCGGCAGATTCTCGATGCTGGTGGCGGTGACGATCTGGCCGCCAGCGCCCATGCGGTCGATCACGACCGTCTTCAGCCCGTAGCGGGCGGCGCACATGGCGGCCGAAAGGCCCGCCAGACCAGCCCCTATGACTGCAACATCGTAGGATTCCATACCGATTCCCCTGGCCGTTTGCTCAAAATCCGGGCGCGAACGTCATCCGGCGCAGAGGGATTGTAAAGCCGGTCGCCTCCGTGGACATCGTTTCTACCTATAAGCATTTGTACTCCTGATGAAATTTGCGATTGCGAAGGTTTCTTGACGTAGCCGCAATTGTGAGCGACTTATAGCGCCGATTGCACATGGGCGGGGCCCCGGGGTCATTTTGCGTCAAGAACATCATCACGAGCGCGGACCGCGTGCCAGGTCCAAAGGAACGCTGCAGGAGCGGTTCTCCGATGAAGCGCGCTTCATCAAGGCCTGGCTTGAAAATCCGGGCAGCACCGGCGCTGTTTCACCGTCAGGCAAATTTCTTGCACGCACCATGGCGCGCTATGTCGATCCCGCCGTCAAGGGCAAGGTGATCGAACTCGGGCCGGGTACCGGCCCGGTGACGCAGGCGTTGATCCAGCACGGCATTTCGCCCGATCGTCTGATTCTGGTCGAATATGATCCGGCCTTCTGCCGCCTGCTCGAGCGGCGTTTTCCGGGCGCCACCGTCATTCAGGGCGATGCCTATAATCTCGGCGACACGCTCGACGGCCTGATCGATGGTCCGATCGCCGCCGTCGTCTCGAGCCTGCCGCTGCTTAACCGGCCCGAGCCCGATCGCTGCGCCCTGCTGCGCGACGCCTTCGGCATGCTGGGCGTCGGCGGACGCTTCGTGCAGTTCACCTACGGCATGGTTTCGCCGATTCCGCGCCGGCCGAAGAGCGGCGTCGCGCCCGTGGCGTTCGACGCAGAGGCCTCGCAGCCGGTGTGGCTGAACATTCCCCCAGCCCGCGTCTGGATTTACAAGCCGGCGCTGTCGGTGCGCATCGCCCGCAAGAGCCCGGCGGAACAGTTGATGCTGAAAATCCGCGAAGGCACCGACCGGGTGAAGGACGAAATTCTCGACACGCGCGACCGAATCGAGACCGAAATCCGTCTCGCCAAGGACCGGATGCGGCTTGATATCGAGCGTCAGACCTCGCGGATGCGCGATGAGCCGGCGATTCGCCCAGCCATGGCGCTGCTGCGCAAGCTGGGCGACGGCAAGCGCAAGGTGCGCTGACGTTTTCCCGACCGTGCACGAACGCCTTTTATAGGTTAGGACAGCGCGTCTCCCGCCGAAGGATTCCCGCATGCTTGCCTCCGCCATTTCGCCCCGCGACCGGATGATCGTCGCCCTCGATCTGCCGTCGGTGAAAGAGGCCCGCGCCATGGTGGATGGACTGGGCGACACGGTCAGCTTCTACAAAATCGGCATGGAATTGACCTATAGCGGCGGCCTGCCGCTGGCGCGGGAACTGGTGCGCGAAGGCAAGAAGGTCTTTCTCGATCTCAAGCTGCACGACATCCCCAACACGGTCACCCGTGCCACGGCGCAGGTGGCCGAGCTGGGGGCGACCTTTTTGACGGTCCATGCTTATCAACAGACCATGCGGGCCGCTGTCGCAGGCCTTGGAGGCTCCAAGCTGAGGCTCCTGGCCGTGACGGTGCTGACGAGCTACGACGATGCCGACCTGCGCGAGGCAGGCTTCGCGCTCAGCGTGCGCGACCTCGTGATCAAACGCTCGCTGCAGGCGCGGGAATGCGGCATCGACGGGATCGTGCTGTCGGCCGAGGAAGCCGAGGCATTGCGTCCGATCGTCGGCCCGGATGTTCTGCTGGTGACACCCGGCATCAGGCCGAGCGGCTTCGAACTGGCGGACCAGAAGCGGGTGATGACGCCCGGCCGGGCGATTGCCGCCGGCGTCGACTATCTGGTGATCGGGCGGCCGGTCACCCAGGCCAAGGATCCGAAGGCGGCGGCTGAGGCTCTGCTGGCCGAAATCGAGCAGGCGGCCGCCTGAAAACAAATAACGCCGGGCGTACATCCGGCCCGGCGTCCAGTTGCATGCAGCGCCCAGCGCCATCTGCAACCTCGACGGTGTAGCTAGCCTGGGATTGTTGCGAAATCGTGACGGGGAGCGGTTTTCTGCCGGGACGTCGGGTAAATCAGGGCAAAAATCCTGAAAAGCGGGTGGGACCCGATGCCAGGGCGGCAAAGCGACGGCCATCGCTGACAGGCCCTGGCAGACAAACTATGCAAATTGCCGCTGCCTCGCTATAGAGCCGCCAAGAAGTGTTTTGCGGTCTTTTCTGGAGAATCCTATGAGCGATATGCGGCTCGTCGTCGCCGGCGCTGCCGGGCGCATGGGGCGGACGCTCGTGCAGATCATCCACGCGACAAAGGGCGCCACCCTCGCCGGAGCTCTGGAGCACGACGGCTCGAAGGCGCTGGGCCAGGACGCGGGCGTGCTCGCAGGCATCGGCGAGATCGGCGTTGCGGTCACCGCCAATCCGCTGGAGACGCTGGTCAAGGCCGACGGCGTGGTGGATTTCTCCAGCCCCGTCTCGACTGTCCAGCTCGCCGGGCTGGCGGCGCAGGCGCGCATCGTCCATGTGATCGGCACGACAGGCCTGTCGGCGCAGGACATCGGGAAGATCGACGCCGCGTCGCGTCACGCTGTCATCATACGCTCGGGCAATATGAGCCTTGGGGTGAACCTGCTGGCGGCGCTCGTCAAAAAGGTCGCCGCCACATTGGGCGAGGATTACGACGTGGAAATCGTCGAAATGCATCACCGCATGAAGGTCGATGCGCCGTCAGGCACGGCGCTGATGATGGGCGAGGCCGCCGCCGCCGGCCGCGGCGTCAGGCTTGCCGACGTCTCGGCGCGCGGCCGCGACGGCCACACCGGAGCGCGCAAGGACGGCGATATCGGCTTTGCCTCCCTGCGCGGCGGCACCGTGGTCGGCGATCATGACGCCATCTTCGCCGGTCCCGGTGAACGGCTGATCCTGAGCCACAAGGCCGAGGACCGCGGGATTTTCGCGCGCGGCGCGGTGCGCGCCGTGCTGTGGGGCCAGGGCAAGAAGCCCGGACACTATTCCATGGCCGACGTGCTCGGCCTCTCCGATATTTAGGTCTTGCCGACATCTAACACTCAAGGAAACCGAAATGGATCGTATTCTCGTCCTGCTGCGCCACGGCCAGAGCGAATGGAACCTCAAGAACCTGTTCACCGGCTGGAAAGACCCGGCCCTCACTGACGTCGGCATCAAGGAAGCCATCGCTGCCGGCCAACGCTTGAAGGCGCATGGTGTCACATTCCAGCATGCCTTCACCTCGGCGTTGTCACGCGCCCAGCACACGACGACGCTCGCTCTTGAAGCGATGGGCGCGCCGGAGGTGCCGACAACGCGCGATGCGCGGCTCAACGAGCGCGACTACGGCGATCTCTCCGGCCTCAACAAGGCCGAGGCGGCGCAGAAGTGGGGCGACGAACAGGTGATGATCTGGCGGCGCTCCTACGACACGCCGCCGCCGGGCGGCGAAAGCCTGCGCGACACGCTGGCGCGCGTCCTGCCCTATTACAACCAGGAAATCCTGCCTTGCGTGCTGCGCGGCGAGAGCTCGCTCGTCGTCGCGCACGGCAATTCGCTGCGCGCGCTGCTGATGGTGCTGGAACGCGCCACGCCGAAAACCATCACCGGCATCGAGCTCGATACTGGCGTGCCGGTGGTGTATCGGCTGAAGGCGGATTCGACGGTGGAATCGAAGGTTATCCTGAAGGCGTAAGATTGCGGCTGATGCCCTCGTCCTTCGAGACACGAGCTGCGCTCGTTCCTCGGGATGAGGGCTGCTTTAAAAGTGCTACAAACTATCAGAAGCCTTCATCCTGAGAAGCGCCGAAAGGGCGCGTCTCGAAGGACGAGGGCGACGGCCTCGATGCCTCTCGAGACTTCTTGCCGCGCAACGGCACGATGATCTCATCGCGGATGGCTTCGACCTCCGCAATCGACGGCACGAATTTGAACAGAAAAAGCTCGACGCCCATGTCGCGATAGGCGAGCACCTGGGCGCGTACTTGATCGGGCGTGCCGACACAGCCGGCCTTCGTCGCCGGGCCGATGCGGTTAAGCAGTTTGCGCGTGTCGGCATCGGAGCCATCGGGCGTCACCAGCTTCATGGCGCGCTCGACAGCCGCCTCGCGCGAGCTGCCGAAGGTGACGAACGGATTGAAGGCGAAGCGCACCTTGCGTCCACGTGCAGCGGATTTTTCCCGCATGCGGTCGATGGATTTCTGCAGGCTGTCCATCACATCGCGGGTCGTCTCGGCGCCCTTGTCGTAATCGAGGAACCACCAGTCGGCGATGCCCGCCACCATGTCGAGGCCGCGCTCGCTGCGGCTGGCGGTGAAGATTTCCGGCGGCTGTACTGTCGCCGGCTTGAGCAGCAATTGCGCCTTGTCGACCTTGTAAAAACGGCCGTCGTAGGAGAACGGCGTCTCGCGCCACATGCCGCGCAGGACATCGGCGAATTCCTCGGCGCGCACGTAGCGATCGTCGTTGTAGGGAAGATCGTCGCCGCCGAACATCTTGTGTTCCTCGACGTTCCAGCCGGTGACAAGATTGATGGCCATACGGCCCGTCGACAACCGGTCGAGCGAGGCCGCCATTTTGGCGATCAGGGTCGGATGCCAGAGACCTGGATGGACGGCGACCATGGAACGGATCGTCGTCGTCCACGAGGCGACGGCAGAGCCGAGAATCCAGGCTTCCATATCGGCGCCGAGATGGCGTTCGGCAAACAGGATGATGTCGAAGCCCGCCGCTTCGGCGGCGAGCAGCACATCTTTCGCCAGGATGAACGCTGGATCGACCTGATCGGCGGCGAGCGGCTTCTGGCCGCCGGCGACGGAAGCGGCGATTTCCCGCGAGCCGACGGTGACATGGGGCACCGGCGCGTAGAGCCCGAACTGCATCATCGCCTCCCTGATGATTTTGGAGGCATGGTAGACGCTGCTCGTCAGGCCTGCAATGCGCGGTCAGAACCCAAGCGTCGGCACGACGTCGGCCGGTGGCGGCTTCCATTTCTTGTGCGGCTTGCCGGCGGCGATCAGCGCGAGTTCGCGCATCAGCACCTTGCGCCAGGCGATGATACCCGCGTCGGAGCGGCCGAGATGCTCGCGGCCGCGGTCGGCAAGCCGCCCCTGTCCCGCCTGCACGGCAATGTCCTGGACGATGGCAAGATCGGGATGGCGGACATCGGCATAATAATGGCCGCCGGCCAGCACTTCGTTTGCCACCACGACCGATGACTTGGCCCCGGCGAGCGCCGCCTCATATTTCGTGCGCTGCTTGCGATAGGCCTCAAGCTCCTCGCCACTCACCTCGACATGGCTGGTGATGAACCAGATGTGGTTCTCATCATCGACCGGCGTGAAGCTGAAATAGATTTCCGGCCAGCCGCCGACGCCGTCCATGCCCGAAACTGGCGGCACGATGACGCGCGCCACATTGGGCGCGTAGTGCAGGCTCTGTCGCACCAGGCCGGACTTGCGCTTGCCGAAGCGCAGGATTCCCCAGTCGGTTTCCTGCGCTGTGATCTCGGGCAGATCGGCGGAAAGCTTGGCATGTGAGCCGCCGGGCGCATGAGTGAAGGCGACGTGCACTTCATCGAACGTGTTTTCAAAACTCTGCAGATAGTTGCAGGGCACGTGTTCGACGTTCCACGTCTGAATGACGCCGGGCGTGGTGCGATGGGGAAACGGCGGGAAATGCGGCGCGTCGCCATCGCCGAAATAGGCCCAGATCATGCCGAGATATTCGGCGCAAGGGTAAGACCTGATGCGGACCTTGCGCGCGAAGCCCGCGCCTTCCGCCGGCTGTTCGGTGCATTGACCATGGCTGTCGAATTTCCAGCCGTGGTAGATGCAACGGATGTCTTCATCCTCGATCCAGCCCAGATGCATTGGCGCGCCGCGATGCGGGCAGGCATTGTCGATCACATGCACCTTGCCGGTTTGGCCGCGATAGAGCGTGAAGTCCTCGCTCATGATGCGAATGGGTTTCGCCCGGCCCTTCGGCAGATCTTCGCTGCGCTGAACGCAGATCCAGAACTGCCGCATGAAGATGCCGCCGGGCGTGCCCGGCGCTGTCGTGGCGATATCGACATCCGCGTATCTTGTTTTGGAAGCGGCCTTGCGCCCGGGCTTGATCGCTTTTCCCTGCGGTGGCTTTTCAGCAATGTTCATGACGCAACTCCCGGTCTTGAACGGCTATTTCGCTACGGTGTCTTCCTCGGTCGGCTTGTAGACATAGGGGCCAAGCAGCAGCAGCAGGATGCAGACGACGACAAGCGCCACCATGTAGACGGTGAGGATCGGCGTATAGGATTTGTATTTGTCGAAGCTCGACCCGCTGAGGAAAGGTCCGAGGCCGGTGCCGACATTGAAGAAGACGAACATCAGGCCGTAGATCTTGCCGAACGCCTTGAGGCCGAAATAGCGGCTCATCAGATAGCCCATGAGATCGATCTCGGCGCCGATGCCCGCGCCGCACAGCATGGCGCCGATGAAGGCCGGCGTTCCGATCGCACCGCTGGCGAGCAGGCCGATGCCGATAATCGACAGACTGAAGAAGAAGATCGCCACATAAGAGCCCCAGACCCGGTCGAGAAACCAGCCGGCGATCATGCGGCCGATGATAATGGCGCCACCGGCAAAGGAGAGCGCGACGACCGCATCCTGCGGCGCCACGCCGCGATCTCGCAGCAAGGCTACGACATTGGTGATGGTGCCGTTGATGGCCATGACGGCGACGAAGAAGATGATCGTCAGAACCCAGAAACGCCATGTTTTAAAGGCTTCGGCGGCAGTCATGCCGGGCAGGTGTTCGGTCGAGACCCTGCCCTGCTTTTCGACGGTGGGCGGATTGCGGATGAACAGCAGCGCCGGAATGAAGGCAAGAACGACAATAGCGGCCGCGAGGCCCATATAGGCGCCGCGCCAGCCATAGCCCGCCATCAATCTGGTGACGAGTTGCGGCACGAAGACGACGCCAAGCCCGACGCCCGCCGTGGCGATGCCGAGCGCGAGTCCGCGCTGGCGGTCGAACCATTGGTTGATGACGGTGGTATATCCCATCGGCGTCTGCGCGCCGCCGACAAGGCCGGCAAAGCCGAAGATGAGATAGAGCAGCGCCAGATTGGGCGTCATCTGCGAATAAAGATAAGTGGCGACGGCGCAGAGCAGAATGCCGGGCAGGAGAATTCTGCGCACGCCATAGAGATCGTACAGGAAGCCGAAAAGGAAGACGGCAACGGCGGTGAAGACGCCATTCACCAGCAGGCCGAAGGTGTAGTCGCCGCGCGAGATGCCAAGTTCCTGCGTGACCGGAACAAGAAAGATGCCGGACGCGAAAATATTGACGACGCCCGACCCGACCAGCAAGGCACAGAACGACGCGAATACAATCCACCAGCGATTGACACTGAGCATGGCCGCCTCCCCCTTTGTCATGCCCTTGGCAGCGGACTTGGCTGCAAAGGCCATTTGCGTCATTTTGCGCAATCAGTCCGATGACCCTCGGCAATCGGCCGTTTGAACATGCTACGGCCAAGTATAGTGAAGAGGCAATGTTGCGCGCCACAAATCTGCATCGCATGGTGGGCATCCACAATGCATGAGATTACAGACGGCCTGATTTACTTCCCGGCGTTCTACTCGCGCGCGGAGCAGGAAGCGCTGGTCGGGCAATTGCGCGACTGCGTGCGTGCGGCGCCGCTGTTCATCCCGCTGATGCCAAAAACCGGCAAGCCGTTCTCGGTACGCATGACCAATTGCGGTGCGCTCGGCTGGGTGTCGGATACGGAGCGCGGCTATCGCTATGAGCATCGGCATCCCATCACCGGGGCGCCATGGCCCCCGATTCCTGCGCTGGCGCTGCAGGCATGGAACGAGGCCGGGCATTACCCTGCGCCGCCCGAAGCCTGCCTGGTGAATTTCTATGGCGCCGGTGCACGCATGGGCCTGCACCAGGATCGCGACGAAGAAGCGCTGGATGCGCCGGTGGTGTCGATTTCGCTAGGCGATAGCTGCCTGTTCCGCATCGGCGGCACGTCGCGCAGCGGCAAGACACAATCGTTGCGTCTGCACTCGGGCGATGTGCTGGTCATCGGCGGCGCATCGCGCCTTGCCTTTCATGGCGTCGACAGAACCATGCCCGGCACGTCGACCTTGCTGGAGGGCGGCGGGCGCATCAACCTCACCATGCGGCGGGTGACGAAGGTGGAGCAGCAACCAAACCAGAAGCCCTCATCCTAAAGGAGCATGCTTGCGTTGCGTCTCGAAGGACGGGGGCGATATGCCGAAGCCTTGCAACACAGCAATTGAATGCTGGCCGCATGATGCCCTCGTCCTTCGAGACGCGCCTTTCAGGCGCTTCTCAGAATGAAGGCGGCTGTAGACGATTCCAGCGGCTCAATTCGCCTGCGACACCGTTTCCGCCGCCGCCTTCGGGCCGCCGCGGGCGACGCCGACCTTGGCCGGGCGCAGGCAGCGGTCGCCGATCGAATAGCCGGCTTCCATCACCTGCACGACGGTTCCCGCCGGCACGGACGGATCGGGCATTTCGAACAGCGCCTCGTGCATGTTGGGATCGAACTTCTGGCCCTGCGGTTCGATTTTCTTGACGCCGTATTTGGCCAGGCGCGAGAGGAAATCGCGTTCGGTCAGCTCGATGCCCTCGATGAAGGCCTTGAGCTGCCCGTCCGCATTGGCACGCGCCTCAGCCGGCACGCTGGCGATGGCGCGCTGCAGATTGTCGGCGAAGGTCAGCATGTCACGGGCGAAATTGGTGACGCCGTAGATGCGCGAATCAGCGATCTCCTTCTCGGTCCGGCGGCGGAGATTTTCCATTTCCGCCAGGGTCCGCAGGTTGCGATCCTTGAGCTCGGCATTTTCTGCGGTCAGTTTCTCGAGCACGGCGAATGGATCGGGCTGCTGCGCCTCGGATCGGTTCTCCGGATTGAGGTTCGTCGGCTCGTCCGACCGGCTGGCCGGGTTCGTCGCATCGTTATCGTTCATGTCCTGCTCGGTTGGGTGCAATTTCAACTGCGGATATCAGGTCACTTACGCAAAAAATCAAGCGCCAGCCGGTTCTTGAGTGGCTTTGCGGCCTGAAGAACGGGCCGCGGGCTCCTGAATCTGCAGGATTTCAGTCAATTGCCGCCGGATCGCCGCCTGGCGGCTGGTATTGGTCACTTTCAGACCGGTCAGATCAGTGACGTAGAAGGCGTCGACGGCCTTCTCGCCGAAGGTCACGATATGGGCCGATCCGATGTTGAGGTTGAGCCGCGACAGCGCCGCCGTCAGGTCATAGAGCAGGCCCGGACGGTCGAGGCCGGCGACTTCCAGCACGGTGAACTGGTTCGACAGATTGTTGTCGATGATCACCTCCGGCTCGACGTGGAAAGCCTTCTCGCGGCTCTTCGGACCCTGGCTCTTCTCGGCGACGATCTGGCCGAGGCGGATTTCGCCGCGCAGCGCCTTTTCGATCGTCGCGGTCACCCGCGCCGCACGCCGCTCTTCGTCGGCGTCGAGATCGAAGGCGCGGCGGATCGAGATCGTATCGACGGCCAGACCGTCCGTCGTCGTGAAGATCTGTGCATCGACGATATTCGCGCCGGCGATGACGCAGGCGCCGGCGATGATCGACAGAAGGCGGGGATGATCGGGCGCGACGACAGTGAGCTCGGTGACGCCGGTGAAGGATTCCGTCTGATATTCGGTGGCGAGCGAGCGCAGTTCGACCTCGCACAGGCGCAACAGGTTGGCATGGCGGATCTTGTGCTTGAGATCGACCTTGAGCCAATAGGCCTGATAATGGCGCGCCGCATAAGCCTCGAAATCGGGATCTGACCAGACCAGCGCCCGGCGCAGTTCTTCCTGGGCGATGACGACGCGCTGCTTGCGGTCGATGGCCGAATGGCCACCCGACAGCACCGGTTCCGTCTCCCAGTAAAGCGTGCGCAGCAACTGGCCCTTCCAGCCGTTCCAGACGCCGGGGCCGACACCTCGAATGTCGCAGACCGTCAGCACCAGAAGCATGCGCAGGCGCTCCAGCGTCTGCACCGTATTGGCGAAAGCCTCGATGGTGCCGCGGTCGGACAGGTCGCGGCCCTGCGCGACATTCGACATGTCGAGATGATGTTCGATGAGCCAGGCGACCGTGTCGACCTCGCCGCCGGTGAGGCCGAAGCGCGGGCAGATCTTGCGGGCGACCGCGGCGCCTGCGATCGAATGATCCTCGGGCCGGCCCTTGGCGATGTCGTGAATGAAGAGTGCGATATAAAGAACCTTGCGATTGAAGATCGTCGGCAGGATTTCGCTGGCGACCGGATGATCCTCGACCAGTTCGCCCGATTCGATGCGCGACAGTATGCCGATGCAGCGGATCAGATGCTCATCCACCGTGAAGTGATGATACATGTTGAACTGCATCATCGCGACGATGCGGCCGAACTCAGGGATGAAGCGGCCGAGCACGCCGGCCTCGTTCATCAGCCGCAGCACCGTTTCGGGCGCATTGCGGGACGTCAGGATTTCAATGAACAGCCGGTTGGCTTCGGCGTTTTCGCGCACGCTGGCATCGATCCGCTTCAGCGACAGCGTGACCAGGCGCATGGCATCGGGGTGAATGGCGAGGCGATGTCGGTCCGCCAGCCAGTAGAGCCGGATCAGGTTGACCGGATCGGTCTCGAAGACATGGAAATTGGCGACGGTGATGCGATCGAACTCGATGCTGAAATCGCCGAACTCCAGCGGTTGCGAGCGCCGCCGCAGCTTGCCCATGAAACGGTTGAGCGCGGCGCGCGGCTTGGCCTGCTTCTCCTCCAGCGCGGCGCAGACGATCGCGGTGAGATCGCCGACGTCCTTGGCGATCAGGAAATAATGCTTCATGAAACGCTCGACGTCGGAAAGACCGTTGTGCGTCGCATAACCCAGGCGCTGGGCGATGGTGCGCTGGTAGTCGAAGGTCAACCGCTCCTCGGGCCGGCCGGCAACGTAATGCAGGTGGCAGCGCACCCGCCACAGGAATTCCTCGCAGCGACGGAACAGGCGCGCTTCGCGCTGAGTGAACACGCCGGCCTGAATGAGATCGCTGACCTCGCTCACCCGGTAGACGTATTTGGCGATCCAGAAAAGCGTGTTGAGATCGCGCAGGCCGCCCTTGCCTTCCTTGACGTTGGGCTCGACCACGTAGCGCGAGGCGCCCGACTTCGCCAGCCGGGAATCGCGTTCGGCTAATTTGGCGGCGACGAATTCGCGCGCCGTCTTGCTGACGATTTCCTTGTCGAAACGCTTCTGAAAATCCGCGAACAGGCTCGCATCGCCGAGAATGAAGCGCGCTTCGTGCAGGGCGGTGCGGATGGTCATGTCGCCCATCGCCTGGCGCAGGCATTCGTTCACGGTGCGTGTCGAATGGCCGACCTTCTGGCGCAGGTCCCACAGCAGGTAGAGCACCGCCTCGATGACGCTCTCGCTCCAAGCGGTCTGCTTGTAGGGCAGTAGGAACAGGAGATCGATGTCAGAGCCCGGCGCCAGGGTGCCGCGCCCATAGCCGCCGACGGCCACGATGGCGATGCGCTCGGCGGTGGAGGGATTGTCGGCCGGGTACATCCAGCTGGTGACGAAATGATGGATCGCCCGGATGACCTCATCCTCGAGCCAGCCCAGGTGCGAGACGCATTTCAGGCCCTGCCCGTCGACCTCGAACCAGGCGCGCACGATCGCCTGGCCGTCGGCCATGGCGGTGCGGAATTCCTCCAGCGCTGCCGCCCGCATGGCGTTGCGGTCAGCCCCCAGGCGACCGCCGATCTCGTCGAGACGGGCCTGCAGGGCGGGCCGGTCAATGATGGCGGAGCGAGGGTGGTGCGATGGTTTGGCCGGCCGGGGCAAAACGCGGCTGGCGGTGTCTGTCGAAACGACGGTCATGGTCATTGCACCGATTTAGCACAGAGGGCGCGGCGTTCCGCAACCGTCTGGAACTGGAATGTCTTTTCGATCGAAAAGACATTCCAGTCGTTTAAAAAGCGAGCATTTTCTTCACGCGAACCGGCGTCCACTTCGCTTGAAAACGCTTTATGCTCAAGAAACCCGAAAAATGCGCAAAAATTGTGCATGAAACAAGGGTTTTACGCGCCCCGCCTGCTTTCGATGGCGTCCCACAGGGCGGCGGCAAGGTCGGGCCCGCCGAGCTTGCGGATCGCCCGGAGCCCCGTCGGCGAGGTGACGTTGATCTCGGTCAGATTGCCGTCGATCACGTCGATGCCGACGAAGATCAGCCCGCGCTTTTTCAGCTCCGGCCCGATGGTCTGGCAGATTTCGCGTTCGCGCGGCGTCAGGTCGGTTTCGCGCGCTGCCCCGCCGCGCACCATGTTGGAGCGGATGTCGTTTTCCGCCGGGACGCGATTGACCGCGCCCATGGCAACACCGTCGACGAGGATGATGCGCTTGTCGCCTTCGGTCACTCTCGGCAGGAAACGCTGCACCACCCACGGCTCGCGGAACGTCACCGAAAACAGATCGAACAGCGACCCGAAGTTCGGATCCTTCTGCGCGACCTTGAAGACGGCAGCGCCGCCGGCGCCGTAGAGCGGCTTCATGACGACATCGCCATGCTGCTTGCGGAATGCCTCGATCTCGCCCTTGTCGCGGGTGATCAAGGTGTCGGGCATCAGTTGCGGATAGTTCAGGACGAACAGCTTTTCCGGCGCGTTGCGCACGCTGGCCGGATCGTTCACCACCAGGGTCTGCGGATGGATGCGCTCGAGCAGATGGGTCGTGGTGATGTAAGCAAGATCGAACGGCGGATCCTGGCGCAGCAGCACCACATCGACTTCGCCGCCGAGATCGATGCGGCGGCGCTCGCCCAGGGCGAAATGATTGCCGGCCTCGTCGCGCACCTGGAGCGGCCGCGCCTCGGCAACGACCTTCTGCCCCGCCAGCGAGAGCCGCTCGGGCGTATAGTAGAAAATCCTGTGGCCCCTCGCCTGCGCCTCCAGCAGAAGGGCGAAGGTTGAATCGCCCGCGATATTGATGCGTTCGATCGGGTCCATCTGGACGGCAATATTAAGCGGCATGCAAAATCTCCGGGCAGTCAGTCCTTACATGTCATTGGCGTAAACCTGTGCGGCGCGTGACACAAGCGGGCGACTGCGAGGCCCGGCTCAATTGCGCGCGAGGCTTCCCTTGCACCTGGGCCCCCGATGGGCCATCTTTGCGGCGAGACGGCGCGCAATGATGCCTTTCAAACGGCGCACCAGCCAATCAGCGGCGACAAACAGACCGCATGGAGGAAACGATGACCACCCCGGTCCGGCAAGGCCGCTTCAAAATATGGCCGAAAACGAACGGCTGTCATTCCCGGCGCGTCGCAGGCGCGAGCGGGAACCCAGAGCCGCCGCCTGGCCGTCACGTCACCGTGCCCTCTGGATTGCCGCTCCGCGTTTCACTTGGCGGGAATGACACACCAAGGTTGCAGCAATCGGAGTTGACGAATTGAGCACGCGCAATATCGATCTTAATGGACGCAAGGTCACGCTGATCGAAGAAGGCACGGGCGAACCGATCGTCTACCTGCACGGCTTCGCCGATGTGCATGGCGTCGCCGGCGAGCTGCTGGCGTTTCACAAGACCTTGGCCGGCACTGGCAAGCTCATCGCCCCGGCACATCCGGGCTGCAACGGCAGCGACGAACTCGAAGACGGCACCAGCGTCGAAGACGTCGTCTTCCATTATCTCGAATTGTTCGATGCGCTGAGCCTCAAGCAGTTCACGCTTGTCGGCCATTGCGCCGGCGGCTGGATCGCCGCCGAGATCGCCGTGCGCCATCCCGAGCGGGTGAAGAAGCTGGTGCTCATCGGCGCCTGCGGGCTGTTTGTGCCCGGCGAATTGATCGAGGACATTTTCATGCATGCGCAGCCGGAACGCGGCGTCGACTACAAGACCTTGCGCAACGTGCTGTTCTCGTCATCGACCGCCAGGGACGCCTTGCGCTATTTTCCCGACGGACGCGGCGATCTCGACGAAGAAACGCGGCGCTATGCCATGCTGCGCTTCGGCTCCTTCGTCGGCTTCAAGCCGCCGTATTTCTACAACCGCTCGCTGATCAACCGGCTGCACCGCGCCACGATGCCGTCGCTCGTGCTGTGGGGCGAACAAGATCATATGGTGCCGCGCGCCCATGGCGAGGCTTATGCCAAGGGCCTCAAGGGTGCGGGCGATCTGCAGATCGTTTCCGGCGCAGGCCATGCCGCCGCGATCGAGGGCGAAGCCGCTGTCAGCAAGGCCGTGGGAGCTTTCCTCAAGGCATAGCTGTGGGCGTAAATGGGATGGACGCGCAAGCGGTGCTCGCCTATGAAGACGGCAAACTTGGGCAACATCGGACGCGAGGAGGGATCCATTGCCGTTTCACAAGGGAATTCTGGCGGCAGCCGTCACAGGAATAGCGTGTGGAGCATTTTCCACCGGCGCGCAGGCGCAGCAATCCGTCGAACAATTCTATGCCGGCAAGAAGACGATCACCATGTCGGTCGGTTATGCGCCGGGCGGCAGCTACGATCTCTATGCGCGGCTTGTCGCCCGCAATCTCGGCCGCTTCATCCCCGGCCAGCCCGCGGTCGTGCCGCAGAACATGCCCGGCGCCGGCTCGCTGCAGGCGGCGAACTACATCTACGCCGTGGCGCCGAAGGATGGCACTGCGATCGCCGCTCTGGGCGAGACCCTGGCGATGGAACAGGCGTTGCAGAATCCCGGCGCCAAATATGACGCGGCGAAGCTGACCTGGATCGGCCGCATCGCCTCGAGCAACAACATCCATCTCGTCTGGAACACCTCCAAGGCGAAATCGGTCGAAGATGCCAAGACGATCGAGACGACCATGGCCGGAACGGGTCCGGCCAATCTCGCCGAGACCGTGCCGCGTCTGCTGAATGCCCTTATCGGCACGAAATTCAAGGTCGTCTCAGGCTATCCCTCTTCCGGACCGGCGATGCTGGCGATGGAACGCGGTGAAGTCGACGGCACAGGCACATCCTGGGCCGTAATCAAGGCCCAGCACCAGGACTGGCTGCGCGACAAGAAGATCACGATCATCCTGCAGGATCTGCCCGAGCGCGATCCCGAACTGGCGGACGTGCCGGCGCTGCTGGAATTCGCCAAGACCGACGCGGATAAGCAGTTGCTGACGCTCTATGCCTCCGGCGGGGCCATCGGACGCGCCTACACGGCGCCGCCAAACCTGCCGCCTGCCATCGCCGCCGCGCTGCGCGAGGGTTTCCAGAAAATGGCGAAAGATCCCGAGCTCCTCGCTGAAGCGGCGAAGATGAATCTCTCGATCGAACCGGCCGACCATCTGCTGTTGCAGAAAGTCGTCGAGCACACGGTGAAAGCCGACGAGAACGTGCGCAAGCGGGTGCGCGAGATTTTCGCCAATTGATCAATCCGCTCATTCCGGCCCTCGCATCGCGAGGGTCGGACGAGGGCGGTGTGCGTTCTCCAAGTATTGCCACTAGAGCATCGTTTTGCGGAAAGCCGGCGTCCACTTTTTCGCACGATGCTCTAGCCAAGCCCGGACCGACGTGAGAACCTTGGCTGAAAGTCATTTTCCTTCGAGGGAGACCAGCCATGACCACGCTGTATTACATGCCCGGAACCTGCGCGATGGGCATTCACGTTCTGCTGGAGGAAATCGGCAAGCCTTACGATCTGAAAAAGGTCGATTTCGCCAATCAGGCGCAGTTTGGCCCGGAATACATGGCGATCAACCCGAAGTCGAAAGTGCCGGCACTCGAGCGCGACGACGGAACCGTCCTGACCGAATTTCCGGCGATCGCAACGTGGCTGGCCCTCACCAACCCGGACAAGAAGCTGCTGGCAACCGACCCGGAGAAGCTGACGCGCACCCTGGAGACGGTCGACTATATCGTCGCCACCTTGCACATGCAGGCATGGACCCGCTTCTGGCGCACGGTGAACTACAGCACCGTCGAGGAGGAGCATCCCAAGATCAAGGCGCGCGGCAAGGAAATGACGGAAAAGGGCCTGGCCCTGCTCGACAAGCAGCTCGACAAGAAAGAATGGCTGATGGGCGACTTCTCCATTGCCGACAGTGCGCTTTATTTCTTCGAATTCTGGATCGCCGAACGCGCCAACTGGCCATTGCCGCCGAATGTCGCGGCGCATTACCAGCGCATGAAGGCGCGTCCCTCCGTCCAGAACATGCTGAAGCTCGAAGGCCTCGCCTAGAGCATTTTCGGTTCTGATAGAATCAGAACCGAAGCTCTAGTTTTCTGTTTTGACGCGTTTTCTTCACGCGAACCGGTGACCACTTCACTCGAAAACGCTCTAGGATGAGCTGAACTTCACGTGATACCGGCCTGCAAATGGCGGCTCTCTGCGCTTCCGGTGCTCACGTACATAAGGTACGCCAAATTTTAAATAGAGCCGCCGGTTCTCAAGAACCGCCATTTTCGGCTCGGTCTGACGTCAACCTCACCTCATCCTAAGATGTCCCTCCCGGTGGCAGGCCGACGATAACCTCCGTGATGGCCGCGACATCATGGCCACCAAGACCATCGGCCATCGCCTTGTTGAAGAGTTCGATGGTCTTGTCGAGCATCGGCGTGGCGACGCCAAGATCGGTCGCCATGTCCTTGATGGCCTTTTGATAGTGAGACACCAGTTCAATGCTGCCCTGCGCCGGCAGGAACTTCCGGTCCACCATCCATGGCGCGCGAATGGCAAATTGCGTCGAATTGCCGGCGCCGCTCGTCACGGCCTGGATGATCGCATGCGGATCGATGCCGGTCTCGCGCGCCAGGGCCATGGCCTCACCGGCCGCGGTGACATTGAGTGTGACCAGAAGATTGGCGATGAGTTTCACCTTGATGGACGAGCCGAAGGCGCCGAAATAAAAACACGCATCGGAAAAGCCGGCGATGACGGGTCTGGCGCTCTCGCAAGCCTCCGCATCGCCGCTGATATAGACGGCGCTCTTGCGGGCCGCGACCATGCCCGGCGTTCCGCTGATTTCACCGTCGAGAAAGATCGCGCCGATCTGCGCCAGCCGCTCGCGCTGGCGCTCCTTGACGATAGTGGGATAGGTTCCGAGCTCCAGGCAGATCTGGCCGGCGCGCATGCCATGCAGAAGTCCCTGAGGGCCGCTGACCACCTCGTCGAGCGCTGCCTCGGAAGGCAGGCAGGAGAGGATGATATCGGCCTGCCGGGCGACTTCCGCCGGTGATCCCAATGGCGTTCCGCCGGCTGCCTGCAAGGCATCCATGGCGCTGCGGCGGAAACCGACGACGTTGAAGCCGCTTTTCAAAAGCAGCTCGGCGATCGGCATGCCGATCTTGCCGAGCCCGATCACGCCGATCGTGCGCATGTCTCCCTCCCATTGTGAAGGCGCGCTAAGCGGCGCGCGCCTTGTTGAAATCCGTCAGAATGCGCATGCTCGATTGCGCCAGTTCGTCGAGGCGCCGCGGCATGTCGGAATAAAGCATCACCCCGTCGCGCTTGCGCACGATGCCGCCGACGATCACCGTATCCACATTGGCGACGCCGGCCTGCAGCACGATCGATGCGACCGGATCGACGACCGGATGCATGTTGAGATCGCGCGCCGACAGCACAACGATGTCCGCGGCCTTGCCCGGCGTCAGCGATCCGGTGCGTTGATCAAGCCCGGCCATGCGCGCAGCATCGATCGTCGACCAGCGCAGCGCCTCGCGGCAGGGGATGGTGATTTCGGCAGGGCCTTGGCCGCTGTTCTCAAAACTGTCGAGGCTGTCGAGGAAGCGCTGCGCCTGCAGGGTCATGCGCGTCACCGTGAACATGTCGCTGCTCATACCGGACTCGATATCGGAACCGATAGAGATCGACGCGCCGCGCCGGCGCAGGCGGCCGGTGAGCGGACGGCCGAAGCCCATCTGCATCTCGACTTCCGCCGTCACCGTGAAATGGACGCCGTGACCGACCAGAAGATCGAGCTGCGCATCGCTCAACACATTGCCGTGCACGATGTTGAGCGCCGGGCCAAGCAGATTTTCCCCCGCCAGGCGCTCGAAGCCATCCGGCGTCAGCAGAGGCCCGGTGACATGCATGCTGGCGACCGTGCCGGTTTCGCGCGCCAGCCTGAAGTCTTCGCAGCACACATCGTAGATCGACATGCAGGGCCCGAGAATCGCCAGTCCAAGCGTCACCAGCGCGTCATCGGAGGCGAGCTGTCCCCTGCGCAGGCGCACGACCTCGTTGCGCGGCATCGGCACTTCGCTGAAATGTTTCTGTCCCGGCTTCGGATCTGGCTTCGGCGAGCCGTGCAGGAACAGAGCCCGGATGCCCGATTGCACGAGGCCGCCGACGGCGGCATCCGTATGCTCGGGGCTCGGGTTGTTGTGGCACCAGTCGACCAGAGTGGTTGTGCCGCAATTAAGCTGGCTCAGCGCGCCGACCAGGTTGGCGATGTAGATATCCTCGGGGCGGAAATGCGTGGCGAGGCCGGCATGGATGGCGCGCAGATATTGCGAGATGGTCCAGTCGGCGGCGACGCCGCGCAGGCCGGTTTGCCAGGTGTGCATGTGGGCGTTGACGAAGCCCGGCATGACGATCTTGCCGGTGGCATCCAGAACCTCGGCGCCCGGCGGCGGCGCGATGGCCGGCGCAATGGCGGCGATCCTGCCGTCGTGAACCAGAATGTCGCCAATAAAATTGCCAACATGATCGTCCATCGAAACCACGCTTCCGCCCCGTATCAACATGTCCGGCATCACGAGCCTCCGATGGCCTCTGGCGATCTCTTGCGGTCTCTTGATGGACCCTGGTCCTAGAGATATCAGACGCGGGGATCGCGGCAAGGGCGGACCGCCGGGCGGCCAAATCCCCATTTTTGCCCATACCCCGGGGCGGCGCGACCTGCTAAGGACTGTCGCCAAACTGCAGGACTGCCAGGAATTAGCTATGTCGAACGGAAAGAAGATTGCGTATCAGGGCGAGCCGGGAGCCAATTCCCATATCGCCTGCAAGGCTGTGTATCCGGATTGGGAGCCCCTGCCCTGCGCCACATTCGAGGATGCCTTGGCAGCCATCGCCGACGGCTCCGCCGATCTCGGCATGATCCCGATCGAGAATTCCATCGCCGGGCGGGTCGCCGACATTCATCATTTCCTGCCCGGCTCGGGCCTGCACATCATCGGCGAATATTTCCTGCCGATCCGTTTTCAGCTCATGGCGATCCCTTCCGCCAGCCTGGCGACGATCAAGTCGGTCTACAGCCACATCCATGCGCTCGGCCAATGCCGCAAGATCATCGGAAAACTCGGGCTGACGCCGGTCATCGCGAGCGACACCGCAGGTTCGGCGCGCGAAGTGGCGCAATGGAACGATCCGACGCGCGCCTCGCTGGCGCCCGAACTCGCCGCTGAGATCTACGGCCTGAAGATATTGATGCGCGACGTCGAGGATGAGAAGCACAATACGACGCGCTTCGTCGTCCTCTCCAGGAAAGCCGATTGGGCGGCGCCCAACAACGGTGCGACGATGACAACCTTTGTGTTCAGAGTCCGGAACGTGCCGGCGGCGCTCTACAAGGCGCTCGGCGGCTTTGCCACCAATGGCGTCAACATGACGAAGCTCGAAAGCTATATGGTCGACGGCGAATTCTCGGCGACAATGTTCCTTGCCGACGTGGAAGGCCATCCGGAAGATCCGCCGCTCAAGCGCGCGCTGGAGGAGCTTGAGTTCTTCACCAGCGAGCGGCGGATTCTCGGTGTCTATCCGGTGCATTCGTTCCGCAAGGAAAGCCATTGATCAACACCCTCATCCGAGCATGATGGAGAGAACGAAAGCAATCGTGCTTGTGATGGGCGAGGCCATCCTCGACCTCATCGCCAAGGATGAGACTATGGCGGCGTTCGAGAGCGCCTTGGGCGGCTCGTCGTTCAATACGGCGCTGGCGCTCGGCCGCCTCGGCGTCCCAAGCGGCTTTGCCGGCGCGCTGGCGCGCGATGTCCACGGCGAGCGCTTCGTGCACGCCTTGTCGGCCGCCGGCGTCCATCTCGATTTCTGTGCGCGCAGCGATGCGCCGATGCCGTTGGCCCTGGCGACGCCGGATGCTGCCACGGGCGCGCCGCGCTTCAGCCTCTATCTCGACGGCACGGCCGATCGCGAACCCTATGCGCTCCCCGCGTCGTGGCCTGCCGGCATCCACCATCTGCATGCCTCGTCGTTCCGTTGCACGCTCGGCGCCCAGGGCGAGGCGGCGCTCGCCTTCATGCGGCTGGCGCGTGGCCATGCCTCCATCAGCTTCGATCCGAACATCCGGCCGTCCGTGGTTCCGCCGCGCGGGACGACGGTGCAACTGATCGAAGACAGGGTGGCCGCTGCGAATTTCGTCAAGGCGAGCGAAGAGGACATGGCCTGGCTCTACCCCGACAGGCCGCCGGAAGCAGCCATGCGGCGCTGGCTGGCGCTTGGCGTTGAACTTGCCGTGCTCACGCGCGGCGCAAACGGCGCCAGCGCGTTCTTCGGCGGGGAAACACTTTCCAGCGCGGCGCCGAATGTAGACGTGGTCGACAGTGTCGGCGCCGGCGATGTGTTCAGCGCCGGCCTACTGGCGGCCATGAATGAGGAGGGATGTCTCGGACCGGACGGGCCTCGACCTGAGCGCGAGAACGTGGCGCGCTGGCTCGCTCTTGCCAACGGCGCGGCGGCGATGACATGTGCCCGGCGCGGCGCGGAGCCGCCGACGCGGGCCGAACTCGATACATTTTTACGAACATAAACAGAAGAGTCAGGCCAGACGGATCGGTCCGGCCCTGCTTGACTGCTGCCGGCAGGCAAAGCGGCTTTCCCTTGGCGGCTGCATGGGGTAGGAAGGCCGGCAATCTACAGGAGTACTGCATGCGTCCTTCCAAACGCGCCGCCGACGAAATGCGCGCCGTCTCATTCGAACGCAACGTTGCGCGTTACGCGGAAGGCTCGTGCCTGATCAAGTTCGGCGAAACGCATGTGCTGTGCACCGCCTCGCTCGAGGACAAGCCGCCGATGTGGCTGCGCGGCCAGGGCCGCGGCTGGGTGACCGCCGAATATGCCATGCTGCCGCGCGCCACGCAGACGCGCACGCGCCGCGAAGTGACGTCGGGCAAGCAGTCCGGCCGCACGCAGGAAATCCAGCGCCTCATCGGCCGCTCGCTGCGCGCGGTCGTCGACCTGCAGATGCTGGGTGAACGCCAGATCACGCTCGACTGCGATGTGCTGCAGGCCGATGGCGGTACGCGCACGGCCTCGATCACCGGCGCATGGGTGGCGCTGCACGACTGCCTGAAATGGATGCGCTCGCGCTCGATCATCCGTGACATGCCGCTGAAGGACCATGTGGCGGCGATCTCCTGCGGCATCGCCAATGGCGAGGCCGTGATCGATCTCGACTATGTGGAAGATTCGGCGGCACAGACCGACGCGAATTTCGTCCTCACCGGCAAGGGCAATATCGTCGAGGTGCAGGCCACGGCGGAAGGTGCCCCCTTCGACGAACAGCAGTTGCAGCAGATGATGGCGCTTGCCAAACAGGGCATCGGCAAACTCGTCGACATGCAGAAGCAGACCGTCGCCTGAGATGACGACGCATCGCAGGATCGAGGGCCGGCTGGTCATCGCCACGCATAACGCTGGCAAGCTGCGGGAAATGCGCGAGCTGCTTGAGCCGTATGGCATCGAGGCCGTGTCCGCCGCCGAGCTTGGCCTGCCGGAGCCGGAAGAAACCGGCGACACATTCATCGCCAATGCGATCATCAAGGCGCAGGCGGCGGCGCAAGCCGCGGGGCTGCCGTCGTTTGCCGATGACTCGGGCCTGTGCGTCGATGCGCTCGGCGGCGAGCCGGGAATCTATTCGGCCCGTTGGGCCCGGGAGGCCGGCGATTTCCCGAAAGCCATGCAGAGAATCGAAACCCTGCTGCAGGACAAGGCCGCAACGGACGCTGCGGCACGGCAGGCGCATTTCGTTTCGGCGCTCGCAGTGGCATGGCCCGACGGCCATATCGAGACTGTCGAGGGCAAGGTGTTCGGCACCATCGTCTGGCCGCCGCGCGGCGACAAGGGCTTCGGCTACGATCCGTTCTTTCTGCCCGACGATCACAAGCTCACATTCGGCGAGATGTCGTCGGAGGAAAAACACGGCATTCCCGCCGATGGCTCGCGCGCCCTGTCGCATCGCGCCCGCGCCTTCCAGGAACTGGCGAAGCTCTGCCTGCGCGCCTGAGGTTTCAATAATCTCTCAGCAAAAAGGCCGGGCAATGCCCGGCCTTTTCTTGCATCATTCGGCGGCTTGAGACTTGCCGTTCGTGTGAATTGCTTCCCAGATACGGTGGGGTGTAAACGGCAATTCAATGTGGTTGATGCCCAGGCTGCGCAAGGCGTCAACCACCGCGTTTGCCACCGTCGGCACAGATCCGGTTGCGCCGGCTTCGCCGACGCCTTTGGCGCCGAGCGGATTGGTCGGGCTCGGCACCGGCCGGTCGATCAATTGCAGCGGCGGCAGCAGGTCGGCGCGCGGCATGAAGTAATCCATGAAACTGCCGTGCACCGGCTGGCCGTCGACCGGATCGTAGACGATGACTTCGCCCATGACCTGCCCAAGGCCCTGCATCAGGCCACCGTGAAGCTGTCCCTCGGCGAGCGCGTGATTGATGATATTTCCGGAATCGTCGACCGCGACATATTTCACGATGTCGATCATGCCCGTCGCCGGATCGATCTCGACTTCGGCAATATGCGCACCGGTCGGGAACGACAGGCTGACGGGCACGCCGTCGATCGTATCGAGCGCGTTCCCGCCCTTGTTCGCGAGCGTCTTGGCGAGTTCTATTAGGCTGACGGAAACGTCGGTGCCGCGCACGCGGTAAGAGCCCTTTTCAAACTCGATGTCGGCTTCGGCGGCTTCCAGATGTTTCGCGGCGTGTTCCTTGCCCTTGCGCACGACTTCGCGCGCCGTGATCGCCAGGGCGCCGCCGTGGTTCATCACGCCGCGCGAGCCGATGCTGCCCGATCCCTTGAGCACGGGACCATCGGGGTCACTGAAGCGCAAGGTGATCTGCTCGGGATCGAGGCCGAACTCGCTGGCGACGATCTCCGGATAGACCGTCTCGTGGCCCTGCCCCGATGGGCCGGAGACCGTGAAGATGACCGGATTGCCGTTGTCGCCGAACTTGATCGCCGCCTCTTCGCGCGGCACGCCGCCGCCGCCCGACGGCTCGATGAACACGGCAACGCCCGCGCCGTAGAGCAGGCCACGCTTTTCCGCCGCCTTGCGGCGCCTGGCGACGCCCTTCCAGTCCGCCGCCTTCAGTGCGTCGGCGAGCAGACCCGGCGGATCGCCGCTGTCATAGGTCGAACCGGTCGGGGTCTTGTAGGGGAATGCCTTGCGCGGCAGCAGGTTCTTGCGCCGCAGTTCGATGCGGTCGATGCCCATCTCGCGCGCCGCCTCGTCGACGAGGCGTTCGGCGAGATAGGTCACGTTCGGACGCGCGGCGCCGCGATAAGGCGTGGTCGGCGTGGCGTTCGTCACCACCAGACGATGCAGGCCGTAGACCGCCGGCGTCGCATAGACATTCACCGGATTGCTGCTCGGCCCCGCCGTATTGGTCAGAGGGCCGGAGCCCGACAGATAACCGCCGCAATCCACGATCCATTCGATGCGCATGCCGAGGAACGTGCCGTCCTTGGTCATCGCCAATTCGCCCGACAAAATCGCGCCGCGCCCATGATGGTCGCTGAGGATGGTTTCGCTGCGCGTTGCAACCCATTTGACCGGCCGGCCGACGATTTTCGCTGCCATCATCAGCGCGCAATATTCGGAATAGGCCTCGCTGCGCACGCCAAAACCGCCGCCGACATCCCAGGCATGAAAGCGAATCTTCTCTTCGGGAATCTGCGTGCCGGCGGCCAGTCCGGGACGGATCATGGTGATGCCCTGGGACGGCGCGTAAACGTCGTAAATGTCTTTCTTGGCGTCGTAGTTGACGAGACAGGCCTTGGGCTCCATCGGATTGCCGACGATGCGCGGCGCGTCGACGGTGATCTTCGTCACGTGGTCGGCCTTGGCGAAGGCCGCGTCGGTCCGGGCCTTGTCGCCGTACTCGTAGTCGAACACCAGATTGTTGGGAACGTGATCGTAGAGCAACGGAGCATCCGGCTTCAGCGCAGCCGCCCCGCCGATGACCACCGGCAGATCCTCATAGTCGATGACGATGAGCTCGGACGCGTCCATCGCCTGGTTCGGCGTTTCGGCAATGACGAGCGCGACGCCCTGCCCGACGAACCGCACCCTGTCGACGGCCAGCACGTCGCGGCCGGTCTCGATCAGCTTCATGCCGCCCTTGCCAGGATATTTCACCATGTTCGGGATGGCGCCGAGGCCAGCCGCCAGCGCCTCCGCGCCGGTGATGACCGCCAGCACGCCCGGCGCCGCCTTGGCCTGCGACACGTCGATCGAAAGAATTTTCGCATGGGCGCGATCAGCGCGCAGGAAGCAGGCATGGGTCTCGCGCGGCAGCGACCAGTCTGACGTGTAGCGCCCCTGCCCCGTCACCAGCCGAAAATCTTCGCGACGCCCCTTGAAGGTCGATGACATAGTGTCCCCTTAGTCGAGTTCTTTTGAGAATGTTGTGAAAGCGCGCTGCGCCGTATCTGTTATTCGATCAGACTTTTGGCGCGCGCGGCAAGGTTTTTCGGCGTGGCGAGAACGTCGGCAACGACTTTCTGCATGTCCACGCCGCGAACCGGATCGACCTCGATGCGCGCCTGCTCCGCTTCCTTGAGGAAATCGAGGTCCTTCATCGTCTGATCGAAGGCGGCGCGAAGGGCTGCCACCCGGTCGTCGGGGACGCCGCCGTTGGTCGCCAGCGGCCGCCCCAGCTTGGTGCCCGAGACGATGAGGTCGATGATGCGACGCGAATCCTCATCCCTCGCAAGGTCCGAGGCGACGGGGACATCGGCCAGGTCCTTCTGCTTGGGCCCGGCATAGATAAGCACCTTGATGTCGCCGTTCTTCAGCCATTCGGGCTTCGTCACCTTCCAGCTCGACCAGGTGTTGTTGCGGGCCTGCACCTCGCCGCGCTCCATCGCCAGGTTGATGTCGTTGCCGCCGGGATAGCCGGAGACGATCTTGAATTTGGTGCCGAGAAATTCGTTCAGCATGGCCGGGAAGGAATAGGTGATGGCGCCCTTGCCGGTCGCGCCGGCAATGATTTCCTTCTGCTGCGCCTGCGCAAACGTGCTGACGCCGGCGCTTTTCCAGACCGTCATGGTCTCGACCGTCGGCGAGATCGATCCGATCCACTGGAACTTGCCCAGATCGAAGCGGATGAGATCGACGCCGGCCGCCTGCATGGCGGGAAAATTATTCGCCATCATGCCGATGCTGGTGCCGTCGTGGGGGGCGACCTCAGCGAGATAGGCGCCCATCTTGGCGCCGCCGCCGCCGGTCATGTTCTGTGGGACAATGGTGGGATTGCCGGGAATATACTTGCCGATGTAGCGGGCAGTCAGGCGGGCATGAAGATCATATTCGCCGCCGACGCTTGTGCCGATCAGGACGTTTATGATGCGGCCGCGATAAAAATCTGCCGGCGTCTGCGCCCACGCGGGGACGGCGGCAAGGACAGGGCCACCCAGCAAAACCGCAGCCGAAACAAAGGCAATGGAAGTCCGGCTTCCGAACATGAATCCTCCCGATCCAAAAAGGATATTGATGACGGCGCAGGACCGCGCCGGACGATTGCGGCGCGGAACCATGCGGCCGATCGCGGCCCAATATAGACGCCGCGGCGGCGCGGTCAAAGGTTTCGCCGTCCCGATCCTCCCGGCCAAGGTGTCGTCGACCAAGGCATAGCTCCACCCCATGGCCCCAATAACCATGTCGAAATGGAATTATAAATCATGCGCTTAATGACGCTGCGACCGGTTGTCACCGCGTCGGCCGGAATTGACAGGCGCTACAAGGAGCGCCTGATTCTCGGGTTGCGACAATCTTGCAGGATTGTCATATACCCGGCGCGCTCCCTGGAGGGGCAATGTTTTTCGAAGGGACAGACGATGACATTTTCCGGTCTTAAAGGCCTTGTTGCTGTCGGCGTGGCACTTTTGCCGGGCATTGCCGCAGCCCAGCCGGCCAACCAGTTTTTTGCCGGCAAAACGATCACCATCACCATCGGCTTTTCGCCGGGCGGGACCTACGATCTCTTCGGCCGCATGCTGGCGCGCTATTACGGCAAATACATTCCCGGCAAGCCGACGGTCATCGCCTCGAACATGCCGGGTGCCGGCTCCTTCACGGCCGCCAACTGGCTTTATCGTGTGGCGCCGAAGGATGGCACCGCCATCGGCATAGCAGCACAGACCATCGCCATCGAAGAAGCCCTGAAGAACAAGGCCGTGCAATACAAGGCCGCGGAATTCCAATGGATCGGCCGGGCCACAGCAAATGTCGAGGTTCAAGTCGTCCTCGGGCGCTCGAAAGGCGCGACCTTCGAAGGCTTGAAACATAATGAAACGCCGACTGCCAGCACCGGCCCAGGTTCGCCCTCCGAAAGCTATCCGAAAATTCTGAACGCCGTCGCCGGCACGCAGTTCAAGATCATCCGCGGCTATCCGGGCTCCACCGACGGCCTGCTCGCCATGGAGCGTGGCGAGGTCGACAGCGCGCTGACGTCGTGGAATACCATGAAGACGACGCGCATGGACTGGCTCAACGACAAGAAGGCCGTGCTCCTATTCCAGTATGTTCCCAAGCGCTCGCCGGACCTGCCGAACGTGATGGCGGTGGTGGAAGCGGGAACCAATGACGCCGACCGCGCCTTGCTGACCTTCGCCGCCAGCAGCGCCGAGATCGGTCGCGCCTTCATGGCACCTCCCGGGGTGCCTGCCGACCGAATCAAGATGCTGCGCGACGCTTTCGACGCGACGATGAAGGACCCGGACTTGCTGGCGGAAGTGGCGAAAGCGAAGCTTGATTTCGATCCGGCCAGCGGCCTCGCCGTGCAGAAGATCGTCGCCGACACGGCCAATGTCGATCCGGTGATCGCCGAGCGAATGCAGAAGCTGCTCGCGGAATAATCAGTGTTCCTGCGATAGCAGAGAACGATTGGAGGTTTCGGAATGGATACATTCCGAAACGAAACGATATGTCGAATGGATATGGGGACGCGCGACGAGACTGATCGGCAAAGCTGGATCAGTCTCAGAGTGGGTTGACGCCCGTCGCGGGGAGCCTAAAACCTGCGCGAAGAGATTACCAGCGAGGTTGCTATGCCCGGAGTGGACACGTCAAACTCTGAGAAGGCCCGATCCTTCGTCATCGACGACAAGGAAAAGGGCATTTTCCTGCTCGACCGCGAAGCGCTGGTTTCCGAAGAGGTTCTGCGCGCCGAGGTCAGCAATATTTTCTCCAAGTGCTGGATCTACGTCGGGCACGGCTCCGAGCTGAAGAAGAACGGCGACTTCCAGACCCGCAAGGTTGCCGGCCGGCCGGTCATCTTCGTGCGCGACGCCAAGGGCGAGGTGCGCTGCTTCTTCAACACCTGCCGCCATCGCGGCGCCATGGTCTGCACCGAGCGGCAGGGCAACCTCCGGCGCTTCAACTGCGTCTATCACGGCTGGATCTACAACAACGACGGCAAGCTTGCCCGCGTACCGGGCGATGAAGCCTATATGGACTCCTTCGACACCACCGGCCTCGGCCTGAAATCGCCGGCGCGTTTCGAGCAGTACCGCGATTTCTGGTTCATGTGCCTCGACGCCGATGTCGAATCGCTCGCCGACTATCTCGGCAAGGCGACGGACTATATCGATCTCGTGATCGATCAATCGCCGTCGGGCAAGATGGAAGTGCTGCACGGCACGCAGGAATACGACGTTCAGGCCAACTGGAAGCTCATGGTCGAAAACAGCGTCGACGACTATCACCTGCCGACGACCCACTCGACCTGGCTCAACTTCATGGCCAATTCCGGCGTCGTGGTCGAGCCGCCGAAAGACAAGGACCTGGTGCTGCCGACGCGCGGCTTCGCCTTCGATCTCGGCAACGGCCATTTCACCACCGACAACGTCAACTTTCGCGGCCGTCCGGTCGCGGCGTGGATCCCGCTCTACGGCGAGAACGCCAAGCCGGAAATGACCGCCATCCGCGAGGAACTCGTCACCCGCCTCGGCGCGGATCGCGCCAGACGGGTCGCCGACACTAATCGCAACCTCGTCATCTTCCCCAATCTCGTCATCAATGACGGGTCCTCGGTGACGATCCGCACCTTCTATCCCGATGGCCCGGCGAAGATGCATGTGACGGCCTGGGCGCTCGGACCTGTCGAGGAAAGCGAGGAGGCACGCGCGCGCCGGCTCGACGCCTTCCTCACCTTCTACGGTCCCGGCGGCTTCGCCACGCCGGACGACGTCGAAGCGCTCGAACTGGTGCAGCAGGGTCTCGCCAACTGGTCGGACGACCGCTGGTCGGAAATGTCGCGCGGCATGGGCCGCGAAGGCGAACAGCTCAACAGCGACGAACACCATCTGCGGACATTCTGGCGTCACTGGAACAAGATGATCGCGGGAGCACAATCATGAACGCGCCGGCGAATGTTTTGGCAAATGTCCAGGTGACCCGCGCCGAGGTCGAGGATTTCTTCTATCGCGAGGCAGCCCTGCTCGACGAATGGAAGCTGAAGGAGTGGGAAGAGCTTCTCACCGACGACGCCACCTATTACGTGCCGCCGAACGACGATCTCGAGGGTTCCTACAAGAACACGCTCTACATCATTTCCGACGACCGCGAGCGCATCCGCCAGCGGGTGATCCGCGTGCTCGATCCCAACTGCCATGCGGAATATCCCAAGTCGCGCACCTGCCGGCTGATTACCAACGTCCGGATTCTGAACGTCGAGGGCGATCTCGTCACCGCGACGGCAAATTTCGTCGTCTACCGCTACCGTCGCTACCAGCGCGAGTTCTCCTATGTGGGAACCTATCGCTTCATTCTGCGCAAGACGGGCGACAGTTTCCTGATCAAGGAACGCCGCGTCTTCCTGCACGCCCATGAACTCGGCAAGCTCGGATCGGTGAGCTTCATCCTTTAAGCCGACGAGATTGGGTCGACGATCATGAGCAAGATCGAGCGCGCACAAGCAGGCGTAGTCGAATACAAGCTCGATCAGGCCGTCGGCGGCTCTGGCGTCGCCGCGGTCGATCTCATCGTTGTCGAATTGACCGACAGCGATGGCGCGAGCGGTCTTGGCTTTTCCTATGTGCTGGGCGGCGGCGGCGATCTCGCCTTGCGCGCCGCCGAGGCTCAGCTTGCGCGTTTTATACGCGGCCAGACCCTGGCACCGCCGCGCGCGCAATGGAAGAAGATCGCGCAGAGCTTCAACCGCACCGGCCTCGGCCCCAACCTCATCGGCCTCGCGGCCGTCGATGTCGCCTGCTGGGACCTGCACGCCAGGCGCATGAACGTGCCGCTGGGCGTCGCCATGGGCGGCCAGATCCGGCCGACGCCGGTCTACGGCAGCGGCGGCTTCAATGTGGTGCAATCCGCGTCGGACGCAGCAAGCGTCGCCGAGGCTCAGGCGTTGCGCGGCCTGGGCGCGGTGAAGCCCCGCGTCGCCGGCATCAAGAAGGATGCGGACGTTCTGTCGGCCGTACGCAAGGCGGTGGGCGAGCGCACGCAGGTCATGGCCGACGCCAACGAGAAGTGCGATCTCGCTTCGGCGCAATGGCTGATGGCACTTGCGCGGGACCAAGGCCTGCTGTTCGTGGAAGAACCGCTGCCCGCGAATGCGCTCAACGGCTATCGCATGCTGCGCAATACCGGCGTGGCGATCGCCACCGGCGAACATCTGCAGGGCCTGCGCGATTTCACCGGGCTGATCTCCGAGGGAGTCGTCAGCGTGGTGCAGCCCGATCTCGCGATGATCGGCGGCCTGACGCCGTCGCTCGATCTCGCGATTACGGCGGAAGCCTTCGATGCTTCCGTCAGCCCGCATTTCCTGCCTGGCCTGTTCGCGCATCTGGCGGCCGCCTCTTCCGCCGTGCGCTGGCTCGAAGAGTTTCCGCTGCTCGAACCGCTGTTCGAGGGCTGGCCGGAGATTTCCAAAGACGGCACGATGAGCGCGTCTGAAGCGCCGGGCCACGGGCTTGCGCTGACCGCCAAAGCGCGCGGGATGTTGCGGGTCTAACGCGACAACCGCTCTCTGAATTATTATTCATGGCGCGACGATCTTTGCGCGGCAACGTGTTTGGCGTAATCTCCCCGCACATTCGAATGATAATCGTTAGGGAGAGATAGATGGCGGAAATCTTCGTGGCCAGGGCCGATGATATGGCCGACGGCGACCGGCGCATCGTCAGGACGAACAAGGGCGAGATCGGCGTGTTCCGCCACAAGGGCGCGTTCCATGCCTATGCCAATCGCTGCGTGCATTCCGGCGGCCCCGCTTGCGAAGGCGTTCTGATCCCGAAAGTCATCGAGCTGATCGCCGAGGACAAGACCTATCAGGGGCAGACGTTCTCGGAAGACGAGATGCATTTCGTCTGCCCGTGGCACGGCTACGAATACAATATCGAGACGGGCGTTTTCGCCGGCGACAGCAAATTGAAACTCAAGAAATACCAGATCGTCGAGCGCAGCGGCGACGTCTACATCGTAGCGTGAGGAAAAGCATCATGGACATGCCCAACAACGAAGTCCGCAATCTCCGCTTCGACGAATATCATTCCGGCGAGCATCTGCGGAACGCCACCAAGCAGGCGATCGAACGCAAGTATCAAGACTTCCTCATCGTCGATGTCGACGCCCATCACTACGAGAGCGAGCATCATCGCGAGGTGTTTCAATATATCGAAAGCCCGGTGATCAAGCGCATGGCGCTTGAATCGTTCAACCGCGGCGGGCGCTCGTCGTTTCTCGGCGGCGAAGTCGGCTATCAGGATATCGGCGGCCGCGTGACACGCCACTGGCTGCGCAAGCACGAGAAGACGCCTGCCACGCCGCACAAGGACATCACCACCACCCTGCGCTGGATGGACGCCATGGGCGTCGATTACACCTGCCTGTTCCCGACGCCGATGCTGTTCCTGGGCACGCATCCGCAGCCTGAGATCGAAAGCGCCCTGGCGCAGGCCTATAACCGCTGGCTGTGCGACCGCATTCTCGCGCATGAAGACCGCATCATCTCCATGCTCTACCTGCCGTTCAACGATCCGGAGGCGGCCTACAAGACGGTGAAAGAGTTTGGCGGCAAGAAGGGCGTCGTCGGTTTCATGGTGACGGCGCCACGCTACAAGCCGGTGCACGACAACGCCTATATGAAGACCTATCGGCTGCTCGAGGAAATGAACCTGCCGCTGTCATTCCACGCGGCCTATACCTGGGGCGACCAGGCACTGAAGATGACCAACCGGTTCATTGGCGTGCATGCCTTGGGCTTCATGTGGTTCAACATGATCCACATGACCAACTGGGTCATCAACGGCCTGCCGGAGCGCTTCCCGAAACTGAAGGTGATGTGGATCGAAAGCGGGCTGACCTGGGCCTACAGCCTGATGCAGCGACTCGACCACTCCTATCTGATGCGCACGTCCGACTGTCCGTCGCTGAAGCGCAAGCCGAGCGAATATATGCGGGAAATGTATTTCTCATCGCAGCCGATGGAAGTGCCGGACGATCCCTCGATTCTTGAAGCGACCTTCAAGATGATCAATGCAGAAACACAGCTTGTCTGGTCGTCGGATTATCCGCACTGGGACTTCGACCTGCCGGGCGTGATCTACGATCTGCCGTTCCTCAGCGAGAAATCGAAGCACAATATTCTCGGCGGCAATGCGGCGCGCCTCTTCAACCTGCCGCTGAAGCCGGTGAAGAAAATCCCGAACGTGGATTAAACGATCGCAGCGTCCTGGTGTCATTCCCGCCAAGCGAAGCGCAGAGCGGGAATCCAGGGGCAACATGACGGCTCAATGTAGCCGCCCTTGACTCCTGGCTTCCCGCTCGCCCGCCTGCCTTCGCCGAAGCAGAGGCAAGCTCCGCTTGGCTCCGCGCAGGCAGGCTACGCGGACGTCGGGAATGACACTCGCTCACTCCACCTTGATTTTGGCCTTCTCGACAACCTCGTGCCAGCGCTTGGTCTCGCTGGCGATGATGTCGCGGAACTCCTGCGGCGTTGTCGGCCACGGCTCGGCGCCGTCGCGCTGCAGCGCATCCTGCATCTGTTTCGATGCCAGCGCGCCGTGCACTTCCTTGTTGAACTTGTCGACGATCTCCGCCGGCGTTCCGGCGGGCGCCATCATCCCGTACCACTGCGTCGCATCGAAGCCAGGCACCCCGGCCTCGGAAATCGTCGGGATATCCGGATCGGACTTCAGCCGGTTGGGACCGGAGACGCCAAGTCCGCGCATGGTGCCGGCGCGGGCATGGGGCAGCACGGCCGGCCCGCCCGTCATCATGAACTGGATCTGGCCCGAGAGCAGGTCGGCGACCGCGGGCGCCGTGCCGCGATAAGGCACATGCGTCATCTGCGTGCCCGTCGCGACCATGAAGGCGGCGGTGGCGATATGGGCCGCGCTGCCGTTGCCGCCGGAGCCGTAATTGAGCTTGCCGGGATTGGCGCGGGCATAGTCGATGAACTCACGCACGTTCCTGATCGGCAGCGAGGGATGCACCACGAGCACGTTGTAGACCCGCGCCAGCATGCTGATATGGGCGAAGCTCTTGATCGGATCATATTGCAGGTTGGGATAAAGCGACGGATTGACGCTCAAGGTGCCGATATGGCCCATGCCGACGGTGTAGCCATCAGGCGCGGCCCGCGCCAAAGCGACACTGCCGACTGACCCGCCGGCGCCGGGCCTGTTCTCGGTCACCACACCCTGTCCCCAGGCCTCGGTGAAACGCTGGCCGATCAGCCGCGCCAGAATATCGGTCGAGCCACCCGGCGTGAACGGCACGATCATGGTGATGTTCTTATTCGGCCATGCGGCTTGCGCGCGGGCCGGAATGATCCCCGCCGCGGCCGCCACTGCGAGACCGGCGTTGAGCTCGAGAAAGCGGCGACGGTCCATTGATACTCCCCCCATTCATCCCCCTCCAGCCGGCAGTTCGCGACGAAACGCTCACCGGCCGCGCCATCATGCTGGCTATGATGCCGTTGTGCAACTGTATCGCCTGGCGACCAGACGATAACGGTTCAAAGCTTTGGCGCTGGTGCGATCTGCTTCACCAGTTCGCAGCCGTCGTCCGCATCGAAAATGTCGCCTTCGTCTTTCTCAGGCTCATAACCACGCGCGAGATAGAAATCCCTGGCCGTCCAAGTGCTCGTCAGCCGCAGGCTGGAGAGACGATGCGCGGCCGCGTAAGTTTCCATATGGGCCAGCAGCGCCGTACTGATGCCGGAGAACCGCGCCTCGGGCGCAACATAGTTGAGCATGATTTCGCCGGCGCCCGACAGCATGCCGACGCCGGCCATCGCACCGCCGCGCATGAAAACCCAGACATGCATGTCGGGAGAGGCAATCCAGGCGCCGACATTGGCCGGCGTCTTGTTCGACAGCCAGCCCTCGAGCGTGGCAGTATGGCCGTGGTGATCGGGCAGGCAAAGCTCCGCGATCGAGCGGCGCAGCAGCCGGCAGATCTCTTGCGCGTCCGCTGCCGTCGCGTCACGTATCATGCTGTTTCTCCGCTAAAACCGTGGGCCTGATTTCGAACCATCCCAACCTGGCGGCGTCAATCACATTCATGCCTTATGTGGCGCTTAAATAACGGATAATTGCAGATATCAGGCTATTGCCGGACATCCATTCGGAGCCATCGATGAACGAGAACCCGCGTCCTTTGCCCATGTACGGCCTGCGCACGGAAACCGACAGTTTCGGCCCGATCGAGGTCGATGCGAGCCGATATTGGGGCGCGCAGACGCAGCGGTCGCTGCAGAACTTTCGCATCGGCGGCGAGGTCATGCCGCTGCCGCTCATTCACGCGCTGGCGCTGGTCAAGCGCGTCGCCGCCGAGGTCAATCGCGATCACGGCAAGCTCGATGCGCCGCGTGCGACGGCCATTGCTGCTGCCGCGCAGGAAGTGATCGACGGCAAGTTCAACGATCATTTTCCGCTCGTCGTCTGGCAGACGGGCTCCGGCACGCAGACCAATATGAACGTCAATGAGGTTGTCGCCAATCGCGCCAACGAGATGATGGGTGGCCAGCTCGGCACGAAGTCGCCGGTGCATCCCAACGACCACGTCAACATGAGCCAGTCGTCGAACGACGCCGTTCCCACGGCGATGAATATTGCGGCGGCGGGCGAGATCGAACATTACCTGCTGCCGGCGCTCGCAGCACTGGCGACAGCCCTGCGCGCGAAATCGGAAGCTTTCGCGTCCATCGTCAAGATCGGCCGCACGCACATGCAGGATGCGACGCCGGTGACGCTCGGACAGGAGTTTGCCGGCTATGCCAGCCAGGTCGAGTTCGCCGGCGCACGCATCCAGCAGGCTTTGACGCAGATCATGCCGCTGGCGCAAGGCGGCACTGCCGTCGGCACCGGGTTAAACAGCTATCAGGGCTTCGCCGAGGATTTCGCCGCGCGCGTCGCGGCGGCGACCCGCCTGCCCTTCACCAGCGCCGTCGACAAATTCGAAGCGCTGGCCAGCCATGACGGTCTGGTGTTCGTGCACGGCGCCCTGAATGCGGCGGCGACAGGCCTGTTCAAGATCGCCAACGACATCCGCCTGCTTGGCAGCGGCCCGCGTGCGGGCCTCGGCGAACTTAGCCTGCCGGAGAACGAGCCGGGCTCATCGATCATGCCGGGCAAGGTCAATCCGACGCAGACCGAAGCCATGACCATGGTCTGCGCCCGCGTGTTCGGAAATCAAACCACAGTGACCGTCGCTGGCTCGCAGGGCCATCTCGAACTGAATGTCTACAAGCCGGTCATCGCCCAGGCGGTGCTGCAATCGATCCGCCTGCTGACCGACGCCGCCGCGAGCTTTCGCGAACATTGCGTGGAAGGTCTCGAGCCGAACCGCGAGCGGATTGCGGACCTGCTGTCGCGCTCGCTCATGCTCGTCACCGCTCTGGCGCCGAAGATCGGCTATGACGCCGCGGCAGCCATAGCCAAGGCCGCCCACCACAACGGCACGACCCTGCGCGAAGAGGCGCTGAAGTCGGGCCTGGTGACAACGAATGAGTTTGACTCGATCGTGCGGCCGGACAACATGCTGAGCCCGTCCGACTGAGCCCTACTTGACCGCGCTGTCCCTGATGCATTGCTGGGTCAGCTCGTCATATTGCTTCTGCTCGTCGGCGCTGAGGTCATTGCGCAGGATCTTCTGCCACAGGTTGTTCGCCTTCGAGACATCGACAAGACAACCGCAGGTGCGGGCGCAATAGGAAGCATCGGCGCGCGCTTCGACACAACGGGCTACGCAGACACGCTGGAAGTCTGCTTCCGGCGACACCGATGCAAGCTGGCGCGGCGCGAGGACGAGCGAGAGCAGGAACGCGACAGCGATCAGCACAGGCTGGTGGGCCAGGTAGATCAGCAGCGAATGACGGCCGCCCAGAACAAGCGTGCGATCGACCGGATTGGATGTTGACCAGCCGATGAGAGATCCGGGCGCACCATGGCGCAGCGCCGCCTGCGCCAGCGCAAGACCTGCGAGCGTGAAGCCGGCCCAGGGAAAGACAGGTCGCCAGTCATTGGTGCGCGGTTCATCGAACCCCATCCCCAGCCACCAATTGCTGGAGTCGAACGCGGCGCTCGCGAAAAGAAACGGCGCGGCGATGATCGCAAGGGCGACGAGCCCGGTGACGAACCAGGGTGCGCGCGTGAAGATCAGTGCAAGAATGCTGGCGACGACGATGCAATGGAGGATGCCGAAGAAAATGGTGGCTTCCGGAAACAGATACCAGGTCGCCAGGGTGACCAGCGCCGCCGCGCCGACCACCGTGGCCAGGCGCAGAAGATAGGCGTGCCAGTTCAATCCGCCGCGCGTCGCCATGGCGTGGCTGATGCCGACCAGCGCCAGGAAGGTCGCGGCGACGATATGGCCGAAGAACCGGAACCCGGGGCTCTGCGGAAACGACGCCGGGATGACCGCGAAGAACCCGAGATCCCAGATGAAGTGATAGACGAACATGCCGGCGATCGCCGCGCCGCGCGCGGCATCGATCAACGGCACGCGCTTGACCGTGCGGATATCTGTCGACGAAGCTGAGATGCTCGATGACAAGGTGGTCACTTGCCCATCGTTGCACGGAAGCTCTGGAAGACCATGTCCGGCGCGGAGAGGTTATGTCGCGACGGCACGGTGCGGCCGGCCCAGAGTTCCATCGCCTGCGCGCCCTTGAAATCCATGATCGTGCTCTCGCCCCAATGGGTCGCATCCTTGCCGCGCCATTGCACGCGCGCCACGTCGGAGTTGGTTTCGGTGATGTACATGGAGCGCAGGGAGGCGAACGGCAGGTTGTCGGGCATGGCGCGATCAAGCGACACGTCGAGGCCGAGATGGTCCTGGTCGATCTTGTCGATATGCACTTTCGCCGAGCCGCCGCGCACGAAGTTCAAAGTGAACGTCATGGTTTCCGGATCGAAGGCGATGTCCTTCAGGGCGACGATAGGACGCTGCTGAGTCTCGACGGGGCCGATCAGGAAGGATGAGCCATAAGCGGTCCAGCGCATGTCGCCAAACGGCAGGGGTCTGGCACGCCAGTAGCCATCGGGCGGATAGAGCACGAGCACTTCCTCGGCGCGCTCGCGATGCAGCTTCCACAATTGGATGAGATGAAAACTTTGCCCGTTACCATCGCCAACCTTGATCGGCACAGTGTTGGGACGCCAGAACGAAGGGAATACATAGCCGGTGAGCCAATATTCCGGCGTCTCCCAGAACGTCACCTTCCTCGGCTTTGCCGTCTCGCTGGTGAAGACGCTGTCGCTCGACATGTCGCAACTGGTGAAGTCCGGCGCCCAGCGATCGGTGGCGATGGTGCCGATATAGGCCGGATGCTGCGCCTGGATGCGGAACGAGCGCACGTCGGGGGAGGCGAAGTCGATCCGGACATTGTCTTTCTCCGCGCAGAGCACGGGCTCGCTCAGGTTGCGCATGTCGACGGCGATCTCCGGCGCTTTGGCTGCGGGCGCGGGCGGCGTCTGCGCCAGGCAAAGACTCGTAAACACCTGCGCGATGAGAAGCGGAGCGGACAACAGGAACGATTTCATACGGCCTCGTTTGGCGTAAGCAGGGTTGCGGCGGACGGCTCGGTCGCGTGCGGCGCGTCGAGCCGCGAAAGAATCAGCGGCGGAGAAATCTCTTCTGGAATAGCGCAAAGACCCGCGCGCTCAAGCCAGACTCCCAAACGTGGCGACGAACTCACCACGGCGAAGGGAATAGCGACAATGTACCCCAATGTCAGCGGGAGTGATGGCACGATGATGGCAGGCGCGAGCAGTCCTGCGATGGAGAGAATGACAATGCCGAAGGCGGTCTGTGGCCAGAGGCCACGCGTCGCGGTTGTCCATGACAAGGCATGGGCATCGCGCGCCTGCCCGCTCCACACCACCGTGCGGCCGAAGACGAGGCCGATCATGAACAGGCCGGTGCGGAAAGTGGTCGCCGCGCCGAGCAGAAACGAAAACAGGATTTCGACCAGCGCTCCGGCGGTGAAGCGGACACCGCCGCCGTAGCGGCGCAGACCATTGTGCGTCAGCGCGATGTCGACGAAGCCGGCCAGCTTGGGGGCAAGATACATCAGCAGAAATACCAGATAGAATCCGAGTGCGGAACCGGCCGGAAACAAGGCCGTCCTCTCGCCGTCGAGCGGCTTGATCGCGGCGAGCGCGATGATCGCCGTCCAGGCGGGGATGCCGATGAACATCATGATCGCCCAGAGCAGTTGAAAGCGGCTCATCGGCTGCAGGCCGTTCAGGCCGAGCAGGTGAAAATATTGCATATTGCCCTGGCACCAGCGCAGATCGCGGCGGGTGAACTCCAACACCGTCGGCGGGTTGTCTTCCCAACTGCCGCTTTCTTCGGGCAGCGCGCGCACCTCGAAGCCGGCGCGGCGCATCAGCACCGCCTCGACCTGATCGTGCGACAGGATCGGCCCGCCGAAGGGCGGCGCGCCGGGCAGCAGCGGCAAGTCGCAATGGCTGCGGAACGGTGCGATGCGCACCAGCGCATTGTGCCCCCAGAAGGGGCCGCAATCGCCGGCCCACCAGGCGCTGCCGATCGTATAAGGGCGCATGCCATGACGCATGCCGAACTGGAAAATGCGCGCGAAGGCCGACGTGGTCGGCGCGCCGACCACAAGGCTCTGCAGAATGCCGAGCCTGGGATAGGCCTCACCGATGCGCACCAGCCGCAGGATCGTCTCGCCCGCCATCAGCGAATCCGCATCGAGCGGGATCATGAATTCGAAATCGTCGCCCCAGCGCGCGCAGAAGTCGCGCAGATTGCCGGCCTTGAAGCCTTCGTTGGTTTCGCGCCGGCGGTAGAACAGGCGCGCGGCATCATCGGCACATACCGATTGCCAATGGGCGAAGGCCGCGCGCTCAGCTGCGGCGACGCCCTCATCGTCCGTATCGCTCAGCACGAAATAAGCGAAGCTTCCGCCAAAGCCGGTGGCGTCGATGCTCTCCTTGATCGCGGTCAGCCGGGCGAAGGCGCGAGAGGGATCCTCGTTACGGATCGTCATCAGGATGGCGGTCTTGCCGGCGACCGGCGTGATCACATCTCCGGCCTTGGCGAAGGGCGCCACCTCAGTCATTGGATCGCGCAAGGTGTGCAGGAGCCAGACGCCGATCAGCGCATTCCAGACGCCCAGCACGCTCCAAGGTGCCGCGACGGCGAAGCAGAGAAAGATCAGGACGTCGACCGGGCTCCAGCCGCTGGCGCCGAGAATTTGCGCCAGCCAGAGGAGGAGCCCGCCATAGGTGACGAGATTCAGCGCAAGGACGATTGCCCGCCGCCGGGCAAGCATGGCACGGGGCTGAATGCCAGCTGGCGTCAAATCAGGCCGCGAACCGCCAGACTCCGAAACTTCCATCTAAATTCAACCCTCTGGCGGTGGAAATCCGGCCCGCTTTGCTCTAGTTGCGAGAGGACCATATTAGGAGCCCGGATGGCGGTCGATACCAAAATGGAGCGCGGCAAGGCGGCGCACGGGGTGGAGGCGCTTTCCCTCTGGTATACGGCGCCTGGGCGCGCCGAGATCCGCCCTGCCTGGCTATCGCCCGCTGATGGCTACGCTCAAGTCCGTACCCTTTGGAGTGCGATCAGCCGCGGCACCGAACGCCTGGTGATGGAAGGCCGCGTGCCTGCGTTAGAGGCAGCGCGGATGCGCGCGCCGATGCAGGAGGGCGATTTTCCGTTTCCAGTGAAGTACGGCTATTGCGCCGTAGGCAAGGTCGAGGCCGGCCCGGCGGAAATGAAAGGCCGTCTCGTCTATGCGCTGCACCCGCATCAAACGCGTTTTGCAGCGCCGCTTTCGCTGCTGACACCCTTGCCCAACGGACTCGATCCGCGCCGGGCCGCGATTGCCGCCAATATGGAAACGGCGCTCAATGCGGTGTGGGATGCGGGCGCCGGCCCCGGCGACCGGATCACCATTGTCGGAGCCGGTCTCGTCGGCCTTCTCGTCGCCTATCTCTGTGCGCGTCTTCCCGGCGCGGATGTGTGCGTTATCGACATCGACGGATCACGGGGAGAGATCGCGCGTTCCTTCGGTGCGCGCTTTGCGCAGGCACCTGACGCCGCCATCGCCGACGCCGATGTGGTGTTTCACGCCAGCGCCTCGGCGGCGGGGCTTGCAACGGCCGTCGGCCTTGGCGGGCTTGAAGCGCGCATCGTCGAAATGAGCTGGTACGGCGAAGGTGAGATTGCCGTGCCGCTCGGCGGTGCGTTTCACAGCCGGCGGCTGCAGCTCGTCTCGTCGCAAGTCGGCCAGGTTTCGCCATCGCGGCGGCCACGCTGGGATTATGGACGGCGCATGCGCAAGGCGCTCGATCTGCTTGGCGACGAGCGTCTCGATGCCTTGATCACCCACGAGTTTTTTTTCGACGACCTGCCCCAGCAATTGCCGGCGTTTCTCGGCAAGGGCGCGGCCGGCCTCGCCGCCGTCGTCAAATATTAATGGAGACCGCCATGTACGCCGTAGAAGTGCGCGACCACATCATGATTGCGCATTCGTTCAAGGGAGAGCTGTTCGGTCCGGCGCAGAAGCTGCATGGCGCGACTTTCGTTGTCGATGTGGCGTTCTTTCGCGAAGAGCTGACGTCGGACGCGGTGGTGGTCGATATCGGCCGCGCCCATGATGCGCTCAAGGCGACGCTCGGCCCGCTCAACTACAACAATCTCGATGACCTGCCGCAATTCAAGGGCAAGCAGACGACGACGGAATATCTGTCGAAGTATATCTTCGACGCCATGGCGGATGCGGCGCGCAGCGGCAGGCTCGGTCCCGGCAGCGAAGGCATTACGCGCATCCGCGTCCAGCTGCATGAATCGCATGTGGCGCGCGCCTGGTTTGAGGGGCCGGTTTGAAGGCGGCCTTCGTCATCCCCGGCGATATCGAGACGCTGACCGGCGGCTATATCTACGACCGGCGCGTGCTAGACCTGTTGCCCTCGCACGGGGTCGACATATCGCTGTGCCGGCTGCCGGGTGGATTTCCGTTTCCCGATACGGACGATCTGGCGCAGACGCAGACAGCGCTGGCGCGCATTCATCCCGACGCCATCATGCTGGTCGACGGCCTCGCCTGGGGAGCGCTGCCGCCGGACGTTGCAGGCACGCTTGGCCCCGGCGTCGTCGCGCTGTGCCATCATCCGCTTGGCCTGGAAGCAGGGCTGACACAGCAGCACAGCGAAGCCTTCCTCGCCAACGAGCGGCAGACCTTGGCGCTCGCCGACCATGTGATCGTGACAAGCGGAACAACGCGCGACACCCTGATCGATCTTTTCGACCTGCCCGCCGGCAGGATCACCGTCGCGGAGCCCGGCGTCGATCCGGCCCCGCGCGCCAAAGGCTCCGGCGGCGCGCCGGTGCTGCTGGCCATCGGCACCGTCATCCCGCGCAAGGGATATGATGTTCTGATCGACGCCTGTGCGCAGATCGCCGATTGCGACTGGCGGCTCGTCATCGCCGGATCGCTCGAGCGGTCGCCCGAGACGGCGCGGGCGATGCTGGCGCAGATCGAGGCTTGCGGATTGAAAGACCGCATCACGCTGGCCGGTGAAATCTCCAGCGACGTTCTTGAGAACGCCTATGGCACGGCCGACGTTTTCGTCATGTCATCGCACTACGAGGGCTATGGCATGGCGCTTGCGGAAGCCCTGGCGCACGGCCTGCCGATCGTCACCACGACGGGCGGCGCCATGGTCAGCACCGTCCCCGATGAAGCCGCCATCAAGGTGCCGCCCGGCGACGCCGATGTGCTGGCGAAGGCGTTGCGGCAGGTCGTGACCGATCGCAACACGCGCAGCACCCTTGCAGAAGCCGCGTGGCGCGCAGGGCAAAGCCTGCCACGCTGGAACGATACGGCCGCAACCATCGCCGCGGTTTTGCAAGACGTGGCGAGGACAAGTCGATGAGCGGCTTTTCGGCCGAGTGGCTGGCCTTGCGCGAGCCGGTGGATCATCGCTCGGTCAGTACAACCGTGCGCGACGCCGTGCGCGAATGGATCGGGCCGCGGCAATGCATCGACATTGTCGATCTCGGCTGCGGTTCGGGCTCGAACCTGCGCGGGCTTGCGCCCTATCTGGCGCCTGCACAGCGCTGGCGTCTGGTGGATTGGGACCTGGCGCTTCTCGACCATGCGCGCAGGGCGATCTCCGAATGGGCCGATGACTGCGAAAGCGCGGCGGATAGCCTCACTGTGCGGGCAGCGGAGAAAGAGATCAACGTGTCGTTCGAGCAGGCCGATCTCATGCAGGATTATGCGCGCGTGCTCGACAAACCTGCCGGTCTTGTCACCGCGGCAGCGTTCTTCGATCTCGTGTCGCCCGCATGGATTGCGGACTTCTGCGCCGCTCTCGCACAGCGGCACTTGCCGCTTTATACCGTGCTCACCTACAACGGTGAAGAAGCGTGGACGCCGGCGCATGGGAAGGATGCCGCCGTGCTCGCGGCGTTCCACGCGCACCAGCACAGCGACAAAGGCTTCGGCCCCGCTGCCGGTCCCGATGCGATTTCTGCTTTGCGCAATGCACTCGAAGCGAGGGGCTATACGGTCATCGCCGGTGAAAGCCCCTGGCAGATGGACCGTGCCGATGCGAGTCTCATCGCGGAGCTTGCGGCAGGCACGGCGCAAGCCGCCGTGGAGTCCGGCCAGGTCAACGAAAGCACTGCGGCGGAATGGTTGGCGGCGCGCCGCAATGCCGATACTTGCCGCATTGGGCACGTAGACCTGTTCGCGCGGCCCAGTTGAATCTATTGTTCACTTCAGCCTTGGTGTCATTCCCGTCAAGCGAAGCGCAGAGCGGGAATCCAGAGGTAACATAACGGGCCAATATTGCGACTCTTAACTCCTTGATTCCCGCTCGCGCTTGCGGCGCATCGGGAATGACAACCTCAGTTTTGCGGCTCCCCCCGCGCCCAGTCCTGCGCCTTGCGGCCGACGATGGGCGTCAAGGTATCGACCCGTTCCGCCACCAGCCTGTCGACGAGGCCGCGCTTGATGTCGTCGATCAGCGGCAGGCCGGCATAGACGAGCAGGGAATAGAGCTGCAGCAGAGTCGCGCCGGCCTCGATCTTGGCGAAGGCCGTCGCGACACTCGAGATGCCGCCGGAACCGACGATCGGGAAGGCATTCTCGGCGCGCAGGAACACCTGCGCCAGAACGCGGGTCGAAAGCTCGAACAGCGGCCGGCCGGACAGGCCGCCCGGTTCGTTCGCCTGGGCGCTCTTCAACGAGGGCGGACGCGTGATCGTGGTATTGCCGACGATCATGCCGTCAATACCGCGCGCGCGCGCGACGCGGACGATGTCGTCGAGATCGCCTTCGGTGAGATCGGGCGCGATCTTCAGCAGGATCGGCTTGCGGCCGTGCTTCGCCGTCATGCGGTCGCGGCCATCGAGCACGCGCGCCAGCAGTTCGTCGAGCACGGACGCCTGCTGCAGGTCGCGCAGGCCGGGCGTGTTCGGCGATGAAACGTTGACGGTGAAATAGCTCGCGACATCGGCAAAGGCCTCAATGCCGGCGACATAATCCTGGGTGCGATCGGAGGCTTCCTTGTTGGCGCCGATATTGACGCCGACGATGCCTTTGCGGCCGGTCCGCGCCGCGAGCCTTCGATGCATCGCCGCGTGCCCCTCGCTGTTGAAGCCGAAGCGGTTGATGACGCCCTCATCCTCGGTGAGCCGGAAGAGCCGCGGCTGGGGATTGCCCGGCTGCGGCTTTGGCGTGACGGTTCCCGCCTCGGTGAAGCCGCAGCCGGCGACTCTCAGCACCGCATCGGCGACATCGCCGCCCTTGTCGAAGCCCGCCGCCATGCCGACGGGATTGGGAAAATCGAGCCCGAAGGCGCGCACGCGCAGCCTGGCATCGTCAGCCGCCGCAGCGGGCAGAGGCAGATGGCGCAGCGCCTTGATGGTGAGGCCATGAGCATATTCCGGATCGAGGCGGAACAGCACCGGGCGGGCCAGCGGCCACAAAAGTCTCATCATGGCAGAAGGCCGGTGAAATCGTGCGCACCGGCGGGATCGACCGGCAGCGGCTTCGCCCAGATCACCTCGGCCATCTCGAAAGGCCGGTACAGATGGGGAAACAACTGGCCGCCACGCGACGGCTCCCATTTCAACGCGCTGCCAAGGGCATCGGCGTCGAGCGCGGCCAGGATGAGGCCGGTCTGTCCGGCGAAATGCTTGGCCGCCGTTTCCCGGGTCTGGGCATCCGTGGAAAAATGGATGAAGCCGTCGGTAAGGTCGATCGGCGCGCCCTCGAATCGGCCGCCGGCAGAGGCGGCCTGCCATTGGTCGAGGGTCGCTATTTTATAGATAAGCTTCAAATCAGGCTCCAAATCTCGCGCCGGACCCTAAAACGGCGCGGCGAGCGGCGCAAATATCCCGTAAAACCCTTGAGACCGCCCTAAAACAGGCATATATGCTGACAACAGGAACTTTGTCTTGTAGTTTCTGCAATTATTTCCTGCGCTTGACGTGAGGCTCCCATGCTGACGCACACACAGGTGTGGACCGCCATCGACACATTGGCCGAACGGCATGGCCTGACGGCTTCCGCCCTGGCGAAGAAGGCCGGCCTCGATCCAACGACCTTCAACAAATCCAAACGCAAGACCGCCGACGGGCGCCTGCGCTGGCCCTCGACCGAATCGGTTGCCAAATGCCTCGCCGCGACGGGCGCCACGATCGAGGAATTCGTCAAATATATCTCGCCGAATGGGGATGAGCCGAGGCGGGCGATCCCGCTCATCGGTATGGCGCAGGCAGGGACCGGCGGCTATTTCGACGATGGCGGCTTCCCCACCGGCACGGGCTGGGACGAGATCGGCTTTCCCGCCGTCGGCGACGAGCATGCCTATGCGCTCGAAATCGCCGGCGATTCGATGATGCCGCTCTACCGCGACGGCGACATCGTCGTGGTGTCGCCCTCGTCGGCAACGCGGCGCGGCGACCGGGTGGTGGTGAAGACGAAAAAGGGCGAGGTGCTTGCCAAGGAACTGAAGCGCGTCACCGGCAAGATCATCGAGCTCAAATCGCTCAATCCGGAATATCCAGACCGCACGGTCGAACTGGAGAATATCGACTGGATGTCGCGCATCGTCTGGTCGAGCCAGTAACAGTCAGCTCGCCGCTGTTCCTGGAAACACCAGCAGCCACACCCCCCGCGCGATATAGACGGCACTCAAGGCCAGGATGATCGTTTTCGTCCATTTGCGGAAACTCGCATCCGACATCCGGTTGAGCACGCTTCCCGCCGCCGAACCACCCGCAAAGGTCAACAGAACATAGAAAACGAAGAGCCAGACCGGCGCATGATCGCCTGCTTCCAGCGCCAGCGAACCGAAATACAGAAAGCGCATAGCCTGGGAGAACAATTGCGTCACGGCTTTGGTGGCGACAATGACATGGCGGCTCAGCGGGCTCGCCTGAAAGAACATGTCGAGCACGTTGCCTGCCGTGCCGAAGCTGATCTGCAACACCATAACGATGAAGCCGCAGATCGACGCCATGCCGGGGCGCGTCACATCAGGCGCATGCCGCTTCGGCAACATGTAACCGATGAGGGGCAGAACGCCGAGGCCGAGATAGATCACCGGCTTCGACGGGACGAAAGCGACGAACAGCATCAGCACATAGCCGATGGCCGAGCCCGCGATGTAACGAACGGTGATCGCCCAGTCGATGTGCCGGCGCAACAGCATGCCGCGCCACAGGCCTGACGTGAACATCAGTGCCGAGAAGATGGTCATGGCAGCACTGACGGGCAGAAAATACAGCAGGACGCCCAGAACGATCTGGCCGCCGACCATGCCGAAGATGCCCGACGTGAAAGCGCCGACGAAGGTCGCGACCGCGATGACCGAACCGGCGAAGACAGAGATCAAGGCCGGCTCTTTCCTGAATGCTTCACGCGGCGCGGCTTTCGAGGAATGTCTGGTGTTCCTTCGCCAGATCGCCCGATAGCGCCTTGGCGATCAGCGCGCGAGTCTCGGCAATGCCATAGAGCGCCACGAACGAGCCAAAACGGGGCCCACGGTTTTCGCCGAGCAGGACCTGGTAGAGCATGTTGAACCAGTCGTTCGCCACGCCCGGCCGTTCCGGCGTCGCGCCCTTTGCCTTCATGTCCTGATAGCGCGGGATCGGCCGCGCCACATCGTAGAGGATCGTCTGGATGTCTTCGGCCGAGGCATCGGCCGGCAGCTTCGCCAGTTCAGCGTCGAGCTTCGCCAAGGCGTCGCGCTCGACATCGTCGGGCAGGCGATAGGACTTCGCCGGCCGCACGAAATCGCGGAAGTAAGCCACTGCATAGCCGACAAGCTTGTCGAGGCGCGGATGGGTTTCGCGCGAGACGCCGGGCGCATAACGGCGCAGGAAGCCCCACAGCACCTGCGCGTCTTCGCTGTTGGCAACGGCGGCGAGATTGAGCAGCATGACGAAGGAGATCGACACGCCGGCGCTGCCCTGCTCGCCTGGATGGTGCAGCACTTCGGGCTGCGGCGGCTCGCCGCTGTGAATATGCCAGACCGGGTTGCCGAGACGGTTCTTGATATCCTGCCGCTCATAGCCGTTGAGGAACTGCAGGTATTCATCGACGGCACGAGGGATCGCGTCGAAGTACAGGCGCTTCGCCTCGCGCGGCTTTTGATACATGAACAGCGACAGGGATTCCGGGCTCGCATAGGTGAGCCATTGCTCGATCGTCAGGCCATTGCCCTTCGACTTCGAAATCTTCTGGCCCTTCTCGTCGAGAAACAGTTCGTAGTTGAAGCCGTCGGGCGGCGTACCGCCGAGGGCGCGCACGATATTGCTGGAGAGCTTGACGGAATCGATCAGGTCCTTGCCGGCCATTTCGTAATCGATGCCGAGCGCCGCCCAGCGCAAGGCCCAGTCAGCCTTCCACTGGCACTTGACGGCGCCGCCGGTGACCTTTGTCTCGACCTTCTGTCCGGTGTCGGGATCGACATAGACAATAGTGCCCTTCGCCGGGTTGCGCTCGACCATCGGCACCTGCAGCACAATGCCGGTGCGCGGCGATATGGGCAGGAACGGCGAATAGGTGGCGCGACGATCCGGCCCCAGGGTCGGCAGGATGATGTCCATCACGTCGTCATAGACTTCGAGCATGCGCAGCAGCATCTCGTCGAAACGGCCGGCCTTGTAATACTCCGTCGACGAGGCAAATTCGTAGTGGAAGTCGAAGCGGTCCAGGAACGCGCGCAGGCGCGCATTGTTGGCCGCGCCGAAGGACGGATATTCGTTCGAGAACGGGTCCGGCACCTGGGTCAGCGGCTTGCCGAGATATTGCGCCATCATGTCCCGGTTGGGCACGTTGTCGGGCACCTTGCGCAACCCGTCCATGTCGTCGGAGAAGGCGAGCAGGTGCGTCTCGACCCTGCCTTCCGTCAAAACCTCGAAGGCGTGCCGCACCATGGTCGTGCGGGCCACTTCGCCGAACGTGCCGATATGCGGCAGCCCCGACGGGCCATAGCCGGTCTCGAACAGCACGCTGGTCTGTCCGGTGCGCTCGACCCGCTGGACGAGCTTTCTGGCCTCCTCGAAGGGCCAGGCGGCGGAAACGCGCGCGGCATCGGCGAGCGAAGGAGTTTCGGTGGTCATTGAATGTCCCGGAAGGTGAAGCGCCGCGCTTCCATAAGGACCGGCGCAAATTTGCCGGCACACTACCCCATGATTTCCGCCAGTGGAAGCTTCCGGTGCCGGTTCCCGCAGGCAACAACCTGAACAGCCATGGAATCCGATCTGAAAAGCCGGCTTTTGGCAGGGTGAACGGGCCCGCGCTTGCGTCGGCCGGCGCGTCATGCGACGAGCGCAGGAGAGCAATTGGTTAATTCGCCGCCCGCGACTGCAGACAGATGTTCAAGACGCACTCAACCATTACCGGCGGCATCGCCAGGTTCGGACGGCTGGCGGCACTCTGTCTACTGGCCTTCAGCGCCCTGACTGCGGGCGCGCCGGCGCAGACGAAGAACGCCGCGGGCGCCGCCAACGTGCCGATGTTCTGGGATCCGCAGCGGCGCATGGAGCGCCCGGACACGAGTGCGCTGCGGGCCTTGCGTTTCATTACCGACGACGAATATCCGCCCTTCGGCTTCACCACGCCGGAGGGCGCGCTCAGCGGCTTCAATGTCGATCTGGCGCGCGCCATCTGCGACGAGTTGCGCGTCGCCTGCACCATCCAGGCGCGGCGCTTCGAAACCATTTTCGACACGCTCGACAGAAATGAAGGCGATGCGGCGATCGCCTCGATCGCCATCACGCCGCGCAACCGCCAGCGCGCCGACTTCACGCAAGCCTACTATCGCACCCCGGCGCGCTTCGTCACCCGCGCCTCCTTGGCGCTCGACGATACGCGTCCCGAAACACTAGCCGGCAAAGCCATTGGCGTTCAGGGCCGCACGGCACACGAAGCCTTCCTGCGCAAGTTTTTCCCCAAGTCCGAGATCAGAACTTACGAATCGCCGGCAGCGCTGCGCTCGGCGCTGAAGCGCGAGGAGATCGACATCGCTTTCGGCGATGGCGTATCATTCGCGCTATGGCTCAACGGTCTTGACGCTGCCGGCTGCTGCGCCTTTCGCGGCGGCCCCTATCTGGAAAGCTCCTATTTCGGCGAAGGCGTCGGCATCGCCGTTCGCAAGGACAATGTCGTCCTGCGACGGGCGCTCGACTTCGCCCTGGCGCGCCTGTCGGAACGTGGCGTCTATACCGAGCTCTATCTCAAATATTTTCCGATCGGATTTTTCTGACCGCCCTCATCACGTGTTCTACAGATACCGCGCCAGTTCCTTCGCCATGTCTTCGGGCTTCAACTGCGTGTTGAGCGCCGAGACGAAGCGGCCCTGCTTGTCCATGATATAGACGATGGCGCTGTGATCCATCGTATAGTCCTCGCCCTCGCCGGGCACGCGGCGCGCATAGACGCGATAGGTCTTCATGACTCTGTCGATCGATTCGCGCGGCCCTGTCGCCGCCTGAATGCGCGGATCGAAATTGGATACATAGTCCTTCAGCACCGGCGCCGTATCGCGTTCCGGATCGACGGTGACGAACAGCCCCGTGATCTTCTTGTCGGGGCCGAGCGCCTTGAAGGCCTCGGTCAACTCGAACATCGTCGTCGGGCAGACGTCGGGACAATGCGTATAGCCGAAGAAGACGAGAAACGGCTTGCCGAGCAGATCGCGATCGGTCAGCGCCTTGCCGTCCTGATCGATCAGGGCGAAAGGCCCGCCGATGGCCGCCGGCAGTGGCGCGCTCAAGTCGCCGCGCTGGCGCAAGGTCAGGAAGGCCGTGGTGCCGAGCATGGCGACGCCGAGCACGAGGCAGACGATGGGAACGATCAGGCGGCGCTGGGCGCTGGTCATGGGTTTTCAGGCCTAGGTTTATCCGGTGGATATCGGGTTGCTGCGGGTCAATTGCCTTCAGAAACAATTGGCGACGGCGGTGACCAGATCCATGAAGATCAGCGGACCGAAATGGATCCACATCACGGTCGCGGCGACGAACATCAGTGTGAAGCCGGCGATGGCGATACGTGTGGCCATCCGCCCGGCGCGCTCGTCCCTCGTCTCTTCCGCCTCGATGTCGCTGATATGCTCGCTCATGGCTGTCCGCTCGGCTGCGCAGACCCCAATATAGGTCTTTATCCCCGCCGGCGCATCATTTTGGCGTGACTATAGCGTTTTCCGATCCTCTGGATCGGAAAGACGCGTCTAGCTTCCTGAAAGAGCGCATTTTCTTCACGCGAACCGGCGTCCACTTCGCTTGAAAATGCGCTTGCGGTCCCAGCGGCAATTTGGCGCTCATGGGCGATGCCGATCCGGCTTCAACCTTGGTGTCATTCCCGCCAAGCGAAGCGCAGAGCGGGAATCCAGGGGCAACGTGACGTCACTCGCTCCTGGCTTCCCGCTCGCGCACTGCGTGCGCGTCGGAAATGACAAACTCTCAGGACAGTTCCACCGCCAGCGCCCGCATGAAGGCGATACAGGCCTGCAATTCGGCGATTTCGATGAATTCGTCCGGCTGGTGGGCCTGATCGATGCTGCCTGGGCCGCAGACCACGGTCGGGATGCCCGCGGTCTGGAAGCGGCCGGCCTCGGTCGCATAGGGCACGGCGATGGTCCGGTTGGATTTGGTCAGCTTGAGCGCCAGGGTCTCGGCCAGGGAGCCCGGCTCCGAATCCAGCCCCGGCACCTCGACTTCGGTCACCGTCTCGATGCGGGCGTGGGGCGCATAGCGCTGCAGGCGCGGCAGCACGGTGGAGGCCGCATAATCCTCGAGCTGACGCAGCGCCCGGTTCTGCGCCACATTGGGCAGGCCACGGAATTCCCACTGAAACGTGCATTGCTTGGCGAGAATATTGCGCGCCGTGCCGCCATGGATCGTGCCGACGCTGATGCTGGAAAACGGCGGATCGAAGCGCCCGGAGGGGTCGCCCTCGCCGGCCAGTTCATCGGCTAGGCGGTAGAGCTCTGTGACGAGGGCGGCAGCGCCCTCGATCGCATTGGCGCCCAGATGCGGCTTGGCGGAATGGGCCTCATGGCCATGAACCGTGGTGATGAAGGTGGCGATGCTCTTGTGCGCATCGGCGACCTGCATCTGCGTCGGCTCGCCGACGATGACGGCGCGTGGCTGCGGCAAATCACGACCAAATCGTGCGATCGTATCGACGGGGCCGAGACAGGTGGTCTCCTCGTCGTAGCTGAGCAGGATATGGATCGGCGTTTTCAGCTTGGCCTGCTGAAAGTCCTCCACCATGGCGAGGCAGACCGCGTCGAAGCCTTTCATGTCGCAGGTGCCGCGGCCGAAGAAGCGTGCGCCCTCGCGCCGCACGGTAAAGGGATCGCTGGTCCAGGACTGGCCGGCAACCGGCACCACGTCGGTATGTCCGGACAGCAGGATGCCGCCGTCCTTCATGGGGCCGATGGTGGCGAAGACCGCCGCCTTGTCGCCTGCCGCATTGGGCACGGTGACATAGGGCACGCCGCGGGCGCGCAGATAATCCTCGATGAAGGCGACAATCAGCAGGTTCGATTTCGAACTTTCGGTATCGAACGCGATCAGCCGCGCCATCAGGTCGATGGTGCGGGACAAACGCTCATCATGCGCGACGGACATACCTACTCCGTAAGCCGCAAAACGGCTGCCTCAATTCAGAACGCGTTTCGCGTGCGGGCTGTCGAGCGAAAACGCGGGAATCTCCACCTGAAACTCGTCGCCGGCCTGGTCGACGAAACGATATGTGCCCGCCATGATGCCGGACGGCGTCGTGAGCGGACAGCCGGACGTATAGTTGAACCGTTCGCCCGGCTGCAGCACGGGCTGCTCGCCGACCACGCCGGGCCCGCGCACTTCCTCGCGCTTGCCGTTGGCGTCGGTAATCTGCCAGTGCCGGTGCATGAGCTGGACGGTGCTCCGGCCCATATTGGTGATGCCGACGGAATAGGCCCAGAAATAGCGCCCAGAGTCGGGCTGCGACCTGTCTGCCAGAAATTCCGGTTCGACGGTAACTTCGATGTTGTGAGTCATGGATCTGTACATGGCGCCAGTGTGCCCAAAGCCGTCGCCGCCGTCGAGCCCTTCGCGGCGGCAAAAAGGCGCTTTGCCAGCCAGATTACGTCCTCCAACCGCTGAAAAACGAATTTCAGCTGCATAACAACAATTTAAAACAGATTTGTGGCTGGACGCTCGTTTCGGCTATTGGCGCAATTTGTCGGCAATCGCACGCAAGATCGTCGAATAATCGTCGGTCCAGACCCAGCTCGCCATATTCGGCTCGAGCCGCCGCCACCTGCTGTTCTCGCCGAGAAGGCCGCGCAGATGCGCCGGGTCGCGCGCCAGCACCGCGACGACGCTTGCCGTGCGGAAATCCGGATCGTCGGGCGGGATCGCCAGGTCGCGGCGCAGATAGGCGACGAGGCCCAGGTCGGCAGCGATGCGGGCGATGATGGCGTGGAATTCCATCGTATTGTTGGAGATATGGACGGCGATCAAACCTTCTGGACTGAGCTTGCGCAGGTAAAGTTCGAAGGCCTCGCGCGTCAGCAGATGAGTTGGGATCGCATCCGACGAGAATGCGTCGACCACGATCACGTCGCTTGCCTGCTGCTGGCCCTCGAGCGTGAGACGGGCATCGCCCAGAACGAATTTTGCCTGCGGCGCGCAATCGGAGAGAAAGCGGAAGCGTCCCGAATCGCGCGCGATATGCAGGACCAGCCGGTCGATTTCATAGAAGGTGACCGCCTCGCCGGCCTGGACATGGCAGGCCAGCGCGCCGACGCCCAATCCGATGAAGGCTGCGTGGCCGATCTTGCCGTTGGTCAGACGCGCAGCGGCGATCGCCTCGCCCAGCGGACCTTGCGGCGCGTAATAGGTTGTCGGCATCGGCGGGCCGGACACCGGCGTTCCGTCCTCGTTGCGAATCCTGATCGCGCCATGGATCGTCGTGCCGTGCGACAAGGTGCGGAACTTGCCGTCGTGCGCTTCCTCGATGCGATGGACGCCGAAGAAGGAGCGAAAGGACTCGCGGCTGGAGGTGAGGTTTTGCTGCAGGAGGATGCCCGCAGTCGCTGCGAGGCCGAAGACCGCGACGCGACCGGCGCTGCGCCAATTGAGCAGGACCAGCGCGCCGATGGCAGCGGCCAGGACTTTATAGGCAATGTCCGGCGTGGCCACGAAGATCAGCATCCAGGCAGCGGCCAGCATGCCGAGTGCGGTGGCAGCCGTCCTGAGCGCTGATGTTCTGTCGAGCGCCCGCAGATCGGCGAACACGCCAGGCCGGCAGAACAAGGCGGCGGCTATCAGCAGGGGATATTCGATCACGCTCGAAAACAGCATCGGCGCGGCAAGACCTGCGAAGAGGCCGCCCAGGGCGCCGCCAAGCGACATCGCCGCGTAGAATACCGTCAGATCGTGCGCCTGCGGCCGATGGCGATACAATGCCGCGTGACAGACCAGCGCGTTCACGATGAAGAGAACGAGATCGCTCAGAAGATTGAGCGAGATGAACGGCAACTTGCCGATACACATCGTCATCAACACGGCAGCCGCGATCCACGGTTGCAGCACCGCCAATACGGTTTCCTTGATCGCTGTCTGCGGGCGGAAAGTCAGGACGAAAGTCAGCAGATAGATCGCGAGCGGGATGACCCAAAGCAACGGCGCCGCCGCCACGTCGGCGGAGATATGCGCCGTGACCGAGACCAGCAAAGCCGAGGGCACAAAGGCGAGCGCCATCCACGACAAGGCACTGGACAAGCGCACGGGCTGGCCTGCATCGGGGTCGCGAACGGGCGTTGCAGCCATGGCGCCGGCGTCCGAGCGTGCGAACACGCTTAACGTACAGGCAACGATCAGGATGGTGAGCGCCACGAAGCCCGCCGTCCAGGCGCGGCTCTGGGCTGTGAGGCCGAACAGCGGCTCGATCACAAGCGGATAGGCGATGAGCGCCGCAAACGAACCGATATTGGAGGCGCCGTAAAGAAAATAAGGGTCATCCGCCTGGCGGTGTCCTGAGCGCGCGAACCAGGCTTGTAGCAGCGGACCGTGGGCGGACAGCACGAAGAACGGCAGGCCGACCGAAACCATAAAGACGCCGATCAGCCAGAATGCCGGATTGCCCTCGGCCGGCGGCGCACCGCTCGCATGCAGCGCAACCGGCAGGAATACAAAGGCAAGACAGAGCAGGACGGCATGGAGCAGCGCGCCGTGGCGCGGCGTCATCCAGCGGGTCACCGCATGGGCGTAGCAATAGCCGGCAAACATCAGCCCCTGAAAGAACACCATGGCGATCGACCAGACCGATGGCGCCCCGCCCAGCGACGGCAAGGCCATTTTGGCGAACATCGGCTCGAGCGCGAACAGCAGCAGCGCCGAGGTGAAAATGGTCGCGGCGAAGATCGGCAGAACCTGACGGCCCAGGATTGTGCCCGACGCACTCCGACGCGTCTCTACATCGAGGGTGGACATATGGGCTCCCGGCTGCCGGATCGAGGCGGCGATGCCCCACTCTAGAAGCCGAGTGTTAATCTTCGTTTGCACAATAGGCGCAGACGCCAGCTGCGGCGTTAACCGACGCCGTCAGCCCGCCGACATCAGACCTTTGCAAACAAGCCGATGCCGGGGCCGACACGACTATTAGGCTCGCCAGAACAGTTTCATCGTCTTGCGCGAGAGCCGAGATCTTCGAGGCGCGGCAGGACTTCGTCGCGAAAGAGCGGAAATTCGTCCAGGTAATTGACGAAGGAGATCGCGATTCCCCGCAGCCCCGCGCGGCGCAGATTGTCCAGTTCGCCCGCGATATCGTCAGGCGTCCCGATGAAGGGATATCCGCCAACGCCAAGTCTCGCGCAGGCGATCCGCTTCTCCCTGAACTCGTCCGCCGGCGTATTCTGCGGCGTCATGCCCCGGTTGGCGAGCATGCTGTCGATCGCGTCCCAGTCCGCCTCGTCGACAATGGCATGCTGGTAGTAGTCCTGCGCCTCGGCCTTTGAGGTGCGGCAGATCACCTGGCCAACGGTGAAGACCTCCGTCTCGCGCCCCATGGCGGACGCGGCATCCTTGATGCCCCGGATCGTGCGCGTGTTTTCTTCGATCGAGAGACGCGAGCTTGCGGTGGCGGTGAAGAAGGCGTCGCAGTTGCGCAGGGCAAATGCCTGGCCGACCGGCGATCCTCCGGCATTCATGATGACGGGACGCGATCCGCCGACGGGCTTCGGATAAGCGCGCACGCCATGCAGATCGAAAAAATTGCCGCGGTAGTCAAAGTCTTCCTGCTTCGTCCAGGCCAGTTTGACGATATCGACCCACTCCTGGGCATAGGCGTACCTGGATTCATGATCGCGCTGCTGCGCGCCGAACATCTCGAACTCGCCTTCGTTCCAGCCGCAAACGATGTTGAGCCCGAAGCGGCCGCCGCCCACCTGATCCGCCGTCACGCACTGCTTGGCGGCAATGAGCGGGTGAAAGAGCGGCGCATGAACGGTGCCGAAGATCGTGATTCGTTCCGTCGCGCCGAGCAGGCCGGTCGCCCAGGTCAGCGTTTCCAGGGTTTCGCCCTGCAGGTCGGTCTCGCCGCCATAGCCTTTCCAGCGTCCGATCGGCAGCAGGAAGTCGATCCTCGCCTGATCGGCCATGCGGGCCAGTTCGAGACATTCGCCCCAGTGCGCGCTCCAGCGTTCGGGAACTTTGGTGGCTGCACGGCCGGACGAGCAATTCGCGCCGAAAAGCCCGATCTTGAGGGCGTTATCGGTGTTCATCGCCACGCGATCTGTCTGAGCCACAGCGCGCTTGAGGCCCTCCGTGCGAACGGAAGAAAGGCTGCCTGCATCCATATCTGCGTTTCCCGGTTTATTTTGTTGTTAGATGCCAATAAAAGCAGGCCGATCCAACGCGTTGGCCTCACCAGGCCGGTTGGTCGCCGCTCTGGAAAGCATCGTTCTCATAAATAGCACGGGCCATCAAGACCACCCGGCAAGCTCGGAGAAAGGGTTTTCCTGCCCTGCGCCTCCCGTTGGATAGTTTGGCCCGCCGCGCTAGATTGGGGGTCATTGAGGGAGACGATGAATGACGATCCGTACCGGAGGCCCGATCACGCGCAGACGCGCGGTCGCAGGATTGGCGGCGAGCGTGGCCGCGCCGGCCATTATTTCCGCGCCCGCCCGCGGCCAGGCCTTGTGGCCGGCCGGCCGCACGCTCCGTATGGTTGTGCCGTTCACGCCCGGCGGCGCCACCGACGTGATCGCGCGCATCGTCTCCGACAAGCTGGCGCAATTGTGGAACACGTCGATCGTCGTCGAGAACAAGGCGGGGGCCGGCGGCAATATCGGCACGGAACAGGTCGCCCGTTCGGAGCCTAACGGCGAGACCATGCTGATGGGCACGATCGGCCTCGCCCTGAATTCGTTTCTCTACCGCAAGCTCAGCTACGATCCGATCGCCGATTTCACGCCGACCTCGCTGATCTCGATCATGCCGAACATGCTGATCGCGCCGACGAGCGCGCCGTTCAATTCGGTCGCCGAGCTCGTCGCCTATGGCAAGGCCAACCAGGGCAAGCTCACCTTTGCATCGTCGGGCGTCGGCACGTCGGTGCATCTGTGCGGCGAAATGTTCAAGAAGATGACCGGTATCCAGATGGCGCATGTGCCCTATCGCGGCAGCGCGCCGGCCGTGCAGGACGTGATCGCGGGCCGCTGCGATATCATGTTCGACAACATCACCTCGTCGCTGCCGCAGGTGCAGGGCAAGACGTTGAAGGGCCTGGCGGTGACAACGGCGAAACGCTCGAGCTTCGTGCCCGACCTGCCGCCGCTGAACGATGTGGTGCCGGGCTTCGACGTCTCCGCCTGGTTCGGAACCCTGGTGCCGGCAAAGACGCCGAAGGAGATCGTCGATCGCATCACCGCGGATACGAGACTGGCGCTGACCGATGCGATCGTGAGGGAAAGACTGGCATCGCTGGCAGCCGAACCCGTGGGCGCGGGATCAGTCGAGTTCGCCAGCCTGATCCGCAGCGAGACGGACAAGTGGGGCAAGCTGATCAAGGAGACGGGGATCAACGCGGAGTGAATTCCGCAGTTTAGCTTGCAACCGACTGCATAGAATTAGAGCTTTGAGGTTTCAGCCTCGCTCCCTAGCATAGGCGAACGCGCGCCAAAGCTGGAGCCTATCCATGGTTGCTTACACTCGGCAGATTTTTTCGGGCCCGACGGCCCGTGAGGACTGGCGCGCAACGACCGGCCGCCTGTTCAAGACCCAGGACGTGAGCGTCGGCGACCCGATGGCGTTTCGAGGCGATATCTTCCATGCGCGCGTCGGCGGTCTCGACCTTTCGCGTGTGGTCAGCAACCGGGAATGGGGGCGCCGTACGGCCAGGCAGGCGGTCGACGATCCGCACGACACGATCATGCTCGTCCATGTCACCAAGGGAACCGTCGCCCTCAAGCAAGGCCGCAGTGACCGCAGGATCGAGCCCGACACGTTGACGCTTTATCGGGCAAACCAGCCGTTCGAATGGCAGCATACCACCGATACTGTCGTGCGGAATATTGCCATTCCGGATGCGATGCTGAGAAACCGGCTCCGCACGGTCGATCAATTGATCGGCCGCCGTTTCGATTGCTCGGCAGCGCTATGGCGCGTGACCTCCGACTTTGTCGCTTCCATACTCCAGCAGGCCGCTGCGATCCCGAAGGGAACCCAACATCGTGTGGCCTCGCAGATTGTCGATCTCGTCGCGCTGTCGCTGACGTCGGCAGACAGGCCGAGCTTCGAGGAAACCTCGAGCCGGGCCGCGTTGTATGCGCGCTGCAAGGATATCATTCTGGGGCGGCTATGGGACGACCAGCTCGATCCGCAGACGGTCGCCGACGACGCGGGGCTTTCCGTGCGGTCGCTGCATCGCCTTTTCAGCGAGCACGGGCACACGGTGCGTGAGTTCATCGTCCAGAGCCGGCTCGACGCCAGTTGGGCAGAGCTGGCAAATCCTGCCAGCCGGCATCTCTCGATCGCCGAGATCGCCGCACGCTGCGGCTATCGCAACCCATCCCATTTCGCCACCGCCTTCAAGGCGCTGTTCGGCATGACGCCGCGGGAATGCCGCAGCCGGACTTAAGCCGCAAGTTCAACGCGCACGTTTAGCGCGATTGGGCGCGATAAGCGTCGACGATCTCCGAGCCGGTCGCCAGCCAGACATCCTTGCGCGAGGTGATGTGCTTCAGAGCATCGTCGAAATACTTGATGCGGAACGGATGCCCGATCAGGAACGGGTGGAGGCAGATCGACATGACGCGGCCGCTCTCGGCGCTGTCCTCATAAAGAACGTCGAACTGGTCCTTGATCATCTGGCCGAACGATTGAGGACTCTGCTTGCCGTCGAGGAAAGCCGGAATGTCGTTGATCTCGATGGAATAGGGAATGGACGTCATCTGGCCGCTCTTGACCCGCATCGGGTACGGCTGCTCGTCATTGACCCAGTCGCCGACGTAATCGAAGCCGACTTCCGCCAGAAGGTCGAGGGTATTGTGGGATTCGGTGAGCGCCGGGCCGAGCCAGCCGCGCGGTTTCTTGCCGGTCGCCCTGGTGATCTGCGCATGAATTTCGCGGATCATCTGGCGTTCTTCATCCTCGGCCCGGTTGGCCATCAGCATGGAATTGTTCTTGCCGTGGCCCATCCATTCCCAGCCCAGCTTGTTGCCGGCTTCGATGATGCGCGGATAATTGTCGCAGACATCCGCATTCAGCGCGACGGTGCCGCGCACGCCATAGCGCTGCATCACATCCATCATGCGCCAGATGCCGACCCTGACGCCGAAGTCGCGCCAGGAATAGTTGAGCACGTCGGGAACGAAACCCGTCGTCAGTGGCGTGATCGAGGTCGACGGCCGGTCGAACATGAAGTGCTCGATGTTCGGGATCACCCAGAGCGCGACACGCGCGCCGTTCGGCCAGCGCAACGGCGGACGATCGACGATCGGCGAAAAGTCAAAACGGTCGTGAGCGATAGGTCCTGTCGGCTTGTCCATGGTGTTACCCTCTTCACTGTTCTCAGGTGCGATCGTTCTTCGGATAGATATCGAGATAGCCGCTCGCTTCCTGCAGCGAGACGACGTCGGCGTATTTGGCGTTCAGGTCGAACAGGCTCTGCTCATGCGCGGCGGCCGACCGGTCGCCGACGCCTTCACGCACGACGATCGGCCGAAAGCCGTTCTGCACGGCATCGACCGCGGTCGCCCGGACGCAGCCGCTGGTGGTGCAGCCGGTCATGATGAGCGTGTCGACGCCGCGGCTCGTCAGGCGCGGCACGAGGTCCGTGCCGAAGAAACAGGAGGCGTATTTCTTCAGCAGCATGCTGTCCGTCGGCGCGAAGTCGAGACGTTCATCGAGTTCGTGACCGTTGGTGTCGGCCGCCAGATCGACGACGCCCTTCTGCTTCAGCCGCCAGATGCCGGCATCGCGCAGGTCGGCGTCGTCGTAGCGGACCGTCGAGAAGAAGACCGGGACGTTGCGTGCATGCGCGAGCTTCAACAGGTCCTGTGTCGCGGCGATCTGCTTGTCGAGATTGGCACCGAGCGTGCGGTTCTCATCGGTGAATGCCTTGATGAGGTCTATCACCAGCAAGGCGGGGCTGCGGCCGAAGCCCATTTTCAGTCCGAAGCCGCGTGCTTTGAAAAACTCCTCGTCGTTCTGCTGGGTCATCGCTTTGCTCCTGTCGAGGGGCGCTCATGGCGCCTGGGTCTCGGTCCTGCTTCTGGTCAACGTCTGAAGACGCTCGAAATGGGCGCGTATGCCCGGCGCGTCCAGGATCGCGACGGCGAGCAGGACAGCGCCCATGGACATATCGTGCGCGAACGGCGGCGCGCCGAGGGCGTTCAATCCGGCGCGCAGAACGCCCAGCATCAGCACGCCGGCGGTCACGCCCAGGGGCGTGCCCGTGCCGCCGGAGAGCGAGACGCCACCGAGAATGGCAGCGGCGGTCGCCGGCACGAGAACCTCCGACAGGCCAGACGGCGAAGCGGATGCCAGGCTGTAGCTGAGCAGCGCCCCGGACAGCGCCGCCAGCGCGCCGGATGTCGTGAACACCAGCACCATCAGCGCATCAACGCGGACGCCGGCCGTGTGCGCGGCGCGACGATCGCTGCCGATGGCAATCAGGTCGCGCCCGATCCAGAGCCAGTACAGCGCCATGGCGAACGCCGCAGCCAGCGCCAGCGCGACGATGCTGCGGGGCGTGAACAGGCCGATGCGTGCGCTGAGGAAAAGCGCCAGGTCCATGTTGTCGAACGTCAGCGACTGGTTGCCCGTGAGAACATAGGCGAGCCCGATCGTCGTCAGCAGTCCGCCGAGGGTGACGCCGATCGAGGGCATCTGCAGGCGCGTTATGATCAGGCCCTGGATGAAGCCGGACGCAGCGCCAGCCAGCACCGCGGCGGCAAGCCCGAGCGCGGGAGAGTCACCGCCCAGAAGAACGGCGACGCAGCCGGCAAGACCGAAGACACCGGCAACGGAGAGATCAAACTCGCGGACGAGCATCGTCAACGAAAGCCCGAGCGCGACGGGACCCAGAGTGGCGAGGTATTGAAGCGCGCTGAAGACAGTCGCGCCGCTGAGCACATTGCCTCTTCCCCGATCGATGACGGCCAATACCAGAACGGTCGCGAGGAGGATGAGATAGGGCCGGGTTTTCTGTGAGAAGATTTTCATGGCTCAGCTCCGGCGCCGGGACTGCAGCACAACGACCAGCAGGACGATCAGGCCGGCGATGAGGTATTGCCACTCCTGCCGAAACCCATACAGCAGAAGCACGACTTGCGCGGTCGCCATCAGGCAGACGCCAGCCAGGGTGCGCCACATCGACCCGAGGCCGCCCTTGATGGCGACGCCGCCGACGAGCACGGCAGCAATCGCATCATAATCGTAACCGACGCCGTATTCCATGTTGGCCTGGTTGTAGCGGGTGGCCAGCAGGATGCCGGTCATGCCGGCGAACAGGCCGGCCCATGCGTAGACCGCGGTCACGGAGCGCCACACACGCAGGCCGAGCACATCGGCGGACCGCATACCGCTGCCGATAAGAAAGACGCGGCGGCCGAAGATCGTGAACGACAGAAGGAACTGGCCGACCGCGAGGCAGAGGAGAAATGCCAGCGTCTCGACCGGAATGCCGAAAGGCCGCCGCCATGCGGCAGCCAGGACAGAGCCGGAATTCACGTCCAATGTCGCGTTGCCGGTCAGCAGGTTGAGAATTCCATAAATCAAGGCCAGCGAAGCGATGCTCACGATGATCGGGTTGGCGCGCAGCGAACCGATGATGAGGCCCTGTGCGGCCGAGATGAGCGCGCCCGTCGCCAGGCCGGCAGCCACACCCGCGGCGAGGCCCCAGATGTTGAGCACATGGACGAAGGCTACCGCTGCGGCGGCTGCCGTCGCGCCGAGGCTGAACGACATGATGTGGCCGCTGAGCGTGATCATCGTCATGCCAACGGCGACGCACCCCACGAACGATAGTGTCGTCAGCAGCGCGAGCAGGCTTGGCACCGATAGAAACCCCGGCGTCAGAACAGCTGTGATTGCGAGCGCAGCGAAGACCGCAATGCGCAAGCCGTCCACGAGGTCTATGCGATCCGTTATCCAGGCGAGCCGGCTTGAACCGGGTGTGACAGGAATGGACATGTCGCTAATGGCCGACGGCTTCATGGACCACTTCCCCGGCATTCCTTGGATGGGTGATGTCCAGCAATATCCTGGAAATGTCGATCTCCTCAGCTTCATACCGCGCGACGACTGCGCCTCGATACATGGGCACGACGATATCGGCGATGCCGACGACCTCCTCCAGGTCGGTCGACATCATGACGAGGCAATAGCCGCGCGCGCAGAGGTCGCGCATGAGCCGGTAAATCTCGCTGCGCGCGCCGATATCGACGCCGCGCGTCGGTTCGTTCATCAGGATGACGCCGGGCCGTTTGCCACCCGCCGCACGCGCAAACAGGATTTTCTGCTGATTGCCGCCGCTGAGATCGAATGCATTGGCCGCCAGGCGCCTGGCATCGATGCCGACGGATGCCGCCAGTTCAGCGGCGCGTCGACGCGCGCTCGTCCATGAGATCACGCCCAGGCGCGAATGATCCTGCCACTGGCCGGCCACGAGATTCTCGACAACGCTTCTGTCAAACAGGCCTTCCCTGGCGCGATCTTCCGAGATGAAGGCGATCGTCGAGCCGCGCGACATGCTCGTCAACGGCTGTCCGTCGAGAAACATACGGCCGCTCGTCAGCGGGGCGAGGCCGCCGATGGCGCGGATCACATGGCCGGCGCCCGATCCGATCTGCCCGGCGAGGCAAAGGATCTTGCCGCGCGGCGCATCGAAGGAGACGTTTTCAAACGAGCCGTCGATGCACAGGCCGGTGACGGACAGGCCGTCGCTGCCCTGCCCCGGCAGACGTTGCGGATACATGTCGGAGAACGAACGCCCCAGCATCGTCTCGATAAGTTGTTCGCGAGACACTTCGCTCACGGCCCCGGTGCTGATATGCGCGCCGTTGCGCATCACCGTTACGGTATCGCAAATCTCGAAAACCTCGCCGAGGCGATGGGTGACATAGAGGATCGCATGGCCCTGCGCCCGCAGCTTGCGCAGCACCTGGAACAGATGCTCGATCTCGACGTCCGATAAGGTCGCCGTCGGCTCGTCGAGGATCAGCACGCGCGCATCGCGCGCGATCATCCGGGCAATTTCCACGAGCTGGCGCTGGCCGATGCTCAGGTCGGCGACCTTCACGTCGAGATCGATGTCGACCTGCAGCGTCTCGAGCGCGCGCCGCGCTTTCTCGCGCAACGCCTTGCGCCTGTGAAAGACGGGAACGGACCTGTCGCCCAGCCAGATGTTGTCGAGGACTGAGAGCTGCGGCGCGAGGCTCAGCTCCTGGGCCACCAGGGCAAAGCCCAGTTGCTGCGCATGCTGCGGATTGTCGATCCGACGCGCCACGCCGTCGACTTCGACCACGCCTTTATCGGGCTGGTAGATGCCCATCAGCACTTTGATCAGCGTGCTCTTGCCAGCGCCGTTCTCGCCGCACAGGGCCTGGATCTCGCCCGGACGCAGATCGAGGCCGACGTCGCGAAGCGCCTGCACCGGCCCGAAACTGATTGTCAGATCGCGGGCACTCAAAAGGCTGTTCATGTGAGCCCGCCTGGCTGATCAGAACGAGCAGGGCTTCTCCCATTTCTCCACATTGGCCTTGGTCACCAGTTCGACCGGAAGGATCACTTCCTTCGGCACCGTCTTTCCGTTGAAGTAATCGGCCGCCAGCTCGGCGGACCGTTCCCCGGTCCGGGCCGGGATCTGCACGCTGGTCGAATATTGCTTGCCGGCCTTGATCATTTCGATGCCCTGCCGAAGACAATTGCTGCCGACGACGATCAACTCGCCCTTCTTGGTGCCAAGCGGGATGTTGGCGGCTTCGGCAGCCTTGATCGCCGCGACCGTCTGATTGTCCGCCATTCCATAAAGGACGTCGAGGCCGCCTGTCGGCGCGAAGCGGGCATAGAGCTGGCCGGCGATGCGTTCACTGGCCGCGGTGTCCCATTTGGCATCCTCGGTCGCGACGATCTGCACTTTCGGAAGCGCCTTCAGGGCTTCCTTGAAGCCGACGACGCGGCGCGGCCCGACGCCCTCCTGCAGGGAGCCGGTGATAAGCGCGACGCGGCCGCTGTCTCTTCCGTTTTCCTTCAACGCCTGCACGACGCCCTGGCCGGCGATGCGGCCCAATTCCGTGTGGTCCTCGCCGACGAAGGTGAGATAGAGATCCGCCGTACCGGCGCGCGGCGGCGTATTGACCATGATGACCGGCATTTTCGCGTCGCGGGCGCGCGTCATCGCCGGGACGATGGCCCCTTCCGCCGCAGCGATGATGGCGATCATGTCGAACTTCCGCGCGATGGCGTCATCGACCTGCTGGGACTGCAGCGCCACATCGAACGGCGTATTGAATGTCGTGACTTCCATGCCGAATGAATTGGCCTTGGCGACGAAGTTCTTGGTTAGTTCGGCAATGAAGGGATTGGTCGGAGAGGTAATGAGGAACGCGACCTTCTTGCCCTTCGGATCTGCCTGCGCCGATCCGAGGCCAACGATAACCGACCCGGCAACCGCGATCGCAAGCTTGAGGATTTTGTTCATATTTCGCTTTCTCCCGCATTTCCCACAATCTGATGGGACGCACGGGCGGCCGCAATGCGCTGGCGCTGGGACGAAACAGATTGGCGCTCGGATGAAAGAGTTGCTCTAGCCTTCGCGCGGCGCCGCAGCCCTTGTCAGCCGATCGTTGATCGCTTCGCCCAGCCCTTCCTGCGGAACCGGGGCAACGGCAATCGTCGTGGCGCCGCTGGCGTCGAGGCGGTGCAGGAAGGCGAACAGGTTTGCCGCTGCCTCCATCAGGGAGCCGCCGGAAGAAAGATCGAGATAGGCGATGGCGTTGTCGTCATCATCGCCGATGCGGCCATGGAAATCGAGGACCGCTTCGCCGGGCTTCACGGCCACGGCATTCATGCGGACTTTGGCGCGCGGCGCATAATGCGACGGCAGCATGCCGGGCGCGAGAACGGCATTTTCCGCCTGCTCCGCGGCAGGCTCGCCAATCTGCTTTCCCAACACGCGCTCGATATCGGCGCGCGAGACGCCGCCCGGCCGCAGGATCACCGGCGGTCCGTCGAGGCATGCGACGATGGTGGATTCGACGCCGATCTCGCAGGGGCCGCCATCGACGATGAGGCCGACGCCAGAGCCCAGATCGCGCGCGACATGGTCGGCCGTGGTCGGCGAGATGCGGCCCGAGCGGTTGGCCGAGGGAGCCGCTACCGGCTTGCCGAAGGCTTCGAGGATCGCTAGGGCTGCAGGGTGCGCAGGCACGCGCAGGCCGATGCTGTCGAGGCCGGCGCGGGCGAGATCGCTGACGCTGCCTTTCAGCGCAACCGGCACGACAAGGGTCAACGGGCCCGGCCAGAAGGCCTGGGCCAGCGCCAGCGCGTCGGCGTTGAACACGCCCTCGTGCTGCGCCGCCGCCAGGCTGGCGACGTGGGCGATGAGCGGATTGAACTGCGGGCGCTGCTTGAGGGCATAGATGGAGGCGACCGCCGCGCCCGAGGTGGCATCGGCGCCCAGACCGTAGACGGTTTCCGTCGGCAGCGCGACAAGCCCGCCGCCGGCCAGAACAGCCGCGGCCCGCACCGCCGCCTCCGGCCCCGCCGGAAGCCGCTGCGGTCCTGATTCCAATTCGCCCGTCTTCAAATTGCCATCCACGCGTCTGCCATTGTCTCGCTGCGGCGAATGGAATTAATTGCCATTGCCGTCATATGGTTTATATGTAAACCATATAGGAGCGACTGTCCGTCGGCTTGTCCGCCGGGCTGCCGGTCGCGTCAAGCGGGCTGAAACAGGACGGGAGCGAAAATGACCTATCGTGCGCCTCAGAACGATATTCTCTTCGCGATGAGCCATGCGGCCGGGCTCGACCGGGGCATCGCGCAAGGCATTTACGCCGATCTGGCGGACGGATTTGCCGCGACCATCCTCGACCAGGCCGGAACATTCGCCGAGGACGTGCTGGCGCCGATCAACCGGCAGGGCGACCTCTCCGGCTCCAGACTCGAAAACGGTGGCGTCGTCACCGCGCCCGGCTGGCGCGAGGCCTATGCGAAGTGGATCGAGGGCGGCTGGGCCGGCCTCACCGCGCCGCAGGAAGCAGGCGGCATGGCCCTGCCGCATCTGCTCGACGCCGCGTGCCTGGAAATGTGGACCTCCGCCAACATGGCTTTCATGTTGTGCCCCCTGCTCAGCTCCGGCGCCATTCTGGCACTCGACCGGCACGGCTCGGACGATCTGAAAAGGATCTATCTCCCGAAAATCGTCTCGGGCGAGTGGAGCGCGACGATGAACCTGACGGAGCCGCAGGCGGGCTCCGATCTTTCCGCCCTGCGCACCCGTGCCGAGCGCCAGAGCGACGGCAGCTATCGCCTGTTCGGCCAGAAGATTTTCATCACCTATGGCGACCACGACATGGCGGAGAACATCGTCCATCTCGTGCTGGCGCGCCTGCCCGATGCGCCGCCGGGCACGCGTGGCATTTCGCTGTTTCTGGCGCCGAAATTCCTCCTCGACGACAACGGCACGCCCGGCAAGGCCAATGATGTGCGCTGCCACAGCCTTGAACACAAACTGGGCATCCATGGCTCGCCGACCTGCACGATGATCTATGGCGACAAGGATGGCGCGGTCGCCTATCTCGTCGGCGAGGAGAATCGAGGCTTGGCGTGCATGTTCACGATGATGAACAATGCGCGCCTCAGCGTCGGCCTGCAGGGCGTGGCGCTGGCCGAGATGGCGACGCAGAAGGCGATCGAATATGCCAACGAGCGCAGGCAGGGCCGCGCCTCGGGCTTTTCCGGACAGGGTATGAGCCCCATCGCCCAACATCCCGATGTGCGGCGCATGCTGATGACGATGAAAGCCTCGACCATGGCGGCGCGCACCATCTGCTATATGACGGCGGAGGCCATCGACCGCTCGCACCGCGCCGAGGATGAAACGGCGCGCAGACAGGCGGGCGAGCGCGCCAGCCTGCTGACGCCTGTCGCCAAGGCATTCTCGACCGACATCGGCAACGAGGTCACCTCGCTTGGCGTGCAGGTGCACGGCGGCATGGGCTTCATCGAGGAGACGGGCGCGGCGCAATTCATGCGCGATGCGCGCATCGCCACCATCTACGAGGGTACCAACGGCATCCAGGCCATCGATCTCGTGCAGCGCAAGCTGCCGCTGTCGGGCGGCGACACGGTGGCGCGCGAAATCGCCGACATGCGCGAGACGATCGCGCAGGTGAGTCAGGTCAACGATGCCTCGTTCGGCCATATGTCGGCGCGGCTTGCCGAGACGGTCGACTCTCTGCAAACGGCGACGCGCTATATGCTTGAGGCGCTCGGCAAGGCGCCCGACGATGCGCTGGCTGGAGCCGTGCCCTATCTGCGGCTGTTCGGCCTGGCGCGCGGCGGCACGGCGCTGGCACGCATGACGCTGGCGGCGAAGCAGATCGGCAGCGACCAGCAGGCGCATATCGATATCGCGCGCTTCTTTGCGGAGAACATGTGCATTGCTGCGAGGGGGCTCGAACTCTCGGTCACCGAGGGCGCTGCTTCGGTGCATACGGCGGAAAAGGCCTTGGCCTCATGAGCGACCATATCAAACTCGAACAGGCCGACGGCGTGCTGACGATCGCGATGGACCGTCCCGACAAGAAGAATGCGCTGACCGGCGCCATGTATGAAGCGATGATCGCGGCGATCGACCAGGCCGAGGCCGATGCGAAGACCGGCGTGCTGCTGCTGCGCGGAACGGGCGGGGTTTTCACCGCCGGCAATGACATCGGCGATTTTCTCGCCGCCGCCGGCAATCTCGAGGACTTTCCGGCGCTGCGCTTCATCCGGCGGCTCGCCATCTGCGACAAGCCTGTCGTCGCCGCCGTCGATGGCGTGGCGGTCGGCGTCGGCACGACGATCCTGTTTCATTGCGATCTCGTCTATGCCGCACCCAACACCGCCTTCCGCATGCCCTTCGTCGATCTGGGGCTGGTGCCGGAGGCGGCGTCCTCGCTGCTCGTGCCGCAGAGAGTTGGACTGGCGAAGGCCAGCGAACTGTTGCTTCTGGGCGAAGGCTTCAATGCCGAGGAAGCCCTGCGTCTCGGCATCATCAATGCCGTTATCGCGCCGGAGGCGTTGCATGCCCATGCCTTCGAACGGGCACGCACGCTCGCGGCCAAGCCGCGCAAGGCGGTGGCGGCGACGCGCCGGCTGCTGCGCGGCGACCGCGACGCCATCCTCGCCCGCATGAACGAGGAGGCGCATGAATTCGCGCGCGCCATGCGCTCGGACGAAGCCAGGGCCGCCTTCACCACGTTCATGTCCAAAGCCAGGAAATAGCAGGAACGCACCATGACGACGCTGCAGGGAAAGACGCTCTTCATCACCGGCGCCTCGCGCGGCATCGGCCTTGCCATCGCGCTGCGGGCGGCGCGCGACGGCGCCAATATCGCCATCGCAGCCAAGACCACCGAGCCGCATCCGAAGCTACCCGGTACGATCTATACCGCGGCGGAAGAGATCGAAAAGGCCGGCGGCAAGGCGCTGCCGCTGGTCGTCGACGTGCGCGAGGAAATCCAGGTGCGCGAGGCGATCGAGAAGACCGCGGCGCATTTCGGCTCGCTCGATATCGTCGTCAACAATGCCAGCGCCATCTCGCTGACGGATTCGCAGGCGACCGACATGAAGCGCTTCGACCTGATGCATCAGATCAACGCGCGCGGCACCTTCATGGTGTCGAAATTCGCCGTGCCGTTTCTCGCCAAGGCCGAGAACCCGCACATCCTGATGCTGTCGCCGCCGCTCGACATGAAGGAGAAATGGTTCGCGGCGAGCACCGCCTATACGATGGCGAAGTTCGGCATGAGCATGGTGGTGCTGGGGCTCGCCGGCGAATTGCGCCGCAAGGGCATCGCCGTCAACGCCCTGTGGCCGCGCACGACGATCGCCACCGCGGCGGTGAAGAACCTGCTCGGCGGCGACGCGCTGATGCAGGCCTCGCGCACGCCGGACATCCTTGCCGATGCGGCGCATATGATTTTCTGCAAGCCGGCGAAGAGCTTCACCGGTAATTTCATCATTGATGACACGTTCCTTTACGAGAACGGCGTGCGCGAGTTCGATCATTACCGCGTCGATCCAAGCGTCGCATTGATGGAGGATTTCTTCGTGCCGGCGGAGAGCGTGGCGCCGGTGAGTTTGAAGCCGGTGGGTTAGGGCTGAGGCAAGGCGAGGCAGAAACTGGATGTGAAAGAATAAAATGCAAGCAGTCCTGACCGCCGATTATTACGGCAATCCAGTCCCGTCGCTCCAAGGCGCGGAAGTCCTCAAATTTTCAGCCGACGAAAATAGCGTGGATGTTACGGTGCGACTGAAACAATATGTTGATCCACGTATCGTGACACGTCGTGCGCCTTTAACTCTCCACCTTCGTCAAACCGACATTTTATCACGCGCTGAACTTGATGCCGTTTTACCTGGAAGGCCTATTCGGATTTACCGATACTGAATACCTGAAGACTGATAAGTTTGCGAAAGAGGAAACCGGTCCCCTTCATCAGTATATCGAGAATTATCTGAATAAGGATCGCACCGGCTTCTATTTCGCGCCTATTGCCGGTTCGACTATTGTTGTGGTCAGTAAGCGGGTCGTTTTGGAAACATAGATGCAATAAGGCACCTGTGACTATCGCTCCGGCAGCGTGTCTTCCAAGACGGCAGGAGGGATAAGGAAGACGAGACGCCCCCTCGTCCTGCCTTGAACCAAACACCCTTCAGCACGTTGTTTTCCGACGTCGGGGTTTTTGCCTGATTGCCCAGGGCTGTCGCGACAGATAGCCTGCGGGTTGGCGAACAGAAGGACACTTCGTCCATGCCCCTCCTTAGAACCTTGCTGGTAACCATCGCGATCATCGGCAGCACATCGGCGTCATACGCCGAATGCCACGGCTACGCGGGCGTCGGCGGAGCTTGCTATACCGGGCCGGGTGGCGGGCTTTCTGACGGTCCGGGCGGAGGGGCATCCGCTGCGCCGGGCGGCGGTCTCTACACTGCTCCCGGCGGAGGTCTCTACGCGGGTCCGGGCGGTGGCATGTATCGAGGCGCAGGCGGCGGTCTCTTCACCGGCCCCGGCGGTGGCGCCTACACAGGGCCGGGCGGCGGCGCTTACGCCGGGCCACCCACTCCCGACGGATACAAGGGAGCGTGGAGCCCCTGCGTCACGGGCGTGAAAGGTCCGGAATGGACGAAGGAAAACTGCGCCGGCCTGCCGTTCATCGACAGTGACAAGCAAAACCCGGATTGATCAACGCCGCTCAACGCTCCGGCAGCGTATCTTCCAGCCGATCCGTGCGGCGCACAGCGGGAAAAAGCCAGATCCAGCTCAATGCCGCCAGCATGGCGAGCACGCCGCCAAGGATGACGGTCGGCACGCCGCCGATGACATGAGCCACCATGCCGGATTCGAATTCCCCGAGATCGTTCGACGCGCCCGTCGTCACGGAATGGACGGCAGCCACCCTGCCCTGCATCGTGTCAGGCGTGTTGATCTGCACCATGGCATTGCGCGTTATCATGCTGACTGTGTCGGTGGCGCCCAATAGCAGCATGAGGCCGATGCCGATCCAGATGTCCGTGCTGAGCCCGAACAGCACCGTGAGCAGCCCATAGAGACCGACCGCCATGAGCAGCCTGGGGCCGACATGGCGGCGGATGGGATAGCGGGTCAGAAAGAGCGCCATCAGCAAGGCACCCACCGCGATCGCGGTGCGTAGCGCGCCCATGGCCCAGGCGCCGGCATGGAAGACTTCGGTCACGTAGAAGGGCAGCAGGGCCGTGGCGCTGCCGAACAGCACGGCGACGAAATCCAGCCCCATCGCTCCCATGATCTTCGGCCGCGACCAGATGAAGCTGAAGCCCTCCAGCATCACCGGCAGGTTCGGCCGTGCGGGGCTGATCCCCCGCGCACGCTGCGAGCCCAGAACCATGGCGGCCGCGAACGCCAGGCAGCCGCACACGCCGCTCACCGCGAACGGAATGCCGTTCCCCAGCGGCAGCAACAGCGCACCGATCGCCGGGGCTATGATGGTCGCGGCGCCCTGCACCACGGTGGCGGCCGCGATCACGCTGCTCAGCATGCCCGGCGGCGCCAGGTTCGGCACCATGGCCTTGCTGGCCGGCTGGGCAAAGGCGCGGGCAACGCCCTGCACCGCCACCACGATGTAGATCGGCCAGATGAATGGGCTGAAACTCAACAGGACGAGGGCCAGGGCGCAGAGCACGATGGTGCCGCAGGCGGCGAGCATGATGTGCCGCCGGTCGAGCCGGTCCGCCACGATCCCCGTCACCAGCGACAGCAGGATGGAGGGCAGGAAACTCGACAGGCCGACGAGACCCAGCGCCAATGTACTATGAGTGCGCTGGAATATTTCCCAGGCGAGCGCCACGGTCATGATCTCCTGCGCTGCGCCGAGGCTGAAGCGCATGGTGGCGAAGGCGCGGAAACTCTGGATCTTCCAGGGGGTAGGAGCAGCTTTGGGGGCGGTGAGCGACGGACTTTCAGGCGAGGAAATGGACACTCAATCGTTCCTGTAGCGATGCAGGAGTTCCAACGTCCCTCTGATGAACCGCGAGCACGGGCAAGGAGGTGAGTCTGAACCCCGATTGCGCCTCAGCCAACCGGTTCAACCGGTCGGCTCACTGCCGCGAAAGCGTTGGGTAGCTATATCCCCGCCTGTGGTCAAGAGACGAAGACGATATCCGTCCGGCGATTGCGCCTGCTTAACAAATGCCTGCGCGAGCTCTTGCGGGGAATGGCCCGCAACGGGAATCGCGCACCAAACCCGGTACGGAACCGGCACGAATCAGAGCTGAAGACAAAGACCGGTTTTGTTCCCTGCCGTGTTTCAGGCCGCCGCCTTCGGCTGCGTGTAGAGATGGCACGCGACCTGATGTCCGGGCGCCAGTTCCACCGGCCTGGGCTCCTCCGTCCTGCAGCGCACGCCGATTTCGGCGGCGCGCGGGCAACGCGTATGAAAACGACAGCCGGCCGGCGGGTCGATCGGCGAGGGCACCTCGCCCTGCAGGATGGTGCGGTTGCGGACGGCGCGCGGATCGGGCACGGGAATCGCCGAGATCAGCGCCTGCGTATAGGGATGGGCCGGCACCGCAAAGAGGCGCGCTTTCGGCGCCATCTCGACCAGCTTGCCGAGATACATGACGCCGACATCGTGCGAGATGTGCTTCACCGCGGCAAGGCCGTGGGCAATGAAGAGATAGGATAGGCCGAGATCGCGCTGCAGCCTGGTCAACAGGTTCAGGACTTGCGACTGGATCGACACGTCGAGCGCCGACACCGGCTCGTCGCAGATGATCACTCTCGGATTGAGCGCGAGCGCACGGGCGATGCCGATGCGCTGGCGTTGCCCGCCGGAAAACTCATGCGGAAAGCGGCTGACATGGGCGGCAGGAAGGCCGACGGCATCGAGCAGCGCCCGGATTTTTGCGGTTCGCGCGGGGCCGCTCTCAAGACCGTGGATCTCGAAAGGTTCCGCCAGGATCTGCTCGACGCTCATGCGCGGATCGAGCGAGGCGTAAGGGTCCTGGAAAATGAACTGGATGTCGCGGCGGAGCGCGCGCAATGCAGCACCTTTCGCGCTCAGCATTTCCCTGCCGTTGAAAAGGACCGAGCCCGAGGTCGCGTCCTCGAGGCGGACGATCACCCTGCCAAGGGTCGATTTTCCGCAGCCGGATTCGCCGACGAGGCCGAGCGTGCGCCCTTCGCCGATGTCGAAAGAGACGCCGTCGACCGCATGCACGATGTCGCGGCCGCGCTGGAACAGGTTCTGCCGGCGCACCGGGAAATGCTTGACGAGATCGCGCACCGACAGGACGGGCGGGCGCATGGGCACGGCCTCAGAGGCTGTCATGACAGCACCTGTTCGACCGCCGGCCGGGTGAGCCGTTCCCCGGCCAGGAAGCATGCTGCCTTGCGGCCGTCCGCGATGGGAGAGAGGACCGGCGTTTCACTGCGGCAGCGCTCGAAGGCATAGCGGCAGCGCGGTGCGAACGCGCAGCCCTCGCTGCGGTCGGCTGGATCTGGCACGCTGCCCTCGATGGCGTAGAGCTGTTCGACATCCTCGTCGATGCGCGGAATCGAGGCGAGCAGCCCTTCGCTATAGGGATGCAGGGGGTTGTCGAACAACGAGATCACATCGGCCTCCTCGACGATCCTGCCGCCATACATGACGACGACCCGGTCGCACATCTCGGCGACGATGCCGAGATCATGGGTGATCAGCATGATCGCCATGCCGAGCTCGGCGCGCAGCCTGCGCATCAGGTCGAGAATCTGCGCCTGGATCGTCACGTCGAGGGCGGTCGTCGGCTCGTCGGCGATCAGCAGCTTCGGATTGCAGGAGAGCGCCATGGCGATCATGACCCTCTGGCGCATGCCGCCGGAGAGCTGGTGCGGGAATTCATGCGCGCGGCGTTCCGGCGCCGGAATGTTGACAAGCCGCAGCATGTCGATCGCCCTGGCAAATGCCGCCGGGCGCGGCAGATGCTGGTGCAGCATGATCGCCTCGGCGATCTGCGCGCCGACGGTGAAGACAGGGTTGAGCGAGGTCATCGGCTCCTGGAAGATCATCGACAGCCGGTTGCCGCGCAGATCGCGCATGGCGGCCTTGTCGAGCTTCAGGATGTCCCTGCCCTCGAAGAGGATTTCGCCATCGGCATAGCGGCCCGGCGGCGACGCGATCAGTCGCATTACCGAAAGCGACGTGACGCTTTTGCCCGAGCCGGATTCGCCGACCACGCCGAGCGTCTCGCCGGCATCGACATGAAGGCTCACGCCATCGACCGCGCGCACCTCGCCGCGATCGCTGGCAAAGTAGGTCTTGAGATTGCGGATTTCGAGAACCGGCGTGCTCATCGGTCAGTTCTCCACCTGCTTCAGCCGCGGATCGAGCAGATCGCGCAGCCGGTCGCCGACCAGGTTGATGCCGATGACGGTGATGAAGATGGCAAGGCCCGGCATGGCCGCGACCCACCAGGCATTGCCGATATAATTGCGGCCTTCGGCGATCATGGCGCCCCAGGTCGGGGTTGCCGGCGGAACACCGAGGCCCAGAAAACTCAACGCCGATTCGAACAGGATCATCTTGGCGACGAGCAGGCTGGAAATGACGATGACCGAAGACATCACGTTGGGCAGCAGATGCCTGAACAGGATGCGCGGCGTCGAGGCGCCGAGCACGCGGGCGGCCTGTACATATTCGCGCTCGCGCAGCACGAGACATTCGGCGCGCACGACGCGGGCATATTGCACCCAGTTCGTCAGCCCCAGGACGAGGATGAGATTCCACAGGCTGGCGCCGACCACGGCGACAACGGCGAGCGCCAGCACGAGAAAGGGAACCGCGAGCTGGATGTCGGTGAGCGCCATCAGAAAGCGGCCGATATAGCGGTCCTCATAGCCGGCGATCAGCCCGAAGCCGATGCCGACGACGCTGGAGAGAACGACCGAGGCGACGCCGACGAGCAGCGAGACTTGAGCGCCGACGACGAGGCGGCTGAAGATGTCGCGGCCGAGCGCCTCGGTGCCGAGCAGGTGGATGCCTTCGGACCCCTCCCAGAGCGGCGGCTTCAGGCGCTCCATGATATCCTGCGCCGACGGATCGAACGGCACGATCCAGGCCCCGATCAGGGCAGCGAAGATCACGGTGGCGACGATCAGCAGTCCGAAGGCCGCGAGCTTGCTGCGCAGAAAACGATGCAGGAAGCGATACAGAGAGCGATGCATCAGCGTTTTCTCAATCGCGGATCGAGAAGACCGTAGCAGAGATCGACGGTGAGGTTGATGCCGACGATGAGAACGGCGGTCAGAAAGACGAAGGCCTGAACGACGGTGAAATCGCGATTGTCGATGGCCTGGATGGCGAGACGGCCGATGCCGGGATAGGCGAAGATTTCCTCGGTGATGACGGCGCCGCCGAGCAGCGCGCCGACCTGCAGGCCGACAACGGTGAGTGTCGGGATCGCCGCGTTGCGGAGCGCATGCTTCAGCACGATGCCCGCGTTCGAAACGCCCTTGCCGCGCGCGGTGCGGATATAATCCGATTGCAGCACCTCGATCATGCTGGAGCGCAACAGCCGCGTGATGATGGCCGTCGAATAGGCGGCGAGCGCCAGCGCCGGCATGATCAGGTTCTGCCACGACCCGCCCCCCGAAGGCGGCAGCCAGTGCAGCCTTTCGGAAAAGATCAGGATCAGCATGATCGCCAGCCAGAAGGTCGGAAAGCTCTGGCCGACCAGCGAGATCAAAAGCCCGATACGGTCGATGAGCGAGCCGCGATAGGAGGCGGCGAGAATGGCGAGCGGCACCGAGATGAGAAGGGAAATGCCGAGCGCCGCGGCGCTGAGCGCGAGGGTCGCCGGCATGCGCTCGAGAACGAGTTGCATCGCCGGCTGGTCGTAGCGCAGGGACAGGCCGAAATCTCCGCGCACGGCGCGCGACAGAAAGTCGACGTATTGCAGAAGAATGGGGCGGTCGAAGCCCATCTGATGGCGGAACCGGACGATCTCTTCCAGCGACGCCTCCGGCGCCAGAAACAGGGCCGACGGATCGCCGCCGATCCGAATGAGGAAGAACACGGCGATCGACACGCCGAACACGACGGCGAGCGCGTAGACAGACCGTGTCGCCACATAGCCCAGCATGATGATTGCCCGATCTCCTTTAGAGCATGGCCGAGAACGTATGCTTGTCATTCCCGCCGCGCCGCGGGCGCGAGGGGGAATCCAGGAGCCAAGGACCGCAAGGTTGGGCCGTCACGCTGCCCCTGGATTCCCGCTCTGCGCTTCGCTTGGCGGGAATGACACACCAAGACTGAAGCCGCTCCGCAACATTGCATGCCCTTTTAGTTTCCGGCCCATATTCTTAGCTCTCTCAGCTCACTCGAAATAGGCTTGCCGCAGGTCGATCACGCCATCGCCGCGCGGCTGCCAATGCAGCCTGGCGTTCATGCCGTAGATCAGAGGCGGCTGCAGCAGCGGCAATTGCGGCGCCTCTTCCTTGATGATCGCCGCGGCCTTGGCATAGATCGCCTTGCGCTCGTTAAGGTCCAGGGTCGAACGGCCGGCATCGAGCAGTTTGTCCAGTTCCGGGTTGGAATAATAGCTCTGATACTGGCCCGTGTGCAGCAGCGGATGCCAGACGATATCCGGATCGCGCCCGCCCCAGCCTGGAAAGCTGATGCCGTCGCGGGCCTTCTTCTCGGAAATCTCCGCCCACACGCCCGGCGAGAGATATTGCGCCTCGACCTTGACGCCGACCTTGGCGAGGAAGCCGATGGTCGCTTCCATGATCTCGCGATCCTTCAGATAGCGGCCCTGGCGCGAGATCAGCGGAATGGTGAAACCGTTGGGATAGCCGGCCTCGGCGAGGAGCGCCCTCGCCTTCTTCGGATCGTAGGGATAGGGCTGCCAGCTCTTGTCATAGCCGAAGGCCGTCGTCGGCAAGGTCAGGGCGATGCGCTGACCCATGCCGCTGAGAAGCGCCTGCTGGATCGCATCCACGTCGACCGCATAGTTCAGCGCCTGACGGACCAGCTTGTTCTGCAGCGGCGAAGGTTTCAGCGTGTCGAAAGCGTAGAAATACAGCGTGTCGCTGGCGATGGCGGCAACTTTTGTATTGCCGCTCTTAAGCGGCGGCACGTCCTCGGGCGGAATGTCGACGGCAATGTCGACGCCGCCGCTGGTGAGTTCGGCGATGCGGGTTCGGGTTTCCCTGATCGGCCGGAAGATCAGCCTGGCGATCTTCGGCGCGCCGCCCCAATAGGCGGGATTGGCTTCGAGGACGATGCGATTGTCCTTGCGCCATTCGACCAGGCGATAAGGCCCGGTGCCGACGGGCGCCGTTACCAGCGCATCAGGCCCCTTTTCCCTGAGATAGTCGGGCGGGACGATCATCGAGGCGAATGCCCCTTCGTTGACTGAGAACAGCATGGTCGGAAACGGCGTCGCCGTCTTGAAGTCGACCGTATATTTGTCGACGACCTCGACGGACTTGATCGCCGCGATGCGCGAGAAGTTGGGAGCCTTGAAAGAAGGATCGAGCGCGCGGTCGTAAGTGAACTTGACCGCATCGGCGTTGAACTCTTCACCGTTGGAGAACTTCACGCCCTCGCGCAGCTTGAAGCGCCAGGTCAGCGGATCCGGATTGCTCCAGGAGACCGCAAGCGCCGGTTTGGGGGCACCTTCGGCATCCTGGGTGACGAGGACGTCATAGATATGGAACAGGATATTGGCCGTCGTGATCAGCGTATGTTTGGCGGGATCGAGCGTATAGGCATCGGTCTGCTGGGCGACGACCAGCGTGTCTTTCACCTGCGCCTGCGCTTTAGCCGGCTGCAGCGTGACAGCCGCCGAAACGCCAAGGACGATACCGAACAGGCCTGATCGAAAACGTGGTTTCATCTGTCCACCTCTGTCGCTGGAATGGTTGTTCGACACGCCGTTATCGCCTGGCCTGGTAACGGTTGATATGCGGGCGGAGTCCGAGATTTTCGCGCAAGGTGCGGCCCTCGTATTCGGTGCGGAACAGGCCACGGCGCTGCAGTTCCGGCACGACGAAGGCCGCGAAGTCGTCAAGGCCGTGCGGCATGTGCGACGGGCAGATGTTGAAGCCGTCGCAGGCCTCATCCCTGAACCATTGCTCCATGTCGTCGGCAATGTCGGCGGCCGTGCCGATGATCTGCCTGATGCCAGCCTTGCCCGCCGTGCGCTGATAGAGCTGGCGGATCGTCAGATTTTCGCGCCGGGCAAGCTCCAGCGTCTTCACGGCATTGCTTGTCTTGTTTTCAAAAACAGCATCCATCGGCAACGGACTGTCCAGATCGAAACCGCTGCAGTCTCCCAGCAGTCCATAGAGGCTGGCAAGTCCGGGCAGCGGATGGATCAGCGCCTGCAGCTCGTCGAACTTGTCCTGCGCTTCCTGCCGTGTGGCGCCGACGATCGGCTGGATTCCGGGCAGAATCTTCAGGTCATCGTCTTCGCGCCCGTAGCGCGGCAGGCGGTCCTTCAGGTCGCGGTAATAGTCGCGTGCGGCGGAGAGCAGATATTCGTTGGTGTAGACGAGATCGGCGCTTTCGGCTGAGATTTCACGGCCCTGTTCGGAGGCGCCGGCCTGGACGATGACCGGCCGCCCTTGCGGCGTGCGCGACGCCGACAGCGGCCCGCGCACCTGGAAATGCCGCCCCTTGTGGTTGAGGACATGCCGCTTACTCTCGTCGTAGAAAATGCCCGACTGCTTGTCGCGGATAAAGGCGCCCTCTTCCCAGCTGTCCCAGAGCCCGGTGACGACCTCGACGAATTCCTTGGCGCGATCGTAGCGCGTGGCGTGATCGAGATGATGTTCGCGGTTGAAGTTCAGCGCTTCCATCTCCGACCAGGAGGTCACCACGTTCCAGCCCGCCCGGCCGCCGCTGATATGATCCAGCGACGCGTAGCGACGGGCGACGTGGTAAGGCTCGTTATAGGTGGTCGACGACGTCGCCACGAGACCGATATTGCGGGTCAGCGGCGCCAGCGCCGCGAGCAGGGTCAGCGGCTCAAGCTCGACATTCTCGTTGGAGCAGGCTAGCGATCCGGGCGGTTCGTCCTTGGCGCGGATGGCGAGGCCATCAGCCAGGAAGACCAAGTCGAACTTCGCCCGTTCGGCGGCCAGGACATTGACGAGGAAGGATCCGAAATCCTCCGCGCTGTCGGCCCGCGTCTCCGGATGGCGCCAGGCCGCCGTATGATAACCGAGCCGCCGGATCGAGAGGCCCAGTTTCATCATTCCGTTTCGCGCCATGAAGCCGGTCTCCGTCAACAAATTTGGGGATCCGCCGCGAGGATTCGATCAATCGGTCGAATGCGGTATATGCTATTTCGGAAAAAATAATTTTCCCAGGCAGCGACAAAGCAAGCCGCATCGACGAAGACCCTGGAACGGATATTGCGATGCCAGATGTGATGCGCTGAATTTGGCTTGCTTGATCAATAACCGGGCAGAACGCGGACGATCCAGACGATGATTTCAGCATCCTTCAGCTTCGTGTCAGGTGAAACAGAAAGCGCTTGAATAAGTTTCAAGACATCCTTGCCTTTGTCCGTGTGGCGGAACTCGGCAGCTTCACTGCTGCGGCGCGGGCCCTGTCGGTATCGACCTCGGCGGTGACGAAGAGCGTGACCCGCATCGAGCGCGATCTTGGGGTGCAGCTTTTCCACCGCACGACGCGGCGACTGCATCTGACCGAGTATGGTGCTGAGTTTTTCGAACGCTCCGTGAGCGTGCTCGGCGACCTCAACGCCGCCGAGACGGCGATCAGGGAGGCTCATATCGAGCCGTCCGGGCTGGTGCGTCTTTCGGTTCCTCCCTCGTTTGGACGCAGTACCATCATTCCGCTGCTGGGCGAATTCTATGGCCGCCATCCGAATGTGACGCTGGATCTTAGCTTCAAGACCCAGACCTCCAATCCGATCGAGGGCGGTTTCGATCTGGCCGTTCATTCCGGCCGGCTTGCCGATTCAAGGCTGGTCAGCCGCATCCTCATCCGCGGCCCGCTCAAGGCGGTCGCATCGCCCTCCTATCTGGAAAAGATGGGCGTGCCGCGGGCACCGCTCGATCTCGTCAACCATCATTGCATCATCGGCGCGTTCGGTCCGATCTGGCATTTCAGCGATCGCCGCGGCGGCGAGGACGTGGTGCGTGTTTCCGGCCGTTTCGCAACCGATAGCGGCGACGCGTTGCGCGAGGCGGCGGTTGCCGGCCTCGGCATTTCGCAGGCGACCTATTGGCTGTTCCGGGACGAATTGGCGGCTGGACGGCTGGTGCCCGTCCTCAAGGACTACGAGATCGAGGCAGAACCGATCTCGATCGTGTTTCCGGCGCACCGGCATGTGCCCGCCAAAGTGCGCGCCGTCGTCGATTTCCTGCTCGAGATCACCCGCTCGGCCCGCGACGGCAGCAAGGCATGCTGATTTCCGTCAGGCCTCGTCCTCGCCTGCCGGAAAGCGCGGCCTGGCCCAGAACTCGCTCATGTTCTTGAGCGCATTGATGCGCACGGCCAGCAGGCGGTCGGCGCGCGCCTGGGCGTCCTCGGCGCTCTCGAACGTCCCATGGTTGACGATGAGGGTGGCCTCTTCCAGCTTTTCGCGCAGGCCCGCGCTGCCCTTTTCACAGATGGCCACCAGCGTCTGCAGATCGCTTTCGCCCTTCGTCTTGATGTGACGGCGGATGGAAACCACGGTTCCCACGGCCAGCCGGTCGAGGTCCTGGACGACCGCCTCGAAGCGCCTGCGGAAACGTGGGTTGAGCTGTTGATAGTCCGCCAGTGCCGAATGCCGCCCCGGCAGATCGGATCTGGCGAAATATTCCTGATAGGTCGTGGGCTTCCACGCCAGGAGATCCTCGAACAGTTCCGGCATCGCCGGCAACTGCTCGATGATCATGACTATTTCATTGAAGAGATTGAGATAATCGTTAGCAAGTCCGGACGCGGGGTTGACCAGGGACGAGGCGCGTTCTTCCATCGCCGGGCGCTCCTGCGTCGCACGCTGTTGCTGTTCCACCGCAACTGGATGATGTGTGATGGACATGGACTTCCGGAGATCGTTTGCTGAACTGTGGATAATCTTAGATGATGAATGATAACAAGTGGTTGCCAAAGCAGGTCGTTTTGATCCTTCGGTGCACGAAAATTTAGCCATGTGCGGACGCTACGCGATCACCCTGCCGCCGGAGACAGTGCGCGCTTTTTTCCACTATGTCGAACAGCCGAACTTCCCGCCGCGCTACAATATCGCGCCGACACAGCCTGTGCCGATCGTGCGGATGCAGCGTGGCCAGACCGGCAAGACCCGTCATTTCAACCTGGTCAGGTGGGGTTTTCTGCCTGGTTTCGTTAAAGATCCGAAGGATTTTCCCCTCGTCATCAACGCCCGCTCGGAGACGGTGCTCGACAAGCCGAGCTTCCGCAACGCCATGCGGCGGCGGCGCTGCATCATCATCGCCGACGCCTTCTACGAATGGCGGCGCGACAAGAACGCCGCCGGCAAAACGGCATCGGCCCCCTTCCTGATCCGGCGGCGCGACGGCCATCCGATGGCCTTCGCGGGGTTGTGGGAAGCCTGGATGGGTCCCAACGGCGAGGAGCAGGACACAGCCTGCATCGTGACGACGGATGCCAACGGCGTGATGGCGGCCATCCACGACCGCATGCCGGTCATCCTCGAACCGCAGGATTTCGATACCTGGCTCGACAATGACGATGTCGAGGTCGAGGACGCCGCGCGGCTGATGCGCCCGGCGGCGGAAGAGGTGTTGGAAGCGTTCCGGATTTCGAGCGCTGTCAACAAGGTCGCCAACGACAATCCCGATATCCAGCAGCCCAGCGATGCGATCGAGGAAACGCCGAGACGTCCTGCTCGCAAAGCCGCCGAGAAACCGCCGAAGGATTACGGCACGCTGTTTTGATGTGCTAACAACCGGTCAAGCAATGCACGGCTGAACGCCGCAAATGGGGGAACGCGTGTCGACAAGAACATATGACTACGTGATCGTCGGCGCAGGCTCCGCCGGCTGCGTCCTGGCCAACCGCCTGAGCGAGAACGGCAGCGCCAGCGTCCTGCTGCTGGAAGCCGGACCGCGCGATATCGACCCGCTGATCTCGATCCCGCTCGGCATGGGCAAAATGCATCAATACGCCATGCACGACTGGGGTTTTGAAACCGATCCCGTTCCCAATCTCGACAACCGCAGGCTCGAGGCCATGCGCGGCAAGGTGCTCGGCGGCTCGTCGTCGATCAATGTCATGGCCTATACGCGCGGCAACCCGGGTGATTACGACCGCTGGGCGCGCAACGGCGCAACCGGCTGGAGCTACAACGATGTGCTGCCCTACTTCCGGCGCAGCGAAACCTGGGAGGGCGGCGAAAGCCAGGCGCGCGGCGCGACCGGGCCGCTCGGCACGCAATGGGCGAAAACGCCCGACCCGCTTTACGAAGCCTGGATCGAGGCCGGCAAATCCTGCGGCTATCCGCATACGCCGGATTACAACGGCCCTCAGCAGGAAGGCTTCGGACGCGGTCAATATACGATCCGCGACGGCCGCCGCTCGTCATCCTCGCGCGCCTATCTGCGGCCGGCGCGCGGGCGCAGCAACCTGACCGTCGAGACTGGCGCGCATACGACGCGCATCCTGCTCGACGGCACGCATGCCAGGGGCATCGCCTATACGAAGGACAGCCTGTCGTTTGAAGCCTATGCCTCACGCGAGGTCATCCTCAGCGCCGGTGCTTTCAACACGCCGCAACTGCTCATGCTGTCGGGCATCGGGCCTGCCGACCATCTCAAGCAGATGGGCATTACGACGATCGCCGATCTGCCGGTCGGCAAGGACCTGCAGGATCATCTGGGCATCTGGATCACCTACCGGCGCAAGCAGCCCGGCGCATTCCAGCGCGAAATGCGCTTCGACCGCATGGCGATCAGCATGCTGCGCGCCTATTTCCTCGGCACTGGGCCGGGCACCGTCGTGCCGGGCGGACTGCACGCTTTTATCAAGACGGCTGCGTCCGAAGAAGTCCCGGACATCGAGTTCATGTTCCACAGCGTGCCGCCGCAGACGCGGCTGTGGTTTCCAGGCATCGTCGCGCCCTATACGGACGGCTACGGCATCCGGCCGACCTTGCTGCATCCGCAAAGCCGCGGCGAGGTTCTATTGCGCTCCAATGATCCGATGGCCGCGCCGCGCATCGTCTACAACTTCTTTTCCGAGCCCGGCGATCTGCCGAAACTGCGCGAAGGCTTCCGCCGCGCCCGCGCCGTCGGCGAAGCTGCCGCGATGTCGCCCTATCGCGAGGCCGAAATGTCGCCCGGGCCGAAAGTCGTCAGCAATGACGAGATCGACGCGTACATCCGGCGCACGGCGCTCACCGCGCATCATCCCTCGAGCACCTGCCGGATGGGCACGGACGAGCGCGCCGTGCTTGATCCTTCGCTGCGGGTGCGCGGCATCGAGAAGCTGCGCGTGATCGATGCCTCCGCCATGCCCGATCTCGTCTCGGCGCATATCAACGCCTGCGTCTACATGATCGCCGAGAAGGGCGCGGAGATGATCAAAAGCGCGGCTTAGACTGCAACTCAGCCGCGTCCGACGCCCGTATAGGCAAAGCCGCGTTTGCGCACGTCTTCCGGGTTATAGATGTTGCGCAGATCGACGATGACGGGCTCTGCCAGCAGCGTCCTGATGCGCGCCAAATCGAGCGCGCGGAACGCATCCCATTCAGTGAGGATGACGAGCGCATGGGCGCCGCGGATGCATTCATAGGCGTCATCGCAGAAGGTGACGTCGGCCAGCAGCGGACGCGCCTGTCCCATGGCTTCCGGATCGAAGGCGCGCACACTGGCGCCCAGCGATTGCAGCGCAGGCAGAATCACGAGCGACGGCGCATCGCGCATATCATCCGTATTGGGCTTGAAGGCGAGCCCGAGCACCGCAACGGTCTTGCCCGTGACCGAGCCGCTACAGGCTTCCAGGATTTTATCGGCCATGCGGCGCTTGCGCGTTTCGTTGGAGGCGGCCACGGTTTCGACAATGCGGATCGGCGCACCGAATTCCTGCGCCGTCTTGACCAGCGCCATCGTATCCTTGGGAAAGCATGAGCCGCCGTAGCCGGGCCCCGCATGCAAGAATTTCGGCCCGATGCGATTGTCGAGGCCGATGCCGCGCGCCACGTCCTGCACATCCGCGCCAGCCTTCTCGCAGAGATCGGCGATCTCGTTGATGAAGGTGATCTTGGTGGCGAGGAAGGCATTGGCGGCATATTTCGTCAGTTCCGCCGTGCGCCGCGCCATGAAAATGAGCGGCGGCTGGTTGAGATTGAGCGGCCGGTAGATTTCCGACAGCACCTCTCGCGCGCGCGTCTCGCCGGTGCCGACGACAATACGATCGGGATGTTTGAAATCCGCGATGGCGGCGCCCTCGCGGAGGAATTCCGGGTTGGAGACGACGGCGAAATCCGCGTCCGGCCGGCGTTCGCGGATGATGCGCTCGATCTCATCGCCGGTGCCGACGGGAACCGTCGATTTGGTGACGATAACGGTAAAGCCGTCGAGCGCGTCCGCGACCTCAGCCGCCGCCGCATAGACATAGCCGAGATCGGCATGGCCATCGCCGCGGCGCGACGGCGTGCCGACCGCGATGAACACCGCATCGGCAGCGGCCACGGCCGGCGCCAGGCTGCGCGTGAAGGACAAGCGCTTCTGGCGCACGTTCGCCGCGACGATTTCCTCAAGACCCGGCTCGAAAATGGGGATCTCGCCCCGCTCCAGCGCGGCGATGCGGGTCTCATCCTTGTCAACGCAAGTCACGTCATGGCCGAAATCAGCAAAACAAGCACCCGAAACCAGGCCGACATAGCCCGAGCCGATCATAGCAATGTGCATAAGGTCCTCATGGAAAGCCGGAAACCGCCCGGCGCGCCGGCTTATAGACGATTCAGATGTCGTTTAAACCAAGGTCTGGGGACCCTTGGCTCGACAGGTAGCAAAAACCTCGCCAGAAGCAAGATTGACAGTATACATACAAAATGCATACTTACGAAATTGCGACGTAAGCGAGCGGAGGAAAGCATGGCTGGCGCATCACATGAAAACACGGTTCTGGTGATCGGCGGCGGTATCGGCGGCATGGGCTGCGCCCTGGCGCTGACGCAGGCGGGTTTCGACGTCGAACTGATGGAACAGGCGCCGGAGATCGGTGAGATCGGCGCCGGCATTCAGCTCGGCCCCAACGCTTTCGCCGCCATGGACGCGCTGGGCTGCGGCCCCAGAGCCCGGGCGCGGGCCGTCTATACCGACGATCTCATCATGATGGACGCCGTCGACGAGAGCGTTGTCGGCAAGATTTCGGCTGGCGAAGCCTTTCGCGCGCGCTTCAAGAACCCCTATGCGGTGATCCATCGCGCCGACATCCACCTGTCGATCTTCGAGGAAGTGCAGACGAAGAAGAACGTCCACTTTCACACCAACTCCCACATCGTCGGCATCGACATCGACGACAAGGGCGTGCGCGCTAAGGATTCGAACGGCAAGGAATATCGCGGCATCGCGCTGATCGGCTGCGACGGCGTCAAATCGGTCGTACGCGAGAAACTGGTCGGCGACGGCCATCGCGTGCCAGGCCATGTGGTCTATCGGGCGGTCACGCCGCGCGACGAATTCCCGGCCGATCTGCGCTGGAACGCGGCGACGATCTGGGTCGGCCCCAATTGCCATCTCGTGCATTATCCAATGCGCGGCGGCGAACTCTACAATATCGTCGTCACCTTCCACAGCCGCGAGAAGGAAGAATGGGGCGTGCGCGAAGGCTCACGCGAGGAAGTGCAATCCTACTTCACGCATATTGCCGACCGGCCGCGGCAGCTCATCGACAAGCCGACCTCTTGGCGGCGCTGGACCATCGCCGACCGCGATCCGGTGCTGAAATGGGGCGAAGGCCGCGCCACCCTGCTCGGCGATGCCGCGCATCCGATGCTGCAATATATGGCGCAAGGCGCGTGCATGGCGCTCGAAGATGCGGTGACGCTGCGCGAAGCGCTGAGAGTCAACAACAACGACCTGCAGAAAGCCTTCCGGCTCTACGAAGAAAAGCGCATTCCGCGCACGGCGCGCGTGGTCTATTCGGCGCGCGAAATGGGCCGCCTGTTTCATGCCGGAGGCGCGGAACGGCTGGTGCGCAATCAATTGTGGAAAGGCCGTACCCAGGAACGCTATTACGATGCGCTCGAATGGCTCTATGGCTGGTCGGTCGACAAATGTCTCGATTGAGCGTTGCGCGGGATAGCGAAAAAAAGACAGCTGCCACACGTCTGACCATGGAGCGCATGCCGGGACATTACATCCGGCGTCTGCAGCAGGTCGCGGTGCGCCTGTTCGCGGAAGAGGCAGGACCGGACCTGACGCCGGTGCAGTTCGCGTCGCTCGTTGCCATCGCACAGCTTCAGGACAACGGCAGAGGTCTCGGCCAGGCGGAGCTCGCAGCGCATATCGGCTACGACCGCGCCACCATCGGCGGTGTGATCGACAGGCTCGAAGCGAAAGGCTGGGTCAGCCGCACCGCTTCGCGCGAAGACCGGCGGCAGAACATGCTGGCGGTCACGCCCGCGGGTGAGCAGGCCATGGCACAGGCCCTGCCCGCCGTCGAGACGGTGCAGGATAAATTTCTGGCGCCGCTCGACGCCAGCGAGCGCGCGGCATTCGAACGGATCTGCCGCAAGCTGCTCGCGCATCACGTCGGCTGAAACGTATGTTGTCTAAGCCCATCAGTTCAGGCCTTCACCGGGCCTGGCTGCAGCCTGCCGGTCCCGGTTTCGCCATTTTTCTGGCTGAAGAGACATTTTCCTCGCAATCGCCGGTATAAACGTTATCTAACCAGCAACGCCTCGGGCATTGCGACCGTCATCGGTCCTCAAAAATTCTGTCATTCCTGCCAATTTAAGTCGTTCCAGCGTGCCGCCGTGTGATCGCGGAGCCGAATGTCTTTCCGGAAATTTCGATAATGAGTGTTGAACAGAAATCCGGCCACCGTGCCGTCTTCACGCACGGGCCGATCATGCGTCACGTCGTCGTCATGGCGGCGACGGGTTCGATCGGGCTGATGGCCATTTTCGTGGTCGATCTGCTGTCGCTGCTCTATGTCTCCTGGCTCGGCGACCATTCGCTGACGGCTGCTGTCGGCTATGCGACGCAGCTTTCCTTTTTCGTCATCTCGATCAGCATCGGCCTGAGCATCGCCGTCGGCGCGCTCGTCTCGCGTGCCATCGGCAGCGGCGACCGGATCAAGGCGGAGCGCCTGGCCACCTCCTGCCTTATCCATGTCGGCATCATCTCAAGCGTCATCACGATCGTGGCCTATCCATTCCGTGGAGATCTGCTGCATCTGCTGGGCGCCCGCGGCGCGACCCTGGACACCGCCTCGACTTTTCTCGCGATCACTTTGCCGTCGACGGTGCCGCTGGCGCTCGGCATGGCCATGTCGGGGCTGCTGCGCGCCGCCGGCGATGCGCGCCGGTCGATGTATGTGACGCTTGGCGGCGGCCTCGTCACCGCGGTTTTCGATCCGCTGCTGATCTTCGGCATGGGTCTCGGCGTGCAGGGCGCCGCGATCACCACGGATATTTCGCGCCTCGCCTTTGCCGGCGTCGGTGTGTGGGGATGCATGCGCGTACATAAACTGATCGGCAGGCCGCAAAAGTACATGCTGCTGAGCGACCTGAAGACGCTGCTTGCCATCGCCCTGCCTGTCATTCTGACCAATCTCGCAGCGCCCGTGTCTACGTCTTATGCGATGAGCGTCTATTCGTCGTTCGGCGAGGCAACCATCGCCGCCGTCACGATTCTCGATCGGCTTGTCGGCGTTGGTTATGGAGCGCTGTTTGCCCTGTCGGGCGCGGTCGGGCCGATCATCGGCCAGAATTACGGCGCGCGTCTTTACGACAGGATCAGGCGCACGCTGATCGACTGTTTCACGCTGGCGATCGGCTACACGATCATTGTGTGGGCGATCCTGTGGCTCGCCTCGCCGTTGATCCTGCGCCTGTTCTCGGCGTCGGAAGAATCCGCCGGCCTCGTGCTGTTCTTCTGCCGCTTCGGCGCGCTGGCCTGGGTGTTTCTGGGTTGCATCTTCGTAGCCAATGCCGCCTTCAACAATCTCGGTTATCCCGGCCTCTCGACCTTGTTCAACTGGGGCCGCGCGACGCTGGGCACAATTCCGTTTGTCACACTCGGCGCGCATTATTGGGGGCCGGAAGGCGCGATGCTCGGCATCGTCGCGGGCGCAGCTATCTTCGGCACAGCCGCAGTCTTCGTCGCGTTTCAGATCACGAGCCGGCTCGCCCGCATCAAGCTTTTAGTTTAAGTTCGGCTTAGCTCTTTGGCGTTACGGTCCGCGCCGCTCACCTGTGGAAGGAGCTGTTATGTTCAATCTTAACGACATCATCCAGGCATCCCACAACGGTCAAGGCGTGCAGAATCTGGCCAATCAGTTCGGCATATCTCAAGCACAGGCGCAGGCGGCCATTGAATCGGTTCTGCCCGCCCTCTCGCATGGCCTGCAGGTCAAGACGCAAGACCCGCTCGGCATGGCGCAACTTTTCACCGGCATGGCGAACGGCCGGGGTGTTGCCGCATTCAGCGATCCCAATGCAGCCAGCGCGCCGGAAACGCAGCAGTTCGGCAATGATATGCTCGGCCAGATTTTCGGCAGCAGCAGAGCGACGCAGCAGGTCGCAGCGCATGCGGCCGACACTGCCGGCGTCGCTCCTGAAACGATCCAGCAGATGCTGCCGGAGATCATGGCGATGGTGCTCGGCGGGCTGTTCAAATCGGCCAGCAACAATGGGCTCGGCGGCATCCTCGGCCAGCTCGGGGGCATGCTTGGGCAGCCGGCGCCGCAAGGCGGCAACGGTGGCAGCGTCGGCAGCGCAAGTCCGGGCGGCAGCCTCGGTGATATTCTCGGCCAGGTGCTGCAAGGCGGTCTGGCCCGCCAAGGCGGCGCGGCTCAGCAGCCGCCGGGCGCCGGTCCGCAAAGCGGCGGTAGCCTTGGCGATATCCTGGGCGGCATCTTCGGCGGCAATGCGGGCGGCCAACCGCCCCAGCCCGGCAGCGCTGCGCCGCAAGGCGGCAGTGTTGGCGGCGGCGGTCTTGCTGATATTCTCGGCCAGATCCTGCAAGGCGGCATGGCTCAACAGGGCCAGACGTCCAGCCCCGGCGTGCCGGCTCCCGGTTCTGCGGGCGGCTTCGATCCCGCGACGATCCAGGCGGGCATCGACATGTTTGGAAAAATGCTCGGACACGGCACCCGGCCATCGCCGCAGCAGCAATCCGGCCTCGACGACATGCTCGGCCAGATATTCGGCAACAACAGGCCGCGCTAGCCAGTCCTCGGGCGGCGATGTCGCAAGACCTCGCCGCCGGCGGGACTTTCAACAGGCTGAGAACGCCGGCCAACGGTCGCGAATGGGCCGAGCGACAGCGAGACTATTTGAAGCCGTTGGCCAACCCTACGTACCATTGGTCCTTCAGTTTCGAACCGATGGACGTCACCCCTGCCACGATGGCGATCGAAACCGTCACGCCGATGAAGCCATACTCAATGGACGTCGCGCCCCGCTGGTCCGCCAGAAATTTGCAGATACGCGCCATGCAGCTTCCTTCGTCTGCGCGCATATGACACGCAAAGTCATTAAGACTTGCTTATTCGGAACCATATGATGTCATTTAGTTATTTCGGTAAAGTGCAGCGGCGGTCCGGTCCGCGCGCCGGGCTTCCGGCTGCCTCCAGCATTTTCAATGCCCTGCCGCGTCCGCCCCGTCCGACGGATTGCATCGGCTGCGGCGCCCGCCTATTAAGACCGACCGATCCGGCTCCGCCCGATTGCTCTTTCAGTTAACAACGAGTTTCATGGCCCGCGATACATCCGACACAACGCCGATCGAATCGCGCCGGGAACTCGTCGCCTGGTTCGAACAAGGCATCAAGACCGACGGAATCCTGCTGCTCGGGACGGAACACGAGAAATTCCCCTTCTACACGGCGGACCATTCGCCGGTTCCCTATGCCGGCAGGAACGGCCACGGCGGCATCATGGCCCTGCTCGAGGGCATGCAGGCTGTGACCGGCTGGGAGACGATCGTCGACGGCGATGCCCTGATCGGGCTGTTCGATCCTGACGGCGGCGGTGCGATTTCGCTGGAGCCCGGCGGCCAGTTCGAACTGTCCGGCGCGCCGCTGGAAAACGTCCACCAGACGCGCGACGAATTGAGCGCCCATCTGGCACATGCGCGCACGGTTGCCGAGCGGCACGGCATCGCCTTTCTGGGCCTGGGGATGAGCCCGCTGTGGTCGCTGGCGCAAACACCGGTCATGCCGAAAAGCCGCTACAAGATCATGACCGCCTACATGCCGAAGGTAGGTACGCGCGGTCTCGACATGATGTACCGGACGTCGACCGTGCAGGTGAATCTCGACTTCACCTCCGAGGCCGACATGGTGAAAAAGCTGCGCGTCTCGCTGGCGCTGCAGCCGCTGACGACGGCGCTGTTCGCCAATTCGCCGTTCACCGAGGGCCATCTGAACGGTCGTCTGTCGGAACGCTCCGAGATCTGGCGCGACACCGACAACAACCGAGCCGGCATGTTGCCGTTCGCCTTCGAAGAAGGCTTCGGCTTCGAGCAATATGTCCATTACGCGCTGCAGGTGCCGATGTATTTCGTCAAGCGCGGCGATGTCTATCACGACGTGGCGGGCGCCGACTTCCGCGACCTGATGGAGGGCCGTCTGCAGGCCTTGCCCGGCGAGCGGGCGATGGTCTCCGACTGGGCCAACCATCTGTCGACGATCTTTCCCGAGGTCCGGCTGAAACGCTATCTGGAAATGCGCGGCGCCGACATGGGCTCGTCGCAGCATATCCTCGCCATGGCGGGATTTTATGCAGGCCTGCTTTACGACCAGGGCGCGCTCGATGCCGCATGGGATCTTGTGCGCCTTTGGAGCGCGGACGAACGGCAGAAACTGCGCGATGACGTGCCCCGGCTCGGCCTCGATGCGCGGATCAACAACCACACATTGCGTGACATCGGCCGGGAAGCGCTGAAGCTCGCCCGCGCCGGCCTGACCCGGCGCGCCCGGCACGACACCGACGGCCGCGACGAGACACAGTATATCGACCTGCTCGACGAACGAGTGGCCACCGGGCGCACTGCAGCACAGGACCTAATTCACAAGTTCAACGGCGAATGGAAGCAGTCCGTCGAGCCCGTTTTCGATCATGCGCGGTTGTGAAAGCCTACCTGCTGCCTGCTCAATTACCGACAATTTGAAACAATCGGCAAAGCCACTGTTCAGCCTGCCGCGCTTAAGGCGGGGCAAACGTTGATTTTATGATCGCTTAACCAGCCGCGTTAGCCAATTGCGCGTCGCCCACCGCCTAGTCTTGTCGCCAGAAACACACCGGGACAGGCAGACGATGATCGAGGCTTTCGAGAAACGGCAAGAAGCGCGGCAAGAATATCGGCAAGAATGGCCGGGGCTGATCCGGCGCGACCAGCGCGCGGACGGCGGACAACGCCAGGTTACCTTGCGCAAGCAAGGGGTGCTGATCAGCCGCCGCCGCGACGGCGTGCGCATGAACATCGGCGTACCGGCAAAGGCCTATCAGGGTGTCGCAATCAACGTTGCCACCGACGACGGCAAGACGTTGCGCTATCGCGTCGTGCTGCTGCATCGGGACGCCGATCTCGCTGTCATGCTCACCGAGACTACCGACAGGTACGACGCGCTCGCGCATCTGAAATACTGGGGTCTCTATTTCGATCTGCCCTTGTTCATCGAACGCAAGGCAGGCCCCCTCGAATGCATCGAACATAGAGTCGGCGATCTTAAATGCGGAACGGCGCATGCTCATCGCCGCACGGGAAAGATCATCGCCACGCGCCGCGGGCGTTTCCTCGCCCGCCGCAAGCCGGGCCATACGCAGCGGCTGGATCATGTGTTCAGCGGCGAAGACGAAATCATCGCCCGCCATTGAGCATCAGGTGATCGCAGAAAGCATGCCGTCGGCGGCGAGACCTGCGAACAACAGCAGGCCGGCGTCACGGTTGGAGCGAAACAGCATCAGCGCGCGATCCGTATCGGCACGTTCGATGCGGCGGATCTGCCAGACGAGATGCAGCGCAAAGGCGAACAGGCCGAGCCATGCCAGCGGTCCGCCGTTGACGCCGGCAATCGCCACGACGGCGCACAGGACTGCCAGCAGATAGCAAAGCGCCACGCCCATGCGGACATTCTGCGCAAACAGGCGCGCGGTCGAGCGGATGCCGACGATGGCGTCGTCGCGAGCGTCCTGCAGGGCGTAGATCGTGTCGTAGCCGATGGTCCAGAAGATCGCGCAGGCATAAATCATCACGGCGGGAACGGCGAGCGAGCCGAACGCCGCCGCCCAGCCCATCAGCCCGCCCCATGCGAAGGCGAGGCCGAGTACGGCCTGGGGCCATGACGTGACGCGCTTCATGAACGGATAGATCGCAACGATGGCGAGCGATGCCAGTCCCGTTGCAATGGCGAAACGATTGAACGACAGCAGCACCAGCGCGCCGACGGCGCATTGAGCGACGAGGAAGGCTGCCGCGGCGCGTGGCGTCACCCGGCCCGAAGGCAGGGGGCGGCCGCGCGTGCGTTCGACACCGGCATCGATCTTGCGGTCGACGAGGTCGTTCCATGTGGATCCGGCGCCGCGCATGGCGACGGCGCCGAGCAGGAACAGCGCGACATGCAGCCAGTCGGGACCGCTGCCGCGGGCGATGCCCGCCAGCGCCGCCGACCACCAGCACGGCAGCAGCAGCAGCCACCAGCCGATCGGCCGGTCGATACGCGCGAGCTGGACGAACGGCACGGCAGCGGCCGGCGCCAGACGCAGGAAGAGATTGCCGGCGGTCGAATCCGGCAGAGCATATTGATTGGCGGTTTTGGATTTATCCGGAGCTGCGCTCACAGCGGGCCGGTCGGCAACCGCTGCACGGGCTGGCCACCGCCGCCCTCTTGCTGCTGGCGGGCCGCTGCAGCCTTCATCTTGGCGACTTGCGCGGCGGCCTTGCAGGCCTGCCCGGCAAGATTGGCCGATTTACCCTTGCCTTCCTTGACGGATTCCATGACGTCGTCGGGAATGTTGCACCAATCCTTGTTCTTGGTCATGTATTTGAACATCTCTTCTTCGATGCCCGACAAAGCCCGCAGTTTGGGACAGGCGGCGATGGGATCAAGCTTGCCCTTGCCTTTGGTATTCAGCGCATTGAGCCCGGCGATCTGCGCCTGGCGGCGCTGCTGAAACTTGCCGATATCGTCGTTGCAGGATTGCGCCAGCGCCGGCAGAGCGAAACAGGCGAACGCCGGGGCAAGCAGGACCGCCAGAAGCCGGGGCGCGCGGCGGGGGGCGCTGTTTGTCGAGATTGTGGCCATTATCCGTTACCTGTGCTGCAAACTGATCGGATGCGGGTCCGTCCGCGTTAATGTTAAGCCTTTGGGGGCTTGGGAGGGTTCCGCCGGGCAAGCCTTTTACCAATCAGGCGTGCCGCTCGGCAAGGGAGCATCCAAAAGCAGCATTGGCGGGCGATTACGACGCTTTCGTGGTCTCAGGCGGGAGGCGAACCCGTTCTGTCGCCAAACATGCTTGCACCAGCCGGACAGGTGTCGGAAAACCGGCCAAACGCCAGCGCCACGAGCCAAACCGAGCCATGAAATCACGCCATGCCACGCTATGATTTTGCCGCCCAGCGGCTGTTTGTCGATGCCCCGCTGGCGGCCGGTGCGGCGATCGAGATTGACCGTGAGCAGACGAATTACCTGCTCAATGTGCTGCGACTGGCGGAAAACGACGGCATTCTCGTGTTCAACGGCGCCGACGGCGAATGGCTGGCGCGCGTCGCAGCTTCTGGCGGCAGGTCTGCAGGCCGCAAATCGGCGCGCCTTGTCGTCGAACGAAACGTGCGCCCGCAAGACCGGCCGGGCGACGTGCATTATCTTTTCGCGCCGCTCAAACACGCGCGGCTCGACTATATGATCCAGAAGGCCGTCGAAATGGGCGCTGCGCGTCTGCGGCCGGTGACGACGCGGCGGACCCAGGCGCAGCGCGTCAATCTCGAACGCATGCGCGCCAACGCCGTTGAAGCCGCCGAGCAATGCGGCATCATGAACATTCCACAGGTTGACGACACAATAGCGCTGGACCGCCTGCTGCGCGACTGGCCGGCCAATCGCCGGCTCGTCTTCTGCGATGAAGATGCGCCGGTGGCAGAACCGTTTGCGGCCTTGACACAGGCTTTCGCAGAACAGATTCGCGCCGGCCAGCATCAACCTGCTGTCGCCGTCGTCGTCGGCCCGGAAGGCGGGTTTGACGACAGCGAGCGCAAGGCATTGGCCGAAGTCCCGGGTTCCGTATCGATTTCGCTGGGTCCACGAGTGCTGCGCGCCGACACTGCTGCGGTTGCGGCGCTGGCGATCGTGCAGGCTGCGATCGGCGATTGGCGAACGCAATAAAGAGAGTTGCGGACAGTCATTTGTGTTTTGCATTTGCGTTTCGCGGATTAAGATGCATGGCGACCACGATCTCGCCACGATCTTGATATCAATCGGACTACGAAGGTTGATATCGAGTCAGGTATCACAAGGTTCCGCGTCACAGGATCGGCAACTCAAAATTCTGGCCGAAGCAGCAATCGGAAGGCGGCATTGCGTTGACCAAGATGGCGTTGACCAAACGGTTCGATGAAAACAACATCCCGCGTGCATGGCGGTTGATGGCTGCCACGGGAACCATGTGTCTGCTGTTCGTTCCGGACGTATGGGCTGCGGACAACGGCTTGCCGCGCGCTGGACAAAACAATCCTTGTGCGATCTTCGGATCAGGCTATGTGGCTGAGAAGAGCGGAGGCTGCGCCCGCATCGGCGGGCGTGTGCGCGTCGAGCGCAATGTCTACGTTCGCCAACGCACCGAGATTGCGCAGCCGCCCCTTTCCCAACAGCCGCTGGGACTACCCGGGATGAGCGGTTTCACCAGCTTCGGCGCCGAGAACGGCGATGGTCCCAGCCGCGCGCATCTGCGTCTTCCCGGCGACACCATGGGCAACGCGTTCGCGCCCAGCGCGCGCTGATTGCAATCCGACTGAAGCTCCGGTCCGGCCATCGCCAAGCGGCGGCCGTTTTCTGTTAATTCGCGGCGACAACAGGCACCGGATCGAGCGGCGGGACGAGAGGACCCGGGCGGTTCCACCAGCCGCCGCCCAGGGCCTGGAACAGGGCCACCGTATCGGCAATGCGCTGCGCCTCCGCCTGCACCCGCGCCAGCGCCGTCTGCAGGTAGGCCTGCTGGGCACTGAGCAGAAGCGGTAGGCTGATCTGGCCCGCCTCGACCTGTTTGCGCATCAGGTCGAGATTGCGGCTCGCAGCCCCTTCCGCGGCAATGGCGGCGTTGAGCGCGCGGGCGTCGCTTTGCAGCGCGCGCAAGGTGTCGGCGACGTTCTGGAACGCCATCAGCACCGTGGCGCGGTACTGCGCCGCCGTCTGCGTGGTGAATTCCTCGGCGCTCTGCTGGCGCGCCGCCAGGGTGCCGGCGTCGAACACGGTCTGCGCGGCATTGCCGGCGATGGTCCAGAACCCCGTCTCCGGCGACAGCAGACGGCCCAGCGAAGCGGCGCTCGAGCCGGCATTGGCCGACAGGGTGATCTGCGGCAGGCGGTTGGCGATGGCGGTGCCGATGAGGGCGTTGGCCGCATGCAGGTTTTCTTCGGCGATGCGGATGTCGGGACGGTTGCGCACCAGGTCGGCCGGCAGGCTGAGCGGGATCTTGCGCGGCAGCCGGAACGACCGCAGGCTGAAACTTCCCTTCACGCCCTCGCCGGGAAAGCGTCCGGTCAGCACCGCCAGCAGATTGCGCTGCTGGCCGAGCTGGCGCTCAAGCGGCGGCAGCAGCAGTTTCGCCTGCGCCACGGCGGTTTCCTGCGACGCCACGTCGGGCAGCGCGATCTGGCCGGCGGAATTCTGCTTGCGCAGGATGCCGAGCAATTGCTCCTGCGCGCCGATGATGCGCGTCGTCGCCGCGATCTGGCCGCGCAGGGACGCTTCCTGCACGGCAGCCAAAGCGATATTGGCGGTCAGGCTGAGATAGGCCGCCTCGCGCTGGAAGGCGGCGGCGCGCGCCTGCGCCTCGGCCGATTCGATCTGGCGCCGCGTGCCACCCCAGATGTCGGGCGAGAAGGCGACGTTCACCTGACCGGTATGGAGGCTGTAGAGATAATCGCCCGACGGTGTCGGCGCGCTCAAGGTCTGCGAGACCCGCTGGCTGCTGGAATTGAAGCCGAGACCGACGACAGGAAACAGCGCGCCACGCTGGATGACGACATTCGCCTGCGCGACGCGCAGCGCCGCTTCGGCGGTCTGCAGGTCGGCGTTCTGGGCAATGCCTGCTTCGATCAGCCGGTTGAGTTCTTCCGAACCGAAATGCCGCCACCATTGCGCCGAGACATCGGCGCCCCACACGAGACCTGCCGCCGGGCCGCCGCGTCCCTCCCGCGCCGGACGGTCGTCGGGAAGATATTTTTCGACCGACGGCGGCGGGGGCGCCAGAAAATCGGGACCGACCGTGCAGCCGGCGAGAAAGAGCGTGCACAGGAGCACCGAACGTCGCAGGACGACGCTCGCAGAACTGGTTTTCGGCGCCCGAAGTTTCGACGCGTCGACAAGGCTATCGCCGGACGCGGCACAACGCATGGGAATGAACAACGTCTCTTGCACCCGGTACAAACCAAAGCCCTGGCTGAACTTGCCCAGCGCCGGAACCAAGTCAAGGCGCCAGACGCCGCATTGGTAGATGTGCGCCGGAAAACATGCGGAAATCTGCGTGAGCGTCAGTTTTTTGCTGTGGCCGGGGCGACACAAGAGACAGAAATCGTGATCCTTCGCGCAACGATTAAACGGGTAGCGGCCATTTCGTCGCGAAACCGACAAACGGGCTTGACGCATCGTCCGGCAGCCTATGGTAAAGCTGCTGACATATCGTCGTTATCTGGCTTTAGTTTAAGGCGACCTTCCCGTTTGAACCGAAGTCCTTTCCGTGTGCTCATGATCAAATGCCTGCCCTATGCCCTGCGTGCCTTGCGGCCGGTCAATCCGGCCCGTCCGGCAGGCATTGCTGCGCTGTCATTCCAAATCCTCTTCGGGCAGTTCACGTTCGGGCAAGCGGCCTTCGCGGAAGACTCGTGGCGCGACGCTCTTCAGGCGCGCGGCATTACGCTTGGCCTGACCGAGCAATCCGAAATCTGGACCAACTTCGCCGGCGGCGTTCGACGGGGCGTGACCTATAACGGCCTCACCACGGGCACGATCGATGCCGACCTCGAAAAGCTGGCAGGTCTCACGAAGACGCGTTTCTATGCCAGCGTATTCCAGATCCACGGCCGGGAGCCGTCGCTGAATATGGTCGGCACCCTGCAGCCGGTCAGCAACATCGAGGCCACCAGGGCCACCCGCCTCTACAATGCCTGGGTGGAGACCTTGCTGCTCGACGACCGGCTCTCGCTGCGCATAGGACAGCAGGGCGCCAACGATGAAATGATGATGGGGCAGCAGAGCGCGTTCCTGCTGAACTCAAGTTTCGGCTATCCCGCGCTGGCGGCTGCCAACCTGCCGTCCGGCGGTCCGAACTATCCGCTCGCAACCCCGATGGTCCGCGCCAAATATAAACTTACTGACGAGTTTACGCTGGTCGGCGCCGTGTTCAATGGCGATCCGGCTGGTCCCGGCGTCGGCGATCCGCAGAAGCGCAACCGCACCGGGACGTCGTTTCGCGTCACCGATCCGCCGCTCTACTTCCTCGAGCTTTGGTGGGACCAGAATCAGGGCGAGGGCGCGAAAGGCCTGCCGCGCACGCTCAAGTTGGGAGCCTGGCATCATTCCGGAGCCTTCGCCGACCAGCGCTTCGACACGACCGGCGGCCTGCTTGCGCTCACCGGCGGCCCACCGCGCATGCACAAGGGCGATACGGCGATCTACGGCCTCATCGATCAGATGCTGTGGCTGCGGCCGGGAACGCGCGATCAGGGCATCGGCGTCTTCGCCCTGCTGATGGGCGCCCCCGACGATCGCAACCTTGTGAACCTCTATGCGGAATGGGGCGTGACCTTCAAAGCCCCGTTTGCGTCACGACCAAACGACGTCACGGGACTGGCATTCACGATGCTACGCACGAGCTCCAGCGCGCGCAGTTACTATCAGGACGGCTTCGCCGCAGCGAAGGGACTGATGCCGATCAAGCCTTATGAACTCTCGGTCGAATATTCCTATAGCTACAAGTATGCGGACTGGCTGTCGATCCAGCCTTCGCTCCAGTACGTCATCAACCCGGGCGCCGGCTTGCCCCAGGCCACGCTGGCCAACCAGCAACGTAATCTGCACAACTCGTGGACTTTCGGCATCCGTTCGACATTGACGTTCTGAGGCGGCCAGACCGCCTCAGACCGGATTGTCGAGACTGAACTGATCGGCATCCTCGTCATAGGCGAAGACTTCGCCGTAACGGCCCCATTGGACCGCCGTCTTCAAGGTCTGCGCCGCATAATCCTCGGACATGAAGTCCTCCAGTTCGTCACGGAAGCGGCGGGCTGGCGCCAGATGGCTCGCCCGGTCATCGAGCACGCGCCGGATGTGGGCGGCGAGCGGCACGTGGGCGAGCAATTGCTGGGCGAAGAGCTGCTTGCGCTGATCGACTTCGGCATCGACATACCGCCGCGCCGCCGGCAGGAGCTTGAGATCGCCGCCCTCGAGTTCGACAAAGCGCAGTAATTGCAGCACTTCGGCGATCGGAAACAGGTCGTCAGCCTCGTATTGAAGCTCGCTGGCGAGTTGCGGCAGATCGGCTTTGCCGTTGTAGGGTGCCGCGGCCACAGCCTCCATCAGGCCTGCGAGCGCATTGGTTGAGACCCGCGGCAAAGCGGTGCCGATCCCCATTCCCTGAAACATCCCGTCGCGGGCCTGCCCCGGCGTCGCCCTGGTCGTCATGCGCACATAGATGTCCTCGACCAGGGCGCGGAACGCGGGGTCCAGCCGGTTGCGCGGGTGCGGCAGATCGACCTTCAACTCGGCAACCACACGACCGGGATTCGACGAGAACACGAGGATACGATCGCACATCAGCACCGCTTCCTCGATGTTATGCGTCACGATCAGGATCGACTTGATCGGCATCCGGCGTTCCGACCAGAGATCGAGAAGATCGGTGCGCAGCGTCTCGGCGGTCAGCACATCGAGCGCCGAGAAAGGCTCGTCCATCAGCAGGACATCGGGATCGACGACGAGCGCACGGGCAAGGCCGACGCGCTGGCGCATGCCGCCCGACAATTCCTTCGGATAGGCGCTCTCGAAGCCATCGAGACCGATCAGATCGATGGCCGCGAGCGCGCGCCGCCGCCGCTCCTCGGCTGGCACGCGCTTGGCCTCGAGGCCAACCTCGACGTTTTGAAGCACGGTGAGCCAGGGGAACAGCGCGAAGCTCTGGAAGACCATGCTGACGCTGGCCTTGCGCTCGGAGGGACCGTGCGGGAAATCCACCACGCCCTGTGTCGGCGCGATGAGGCCGGCGATCGAGCGCAACAAAGTCGATTTTCCCGAGCCTGAGCGCCCGAGCAGGCCGACAATCTCGTTGCTGGACAGCGTAAGGTCGACATTGTCGAGCACGAGCAAGCCTGACGCGCCGGTATTGCCGTAGACATGACGGACGGCGCGGACCTCGACGAGCGGCTGCGCGAGTGGATTGGTTTGAACCAGGGTCATGACGCAATTCCTCTTATCTAGTCCAGACGCAGGCGGCGCTCGGCATAGCGATACATCGGTCGCCACACCACGCGATTGACGACGATGACGAAGACGCTCATCACGGCGATGCCGAGCGCCACGCGCGGATAATCGCCTGCCGTTGTCGCCTTGGCGATAAAGGCGCCGAGCCCGGCCGCTTCAAGCTGCCGGTCTCCCCAGGAGGCAACCTCGGCGACGATGCTGGCGTTCCAGGAGCCGCCGGTGGCTGTCAATGCCCCGGTGACGTAATAGGGAAAGATCGCCGGTAGCGCGACCTGCCGCCACCATTGCCAGCCACCGATTCCGAAAATGTGGGCGGCTTCCTTCATGTCGGTTGGAATGGCGCTGGCGCCGGCAATGACGTTGAACAGAATGTACCACTGTGTGCCGAGCACCATCAGCGGCGACAGCCAGATGTTGGGATCGAGACGAAAGGCGACAATCGCCGTCACCGCGAAGGGAAACAGCACATTGGCGGGAAAGGCCGCGAGAAACTGCGCCAGCGGCTGCAGCCGCTCGGCCCAGGCCGGGCGCAGGCCGACCCAGACGCCGATCGGCACCCAGATCAGGCTGGCGACGGCAATCAGAACCATGACCCGCGTCAAAGTGGCGAGGCCGAGGATGAATGCCGTCAGCACATCGCTCCAGGAGAGCGAGCGGGCGATAAAATTCTGCAGCACCCACGCGGCCCACAGGCAGGCGAAGGCGACGAGCGCGAGCCACAGGAGGTTCAGCGCCCGATCGGCGACGCCGCCGGCGCGGATCGGCGGCGCCGCCGGGAGCCCCGGCCAATTGAAAGCGGGAAGATTCCGGATCGGCCAGGCGAAAGCGGCGAACAGGCGCCGCAACAGCCGCGTGCGGCGGATGAGGTCGTAGAGCCAGGAACTGGGCCGCGCCTGCGACGCGGTCTGCTCGAAGCGGAACTTATCCGCCCAGGCGACAATCGGCCGGAACACGAGTTGATCGTAAAGCACGATGACCACCGCCATGGCGAGGACCGCGAGCCCGACGGCTTTGAAATCCTCGTTGCCGATGGCGATCGACAGCCACGAGCCGATGCCAGGCAGGGTGACCGTCGTGTCGCCGACGGTGATAGCCTCGGAGGCGACGACGAAGAACCAGCCGCCCGACATCGACATCATCGTATTCCAGACCAGGCCCGGCATGGCGAACGGCAACTCCAGGCGCACGAAGCGCCGCCATGGCGAAAAGCCGAACTGCCGCGCCACCTCATCGAGATCGGCCGGAATCGTACGCAGAGACTGGTAGAAGCTGAACGACATGTTCCAGGCCTGGCTGGTGAAGATGGCGAAGATCGCCGCGCATTCCACGCCAACTTCCCGGCCCGGAAACAGGCCCATGAAAAACGTCACCGTGAAGGTCAGAAAACCCAGAACCGGCACCGATTGCAGGATGTCGAGCGCCGGCACGATGACCAGCTCGGCTTTGCGGCTCTTGGCCGCCAGGGTGGCCACCACAAAGGTGAACACAAGCGATGCGGCAAGCGCCGCGAACATGCGCAACGTCGTGAGCAGGGCATATTCCGGCAAACGCGCTGGATCGAGCACGACAGGCTGGGATTGCAGATGCGCGAGCGGCTGCCCCATCTGTTCGGCGCCCTGCACGACCAGCACGGCCGCCGCGGCAAGCAACAGAAAAGCTATCAGATCTGCCCAGGACAGCGCGCCGCCTTTACGCACGAAGTGCGAAAGCGGCCGAGCATCCTTGGAATCTTCGAAAAAGAAGACCACGGCTCACCTCATTTCGGCCGCGTCGGCCGCCACGAGAGAGCCTGGAAACCTAGGCCCGTCGGTGCGTCCTGCGCGGCGCGTTAGATCGACTACTGTCGCTTGGCATCGGGTTTAGGTTCCTTGGAGGGCCGGTCTTGCTGCAGGGCAACATGGCCGGACAAGGTTTCATTGATACCCCCGGCCGACGCTGTCAACCCCGGAGAAAAACAGATCCGAATTAACTGCAGCTCGGTCGCAACGCGACCGGATACGCACGCTCCAGCACGTCGACCAGCAGGCCCGCCACGACGACGCAGGCACCGGCGTCTGCGCGCAACCATTCGCATGACGATGTAACGCAACACCAAGGCACAGCCGCCAATAAAATGGCCGAATATAAAATATCCCTGTGTCTCAAGCATTGCCGCCACAGTTTGTTCAATGATTGGGAATATCCGTCGCCATACGTTGTGTTGACGCAAGCGAGAGATTGGGCGATAGGCTCGCCACTCTATCGCACCTGTTGACGCCGAGCTGAGGGAGCTCGACCGCATGAACAATCCTGCATCAGGCCAAGCCAATGCTCTCCGCGCTGCCGGCAGGCTCAGCAGCGGTGCGAAGGCGGCCGTCCTGATCGTCGTGCTGATCGGCGCGGCCGGATGGTACTGGCGGCCGCTGGCGAATTCCGCGGCGCCGGTGAGCAATGCCAGACCGCCCGCCGTGGCGAAATCCGGTTTGCTTCTGACTCCCGAGCAATTGGCGACGATCCGCATCGAACCCGTCGGCGAAGAAGCCTTCGCGCCGGAAACGACCACCGAAGGCAAGATCACCGTCGACGAAGAGCGGGTAACCCCGGTGTTCTCGCAATTCGCCGGACGCGTCACGAAGATTTTCGGCAAGCCCGGACAGCAGGTCGAACAAGGCGCCCCGCTGTTCAACCTGGAAGCCGTCGATGTCGTCCAAAGCGAAAACGACCTGATGGCTGCCGTCAGCAATCTCAACAAAGTGCGCTCGCAATTGCGCCTCGTGCAGAACGCCGAAAAGCGCCTGCGCGATCTTGCCGCCGCCAACGCCATCGCAACGCGCGATTATCAGCAGGCGCAGAATGATCTCACGGCGGCGCAGAACGACGTGCGCGCCGCCGAAATCGGGCTCGAAGCCGTGCGCAATCGTCTGCGCATCATCGGCAAGAGCGATGCCGAAATTGCCAGCTTCGAACAGACCGGCAAGATCAGCGCCGAGACGACCGTCTTCTCGCCCATCGCCGGCATGATCATCCAGCGCAAGGTCGGCACCGGCCAGTTCCTTTCGACGGGCGCGTCCGATCCGGCGTTCACGCTCGGTGACCTGTCGCGGGTCTGGCTTGTAGCCAGCGTACGCGAGTCCGATGTCGGCAATGTCTTCGTCGGCCAGAAGCTTGAATTCCGCGTTGTCGCCTATCCGGACCGCACTTTCACCGGCGAGATCGCGCTCATAGGTTCGTCCATCGATCCGGCAAGCCGGCGGATTCCCGTGCGCGCCAATATCGACAACAGCGAAGGGCTGCTGCGTCCGGAAATGTTCACCAGCGTGCGGCTGATCGGCAAGAGCGAGGGCAAGTCGGCAAGCGTCCCGCGCGAGGCCCTGATCTACGAAGGCGACAAGACGCGCATCTGGGTCATGGGCAGCGATGACAGGCTGGAATTGCGGCCGGTCCAGCCCGGCCTCGTCAGCGGAGGTCGCATTCAGATCGTCAAGGGATTGAAGCCGGGCGAGCGGGTCGTCACCAGAGGCGCGCTGTTCATCGACAGGGCGGCAACGCTCGGCGGCAGTTAGCAAACAGCAGTGCGCAGGCGCAAGGTTTCATAGGCAAGGTTTTATGGATGGCATAGTTTCCTTCGCCTTGCGCCAGCGTGTCGTCATGCTCCTGATGCTCGCAGGCATGATGCTCTGCGGGCTGATCGCCTTCAAGCTACTCAACATCGAAGCCTATCCCGATCCGACCCCGCCGTCCGTCGAAGTCGTCACCCAGGTCGCCGGCCTGTCGGCGGAAGAAGTCGAACGCTACATCACCATCCCCATCGAAGTCGCAACCGCCGGACTGCCGAACCTGAAGACCGTTCGCAGCATCTCGCTCTACGGGCTTTCGTCGGTGAAGCTGCAATTCACCTTCGACTTCACCTACCGCGAGGCCGAGCAGCAGGTTCTCAACCGGCTGGCGCAGGTGCAGACGTTGCCGAATGGCGCACAGCCCGGCATTTCGCCGGTCAGCCCGATCGGCGAAATCTACCGCTACAGGCTCGTCGGTCCGCCTGGCTACAGCGTCATGGATTTGAAGACACTCAACGACTGGGTGCTGAAACGCCGCTTCCGCGCCGTTCCCGGCGTCATCGACGTCACGAGTTGGGGCGGCAAGACCAAGACTTACGAGATCAAGGTCGATCTCGACCGCCTCGTCGCCTATGGCCTCACCCTGCCCCAGGTCGTGCAGAGCCTCAACAACTCCAACCTCAACGTCGGCGGCAATACGGTCAATATCGGCAGCCAGTCCGCCGTGGTGCGCGGCGTCGGCCTCATCCGCAGCATCGACGACATCGAATCGACGATGCTGACGCAGGTCAACGGTTCGCCCGTGCTGGTGCGCGATATCGCGACCGTCGAGATCGGCTTTCAGCCGCGTCTTGGCATCGCCGGCATTCTCGAAGCCGACGACGTCGTCCAGGGCATCGTGCTGATGCGGCGCGGCGAGCGCAGCATGCCGGTGCTCAGCGCCGTGCATGCGGAAGTTGCGCGTATCGCGAGCGAGGGCATCCTGCCGCCGGGTGTCAAGATCGAGCGCATCTACGACCGCGAAGAGCTGATCAACACCACGACCAATACCGTGCTGCACAATATGGTCGTCGGCATTCTGCTGATCGTGCTTATCCAATGGCTGTTTCTCGGCGATCTGCGCAGCGCGCTGATCATCGCCACGACGATTCCATTCGCCCTGTTCTTCGCCATCGGACTCATGGTCGTGCGCGGCGAATCCGCTAATCTGCTGTCCGTCGGCGCGATCGACTTCGGTCTCATCGTGGATGCGACAGTCATCATGGTCGAGGCGATCTACCGACGGCTGGCGCATGGTCCACGCGGCGAAGAGGGCGATCCGGCCGACACCATGACCTATCACCACGGCCTGACCGGCAAGCTGAAGCAGATCGCGGCAGCGGCCGCGGGCGTCAACCGGTCGATCTTCTTTGCCGCCTGCATCATCGTCGCGGCCTTCATCCCGCTGTTTACGATGAGCGGGGTCGAGGGGCATATCTTCGGGCCGATGGCGCAGACCTACGCTTATGCGCTCGCCGGCGGCCTGCTGGCGACGTTCACCATTACGCCCGCGCTCTGCGCCTTCGTGCTTCCCGATCACGTCGAAGAAAGAGAAACATTCCTGGTTCGCGCCATCGCCAGCGTGTATGAGCCGGCGCTCGAGATCGTGCTGCGCTTCAGGAAGGTGGCGATCCTCGCCGCTATCGCCATCGTCGCCACCACATTCGTGGTCGTGCGCCTGCTTGGCCTCGAGTTCCTGCCCAAGCTCGAAGAAGGCAATATGTGGATCCGCGCCACCTTGCCGACGACGATTTCGCTCGAAGAAGGCAACGACTACGTCAACCGCATGCGCAAGATCATTGCCGAACTGCCTGAGTTCCAGACCGTGCTCTCGCAACATGGCCGGCCCGACGACGGCACCGATGCGACCGGCTTCTTCAATGCCGAATTCTTCGCGCCGCTGCGGCCGGTTTCGCAATGGCGGCCGGGCGTCGACAAGGACTCGCTGACCGATGAAGTGCTCGCCAAGCTGCAGGCGAAATTCCCCGGCGTCGAATTCAACTTCTCGCAATATCTGCAGGACAATGTGGCGGAAGCCGTCTCGGGCGTGAAGGGCGAGAATTCGATCAAGATCTACGGCAGCGATCTCAACACGCTTGCCGACCTGGCGCAGAAAATAAAAACGACGATCGGCAGGGTTCCGGGGATCGAGGATCTTGCCGTCTTCGTCTCGCTTGGCCAGCCGACCGTGCAGATCGAAGTCGACCGCGCCAAGGCGGCGCGCTACGGGCTTTCGCCCGGCGACATCAACACGACGGTGCGCACCGCCATCGGCGGCGACAGCGCCGGCGAATTGTTCGAACAGGGCGGCGACCGGCATTTCCCGATCGTCATCCGCCTGGCGCCGCGATTCCGCCAGAGCATCGAGGCGATCAACAATCTGCGGATCGGCGTGACGACGCCGGCGGGCAGCGTGACGCAGATCCCGCTCAGCGAAGTCGCCAAGGTCTCGCTGACCTCCGGCGCCGCCTATATCTACCGCGAGCAGCAGACGCGCTACCTGCCGGTCAAATTCAGCGTCCGCGACCGCGATCTCGGCAGCACGATTCTGGAAGCCCAGCAGCGCATCGCCAAGGAGGTCGTGCTGCCGGCGGGCTATCGGCTTGAATGGGTCGGCGAGTTCGGCAATCTGCAGGATGCCATCGCACGGCTGACGCTCGTCGTGCCGATCAGCATCGCGCTGATGGCGCTGCTGCTGTTTTTCAATTTCGGGTCGGTCGCCGATACGGTGCTGGCGCTGACCGTCATTCCGCTGGCGCTGGTCGGCGGCGTCGTGGCGCTGGCGGCGACGGGCACGCCGTTCAGCGTCTCCGCCGCCATCGGCTTCATCGCCCTGTTCGGCATCGCGGTGATGGACGGCATCATCGTCATCACCCATTTCAACCATCTGATCGCGCTGGGCCACGAGCGGCTCGAGGCGATCCGCGAGACCTGCCATACGCAGATGCGTCCGGTGATCATGACCTGCATCGTCGCCGGCGTCGGCCTGCTGCCGGCCGCATGGTCGAGCGGCGTCGGATCGCAGGTGCAGAAGCCCCTCGCCATCGTCGTGGTCGGCGGCATGGCGTTGGCGCCGGCTCTCGTCCTGTTCATCCTGCCGGTGCTGATCTATGTGTTTTCGCCGCGTGGACGGGCTCGCCGGCGCCATCCGGAGACAACGGGCCCCTCCACCAGCGCACCGGAGGCGCCGGATCCGGTCCAGGCCGGCTGAGAAAGGCTTGCGCCCATGCAAAACCCCGCCTATTGGGGCAGCAAGCGCTCAGCTCCTATGGAATCCGATTTGGCAGACACTCCAGGCAACGACCCCGTCCTTGCGGCGATGAGCGACATCGCCCGCGAGGCCGGCGTGCTCGCCATGACCTATTTCGCGGCAGGCTCCGCGACCTCGGCCAGGATCGACTACAAGCATGGCGGTTCGCCGGTCAGCGAAGCCGATCTGGCCGTGGATGTGCTGCTGCGGCAACGCCTTAGCCCGCTCGCACCGGATGCGGCCTGGCTGTCGGAGGAGACCGCCGACAGCCCGGAACGGCTGCAGCGGCCACAGCTTTTCATCGTCGATCCGATCGACGGGACCAGGGCCTTCATCAAGGGCGACCCGCGCTGGTCGATCTCCATCGCGCTCGTCGAATCAGGCCGCCCGCGCCGGGCGGTGCTGCACCTGCCGGCGCTGAACGAGACATTCGAGGCGGCGGCGGGGGCCGGCGCCACGCTCAACGGTCGCAAGCTGGCCACATCCGGCCGGGCCTCGCTCGCCGGCAGCCGGCTTGGCGGACCGCTTGCAATTCTCGACGCCCTGGCGGCCAACGACCTTGGAATCGTTCGCGAATCACGCGTCCCCTCGCTTGCCTACCGGATGGCCCGCGTCGCCGCGGGAGAGATCGACGGCGGCATCGCCTCGGCCGACGCTTGGGACTGGGATGTGGCGGCGGCCGACCTGATCGTCCGGGAAGCCGGCGGCGGTTTTAGCGGGCTCGACGGACAGATGCCGCTGTACAATGCCCAGCGTCCGCGCCACGGCATTCTGGCGGCGGCGCCGGCGGCCATGCACGGCGATCTGCTGGCTGCCCTGCGAAGTGCGATCGCCAAGAAACAGCCGTAAAATAAAACAACAAGGAACGACAGATTGCAGCACAAAATGCCAAGCACATTTTTTGCAAGAGCATTTTTTGCAAGTCAACGAGGCGCTTGTTTGCTATCTCATCCCATCACAAGTTGGACAAAATGACGGACGCACCTTCCCATACCCGTGAATCCAAGCAGCTCCTGCATCTCGTGTTCGGCGGCGAACTCGAAAGCCTCGACAGCACGAATTTTCGCGATCTCAACGCGCTGGATATCGTCGGCATTTTCCCGAACTATGCCAGTGCCGAAAAGGCATGGCGCGCGAAAGCACAGCAAACGGTAGACAACGCGCAAATGCGCTATTTCATCGTGCATATGCACCGGTTTCTCGACCCGTCATGACCGGTTCAAAGTAGCAGCCAAGGTATTCGTCAAAACTGGCAGGGCATGTCGATACTGAAAAAACTTGGCCGCTCCGGCCCGGTCCAGACTGTGGCTGCCTGGCTCGCCGCAAAATATCTGCGGCTTGTCGAATCCACGACCCGTTATCAGTTCGATCCGCCAGACCTGAAACAGCGGGCGCTGGCCGATGCGCCGGTGATCGCCGGGCTCTGGCATGGCCAGCACATCATGGCGCATTTCGCCTGGCCGCCGGGAATGCGCGTCGCGGCGCTGATTTCCCGCAACGCCGATGCGGAGATCAATGCGAAACTGCTGGAACATCTGGGCGTCATTCCGATCCGCGGATCGGGCGGCACCGGTTCGCAGAAAACACGCAAGCGCGGCGGCGCGTTGGCGCTGCGTGAAATGCTGCGCATCCTCAGCGACGGCATTTCACTGGTCCTCACCTCCGATGTTCCCAAGGTGTCGCGCGTGGCGGGCAAAGGCATCGTGACTCTCGCCAGGCTGTCGGGACGGCCGATCTACCCGCTCGCCGTGGTCAATTCCCGACGCGTGGATTTCAACTCCTGGGACAGGGCCAGCATCGGCCTGCCCTTCTCGCGCGGCGCGGTTGTCGTCGGCACGCCGATCCGCGTCGCGCCGGACGCCGATGACGACGCCATGGAAACCGCCCGGCGCGCGCTCGAGGCTGAGCTCGACCGCATCCACGCCAAAGCCTACGCCATGGTCGGCAGCCGTGATCCAGGCGGGCGGGCCGTAAAAAACTCCGACCGGCAAAAATCGATTCCTGACGCGCAATCGCCACATGATTACGACAAGGAAACGGGATGAAATTCTCCTCCCTTCCCCTCCTCGGCGTTTATCGCGGCGCCACGATGGCGCTCATGCCGCTGACGCCGCTGCTGCTGGCTTGGCGGCAGCGCCAAGGCAAGGAAGACGGCCGCCGGCTTGCCGAGCGCAGCGGCATCTCGGATGTCGAACGGCCGAAAGGGCGGCTGGCGTGGCTGCATGGCGCCAGCGTCGGCGAGGCGATGGCGCTGTTGCCATTGGTGGCGAAACTGCGCCAGCGCGGCATGCAGGTGGTGGTGACGACCGGCACCGTCACCTCGGCGCGCATTCTTGAAGAGCGGCTGCCGCCGGGCGCGATCCATCAATTCGTGCCGCTCGATGTCGATCGTTTCGTCAAACGCTTTCTCGATCACTGGCGGCCCGATCTCGCGCTCTTCGCCGAATCCGAACTGTGGCCGAACATGCTGCGCGAGATCGACGCCCGCAATATTCCCATCGTGCTCGTCAATGCGCGCCTGTCAGCACGTTCGTTCGAACGCTGGAAGCGATTACCGGCGACGGCCGCCAAACTGCTGTCGCAGATCGACCTGTGCCTGGCCCAATCGGCGGCCGATGGGGCGCGTTTCTCCGATCTCGGCGCGCCGCGAGTCATCGTTGCCGGCAATCTGAAATACGACGTGTCGGCATTGCCGGCCGATCCCGCCGAAGTGGCGCGCATGCAGACGATGATCGGATCGCGGCCGATGTGGCTTGCTGCGTCGACCCATGACGGAGAAGAAAAGATCGCGCTCGCCGTCCATATGGAACTCAGCAAGAAGATCACCAATCTCGTCACCGTGGTGGCGCCCCGCCATGCGGAGCGCGGCGCACAGATCGCGGCGCTGGCGGCGCAGAACGGTATCAAGCCGCTGTTGCGCTCGAAGGGCGATATCATTCCGCCGCGGGCGCAATTCTACATCGCCGACACGATGGGCGAGATGGGATTGTTCTACCGGCTGTCGAGCATCGTCTTCATCGGCAAGTCGCTGGCTGGAACCGGCGGCCAGAATCCGATCGAACCGGCCAAGCTCGGCACCGCGATCCTGCATGGACCGCATGTCGCCAATTTCGCCGAAGTCTACCAGGAACTCGACCGCTCGAACGGCGCCGTCAAGGTCGGCGATGCAGATACGCTGGCGCGTACCCTGCAAAGCCTGCTTGCCGACGGCGCGCGGCTGCGCACAATGGTGCGCAACGCCGGCGAGACGGTCGAGCAGTTCGGCGGCGCATCGGACAAGATCATGCTGGCCATCGAACCCTATCTGCTGCAATCGCAAATCGGGCGAAGCTGATGCGTGCACCGGCCTTCTGGTGGACGGAACGGCCGGACGTGCGCGCGCTGGCTCTTTCGCCGCTGGGCATGGCGTTCGGCGCGGTGACGAGCCGGCGCATGCAACGGCCCGGCACACGCGCCGGCGTTCCGGTGATCTGCATCGGCAATTTCGTCGCCGGCGGCGCCGGCAAGACGCCGACCGCCATCGCCGTTGCAAACATCCTGATCCGCCTCGGCGAACGTCCCTTCTTCCTGTCGCGCGGCTATGGCGCGACCGTTCGCAGCGGTTCGCCCATCCGCGTCGATCCCGAGAAGCATACGTTCCGCGAAGTTGGCGACGAGCCGCTGCTGCTGGCGCGGGTGGCCCCCACCATCGTGGCGGCCGATCGCGTGGCGGCGGCGAGAGCCGCGGTGCGCGCCGGCGCCAGCGTCATCGTGATGGATGACGGCCTGCAAAATCCGTCACTCGTCAAAAACCTCTCCATCGCGGTCGTCGACGGGGCAACTGGCATCGGCAACGGATTGTGTATTCCCGCCGGGCCGCTACGCGCGCCGCTTGAAGATCAACTGGCGCTGACCCATGCCGTACTCATCATCGGCACAGGCTCACGCGGCGATGAGATCGCCGAAGCGGCCCGCGCGCACGATCTCGCCGTCATCGAAGCCACGCTGGAGCCCACGGCCGCCAGCCGGGCGCGGCTGTCACGGCAGAAGATCATCGCATTCGCCGGCATCGGCCGGCCGGAAAAATTCTTCGAGACCCTGCGCGGCCTCGGGGCCACCCTCGTGCAGGCGATTCCCTTCCCGGATCATCACCGCTTCAGCAGCGGTGACATCTCGACGCTCAAATCCGCATCCCGGCAATTCGGCGCGACCCTGGTGACGACGGAGAAAGATTACGTGCGCCTGCAGGCGGTGCCTGACCTGCCGCCGATCGATACATTGGCGGTGACGCTGGAGCCGATCCGGGGGCTGGAGCTGGAGAAGTTGGTGAGCGTGGCGGTGGACAGGCCTTAAAAGTTTGCCTGAAGATAAGGCTGTCACTCGCGATGCCCGCGTAGCGGGCGATGCGCCCATGCGGAACAAACAGCCGCAACTGAAGTTATATTCAAAATCGCAGGTTTTGCCCGTCATCGGACCGGTGAGAGATGCCGAAGCTGATTTCACTGCTGCGCACAGCTCTAGACGGCTTCCTCGAAAATGAGGCGTTGACCCGTGGTGCAGCCATTGCATTCTACGCAGTCACCTCCATGGCGCCTCTTCTTCTCATCGTCATCGCGATCGCCGGGCTCGTTTTCGGTCAAGAGGCGGCGCAGACCGCGATGCTCGCGCAACTTGCCGATATAGCTGGTGATCAATCTTCGGAATTCTTCCAGGCCGTCATTCGTAACGCCGGCAATCGGCCCGCCGGCGTTACAGCCGCAGTGACAGGAGCCGCAACTTTGATCCTGACGGCGACTGGCGTATTTGGCGAGATACAATCGGCACTGAATACAATCTGGAAGGTCGAGACAAAGACGACCGCTCTATCAAGGTTTGTGAGGGCAAGAGCGGCAAGCGCTGGGCTGGTTGCGGTTCTGGGTTTTCTGCTGATCGTGTCATTGACAGTCAGCGCCGCGCTGACGGCACTGGGAGCCCAGCTGGATACGTACCTGAGTTGGGGCAAAACGCTGATTTATGGCCTCAATACAAGCATGTCCTTCATTCTCATCACCTTGCTGTTTGCTGCGATTTACAAGGTACTTCCCGACCGAACTCTGACATGGCGAGACGTGGTCGTTGGAGCGGCAGTGACATCGGGGCTATTCTCGGTGGGGAAAATTGCAATCGGCTGGTATCTTGGCAGCGCGGGCATCGCCAGCACATATGGCGCGGCCGGCGCCTTCGTCCTCCTGGCTCTCTGGGTCTATTATTCCGTGATGATTTTTTTACTGGGCGCGGAAATAACCAAGGCCTTTGCGATCTCATACGGAAGCAAGAGGGGTGCGCCAATCATGCCAAAGACCGTGCACATCTGACGATACTCCGTTGCGACCGCATATCCGCCTCCTCGCGTGGCTGACATTGCAAAACGAACACACCGCTGCAGTGCCGCAGAGCAAGCTTCGCCTCCTCATGGAACATTTTCCGCCCCAGCGACTTCTCCAGGCGGCGGTGAATTTTTATAAGGGACTGTCACAATGAAAAAGGCGATGTTTCTTCTCATTTTGGGAACCGCGAGCTTCTCAATCATCGGACAGGCGGCTGCGCAGGAACGGCTACGAGATGGTGCAGTTGGAGCCGTGGGTGGCGCAATTGTCGGCGGTCCAGCCGGTGCCGCGGTCGGTGGCGTCGGCGGCTATGTGGCAGGCCCGGCAATCACACGCGGCGTCAAGCGCGCGGTCGCTCCGCACAGATACAGCAGATACAAAAGACACCACTACCACCGCTAAAGCCTGGTTCTGGCCCTCGGCGGAGCGGGCGACGGGATGTACGGCAGTTTGTCTATGACAGACGCCGCAGGCGTGTGACCTCCCCGCATCGAAACGACGCTTGGGTCCGCAGGCAGGGAGCCGCGGGCGCTCGACGTGGAGAGGCATGAGCGACCACCAGCGGCGCAAAGCCATTTTGGCAAAGCACACCAAGAAATCCTAGCAAACGTATTGCCAATCCTGAATATATGGGGAGATGCGCCGGGTGTTTGCAGAGCTGCGCGACTAGGATGTCTTGCGGCACCACAGGCCCAAGGAATTTGCCTAGGGCGCGGCGCGCTTCCTGGCGGAGCTGAACGCCACAACGGCCGCTCGCAGCTAACCTGTGACGCTTATGAGGCTGGGCAACGAGAATGAGCGACAATGCCGCGCAAGCCGGTCCCTTTGAAGCGCCACTTGTCGATAGTGAATTCGCAGTGACGAATCCAGCTGCGAGCGTGCGCGACCCAAAACAAAGCGTCATAGTCGGCAAGACGCCGGTGCTGGAAACTCCCGAGGCTCGCGAACTCCTGGACAGCATCGATGTCAGCACGCCCATTGGGCTGCGCGATCGCGCATTCATTGGCCTGATGGTCTATTCCTTTGCGTGTGTCGGCGCGGCCGTGGGGGATGAAGGTTTAAGACGTGTTTGTGCAGAACCGCCGCTTGTAGGTGCGGCTGCAATTGAGCGGATCGCGATCTAGGCAATTTAGGATGATTTTCTAGATCATGATGCGATTGCGGGTAATCGTATCATGCTCTCGTGTTTTGTTTGAGCATGATCTTTTCGGAAAACCGGTTTCCACTTTTCGGATCATGCTCCAGGAACTCATCCTCGCCCAAGCTGTCGCAACCGGCGATCGGGTGTTTCCTCCAGAGATGCCGTCTGACTGGAAAGTAAGTGCTACGGCTCTCGCTTTTGCTCCAACGCTTAAAGAAGCCCTCATCCTGAGGAGCCTGCGCAGCAGGCGTCTCGAAGGCAAGTTTTTTTAGAAGAACCGGGCGATACGCCGCAGCGTCCCAACAGTCATGGCCGTCATCACGCTGTAGGAAGGTCACGGCTGACGCCCCCGTCCTTCGAGACGCGCCTTTCAGGCGCTCCTCAGGATGAGGGCTCGTGTTAGAAAGTCCTATAAAATGGGCCTTACTTTCCAGTCAGACTCTCAGGATAAGTGGTCGAGCCCGATGTCGAGCGCTCGAGCGCTCTGGGTCAGCCAACCCATCGACAGGAGATCGACGCCGGTTGCCGCTACAGCGCCAGCATTCGCAGGCGTGATGCCGCCGGAGGCTTCCGTGATGGCTCGGCCGTCGACGAGGGCAACCGCCCGGCGGAGCTCCTCGGGGTCCATGTTGTCGAGAAGGACGGCGTCGATATCAAAGCTTAGCGCTTCTGCAAGCTGCTCCAACGTGTCGACCTCGATCTCGACTTTGACCATGTGGCCAACCGCCGCCCGTGCGCGCTCGATTGCGGTCCGGACGCCGCCCGCGACCGCGATGTGGTTGTCCTTAATAAGAACGCCGTCGTCGAGGCCGAAGCGGTGGTTCACTCCGCCGCCGGCGCGGACAGCGTATTTTTGGACCGTGCGCAGGCCGGGAAGCGTCTTGCGGATGTCGATGACGCGCGCCTTCGTGCCACGCACTGCCTCGACGACCCCGGCCGTGGCCGTGGCGATGCCGCTCATGTGGCAGAGGAAGTTGAGCGCGACGCGCTCGGCCGTCAGCAGGCCGCGCGCAGGCCCCTCGAGCGTCGCAATCGCTTCGCCCGGCGCAACATGGGAGCCGTCCCCTCGCATGACCGAGGAGGAGAGCGTGGGGTCGATGAGGCGGAAGGCCATGAGCGCGAGGTCAAGCCCGGCGACGACGCCTGCCTGGCGGGCGACGAGCGAAACCCTGGCGCGTCCATCGCTCGGCACGATGGCGTCGGTGGTGATGTCGCCAGCGCGGCCGAGATCCTCGAGCAGCGCCACGCGGACGATCGGCTCGATAAGGATAGAGGGTAAAGGGGCGAGCGTCATTTCAGGCTCCAACGGCGCGATTGAGGGGAGAGAGGGTGGCCTCGACGACTTCGTGGGTCATGGTCTCGAGCGCGTGGCAGATCCCGAACGCGGTGAAGCGCTGATGCACTTCGTAATAATCCTTCCAGGCGATGACCTGGAGGCCAGTTTCGCGCGTGACGTTCTGCGCGGGCCAGCTGATCGGAGGAATGACGGATTTGACGTGGCCACAAGGAGCGGCTGGCGTCATGGGCGCCTCCTTTAATGGAGATATACTCATATGGAGTATATATGCCGACTTGCATCGAGTCCATCGAGTCCTTCGGCGGCGCTCATTCAAGGCTGCGGTTGCTTCTACCCTTCTTCAATTTCTATCCCGTGTTCCCAAAGAAAATTGTATATGTCTTCCACCTCAGCATTGCTCAGATCACGGTCGGGTAGCACCGCGTTGAGTTCGCCAGTCGTCAGCGCGAAGCGCCGGGTGTCGCGGGCGGTCTCAACCAGCTTTGCGAGGGCCTGTTTTATGTCGTCTGGAATCACGAGCCAGGGCGCTTCCTTTTATTCTAAGCGCGGCCTGCAGTGTGCGTAATGCAAGAACGCCTCAAGCTGAAGAACGGCCATCGCGAAATCGGTTTATAGCCTGCAAAATTCACCCACGATCCAGCACGACAAGGATCATGCCGCAGTGACGCTGCCCTGCTGTTGCAGAACGTGTGCGCTATGCCTCTTCTGCAGCGTGACTGTGCACCACGGCATGGGTGCCCGCGACAGCGCGGGCGTGACGCTGTTGGTTGGCTGCAGCTTATTTATCTGCCAAAATCAGCCTTGATGCCGAGGCGTTGAAGCTTCGCTTGCGGCGAGGCGTAGGCTTCCTGCAGATCGACGTCCCAGTAGCGCAGTTCCTCGATGGGGATCGGCTCGCCAGTGACCTTGCAGCGCACGAACGTGCCCGGCCGCAGGATGCGGAAATCGCCATCGAGATAGCGGACTTCAGCCTCGACACCGGGCTGCGGGAAACGTTCCATTCTGTTCATCGGCATAACTTCAATACTATCTAGAGGGCTGTTGCGGCTGCGAGCCCGGCCATGCGCTGTGTAAACCGGTATCAGCTTTATTTATATGCCTTCCGAGCCGTTCCTGCCAGAGGGCGTCCGCCCGTCAAAAACCCAAGGTCGGCACGATATCGGATGGTGCGACGCTCCATTGCTTGCCGGGCTTGCCGTCGGCGATGGCGCGCAGTTCGCGGGCGAGGATTTTGCGCCACTGGATGATGGCGATGTCAGAGCGCCCCAGCCGCTCGCCGTCGCGGCGCACCATCCGCCCCTGCCCGGCCTGTGTCGCAACATCCTGCACGACGGCCAGGTTGGGATGGCGGGTGTCCTCGAACCGGCCGATCCCGGCGATCAGATCGCGCGCGACTTCGATGGCGGGCCTGGCCGCCGCGACCGAACGGTCGTACTCCGCCTGCTTGGCGGCATATTCGTCCGCCGCCGCGCTGCCCGGCTCGATGTCGACATGGCCGGACAGCAGCCAGAGATGATTTTCATCGTCGATGGGCGTGAAGCTGAAATAGATCTCGCGCCAGCCGCCGACCCCGTCCATGCCGGTGCGCGGCGGCACCAGCACGCGGGTGATGTTGGGCGCATAGTGCAGGCTGACCCTGATCTTGCCGTCGCGGCGCACGCCATGGCGCAGCATGCCCCAGGGCGTTTCTTCCGCCGAGACCTTCGGCAGGTCCACGGCGAGGCTGGCATGCGAGCCGCCCGGCGCATGGGTGAAGGCGACATGCACCTCGTCCATGCTGTTCTCATAGCTCTGCAGCCAGTTGCAGGGCACCTGCTCGGGCACCCAGACATCGAGGACCGCATTGCCCTGCTTGCACGGAAACGGCGGAAACGCCGGCGGCTCGCCGTCACCGAAATAGGCGAAGACGAGGCCGAGATAATCGCGGGCGGGGATGGACCTGATCTTCACCTTGCGGGCGAAGCTCGAGTCTTCCGCCGGCTGCTCGATGCATTGCCCGGTGCCGTCATATTTCCAGCCGTGATAGACGCAGCGGATGTCGTCGCCTTCCACCCATCCCAGATGCATGAGGGCGAAGCGATGCGGACAATGCGCATCGACAATGTGCACGGCGCCGCTGGCGCCGCGATAGATGGTGAAGTTCTCGCTCATGATGCGGATGGGTTTCGCCTCGCCCCTGGCGATGTCCTGGCTGCGATGAACGGCGACCCAGAACCGGCGCATGAAAATGCCGCCGGGCGTCCCCGGCTTCGTCGTCGCCAGATCGACACCGGCCCGCGCCGACGACCAGTCCGCCTCGGAGGAAAAATCCTGCGGTGTGACGACATTCATCGGCGCCTCCCTCGGGCGCTGGCGGCCTGTTGGGGCAAGATTGCGCGATTTCGGAGCTACAGTAAAGCTGCCGGACTAGCCCAGCGAAGTGGCAAGGCCACGATCAAGGCGCATTCAGTGGCTTGAATCCTGGCGTGTCATTCCCGCCAAGCGAAGCGCAGAGCGGGAATCCGGTAGGCAACGTGACGGCTCAAGGTCGCGGCCCTTGGCTCCTGGTTTCCCGCTCGCCGCTGCGCGGCGTCGGGAACGACAGCCCTCACTTTTAAGTCTGGCTCTCTTCTAAAGCCGCTTCCAGACCAGGCTGGAGCTGAGCGCATAGTTCCAGATGGCGCCGACGGCGGCGCCGGCGAGGCCGGCGATCCACCAGACCGGATCGCGCACGAACAGCCAGTTGGCCATGCCGACATTGGCGACCGCGCCGACGCCGCAGACCAGGTAGAACAGCAGCAGACCCTGAAGGAAGCGCACGCCCTTGAGCTGGCTGTCGCGATAGGTGATCTCGTTGTTGATGTAGAAATTCCACGTCATCGCGACGAGGGTCGCCAGCGATTGCGAGACCGCGAACGACAGTCCCACCGAGATCAGCGCCAGCCGCAAGGTGACGATGTGGACGATCACGCCGCTGGCGCCGACGAGGGCGAAAAACACGAAACGGACCGGAATGACGCCGCGCGACAGCTTGTTGAGCAGCAGCCCGGCGAAATCGAGCACGACACGGGAATCAAGCTTGGAGACGCCGGCCTGGCGCGCACGAAAGGTGAAGCCGATCTCGGCGACGCGCAGGCTGTCGCCCGAGGTGATGAGGATGTCCGCCAATATCTTGAAGCCCGACTGTTCGAGCTGCGGCGCCAGCACGTCGAAGGCTTCGCGGCGCATCATGAAAAAGCCGCTCAGCACATCGGACACGCCGCGTGGAAAGAAACGGGTGACGATGGAAGCGACGATCCGGCTCGACATTTCGCGTTTCGCCGAGAGGCCGCCGGCGGCGCTGCCGCCCTCGCCGAGCCTGGAGCCGACGACAATATCCACGTCGCCCGCCGTCAATCGATCGAGCATGACCGGCAGGATGCTTTCATCGTGCTGCAGATCGGCGTCCATCACGGCGATGTAAGGCGCCGACGAACTCAGCATGCCCTCGATGCAGGCTCCTGACAGGCCGCGCCTGTTGATGCGGCGGATGCAGCGCACGCGGGCATCCGCCTGGCCGAGTTTCTTGGCGAATTCGGCCGTTCCATCCGGGCTGTTGTCGTCGACGAAGACGACCTCCCAGGCAATCTTGCCGTGCAGAACCTCGTCGATGCTGTTGACGAGCGCCGCGATATTGTCGCGTTCGTTGAACGTCGGCACGACGATGGTGAGACGGGGGGATTCCCGGCTGGGGGATTGCTGGGGAGAAGCCTGCATGGCCGCTGGCCTTAACGGCTAAGGCAGGCGCGGGCAACCGCGAAATCTGCGTCACAGCGACCGCATATCCGCCTGAGGATTGACTTGCGGGCGCATCGGCATGCTAGCTGCGCCGAATTGGGCCGGGGGTCGATTGGGTGCAGGCGAATACCAATAATCACGGGGCTGGAGCCGATTTCGTTGGTCCGACCCTGATTGTGCTCGCAATCGCTGCGGCGTTGCGCCTTGTGCTGGCCGCCAATCTTGGCCTTGGCATTGATGAAACCTATACGGTGGCGACGTCGCGGCACGTGGCGCTGAGCTATTTCGATCATCCGCCGCTCGCCTGGTGGCTGGTGGGACTGGTGAGACGCCTGGCGCACTCGGAAAGTCCGTTCTGGGTTCGCCTGCCCTTCGTCGCGCTGTTCTTCGCAACCGGCTGGATGCTGTTTGCGCTGACGCGCCTTCTCTATGATGCGCGTTCGGGCTTCTTCGCCGTGCTTGCGGTGTCGGTCGCGCCGGTGATCGGCGTAACGACGGGAACTTTCGTTCTGCCGGACGGTCCGCTCGTGCTTGCCATGGTCTCCGGCGCCTACTGCCTGGCGCGGGCGATCCTGGGCCAGCCGGGGAAAGCGCCGTTGTGGTGGCTGGCCGCCGGCCTCTGCGGTGGACTGGCCCTCATGTCGAAATACCACGGCATCTTCCTGTTTTGCGGCACCGGCCTCTTTCTGCTGACGAGCCCTGCCCAGCGCCGCTGGTTTGCGCAGCCATGGCCCTATCTCGGCTTTGCCATCGCCGCCGTTCTGTTTCTGCCGGTCGTCATCTGGAACGCCGAACATAACTGGGTGTCGTTTGCCTTCCAGTCAGGCCGCGGCGGCCCGGCGCGGCTGCGCCTCACGGCGCCGCTCACCGTCATCGGCGGACAGGCGCTGTTCCTGCTGCCGTGGATCTGGTTCGGGCTTGTCGCGACGGGCTTCAGCGCCTTGCGCAAGGGCCCGCGCGAGCCGGCCTCCTGGCTGCTGTTCTGCCTGGCGATCGGCCCCATCGTCACCTTCACGGTGGTTTCGCTGTGGTCGAGCACGCGGGTTTTTCCGCATTGGTCGATGCCCGGCTATCTGATGCTGTTTCCCCTTCTCGGAGCCGCCGTTTCCAAACGCTGGGACAACGTCGCCAGCCATATGCGCCTGTGGGCCAAAGGCAGTGTCGCGCTGACGACGTTCGCGCTGCTGTTCGTCAGCGTCGCGGCTCATGTGGGCTGGCCGCCGGCCGATATCGAAGCGCTGAAACGCTTCCGCGATCCGCTGGTCGAAACAGCGACCGCCGATAACATCAGGGATGAGCTGGGCAAGCGCGGCTATCTCGGCAAGCCCGGCCTGTTCGTCACCGGCCTCAAATGGTTCAACGCGGCGCAACTGGATTATGCGCTGGCGGGCGCCCTGCCCGTCACCTGCGTCTGCGACGACCCGCGCGGTTATGGCGTGTTGCAGCCTGCCGACAAATTTGTCGGCCAGGACGCCATCATCGTCATGCCCATGGTCGACGAGCGCAATATCCAGGACGTGCTCGGATCGCAATTCGAGACGATCGAACCGCTCGGCACCGTCGACATGTTGCGCGCCGGCAAGCCATCGGTGGCGATGAAGCTGTTTCTGGGCCACAAACTGCGGCCGGGCTGGCGGCCGCCGTGGCTGATCTCCAGACAGAGGTCGTGATCTACTTGCCCTGAACAGTCGGCGGGATGGCGTAGAGGGTGAACCGCGCTTCAGGGCCGGTATAGCCCCAGAGCGTGCGCGTCAGCCCGAAAGTTGTCGTGCGCGTCTGCGGCGTGTGCCAGGGTTCCACCGACTGCTTGCAAACGGAATCAACATCGGTGCAAACGATCAGCATGCCTTCGCGCGCGATGCGCTCCGTACTGATCCATGGTGCAAAGCGCATATCGAGTTGCTCGAAAAAAGACGGATGCGTGCTGGCGTGGAACGACATGCCCAGCGAATAGGGCCAGCTTCCGCCGACGATGCGCAGGGGCGCGGTGCTACCATCGTTCCAGAATTTTTCGGCCGTGGCGTACAATTCCGCGCGTGGCTCGGCATTGAAAGGTTCGCCGAAGCGCATGCTGACATAGGGCACGAACGGCGCCGAAACGGCAGCGGCCACCACGATGGCGAGATAGATCCTGATCGCCAGCGTGCGCACGGCGTCGAGCGGCGGGCTCCATGCCGATAACAGCAGCGCCGGCAGCAGCGGAAAGATCGGCGAGGCGAAGGCGGGGGACAGCCGGATATGACCGGCCAACCCCGCAACAGCCGTCAGCACCAGCGGCCCGAACGAAAGGATATGCCAGGGCCATTGCGAACGATCGCGCAAGGTCGCCCAGAGCTTCCTGGCCGCCGACCAGCGCGCATTCGCGGTCATCACAAACAGGAGCGCCGCGACGATCAGCACATGAAACGCCAGCGAGCCGAAGAAGAATCCGAGGATGCTGCCAAACGTCTTACCAAACGTATCATGGGTGCGTAACGCTGCCCAGGTGAACGGCAGAAAGTCGTTGTTAAACAACCAGACGATATGCGGAACGAACAAGACCGCGCATATGGCGATCGAAACATAAGGCGACGCGGACCGGTAATAGGGGCGCGCACGCGGATGCAGCAACGAGGCCAGGAAACACGACCCCAGCAACAGCAAGGTGTAATATTTCGACAGCATACAGGCCGCCGCCAGCAGGCCGAACGCAATCGACCAGACCAGCCGGTTCGTTTCCAACGCTCTGACGAAGACATAGGCCGTCCACGGCCACAGCGACAGCAGGATGATGTTGGCATTGTAGCGTATCGAGATGAACGTATAGAACGGCGTCAGCAGCAACAGGAGCACGCTGGCGCCGGCAATGTCGCGGCCGTAAATCTGCCTGGCCAGAAGCCAGGCGCCGACGATCGCGATCTGCGCATTGACCTGGGCCAGCAGATAGAAAGCCCAGTCCTGGATGGGGAAAATCTTGAACCACAGATCCGCCACCCAGGCCCAGAACGGCGGATGTTTGGAATAGCCCCAGGCCGGCTCCTGCGCCCAGGCGAAGGCTTCCAGCATGTCATGGTGCAGGCCGTTGCCGGCGGAGACGGTCGAATAGAGCGTCCAGAAAATACCGTTCAGCACCAGCAGCAACACGCAGCCGCTACGCGATTGCAGCAATTGGTCGATCCGCGCGACCAGAGACTGAAGCCCTATAGTTGGGGCTGCGGGAGGCGTGCGATCGGCGACACTCATGCGGCGGCTGTTCCTGACGGAGCCACGGCGCGCACCACCGTGACCGTGCAATGGGCGCGCGCCACGACTTCCGCCGAAACGCTGCCGAGATAGCGGCGCAGGTTGGAGCGGCCGCGCGCGCAGATCAGAATCTGGTCGGCATGACTGTTGCGGGCGAACTCCAGCAGGGATTCCGCAATGTCCATCGCCTCGAGGACGTGGAAGGACACCTTGTCCGGATCAATACCGAGCGGCCGCGCCCAGTCCTTCAACTCGACCAGCCGCTGCACATGGATGTTGCGGCCCGACGAATCGAACGCATCCTGCATGAAGACCGCGCTGAGCTTCATCACGTTGATGCAGGCCAGCCGGACGTCGCCCTGAGTCGACAGCACTCGCTGCGTCTCGATGCGCAAGGCCTCGGCCAGATATTCGAAGCCTTCCGACAGGTCGACGCAGACGACGATGATGGCGTCCGATGTCGTCGATGCATAGGGTTGGGGTTCCACCGGCGGCAGGGCACGCGCCTTGAGCCAGCGGCGCAGGGCCACCAGCAGGCTGTCGCGCTTCAGCCGATGGGCGCGCTCGGTGAGTTTGACGCTTTCGGGATGCTGCAGGCTGAAGGCGAGCCGGGCCGCCGTCTGATAGCGTTTGGCCGGGTTGGGTTCGAGACAGCGCAGGATGATTTCCTGCAGCCAGGGCGCAATGTCGGGCCGGATCTTGCGCGGCGGCACGGGATCGCGCCACATCCGCGTCTTCAGGGCCTGACGCGATTGCGGCAGGCCGAAGGGACGTTCGCCCGTCGCCAGATGATAGAGCACGACGCCGAGCGAGAAGATGTCGGAGCGCGGATCGCTGCGGTTCTGGCGCACCTGCTCGGGCGAAATATAAGGCGCGGTTCCCATCGGCAGCGCAAACTCGGCCTCCAGCAGGTCGGGCATCTCAAGATGGCGCGACAGGCCGAAATCGATGAGAGCGGCCTCGCCGGTTTTGCGCATCACGATGTTCGACGGCTTGATGTCGTGATGGATGACCTTCTGGCGGTGCAGGTCGACAAGGGCGGTGGCAACCCTGGTGGCGATATTCACCACTTCGTCGGGCGGCAGCGGCGATTCGGCGAGCTTGGGATAGAGCGTTTCGCCGTCGATGAATTCCATGGCGATATAGGGACGGCGCGCATAATCGCCGACGCTGTAGACCTTCGGGACATGGATGCCCGACAGCCGCGGCAGGATCATCATTTCCATCTCGAAGCCGACGATCGCCGTTGCATCGTCGCTGTCGACGATCTTGGGCACCTTGAAGAGAACCTTGTCCTCGATATCGGGATGGCGGGCGCGGAAGATGATCGCCATGCCGCCAACGTGAACCTGTTCTTCGACGAGGAAGCCGTCGATGATTTCTCCAGGTTTCACGTCCATTCGGGTCATGGATCACCGGCCAATGAAAAGACGCGCGGCAAGAATCTGCGGCAGCCCCGCCTCGTGAATCTTCCGCGCCGCTTCCTCGACATCGTAGGGTACGCGCAGAAAGGTAAATTCATTTTTCGTCGTATCCAGCACGCCGTAGGCGGCGGACGGATTTTTGTCGCGGGGCTGGCCGACCGAGCCGAGCACCGCCAGCCATTGCCGCTGCCCGACGAGGGGGATCGGCGCGCCGGCATGGGGCGCGAAGAACTTGGCGGGCTTGGTCGCCGTCATATGGAACAATTGCGGAATGTGGATGTGGCCGCAGAAGGTCAGCCGCTGGCGCGTGGCACGCAGGCTGCGCTCGGCGCTGTCGCTGTCGCCGACATAGCGCCATTGCGTGGGCGCCGCCGCTTCGGAATGGACGTAAAGCCGGTCTTCTTCCTCGATCTTCAGGTCGAGCCCGCCAAGGAACTCGCGGCTGGGCTTGTCGAGCGCCGCGTGGGTCCAGGCGATCGCCGCACTCGCATATTCGTTCATGCCCTCGGAACTGCCGCTGGCGGCCGCCACATCATGATTGCCGAGCACGACGAGGGCGCCATCCTCCCGCAGTTCGGCGACGCGATCGACGATATAGACCGGATCCGCCCCATAGCCGACCAGATCGCCGAGAAACACGAAACGGTCGATGTTCTGGCGCACCGCATGGGCGAAGCAGGCGTCGAACGCCTCGCGATTGGCGTGAATATCTGAGAAAAAGCAGATACGCATGAACAGGCCGACTCCGATACCGACATCCTGGCCGGTCTCGCGCAAAGATCGATCAGGTATATAACTTTGAGGCCGGGCGCACGATCTGGTCCCGAAAAGATCATGTTCTAGCTATGCATACAGACCGGCGAAAACCACCACTACAAGAAAAAACCCCGGACGGGCTGTCCGAGGTCTGAATATCGCCGGGCTCGCTATTGAATGACGGTCAATGAACGAGGCGGCTCTTGAGTTCGCCGATACCCTTGGCGACGAGATCGCCGGCGGTCTGGCCCTTGGTCTGCGCCTTCAGCACCGTTTCCGAGGCTTTCACGGCGACATCGGCGACGATGGCGCGCAGATCGCTGGTGGCCTGGGCCTCGGCCATGGCGATCTTCGTCTCGGCCTGCTTCGTCCGCCTTGCGACGAATTCGGCCATGCGCTCGCTGGTTTCCTTGGCGAAGGCCTCGGCTTCCGCCCTGGCCTGGGCGACGATGGCGTCGGCCTCGGCCTGGGCTTCCAGGGCTTTCTTCTTGTAGGACGCCAGAATGGCTTCGGCCTCGTCGCGCAGGCGCTTGGCTTGCGCCAGTTCGTCGGCCACCTGCTTGGTGCGGCCGTCGAGGCTCTTCAGCACGGTGCGATGCACGCCGAGATAGCCGAGCAGCAGGACGAACAGAACGAAACCGACGGCGACGAAAAATTCTGCATCGAAATGCATGGTTCGCTCCTTAGCCGATCTTCACGGCGGCGACCGCCTTGGCGACCTCGCCCTGCTCGGCGCTGACACCGGTGATGTGCTTGATGATTTCGGCGGCGGTGTCGGTGGCCATGCCGCCGACCGACGACATCGCCTGCGCCTTGGTCGCAGCGATCTGCGCTTCGGCGGCGGCGAGCTTGGCGTTGAGTCCGGCTTCGAGCGACTTGCGCTCGGCTTCGGATTGGGCCGCCAGCCTGTCGCGCGTCTGCTGCGCGGTGGTCTGGGCCTGGGCCTTGGCGTCGGAAAGCGCCTTCTCGTAGGCGGCAGCGGCGTCGTCGGCCTGCTTCTGCATGGCGGCGGCGCTGTCGAGATCGCCGGCGATGCGGCCGCGACGGGTCTCGAGAATGCCGGCGACGCGCGGCAAAGCGACCCGCGACATCAGCAGGTAGAGCGCACCGAATACGATCACCAGCCAGAACAGCGAAGAGGTGAACGTTGTCGGATCGAACGGCGGAAATGCGCCTTCCGGTGCAGCAGCTTCACCAGCGGCTGGGGTGGCGGCGAGCGCCTGCGTGATAAACATGGGGCGATCCCGGATTGAACCTGTATGGAAACGCCGCGCGCCAAAACACGAGGTCCTGCGCGCGCGGCGAAGAAAAGGATTACTTCACGAACAGCAGGATGATCGCGACGAGGAACGCGAAAATGCCAAGGCCTTCGGCGAGCGCCGCGCCGATGAACGCGCGGCCGAACTGGCCGTCTGCCGCCGACGGGTTGCGCAGGGCGCCGGAAAGGAAGTTACCGAAAATCGTGCCGACGCCGATGGCTGCGGCGCCCATTCCAATCGCCGCGAGACCTGCGCCGATCCATTTTGCTGCTACGGGATCCATATTGAACTCCTGCTCATGTTTAAGGGCGACTATCTGTTGTTGAAATATTTATCAGTGGCCCGGGTGAATTGCGTCGTTCAGGTAGACGCAAGTGAGGATGGCGAAAACATACGCCTGAAGGACAGCGACCAGCAGCTCGAAGGCGGTCAGCAGAACGATGGCGGCCAGCGGCAGCGGCGCGAGCGCCGACCAGGCGCCGGCACCCAGCAGCAAGGTCACGAAACCGGCGAAGACCTTGAGGGTGATATGGCCGGCGAGCATGTTGGCGAAGAGACGCACCGACAGTGAGATCGGACGCGACACGAAAGAGATGACCTCGATCAGCACGAGGAAGGGCAGCAGGAACGGCGACACGCCCGACGGCACGAACAGATGCAGGAAGTGCGCGCCATGCTTGTAGAAGCCGTAGAGCAGCACGGTGAGGATCACCAGGGCTGCGAGCGCGAAAGTGACGATGATCTGGCTGGTTACAGTAAAGGTGTAGGGGATCAGGCCGATGACGTTCGAGAAGAAGACGAACATGAACAGCGAGAAGACGAACGGGAAGAACTTCATCCCGCTTTCGCCCGCCGTGCCGCGCACGGTCGAGGCGACGAATTCATAGGCCATTTCGGCGGCGGCCTGCAGGCGGCCCGGCACCAGCGACCTGGAGCTCGTGCCCCACAGCATCAGCAGGGAAATCAGGGCCAGGATGACGACCATGAACAACGAGGAGTTGGTGAACGACAGATCCGTGCCGCCAACCGAAAACTTCACAATCGGATGGATCTCGAACTGATGGATCGGATCGATCGCATTTCCTTCAGCCGCCACGTCATCACCCTCAAGTCTGCCGACGCGCCACGCGCGTCATGATCTCGTCTTCGACGCGCTATGCGCATCATGGTTTGTTTTTCTGCCCGGGCCTCGTCGGCTGGGCAGCGATACGATAGACATTCCAGAAACCCGCCGCGGTTCCCAGCGCCAGAAAGACGATGAGAAAGAGCGGCGATGTCGACAACCAGACATCGAGCTGCCAGCCGATAAGGCCGCCGACAACGACACCTGCCACAAACTCCGAGAGGACGCGAAAGCCGAGGCTCAGCGCCCGTCCGGTTTCCCCGCCCGCGACAGTCGCAGTTTCCTGCGCTTGACGCTCATGCGCTTCGAGGCGTTGCTCAGCCAGCGCGCCCGACAATTTGTCGAGCCGCGACCGGAGCTCCTTATCCTCGTTGCTCGGGCCGTCCCCATCACTTGCGTGCTTGGACATCAGCGGTCTCATGCGGTGCGGCATGCGCCCGCGCAAGACCTGCACCTGAAAAAACGTGGATTACCCTTGCGAGCCGGGCGCAACATATTGACGCGGGTATGGTGTGTCAATCCGCATATTCCACGAAAGACAGCGGTTGAATCGCCGTGAGATCAAAGCATTAGCCGACCCGCGTCAACCCGGCGCGTCGCCGTTTCAGCCCAAGCGATGGCATGGCTGTCTCCAAGCGGCCAACAAAACGACTCGTTTGTTGGTCGCTGGACAGGCAGAGGCCGAAAACCTAGCGTCCGGGCGCGCGAAAGGAGTGGCCGACATTGAATTCCAAGACGCATTCCGAGATCATGAGGCCGGTTTACAACATGCCAGCGCATCTGGTGCGGCGGCTGCAGCAGGTGACGCAAGCCATCTTCGAGGCTGAGGCCGGATCCTTCGGTATCACCTCGGCGCAATTCGCCATCCTGCAGACTGTCAGCCTGCTGCCGGGCCTCGAGCAACGCGAGGTGGCGGCGGCGGCAGGCTATGATTCCGTCACCACCAGCCAGATCATCCGCAAGCTTGAGGTGCTCGGCCTGTTGCGCCGCAACAAGGGGAGCCGATCGCGCCGGGGCCAATCGGTGCATCTGACGGAGGAAGGCGTGCAGGCGCTGACTGAGATCAGACCGGCGATCGACAGAATCCAGGCGCGGCTGATCGAGCGGCTGCCGGAGGAGAAGCGCACTGCGTTTCTTCAACTTCTGAGCGAAATCACCGACGTGGACAATTCGCACCGGGCAGGCACGTCGCGTTCCTATAAATAAGCATACGAATTATTGACAAGTACGGCCGCGCTTGGCACAAATCTGAACTGGATTGCTGCGCTAGCTTGACGCAGCCGCCAAACCGGGAGCGCGACCATGAGCAGCCAGGCGGAGGCGCACCAGACCGGGACTTCGGCGGTCCCGCAGCGCCCACAACAGTCATCCGGCAAGCTCTGGTACATGGCGGCGATCCTGTGCCTGACCAACGGCGTCTCGTTCGTCGACCGGCAGTCGCTGCCGCTGCTGATCAACCAGATCAAAGGCGACTTCCAGATCAGCGATACGCAGGTGAGCCTGCTGGTCGGCTTCGCCTTCGTTGTCACCTATGCGGGCCTGTCGATCCCGGCCGGCATGCTCGTCGACCGGTTCAGCCGCCGCGCGGTTCTCTCCACCGGCATCGCCTTCTGGTCGGCCTCGACCATGTTCTGCTCGTTCGCGACGTCCTACTGGATGATGTTCATCGGCCGTCTCGGCATCGGCGCCGGCGAATCGGTCACCGGTCCGGGGGCCGCCTCGATCATTCGCGACGCCTTTGCACCGGACCAGCGCGGGCGGGCGGTGGCGATCTGGGCGATGGGCGCCAATATCGGCGCTGCCGCCGCCCTGCTGCTCGGCGGGCTCATCCTGCGCGCCGTCGGCGATATGCCGTCTGTGACGGTGCCGCTGTTTGGCACCGTCCGGTCCTGGCAGGTCGTCCTGTTTGGCTGCGCGCTGATTACCCTGCCCGTGGCGCTGCTGGTTCTCACCTTCGGCGAACCGGCGCGCACCGGCGCGGCCCGTTCGAAAGACACCGGCTTTCGTGCGGCCCTGACGTTCATGCAACAGCGTTGGCAGGTGTTCGCGCTGGTCTTTGTCGTCAACGGTCTGACCATCATCATGCTGGTGCCGCACGGCATCTGGGTGCCTGCCATGTTCGAACGTGTGTGGCACCTGTCACGACCCGAGATCGCGTTCACGCTGGGCATCATGACGCTGTTGTTCGGCGCCTCGAGCCAGTTCCTCGCCGACACGATCCTCGACAAGATGGAGCGCGCCGGCATCGACAATCCGATTCCACTGTTTGGCATCATCGTGTGCGTTCTCGCCTTCCTGCCTGGCATCTACATGCCGTTGGCACCCAATGTGACGACGGCATGGATCCTTCAAGCGCTTTACATGCTGATCGGCACCTCGCTGTTCACCATCGGCACGGCGTTCATCACCAGGCTGGCGCCGCCTGAGATGGCCGGCACAATCACGTCGATGCATTTCCTCTGGGTCGGGCTGGTCGGCACGCTGGTGGGAACGACGCTCTTTGCGGTCGTCGCCGATCGTTTCTATTCCGGCCCGATGGCGATTGCCTATTCGCTCTCGACCGTCGTCGGCGTTCTCGCCGTGCTGGCGATCGCCGTCTACGCCGTTCTGCTCATGCTCACCCGCAACGAGGTTGCAAAAGCCCCATGAAAGCCGCTCTTTTCTCCACCTGCAAGTATCATGGCCCGGCGCTCGACGGCGGCTGGCCCGTGCCGGGCACGGTCTATTCCCGTGAGGCCGCGCAGGAGTCGATGCAGCTCAGCCTCGATCAGTTCAAGCTCGCCGACGAGCTCGGCTTCGACTGGGTGACGGTAGCGGAACATCACTTCGCGCCGTTCTCGCTGACGCCCAATCCGATGGTGATGGCGGGCGCGCTGACGCAGGTGGTGAAACGCGCCAAGATCGCGCTGCTCGGCGCCGACATTCCGATCCTCAATCCGGTCCGCGTGGCGGAAGAATTCGCCATGCTCGACACGATGACGGGCGGACGGGTTGTCGCCGGCATGCTGCGCGGCACGCCGAACGAATATGTCACTTACAACATCAACCCGGCCGAATCGCGCGCCCGTTTCGAAGAAGCGCTGCATCTCATCAAGATGGCGTGGACGCAGACGGAGCCCTTCGGCTGGCAGGGGCGATTCTACGAATACCGCACCGTGTCGATCTGGCCGCGCTGCGTGCAGGCGCCGCATCCGAAGATCTACATGTCAGGATCGAGTCCCGAGGCCGGCGAATTCGCCGCCAGGAACCGCATCGGCCTCGGCTTCGCGGTGACGACCGTGCCGCTCGCCGCGAAAGCCGCCGCGCACTATCGCGAACAGGCGCGGCGCTACGGCTGGGAGCCCGAGCCTGACGACGTGATCTATCGCGTCGGCATGCATGTCGGCAAAGATGATAACGAGGCGCTACACGACTACGTCGAAGCCACCAAGGGCGCGGCGAAAGTCGGCCTGACCATGGCCAACCGGGCGCTCGAAAGCGCCATTGCGGAAACCGGCTATTACGGCCGCGACGCCGACATGCAGAGACAACGGCTGATGCCGCGCAACCTGCAGGAGCGCATCGATCAGGGCCAGATCCTGCTCGGCGGCCCCGACACGGTGATGAAGCAGATCGAAAGCATCAAGCGCGAACTCGGCGCCGGCGTGCTCGACCTCACGGTCGCCCATCAGATGGGTGCCAAGACCATCCGCAGCATCGAACTCGTCGGCGAAAAAATTCTGCCGCAGATCAGACATTGGTGAACGCGACAATGACAAACGCACAGACCATCGACGCCGACATGCTTGCCCCGCACATCTTCGGCACGGGCGAGCCCCTGCTCTGCCTCGGGTTTGCGGAGCCCACCGGGTCGGCTTTGCTGCAACAGCTTTCGGCATCGCGCCAGATCTTCGCGACGCCGGCCCATCGCGCGGTTGCAGCCTTGCAGACGCCCGCAACGGCAAAGTTCACCGTGCTCGCCAGATCGAGCGAGATCGGCGCGGCGCTGACCTTGGCGGCCGCACATACCGACGAGATCGAGGCCTTGGTGCTGCTGGCGCCGTCCAAGGCGGCGGTCGAAGAGAACGCCGACAGGCTGGCAGAGGTGAAAGTGCAGATCCTGTTTCTCGCCGGCACATTGGATATGGAGGGCGGCGAGGCCGCGACGGCTTTCAAGCGGAAGCTTGCCGCCAGCCATCTCGTCTATGTCTATGACGCGGGGCGCGACATGGACACGGAGCGGCCTGACGCGGTGGCGAAGGTGACGCAGGATTTCCTGACGCGGCGCGACAAGTTTCTCGTCAGCAATGCGGATGGGCGGATTACGCGGTGATTGGTTGTACCAGAGTCCTCGTCCTTCGAGACGCCTGCTGCGCAGGCTCCTCAGGATGGGGCTTTTGTAGCTTGTACAACTTGCAAAGGAGCCCTCATCCTGAGGAGCGCCTGAAAGGCGCGTCTCGAAGGACGAGGGCATCACGCGGCCCTTTGCAACTTTACTCCGCCGCGATCATCACTTCGGCCTGCGCCAGGTCGACGCTGACGAGCTGCGACACGCCACGCTCGGCCATGGTCACGCCGAACAGCCGGTCCATGCGCGCCATGGTGATCGGGTTGTGGGTGATGGTGACGAAGCGCGTGTCAGTCTTCTTGCGCATTTCCTCGAGCAGATCGCAGAAGCGTTCGACGTTGGAATCATCGAGCGGCGCGTCGACTTCGTCGAGCACGCAGATCGGCGACGGGTTGGTGAGGAACACCGCGAAGATCAGCGACATGGCGGTGAGCGCCTGCTCGCCGCCCGACAACAAGGTCATGGTCGAAGGCTTCTTGCCCGGCGGGCGCGCCAAAATTTCGAGACCGGCCTCAAGCGGATCGTCGGATTCGATGAGCTGCAATTCGGCCGTACCGCCGCCGAACAGAGAGGTGAACAGCTCCTTGAAGTGACCGTTGACCACATCGAAAGCGGCAACGAGACGTTCGCGGCCTTCCTTGTTGAGATTCTGGATCGCCGTGCGCAGCTTGCGGATCGCCTCGGTGAGATCGTCACGCTCCGCCACCAGCGCATCGCGCCGGCTTTCCACGTCGCCGAGTTCGTCATCGGCGCGCAGGTTAACTGCACCCAGACGCTCGCGATCCTGCTTCAGCTCTTCCAGCTTGCGCTCAATCTGGGCGCTCTCTGGCAAGACATCGTCCGGCCCGACGCCGGCGAGTTCGGCCACCGCATGCGGCTCGCATTCAAGGTCCGTAGCGATAGAATGCACCACATCCTGCAGGCGCTGGCGCAGCGCTTCGACGCGGGCTTCAGAACGCGCGCGCTCCTCGCGCACGGCCGACATGGCATCGAGCGACAGGCGCGAGATCCGGTCTGATTCCGCCAGTCGCGTCTCGGCCTCGGCGCGCTTGTCGGACACGATTTTGCGCGCTTCTTCCGCCTTGTCGATTTCGTCGATCAAGCCGCGGCGGCGGGCCAGGAACAGCTCCGGCGCTTCCGCCAGTTGTTCGAGTTCCTCGCGGGTCTCGGCGATACGCTCTTCATAGTCGGCGATCTGGCCGTCGGCGCGGTTGCGGCGATCATCCCAGGACTGACGCTCGGCGGCGATCGCCTGGCGGCGCTGCAGGCGCACCTGCGCCTCGCGCGCCAGGGATTGCACCGCGGCACGGGTTTCGGCCGTCTCGGCGCGGGCATGGGCGGCAGACGCACGGGCGCGATCGAGCTTGCCGGTGAGCTGCGCGGTCGGCGCCAGATTCTGCAAGGCCTCTTCAGCCTCGGCACGCTTGGCCTGGGCCTCATCGCGGTTGACCGCAAGACGGTTGGAGGCTTCTTCCAACGCCGACAGCCGCGCGCCGACCTGGGCGCGCTTGCGTTCGGCATTGTTGAGCGCTTCGCGCGCCTCGCCGACCAGGCGCTGGGCGTTGCGGGCTTCGTTGCGGCTCTGCGTCTCGGCCATTGCGGCTGCGCGGACGCGTTCCTGTATCGCGTCAGACTGCTGCTTCAACGCATCGGCGGCGACGCGGGCCTGTTCGGCTTCCTGGGTCAATTCGCCAAGGCGGTTCTTTTCGACAAGGCGGCGGGCCGCCGGCGTCGGCGCTTCGGCGGCGGCGATATAGCCGTCCCAGCGCCACAGATCGCCCTCTTTCGAGACAAGCCGCTGGCCTGGCTTGAGCAGTTGCTGCAGGTGCGCGCCTTCAGTGCGCACGACGACGCCGATCTGGCCAAGGCGGCGGGCGAGTTGCGCCGGTGCGGTGACAAGCTTGCCCAAAGATTCGACGCCCGGCGGCAATGCGGGATCGTTGGACGGATCGCCGATCAGCGACCAGTGCGCCGGCGCCGACGAGTTGATCGAGGCGTCGAGATCGTCCCCCAACGCCGCGCCGAGCGCTGCTTCATAGCCCTTGGCGACCGTGATCTCATCGACCACCGGTGGCCACAGATCGCTCTCGGCGGTGGCCAGCAGTTTCGACAAGGTGCGAACTTCGGTTTCAAGCCGCTGCGCCTTGCGCTCGGCATCAGCCAGAGGCTGGCGAGCCTGAGCTTCCGACTCGCGCGCCTGCGCATGGGTTTCTTCCGCTCCGATGGCGGCTTCCTCCGCCGCCGACAGAGCTTCCTGCGCCATCTCCAGCGCTTCGGCCAATTCAGCAAATTCATCTTCGCTGACGCCGGCTTCGCGCAGCGTCTCGAGTTCACCGGCTACTTGCGCCAGTTCAGCCTCGAAGCGCTGCAGGCGCTGCGCCTCGGCGCCAAGGCCTTCCTGCAGGGCATTGCGGCGGGCGTTGATGTCGGACAGCGCCGCCTGCGCTTCGGCCAGGGTGCGCTCGGTCTCGGCGAGCCTGCCTTCGGCGTCGGCGAGCTTTTCCTTCGCCTCGTATTCGAGGTCGCCGGCGGCCTCGCCGGCCTGATCGAGCTCTTCGGCTTCCGCGTCAAGCTTGGCGAGCACGCCGGCGGCGTCGTCGATCAGCGCCTTCTCGCGCGCCATGTCCTTTTCGATCTGCGCCAGGCGGCGTTCGAGTTCGGCGCCGCGCTGCTTGGCGCGTTCTTCCTCGCCCTCGAGTTGCTCGCGCGCCAGCACGAGACGCTGCAGGACAGCGCCGGCCTTGGCTTCCTCGTCGCGCAGCGGCGGCAGTTCATAGGCGGCGATCGCCTGCAGACGCGCGGCTTCGCCCTGCATGCGCGTACGCTCGGTGACTTCGTTGGTGTCGGCCTCGAGCTTCTTCTCGGCCTCCGCCATGTTCTGCGTCACCTCGCGATGAGCGATGTGCAGAAGCAGCGCTTCGGCGCGGCGGATTTCGGCAGCCAGACCCTTGTAGCGCGTCGCCTGGCGGGCCTGGCGCTTGAGGCTGTCGACCTGCGAATCGAGCTGCTTGGTGACGTCCTCGAGACGCAGCAGATTGTCTTCGGCGGCCTTCAGCCGAAGCTCGGCCTCGTGGCGGCGCGAATGCAGGCCGGCGACGCCGGCGGCATCTTCAAGAATGCGGCGGCGCTGCTGGGGCTTGGCCGAAATGATTTCACCGATCTGGCCTTGCCGCACCATGGCAGGCGAGCGTGCGCCGGTGGCGGCGTCGGCAAACAGCAGTTGCACGTCTCTGGCGCGCACTTCCTTGCCGTTGAAACGATAAGTCGAGCCGGATTCACGCTCGATACGCCGCGAGATCTCCAGCACTTCGGCGTCGTTGAACGCCGCCGGCGCAGAACGGTCGGAATTGTCGAGGATCAGCGCGACTTCGGCGATGTTGCGTGACGGGCGGTTGCCGGAGCCGGAGAAGATGACATCGTCCATGCCCGAGGCGCGCATGGATTTATATGAGCTTTCGCCCATCACCCAGCGCATGGCCTCGACCAGATTGGATTTGCCGCAGCCATTGGGGCCGACCACGCCGGTCAGTCCAGGCTCGATCTGGAAATCCGTCGGCTCACAAAAGCTTTTAAAGCCCGTGATCCGCAGCCGGTTGAACTTCATACTCTCCGTCCTTACGCAATCCGGGCGCGCCGCCCAGCCTCTAGACTCCGTCGCTTTGTCATAAGCCATCGCGACGACAGGAAGACGATCCGTGCCGCCGCGAACGATTCGGCAGACCGGTGCTTCCCTGTCCTTAAGGCGTCATAAAGGCGTGTCGCAGGCAAGTGGCGGGCACGCGGAAACGCCCAATTTCCTGTGTGAAACGGGCTGAATCCAATCGTTTACCCGGAAATTGCGTGTGGATCAGCTCTTCAATGTCGGCAGAATCAGCTTTTCCATTTCCGCCAGCTCGACGGCCCCTTCCACCTTCGTGCCGTTGATGAAGAAGGTCGGCGTTGCCTTGACGCTAAATTTCTCCGCGCCCATGTCGCGCACCTTGCTGATATTGTCGTAAAGGGTCTGATCCTTGAGGCAGGCCTCAAACGTCTCCTGCGACATGCCGGTCTGGCGCAGAAGCGTGGTCAGCCCCTGCAGCGGCTTTTCGGTCATGGCCCAATTGGCCTGCTGGGCCAGCAGCAGGGCCACGACCGCGTCGCGCTTGTCATCGCCGGCGCAGCGCGCCAGCATGAAACCAGCCTGCGCCAGCGGATCGAACGGGAATTCGCGCATGGTGAAGCGCACCTTGCCCGTGTCGATATACTTGGACTTCAGCGCTGGATAGGTCGCTTCATGGAAATGGGCGCAGTGCGAGCAGGTCGCCGACGCATATTCGATGATCGTGCACGGCGCATCGGCCTTGCCCTGCCATATGTCCGGCAGCGCGCCGGGCTTCATCAGATCGGCCATCGGCACGTTCTGGGCGAAGGCAGCCGAAGGCAGCAGGCCGGCGGCCAGAGCCGTGGCCGCGCCGGCACCGGCGAGTTCGAGAATCTGGCGGCGCGTTCTGGAAAGTGCGGACATGGACCTACCGTTCAATGTTGGAAAAGCCGGATCTGAAAAAACTGGATTAGGACAACCATTAAGCGCGGAATGTGGCAAGCCCGCGGTGTCGCGGCAAGGGCGAAGTGCGGGCGAATTCCTCACATTCTGTCACGATTTCGCGCGTTGGGGCGTGAACACGTGGGCGCCGAGACGCGTGAGCGCGCCGCGCAAGGCCTCATCTTCGATGCCCCCCGTCGTTTCCGCCGCCTTCGCCACGGCACCGGCGGCGGGAACAGATTTGACCCGTCTGGCCCCGCTTTCGCCCCGCACGGGGCCTTGTTTCAGCACGATGCGGCCGATGCAGCGCCAGCCAAGCCGGGCGTTGATGCGCTCGACCAGCAGCGGCGCCATGTGCTGGAATTCCAGCGCGAAAGCCCCCTCGACCCGCAAAATCAGGGTGGCGGGCTCTGGCGGCGCATCTGCGGGGCGATTGGGCGCCTTCACCGGCCATTGCAGGCGCACCGGCTCGCTGACGCCCGACAGCCTGGGGCCGGCGATCGTCTTCCAATGCAAAATGACGTCGGCCTCGCCAAACCCCTGCTTGGCCACGACCGGATCGATCGCCTGGGCGACGAATTCGCCAAGCGCGCGCGGAAAATTGCGTTTGCGGGGGGTGAAGGCCATGGGGAGTCTTAACACGCGGGAGCGCTTCAAAAAATAAATTTGCTGGAGCGGGAATAAACCGCCCCCGCCACGAGTCCTTTCGGCATCGCACCTGTTGCGACCCCAAAGGAGACCCATATGACCCAAGATACCCACGACCGGCGCACCGTGCTCGAATGCATGGTGTGGGCCGGCACCGGCCTGCTGTGGACGATAGCCGGCGGCGTGCCGCAATCGTCCCTGCTCGGCATCGGCGAAGCCAATGCACAAGCCGCGACCGGATTCAATTTCCTGCAGATTTCCGACAGCCATATCGGCTTCAAGCAGGCCGCCAATCCAAACCCGCTCGGCACATTGCAGGAAGCCGTCGGCAAGGTCGGCACGCTCACCACCAGACCCGCCTTCATGATCCACACCGGCGACATTTCGCATCTCTCCAGGCCGGCCGAGTTCGACGACGCGGAAAAGATCATTTCAAGCGCGAAGCTCGATGTTCACTACGTGCCGGGCGAACACGATATCGTCGATGAAGGGCGCGGCGCCGACTATATGAACCGGTTCGGCAAAAAGCTTCAGGCACAGGGCACCGGCTGGTATTCGTTCGACCATGCCGGCGTGCATTTCGTCGGTCTCGTCAATGTGGCGGATCTGAAAGCCGGCGGCATGGGCTCGCTCGGTGCGGCGCAGCTTGCCTGGCTTGCCGACGACCTGAAGAGCAAAAGCAGTTCGACGCCGCTGGTGATTTTCGCCCACATCCCGCTATGGACGGTGAATGCGGACTGGGGCTGGGGCACCGACGATGCGACGCAGGCGCTCGACCTCGTCAAACGGTTCGGTTCGGTGACGGTGCTGAACGGGCACATTCACCAGATCATGCAGAAAGTCGAAGGCGCGGTGACGTTTCATACCGCCCGCTCCACCGCGTTCCCGCAGCCCGCGCCCGGAACAGCGCCGTCGCCCGGCCCGCTGAAAGTGCCTGACGACAAACTGCGCAGCGTGCTCGGCATCACCTCGATCGCGGTCAGACAAGGCACACAACCGCTCGCCGTCATCGACGGCACACTCGCCTAAATTCAAGCCCATATTCTCACGAAAGCCACACATATGACTCGCATGATCGATCGCCGCAGCCTCTGTGCCGCAGGCGCAATTCTTACGCTTGTCCTGCTGTCGCAGCAGGCGCGCGCCGATGAGGCGGCTGTCAAAATCGACAACTTCACGTTCATTCCGGAAACGATCACCGTAAAACCCGGAACGGTCGTGAAATGGACGAATGAAGACGACATCCCGCATTCCATCGTCGGCACCGATGGCAAGATCCACTCAAAGGCAATCGACACCAATGAAGATTTCAGCTTCACGTTTTCGGAGCCGGGGACCTACAACTACTTTTGCGGGTTGCATCCACATATGAAGGGGAAGATTATCGTGGCGCCGTGAGAGGTACGCATGCCGCGTGTTCGAATTTGATTGAGGATAGCCGTCGTCGCTTTCATGAGATGGTGATGCCCCATCTCGACGACGCCTATGCCTTTGCGCGCTGGCTGACCGGCAATGCCACCGATGCGGAAGACGTCGTGCAGGAGGCTTGCCTGCGCGCGCTCAATGGCGTTGGCACCTATGCCGGTGGCAATGCACGCGCGTGGCTGCTTGCTATCGTGCGCAACACGACATTCACCTGGCTGGCCCGCAATCGCCCGAAAGCGCTTGTCCTGACGGACGATCTCGAAGCCGCCGAGCGCACCGCGCCTGCCCCTGAAACCGCAACACCGGAGACCGACCTGATCGCGCGTGCCGACGAAGCGTTCCTTCATGCGGCGGTTGCCGGCCTGCCACCGCCGTTGCGCGAAACGCTGGTGCTGCGGGAATTCAACGGCATGAGTTACCGTGACATCGCTGACATTACCGGCGTTGCCGTCGGCACCGTGATGTCGCGCCTGGCGCGCGCCCGCGCCCTGCTGATCGAACGGATCGGAAAGGACATGTCATGAATGATGACGCGATCGATCCGCGCGTGACGATGCAGGCGTCCCTCGATGGCGAGCTGGATGCCGCCGCGCAAGCTGCCTTCGAACGCCGGCTTGCCGATGACCCTGTGCTCGCCGCCGACTATGCGCGCCACGTCGCGCTGCGGCGCGTGCTGCGAACAAAACTTCCGCGTGAGCCTGCGCCGGCTGGATTGCGCGCCAGGCTCGACGCGATGTCTGGTCCTGCGGTCACGCAGCCTGTCCGTCCGCTGCGGCGCGACTTCGTGCAGATGGCCGCGGCGCTGGCCGTGGGGCTGGGTCTCGGCGGCGGCGCAACCTTCCTGGCGCTTGCTCCGCGCGACCCTTCTGTCGTCGAGGCGCTGATCACCGCTCATCGGCGGGCGCTGCTGTCTGGAACGCCGGTCGATATCGCCTCGAATGACCACCACAATGTCAGGCCGTGGTTCGATGCGAGGATTGCGATCTCGCCGCCGGCTCCCGATCTCGCGGCCCAAGGCTATCCGCTGGTCGGCGGCCGCGTGGATGTGATCGGGGGTACGCCGGCACCGTCGCTCGTCTATCGGCTCGGTGCGCATATTGTCAGCGTGACGGCGCTGCCCGCCGCCAGCCCATCGACGCAGGCGTCCGGCAATGCCGGCTTTCAAGCCGTGAGCTGGCGCGAGTCAGGCTTCACCTTCTGGGCGGTCACCGATGCCGAGCGTCGCGAACTCGACGGTTTCGTGGTGGCCTTCAAAACCGCCATCACGAACGCGCCGCCTTAGCGACCTTTTATCCCGACGTGGATTCAAACAGCTTTGCTGCCCGGCGATACATTTCCTCGGCGGTGACGTCTTCAATATGTGTGGCGATGACCCACACATGGCCATAGGGGTCTTTAAGCTGGCCGACGCGATCGCCGTAAAATTCGTCGGACACCGGCCGCAGCAAGGTCATGCCCGCCGTCAGCGCGCGCTCGACCACGGCGTCGACATTCTCCATGTAGATATGCATTTTCACCGGCGTGCCGCCGAGGGTCTTCGGGCTGAAGACGCCATATTCGGGAAATTCATCGGACAGGCTAAAGAGGGCCCGTCCTATTTTCAGTTCCGCATGGCCGAGACGGCCATCGGATTGATCGAACTGGAGGGTCACTTCTGCGCCGAAAACTTTTTTGTAAAGTTCGAGCGCTTCGTATCCCTTGTCGACGCATAAACCGGGCACTCCGCCCGCATAGGCATCCGGTATGGCCTTCACTGCCATCGCTTCCTCCATCATATAAACATTCGCGGTCTATCATCGATGTGGAATGCGCCATAGTGTTGTCCGCCTGATCAGGGCGGACAACATGTCTTTACGCGTAGCCTATTCAGCGGCGGAGCGCACGTTGCTGCGGCGCTTCAGCAGGTCGACCAGTGTCGCCGTGTCCATCACATCGCCGAAGGTCAGGTAGATCGAGCGCAGCGTGGCATTGTGCTCTTCGTCGTTGTCGGCAGCATTGCCGTCGGACACCATAACAACTTTATAATTGAGCATCATCGCATCGCGAGCGGTGGATTCGCAGCAGACATTGGTGACGGTGCCGGTGATGAGCACGGTGTCGACGCCGCTTTCCCGCAGGATACCGTCGAGATCGGACGACCCTTGAATGAAGGCGCTGAAGCGGTGCTTCTCGCAATAGATGTCTTCCGGGCGGGCATCCATTTCCGGCCACAGCGCATAGCCTTCCGATCCGCGCTCCAGCGCGGCGAAGCGCATCTTGGCACGTTCGTGCGAGACGATATTGTGGGCATTGGACCAGGTGATCTTGTCGCCTGCCGTACAGGCCGTCTGAATCCAGATGACGATGCCGCCGGTTTCACGGACCGCCTGGGCCAGCTTGTTGATGGCCGGCACGATCTTGGGCGCCATCTCGCAAGGGGCGTGGGCCACCGGCACCGGCATGAACGCGTTCTGCATGTCGATGACGACGAGCGCTGTCTTCGAAGGAATGAGATCGTCGTGAATATGCTCGCGCCCACGGCGCTTGATGACGCGGTCGACCACGGATTGCGGGATGTCGATGTTGTGCATGAATGTCTCCGGTGGCTCACAAACGGAAGCTGGATAAGATAGAAGCATGACATGCTAGCGCGCCAAAGCCCACACGCAAAGAGCCGGGACACCATCGCGGCCACACTGCTTGCCTGGTATGACAGGCATCGCCGCAAACTGCCGTGGCGGGCGCTGCCGGGCAGCATGCCCGATCCCTATGCAGTGTGGCTGTCGGAAGTCATGCTGCAGCAGACGACCGTGCCGGCGGTAAAGCCCTATTACGAGCAGTTTCTGGCATTGTGGCCGCGGGTGCACGATCTCGCGGCAGCGCCGGTCGACGATGTGATGAAAGCCTGGGCGGGCCTTGGCTATTATAGTCGCGCCCGCAACCTGCATGCCTGCGCCAAGGCCGTCGTCGAGCAGCACGCCGGCCTGTTTCCCGCTGACGAAAGCGCGCTGCGCGCCCTGCCCGGCATCGGGCCTTACACGGCGGCGGCCATCGCGGCGATCGCCTTCGGCCGGCGCGCCGTCGTCGTCGACGGCAATGTCGAGCGAGTCGTCGCGCGGCTCTTCGCCATCGACACGCCGATGCCTGCGGCAAAGACCGCCATCCGCGCCCGCACCGACGACATCACACCGGATGAGCGCGCCGGCGATTTCGCGCAGGCCATGATGGATCTCGGCGCCACGCTCTGCACACCGAAAAATCCCGCCTGCGCGCTGTGCCCGCTGACCGCCTCCTGCCTGGCGCGGCAGAGCGGCGAACAGGAGCGTTATCCGGTGAAGGCGGCGAAGGTGGCGCGACCGCATCGCACCGGCGCGATCTTCTACCTGCGCCGCGCCGACGGCCATGTGCTGGTGCGCCGGCGGCCACCGAAAGGCCTGCTCGGCGGCATGCTGGAATTTCCCGGGAGCGAGTGGCGCAGCGATTTTTCGCAATCGGATGCGTCGGCGCATGCACCCGTCAAAGGCAAATGGCAGCGGATCGCGGGCACGGTCGAACACGTGTTCACGCATTTCTCGCTGGCGCTGACGGTCTATCGCGGCGTGCTGCCGACGGGCGCAGCAACTCCCGAGACCGGGCAGTGGATCGAGGAACACATGCTCGACAGCGCCGGTCTGCCGAGCGTCATGCAAAAGGTGCTCGTGCACGCACGCGGTAAATAATCGTCAGCCTTGCCGATTTAACCTTGCGACGACGACGGCACGAGCAGCGCCCGCTCGATCGCGGCGATCATGCGCGGGTCTTCAGGCTCGACGGCGCTGGGAAACACGGCGGCGATCCTGCCGTCGCGGCCGATCAGGTATTTGTGGAAATTCCACGCCGGCGTTTCCTTCGGCCGCTCCGCCGCCGCCCAGCGATAGAAGCGATGGGCGCCGGGGCCTTTCACCACAGTCTTTTCCGTCATCGGGAAATCGACCTTGAAGGCCTCAACGGTTGTAGAGATTTCCCTGGCGCCGCCCGGCTCCTGGCCGCCGAAATCGTTCGACGGCACGCCGATGACCGTCAGTCCGCGCGCCTTGTACACGTCGTAAAGCTTTTCCAGCCCCGAATATTGATTGGTGTAGCCGCACAGGCTGGCGGTGTTGACGACGAGCGCCAGCTTGTCGGCATAGTCGCCGAGACGGATTTCGCCGCCGTTGAGGCCGCCGAACGTGAAGGCATAGGCGGTCATCCGGCTCATTTCCTGGGCCAACAGGGATTTCGGCGCCAGGGCCACCGTTCCAAACAGTCCGAGCACAAGCCTGCGATCCAGCATGACGGTCATTCCTCCGGCGATCGCGCAATTACGGGAATATATACGTTGTGACGGCCGGCGTGGATGCCAGGCGGCGAATAAATTTCGGCTGGTTGCGGACGCGCAGTTGACAGGCCAGCATCGCCGAAATCGAGGGTTCGAGGTTGGAAGCTTTCCATTCAAAGGCTTGCCGCTCAAGCACTTGGCTCCTCGCCCGGGGTATGCCAGAAAGAGCGTACAACGACCAACGGGAGGATCAAATGGCTGGACAGCGGCGTGCGCTCGGATTGCGCCTCATGGCAGGTATGCTGGCAATCACCGCCATCGCAGGCGGAGCCACCGCGCAATCGGCCGATGGATTCTTTCGCGGCAAGACCTTCACCATCAATGTCGGTGGCACGGCGGGCGGCGGCATCGACATCGGCGCGCGCATGCTGGCGCGGTTCATCGGCAAATACCTGCCCGGCCAGCCGCAGACACTGGTTCAGTTGATGCCGGGCGCCGGCGGCGTCCGGCTGGTCGAATATCTCTACTCGGTGGCGCCCAGAGACGGCACCGTCATCGGCGCCTTCGCCGCCGGGCCGCTGATCGAACCGCTCATCTCGACCCGCAAGGTCGCCTACAAGATGACGGACTTCCTCTCCGTCGGCGCGCTCGAAAACGACGTCAGCTTCTGCGCCACCTATTTCACCTCGCCGGTCAAAACGCTCGAAGACGCCAAGAAGCGCGAAACGACGATGGCCGGCACCGGCGCCGCCTCTTCTACCGACATCTACCCGCTGGCGCTGAACGCCACCATCGGCACGAAATTCCGCGTCATCACCGGTTATGTCGGCACCCAGGAAACGATCATGGCGATCGAGCGCGGCGAGACCGACGGGCGCTGCGGCTGGGGCTATTCGAGCCTGAAATCCTCCAAGCCCGACTGGGTCCGCGACAAGAAGATCAACTATCTCGTGCAGATGTCGTTGAAGAAGCACCCCGACGCCATGGACGTGCCTCTGGCGATGGACCTGATGACCAACGACGAAGACCGCCAGATCATGCGCATCCTGGTGACGCCGCAGACGGTCACCAGACCCTTCCTGGCCCCTCCCGGCTTGCCGCCGGAGCGCGCCAGGGAGGTCCGCGCCGCGTTCTGGGCCGCTTTGAGCGACAAGGAGCTGCGCGCCGAATTCGCCAAGATCATGGGCGAGGACCCGACGCCGACCTCGGGCGAGGACATGCAGAAACTGCTCGAGACCATCTACGCCACGCCGGAACCGGTGGTTGCAAAACTGCGGGCAATTTTGAAGCAATAGAGGTCAGAGGCCGGAAAGTCCGCGATTTCAGCCGTTTCATCAGGCCAAATCGCGGATTTTCGCCGGGATTCAGGCCTGCTTTCCTTGCAGTCCGGCCGGTGAACTGTTACATAAGCCCCGTCTTTCGTGGGATTTCCCACTTAGGACATCACCGCTTTCGAGCGCCGGTTTCGCGCCGGCCCGCCGCAAGGCGGAGTTCTGTTCAATATCGACAGGCTCCGGCGCCCGAGGCAAATCGCAACTCTAACCCGAAGCCGGCGACGTCGGTCCGGGTGCGCGGTCAGCGCAAACCGGACCTTTCCAGGAGATCCAATGGCAAATGTTTCTACCAGCCTTGCGCCGTCGCGCGAGGATTTCGCGGCTATGCTCGATGCGAGCTTCGGCGACAACGATGCGCTCGAAGGTTCGGTCATCAAGGGCAAAGTCGTCGCCATCGAAAAAGACATGGCGGTTATCGACGTCGGCTTGAAGACCGAAGGCCGCGTCGCACTGAAAGAATTCATGGGCCCCGGCCGTGACCAGGTTCTGGTCGTCGGCGACGAGGTCGAGGTCTATCTCGAGCGCATCGAAAACGCGCTCGGCGAGGCCGTCATCTCGCGCGACAAGGCGCGCCGCGAGGAAAGCTGGGTCAAGCTCGAAAAGGCGTTCGAGGCCAAGGAAAAGGTCGAAGGCGTCATCTTCAACCAGGTCAAGGGCGGCTTCACGGTCGATCTCGACGGCGCCGTGGCGTTCCTGCCGCGCTCGCAGGTCGATATCCGTCCGATCCGCGATGTCTCGCCGCTGATGGGCGTGCCGCAGCCGTTCGAAATCCTCAAGATGGATCGCCGCCGCGGCAATATCGTCGTGTCGCGCCGCACCGTTCTTGAAGAGAGCCGCGCCGAGCAGCGCCACGAAATCGTCGGCAAGCTCGAAGAAGGCCAGGTCATCGAAGGCACGGTCAAGAACATCACCGATTACGGCGCGTTCGTGGACCTCGGCGGCATCGACGGCCTGCTGCATGTCACCGACATCGCCTGGCGCCGCGTCAACCACCCGAGCGAAGTGCTCAACATCGGCCAGACCGTGCGCGTGCGCATCGTGAAGATCAATCACGAGACGCATCGTATCTCGTTGGGCATGAAGCAGCTCCTCGACGATCCGTGGCAGGGCATCGAAGCCAAATACCCGCTCAACGCCCGCTTCCATGGCCGCGTGACCAACATCACCGACTACGGCGCGTTCGTCGAACTGGAGCCGGGCATCGAAGGTCTTATCCACGTGTCGGAAATGTCGTGGACGAAGAAGAACGTGCATCCGGGCAAGATCGTCGCATCGAGCCAGGAAGTCGACGTGCAGGTGCTCGAAGTCGATCCGGTCAAGCGCCGTATCTCGCTCGGCCTCAAGCAGACCCTGCAGAACCCATGGGAAGCCTTCGCCGAGAAGTTCCCGAAGGGCTCCGTTGTCGAAGGCGAGGTCAAGAACAAGACCGAGTTCGGCCTGTTCATCGGTCTCGACGGCGATGTGGACGGCATGGTCCATCTCTCCGACCTCGACTGGAAGCGTCCTGGCGAGCAGGTGATCGAAGAGTACAAGAAGGGCGACATGGTCCAGGCGCAGGTGCTGGACGTGGACATCGAGAAGGAGCGCATTTCGCTCGGCATCAAGCAGCTCGGCAGCGATCCGTTCGCAACCGCCGGCGCCGCGAAGACGCCGGAAGAAGGCGGCGAGATGCGCAAGGGCAGCGTCGTCACCTGCGAAGTTCTCGAAGTCAAGGAAGGCGGTCTCGAGGTGCAGATCATCGGCACCGATCTCACCACCTTCATCAAGCGCAACGAACTCGCTCGCGATCGCGGCGACCAGCGTCCCGATCGGTTCTCGGTCGGCCAGAAGGTCGATGCGCGCATCACCGTGTTCGACCGCAAGGCTCGCAAGGTCTCGGTGTCGATCAAGGCGCTCGAAATGGCGGAAGAGAAGGAAGCCATCGCGCAGTTCGGCTCCGCCGATTCCGGCGCGACGCTGGGCGACATTCTCGGCACCGCGCTGAAGGCCCGCGAAAACGCGGACAAGAAGCCGGGTTCGAAGTAATCTCAACACCAGTATGACTGGCAATTGAGCAGATATTGACCCGCGCGGAGCGATCCGCGCGGGTTTTTCTTTGCCTTGGCGGAGCGATCCGTGCGGGTCTTCCTTTGCCTTGGCGGGGCGATCCGCGCGGGTTTTCTTTTGCATTAAGGCCTGTTCAACTAAGCTCTGTGAATTGAGGCTATGATCTTTAATTTGTCGCAATTTCCGAGGCAAAAGGCGCCGTCAACGGAGTGACCTGAATGGCGAACGAACTGCCTGCCGATTATCTGATCGACCGCCGCCGGCTGAGGCGCAAACTGTCGTTCTGGCGCATCGCCGCCTTCGCGGTTCTCATCATCGCTCTCGGCGCAGCTGCGTATCGCTGGACGGACGGACTGTCGGTGGCGGCTTCACGCCATCACATTGCGCGCCTGACCCTGAGCGGCGTTTTGACCGGCGACCGCAATACGCTCAAACTGATCGACGACATCAGTAAATCGCAGGCGAGCGCCGTGCTCGTGTCGATCGAAAGCCCCGGCGGCACGACGACGGGCGCCGAGCGCATTTATGGCGAACTGCGCCGCTTGTCCGAAAAGAAGCCCGTGGTGGCTGTGGTCGGCACCATGGCGGCGTCTGGCGGCTATATCGCCGCTCTCGGTACGGACCGGATTTTTGCGCGCGGCAATTCGCTGGTGGGCTCCATCGGCGTGCTATTCCAGTATCCCAACTTCGCGAAGGTTATGGACACCGTCGGCGTGAAGATGGAAGAGGTAAAATCCTCGCCGCTGAAGGCCTCGCCCAACGGGTTTGAACCGACCAGCCCTGAAGCACGCGCCGCGCTTGCATCGCTGGTGAGCGATTCGTTCGATTGGTTCAAATCCCTGGTCAAGGAGCGCCGCCATCTCGACGACCGCGAACTTGCGGCCGTCGCCGATGGGCGTGTTTTCACCGCCCGCCAGGGACTGCCGCTAAAGCTGATCGATGAAGTCGGCGGCGAACGTGAAGCGATCGCCTGGCTCGAAAAAGAAAAGAAAGTCCAGAAGGACTTGCCGATACGCGACTGGAAACCCTCCGGTAACACCGGATATCTCGGCCTGCTGGGCATGTCGGCCAATCTCGTCGATGCCGCGGGCATGCCGGCACTTGCCGGCCTGCTGCGCCGCATAGACACAGGCCGCGACGGGCAGATGCTTGACGGTCTGATGGCCATCTGGCATGTTCCCGACCTGCATTGACGCTTGAATTACAAGCGGTTATTCGAGATGTTTCTCTGATATTGCCAAGGAGGGTTTCTAGCGATGATCAAGTCTGAGCTGGTTCAGCGAATCGCGGACAAGAACCCGCATCTCTATCATCGCGACGTCGAGAACATCGTGAATGCCATCCTTGGTGAAATCACCAATGCCTTGTCGCGAGGCGATCGCGTCGAACTGCGCGGCTTCGGCGCTTTTTCAGTGAAGCGGCGGGATGCTCGCGTCGGCCGCAATCCGCGCACCGGCGAACATGTTTCCGTCGAGCAGAAGTCGGTGCCGTTCTTCAAAACCGGCAAGGAAATGCGCGAGCGGCTCAACGCATCGAGCTAGACGCCCCTCGCCAGACGGGTTGCCACCTGCCGGTTTAGAGCTCGCTGCAAAACGACCATGAAAAGACCATCATGAAACGATTGCTGAAGCTGCTCATTCTGGTGCCGGTCGCGATTATCGCGATGGTCTTCTCCCTTGCCAATCGCGAGAGTGTTGCCGTTGTTCTCGATCCCTCGGGTCTGCTCGGCGATTGGACCCAAATCAGAATGCCGCTGTACCTCGTCGTTTTCGCATCGATGATGCTCGGCGTCGTCATCGGCGGCTGCGCCTCCTGGTTCCGCCAGGGCAAGCATCGCAAGGCCGCGCGGGAAGCGCGCAGCGATGCCCGGCACGCACGGGATGAAGTCGCACAGGTGCGCGCACAGTTCGCGTCGCTGCCCTTGCTGCGGCGCTGACGGGTGTGCTGATATTCACGTGATGCCGGCCTGCAAATTGCGTTCTCTGCGCTTCCGGTGCTCACGTACATAAAGTACGCCAGATTTTAGAAATAGAATTGCCGGTTCTCGAGAACCGCCATTTTCGGCGCGGTCTGACGTGAATCTCAACACACCCTGATCCGCAGAAGAATCTCCTTTCCTGCTTTTGTTGCAGAAACGCTCGGCTTTGAATCGCGGTTCGCGTCTGCTTGCGGTTTTCGTTGGCCTTTTTCCTGTAAAGACGCTTCACTCAAGCTCCGCAGTTGACCGGGCGAACACGCCCGCCGGAGGAAACGATGCTGACGACCCGCAATGCCCACACATCCGGCTTCAGCCGCAGAACTGTTCTCGCCGCGCTGCCGCCCGCGGTGGTGATAGCGGCCTCTCTTGCGCCATTCGCAGCAAGCGCTGAAGCGCAACCTACCGACAGACTTGCGGACCTCATCGCCGGGCCGCAGCGCAGCCCCGGCAACAAGGCCCGCGACCAATACCGGCACCCCTATGAAGTGCTGAAATTTTTCGGAGTACGCGACAACAGCGTGGTTGTGGAAGTACTGCCCGGCAGCGCCGGCTACTGGACCGAGATCCTCGCGCCTTACGTGAAGGACAAAGGTCTTTATGTGGCGGCCGGGCGCGATCCTTCCGCGTCCGCCGGGTACCAGGCCGACCACGCGAAAATGCTGGCGAAATACGCCGCCGACCCCGCCAACTACGGCAAGGTGCAGGTGACGCCGTTCCACGCCGACACCTACGAGATCGCGACGCCCGGCAGCGCCGACTTCGTGCTGACCTTCCGCAACATGCACAACTGGCTCGAACGCAAGGAAATCGACGGCGCGCTGAGGGCCTTTTACAAGGCGCTCAAGCCCGGCGGCATTCTCGGTGTGGCCGACCATCGCGGCCGCACCGACATGAGCCAGGAAGCGCAGATGAAGAACGGCTATGTCCGCCAGGACTTCGCCACCGACCTTATCGAAAAAGCCGGCTTCAAGCTGATCGGTACATCCGAGGTCAAGGCCAATCCGAAAGACACGAAGGATTACCCGCAAGGCGTGTGGTCGCTGCCGCCGACCTATCGCGAGGGCGACAAGGACCGCGCCAAATATGCAGCCATCGGCGAGAGCGATCGTTTCGTGCTGATGTTCGTCAAATCATAAACGCGCCATACGACGCCCGCATCAAGCAGGCGCGATCAGGGAGGACGCTGATGGGTTCCGCATTGTTTTCGCCGCTGCAGATCGGTCCGGTCGACGTGCCGAACCGGATCGCCATCTCACCCATGTGCATGTATTCGGCCGAAGACGGATCGGCGACCGACTTTCACCTGCAGCACGTGCTGCGCTTCGCCATGTCGGGCGCCGGCCTTGCCGTGCTCGAGGCGACGGCGGTCGAACGGCGCGGGCGCATTTCGCACGGCTGCCTCGGGCTTTATTCCGATCACAACGAACAGGCGCTCGCCCGCGTCGTCACAGCGGCCAAGAAATACGCCCTGCCCGGCTTCAAGCTCGGCATCCAGCTTTCACACGCCGGCCGCAAGGGCTCGACGCCGCTGTCATGGGAGCGGGTCGGCGCCGTGCTGACGCCGGCCAACGGCGCCTGGGAGACGGTCGCGCCCTCGGCGATCCCGTTCGGCGAGAAGGGCTGGCCGGTTCCTCACGAATTGAGCCATGCGGAAATTCTGGGCCTCATCGATGCTTTCGCGAACGCCACCGCGCGGGCGGCGCGCATCGGCTTCGACGTGATCGAACTGCACGGCGCGCACGGCTATCTGGTGCATGAATTCCATTCGCCGCTGTCGAACAAGCGCAGCGATCACTGGGGCGGTGATGCGGAACGGCGATTGAACTTTCCCCTGGCGGTGGCCGAGGCCATGCGCGCGGCAGCCCCTTCGCATGTGGCGCTCGGCGCGCGCATCACCGGAACGGATTTCATCGATCATGCGCTGGGCGTCGAAGACGCCGTGCGCCTGTCGCAGCAGTTGAAGCAGCGCGGCTTCCACTACGTCTGCGTCAGCTCGGGCAATATCGTCGCCGGCGGCCGGCCCGCGGCGGGGCCCGGCTTCAATGTCGAGCGCGCCGCGCGGGTGAAGGCAGAGGCAGGCCTGGTGACGCGCACCGTGGGCTATATCGCCGGCCCGCATCAGGCCGAGGCCATCATCGCCAGCGGCGCTGTCGATCAGGTGGCGCTGGCGCGCGCCTTTCTCGACGATCCGAACTGGGGCCTGCATGCCGCCGAGGCGCTCGGCGTCACAGTCGCGACACCCAATCAATATATCCGCGTGGCGCAGGGCGCCTGGCCTGCCGCGAAGGACACGCGCGCCTTCGCCTAAAAGATTGCTATTCCGCCGCGCGTTGCAGCACACGCCACTGGCTCAGCAGGGCGCGGAGGGCTGCCGGGCGCACCGGCTTGTTCAGCAGGCGCACGTTCTGCATCACCGCCCTGTCGCGCACCTCCAGGCTGCGGTCGGCGGTGATCAACAGCGCCGGCAGGTCCTCGCCGAAACGCTGGCGCAGCGCCGCGATACAGGCCAGCCCGTCGCCATCATCGAGATGATAGTCGGCTAGCACCGCATCCGGCGGGCCGGTGAGATCGACCGCCTCATTGGCCTCATGGAGATTGGAGGCAAGCGAGACCGAACATCCCCATCCGGTCAGCAGCGCCTGCAAGCCATCGAGAATGCGCGGCTCGTTGTCGATGGCCAGGACGCGCATGCCGTGCAGCGGCAGATGGCGGTCGCTGGCGATTTCGACGGCAGCCGGGGCGCGCCGCTTGGCAACGGCCGCGGCGGTGGGAACCGGCACGCGAAACACCGATCCGACGCCAAGCGTGGATGACAGGCTGATGGGATGATCGAGCACGCGGCTGAGGCGCTCGACGATGGAGAGCCCCAGGCCGATGCCGCGCGCGCTTTTGGCCGCGGGCGCGAGCCGTTCGAACTCGCGGAACACGTCGGCCTGTTTGCTTTCGGGAATTCCCATTCCGGTGTCCCAGACCTCGAATACCACCAGCCCCGGCTTGCGGCGGCAGCCGACGAGCACCCGGCCTTTCGGCGTGTATTTGATCGCATTGGAGATCAGGTTTTGCAGCAGCCGGCGCAGCAGCCGGCGATCCGAGCGGATGCTGAGCGAACACGGCACGAAAACAAGGTCGAGCTTCTTCTCCGCCGCCAGCGGCGCGAATTCGACGCGCAGATGCGTCATCAATTCCTCGATTGGGAAGGTCGACAGCTCGGGCTTCATCGCGCCGGCGTCGAGCCGCGAGATATCCAGCAGCGCGGTGAGAATTTCCTCGACCGCCTCAAGCGACATATCGAGATTGGAAGCCAGCGAGACGGATCCGCCGTCAGGCCCGAGCGCCGCTTGCTGTTCGCGCACGCGCTCAAGCAGCGAGGTGGCATAGAGACGCGCCGCATTCAACGGTTGCAGGATGTCGTGGCTGGCGGCGGCGAGAAACCGCGTTTTCGACAGGTTGGCCTCATCGGCCAGTTGCTTGGCGCGGCCCAGCTCGGCGTTGAGGCTGACCAGCTCCTCGGTGCGCAGGCGAACGCGCTGCTCCAGGGTTTCATTGGTGCGCTCGAGCGCCTCCTCAGCCGCCACGGCCTGGGTGACGTCCGTATAGGTGGTGACGACACCGCCGTCGGGCATCCGGGCCGAGCGGATTTCAATCGTGTCGCCGGAGTGGTGCAGGCGCAGGCGCACCGGATCCGGCTCATTGACGAGCAGCTCGATGCGCGAGGCGACATGACCATCGACCGAGCCCGGCCCATAGACGCCGCGTTCGGCATTGAAGCGCGCGACTTCCTCGAGCCCCATGCCGATGCGCAGGCGCTCGGTGGGAAAATCGAAGAGATCACGGAACTCGCGATTCCAGCAGATCAACCGGAGATCACGATCGAACACGGTGATGCCCTGGCGGGCGAAGTCGAGCGCGTGCTGCAGCAGGTCGCGATTATACTGCAGGGTTGCGGAGGCTTCGTCGATCAGCTTCAGCGCCGCCTCGCGCGACAGATTGCGCCGCCGCAGCAGCAGCGATAGCACCAGGCGGGACGACGAGGCGCCGATGGCCGAAGCGAGAAGATGCTCGGCATAGCGCAGCAGATGGATGTCTGCGTCCTGCGCGGCGACCAGCGGCAGGCCGCGCGAGCGCATGAAATCCTCGAACGAGCGGCGGGTGTGCTGGGCGCCGAGATAACGGGCGACGGCGCTTTCCAGCTCGCTGACGGTGACGTCGGCGCCCCACAGCCGCAAGGTCTGCGACATCGGCGAGGGCGTGGTGCCGATGAAAATATTCGCCTGCAGGCGTTCGATCGCAGTCGTGTGGCGCGTCAGCGAGAAGAAGACGAAAGCGATCACATTGGCAGCAAGGCTCCAAGCGACGCCGTGCACGAGCAGCGGCAATTCCACGCCGAACAGGGCCGTCGGCTTCAGCGGCGCGACCCCCATGGGTCCGTTGGCGACGATGCTCGACAGCCAGGACGGTTCCGTCGCCAGCGACGGCAGCAACAGCGTATAGGCCCAGATCACGATGCCGGTGAGGAGCCCGGCCATGGCGCCGCGCGCCGTCGCCCGGCTCCAGAACAGGCCGAGGAAAAACGACGGCGCGATCTGCGAAATGGCGGCAAACGACAGCCAGCCGATGGAGGCAAGCGCCGACTGGGCGGCGTTGGCGTAATAAAGATAGGCCAGCGAGATCAGCCCGACGATGGCGGCGCGGCGGATGACGAGGATGAACGAGGCCGGATCGCCGGCCTCGATACGCCCGCGGGTGCGGTGCCCGCGCAGCAGCAGCGGCATGACCAGATCGTTCGAGATCATGATCGACAAGGCGATGGAGGCGACGATCACCATGGCGGTGGCCGCCGACAAACCGCCCACCATGGTGAAGACGGCGATGACGTTGGCGTCGGCGTGCAGCGGCAAAGCCAGCACCGTCATGTCCCGGTCGATGGATCCATCGGCAAATACGATGCGGCCAGCGATGGCGAGCGGAATGACGAAGATGTTGATGAGGATGAGATAGAGCGGAAACAGCCAGGCGGCGGTCTTGATGTCGCGCTCGTCGCGGTTTTCAACGACGGTGACATGAAACTGCCGCGGCAGCAGCATGATGGCGCAGGCCGACAGCACGGTCGTCGTGAGCCATGTCGCGAGATCGGGCTGTTTGCCGAGATCGGCCTTGATGGCGAAATCTTCGGCGGCGCGCTGGCTGAGATCGGCCAGGCCGTCGAACATCCACCAGGTCACATAGGCGCCGACCACGAGAAAGGCCACGAGTTTGACCAGCGATTCTGCGGCGATGGCCAGCACCAGGCCGTCCTGATGTTCGGTCGCGTCGATGTTGCGCGTTCCAAACGCCATGGCGAAACAGGCGAGCACGACGGCGACAAGGAGCGGCAAGGTCGCGCCCGCTGCGGCCGCGACGATCACCTTGCCGGCGTCGAGCGAATCGAGAACTGTGCTGACAGACGTCGAGATGGCCTTGAGCTGCAAGGCGATATAGGGCACCGCGCCGATGACGCAGATGATCGCGACCAAAGCCGCGACCTGCTCCGACTTGCCGTAGCGCGAGGCGACAAAGTCGGCCACAGAGGTGATGTTCTGCGCCTTGGCGAGCCGCACGATCCGCAGCACCAGGGGAAACAGCAGGCCGATGACGATGACCGGCCCGATATAGGTCGGCAGAAAATCGAGGCCGCTCTGCGAAGCGAGGCCGACCGAGCCGAAGAACGTCCAGGAGGTGCAATAGACCGCCAGGGTGAGCGCGTAGATCACCGGCCGGGCGCGCGAGGCGATGAAATGGCGGCCGGAGGTATCGCCGTAATGGGCAACCGCGAACAGGCCGCACAGGTAGACGAGCCCTGCGAGAATCGCTGCGCCGCCCGCGTTCATCCTGTCTTATGCCTCCACCGGCCGGCGGAACCGTTGCCGCAAGCCTGGGTTATCCAGCCTAGCACCGATCGAGCCCGGGCGGGAATGCGCGCGGCCTCAGCCTTTTGGCCACTCCGAAACCCCGGATATTTTCGGAAGCGGCCGGGGAATGCTAGCTTCAGCTGCTGCGTGATGAGAATCACGCCGATCGGAAAATCCAGACTGCCGAAACCCAGACCGCAAGGGAGACCTCCGGGCATGCTGCAGGAATTCAAAAAATTCATCATGCGAGGCAACGTCATCGATCTCGCGGTCGGTGTCATCGTCGGCGCCGCGTTCAGCAAGATCGTCGATTCGCTAGTGGCCGACATCATCATGCCGATCGTCGCCGTGGCGACCGGCGGTGGTGTGGACTTCTCCAATATTTTCATTCCGCTGTCGAAAGCGGTCACCGCCCCGAGCCTGGCGGAAGCCAGGAAGCAGGGTGCCGTCCTCGCCGTCGGCAACTTTGTGACCATCGCGATCAACTTCGTGCTGCTCGCCTTCGTCATCTATCTGTTCGTCAAGCTGGTCAACAAGCTGCGCGGGCCTGATCCCGTTCCCGAGAAACCGGCGCCGCCGCGTTCGGAACTCCTGCTTGAGGAAATCCGCGACGCACTGGTCAAGAAGTAAAGGCAGAAGGCTCCGGAAACCGGAGCCTTCACGCTCTTCCTTTCAATAAAGGCAGGCTTATTCCGCGGCGACCGCGGTGCCGATGCCGGCTGCCGTCATATGGCGCGGCGCTTTGCCGGGCAGGCCAAGACGCTGCCAGATATCGCGCATGGCCTCGACCAGCTGCGCGATATGGGCCTCGGTGTGCAGCGGCGTCGGCGTGATGCGCAGACGCTCGGTGCCGCGCGCCACGGTCGGATAATTGATCGGCTGGATATAGATGTTGTGCCGCTCGAGCAGCATGTCACAGGCGGTCTTGCACAGTTCCGCGTCGCCGACAAAGACCGGCACGATATGGGACGGGTTGTCCATCACCGGCAGATTGGCGGCGGTCAGCGCCGCCTTCGTCAGGGCGACCTGGCGCTGGTGGCGCTGGCGCTCCTCGCCGGAGGCCTTGAGGTGACGCACGGCGGCATGAGCGCCGGCGGCCACGGCCGGCGGCAGCGCCGTCGTGAAAATGAAGGAGGGCGCATAGCTGCGCACGGCGTCGATGATGATCTCGTCCGCAGCGATATAGCCGCCCAAGGTGCCGAAACCCTTGGCCAGCGTCCCCTCGATGACGTCGATCTGGTCCATGACGCCTTCGCGCTCGCAGATGCCGCCGCCGTGCGCGCCATAGAGACCGACTGCATGGACCTCGTCCACATAGGTCATGGCGCCGTATTTCTTCGCGAGTTCGGCAATGCGTCCGACGGGGGCGATATCGCCGTCCATGGAATAGAGACTTTCGAACACAATCAGCTTGGCGCGGGCAGGACCGGCCGCATCGAGCACTTCCTCAAGATGCGACATGTCGTTGTGGTGGAAAATCTGCTTTTCACAGCCCGAGCGCTTGACGCCCTCGATCATGGAATTGTGGTTCAGCGCGTCCGAAATAATCAGGCAATTCGGCAGCAGCGGCGCGATCGTGCCGATGGCAGCCAGGTTGGAAATCCAGCCGGAGGTGAACGCGAGAGCAGCTTCCTTCCCGTGCAGATCGGCGAGTTCCTGCTCCAGCCGCACCAGCGGATGGTTGTTGCCGGAAATATTGCGGGTGCCTCCTGCGCCCGCGCCAAACTGCTGCACGGCCGCGGTGGTGGCGGCAACGACCGCCGGATGCTGCCCCATGGCCAGGTAGTCGTTGGAGCACCAGATAACGATGTCACGTGCGCCGCCCGTGGTGCTGCTGGCGCCTTCCGGATACCAGGTCGCATGGGGGAACCGGCGCGCATCGCGTTCAAGATCGGCAAATACGCGATAGCGACGCTCATTCCTCAGCCGGCCAATCGCGTCACCGAAAAAACGCCTGTAATTCATTTCTGAACAGTCCTCGCCAATCCGCGACCAGACCACTGGCAGGCTGCGGTTCCGACGTCGCGACAGGCGCCGGCAGTTTAGAAGTGCTATTATCTGAACACATAACCGTTTTGCCGTCGAGGCGCGAGGGGCAGATAGTCTCAGCACACCGGCGTTTGATTTCGATCAAATGAACGCCTGCATGATATTGGCGAAGCAACCCGGCGACAACTGCAGCACCAGGGCGTAGGCGAGGTTCATCACCAACACGTGTTCAGGCCCGGTGTGACTATTTCGTTGCCGTCCTCAAGGCTGCGACGTGACCGTGCGGCGCAACAAGCTTCTGAATAAGCTTGCATATTTTTGTTAATTTTCAAATAATTAAGGACTATTTCCAGCGCATCAGGGAAAGTTCCGTCCCGTAGACGTTGAGCGAGTCGGTGAGCACGTCCAGCTCGTTGGTGTGAACGAAGACATCCGGCTTGGTCGAGATCGGGAGCACATAGGCGCGCCCGTTAGCCGCATCGAAAATCTGCGAATAGATCTCCTTGCGCCTGGCTTCGTCGAGGGTCGAGAGACCTTCCTCCGACAGTTTCGTCAGTTCGCCATCGCGCCAGTAATCACGATCGCCATTGTTGAAGAAGAAATCCGTCGTCGACGACACATCGGGAAAGCCGCCGCTGGTCCATTGGCCGACGAGAATCTGCTGCTTGCCCTCGCGCTGACGCTGGCGATAGGCGCCGAAGGTCAGCCTGGCGACGCTGGCGCGGACACCGATCTTGCGCAATTCGCCGGCCAGCGCCTCGCCCAGTTCATGGGAACCCGGCGTGGCATTGATCTCGACATCGAAGCCGCGCGGATAGCCGGCATCGCTGAGGAGCTTTCTGGCGGCGGCGAGATCGTAGGGATAGGGCCTGGACTTGTAGGCACAACCACGCTGGATCGGAAAACAGAAGGACTCCATCGGCTGCACCGCGTCGCCGCCCGGCACCACGCTGGCCGCGATCTTGGCGCGGTCGAGCGCCTGGATGAGCGCCTTGCGCACCTCGAATTTCCTCAGCGGCGCATTGCCGGAGCGGCCGATCGCATCCATCGCCATGTAGTGGAAGGTGATGGCCTGATTGGCGGTGACCGAGAAGACCGGATTTGTCTTGAGCATTTCGGCCTGATCGCGGGTCGCGACGTGGACGAGATCGACACCGCCGGTCATCAATTGCGCGATCTGCGTCTGCGTATCGGGAATCGGCATCAGGTGGATGCGGCCGATGCCCGGTTTCGGCGTGCAGGCGCCACCCTGGGGATAGTCCGGATTCCTGACGAGCATGACGCCGCGGGTGGAATCGATGAACTCGACCCGATAGGCGCCGGTGCCGATGGGGGTCTTGCGGCCGAAATCCGAGCTTTCGCCAAAGCCGCTGTGTCTGTCCGACGGCAGCATCGGCGCACTGATGGCGAGCCGCAGCATGGCGAGAGGCGATGGATATTTGGCGATAATGCGGATCGTCGTGCGGTCGATTTTCTCTGCCTTCGCCAGCCAATCGAAATTGGCGCCGAAGCGGATGTTGTTGCGCGGATCGACAAGCCAGTTCAGCGTATAAACCGCGTCGTCGGCATCGAAATCCGAGCCATCGTGAAAGCGCACATCGTCTCGCAGCTTCATCTCGATGGTGCGATCATCGACCTGCCGCCAGGATGCCGCAAGCATCGGCTTGAAGCCGCCGCTGGTACGGTCGAAACAGACCAGCGTGTCGAAGACCGCGACCGACGTCAGGCCCGTTTCGGGCTTGGGGTCATCATGCACCAGCGCCGTCGTGATCGGGTCGGAAAAGGCGATCCGCAAGGTGTCCTTCGCCTTCTGAGCCGATGCGGGCGCCATGGTCAGCGTCAGACCGGCAAACGCTACGCCGACCGCAAGACCGCGCAAACGGATCATCATTCCCTCCCATTCTTGTTCGATTATTTATTCTCTCATCCGCCCCTTGCTGCGCAAGGGCCGTCCGGCGGAGCGGGCGAAGGAAGAACGGATGCTATTCGTCTTCGCCAAAGCGGTTGGCGACGAGTTCGGCCAGCGCATCGAGTGCTTCCTGTGCCTGGTTGCCGCGGGCCGCGACCGTGATGGTCGAGCCGATGCCTGCTCCAAGAGTCAGGATACCCATGATTGAGGTGCCGCCAACGGTTTCGCCGCAACGATAGACGGATATATCAGCATCGAAGGTTTCGACGCACTGCACAAATTTCGCGGTCGCGCGTGCGTGCAGGCCCTTGCGATTGACGATCGCCATTTCGCGGACGATGCATCCGGGAAATTCAGGAACAGGAGGACAGTCTTCTTCGAGGTCGTAGGTCATTTACCGTTCAGGATCCGGCTGGCCACCGAGATATATTTGCGGCCCGCATCCTGCGCCTGAATCACCGCCTGCTCAAGGCTTGACTCGTCTCGTACCGAAGCAAGCTTAATGAGCATCGGCAGGTTGATGCCGGCCACCACATCGACCTTCGATCCGTCCATGATCGAAATCGCCAGATTCGACGGAGTGCCGCCGAACATATCCGTCAGCACGACAACACCATCGCCGGTGTTGACGCCCTCGACAGCGCACACGATGTCCTTGCGGCGACGTTCCATGTCGTCGTCGGGACCGATCGTAATCGTCTCCAATTGAGTTTGCGGGCCGACCACGTGCTCGAGGGCGGCGCGGAACTCCGTCGCAAGGTGACCATGCGTCACCAGGACCATTCCGATCATCGGGACTGACCGTCCATTTAAATTCCCGCCAAATGTGGCTATAGCCAACCGCACTCACAACGCCCGGCCGGCGGAAAGGCGGCCATAATGTGCATCGCAGCGAAATTGGCAAGGGACAAATTTTATCCGTTCCAGCTTCTGCACTATCGAACGCGTCGGTCGAGGAAGAAAAGCACCTGTCGGACCGATTCAGGGCCGAAACCGCCCCCTCGTAGCGCCAGTCGCGGGAGGCGATGCCCCGCCACCTCGGCGAATTGATCGCTATCTTCCGGAAATCGCTCTATTTTTGCATCGCACAGATCAATGACGGCGGCGATTGCCGCGGCGGCCTCATACGGCGCCGCAAGAATACCCTCCCCGCGCTGCTCGATCGTCCCGGCGATGGCCGGATGAGGGCGCGCGACCGGCGCCGTCCCTGCGGCACTTACGCTCACCCGGTCGTCGCCGATCAGCCGCGCGAACCGGCCGGACGCCGCAGCCTCGGCGATCAGTGCGCCGGCCAGCGCCGATTTGCCGGCCCCGGATGCGCCGCGGATCAGCACGCCGTGCTCGCCGATCACCACGGCCGTGGCGTGAACGAAGCCCGCGGCGCTGGCGTCGCGCAAACCGTCCCGAGCGCCGCTCATTTGCCCACCGGCAGCCAGACGACGAACCGGGCACCCTTGATGTCGCCGCTCTCCCGATCGGTGCGGTTCAGCGCCCGGATATGGCCGCCGTGCGCCTCGACGATCTGGCGCGAGATCGACAGCCCGAGGCCCGAGTTCTGGCCAAAGCCCTGGTTCGGCCGGTCGGTGTAAAAGCGCTCGAAGATGCGCTCGAAGGCATGGGCGGGAATGCCCGGACCATCGTCGTCGACGACGATCTCGACGCCATCCTCCAATGTCTTGGAGCGGCCCGTGTCGCGCACACGCCGCAAGGCGATGCGGACGCTGCCGCCGGGAGGCGAAAAAGACCGGGCATTGTCGATCAGATTGGTGACGATCTGACCGAGCCGGGAATCATGTCCCAGGATCATATAGCCATCGGCGCCCTCGCCCGCCGGCGCCACATCGAGACTGAAGCGGACGTCGTCCTTGCGGTTGACCTCGCTGGCGACGCCGACGACGGCTTTGACGAGTTGCACCAGGTCGACCGGCCCGGTATCGCCGCGCGCCAGTTCGGCATCGAGGCGGGAAGCATCGGAGATGTCACTGATCAGCCTGTCGAGACGGCGCACGTCATGCTTGATGACGTCGAGCAGGCGGGCGCGGGATTCGTCGGTGCGGGCGATCGGCAGGGTTTCGACGGCGCTGCGCAGGGAGGTCAGCGGGTTCTTCAATTCATGCGCCACGTCGGCGGCGAAACTCTCGATCGCCTCGATACGGTTGTAGAGCGCCCGCGTCATGTCGCGCAAAGAGCCCGAGAGATGGCCGATCTCATCGGCGCGTTCGGTGAAGTCGGGGATTTCCTGGCGCGATTTGATACCGCGGCGAACCCGGTCGGCGGCTTCCGCCAGGCGGCGCATGGGCTCGGCGATCTGGCGGGCCAGAAACAGCGACAGCACCAGCATGACACCGAAGAACACCAGGAACAGCCGGATCATCGTCCAGCGTTCCGACGAGATCACGTTGTCGATGTCGCCGCCCTGTGTCGACAGCAGCAGCGCGCCGCGCACGACACGGAACCGCTGCACCGGCACGGCCACCGACACGATGGTCTCGCCCGCCGTATTGACGCGCACGACCGAACGGGATGAGCCGCTCAGCGCAGTCTGCACCTCGGGATAGGCGCGGCCATTGTTGAGGCCGATGTCTTCGTAAAGCGGCAGGCTCGGCTCGCCGAACCAATGGGCGACTTCATTCCACACGCGCATGAAAATGCCTGGCGCGCTTTCGTCTTTCGATGAGTCAGGCAGGTCGAAGCGCAGGATGGTCGAGCGCTCGGTCATCGAGCGCGAATCGAGCAGCAGATAGCCCTCGCGATCGTAGATGCGCGCGCGCGTGCGCGTCGGCCCGACGAGGCGGCGCAGCACCGGCCCGATGCTGTCGGGGTTGATGGAAAACTCGAGCGCCGGATCATTGTCCTCGCCCGGCCCCGTGCTCTGACCCGGCGCCAGTTGCAGCAGTTTTTCCGGATCGACGGTGATGCTGTCGGTTTCGACGGTGGCGGAGGCCGACACCGCCGCGGCGATGATTTCGCCCTGCGTCTTCAAGGTCTGGATGCGCGCGTCGATCAGGCCTTCGCGAAACTGATTGAGATAGAGGAAGCCGATCAGCAAAGCGACGAGGCCGCCGAGATTGAGCGCCAGAATGCGGCGCGTCAGCGATGAGGCAAAGGGGATAGCCAGAGCACGGCGCAGCGCCCGTGTTCGCACGGCGAGTCTGCGGCGGCGCGAAATATGTTTCACGCCGTCGTCGGCCGGACGGCGGTCTTCCGGCCGGTCCCGTGGCTCGTTGTCTTGCGGCCCATGATCCGCCGGCCGATGGTCCTTCAGCCGACGATCTTCCAGCCGTTCATCTTCCTGCGCGTCGACGCTCATCGGCTGCCCGTGGTCTTCGTTCCTGTCCGCAGCGGACAGGCGGCACGTTTAGGGCCTTCTGTTACGCCTCCTTGAAGCGATAGCCAACGCCGTAAAGCGTCTCGATCATTTCAAAATCGTCATCGACGACCTTGAACTTCTTGCGCAGGCGCTTGATGTGGCTGTCGATCGTGCGGTCATCGACGTAAACCTGGTCATCATAGGCCGCATCCATCAGGGCATTGCGGCTTTTGACGACGCCCGGCCGCTGCGCCAGCGCCTGCAGGATGAGGAATTCGGTCACCGTCAACGTGACGGCTTCGCCATTCCAGGTGCAGGTATGCCGCTCCGGGTCCATCTTGAGCTGGCCGCGCTCCAGAATCCGGGCTTCGGTTTCCTTGGCGGTCGAAGCCTCTTTCGGATTGAAGCGGCGCAGGATCGCCTTGACACGTTCCACCAGCAGACGCTGCGAGAAGGGTTTGCGGATGAAATCGTCCGCGCCCATCTTGAGACCGAACAATTCGTCGATCTCTTCGTCCTTGGACGTCAGGAAAATGACCGGCAGGTCGGATTTCTGACGCAGGCGGCGGAGCAGCTCCATACCGTCCATACGGGGCATCTTGATATCGAAGATCGCAAGATCAGGCGGATTCGTGCGCAGCCCGTCGAGGGCGCTGGATCCGTCGTTGTAGGTCTGGACGCGGTAGCCCTCGCCTTCAAGGGCGATGGAGACCGAGGTCAGGATGTTGCGGTCGTCGTCTACGAGAGCAATGGTCGGCATCAAAAATCCTCAGTTCGCGGTACGTCACGCCAGATTCCATAGGAATTCCGCGTCATTACGCACCGAACAGGAGAGCGCGGCGAAACTCGGCACGATTGCAGGCGGAATTGTGACGCTTTACGGCCCGACTGCCAGCGACGCATTCGAAACTGGGACCGGAGCCCTGCCCCAGTCTTTTACGCAATCGCTGTTATTATATAGGCATCCGGCTGAAAAATCACCCTTACTCCCGTCGAAAAGAGTCAACCGCCGCTTTCGGATACGCGACAGGGGCGGTTCTGCGCGCTAATCTGCGTCTGAAATGCGTCGAAACGAGCCAGTTTCGCGCCGGGAGGGGACCTAAAAGCCATGATTTCTTTGTGCCGCGTGCTCGCGTTCACCACTTTTTCAATCTCTGCCATCGCCGCGCCGGCTCTGGCCCAAACGCCAGCCTGGCCCACCCGGACCGTCCGCGTCATCACCCCGCAGCCGCCGGGTACGGGCATCGACATTTCCTGCCGGATTTTCTCGGAGAAGCTGGCGCAGAAATGGGGTCAGGCCGTCGTGGTCGAGAACCGCCCCGGGGCGGACGGGGTGACGGGCGTCTCAGCCTTCGTCAACGCCAACGACGATCACACCCTGCTGTGCTCCTTCGGCGGCCCGATCACCATCAGCCCGTTCACTGCGCCCTCGAAGCTGCCTTACGATCCGGCGACCGATCTGAAGCCCATCGCCGTGGTGGCCGATTTCGTGCAGATTTTCGCGGTGTCGAAAACGACCGGCATCGACAGTCTGGATGCGCTCAAGAAGAAAGCCCGGGCGGAAGCCGGCAAGTTGAACTGGAGTGCCACACAGGGCCTGCCGTTCCTGCTCTTCGGCTCTTTCCTGCGCAGCAACCAGCTGGATATGGCCTATGTGCCCTATACCGTGCTCGGCTCGGCCCTGCAGGACCTCGCACAGGGCCGTATCCAGGCCTATGCGACATCCTACGCCAGCATCGTGCCGTTGCTTGAGTCCAAGGAGGCCGACATCCTGATGGTGTTGAATGGAACGCGCGCCCCGCAGGTTCCCAATGTTCCGACCGCCAAGGAGCTCGGCATGCCGGAATTGACGGTCGTCAGTTTCTGCGGCTTCTTCGGGCCGAAGGACATGCCCGACGCCGTGCGCGAACGGATGGCGGCAGACATCAAGGTCATCGGCGCCGATCCGGACCTGACGCCGCGGATGCAAAAGATGGGAAGCTTCGTGCGCACGACGACGCCGGCTGAATTCACCCGGTTGATCGAAGACCAGCGCAAGACGGTCGAGGCGATCTTAAAGACCACGGGCGGTCTGAAACCCTGAAGGCCGGCAACGGGAACGGATAGGATTATGACGACAGAGGCGAGCAGAAGCGAGGCAGCAGCCGTTCCCGGGGTCCCGCCGGGATATGACGCGATTGCCGTTTCCAAGCGCCTGCTGCGCAGCGTCCGGGCCGGCGCGCTGGCGAGCTTGTCGGGCGACGGCACGCCATTCGCCACCCTCGTCAATGTCGCCACCGATTTCGACGGTGCGCCGGTGCTGCTGATGTCCGGTCTCGCGGCGCATACGAAGAACCTCGCTGCGGATCCGCGCGCGTCGATCCTGCTGGCCGAGGGCGGCAAGGGCGACCCGCTTGCCCATCCACGCCTGACGGTGACGGGCCGGGTGCGACGCATCGACGCTGCAGCGGAACGGGAGCGGCTGAAGCTGCGCTTTCTGGCGCGGCATCCCAAGTCGGCGCTCTACGCCGATTTCGGCGATTTCGCTTTTTACCGGCTCGAAATCGCCGGCGTCCATCTCAACGGCGGCTTCGCCCGCGCCGCCGACTTTACCGCTGAGGCCGTACTGACACCGCTGGCCGGCGCTGCGGCGCTGATGGAAGCCGAACCCTCCGCCCTCGCGCATATGAACGCCGATCACGCGGAAGCGGTGCGGCTCTATGCCACAAAGCTCTGCGGCGAGCCTGACGGACGCTGGCGCCTCACCGGAATCGACCCCGACGGTATCGATATGGCGATGGGAGATCTGACTGCGAGGCTGCCATTTCCGCAGTTTGTGACCGATGCGGCCACGCTCCGGCTCAGCCTCGCCCAATTGGCCGCAGCGGCCCGCGCGAAAGAATGATGCACCGCACAACGCGTTTTGCGATGCAGGGCAGCGAAAAATCGTTAAGCGCCATGTCATATGAGATGATCGCGACCTTGCCCCGGCAGGCCGGGGATACTAAAGGTGCCGCTCAACCATACAGCAACGGCCCGTAGGCGTTCCCGCCTCCAGCGCAGCAGCAATTGGATTCACTCGGAGTCAGCAATGAAACAGGTGGGCACCTTCAACGCATCCTATGGCGTCGATAAATTCGGCCTCAAGGATCTCGGCACGGTCTTCTACAATCTGCACGCGCCGATGCTGTATGAAGAGTCTATCCGCCGCAACGAAGCGGTCATCATGCCGGGCGGCCCCATCAATGCCGAGACTGGCATCCACACCGGCCGCTCGCCGAAAGACAAACACACCGTCCGCGACGCAACCACCGAGAAGAAAGTATGGTGGGGAAACAATAACGCGCTGACGCCCGAACAATTCGACGTGCTGCTGCAAGACTTCCGCAAACATGCCGAAGGCAAGGATCTCTTTGTTCAAGACCTCTACGGCGGCGCCGATCCCGCCTTCCGCGTCAAGTCCCGCGTCATCACCGAATTCGCCTGGCACTCGCTGTTCATCCGCAATCTGCTGATCCGCCCGGACAAGACCGAACTCGCCAGTTATGTTCCCGACCTGACGATCATCGACCTGCCGTCGTTCAAGGCTGATCCGAAGCGCCACGGCTGCAGGAGCGAGACGATCATCGCGCTGGATTTCACCCGCAAGATCGTGCTCATCGGCGGCACCAACTATGCCGGTGAAATGAAGAAATCGGTCTTCACCTGGCTCAACTGGACCCTGCCCGAGCAGAACGTCATGCCGATGCATGCCTCCGCCAATGTCGGCGATGATGGCGACGTGGCGGTGTTCTTCGGCCTGTCCGGCACCGGCAAGACGACGCTGTCGCAAGATCCGAACCGCATTCTCATCGGCGACGACGAGCACGGCTGGGGCAAGGAAGGCGTGTTCAATTTCGAAGGCGGCTGCTATGCCAAGGCGATCCGCCTGTCGCGCGAGGCCGAGCCTGAAATCTACGCCACGACGGAACGCTTCGGCACTGTGCTTGAAAACGTCGTGTTCGACACAGTGACCCGCGAGCCCGATTTCGACTGCGAAGAAAAGACCGAGAATACCCGGGTCGCCTATCCGCTGGATTTCATCTCCAACGCATCGCGCACCGGCCGCGCCGGCCAGCCCAAGAACATCATCATGCTGACCTGCGACGCCTTCGGCGTGCTGCCGCCGATCGCCAAGCTCGATCCGGCGCAGGCCATGTATCACTTCCTCTCGGGCTATACCGCGAAGGTCGCCGGCACCGAGAAGGGCGTCACCGGACCGGAAGCGACATTCTCGACCTGCTTCGGCCATCCCTTCCTGCCGCTGCATCCGTCCATCTACGGCAACCTGCTGCGCGAACTGATCGCCAAGCATTCGGTCGACTGCTGGCTCGTCAACACCGGCTGGACCGGCGGCAAGGAGGGCACCGGCCGCCGCATGCCCATCCGCGTCACCCGCCGCCTGCTGACCGCCGCGCTCGACGGCTCGCTCAACAAGGCGACGTTCCGCACCGACCCCTATTTCGGCCTTGCCGTGCCGACGTCGGTGCCGGGCGTCGAGCCGCACATCCTCGAGCCGGTGAAGACCTGGGCCAACAAGGCCGAGTTCGCAGCAACCGCGAAACATCTCGTCGACATGTTCCGGAAGAACTTCGTCGAGTTCGAAAGCCATGTCGACGCCAAGGTGCGCGACGCCGCGCCGTTCTCGCGCATCGCCGCCGAGTAAGTTTTAAAATAAAAGAATTTGAAGGGTTCGAAGCATGTCTGCTTCGAGCCCTTTCTATTTGCAGAAGCCCTCATCCTGAGGAGCGCCTGAAGGGCGCGTCTCGAAGGACGGGGGCGTCAGCCTCGCCCTTGCAACTCCCTCGTCCTTCGAGACGCAACGCTATCGCGTTGCTCCTCAGGATGAGGGCTTGGGATGCGCTGCCACAGGCATTCACACCGTCACATCAGAAATACCGCCACCACACGTAGAGATGCGCGATGGCGACGCTGACCAGCATCATCGGAAAAGCGAATTTCGTGTAGGTCCAGAAGCTGAAGCCGATGCCGTTGCGCTCGGCGATGCCGGCCACCGTCAGGTTGGCTGAGGCGCCGATCAGCGTGCCATTGCCGCCGAGACAGGCGCCGAGCGAAAGGCACCACCAGAGCGGTTCGATCTTGTCCGGCCCGCCGAAGGCCGGCGCCATGCTCTTGATCAGGGGAATCATCGTCGCGACAAAGGGGATATTGTCGACGATGGCCGACAGAACCGCCGAAGCCCATAGCACTGCGAAGCCAGTGCGCGGCAGATTTCCGCCGGTGGCGGCGACCAGCCCCTGCGCCAGCAGATTGAGCAGCCCACCCACTTCAACGGAATGGACGATGACGAACAGTCCGGCGAAGAAGAAGATCGTGATCCACTCGATGTCGGAAAACGTGCGGTGGACGTTCACGGCCTGGGTGTCGGTATGATGCTGCCAGTTGTCCAGGAACATCAGCACCGCCGCGCCGGCGATGGCGATCGTCGCCGGCTCGAGATGCAGCGGGCGCGCGAAAATAAACGCGGTAATGACCACAGTGAGCACGCACAAGGCCTGTTTGAGCAAGGTCATATCCTTGATCGTTTCGGCCGGCTGCATGGTCATGACCTTGGCGCGATGGCCGGGGCTGGCTTTCATGGCGCGACCCCAGACCAGATGCGTGATCGCCGCCTGCACCAGCATGATGATGACGATGACCGGTGCGAGATGCACGATGAAGGAATTGAACGAAAGACCGACAAGCGAACCGATGAGGATGTTTGGTGGGTCGCCGATCAGGGTCGCGGTGCCGCCGATGTTGGAGGCAAGGATTTCGGCGAACAGGAAGGGATAGGGCGGAATTTCCAACTCGCGCGTGATGTGCAGGGTCACCGGAACGATCAAAAGCACCGTCGTGACGTTGTCGAGCAAAGCCGAGAGAATCGCCGTCGCCAGTGACAGGAGCAGGAGAATGCCGGCTGGATGGGCCTTGGCAAGCTGAGCGGCGACGACAGCGACATATTCGAACATGCCCGAGCGGCGCGAGATCGACACCAGGATCATCATGCCGGTGAGCAGCCCGATCGTGTTGGTGTCGATGCCCTTGACCGCCTCATCCTGCGACAGCAGGCCGGAGAGAATGACGACGCTCAAACCAAGCAGCGCGACAATGGCGCGGTTGATCTTGTCCCAGATCAGCGCGGCATAAACGGCGCCAAGCAGCACCGCCGACAGCCACATCGGACTGAGGCCGAAGATCGGCTGCGAGACAGCATGGGCGTTCATCTTCCCCCCAATAATGTTCTTGCTTTTGCGTGCTTCTAGAAAAACGCCTGCAGGCCCGTCTGCGCGCGGCCGAGAATCAGCGCATGCACGTCGTGGGCGCCCTCATAGGTGTTGACGGTTTCGAGGTTCTGCGCATGGCGCATCACGTGATATTCGCCATGAATGCCGTTGCCGCCATGCATGTCGCGTGCGAGCCTGGCGATGTCGAGCGCCTTGCCGGCGTTGTTGCGCTTGATGATGGAGATGGCCTCCGGCGCGGCCTTGCCCTCGTCCATCAGCCGGCCGACGCGCAAGGCTGCCTGCAGGCCGAGCGAGATTTCCGTCTGCATGTCGGCCAGCTTCTTCTGCACGAGTTGGGTTGCCGCCAGCGGCCGGCCAAACTGCTTGCGGTCGAGCGTATATTGGCGGGCGCGATGCCAGCAATCTTCCGCCGCCCCCATGGCGCCCCAGGCGATGCCGTAGCGGGCGCGATTGAGACAGCCGAACGGGCCCTTGAGACCGGCGACGTTCGGCAGCAGGCTGTCTTCCGGCACGACCACGCCATCGAGTACGACTTCTCCTGTCACCGAGGTGCGCAGCGACAGCTTGCCCTCGATCTTCGGCGCCGACAGGCCCTTCATGCCCTTTTCAAGGATGAAGCCCTTGATCTGGCCTTTGTGCGCGTCGGACTTGGCCCAGATGATGAAGACGTCGGCGATGGGTGCGTTGGAAATCCAGATCTTCGATCCGGTCAGCCGATAACCGTCCGAGACTTTCTCGGCCCGCGTCTTCATGCTGCCTGGATCTGACCCAGCATCGGGCTCCGTCAGACCGAAACAACCGACCAGCTTGCCGCTGGCGAGCTTCGGCAGGTATTTCTGCTTCTGCTGCGTGTCGCCATAGGCCCAGATCGGGTGCATGACCAGCGACGACTGCACGCTGAGCGTCGAGCGATAGCCGGAATCGACCCGCTCGAGTTCGCGCGCCACCAGGCCGTATGAGACGTAGTTCGCGCCGGCGGCGCCGTATTCCTCGGGGATCGTCACGCCGAGCAGGCCAAGCTCGCCCATCTCCGGAATAAGATCACGGTCGATGGTCTCCCTGGCATAAGCTTCGACCACGCGCGGCAATAGCTTGTCCTGCGCATAGGCGCGAGCCGTGTCGCGAATCATACGCTCCTCTTCGCCGAGCTGGTCCTCGAACAGGAACGGGTCATCCCAGACGAAGGCTGCGCGGTCGGCGTGCGAGACGGGCGAGGATGAGGACACGTCGAACTCCTGATGATTTGATGGGCCGAGCCGGCTGAATGCGGACTTTGCTGTATTTGCCTCTACCAGACAACAATATCGCGCTCAAAGTATAACTATTGCGCGCATGTGCAAAACGGAACCGCCATCGCATTGACCGCCGCCGGCGGCACACGCCACTGTGCCTGCACGGTCATGCAAGCGGATAAATCCCGCCGACCAACGAAACAAGCGCCCCGAAGGACCTTGAGATGCCGTCGACAGCCCAGAGCAGCAGCGTATCAATCCAGAACCTTTTGCTGGAGGTTGAACGACGGGGCGCCGGAAAGCCTCTTCTTCTGCTTGCAGGAGAGGAACAACTGGAACGCGAGGCGCCGTTTCTCGATGCGCTTGCCAAACAGTTCGAGGTTATCATTCCGTCGCTGCCGGGTTTCGGCGTTTCGGAGCGGCCGGACTGGATCGCCAACGCCGACGACATTTCCTACATCCTTCTCGACCTGCTCGATAAGCTCGATCTGACCGACGTCACCGTTCTCGGCTGCTCGTTCGGCGGCTGGGTCGCAGCAGAAATGGCGGTCAAGAACACGTCGCGGATTTCGCGCATCGTACTTGTCGACGCCTACGGCATCAAGGTCCGCGGGCCCTTCGACCGTGACATCATGGACATCTGGACATCGCATCCCGCAGAGGTTGCGGCGGCGAAATGGGCCGATGTCGAAAAGGGCAAGCGCGATTTCTCGCAGATGAACGACGATCAACTCACGGTCGTGGCGCGCAACATAGAAAGCTTCGCCCGCTTCTGCTGGGATCCCTATATGCACAATCCGAAGCTGCGCGAGCGGCTGCACCGGATCGATGTGCCTGCCCTGCTGATCTGGGGCGAGAAGGACGGCATCGTCGATACCGCCTATGGCGAAGCCTATGCGAACCTCATTCCCGGCGCGAAATTCGCGACCATCGCCGGCGCCGGCCACTACCCGCATCTCGAAGCGCCGGAAAGCTTTCTGGCCACGCTCCATCCCTTCATCAACTAAGCGCACGAGGGCTTTCAACATGCTTGCCTGGCACTTCACCGAAATGCCCTACCCGAACCTGCCGCCGCTGGAGAGCCTGTCGACGATGCGCGTGTCGCTGTCGAACCAGCACTACGACCCGATGATCGGCGCCGATCTCTACAACCGCTATCTCGATGAATATATGATCGCCGACGATCTCGGCCTGAACCTGCTTTGCAACGAGCACCACCAGACCGCGACCTGCCTCGACGTCGCCGCCCCGCTCACCGCCGCCATTCTCGCACGCCAGACCAGCAAGGGGCGCATCTGCATTCTCGGCAACCCGGTCGCCAACCGCGGCGACCCGATCCGCATCGCCGAAGAGATGGCGATGATCGACTGCATTTCGCGCGGACGTCTCGATGTCGGTTTCGTCCGCGGCGTACCGTATGAAATCTTCGCCGCCAACACCAACCCGACGCAGACGGTGGAACGCCTGTGGGAAGGCATCGATCTTTGCGTGAAGGCATGGCAGTCCGTCGACGGCCCGTTCAATTTCGAAGGCAGGTTCACGCACCGGCGCGCCGTCAACCTCTGGCCGCGTCCCTATCAGACGCCGCATCCGGCGGTCTGGATCACCGGCTCGAGTGATCTCGACAACATCAAGAAGGCCGCCGCACGCGGCTATGTCTTCGCCACCTTCCTGCAGCCGCATGCGAAGGTGAAGTGGATGTTCGACGGCTATCGCAGCGCCTTCCGCGACACCGGCCTGCCCGGCGGCGGCGGCACCGCCTATATGCCGCTTGTCTATACGGCCGATACGGAAGAGGAAGCGGAAAAGGGTGCGCGCGAGCTGACCTGGTACCTTGCCGCGAAGTCGGAGCCGCAATACCGCAATCCGCCGGGCTATGTGCCGGTGGAATTCAACGTGCAAGCGTTGAAGGGCACATTCACCGGCCGTACCGACGCCATGCGGCAGAAGTCGCTGGAATTCCTGAAGGAGGAAGGCGTGATGGTCTACGGCACTCCCGACAGCGTCGCGGCACAGATCAAGCGGCTCTACACGCTCGTCGGTGGTTTCGACCACTTGCTCATGATGCAGCAGGCCGGCTCGCTCGATCACGCCCGCACCGTGAAGAGCATGACCTTGTTCGCCAGGGAGGTCTATCCGCAGATCAAGGATCTGGCCCGGACCAGGCCGCTCGAATTGGCGAGCGCGGCTGAGTGAGCCTTTCGCGCCGCATTGATTGAAAAAGCGGTGCCGGCCGTCATTGGTCGAGCACCGCCCATCTGGCGAGAAACCGTGGAAAGGCCCTCCCAAAATCTGCGGAATTTGATCTAAAGCGCAAATATTTGTTAAATTCCGCAACTCCATGTCGTCTCGCGTGTTGCACGTCAGCACCGAAAGGCAGTCGTGGACGCTGGGAGTGTCGACGTGCTTCGTTCCGCCAATTCCGTACCGAAAGCCATAGAGAGCGAGCCCGGCGTCCCCGTGCCGGTCAACCGCCGGTCGCTGATCACATCCTGGGCCAGGACATGCGACGTGCTCACGCGGGATGCGCACCCGGCTGTCGGAGCCAAAGCCTCGATGAAGGCGATCGAGACGATCACCGGAGGCCGCTGCCGGCTGGCAGTCGAGGATCGGTCAAAGCCGGTATCGCTGACCGTCGCGGATGTCTGCGTGGGCCGGACGCATGTCAAGGTTTTCGATTGGGCTTCATACACCGGCTGTGTGACACAGACCTGGCGGCCACGCGGGCATCATTTGTCCATTCACATTCCTCTTTCCGGATCATTCGAGGTGAAGGACAAGGAGGAGTGGCGCGCCATCAGGCCTGGAGCTGCCGTCATCGTCAGCGCAACGGGCGAGATCTGCCGCAGGTGGACTGGTCCTTGCACCGATCTGCACATCGTTGTCGACCGGCTTGCGGTCGACCAGTGCATCGCCACCTCCGACGAAGCCTCGTCGCTGCTGGAAACAGCCAAACTCACCATTTTCGAGTTTGAACGGCATCCGGTGCTGGCAAAGTATCTCGATATGATGATGTCGGACCTGACGGCCGCCGCTCCTTCGCTGAGCGACCCGTTGATCGTGAACGATTTCGAGCGGCTGCTCCTGCGCCTGCTGCTGCAGCCCATTCGCGAAACCTACAACAATCTGCCGGTCGGGCAGCGCAGCGCAATCGCGCCCCATTACGTAAGATCGGCGGAGAAATATATCCGTGAACGATTTCGCGAAGCGGTGACCCTGGAGAGCATCGTCGCAAGTTCGGGCGTCAGTGCCAGAACCCTGCAATATGGCTTCCGGAATTTTCGCGGCACGACGCCGATGAATTTCCTTCGCGAGGTCAGGCTGTCTGCCGCAAGGCATTCCTTCCTGCAGGGGCCGCGTTGCAGCATTGCCGAAATCTGCTTCGGTGTCGGCTACAGAAACAACGCACTGTTCTCGCGCGAGTATCGCAAGATCTTCGGCGAGAGCCCCCGCGAAACGACGCGGCTGCGCCATCAATAATCCGCTGCGAGCGCAATCTATTGTTCAAGCAGTTTGCGCAGCCTGTCCACGATAGGCTGCGGCAGAGCGTCGAGCTCAGCGACGATTTTGCCGATGTCTTCGCCTGAGACCGGATCGACATCGATGCCGAACTTCTTCGCATCGGCGATGAGCTGGGGGTCTTTCATCGCGGCGTCGAAGGCGGTCCGCATCATTTTCACCCGCTCTGGCGGCACCTCGGGCGGCATCATGATCGGATAGGTGGTACGGAACTTGGTGGCATAGGCGGCCAGCATCCGCCGGTCGTCCTCGCTGGTCGCAAGTTCGATGGCTGTCGGCACGTCCTTGACGGCGGGATTGCGGGTGACGCCGAACTGCAGCAGCACGCGCGCCTTGTGGTCGCGCATCCAGTCTTCCTTGCCAAGCAGGCTGGACAGCACAACGCCGGTGCCTTGAACCTCGCCCTGCTCCATCGCCAGGAAGATATCGTTGACGCCCTTGTAGCCGGCGACCAGCTTGATCCTGGTTCCCAGCAATTGATTGGTGAGCACGGGCATCACCCAGTTGTCGCCGCCTTGCGAGGTCGTGGCGAAGGTCGCCTGGCTGTCGACGAGATCCTTGAATGTCTGCAGCGGCGTCTTGCCCCAGACGATATAGATGAACGGCTGCTGCGCCGGCGTGCCGATCCAGTTCATCCTGGCGATATCGAACTGCACGTTGGAGCCGTTGTGCGACAGGCCTTGCAACCGCCGCTCGTGGACGACGCCGCTCAGCGACATGCCCATGGCCGTACCGTCGCGGGCGGCGCGATTGTAGAGATGGTTGAGCATGATGATCGAGCTGGCGCCGGGCATGTTCTCGACGACGATGGACGGCTGGCCTGGAATGTAGCGGCCGAGATGGGTGGCGACCACCCGGCCGGCGAAATCATAGGCTGCGCCCGGCGCCGCGCCGACGATCAGGCGGATCGTTTTGCCGCGATAGAAATCGGGATCGGGCGTTTGCGCCGATGCAACGCTCGCCACGCATAACAGGCTGGCCAGAGCAGACCCCCAGCCGGCGCGCCGCGGCAGTCCATGTCGATGCCCCATTGTCGTTCCCCCATCCGGCGCTCCTATGCCAAGCGCTTGTCGCTAAGTGAAATCGCCCCGGGCCGCGAGGTCAAGACATCTTCGGCACGGTTCACGCAGCCATCACTGCGGCGTGAGCCCGACGTCTGCGCCGATCACGCAGGGATGATGCGTTGTGAGATGCGTCCATCCATTATCGGCTCTAAGCTTTGTCTCAGGCTGCACCACAGCGCTCCACTATTGGGTGCGTTGCCAATCAACAGCCTGCCAATCGAGGAGGGGGACCAATGACCGCAAAAACCATCGCCTTCATCAATCCACCAGTTCCGAACGTCGCCATTCTTGGACGGCTCTTCGCCGGCGGGCTTGCAGGTCTGCTGATCTGGGAAATCTGGTCGCATTTCATCACGCCGCCGATTGCCGGCTTTCCGCTCGAGCCGCCGGCCCTGGTGGCGACCCTGATCGCGCGCTGGACCGGCATCCAGGTCTCCTCATTCACCGCCACATCGATCCACTATGCCGTCGGCATCTTCGGCTATCCGATCGCCTACTGGATCGTCTCGCGCGGATTGCGCGCCTGGGGCGCGGTCTTCGACATCGGGGTGTGGGTGATCTTCACCGCCTATGTCGCCTGGCTCGCAGCCAGCGGGGGCGCGACCACGTTCATCGGCCTGTTCTGGGTGCTTGTCACCGGACTGACAGCGACGCGCATCATCAACGGCAATGCGCTCTGGGCGGATTCGCTGAGCTGGGGCTCGTTCACCTGGTTCAACGCCCTGGGGATCATGGCGCCGCTCGCCGGACAGCCCTTCCTGCTGCTGACGGACCAGCCGCGCCTGTCGTTCATGAGCTGGGCCGGCCATGTCATCTACGGCGCGGTCGCCGTCTATGTGTTCGAGCGGCTGCAGGCAAAAGCGGCGAACCAGCCGTAAAATAACCAATCCGGGACATATTCGGGCGGGAATTCGCCATTCCCGTCCGATTGCATGCTTGAACAGCGCTTCCAGCTTCGCCATTTTACCTGAATGGCATCCTCCTTCGACAGACCACCGGCAGACAGCGCCTCCCTCGCCACGCTGAACGCGCGGTCACGCGAGATTTTCCGCGGCATCGTCGATTCCTACCTGGCGACGGGCGAGCCGGTCGGCTCGCGCCATCTGTCGCGCCTGCTGCCGATGACCCTGTCGCCGGCGTCGGTGCGCAATGTCATGCAGGATCTAGAAGACATCGGCCTCGTCTACGCGCCGCACACCAGCGCCGGACGGCTGCCGACGGAACTCGGCCTGCGCTTCTTCGTCGACGCGATGATGGAGGTCGGCGACCTCTCCGTCGAGGAGCGCGGCAATATCGAAGCGCAGGTGAAAGCCGCCTCCACCGGCCAGACCATGGAAGGCGTGCTCACCGAGGCCTCGGCGATGCTGTCGGGACTGTCGCGCGGCGCGGCGGTCGTTCTCACCTCCAAGGAAAACGCCCGGCTCAGGCAGATCGAATTCGTGCGGCTCGATCCCGAGCGGGCGCTCGCCGTGCTTGTCTCGGAAGACGGATCGCTGGAAAATCGCATCCTGCAGATCCCGCGCGACCTGCCGGCCTCCTCGCTCATCGAGGCGGCGAACTATCTGAATACCCGCCTGCGCGGCCGCACGCTCGCCGAACTGCGCGCCGATATCGAGGCGTCGCGCCAGGCGGCCGAGGCCGAACTCGACCAGTTGACGGCCCGGCTGGTGGAGGCAGGCCTTGCGAGCTGGACAGGGCCCGGCGGCAGCAACCACCAGTTGATCGTGCGCGGCCAGGCCAATCTGCTCGAAGACCTGAAAGCCGCCGAAGACCTGGAACGCATCCGCCTGCTGTTCTCCGATCTTGAAACCAAGAAGGACGTCATGGACATCCTCGCCCGCGCCGAAACCGGCGAAGGCGTGCGGATATTCATCGGCTCGGAGAACAAGCTGTTCTCCCTCTCTGGCTCATCGATGATCGCGGCGCCATTCCGCGACGGGGCGCAGAAGATCGTCGGCGTGCTGGGTGTCATCGGGCCGACGCGGCTGAACTATGCGCGCATCGTGCCGATGGTCGATTATACCGCGAAGGTCGTGTCGAAGATGATGGAAGGGCGGTAGCCCTTCATCCCTCTCCCATCAATCTGCGATAGTTGATGAGCCCTGCGGTCGAGGCGTCGAGTCCTTCCGTGGGCTGCGAGGCATCGGAGACGATCGGCGCGAGGCGGTTGCACAATTCCTTGCCGAGTTCGACGCCCCATTGATCGAAGGCGTTGATGTCCCAGATCACCGACTGCACGAACACCTTATGCTCATAGAGCGCGACAAGGCGGCCGAGCGTGCGCGGATCGAGCCGGCGATACATGAAGGTCGAGGAGGGCCGATTGCCGGCGAAGACCTTGTGCGGCGCCAGTTTTGTAATCTCGCTATCGGACATGCCCTGCTTGCGCAGGATCGCTTCCACTTCATCCCGCGCGCGGCCGCGCATCATCGCCTCGCTTTGCGCCAGGCAGTTGGCGACCAGCAGATCGTGATGATGCGGATCGGCATCCGTCGGTTCGGCCGCCACCATGAAGTCGATAGGGATGATATCGGTGCCCTGATGCAGCATCTGGAAGAAGGCATGCTGGCCATTGGTGCCGGGCTCGCCCCAGATGACCGGCGCAGTTGCGTGCATCACCGGCTCGCCGGCGCGGGTGACGGACTTGCCGTTGGATTCCATCTCGAGCTGCTGCAGATAGGCCGAGAACCGGCCCATGCGCTGATCATAGGGAATGACGGCATGTGAGCCGTAGAACCAGACGTTCCGGTTCCAGACGCCGAGCAGCGCCATCAACACGGGAATGTTCTTGTCGAGCGGCGCATCGGTGAAATGCGTGTCGACATCATGCGCGCCGTGCAGGAACGCCTCGAAGTTCTCGCGGCCGATGGAAATCGCGAGCGCGAGGCCGATGGCCGACCAGATCGAATAGCGTCCGCCGACCCAATCCCAGAAGCCGAACACGCGGTCGCTCTTGATGCCGAACTTGGCGACAAGATCGAGCTTGGTGGATACGGCGGCGAAATGATCGCCAACTGCCGCTTCACCGAGGGCCTTGGCCACGAAGGCGCGCGCCGAGGCCGCGTTGGTCATCGTCTCCTGCGTCGTGAACGTCTTCGACGAGATGATGAACAGGGTGCGCGCCGGATCAAGCGTCTTCAAGGTGTCGCCGAGATCGGCGCCATCGACATTGGAGACGAAATGCGGACGCGGTCCGTCGCCGCCGAACGGCGAGAGCGCGCGCGCCGCCATGGCAGGGCCAAGGTCCGAGCCGCCGATACCGATGTTGACGACATCCGTGAACGGCGCGCCGCCCGTGCCGCGCAAGGTGCCGTCACGGACCTTTGTGGCGAAGGTGAGATATTTGTCGCGCTCGGCGGCGACGTCCCCCATGACATCGCGCCCTTCGATCATGATGGGCTTGCCCGACATGTTGCGCAGCGCCATGTGCATGGCGGCGCGCCCTTCCGTGGTGTTGACGATCTCGCCGGCGAACAGGGCCTTGCGGCGGCCTTCGACATCGGCGGCGCGGGCGAGATCGAACAGGAGCGGCATGGTCGCCTGCGTCACGCGCTGCTTGGAATAATCGAACAGGAGATCGTCGAGACGGGCGTGGAAATGCTGGAAGCGCAGGGGATTGTGCGCGAACAGTTCCGCGACATGCGTGCTGCCGAGATGGGTCTTGTGCGCATTGAGAGCCGAAAAAGCGGCTGCGGACGGATTATTGGACATTTATTTCTGCCTCCGGACGAATCTGCGCCCAGACTACCGAAATCAGGGCAATATTTGATGAACGGCCAAGCCCCGCCGGGAGTTTCGCTTCGGGGTTTCCTTCCGGCGGCAAAGCAGGTTAGGGACAGGCCCGATTAGAATGCTTTTTTGGATCGTCTGAAACCCATGGCTGCGCCTCCGCTTCTGCTTCTGCAAGACATCCGCCTGATCCTCAGCGGCAAACCGCTGATTGACGGGGCGGAACTGTCGGTTGGGCCGGGAGAGCGGCTGGCCTTCGTCGGCCGCAACGGTTCCGGCAAGTCGACCCTGCTTCGTATTGCCGCGGGCGAGTTGGAGCCGGACGGAGGAACGCGTTTCTTCCAGCCCGACGCCAGCGTGCGCTATCTGCCACAGGAACCGGACCTCGGCGGTTTTGCAACGGTGTTGGACTACGTCGAAGCCGGCCTCAATCCGACGGACGACCCGTACAAGGCGCGCTATCTGCTCAATGACCTGGGGCTTTCGGGCGAAGAGAATCCGGCCACGCTGTCGGGCGGCGAGGCGCGCCGCGCGGCGCTGGCACGCGTCATCGCCGCCGAGCCGGACATCATGCTGCTCGACGAGCCGACCAACCACCTCGACCTGCCCGCCATCGAATGGCTGGAGAAGACCCTGCGCGCCTCGCGCTCGGCGCTCGTGATCATCAGCCATGACCGGCGCTTTCTGGAAAACCTGTCGCGCGCCACGGTCTGGCTCGATCGCGGCCGCACGCGCCGGCTCGAGAAGGGGTTCGGCGAATTCGAAGCCTGGCGCGACCAGGTGCTTGAGCAGGAAGAGCTGGAACTGCACAAGCTCGACCGCCGCATCGTCAACGAAGAGCATTGGGTGCGCTACGGGGTGTCGGGACGGCGCAAGCGCAACATGAAGCGCATGGGCCGGCTCGACGACCTGCGCCAGGAACGGCGCGAGGCTCGCAAGGTCACCGGCCAGGTGAAGATGGAAGTCTCGCAGGCGCAGCTTTCAGGCAAGCTCGTCATCGAGGCCGAGCGTATTTTCAAGAGCTATGGCGAACGTCCGATCGTCGATGATTTCTCGATCCGCATCATGCGCGGCGACCGGGTCGGCATCGTCGGCGCAAACGGCGCCGGCAAGACGACCTTGATCAAAATGCTGATCGGCGAGTTACCGCCCGACAGCGGCAAGGTGACGCTCGGCGCCAATCTCGAAATCGCCTCGCTCGACCAGCGCCGCATGGTCCTGCAGCCGGAATGGACGGTGAAGGATGCGCTGACGGGCGGCGGCGGCGACTGGGTCGAGGTCAACGGCCAGCGCAAGCATTTCGCCGGCTATATGAAGGACTTTCTGTTCCAGCCGGAACAGGCGCGCACGCCGGTGACGAAACTGTCCGGCGGCGAGCGCGGACGGCTGATGCTGGCGCGGGCATTATCTCTACCCTCCAACCTGATGGTGCTCGACGAGCCGACCAACGATCTCGATCTCGAAACGCTCGACCTTTTGCAGGAACTCATCGCCGATTATCCCGGCACCGTCATCGTCGTCAGCCACGATCGCGACTTCCTCGACCGGGTGGCGACATCGGTTGTCGTTTCCGAAGGCGACGGGCGCTGGCTCGAATATGCCGGCGGTTATACGGACATGCTGTCGCAACGCGGCTATGGCGTCGGCGGCGAGCCGCTGGCGCGCGAGGTGAAGCCAAAGTCCCCTGCGCCGGTCGCCGCGCCGCCATCGTCCAATTCAAAAAAGAAGCTGTCGTTCAAGCAGAAGCATGCGCTCGAGACGCTGCCGAAGCGGATGGAAGAACTGCAGGCGACGCAGGCGAAACTGCAGAAGGACCTCGACGACCCGTCGCTCTATGCGCGCGACCCCAAGCGCTTCGCCGAACTGTCGCAAGCCTTCGCCAAGGCCGCCGACAAGCTGGCGAAGGCGGAGGAGGAATGGCTCGAGCTCGAAATGCTGCGCGAGGAAGTGGAAGGATGAGGGAGCTACGTTCTCTCCAGCTTTTCCAGCCAGCCCGCGATCACCGCGGCGATCTCGTCGGAGTTCTTCTCGATCATCATCATGTGGCCGTTGCCGTGAATGCCGATGTCCTTGAGCTCGATATGGTCGAGCGTGACGCCGGCCTGGCGCAGGAAGATCGCTGTGCAGTGATCATAAGGCGCATGATAGGACGCCTCGGCGCTGATCATCAGGATTTTCACCTTCGCCAGATTGGGCAGTCGGCGCGCCGGCGCCTGCTGGCTCCAGCAGCGCACGCAATCGGGCCGTGACGGCGCCTCTTCCTGCACGTAATTGAGATGCTCGCCCGCCTGCAGCGGCGGATCCCAGGTCAATTGCACATCGCCCAGGCCTGAAATCTTGTAGCGACCGTCATCCTTGAACCAATCCGGCGCGCCGAGATTGGCGATATCACGCAAGGGCGGACCATTGGGCTCGACCGCGACCAGCGCCGCGACCAGGTTGGGCCTGCGGTCGGCAACGACCCAGCCGAAGGCGCCGGCCTGCGAATGCACCATCAGAACAGCCGGGCCGATACGGTCGAACAGATCGACCAGCGCCGCGCTGTTGAGTTCCTGCTGCCGGGCGTAATCGGCGAGCGACGGCATCTGCCCGGCGACGAAAGCGTCGAAATGATCGTCGCCGGGTTTGCCGGTGCCAGGCCATTGGGTGTGGAGCCTCGCCTGCGGCCAGGGCTCGAACCGCTCGGGAGCGACAAAGCGCTTCTCGGCGAATTCCCGATTCAGCGGCGCCAGCGGGCCGTGCACCTTTTCATGCCAGGGCGAGCGGCCGCGGGCGACCTGGTCGACGACGTAGACCGCATGGCCGCGACGCAGGAAATACTGCGCCCAGCCCTCGCGGCCGTCCGGCGTGCCGGTCCAGTTGGTGCCGTTCTGCTGGCCGCCATGCACCATGACGATGGGGTGAACATGCTTGCGGTCATGAGGTATCTGAAATTCCACATACATCTGGCCGACGAAGGGCGTCCCGGGCTGCGTTTCGTCATAGGCGCCGCCGGCATAGAAATAGCCCTGGCGAGCGATGACGAGCGGCAGTTCCGGCTCATCTACAGGCGTCGACATAAAATCCTCCCAATTGCAGCAAGTTATTGAACCTACACTACTCCCCTTTGCAACGCCGCAAAACTCGGCGCAATCGCAGATCTGCCCTCCGCCCCAGGCTTTCCAGCCACGAATCGCCAGCGCGACTTGCTCCCCGCCGCCAACAAGGCTAACCCGTGCCCATGTCAAAGAATGCCCCGATGCCGGCTGCGCAGGACGCAACCGCCCGCGACCGGTCGACCACGAACCCATCGACCAAGGATGGGTCGACCAAGGATCCTTGGATCCATTCCGACACCTATCCGATGCTGCGCCGGATCTTTCTCGATCACGGTCGCCAGCATATCAAAGCCTATATTCTCGCGGCCCTGCTGCTGGCGATCGGCGCCGCCGCTACCGCCGCCTCCGCCTATCTGCTCAAGCCGGTGCTGAACGGCATTGTCGATGGCGAGAAATTCAGCGGCCTGCGGCTGCTCGCCTGGGCCGTGTTCGGCCTGTTCACCCTGCGCGGCATCGCCACCTATCTGTCGCTGATCGTGCTGTCGCGAACAGGCAACCGCATTATCGCTGGCGTCCAGTCGCAGGTGTTCGATCATCTGCTGCGCCAGGACATGCGCTTCTTCCATGACCGGCATTCGACCGATTTCATGGCGCGGCTCGCCTATGCGCCCAATGCGGTGCGTGACACGTTGCAGGCGATGATCACGGCCTTCGGCCGCGAACTGCTGACCTTGATCGGGCTCATCGTCGTCATGTTCGTCCAGGATCCGCTGCTGGCGGCGCTTTCGCTGCTCACTCTGCCCGTCGCCGCGCTGCTGCTTGGCCGGATGATCGGCAAGGTGCGCAAGTTCGCACGACGCTCGTTCGACGGCTCGACCCTGATCATGCAGACGATGCAGGAAACCGTGCAGGGCAGCCGCATCGTCAAATCGTTCAACCTCGAAGACACGATGCGCGCGCGCATGGCCGCCGCCATCCGCGAAGTCGAACGCTCGATGAACCGCGTCGCCTCGGGCATGGCGATGTCGAGCCCGATCGCCGATGCGCTGGCGGGCTTTGCCATCGGCTCGGTGATTTTCTACGGCAGTTGGCGCGTCACCATCCAGCAGGCCGACGCGGGCTCCTTCTTCTCTTTCGTCGCCGCCCTGCTGATGGCCTATGAGCCGGCGAAACGACTGGCGCGCCTGAAACTGGAAATCCAGAACGGGCTCGTCGGCGCCAAGCTGATCTATGAAGTGCTCGACCGGCCCGCGCTGGAAATGCCCCGCCCCGGCCTGCCGAAGCTGGCGGTCAGCGCCGGCAGAGTGGAGATCGACAACCTTCGCTTCCGCTATCGCGCCGACGAAGAGGTGCTCAACGGCCTGACGCTGAGCGTCGAACCGAACCAGACGACGGCGCTCGTTGGGCCGTCCGGCGGCGGCAAGTCGACGATCATCGGCCTGCTGCAGCGTTTCTATACGCCCGAGGCCGGGAAAATCATCATCGACGGACAGGATATCGCCGATGTCGATCTCGCCTCGCTGCGCGACCGCATCGCCTTCGTCTCGCAGGATGTCTACCTGTTCCGCGGCACCATTCGCGAGAACATCGCGCTCGGACGCCTCGGCGCCAGCGAGGAAGAGATCGTCGCCGCGGCGCGGAAAGCCCATGCGCACGATTTCATCATGGGGTTTTCCAGCGGCTACAACACCGCCGTCGGCGAACACGGCGCGCAATTGTCGGGCGGGCAGAAGCAGCGCATCGCCATCGCGCGCGCCATCCTGAAAGACGCGCCGATCATCCTGCTCGACGAACCGACGGCGGCGCTCGATTCCGAATCGGAGCGCGAAGTCCAGAAGGCGCTCGATGAAATGCGGATCGGCCGCACGACCTTGGTCGTTGCGCACAGGCTGCAGACCATCATCAATTCGGACCGCATCTATGTGATCGAGAACGGCAAGGCTGTCGAATCCGGCACCCATGCGCAATTGATCGCCGCCGACGGCACCTATCGCGCGTTCTTCGCGTCGCAGTTCGGCGAGACGGTGGAAAGCTTCAGAGTCGCGGCCGCGCAGGGCCGTCCGTAACGACGCGGGCCGCCGGCCGCGCCGAACGGTATTGCCCGTTGACGACGCAACTGAAGCTGATCGTCGCGACGCAGATCAGCGTGATCCACCACAATTGCATGGAGGCGAGGCCCGATAACGCCACCACCACGATGCAGGAGATGCCGGCCAGCATGAACGGCGCCACCGGTGAAGGCAGACGGCCGGCGGCGCGCAGGCCGAGCGCAACCAGCATCGTCAAGCCCAGCGCGCCGACAATGCCCAGATCGAACCAGATTTCGAAGAGAATGCTGCGCGGCATCTGCGCCGGCAGATAACCGGACGCGAGCGCGCGGATCGTCATGTCGAACCCGTGGCCGACGAACAGCCGCGGCCCTTCCTCGCGGATCAGATCCGCCCATAACAGGTAGGGCTGCAACCAGACCGCAATTCCGTGAGGTGGCTGCCAGCCAGCCGACAATCCCATCTGCACCAGAAGAGCGAGCCCTGGCGCCAGCAGGATGAGCGCGCAAAAAAAGAAGATGAGAACACCGGCCATGCGCCGCGGATTTGGCGTGCAGACAGAAAACACGAAGGCCGCCACGACCATGGCGATCAATGCCGCGGGAACCCAGACGACGGTCGCCGAGGCTGCCGTCGCCACGGCCAGCGCGCCGGCCGAGGCCCAGCGCTCGCGCACCGCCAGGGCGCCGAGCGCCGGCCAGACGAGCACGACGAGACCGAGCGCTGCGCGTTCGATCGCCGTACCCTCGGGATCTGGCGCATCGAGCAAGATGGCGGGCATCGCCAACGCCGCGACGATCGTCGCCAGCGCGGCGATGCCGACGCCGACCGGCATGAGATTGAGATTGGACGTCCGGGTGCGGGCCGGGAGGACGAAAACCGCGGTCGCCGCTAGCAGCACTGTCGCGGCTGTCTTGCCGTAGCGCTCCAGCGCGAGGGCCTTGAACGGCGTCCAGGCGAGCGACGCGCCGACCCAGGCAAGGAGGAAAAGCAGCGCCAGCACGACCGGCGAGAAAACCACATGGCGTGGCGGCAGCAGCGACCGGCGGCCGGGCGCAAGCAAGGCGCCGCACACGATCAGCGCCACGCCGACCGGCACGAGCGTGAACAGAAGCCGCCTGGAATAGATGGCGCCCGCAGGGACGACGATGAGGATGATCGCCAGCCCGAGCCGCAGCAGCAATTGTGCGGCCTCGGCAGCAAAATCGGTGGGCGGGTGACGGGCCGACGCAACCATGTCTCAAAACAGTCAAATAAATGAAACAGGCGACACGATTGATCGCCGCATCGACCATACACAGATGGCGCAGGCGGCACTGTGCGATTGCGGCAACACTCGTTGCAAAAACGCAACGTTATCCGCGTGGTACGGGACCTATTCGTCCCGTTTCGGCGATTTACGGAGCGATTTCGTACGCGAATCGAGCTTCTTGCCCTCAACCCTGCGTTTTTTGGAAGCCAGGGTTGGGCGGGTTGCACGGCGCGGAACGGGCACGACGGCGGCCTCCCGAATCAATTCGCAGAGCCGTTCGATCGCGTCGGTCCGATTCATCTCCTGCGTCCGGTAGCGGTCGGCGCTGATGACGATGACGCCATCGCGGGTCAGCCGCCGGCCGGCCAGGGCGCCGAGCCGGGCGCGGACGTCGTCGCTAAGATTGGGCGAGGCAGCGGCGTTGAACCGCAATTGCACGGCGCTCGCCACCTTATTGACGTTCTGGCCGCCGGGACCGGAGGCCCGGACGAAATTCAGCTCGATCTCGCTGTCGTCGAGGGTGATGGAGCGGGTCACGCGGATCATGGCTGCTCCTTACGCCGGCTTAACCGACGATGGCGAAAACCTCGTCGCCAACGATCTTGGTCTCGTAGGTGCGGATCGGAATGCTGCACGGCGGTGCCATGGGCTTGCCGGTCGGCACGTGAAAAGACCCAAAATGCATGGCGCATTCGATTTCGTCGCCCATCAGTTCGCCCTCGGACAGGCTCGACAGGCCATGGGTGCAACGGTCGTCGGTGGCGTAGAACGTGCCGTCAATATTGTAGACGACGAGATCACCGCCGGAACGGGCCACCAGCTTTTTCGAGCCGGGTTCCAGCTCGTCCTGACGGCACAACAACAACAATTCCGCTTCCGCCACACTCGCCTCCAACTGACTGCGTGGGAGTGGGATAAATAGCCAATGCAGCAGGCGCAAGAAATATCCCGTCGAATCAGCCCGTTTCCGCCAGAAACCCAATCTTTCAAAAGGCGATTGACGCCCGCGGGAGCGTCTCCTATAGCCTCGTACGAATATTTGAGCAGTTCCTCATAACAAGCTCGACAGTTTGGAGGCAGCGTATGGCTTTGTTGGATCGTCTCGCCAGCGAGCCGAAGCACGGATTGCGCCAGCGCCTCATCGTCATTTACGCCATCCTGATCACCGCCAATCTCGCCGCATGGTTGTGGGCTTTCGCGGTTTTTCGCGACCAGCCCGTCATGCTGGGCACGGCCTTTCTGGCCTATGTGCTTGGACTTCGCCATGCCGTGGACCCGGACCACATCGCAGCCATCGACAATGTCACCCGCAAGCTGCTGCAGGAGGGCGGCCGGCCGGCGACCGTCGGTTTCTGGTTCGCGCTCGGCCACTCCACCGTCGTCGTCGTCGCCTGCCTGCTGATCGCCTTCCTCGCGTCGGGCGCCAACGGTGCACTCGAAGAATTCCGCGACATCGGCAACCTGATCGGCACCAGCGTCTCGACGCTGTTCCTGCTCGGCATCGGCCTCATCAATCTGTTCATTTTCATCGGCGTCTGGAAGACGTTCCGCAACGTTCGCCGCACCGGCTATTACCGCGAGGAAGACCTCGATGCCTTGATGGCCAAACACGGCTTCCTGGCGCGCCTGTTGCGGCCGCTGTTCGCGCGGATTTCGAAGAGCTGGCACATGTATCCGCTCGGCTTCCTGTTCGGCCTCGGCTTCGATACGGCCACCGAAATCGGCCTGTTCTCGATGGCCGCCGCCAACGCGGCCGACGGCGTTTCGCTGTCGACCGTGATGGTGTTTCCCATTCTCTTCGCCGTCGGCATGGCACTCGCCGACGCCACCGACGGCACCTTGATGCTGGGCGCCTATGAATGGGCCTATGTGAATCCGGTGCGCAAACTCTTCTACAATCTCACCGTCACCGGCATGTCGGTTTTCATCGCGCTGATCATCGGCATGCTGCAGGGCGTCAGCCTGATCGCCGAGAAGCTGGAACTGACCGGCGCGTTCTGGCACTGGGCCGCGGCCCTGCACGATCAGTTCGACGTCCTCGGCTTCATTATCGTGGGCCTGTTCGTGCTGGTCTGGGGTGCTTCCGCGCTCATCTACAAGCTGGGCGACTTCGACGCGATCACCGTCGAACGGAAGGCGTGAACCTGCCCTGTCTTGTGGTCATGGCGATAATCGCTTACCCCAATCAGGCCAGATGACACCGACGCCCACCAACAGACACATGACCGCCGCCGAATGGGGCGCGATCCTGACGGTCGCGACCTTCTGGGGCGGATCTTATTTCTTCGTCGGCATCGCCGTGAAGGAACTGCCGACGCTGACGATCGTGCTGGCGCGCTACATCATCACTGCGCCGCTCTTCCTGCTGATTTGCGCCCACCAGGGACTGCGCATGCCGTGGGACCGGCAGTTCTGGCCGGACTTTCTGTTTGTCGGCATCTTCAACCAGCTCGTTCCCTTCTGTCTCATCGCCTGGAGCCAGGGCCATATTCCCAGCGCCGTGGCCTCGATCCTGAATGCGGTCGGACCGCTCGCCATCGCCCTGCTGGCGCATATCTTCACACATGACGAAAAACTCAATCAGCGCCGCTTCATCGGTGTCGTCCTCGGATTTACAGGCGTCGTCACGATCATCGGAAGCGCCGCGCTGAACTCGTTTGGCGTCGACGTCCTGGCGCAGCTCGCCTGCATCACCGCGACGCTGAGTTACGCCGTCTCGATCCTGGTGGCGCGCGCTTCGGGCCGGCGGGGTGCCAAGCCGCTGGAACTCGTCACCGGCCAGATCGCGATCGCAGGCTTTCTGCTGTTGCCTGTAGAACTGATCGTCGATCAGCCATGGACCCTGCCGATGCCGAGCAACGCCGCAATTCTCGCCCTGCTCGGGCTTGCCCTGCTGTCCTCGGCGCTCGGACATATGCTCTACTTCCGCACGCTGGCAGCGGTTGGCGCGACCAACGTCTCGCTCGTCGCCTATCTCATGCCGGTCTCGGCGGTTCTGCTCGGCGTCGTCGTACTTGGCGAACGCCTGGAGTTGCGCCAGATCGCGGGCATGGTGATCATCGCCATCGGCCTGGCGGTGATGGACGGACGCCCGCTGGCCTTTCTGCGGCGTATCACGACCCCGGCATAGGCAGCTCCTATCGCAGCATGGGCGATTGCCCAGCGCGAGCAATCGCGCTGCGGCAGATGGACTTTACACAACCGATCACCCATAAGACTCAGGGCTATCGAGGAAGGCTTCGCGCGTGTTTGCCGGGAGGAACGGATGCAGAATTTTCAGGGCAAGACAGCAGTCGTCACCGGCGCCGGCTCCGGCATTGGCCTTGGCATGGCGCGGACCTTCGCACGCAACGGCATGAACGTCGTGCTCTGCGACATCCGTCGCGACGCGCTCGATGATGCCCTCGCGCAAGTCAACCGCATCGGCGCCCAGGCCATCGCCATCGAGGTCGATACGTCGGTGCGCGCCTCCGTCGACGCGGCGGCGAAGCAGGCGATCGACGCCTTCGGCAAGGTGCATGTGCTGTGCAACAACGCCGGCATCTCGATGCATGGCGTGCCGATCGAAAAGCTGCCGCTGCGCGATTGGGAATGGGTGATCGGCGTCAATATGTACGGCGTCATCCACGGCTTCCAGAACTTCATTCCGCACATGCGCGAACACGGCGAGGAAAGCCATATCGTCAACACCGCCTCGATCGGCGGGTTCCGCATCCAGCCGGGCTGGGACACCGGCCCCTATTCGATGTCTAAATATGCCGTCGTTGCACTCTCGGAAGCGCTGGAACAGGATCTGGAAGGCAGCAATATCGGCGTCTCGGTGCTCTGCCCGGCCGCGGTGAAGACCGGCATCTTCCTGTCGGGCCGTTCCCGGCCAGACCGTATGGGCGGCGCCTTCAAGCGCGAGGAAAGCGAACAGTTCGCGCATCTCCTCAACGAGGGCTTCGAGCCCGACGTCATCGGCGAGCGTGTGCTGCGCGCCATCAAACATCGCGAATTCTTCATCTTCACCCATCAATGGCCACGCGAGCTGCTGCAGGAGCGACATGATCGCCTGATGCAGGCCTTCGACGAGTGCGGTAAATGGATGGAAGAACAAGGTATCAAGCCGACCGAAGGCTGATCGCCCCAGGTCGCGCCCATTCACAATCTATCGCGCACAATCTATCGCGGAAAGACAATCGATATGCATTTTTCGTTTTTTCATCTGATGCCCTGGACGGACCTGCCTGAAGCGCCGACGCAATGGCCGGCGCGCAATGCGCCGTTCAACCCTGAGCGCGGCACTCAACTCTACGACACCTATCTCTCCACGATGGCGCATGCGGAGGCTTGCGGCTTCGACTGGGTCGGCGCCAACGAACATCACTTCTCGCCCTACAGCATGATGGCGAATTGCAATCTCGTCGGCGCGGCGATGACGCAGCGGACGAAAACGATCAAGCTCGCCATGCTCGGCAATCTGCTGCCGCTGCTCAATCCGGTCCGCGTCGCCGAAGAATACGCCATGCTCGACGTGATGAGCGGCGGGCGCCTGGTGGCCGGTTTCGTGCGCGGCATCCCGCACGAATATATCGCCTACAATGTCGCACCCGATGAATCGCGCGGCCGTATGCGCGAAGCGCTCAACATCATCCTCAAGGCCTGGACGGAGCCGGAGCCGTTCGGCTGGGAGGGCGAGTTCTATCAGTACCGCGCCATTTCGATCTGGCCGAAGCCGCGCCAGACGCCGCATCCGCGCATTCTGATGTCGGCGAGCAATCTCGAATCGGCGCAGTTCGTCGGCGAGTTTCCCTCGATGGTCGGCCTGACCTTGGTCGGCGATCTCGATGTGGCGCGCTCGATCATCGACGGCTTCCGCGAAAGCGCCAATGCCCATGGCCGCAATCCGAGTCAGGAAGACATTCTTGTCGGCCAGCAGACCTGCATCGCCGATACGGACGAGGAAGCAGAGGAACGCATGGCAGAAGCGCTGGCCTATTTCCACGGCGTGCTGATGCGCCCGCAGCAGGATGCGCAGCGCATCGTCATCCAGAAATCGCGCTTCTTCGGCCAGGAGGGCGCCGGAGATTATTTCATGAAGCGCCTGCAGGCCTTGAAAGGACGCACGGTCAAGCAGCAGATCGAGGCCGGCTCGATTCTCTGCGGCAGTCCGCAGTCGGTGGTGAAGCAGATCAAGCGGCTGCACCAGCATCTCGGCACCGGCCACATCAACATGAATATGAAGCTCGGCACCATGCCTGACGCCGCCGTCATCCACGGGATGGAACTGTTCCGCGACAAGGTGCTGCCGGAAGTGCGGGCCTTATGAGCGGCTGGATTTGAAGAACAACGAACGGATCGATCACGTGACAGAGATTTCCTTTTCGACGCGCGATGTCGCGCTCTCCAGCGGCCCCTTGCGGGTGCGCAGCGGCGGCAAGGGCCGCCCCCTCGTCCATCTGCACAGCACGGCCGGGCCGCGCGACACAAAAGTGTTGCAGGCGCTGGCCGACCATCATCTGGTGCATGCGCCCGTCATACCCGGCTTCGACGGGACGCCGAAGCACGCGTCGGTGACGACCATGAGGGAGCTTGCCGAGCTGGTGGCGGAATATATCAGCCAGGAATGCGGGGGCGAGGCCGACGTCATGGGCGAGAGCTTCGGCGGATGGATCGCCCTTTGGCTCGCCGCGCGTCATCCGGCGCTCGTCGGCCAGCTCGTGCTCGAAGCCCCGGCGGGCTTACGCCGCAAGGAGTTGATCGCCGTCCCCAAGGACGACGCGCATCTGTTCAGCATGCGCCATGCGGTGCCGGAGAATGCGCCGAAGGAGGCCAATGCCGACGTTCGCAAGGCCAATCGGCAGGCGATGCAGGATTATGCGCAGGGCATGGAGTTCGACGAGGCGCTCGCCGGCAAGCTCGGCGACATCAAGGCGCGCACGCTCATTCTGATGGGCTCCCGGGACGGGATCATTCCGCGTGAGAGCGGCCATCTCCTGAAAGCCGGCATTCCGCAGTCGCACCTGACCTATATCTGGGGTGCGGCGCACGCGATCGAGTTCGACCAGCCCAAGCGCGCCAGCGCGCTCATTCTCGATTTCCTCGATCGCGGCGAGAGCTTCCTTGTGCGTCAGGCGGCCGGAGCCGCGTGAGCCTCATCACGCGACCCACTCGCCGTCATGGCCGGCCTTGTGCCACGACTGTCCGGTTCATTTTTCTTGAATAAGTGCACGGTGTTGATTCTATTGATCCAGAGGGTTTGGCGACTCATCCGGACACGAAAAGGATCGACACCGTG
>JARHVB010000010.1 GCA_029222685.1 Terripilifer ovatus | reverse complement strand
CACGGTGTCGATCCTTTTCGTGTCCGGATGAGTCGCCAAACCCTCTGGATCAATAGAATCAACACCGTGCACTTATTCAAGAAAAATGAACCGGACACTCGTGCGCTTGTCGCGGGTATCCAAGCCACGACGTTGCGACATGCTGCAGGATATGGTTGCGATGATGAGGTGAAGCGTCACATTTCACATCGCCTCGCACGCATGGCGTGGATGGCCGGGACAAGCCCGGCCATGACGGATGAGAGACTGCGGCATGACGCCCCCGTCCTTCGAGACGCACGCTTCGCGTGCTCCTCAGGATGAGGGCTTCTGGTAGAAGGACGCGCCTTTCACCCGCCCATTAGCATCTGCCCCACGGCTTCGAAATTCGCCATGTGGGATTGGCCCTGCTGGGTCACGGCGTTCATGTCGCGGAAGCGCCGTTCGAACGGATGCGAGGTGAAGATCGCGGTCGATCCGGCGGCGTGGTAGGCATAGTCGACGACCTCGCGCGCCTGCTGGATGACGAAGGTCGACACCATGCGCAGGTGCAGCCGCTGCGCCGGTGAACATTCCGTATCGGGCTGCAATGTTTCCCACATGTCCTCCAGGGTCTGCAGCAGATAGGCGCGCGCGCCCTGCAGACGCGCGTAATTGTAGCCGACCTGCTGCTGGATGGCGGCATTGTCGCGCAGGAGCTGGCTGCTCATGTTCGGCGCCTTGCGCCGCGCGAGATCGATGAAGCTGTCGAGCGTCGCCGCAGCGATGCCAAGCGCCACGGCGGCGAAGGTCGCGCCGTAGACGTTGATAACCGAGAAGCGATAGAGCGTGCCGTTTTCGCGTCGGTCCGCCGGCAGATCACGGGTAAAGGTGTAGGTCTGCGGCACGAACAGATCGGTCACCGCATAATTGTCGCTGCCGGTGCCGCACAGGCCCATGACGTTCCAGACATCGGAGATCGCCGCCTTGTCCTTCGTGAACATGGCGGTGATTTCGACAGGGCGTCCGCCGGGACCGGGCTGCGGCTTGCCGTCCTTGTCGAGCACGGGACAATGGCCTGCCAGCCATTGCGCATTTCGGCTGCCGCTGGCGAACATCCACGATCCGGAAATGCGGTAGCCGCCCTCGACCGGAACGGCCTTCGCCTGCTTCGTCGACGGCCCCCAGGCGAGCACGGCGTCGGGCGGGCCGAACACATCACGGGCGACGGCGGCATCGACATAGGCGCCGGCGAAGGAGCAGCCGCTCGCCTGCCCGACGCACCAGGCGGTGCTGGCATCGGCCCTGGCGATCTCCTCGATCACCTGCACGAAATCGGCCAGGTGCAACTCGGCGCCGCCGATGGATTTCGGCATCAACAGGCGGAAAAGCCCGGCCGCATGCAGGGCGGCCATGACCGGCGCCGTCACCTTGCCTCCGCTCTCGATCTCGGGCGCGGCTGCAGTGATCAGCGACGCAAGCGCGCGCGCCGCGTCGATCCAGCGCCGGCTGTCGCGATCCGTGGATGTGTGTTCGTGCAAGGCTGGCTCCGTGCGTTTCCTCCCACATCGTTTAACGCGCCGGACGCATTCGCGCTACCGACTGCCTATTGCCGGCTGCCCCTCGGCAAGGCATGCTCAAGCATCACAGATCCGGAATGCAGAATGGCTGAAATCGTCGCCGGCATCGGCGTTCCCCACACACCGGTGTTTCCCTCGCAGGTCGCCAGGAAGGGGCCTGACTGCGAGGAGGCGCGGCTCTACGCCGAGATCGAGGCGCATCTGAGCGATGCCAGGGCCGACGCGATCCTGCTGTTCTCGAACGATCATTTCAACACCTTCTTCCTCGATAACTTTCCCCTGTTCGCCATCGGCGTGGCACCCGCCACGTCGGGGCCGAACGATCAGACGCCGATGCCGGCCTATGACGTGCCGGTGCACGAGCCGCTGGCAGCGCATCTGCGCCGCAGCGGCGTGCTGGCCGGTTTCGACATCGCGCTGACGCAGGAATTCACCCTCGACCATGCCTTCATGGTGCCGTGGCATTTCCTCAACGCGCGGCAGCGCACGCCCATCGTGCCGTTCTTCATCGACGGCTTCTCCAATCCGCTGCCGAGCGCGCAGCGCGCCTGGGATCTCGGCACCATGCTGCGCAAGGCGATCCAGGCCTATCCCGGCAAGGAAAGGGTCGCTGTGATCGGCAGCGGCAGTTTCTCGCTGGAGATCGGCGGGCCGCTGGCCGACAAGGGCGAGCGTTCCGGCACGCCCGACAAGGTCTGGGCCGGCCATATCCAGAAGCGCATGGAAGCCGGCGAATATCTGCAACTGATCTCGGAGGCCACCGGCGAGCGCATGGCGCGTGCCGGCAATGCGGCCGGCGAACTGCTCAACTGGCTGGCGATGATCGCAACCTGCGGCGGCGGCAAGCCGCTCACCATGAAACCGCAAGTCGACCACGGCCATGCGTTCGGCGTGTGGAGTGTGCCATGAGCGTCTACGGCATTCACAAATTCTTCCGCACCTGCCTGCACGACACGGCGTTCCGCGACCTGGCACTCAACGAGCCCGAGGCCGCGATGGCAAAGATGCCGATCTCGGATGAGGAGAAGCAGGCGCTGCGCGACGGCAATGTCGCCTGGCTCTACGAGCATGGCGTGCACGCGTTTCTGCTCAGCTACCTGACGCGTTGGAACCTGTTTGGCGTCACCGTGCCGATGTACAGCGAGCGCATTCACCAGGCGAAGGATTGGCGAGTGCCGTGAACGGGGCACAGCCTGTCATTCCCGACGCTTGCGTAGCAAGCGAGCGGGAATCCAGACCTGACGATGCCGCTCTCCGACGATGGATATTGAAGAACTGCAGCAACTGGTTTCCCGCTCGCGCCTTCGGCGCGTCGGGAATGACATTGATTGTACAGACGACCCGACTATCCCGGCAATCTCAGCCACACATCGCCGTCGCGCACGTCGACGGGGAAGCCCTTCAACCGCGTCCCTTCATCGCCGGGATGGCGGCCGGTCTCGACGTTGAACTCGAAGCCGTGCCATGGGCAGACGATGTGCTTCTGGCCGGTGTAAAACAGGCCGAGGCTGCGTTTGTCCGGCGTCAGCTCCTCGCCGATCTGGCCAAAGATCTTGCCCTGGCAGATCGGGCCGCCCGCGTGCGGGCAATGATTTTCCCAGGCGTACAGTTTTGTGCCGACGCGAAACACGCCGACCTCGCGGCCTGATGTGGCATAGACCTTGTGCCCGCCGTCGGCGATGTCGTCGAGCCTTCCTACCCTGATGTCAGCCATTTCGTGCCTCTAATTTATCTTGTGTGGCTTGGCCGGTTGAACCACAGCGCCACGTCGAACATGTTGAGATCCACCGCGCGGATCAGCGCGCAGGCGGACACCACCGCCTCCGTCGCATTGACCAGCCGGTTATCGATCGGAGAAAATTCCACTTCGGTTTTCTCGATCTTCGCCGCGTAGGCCTTCACCACCGCCGTCATCACCGTCTGCAGCACGTCGTCGGGGATGTCCGCCGCCGCGCCGCGCTTCAGGATGTCGGTGATGGCGCTGCTGAAAGCGTCGCCGGCTTCTTTCGCTGAAAGCTCCATCCCCTCAGCGTCCCTGCGACACACGCACGCCCTGGGCGGCGGCAGCCTCGGCCACGGGGCCGGGCTGTGGCGAGCCCAGCTTGTGCTTCGGCACTTCGAGGTTGAACAGCCTTGCCGCATTGAGGCCGAGAATATTGCGCTTCTGCTGCTCGTTCAGGAACGGCAGTTGCGTGACCGAGTTCGGCAGGTCGAAATCCCAGTGCGGCCAATCCGTCGCAAACAGCAATTGCGTCTCGGCGTTGATCGCCTTGAACGTCGCCTGCAGCAGGTCGAGGTTGTCGCGTTCCATCGGCTGCGTGGTGTAATACATCTCGCGCATATATTCGGACGGCTTGCGCTTGAGCAGCGGCGCTTCCGAGGTGCGCATCATATATTCGGAATCCAGCCGCTGCATGACGAACGGCACCCAGGCAAGGCCGCTCTCCACCCACATCGACTTCATCTTCGGGAAGCGTTCGGGAATTCCGTTGATGACCCAGTTGGTCATGTGGATGATGTTGTAATAGACGAAGGAGATGGCGTGCATCGACAGGAAGCGGTTGCACTGCTTCATCGATTCATCGCCCCAGTGGAAGCCGGAGTGGAAGCTGATCGGCTTGCCGCTTTCTTCGATCGCCGCATAGAGCTTCATATAGCAATCGTGATGCACGGGCCGGTAGCGCGTCGACGTCACCATGTAGCCTACGACCTGCGGATTGGCGGCGTGCTTTTCGACTTCGCGCAGCGCCGCTTCGGGATCGTTGAACGGCAGATAGATCATGTTGATCATCCGCTTTTCCTGCGGCAGCATGTCCTCGCACATCCAGGAATTGAACGCCTGCCCGATCGCCGCCTCGATCTCGGGCTGCGGATGCATGCCGAGCACCAGCATCGGCGTCGGCAGGGTCACCATGTAATCGAGACCCATCGTGTCCATGGCGCGCTGGGTCAGGGTCACCATCTTGTGCGGTTTCTCGGGCGTCTTCTCGCCGAGGCGCTGCTGATGGGGAATGCGGCCGAACATGTCCTGATAGAGCATGCCCGGCATGGCGTTGCTGAGGCCCGGCGGCGAGCCCGGCCGCTCCTTGAAGGATTCCGCCATGTCCCGGTAGACCTTGTTGTCGAGCCGGGCGACGATTTCCTGCCAGAACGGAAATTCGCTGAGATGGCCGTCGGAATCGACGACGAAATAATCCTTCAGCTTCTCCGCTTCCTTCGTGGCATGCGCCAGAAGATCGCGCGTGTCGCTGAGGGTGTCGATTGTCGGCAGTTCGAAGACCCCCGTCGGGGCCGAGGCGCGATCATCCATGTGCTGTCCCTCCTCGTTGCATCGCTCATTGCCTTGAGCGGCGACGCGGCCGGCATTGTCCGGCCTTGATATCGGGATTGTGCCGGGCACAGCCGCCCGTGGCAACATCCTCCCAAACAACTTATCATGTTATATATCTCGCCGGAATCCGCTGTCAACCGGCAACGAGATGAACAGATCAATCGGTTGCCGTGGCTTTCAGGCGTTCGTCCAGTTGCGGCGGCGGCAGGGCATTGAGCGTGTCGGTCAATTCGGTGAGAAGCGTCTGCAACTGCTCCAGCTTGCGTCCGCCATAGGCGGTGGACATTTCCGCATAGATATTTTCGAAAGGTGGCGTCACGGACCGGACGATATTGGCGCCCTTGGCCGTGAGGGTGATGAGCGCACGGCGCATGTCGTTGGGCGTCTGCCGGCGTTGCAGGAGATTGCGCGCCTGAAGATCCCGCAGAATGCGCGACAGAGACGGCTGGTGCAGCGCCGTCAATGCGGCAAGTTCGGTGATTTCTTTTCCAGGGTGGGAATGGACCGCCCGCAGCACGCGCCACTGCTGCTCGGTGATATCGAACTGATGGAGATAGATGCGAAAGCGGCTCAGAACGGCTTCCCGCGCAAGAAGCAACATCATCGGCAGCGATCGTGAAAAGCCGCGAAGCTCCACGTCGTCATCACCGCCTGCGCTCGATTTTCTCATGCGATATCTGTCCGATTGCGCTTCAGCGCCAGGCGGCAATGATAGACAGCCGCACAGGAGATGCAAACGGAAGCGCTTGCGGAACCGGCGGTTTCGGCCGGCACACGGCCTGGACCGTGCGCCGGAATCGGATCACGGCCCCTTGCAGATGATGTTCAGCAGCGACTGGCGCTTCTCCACATCGATGACCTTCAGGGCGCGTTCCAGCGCCTGCGGCACCTTGGCCGGATCCGAGACCTTCTCACCATGACCGCCGGCCACTTCGACGGCCTTTTCGAACGACATCTCATAGTCGAAATAGGTCAAGGGCTCGCGGTTGCTTTTGGCGGCATAGCCTGACGGATAGACCTCATGCGTGTTGCGCTTCACCGCGCCCCACATGGCGTTGTTGAACACCATGGTCAGGATCGGCCATTTCTCCGCCTGGGAGACATAGTGCGCCGGGATCGGATTGCCGAACATGTAGGCGCCGTCGCCGACGGTGCAGATAACGCGCTTCTCGGGCGCCGCCGCCTTCATGCCGAGCGCCATGCCGAGGCCCCAGCCGAGCGCGCCTGCGGCGCCGGTGAAGAACATGGTGCCGGGCTTCTTCAGGGTGAGCTGCTCGTAAGCGATCGGCGATTCCTTGATGATGATGTCGTCTTCGCCGCGTACCTGATCGAGGCAATAGGTGACCCAGAGCGGATTGATCGGCGTTTCGTGCTTCGCCTTCTCCAGCGCCGCCGCCCAGCGCTCGCGCTGCGTGGCGCGGCGCTCAGCAATGCGCTTGCGGCGCGCATCGATACGATCACGCGCGCCGGCGACGCGTGTCTCAAGCGCAGCAGTCAGCGCCGCCATCGACGGGCCGGCAGCGCCGGTGATGGCGATGTCGGTGGCGAAGGCGCGCATCGGATAAGAGGTGAACATCGGATCGACGCCAAGATGGACGATCCTGGTTTCCTTGCCCGGCGCCTTCTTGTTCGGGATCCACGGCACATCGCATTCGATGACGATGACAAGATCGGCATCGGCGAGCAGGGCGTCGGGCTCGTAGCCCAGATGCATGGGGTGCTCGCTATCGAGCGCCACATAGCGCGGCTTGCGCTGGGTGACGGGAATGGCGAACACATCCGCAAGCGCGGCGAGTTTCGCCGGCTCGTCCCAGTCGCGGCCGACGCTGGCAGAAACGATGACCGGGTTCTCGGCTTTCGCAATGAGCTCAGCGGCCCTATCGATCGCATTGAGATCGGGGAAAGGCGGCGTCGACGGCAGGCGGCGCGACGGCGACGTATAGGTGAAATTCTCGACCGGCCCGGCGAGCACTTCGCGCGGCAGGGTCAGGTAGACCGGGCCTTTCGGCTCGCTCATGGTGAGCGCCAGTGCGCGGTCGACCGATTGTTCAAGCACGGTCGCGTTAGGGATCTCATAGTCCCATTTGACGATTTCGCGGACCATGGCGCCCTGGTCGCGCATTTCCTGCGGCCAGTGGATTTCGCCGGTGCGGGCGCCGAGCACCCCGCCCTCTTCGCTGTAGGGCGTGCGGCCGGAGGTGAACAACACCGGCAGGTTGCCGCGCCAGGCATTCATCAGCCCGCACATGGCGTTGGCGGTGCCGACGTTGACGTGCACCATGACGAGCTGCGGCTTGCCGCTCTGCAGATAGTGGCCGAGCGCCATATGGATGGCGACGTTCTCGTGCGGGACGATGACCGGCCGGGGCATTTTCCGCCCCTGCCCCTCGAACTTCGCCAGAGCCTCGATCAGGGGGGCGAAATCAGTGCCCGCATTGGCGAACAGGAAGTCCACGCCACGGTCGGCGAGCAGATCGATATAGGCGTCGGCAACGGTTCCGGATTCGATTGTTTTTACGGGCACTTTGGCATTTCCTCGGGCTTGTTTGGGCGCATTCGCCAGCGATCACGCCAGCTATTAGCACATCGTGGGCCAAGGGGAAGCTTCAGCATTAAATCCGGCCGCGCGCGGCGCTAGTTCTGCGCCTTCGCGGCAGCCGTCATCCACTGATCGATCTGGTCCTTCAGCGCCCTGATCCGGGCCTGATACAGCGGGCGCAGGCAGGCCACGTCGGCACCGCAGGCCCCGCGCGCCGTCAGGAATGCTTCGGCCTCGTCACGCCGCGAGCCGTTGCTGCCCATGGCCATCGGAACCCGGCTGTAAGAATACCAGAGCGCGCTCATCTCGGTATCGAGCTCGGAGAGGCCGGAGTTGCCGCAGATGGCGATCTCGTCAGATGCACGCGCCTTCGCGCAGTCGAAACCGGCGGCCCGGGCCGTTGTAGCAAAAGTGAAGGGAGCCAGGACGGCAAGGAAGAAGAGTGAGCGTTTCAATGCTGCCAACGGCTCCTTACGCCTGTCTCGATTGAGGTCGAGGGTCATCCCAACAATTGAACCCGCCTACGCCTTCGGCACCCACACCGCCTTGGGACCGATCTCACTCACATTGTTGCAGCCGATGAAGCCCATGGTCGAATCCATCTCGTCGCGCAGGATCCGCAGCGCATGCAGCGCGCCTTCCTCGCCCGCGACCGAGGCGCCGTAGAGCGTCGGGCGACCGGAGAGCACGAAGTCGGCGCCGAGCGCCAGCGCCTTGACGATGTCGCTGCCGCGGCGGATGCCGCTATCGACGATCACCTTCAGCTTGTCGCCGACCTTGGCCTTGATGTCCGGCAGGACATCGAGCGATGCCACCGCCGTCGCCAGATTGCGGCCGCCGTGGTTGGAGATGACGAGGCCATCGAGGCCTTCGGTGACGGCGCGCGCCGCATCTTCGGCCAGATGGACGCCCTTGATCATCATCGGGCCTTTCCACATGTCGCGGAGGAATTTCACATCTTCCCAGGTGAGATTGTCGCCGCGCTGGTTGACGATGCGTCCCGGCTTGTTCGCCACGCCGCTGCCGCCGTCCTTGGGGAAATTCGCCAGCCGCGGCATGCCGTATTTGAAATAATGCGGCGCCATGGTTTGAAACAGCCAATGCGGATGCAGGCTCATGTCAACGAGCGCTTTCGGGTTCATCGTGAACGGCATGCTGAAGCCGTTGCGGCGGTTGTATTCGCGCACCGGCGGCACCGCCGTATCGACCGTGAGGATCAGCGTTTCGAAGCCGGCATCCTGGGCGCGCCTCACGAGCGCATGGGACAAATCGCGCTCGCGCCACATGTAGAGCTGAAACCATTGCCGCGCGCCCTGCCCGGCCTCGGCTACGCTCTCGATGGTGCTGAGCGATGGCGTCGCCAGAGTGAACGGCACGCCGAATTTCGCCGCGGCGCGGGCCAGCGCCAGTTCGCCCTCGAACCAGCAGACGCCGGCCACACCGGTCGGTGCGATGGCCAGCGGCATGGTTGCGGGCTTGCCGAGCAGAGTCGCCGCCGTGGTGCGCTCCGAAACGTCGACCAGAACCTTGTTGCGCATTTTTACGTTGTGAAAGGCCTCGCGATTGCCGCGCAATGCGATCTCGTCTTCCGAGCCACGGTCGAAGAATTCGAAAACGCCTTTCGGCAGCCTTCTGCGCGAGGCCTCGCGCAGATCGGCAATGTTGTGGCAGCGAGACAGCACGCCGGCTTGGGCTTTTTGCGGCGCAATCGCCGCCAGCGGCGGGGCGGCCGGCGTTGCTGTTTTGGTATCGATGACGACTGGCTGATTCATGATGCGACAGATCCCGGCGTTTCTCCGGCAGTCATAATATTGACTTTAACCGCCGCCGGAAAGCCCAGGGTTGCGACACCGAGTTCAGTGCGTGTGGGAGGCGTCGAAGGCCATCAGTTCGGCAAGCCGGGCGCCATCGGCCAGCGTTTCCAGCCCGTTCACCGCTTCCAACAGTTTCGCCTGGGCGGCGGCATCCAGCGCGCCCTCGGCGCACATGCGGAACTTGCCTTCGAGATCGGCATCGGAAATCGGATTGAGCGGCCCGCCGCGATAGCGCTCGTCGGCCCATTGCACCAGGGTGCGGCCATCCTTCGTATCGACCTCGATGCGCGAGCGAATGAGATCGTAGCCGAGCGCGTCGATTTCCGGATCGCCCAGCACGTGCGTGCGCTTCTGCATGTCCTGCATGGCCGGCGAGGCGACGAAAACGTCCATGAACTCGTGATGGCTGGCGCGGCGCTTCAGCACCATCATGCACAGCAGCGCCGGCATGGAGAATTTCGCCTGCAGGTGGTTGACCGCGAGCGGATAGCGGATCGGCTCGAGAATATTCTTGCCGGCGTAGAAGCGGATGCGCTCGACCTGTTCGGGCTTGAGATCGTGGTCGAGCACCAGTTTCAGCATGGCGTCCATGGACTGATGGGTGAGAATGCCCGATGGGAACGGCTTGATGCTGACGCCGGGATCGACGATCGTCAGCGTCCTGCCGAAGCCTTGCGAAATCTTCGACGGATCGAAACCCTCGCCCATCACCGAGAAGAAACCCCACTGGCCGTCGAGCACGGTCGGATCGGCGGTGAAGCCGCGTGCGGCGAGCAGCGCCGCCGTGACGCCGTTCTCGGCGGCGCGACCGACATGCAGCGGCTTTGTCATGGTGCCGAAAGAGGCGCGGATGCCGGCCGCCATCGAGGCGGCGATGCCGAGCGCATGAGCGAGCTGGTCGCCCTTCAGCCCGAGCAGCTTCGCGGCGGCAGCCGCAGAGCCGAAGGTGCCGACCGTACCGGATGTGTGGTGGCCACGGCGATAATGCCGTGGCAGCATCCATTCGGAAATCTTGCTCTCGACTTCAAAGCCGGTCTGGAAGGCAAGCATGAAGCTCCGGCCATCGACGTTGCCGAGGCGCTGCGCCATCACCAGCGCCGCCGTCAGTGGCGGTACCGATGGATGGGTCAGCAGGCCGTAGACATGGGCCGGGTCGTGCGACACCTGCGTGTCGTCCCAGTCATGCGCATGGCCGGCGGTGCCGAGCACGCGCGCGGCGATGGCCGCGGGCGCCCGTTTGTTGCCGGCCGACAGCAACAACGCGTCGGGCCGGCCGCCCTGCTCTATGGCTTCATCAACGAGGATATGTACCGAGTGTTCCGACGTTCCCGCCAGCATGACGCCGAGCGTGTCTATCATGCAGCGCTTGCCGATGCGCAGCGCCTCCGCCGGCAGGTCATCGTAACGCACGTCCTCGACGAAGGAGACGGCCTGCGACGTGATCGTGGTTTGCGGGGTGGTCATAGAGTGAGGCCCTTCTTATTCTGCCAGACCGTCAGTGACCGACGTCGGTATCTTCGCCGTGGACATTTCGCTTGCCGGAATGTCCCTGGTTCGCCGTGTCCTGCGCCAGCCTGTCGACGAAAGCGATGCCGATGGCCGAGAGGATGAACACCGTGTGGATGATCGTCTGCCACATGATGCCTGTTTCGGTATAATTCGTGGTCCGGCCCGTGGGACCGAGATTGCCGGCCTCGATGAAGGTGCGCAGCAGATGGATCGAGGAAATGCCGATGATCGCCATGGCGAGCTTGATCTTCAACACGCCGGCGTTGACATGGCTCAGCCATTCCGGCTCATCGGGATGACCTTCAAGATTGAGGCGTGACACAAATGTTTCATAGCCGCCGACGATCACCATCACCAGCAGGTTGGAGATCATCACCACGTCGATCAGGCCGAGCACGACGAGCATGATCTGCTGTTCGCTGAAATCGGTGGCGTGAGAAATGAGATGCCAGAGTTCCTTGAGGAACAGCACGACATAGACGCCCTGCGCGACAATGAGTCCAAGATAGAGCGGCAGTTGCAGCCAGCGCGATGCGAAGATCGTCCACGGCAGGGGCGGCATCTTCTTGTATACGGGGGTGTCGGACATAGGCGTTCCTTGCTGGGGTCGCAGATCAGTCTCAGAACGACAGAATACGATCCACGTCGCTCCTGCAAGGCTCTACATCACCGTCCACAAAAACACCGGCAGAAAGGCGAGCGAGAGGAAGGTCGAGAGGACCACGAGGCCTGCCACCTCCTCCGGCTCGTTGCCGTAGCGCGCCGCCCACAGATAGTTCAGCACGGCCGGCGGCATCGATGACTGGATGACGATGACGCCGCGCGCCAGACCGTCGAGGCCAAGCAGCAGCGACACGCCCCAGCCGATGGCAAAACCGCCAAGGAGCCGCGCCAGCGCGAAAATCGTGCTGCGTTTCCAGGACGTGATCCTCAGGCTCGCCAGCGAATAGCCAAGCGACATCAGCATGAGCGGAACCGTGATGCCGCCGAGCAGGCCGAGCGAGCGCTGCACGATCGGCGGCAGTGCCCAGCCGGTCCACAGCAGGATGAGTGCAACGATGATCGCCCAGATGATCGGCATGCGCACGACATCGCCGGCCTTCATGCCGCCGGCGGCGATCGCCTGGCCGAAGGTGTAGTTGGTCATGCTGGAGAGCGCGAAATAGCCGATGGCGAGCGCCAGCCCGGTCTGCCCGAAGGCGAAGAGGCACATGGGCAGGCCCATATTGCCGCCGTTGGCCCAGATCATCGACGGCAGGTAGACGGGAATGCGCTCGCCCAGCGCGCGCACCAGCGCATAGCCGCAGAGCGCCGTCACACCCATGGTCAGCACCGAGGCAAGCCCCATGGTGCCGAGCGTGCCGAAGGTGAGGCCGGAGCGGGTCAGCGTATCGATGACAAGCGCCGGCGTCGAGACCGTGTTGACGAGCAGCGCGACGAAACCGGAATCCAGCGGCTTGCCGCTGCGCGCCCATAAATAGCCGACGAAGGCGATCAGAAAGACCGGGCCGACGACATCGAGGAGAATGTTGAAGATCTGCATGGAGGCCCTGATTGAGGGCCCTGCCCTAACGGCTGAAGGCCGTCCATGCAAGCGGACCGGAGGCCAGATGGGCGGCTGCCGCGCTTGAATCACCATGCCACATCGGATCGAATGCTCGCCGGCGCTGACGATTTCGCCAGGGAGACGTCTCACGATGACCATCACGATTACCGCCTTTGAACGGTCACCAGATGGCGGCAAGGGACTGGCGCGCGACACGCGCGTGCGCTGGGCGCTGGAAGAAGTGGGCCAGCCTTACGAGGTGCGTCTTGTCTCGTTCAAGGCGATGAAGGAACCCGCGCATCTGGCGCTGCATCCTTTCGGGCAGATTCCGACGTACGAGGAAGGCGATCTCGGCCTGTTCGAGACGGGGGCGATCGTGCTCCATATCGCGCAGCACCATGCGGGCCTGTTGCCGGACGATGCGAATGCGAGGGCGCGCGCGATCACATGGATGTTCGCTGCGCTCAGCACGGTGGAGCCGCCCATCCTCGAACTCGCAAACGCCAGGCTGTTTGAGCGCGACAAGCCCTGGTCCGCACAACGCATGCCGCTCGTCGAAGAGAGAGTCCGCAATCCGCTCGGCCAGCTTTCCCGCCGCCTTGGCGGTGCCGACTGGCTCGACGGCGCGTTCAGCGCGGGCGACCTGATGATGGTATCGGTGCTGCTCAGGCTGAAAGCGTCGGGCCTGCTGGACGAATATCCGGACCTTGCCGCCTACGTGGCCCGCGGCGAAGCGCGGCCCGCCTACAAGCGGGCCTTCGCGGCGCAACTGGCGGTGAACAACCCCGCTGCCGGCTGAGTTCCGATCTAGTCGAAGCGCCAGTTGAAGCCGCCGCCGTCGGGCGGATCGGGATAGTTGGCGTCCTTGCAGCGATAGCCGACGAAGCATTTCGGATTGTCGCGCGTGGCGATCCAGTCCGGCATGATGATTTCCTGCGGCGTGCAATAGGCGCGGGTCGCCACATAGCGATCGAAACGCCGCGACGCATTGCCGAGGATGACCGCGCCCTGCTGCACAACGACGTTCTTGGCCTGGGCGCAGGTCATCGACATGGTGTTGATCCGCGCCTGGGCAGGTACGGCCAGCGTGGTCAGGATCAGGGCAACGACCGCAGGTTTACGCATGGGTTTTTCCGGTGGCTGAAGGACGGCGCCGAACGACTAGTTATCGCGATCGTAGGTTGAAAGTTCCTTGCAAGTGTACCCGATGAAGCAGCGCGGCTGATCGCCGGTGGCAACCCATGCCGGTTCCGTCGTTTCCGTGGGCATGCAGAAGGCGCGACTGACCACATAGCGGTCGTAGATGTTGGGGCCGGTGCCGATGACGGCGGCGCCCTGGGACGAGACGATGCCCGCCGCCTGCGCGCAGCTCATATTGGCCGAATTGGGCCGCCCCTGCGCGACGGCAAGGCCCGGAAGAGCCAGGGCGAAACAGATGGCGGCGGCAAACCTTCTGCTTGCCGCCAAACTGCGGGCGTTCCTTGTCCGTCTCATCGTCGAATCATTCTCCGCTCCGGGGGCGCAAGACCATAACCGATCCTGCGCCGCCTGCCCCGCTTCAGCCCCTGAAGCTGCGGGTCGTTTCACGGCAGCGATATCCCACGAAACAGGCATTGGAGTCACGTGTCGCGACCCAGTCCGGAACCGTGATTTCGGTCTGGGTGCAGAAGGCGCGGCTGGCGACATAGCGGTCATATGTCATCGGCCCCGTGCTCATGACGACGGCGCCGCGCGCCGACACCAGGCCGGCGGCCTGGGCGCAGGTCATGGCAGTCGAATTCGGCCGCCCCTGGGCAAAGGCAGAGCCCGATTGGAATGCGATCAATGCTGCTAAAATCGTCAATGAAATCGCGCGCATATCTCCCTCCTGCAGACGGAACGGCATAGGCCTGTTCCATGTCCAAACTAGACGCATTTCGGACGTCGGCCAGCGCCACTCCCATCACAAGAGCGCGAGGCTGGCAGCGGAGACGGCCGCCGCTCGTCAAAGATACGACGGGCGGCCGGTTCTGGATTTGCGTGGGGTCAAGCGTGCACCGGATAATCGATATAGCCCTTGGCGCCGCCCCAGTAGACGGTCTTCTGGTCCGCCTGCGCCAGTTCCAGCCCGTCGCGGAAACGGCGCGGCAGGTCGGGATTGGCCAGAAAATGCTTGCCGAAGACGATGGCGTCGGCGGCGCCCGACTGCAGCGCCGCCTCGGCCTTTTCAAGATCGAAGCCGGCGCCGGCCATGTAGACGCCCTTGAACGCACCGCGCATCTCATGCACCTCATAGCCGCCCTGCTTCGCCCCGTGCAGATAGGCGATGCCGCGCGCCGAAAGCTCCTTCGCCAGGATCGGATAGACGTCTTCGGCGTCGGGCTCCTGCACATCGTTGAACTTGATGCGCGGCGACAGCTTTAGTCCGGTGCGATCCTTGCCGACGGCGGTGCAGACATTGTCGATGACCTCGAGCAGGAAGCGCGTCCGGTTGGCCGGGCTGCCGCCGTATCTGTCGTCGCGCTGGTTGATCGTCGGGTCGAGGAACTGATGCACCAGATAGCCCGACGCGCCATGGACTTCGATGCCGTCGAAGCCGACGCTCATCGCCCGTTTCGCAGCCTCGCCGAATTCGGCGGCAACGGCGGAAATCTCCTCCGTCTCTAGCGCGCGCGGCACGACGAAATCCTTGGGGCCGTCGTCCGTCTGGTTCTTGCCCTTGATCGCAATCGCCGAGGGCGCGACCGGCAGCACGCCGCCGGGCAGCATCTCGGGCAGCGCCACCCGGCCGGTGTGATAGAGCTGCGCGAACATGCGGCCGCCCTTGGCATGGACGGCATCCGTCACCTTGCGCCAGGCTGCGAGCTGGGCGTCGGTGACCAGGCCCGGCGTGCGGACATAGCCCTTGGCCATCGGCGAAACGTAGATCGCCTCGCTCAGGATCAGGCCGGCCGAGGCGCGCTGGGCGTAGTATTCGGCAACGATATCGAGCGGCACGCCATCGGCGTCGGCGCGCGACCTCGTCATCGGCGCCATGACAATGCGGTTGGGCAATTCCAGCGCCCCGACGCGCAACGGATCGAACAATGAAGACATGCATCCTCCGCCTGCGAAATGCAGGGTTGATCAGCGAGTTTAGAGCCTCACGATAACGGCGATGTGCCCTTCAAGCCAGCGCTCTCAGCGCAGGGCTTTCAGCGCAGACCTGCCAGCATAGCGCGCCTGGCTGCCCAGTTCCTGTTCGATGCGGATCAACTGATTGTACTTGGCGGTGCGGTCGGAGCGCGCCAGCGAGCCGGTCTTGATCTGCCCGCAATTCGTCGCAACCGCCAGATCGGCGATGGTCGAATCCTCGGTCTCGCCGGAGCGGTGCGACATCACCGCCGTATATCCGGCGCGGTGGGCCATATCGACGGCCGCCAGCGTTTCCGTCAGCGTGCCGATCTGGTTGACCTTGACGAGGATGGAGTTGCCGACCCCCCTGGCGATGCCCTGCGAGAGGCGCTCCACATTGGTGACGAACAGATCGTCGCCGACAAGCTGGCACTTGTTGCCGATGGCGTCGGTGACGCGCTTCCAGCCGTCCCAATCATCTTCCGACATGCCGTCCTCGATGGTGACGATGGGATAGTCGCCGACGAGCTTGGCGAGATAGGCCGATTGCTCGGCGATGGTGCGGGTCTTGCCCTCGCCTTCATAGTGATACTTGCCGTCCTTGAAGAACTCGGTCGCGGCGCAATCGAGGCCGAGACAGATGTCCTGGCCGACCTTGAAGCCGGCGTCGGAAATCGCCTTCATGCAGAAATCCAGCGCCGCCTCGGCGCTCGGCAGGTTCGGCGCGAATCCGCCCTCGTCGCCGACATTGGTGTTGTGGCCGGCCTTCTTCAAGGCGGCCTTCAGGCCCTGGAACACTTCCGAGCCCCAGCGCACCGCTTCGGCGAGCGACGACGCACCGACCGGCAGGATCATGAATTCCTGAAAATCGATCGGGTTGTCGGCATGGGCGCCGCCGTTGATGATGTTCATCATCGGCACCGGCAGGACGCGCGCCGAGGTGCCGCCGACATAACGGTAGAGCGGCTGGCTGCAGGTTTCCGCCGCTGCCTTGGCGACCGCCAGCGAGACGCCGAGAATGGCGTTGGCGCCGAGCTTCGCCTTGTTGGGCGTGCCGTCGAGCGCCAGCAGGGCTTCGTCGATGCTGACCTGATCCTCGGCATCCAGGCCGGTAATCGCATCGAATATCGTTCTGTTGACGTTTTCGACGGCGGTCAGCACGCCCTTGCCGCCGTAGCGGGACTTGTCGCCGTCGCGCAGCTCGACTGCCTCATGGGCGCCGGTCGAGGCGCCCGAAGGGACGCCGGCGCGGCCGAACGATCCATCTTCCAGCACCACTTCGACCTCGATGGTGGGATTTCCGCGGCTGTCGAGAATTTCGCGGGCGGTCACATCGATAATGGCGGTCATGGGATCTCTCGGTCTTGAAGGAATCGTCGGACGGGATGCGCTAGGCGGTAGCAGAAAACACGCCGGGTTTCCTTAACCGCCTTTGCCGGGGATGAAAACTGTCGCGAAAATCGATGACAAAATTGCAAATTTGTCAGCAAATGGCGGGTGAAGGCCAAAACCATTGCGCTTTCACCGTCCTTTGCCTAGGTCAGGCGATCAATCCCGCGAAAGCCGATCAAAGCCATGGCCAAAGCCAGCAAATCCAAATCCGCCCTCAAGAGCGCCCCTGTGCCGCACCTGCTCGGCCGCTCCGCCACCATGCCGGCGAGCCCGGAAGAGGCCGAGTTGGAGCGCGTGCCCAATCCGCATGCGGACACGCGCTATGTGACGCGCTTCACCTCGCCGGAATTCACCTCGATCTGCCCGGTCACCGGCCAGCCGGACTTCGCCCATCTGGTCATCGACTACGTGCCCAATAAATGGCTGGTCGAATCCAAATCGCTGAAATTCTATCTCGCCAGTTTCCGCAATCATGGCGCCTTCCACGAGGATTGCACCGTGCGCATCGGCAAGGACATTGCGGCGCTGCTGAAGCCGCATTGGCTCAGGATCGGCGGCTATTGGTATCCGCGTGGCGGCATGCCGATCGACGTGTTCTGGCAGACGGGGAAACTGCCGCAGAACATCTGGATTCCCGACCAGGGCGTCGCCAGCTATCGCGGCCGCGGCTGACGTCGCGTTAACCACGTTCTCGCGCAGAGCGGAACCTCGATAGACGCCACAGCGTAGACACGCGGGCCAGTGAAGAGGCACGCATGTCGACGTTTGAGGACGGGTTCATCGCAGGCTGGCAGTTGGTGGCCGGGCGCGAGGCGGCAATCGGCATCCCGAGAAAGAAGCCGCCGCACGCCGGCTATTCCGAAGGCTATATATTGGGATTCAAGCAGGCCCTGGACGTCGCGGCGGAGCAGTTGGATCGCCAGTCACGTGGCCGCCGCAAGCATTGGATCGAGCGCCTGTTCGCCGAATAGCTGGTCCCATCATTCACCTCCCCCTAACCAGCAGCGTCCATAGTTGCGCGAGGTGAAAGCGGGGCGTGATGGTACCGGTCAATTTCGAGGGTTGCGCAGGATATTTTCACGAGGCTGCAGGCAGACGCGGCGTCGTCATCTGCGGCAGTTTCGGCTTCGAGGAAATCTGCGCGCGCAAGTCCGTGGTGCTGCTGTCTCATGAACTGGCGGCGCGCGGCGTCAACGTGCTGCGCTTCGATTATTTCGGCACCGGGGATTCGCTGGGCGGGCCGCTCGATCGCGATCAGGTCGCGACCTGGACCGGCAATATTCGCGCGGCCGCCGCCTGGCTGCGCAGCCATGCCGGCGTCTCCGATATTTCCCTCGTCGGCCTGCGCCTCGGCGCGCTGCTTGCCGTCAACGCCGCCGACGGAATTGAAAGCCTGGCGACGCTCGCGCTGATCGCCCCGCCCGTCAGCGGCAAGGCCTGGCTGCGCGAAAGCCTCGCCTTTTCCAGCATGATCGCGCCGCCTGTCGGCGCCACGACGCGGGGCGAGGCCGGTGACGCCCTCACCGGCTACCGGCTGACAGCAGAGACCGCCGGCGCTATCAAGACGCTCGACTGGCAGAGCCTGACCGCCCTCGCCGATCCGTCGATCCTGATCATGGCGCGCGAGCAGATGCAGGAGGCGCAGAGAGTCGCCGCGCTTTTCGCCGGTCACGCGCATGTCGAAGTTCTGCCCTTCACCGGCTATGGCGCAATGATGTGCGATCCCACCGCCAGCGAGCCGCCGATGCCGACCTTGCGCCTGCTGGCCGACAAGCTCGCGGCCGGCGTCGAAGAGCGAGCAAGTGTTTCGCTGCTGCCGCCTTGCCTGCCGTTGGCGGGTGCCGGCTTCGTCGAGACGCCGGTGCAGATCGGCGCCGACGGCCATATCAACGGCGTGCTCTGCCGTCCGGCGGGCGGCGACGAGCGGCGCAACATCGTCGTCTTCTTCAACGCCGGCGGCATTCCCCACACCGGCTGGGCGCGCATGCATGTGGACATCGCCCGCAAACTTGCCTGCTCCGGCACGGCCTCCCTGCGCATCGACCTGCCGGGCCTAGGCGACAGCGCGCGGCCGGGCGACCCGTCGACGATCGCGATCATCTCGCAGGATCTGAGCGGACAGATCGCCGCCGTCAACGATTGGCTGAACGAGCGCGGCTTTGTCGAGATCGCGCTGGCAGGCTCCTGCAGCGGCGCCTACCACGCCTTTCACGCAGCCCTCAACGATGCGAGAGTCGACCGGCTCGTGCTGCTCAACCAGGTGTCGTTCATATGGTCTGCTACGCAGGCGATGAAACTCGCGGCCTGGCAGAAAACCAAGGCGCGCGAAATGCAGACGCGCGCCTCGGCGCTCGACAGCGACGAGGGGCAGGCTTCCGAGGCCGCCAAACTAATGGCGCGGCTATTCCCGATCGCCAAAAAATTCGCGCGTGAGAGTCTCGAAGCGATGATGACCTTGTCGGCGATGGCGAACGCGATGCTGGCGAAACAGAATGCGGTCGAGGCGGCTTTTCACGCCATCGCCGGACGCGGCACGAGGATCATGCTGGTCTATAGCGAGAACGACGCCGGCCTTGCGGAACTCGACCGGCAGTTGGGTCCTGATGGACTGGACGCCCTGCCCGGCGTCAGCAAGCACATTCTTGCCAACGCCGATCACATGCTGACGCAGCCTGAGGCGCGCGAAGAGTTCGGCGAACTGGTTGCCCGCTTCCTCGATCAGCGCAGCACGGTGCGCACCGGAGCAACAGCGGCGACGCATGCGGCTTAGCGACCGCTAGCCGTTTACGACGATGATCGTGGAGTTGGGATTGCTTTGCTCGCTATAGACAGCGAACCGATGCGCTTCGCCGCGGTCGCGCCGGCCACGCCAAACGTGATGATGACAATTGCTGCCAGTCTTCCCATCTTCGCCATCCTGAAAGTCCGGAGGTCTCTCAGACCGCACGGGACATCACATCGATGACGCCATGTATGGCGAAGTTTTCCGCTGCTCGAGGTGCCATGGCGCACCCATTTCGATCGCCTCAGCCCTTGGCCAGCGCGTCGAACTGCATCAGCCGCCGCAGCAGGCCTTCGAATTCGTTGAGCGGCACCTGGTTGGGTCCGTCGGAGAAAGCATTCGCCGGATCGTCATGGGTCTCCAGAAACACGCCGGCGACGCCGACGGCGACCGCCGCCTTCGCCAGCACCGGAATGAACTGGCGTTCGCCGCCCGATGAGGTGCCCTGCCCGCCCGGCTGTTGCACCGAATGGGTGGCGTCGAAGATCACCGGCGCGCCGGTCTGTTCGGCCATGATCGGCAGCGCGCGCATGTCCGACACCAAGGTGTTGTAGCCGAAGCTGGCGCCGCGTTCGGTCACCAGCACATCGGCATTGCCGGCGCCGGTCAGCTTGGCGACGACGTTCTTCATGTCCCAGGGCGCCAGGAACTGGCCCTTCTTGACATTGACCGGCCGGCCCGTGCGGGCGGCGGCCAGCAGCAGATCGGTCTGCCGGCACAGGAAAGCCGGGATCTGCAGCACATCGACCACCGGGGCGACCGCGGCGCAATGTTCGTTCTCGTGCACGTCGGTGAGAATCGGGAAGCCGAACTTCTCCTTGATCTCGGCGAAGATCGGCAGGGCGTCCTGCAGGCCGATGCCGCGGCGGCCGCTCAGCGAGGTGCGGTTGGCCTTGTCGAAGGAGGATTTGTAGACGATGCCGACGCCGAGCCGGTCGGCGATGTCGCGCAGGGCGCCCGCCATCCGGAGCGCATGATCGCGGCTCTCGAGCGCGCAAGGGCCGGCGATGAAGGACAGCGGCAGCTTGTTGCCGAAAACGACCGATCTGGCCCCCTCGCCGATCCGTACTTCACTATGGGCCTGCATCGCCTACTCCAAGGGACTCGCCAAAAACTGCTGGCAGGCGGGAGACCTACCGTCGCGGGCGCACGCCGGGCAAGCGCTTTCTGCGCCGGAACAAGGACGGCAAAAAGCCCGGTGAAGGATCACCGGGCCCGATTGTCTTGCTTATACGCTGGTTTTGCTCAGTCCCTGGCGACGAAACAACCGATCCGGTTGGCGCGCAACTGGCCGCAAATGGTGTCCGCCTCGTTGCGCGAGACTTCGGTCAGGCGCACGCGGTAGACCACCTTGTCCTTCGGCATGGCCTGGATGATCGACAGTTTGCGGCCATCGAGTTCATAGGCGAAGCGCTGTTCGAAGCGGTCGGCGACGGCGCGGGCCTCTTCCTCGGTCTGGGCGGCGGCGATCTGAACCGAGACGCCGGTCGAGCGCCCGAAACTGGCGGTTTCGGCGACATTTGCCGGTTTCCGACTATCGATGGACGGTACGGCCGCAGCAGCAACCACCGGAGCAGCGGGCGCAACAGGCGCAGCGGCGACGGGAGCCTGGGCGGCAGGCGCCTGCGCTGCAGTGCTGACGTTGGCCTCGACATACGGCGGCATGTCGGCGCGAACGGTGGTTTTCTCCAGCTTCGCCACCGTCACGGGAGCGGCCGGCGCGGCAGCCGCGACCTTAGGCGTGACCGGGGCTGCGGCAGCCTGCGCCGCAGGCAAGGCCTCGGGGCGAACGGCGATGGGTTCGTTGGGCGTGATGATGCGGCCGCGGCCGTCCGTCGTGACGGCCTTCACCAGTTTCGGCTCGGGGAAATAGGAATTGCTGGCGAGACGCGCGGTGGCGACGCCCGGCGTCTGAGCAGCCGGGCTGGCTGCTGCCGGTGTCGCACCGACCGTTTTGCTGATCGATCCGGTCTGATCCAGGGCCGTGCGGGTGTTGGCAACCTTGGCGCCGCCTGTCAGGCCGGCGGGCGTTGTGCCGGTCAGATCGGGTTGGAATTTATAGTTCGGCCCCGCCATGATCGTCGGTGTCGCAGCAAGCTGGACCCGTTCGGTCGAGGCCAGGAACTTGGCGCCGACGACCGCGCCAAGCGCGATCAGGAGAGCGATCATCGAGGGATGGCCGATCAGCGGGCGCCGCTCGTGGACAGCGGCGACCGCTTCGGTGCGATTGCTGCGATCCAGCTTGGGGCGATCTTGCTTGTGATCTGCAACACCCGCCGGACCGGGCAATCCGGGCAGACGCCGCGGCGCCGCATTGTGTCCGAGCGTCGAACGCAGATAGTGGAACTGTCGCCTGATTGCGTCCATTGAAATGGTCCCGGGAATGTCTTCGCCTACAAATTTTCCGGCAGACCCGACCACGACGGCAAATCGACCCGTGAACAGGAACACCGCCTGCTCAACCTGGGTCAACTTGGTAAATAAAGACTAAAAAGCGAAGATTTTAGAGATTTTCTTCAGGATTTGCCGGTCGCCGGCCCGACTTTCCGCCATTGGTCGGGACCGTCCTTCGGGTCGCGGTAGAGCGGCGACAGGGACATGTCGCCGGACGGCGCGCGCTCGACCATGAAGGCCGCCATGTTGGGAATGAATTTCGTCTGGCGCGCCGCAATCGTCGAACGTTCGGCCTGCCTGCAGCGCCCGGCACCGTGCGCCTGCTCGCATTGCTCCATCTTGAGATAGGCGGGCGCGGTGTCGGCATGGATCTTGGCGGCACGATTCCACAATTCCGTGCAGTCTTCGATACTGGCCGAGCCGAACGAGGCGCATTCCTGGGGGCTGGTGAGGATTTTGCCGTCAATGCTCTCTTCGTTGAAAAGGCTGAAATAGACCCAGCCGAGCATCGCGCAAAGGCCGACCGCCATGACGATCATCAGCGTGCGCTGCCGGCTCTGCTCGTCGAGCAGCGCAGTCATGCTGTAGTTGGATCCGGCGCTTGCCGATGCCTTGGCGCCAGCGGCGCGGGCGGAGGACTGGCCGCCTCCTGCGCTATTGCGGTGGCCGAACTGCGGCTTGACGCCTTGGGACATACCGGGCACCAAAAATCCTCCAGCCGCAACCGACCGGGCGGCGCCCGGCTAACTCATGAGCAAACTAGGCCCCGAGCGGTTAAAGTTGGGATACTTGAACCTTCGTGCAACGCGGGTTTCGGCGCACCGGTTGCCCCGGACCGGAGATCATGGATAACAACAGGTTAACCGGGCTTTGCGCCACCCTGCCTTAATTTGAAGACGGCAGACTCTCGGCGGCCATTCCTATTTTTCGCCCGCCATGTTATCGCCCGCTCGCATCCGGCAACGGCAGGCCTTCGACGACGAACAGAGGCAACCCGTCCGTTCCATCATTCGTTTGCGCACCGTTCGGTGCGTTCGCCCAAATCGATGTCGAAATGAGGAAATGACAATGAGATTTTGCATCAGCGGCAATGGCGCCATGGGCGTCGCCCATCTCAAGGCCATCAAGGCGATCGAGGGCTCCCAGGTGACGGTGCTGCAGAGCCGCACCAAGGAAGGCACGGAAAAGGTCGCCGCGGAATACAATGTCCCCGTCGCGCTGACGAATTTCGAGGAAGCGGTCAACCGCAAGGATGTCGACGCGGTCGTCATCACCGGCCCGACCCAGGTTCACGCCGACCAGGCCGAGATCGCCATGCGCGCCGGCAAACACGTGCTGATCGAAATCCCGATGTGCGATTCCGTCGCCGACGCCGAGCGCATCGTGCGCGTGCAGAAGGAAACCGGCGTCACCGCCATGGCCGGCCACGTCCGCCGCTTCAACCCCAGCCACCAGTACATGCATACCAAGCTGCAGAAGGAAGGCGTCGTCCTGCAGCAGATGCAGGCCCACACCCATTTCTTTCGCCGCACCAACATGAACGCGCTCGGCCAGGCGCGTTCATGGGTCGACCACCTGCTGTGGCACCATGCCTGCCACACGGTCGACCTGTTCTCCTACCAGACCGGCGAGAAGGTCTCGGAGGCTTTTGCGGTTCAGGGCCCCTATCATCCCGAACTTAAGATCGCCATGGACATGGGCATCGTCATGAAGACGCCGAAGGGCGCCGTCTGCGTGCTGTCGCTGTCGTTCAACGACGAGGGCCCGATCGGCTCGCCCTATCGCTATATGTGCGACAAGGGCACCTGGGTGTCCTTCTACGACGACCTGACGGACGGCTTCGGCAAGAAGATCGACCTGGCCGGCGTCGCCCCGTCGATGAACGGGTTCGAGAACCAGGACCGCGAATTCATCTCCGCCATCGAAGAAAAGCGCGTGCCGAACTGCTCGGTCGCCGAAGCGCTGTCGACCATGCAATTGCTCGGCAAGCTCGAAGACCAGTTGATCGCGGCCAACGGCAAGCCCTGAAAGTCCGTCGAATCCGATTTAAGTTGCAAAACCCGGCCGGAGTGCTCCATGCGGGTTTTGCTTCAGCGCCAACGGTCCGGCGCCCCTGTTTTGCAGCGGCGCCGGACAGATGAAACAATCCGGCCTCCGGGGCTCAGCAAACTTGCTTGTTACCTCGCCTTAAATTGAGTATTGTTACGTTGTAGATTTCATAGCTCGGGAGACTATCGTGGACAATGCTGAGAGAAAGACCGAGGCTGAAGCTGGATGTGACGGTGGCAAGCAATTGTGGGTCACTCCGAAAATAAAAATCGTCCCTGTACGAGCGAGCGAAGGAGATCCGACGATCTCCGATGATGGCCTTGGAGACGGCTTATTCAGCTGACGCGGGGCTTCGGCGAGCAGTCAACGCCGCCTCGTTGGCCCGGACAGCAGTCGCGATGGCCGCGCGGGTGCTTGGAGAGCAAGGCCGGCGCCTGAGCGCATTTACCGCCGCTCCAACGAACCCAAACGGGCTGGTTCGATGACGAGTGGCCTCACGTGGCCGCGTTGGCGGTACAGTATCCAAACATCATCATGTTCGCATAGCCAACGAAACCCGGCCGGAGCGATCCGGCCGGGTTTTGTCTTGGCGAGCCACAATCTGCACAAACGCAGGTGGCCGCGAATGTATTGTTGCCCGCTATGAATCGCTATATGATTCGACAGAAATTTTGACGGATTGGAGACTGGTTTTGCAGAACACTGAGAAAGCGGCTGATACCGAAGCCGTCAGCGAAGGTGCCAAGCTCCCCTGGGTCACGCCGAAGCTGACAATCGTGCCCGTCGGCGCGAGCGAGGCAGACCCGACGGTCGGCGATGATGGCCTCGCCGCCGGCCTCTTCAGTTGAAACGCGAGACCTCAGACTAGCCGGCGATGCCGCTGTGCCAGGGGCGTGTATTCCCACTCATTGAGGATTATGCGGATTCGGCCGCCATGTCGCGGCGGTAGGGGAATAGCCGCGGATGTCGATTTGCGGTCGCGCTGGACTGGTGTCGGAACCCGTGCGGCCGATGGATGACACGTTGGCAGCGCTGAGATTCAGCGAAGATTCCTGCCTCGAAGCCGTGGTCAGCGGCGCGCGGCTCGCCGCTTGTGACGGCGCTTCAATAAGCCCCCATCGGGACGCAATCAGCGCTGCCTTCGACGGCCGGATCGACAATGGCGCGGAGTTGCGCCGCGCCCTGAACATCGGCGCCACGGAGGCGCTCACGTCGGCCGACATTGCGCTTTATGCGTATCGGGCGTGGGGCGATGGCTTTTGCCATCATATCATCGGTGACTATTCCTGCGTCATCTGGGACGCGGCGCTGCGGCGGCTGGTGATGGCGACCGATCCGGGAGCGATGCGCCCCCTCTTCTACTGGACGGGCTCTGAGGAAATCCTGTTCGCGACCGAGCAGCGCGGGCTTCTCGCCGACCGTGTCGTCCCAAGGCAGATCGACGAGCATCAACTGGCCGCGTGGCTGACGCTGCTGCCGCGCGACGTCGATCGCAGTTTCTTCGCCGGCATCCATCGCGTGCCGCCTGGCCATGTGGTGGTGTGGCAAGGCGGCTCCGCCTGTTGCGAGCGCTGGTGGAAGCCCGAGACCGTTGCGCCCCTCAAGCTGGCAACCGATGCTGATTACGAGGCAGTCCTGCGCGACGGCCTGGATCAGGCGGTGCGATGCCGCCTCGACGGGAACGGCACGGTCGGGGCCAATCTGAGCGGCGGCCTGGACAGCAGTTCGGTGGCGGCGATGGCGGCCCGGGCTTTGGGCGAGCAAGGCCAGCGCCTTACCGCATTTACCGCCGCGCCGACGCACCCGGCCATCGCGTCGCCTGGCTGGTTCGACGACGAATGGCCTTATGCAGCGGCTCTGGCGGCACAGTATCCGAATGTCGATCACGTTCGCATCGCTAACGATAACGCGCCTCTGATCGAGGCGATGGAAAGCCGCGAGGCCGGCCAGGACTGGCCCCTGCTCAATCCCGTCAACGCGATCTGGGTGAACGGCATCGACCGCGCCGCGCGCGACCGCGGACTTGGCGTCATGCTGGTCGCCGCCACGGGCAATTATTCGATCAGCCATCACGGCAGTGCCGCCTACTCCCAGCAGATCCGCGATCATAGATTTGGCGCCGCGTTCAATACGGCTCGCGCGCTGCGCCGCGTTGCCGGACGCAGCTGGCTTGGGCTGGCGCGCGAGGCGGCGGCCTCGCTCCTGCCCGAAGGAGCGGCGCGCGCCTTGCGCCAGAGGCAGATCGGACGAACGCCGGTTCTCGAGGATTATTCGGTCATCAACCGCGATTTCCTGAGCGCCAGCGGCCTCGAGATGCGCGCCAGAACGACCGCAGGCGAATTGTCCAATCTCACCGGCGGGGACAGTCGCGCGCTAAGGATTCTGGCGCTGCAGAGGAACGATCATCTCGGCCTGCAGTTTGGGTCGTCACGCCGGTTGTTCGGGCTCGACGTCCGCGATCCGACCAGTGATCGACGCCTTGTCGAGCTTTGCCTGGCGATTCCCGATGAGCGCTTTAGCCGGGACGGCATTCCGCGCAACCTGATCCGACAGGCGATGAAGGGTTTGGTTCCCGCGATGATCCTGAACGAGCGCCGCCGCGGACGACAGGCTGCGGACTGGCGGTGCAGCTTCGACCAGGCGCTTCCATATCTCAAGGCAGAAGTTGCGAGGCTTCGCGACAGCCCGCTCGCCTCGCGCGCGCTCGACCTCGACCGGATAGGCAAGCTGCTCGACGCCTGGCCAGGCACAGAGACGACGGGCAACGAGGCGGCGGTCAGGCTCGCATACAGGCTTGCAGTTCTACGCGGCATCGCCGCCGGACGGTTTGTTCGGCGGATGGAGCTGGTTGGCAAGAGTGTGTGAAGCTCAACATCCGGAACCCTGGAATGCCGAACTGCTCAGCCCGAGGCGGTGTCAGCCGTCGCTCGGCTCGAAGACCCGTCGATCAGGGCGAGCGGCAAGCCGTAACCGGCTGCCCTGCGCGATTTCGGATCGAGCTCGCCGGTCATGCGGGTGACTTCGGCGGTCGTCTTGCGCTCGGGCCGGCTGGCGTCAGCCACCTCGGCCCTGTCGCCGACCCTGACGAAGGGCACGTCCTGCTGCGTGGTAGGAGGATGAGAATTGATGTAATTGCCTCATTTTCAATATGTTGAGGTAGAAATCAGTTGATTTTTTGCGCAGATTGGATAGGACGCAGCGGCAACACTTTTGGTCAATTTTCATTGCCCGCGCATTTGTGTACGCTGACGGGCGTGAAGATCGGCATCGCATTCGCCTTCCGCCGCCGTCGTTTCACCCGGGGTTTCACCTGGGGAACAATTAAATCTTAGAAAATTCAGACTTTTGGGACCGGCATGATCCGGAGTTTTGGAGTTTGCTTATGAATTTTGACGCCATTTCCATCGGCAAGAATCCGCCGCACGACGTCAATGTCGTCATCGAAGTTCCCATCGGCGGCGAACCGATCAAATACGAAATGGACAAGGCCTCGGGTGCGCTGGTGGTCGACCGCTTCCTCTATACGGCGATGCGCTATCCGGGGAATTACGGCTTCATCCCGCACACCTTGTCGGAAGACGGGGACCCCTGCGACGTCATCGTCGCCAATACCCGCGCCATCGTGCCGGGCGCGGTGATGAGCTGCCGCGTGGTCGGCGTGCTGATGATGGAAGACGAGGCCGGCGGCGACGAAAAGATCATCGCGGTTCCTTCCGACAAGCTGACCCAGCGCTATCACAACGTGAAGAATTATACCGACCTGCCCCAGATCACCCTCAAGCAGATCGAGCACTTCTTCCTGCACTACAAGGATCTCGAACCCGGCAAATGGGTGAAGGTAAAAAGCTGGGGCGACGTGGACGTCGCAAAGCGCCTGGTGCTGGAAGGCATCGAGCGGGCGAAGGCTGCGAAGAAGTAAGGAGGCCTACCGCCTATTCACTCCAAAACAGCATTTCCCCGCTGCTCCCGCCACAGCCCCAGCTTCTGCTGGGCGACGCGGTCGGAGAAGCTGAACAGGCAGGCATCGCCGTCGGCTTCGAGGCGATACGGCACCCAGCACGGCGCGACGAAGATATCGCGCGGCTTCCAGGCGATGACCCGCTGCTTGTCGCCCTCGCCCGCAATCAGCCGGCCCGTGCCTTCGATGACCGAGAAGACCGTGTTCTCGGTGCTGCGATAGGTCTCGCTGCGAAAGCCCTTCGGCAGCACCTGCAGGAAGGCCGAGATGGTCGGCATCGCCGTGCCGCCGCGCGTCGGATCGATATATTCGAGCTTCAGCCCGTCATAGGGATCGAGTTCGCCGTTCCTGCGCAGGGTTTCCAGCGCCTCGCGCGACCGCTCGTAGGGGTACCAGAAGATCGGCGATTCCGGTTTGCTCCAGGTACTGTTGACCGGCCGCATATTGGCGCCGTAGCGCGCCAGGCTGTCGCCGGGCGGCCGGCTCTGCGGCGCGCGGTCCTTCGGATAGGCCTCGAAGAACATCGGCCCGAAGGCCGCCACCATGGGAATGTCGAGCCCGTCCATCCAGAAGAACGGCTCTTCGCCGTCGTGGCCGTGATCGTGCCAGGTCATCGACGGCGTGATGATGAAATCGCCCGGCTGCATGTTCGACTTTTCGCCCGATACCGCCGTCCAGGCGCCCTTGCCTTCCATGATGAAGCGCAGCGCCGAGGGCGTGTGGCGATGCGCCGGCGCGCACTCGCCCGGCAGGATCATCTGCAGGCCGGCATACAGCGATTCCAGGATGCGCGGCGGCCCGCCGTCGAAGCCGGGATTTTCGAGCGACAGCACCCGGCGGTTCGCCTCCTGCGCCGTGATCAGCCCGCCCGCTTCGAGCAGCAACGGCTTCAGCACATTGTCGAAATCCCACAGATGCGGCACCGCCTTGACCGAAAAATGCGGCAGCGGCGGCACCAGGGTGCGCGTCCACAGCGGCGAGAGATTGCGCGCCTCGACCTTGGCGTAGAACGCTTCGCGTTCGGCCTGTCGGGGGTGCGGGCTATCGAGGCTCATGACTGTTTCGTCCCGGATTTTTGCTGTTAGGTTGAAGCGAGTGTCGCAGCCGCACGGTGATTGGACAAGTCCGGCAGGCACTCTTCAGGGAGGCAGGATTTTCATGACCGATACATCCGACTTCGACCGTTTCATCGGCTCATGGCGGCTGGTGCGTACCACAACCATCGACGCCGGACCCGAACGCGGTTCCAGACCGACAGGCATCATCACCTACGATGCCAGCGGCTGGATGACCGCGCAGATTCAGCCCGACCGGCCACCGGTGCCGATGGCGGGCGACAAGCCGACGGGCGAAGAGGCGCTGCTGGCCCTCAACGGCTACACAGCCTATTTCGGCCCCTTCACCGTCGATGACGTGAAGAAAATCGTCACCCATCACCGCGAAGGCAGCGTGCAACCCGGCTGGGAACAGATGAAGGACTTCGCCCGCGGCTATGAGTTCGACGGCAAGCTGCTCATCCTGCGGCCGGTAGGCACGCGTAATGAGGTTGTGTGGGAAAGGATGAGCTGAGAGGAAAAGCCGAAACAGGCGCAAAATATTCTGCTGATGCGGGAACCGGCATCCCGCCAAGTCATTATGATGTTGTCTGGCCCTCCGGCAAAAGCCCAATGACATGATCCTGGTCGTGGAAGACGACGACATTCAGAGGCAGAACCTCGAAGCGCAATTGGGAGACGCGGGCTTCAAGACCCTGTCTGCCGACAATGCGGAAACAGCGCTGGTCCTTCTCAACGCCCACAGAGATATCAAGCTGATTGTTCTGGATGTTCAGATGCCGGGTCCGCTGGACGGTATAGACGTCCTGCTGGCAATCAGAAGCCGCTGGCAGGCCATAAAGACGCTTATGATTTCCGGGCAGGCCAATCGCGATCAGCTACCGGCCGACGTGCCCTTGCTGATCAAACCTTACAGCAAGGAGAAGTTGCTGGCGCTCGTTCGTCAGATGCTGGTGCCGGCTGCCGCATAACAGTTTTCCGCGCGGATCGGGAACCCTTGCCATTCTGAGCCATTGAGACGGGTCCGCACACGCCCCCCGTGCGGCCGGCGGCCCCGGCTCCCCCTCGCAGCACACCACGCCGGGGCCGCCTCATCGAGGCAGCTCATCCGGTCGCCTTGCCCTACCCGCCTATCGCCGCCTTGCTGTCGGCCTGCTCGCGCAGCTGGAATTTCTGGATCTTGCCGGTCGAGGTTTTCGGGATCGGGCCGAAGACGACGCTCTTTGGCACTTTGAAGTTGGCCAGGTGCTGTTTGCAGAAGGCGATGATGTCGGCCTCGTCTGCGCTGGCGCCGTCCTTCAACTCGATGAAGGCGCAGGGCGTCTCGCCCCATTTCGGGTCGGGCCTGGCGACGACGGCGGCAACCAGCACGGCCGGATGCTTGTAGAGCACGTCCTCGACTTCGATGGAGGAGATGTTCTCGCCCCCGGAAATGATGATGTCCTTCGAACGGTCGCGGATCAGCACATAGCCGTCGGGATCGATGACCGCGAGATCGCCGGTGTGGAACCAGCCGCCGGCGAAGGCTTCTTCCGTCGCCTTGGGGTTCTTCAGGTAGCCGCGCATGACGATGTTGCCGCGAAACATGATCTCGCCCATGGTCTCGCCGTCGTGCGGCACCTCCTGCATGGTTTCAGGGTCGAGCACGGTCATCGCCTGCTGCAGATGATAGGGCACGCCCTGGCGGCGGGTGAGCCTGGCACGTTCCTCGAGCGGCCGGCCGGCCCATTCGGGCTGCGGCGAACAGACGCCGGCGGGGCCATAGACCTCGGTCAATCCATAGACATGCGTCAGCCGGATGCCGATGTTTTCGGCTCCGGCGATCACCGCCATGGGCGGCGAGGCGCCCGCCACCATGCCCATCACCGCGCGCGGCTCGGACTTGCGCGGATCATTGGCGTTGACCAGCGTGTTGTAGACAATGGGCGCGCCGCACATGTGGGTGACGCCGTGGCTGCCGATCAGTTCGAAGATCTTCGCCGCCTCGACCTTGCGCAGGCAGACGTTGACGCCGGCCATCGCGGCAATGGTCCAGGGATAGCACCAGCCGTTGCAGTGAAACATCGGCAGGGTCCACAGATAGACCGGATGGGCGCCGAGCGACCAGGCGAGCGCGTTGCTGACGGCGTTCAGATAGGCGCCGCGATGATGGTAGACGACGCCCTTGGGATTGCCGGTGGTGCCGGAGGTGTAATTCAGCGCCAGGGCATCCCATTCATCGGCCGGCAGGCTCCAGGCGAATGCCGGATCGCCCGTGGCGATGAAGTCCTCGTAGTCGACGGAGCCGATCACCTTGCCGCCCGTGAAAGCCGGATCGGCGACGTCGACGACATAGGGTTTTTTGCCCTTCATCAGGGTCAACGCCTTTTCGACGGTGGCCGCCAGTTCCGGGTCGACGAGGATCACTTTCGCCTCGCCGTGGTCGAGCATGAAGGCGATGGCCTCGGCGTCGAGCCGGGTATTCAGCGTGTTCAGCACCGCGCCGATCATCGGCACGCCGAAATGGGCTTCGTACATGGCCGGGATATTCGGCAGCATGGCGGCGACTGTATCGCCCTTGCCGAGCCCGCGTAGCGATAACGCCGAGGCGAGCCGGCGGCAGCGTGCATAGGTCTCGCCCCAGGTGAAGCGGCGGGTTTCATGGACGACGCTCGTCAGGTGCGGATGCACCAGGGCGGCACGCTCGAGAAAGCTCAGCGGCGACAACGGGACGAAATTGGCCGGATTGCGATCGAGACCGGTCGTATAGGCATTCTGCGCGCTCATGCTTTCCCCTCGTCGGCGAGTGGTGCGTGGTCGCACATCGTCCAGACGCCCCCTGCTCTAGTCTCTCATCATCGCCGGTTGAGAGAAAAACGGCAACGAATTGGAGATGGACATGAGCACGATTTCGAAGAAGACCCTTGCAGCTTCCGTCGGCGCCCTGGCGATTGCCGCCTCGTTCGCCGTCACCGCCACCCCGGCTGCCGCCGGCTGGCACGGCCATCATGGTTATGGCGGCGGCCTCGCGGTTGGCCTGCTCGGCGCCGCCATCGTCGGGGGCGCCATCGCCGCCTCGCAGCCTGCCTATGCGGCGCCCGTCTACGGCGGCTGCGAACTCCGTCGCCAGCCCGTTTACAATCGCTTCGGCGACGTCATCGGCTTCCGCCGCGTCCGCGTCTGCTTCTAAGCGCGGTTTTGGGGCGAAACGCGGGGCTGTCCGCCTGTTTCGCCCTCGAATCGGGTAGCGCCGGTAAAATGATCCTTGCAAGCCCATATTCAAGGCATTTTGCGCTGCGGTATTGCAATTTACGCATTACTGAGAAGTTAATTTTGGCAAAAGCGCGATAAGATGAATTATTTTTCCGGTATCCTAACGGATGTTACGATGTACGGCATGCTGTCGACGCATACCAGAGTATCGACATTTACGCTGGCGTTGTGCGCTGCACCATCCTACATTCTATCCATGCAAAGTTCAGACGGCAGCCAAATGGCCCGTCAAGTGAGGATGAAATGACTATCAAGAGCATTGTTGCCTGGGTCGACTCCTGGCGTCGTTATCGGGTTGCGGTTTCGGAGCTTTCGCAGCTCTCCGACCGTGAACTCCACGACCTCGGCATTACCCGGTCGGAAATTCACTCCGTCGCGCGCCAGAGCGCAGGCATCTAAGTAAGCATTCCAGTTAACGTGGACCAGGGCTTCCCCTCCCTCAGCCCCCCACGTTCTAAGCGCCCGTCGGACCCTCCCCCGACGGGCGCATTTTTTTGTCTGGAGCTTTACGGGTTCGGACCGATCAAGCTGCAGTTTTTGTTTTGACGCATCTTCTTCACGCGAACCGGCACCCACTTCGCTCGAAAATGCTTTGATCGCCCGGAGCGCTTTGCTCGCTTGTCTTATCGGGGTGCGAACGGCATATACGGCCGATGCAACCAGTCCACGTCATCGGCGCCGGCCTCGCCGGCTCGGAAGCCGCCTGGCAGATCGCCGAAGCCGGCGTTCCCGTCATCCTCCACGAAATGCGGCCCGTCCGGCCGACCGCAGCCCATCACACCGATTCCTTCGCGGAACTGGTCTGTTCGAATTCCTTTCGCTCGGATGACGCCGAGCAGAATGCCGTCGGCCAGTTGCACTGGGAGATGCGGCGGATGGGATCGCTCATCATGCGCGCGGCCGACGACCATCAGGTTCCGGCCGGCGGCGCGCTGGCAGTCGACCGGGACGGCTTTGCCAGCGCCGTCACGGCCGCCATCGAAGCTCATCCCAGGATTCAGGTAGTTCGCGAAGAGATTCAGGATCTCCCGGCAACCGATTTTGATTCCATCATTATCTGCACCGGGCCATTGACGTCGCCGGCGCTCGCCGCGGCCATCGGCAAACTGACCGGCGAGAACGAACTGGCCTTCTTCGACGCCATCGCGCCGATCGTCCACCGCGACTCGATCGACATGAACGTGGCCTGGTTCCAGTCGCGCTACGACAAGGTCGGTCCCGGTGGCACCGGCGCCGACTACATCAACTGTCCGCTGACGCGCGATCAGTATGAGGCTTTCCTCGACGCCATCATCGCCGGCGACAAAACCACGTTCAAGGAATGGGAAGGCACGCCCTATTTCGACGGCTGCCTGCCGATCGAGGTGATGGCCGAGCGCGGCCGCGAAACCCTGCGCCATGGCCCTCTGAAACCCTTCGGCCTGACCGATCCGAACAATCCGACGGTGAAGCCCTATGCGATCATCCAGCTTCGCCAGGACAATGCACTGGGCACGCTCTACAACATGGTCGGCTTCCAGACGAAGCTGAAGCACGGCGAACAGACGCGGATTTTCCGTATGATCCCTGGCCTGCAGAACGCCGAATTCGCCCGCCTCGGCGGGCTGCACCGGAACACCTTCCTCAATTCGCCGCAAGTGCTCGATCCGCTGCTGCGCCTGAAGAACCGGACGCACATCCGCTTCGCGGGCCAGATCACCGGCTGCGAGGGCTATGTGGAAAGTGCCGCCGTCGGCCTGATCGCCGGATTGATGGCCGCCACCGAAGCGCGTGGCGAACAGGCACGCGTGCCGCCGGCGACAACGGCCATCGGTGCCCTCCTCAACCACATCACCGGCGGACACATCGAGACGATCGACGCTGGGCCGCCGTCGTTCCAGCCGATGAACGTCAACTTCGGCTTGTTTCCCCCGATCGAAATCGCGGTGAAGGATGCCAACGGCAAGCGGTTGCGCGGACCGGAGAAGGCCGTGGCGCGCAAACGCCGGCTGACGGAGCGGGCCAAGACCGACATGGATGTCTGGTTCGACGGCTTGCAAACATCGCTTAAAGCATTGGTGTAGCGGAGGAAACGTCAACCCCACGCTGCTTCGCAGCAACCCCGCCTTTCGCCAGACGATCCATTAAGGTTAATTCTTAACCAAGCTTTCAGGGCTGGGGTGCGCCCGTTAAGTTTAACCGATATGGTTATCAGGTGGTTAAGATTAACCGTTTGCCATTGCGAGGCCTTAAGCAATTCCGACGGGATTATCTCCACATCAAGCCGGCGATTGCGGCGGTCGCCATGCCCCCCTGCCCGTGTTCTGAAAGCACGGCACCATTTCGCCAGAGCTTTCTGGCATAAAGGAGAGCCGCATGCCTGTCGCTCACGCCCGTGACGTCAGCACGCTTCTGCGCTGCCCGAGCTGCCATGGTGACCTCATCACCGACGGCGCCCGCTTGCGCTGCGTGGATGCCGACTGCCTGGCCGGCGGACCCGGCTTCGTCAATGCTGCCGGCCAGCCGGTGCTCGTCGATTTTTCGCGCAGCCTGTTCGACCTGTCGGAATTTCGCGATGCGCGCATTCCCGATATCGGCAGTCACACCACCACAACCTTCGGCCTGTGGCGGATGAAGCTGCGCGAAGCCATGTTCGGGACCAACGAGGCCGCCAAGGCCAAGTGCAACGACCTGGTGGCGCGCTTGCGCGGGCGCAAGAATGCGACCGTGCTCGTCGTCGGCGGCGGCACCATCGGCTCCGGCATCGAGGCGCTTTACGAGCAGACCGACGTGCGCATCGTCTCGACGGATGTGTTTCCCTCGGCGGTGACGACGCTCGTCTCCGATGCCCATCACCTGCCCTTCAAGGACGCCAGCTTCGATGCGATCTGGATTCAGGCGGTGCTCGAACATGTGCTGGAGCCGGAAGTGGTCGTCGCCGAACTGCACCGCGTCCTCAAGGACGACGGCCTCGTCTATGCCGACACGCCGTTCATGCAGCAGGTCCACGCCGGCGCCTATGACTTCCAGCGTTTCAGCCCGAGTGCGCACCGCTGGCTGTTTCGCAATTTCAGCGAGATCGACGCCGGCGCCGTGGGCGGCGCGGGTGTTTCGCTGATCTGGTCGTATCGCTATTTCCTGCGCGCGCTGGGGCTCGGCAACAAGATCTCGACGGCGCTGTCGCTGCCGTTCTTCTGGCTGCGCTTTCTCGACCGTTTCACCAGGCGGCGGGAAAATCTCGATGCCGCCAACGGCGTGTTCTTCTTCGGCGTGAAATCGCAGGTGAGCCTGCATCCCAAGGACATCATCGCCTATTACAAGACGTCCGGCGAAACCCGCCGCGCCCGTCTGGTCAATGCGGCTGGCGGCCAGGCCATCGCCACAGCGCCCACTGCCGCCTCCATTGCGGCGGATCGATAAGCGTACGAAACGGATCGTAATCGCGCCGTTCCATGGCGTTGAGCCAGAGATCGACGAGGGCAAGCGGCGCGAACACCGGCTGAACATCGGCCGGCAGCGCCGCCAGCGTGGCGCGCGCCGCCTGCAGATGCCGGCGCACCCTGCCCCGCAACTCCCAAAGAGCGTTGGCGAGCGCCGGCGATGACACGCCCGCGGCCGCCGCCTCTACCAGCGCACCGTTGCGGGAGAGCACATCCGCGGGAAGATAGCATTGGCCACGCGAAGCATGCCATGGCAGCGCGCGCAGCAAGCCGGCCATGGCATAGGCGCAGCCGGCATGTCCCGCGACATCGCCGCCGCCGGGATCCCTGCCGTCGGCGCAGATGATCGCGGCGAGACGGAACAGCGACGAGCAGGTCTCGCCGCAATAGCCCTCGAGATCGTTCAGCGACGGCATCGGATCGTCGTAAAGATCGAAGCGGCGCGCTTCGACCAGATCGGCAAGCGCGCGGCGCGGCAGGTTGAATCTGGCGATGGTCGCCAGCAAGGCCTGCGAGACGGGATTGGCTTCCGCTTCGCTCTGGCGCTCGCCTTCGATCGCCTCGCGCCACCATTGCAGACGGATTTCGCCGATCCGCGGCTCGGAGACGATTTCGCGCAGGCGGCCGACTTCATAGGAGAAGGCGTAGAGCGCCAGCACGTGCGGACGCCATGGCGGCTTGATGAACAGGGTCGCCAGCCAGCGGTCGCGGTCCATGTCGCGCACCAGCGTCTCGCAATGGGCATAGGCAGAGTCGAGATCGCTCATGGTGCAGCGATCAAAGCGGCTGCGACCTTGCGGCGTTCTTCCAGCAGGATGTTGTAGGTCGAAACCGCATGGCCGGTCGCCATCGGATCGAATCTGATGCCGTGGCGTTTCAAGCGTTCGCGCACGGCAGCGGGAACCGGCACGATCGAACGTCCGGTGCCGATCAATAGAAATTCAACGCTGCCTTTGGGCTCCTCGAACAGCGGCAGCAGGCTGTCGACATCGAGCGCTTTCATATCATCGACGCGCCAGGCGCTGATGCCCGACGGCAGCACCAGGATCGAGCCGCGATGGGACATGCCGGCAAAGCGGAAGCCACCGGCGCCATAACCCTCGATCACAGCCTGACCGGGAAAGAAGCCCTGGTAACGGGGTGCAGCCATGAAACTTCCCCATGCACGGCGCACTATCGCGCCGACGCGTCATGCGCCGGCGAGAACGATCAGGGCGCCGGCGGCTTGCTGTCGGGACCATGCCCAGGCGCGCCGAGATAGATCAGGATCGGCGAGCAGATGAAGACCGACGAATAGGTCGCGACGATGACGCCCCACATCATCGCCAGCGAGAACGACTGGATGACATGGCCGCCGAAGAACACCAGCGCGAGAAGCGCCAGGGTCGTCGTCGTCGCCGTCATGATCGTGCGCGACAGCACGGCGTTGATCGACATGTCGATGATCTCCGTCATCGAGGCACGGCGGTACTTCTTCAGGATTTCCCGGATACGGTCGAGCACGACGACGGTTTCGTTGAGCGACAGACCCACGACGGTCAGAATCGCCGCGATCGACGTGATGTTGAATTCGAGTTGCGTGATCGCGAAGAACCCCACCGTCAGCAGAAGATCGTGCATGGTGGCGATGACGGCCGCCACCGCGAGCTGCCATTCATAGCGGAACCAGAGATAGATCAGCACAGCGAGCACGGAGACGACGACACCGAGGGTTCCCGACTGCACCAGCTCGCCGGAGACGCGCGGACCGACCACTTCGACACGGCGGAACTCATAGCCGTCGCCGACGGCCTGCTTCACTTTCTCGACCGCATCCTGCTGCGCTTTGTCGCCGCCCGGCTGCAGGCGCACGCGCAAGGTCACGTCCTGGTCGCCGCCGAAGGCCTGCACTTCCACTTCGCCGAGGCCGAGCTTGTCGCCAAGCTGGCGCAATTGGGCAAGATCGGCATGGCCGCTTTTGGCGCGCATTTCCAGCAAGGTGCCGCCGGAAAAGTCGATCCCGAAGTTGAGGCCGATGACGAGGAAGGCGACGACGGACGCGATCGACATGAATGCCGAGAACGGATAGCTCAGGCGCCGCAGGCGCATGAAGCCGAAATGCATGTCGTCGGGAGCCAGGCGAAACCGGAACATAGGCAACTTTCTGCGTCAGATGGGAATGCTGGTGGGTCGCTTCCAGCGATACCACAGGGCGATCATCATCCGCGTCATCGTCACGGCAGTGATGACGGAGGTGATGATGCCGAGCCCGAGCGACACGGCAAAGCCGCGCACCGGACCAGACCCCAGGAAATAAAGAATGACCGCCGCCACCATCATGGTCGAGTTTGAATCGATGATGGTGGCAAAGGCGCGATTGAAGCCGGCTTCGAGCGCCGAAACGACCGATCGTCCCGAACGCGCCTCTTCACGGATGCGCTCATAGATCAGCACGTTCGCATCGACCGCCATGCCGATGGTCAGAACGATGCCGGCGATGCCGGGCAGTGTCAGCGTCGCCTGCAGCAGGACGATGCCGGCGAAGATCATGGCGATGTGGACGGTGAGCGCGATATCGGCGAAGACGCCGAAGGTGCCGTAGGTCATCAGCATGTAGAAGATGACGAGGCCGGCGGCGACATAGGCGGCGCGTTTGCCGGCGTCGATCGAATCCTGCCCGAGACCGGGACCGACGGTGCGCTCCTCGACGACCGTCAGCTTCGCCGGCAGCGCGCCGGCGCGCAGCAGAATCGCAAGGTCGTTGGCCTGCTGTACGGTGAAGCGGCCGGATATCTGCCCCGAGCCGCCGGTGATCGGGCCGAGGATGCGCGGCGCCGAAATGACCTTGCCGTCGAGCACGATGGCGAAGGGCTTGCCGACGTTCTGGCTGGTGACTTCGCCGAAGCGCTGGCCGCCGCGAATGTTGAAGCGGAAGTTCACCACCGGTTCGCCGTTGCGGCTGTCGAAGCCGGTCTGTGCGTCGGTCAGGTCTTCGCCCTGGACCATGACCCTCTTCTCGACCGGATAGGTCGCGATCACCCGCTCGCTGTTCTTCGAATCCTTCTCGTATTCGTTAAGCATGTCGACGTCGGCCGGGTTGTAGCCGGGATCGGCGACGAGACGGAATTCCAGCTTCGCGGTCGTGCCCAGAAGGTCCTTCAGGCGCTGCGTATCCTGCAGGCCGGGCACCTGCACCAGCACGCGATCGGCGCCCTGGCGCTGGATGTTGGGCTCCGTCGTGCCGAGCGCGTCGATACGCCGGCGCAGCACTTCGATCGTCTGGTCGACGGCGCGGCGCACCCGCTCGAGAATGCCCGCATCGCTCAGGGTCAGCACGACCTGGCCGTCGCTGTTCTCGCGGACGTCGAAGGTCGCCGGGCTGGCGATGCCGAGCGCCGAGACGCCCGACGGCTGCGCCTGCTGGCGCACCTTGGCAAGGACCGTGGCGCGCTCGGTCGCGTCGCTGAGACGGAACTGGATGGAACGCCCGGAAGCGCCGATGCCGCCGACGAGGCTGCGGGCGCGGGCTTCGCGGAGAATACGCCGCACGTCGTCGCGCAGATTTTCCAGCTGCGTGCGCGTGACGTCGGATGAATCGACCTCAAGCAGGATATGCGCCCCGCCCTGCAGATCGAGGCCGAGAACGATACCCTGGAACGGCACCCATTTCGGCAGCGACGCCGCAACCGAATCGCGCGTTTCCTTGGTCAGGAAACTCGGCGCGATGATGAGGAACGTCAGCAGTGTCAGCAGGAGGACCGAGGCGACCTTCCAGCGGGCGAAGCGCAGCATGCTCTGTTTCCGGTTAAGAGGGGCGATCTGCCCGGATCAGTCCTTGACGGGCTCGCCCTTGGCGCGGACTTCGGAAATCAGGGCGCGAACCATGCGCACGCGCACGTCCGGCGCCAGTTCGACTTCGATTTCATTGTCGTCGATGACCTTGGTGACCTTGGTGATGAAACCCGCCGAGGTGATCACCGTGTCGCCGCGGCGCACGTTCTTGATCATCTCCTGATGGGCCTTCTGACGCTTCTGCTGCGGCCGCAGGATCAGGAAATACATGATGACCAGGATGATGCCGAACGGCGCAAGCTGGGCGATCATGTCCATCTGGCTGCCGCCAGCGGTCTGCGCGAAGGCCGGGGTGATAAAATTCATCTGAGCAACGGCTCCATTGGGGCTTCATATAGCGGAATCAAGGCGGGAAACCGTTGCATGAGCCACGGTCCGGAATTCGCGCGGAATATAACCAGCGCGGGCCGTAAAGCAATGGCGGGACGGATACGGAGGGGTTCTCCCCGGTTCCGGGATATCCGGACAGTCGGGATTAGGCAGTCGGCCAGAAATCCCCCGCCCCACGGACGTGCACGATGGACCTGCACGCCCAGTCACGCTAAACCGCGCTGCATGAAGGACCGAATGGATTCAGACCCCTTGCGTGCAAATCCCGAACTTATGCCTGTGCTTGAGCGCATCGCCACCGCTTTGGAGCGGCTGGCCCCGTCCGCCAACGCCAATCCAGACCTTGAAGCCGCCGATGCCTTCGTCTGGCATGCGGCCGGCCACATTCTGCAGCCGGTGCCGAAGGTCAACCGGGTCGATCTCGTGCTTTTGAAGGGCATCGACCGGGTTCGCGACCAGCTTTATGACAATACGCTGCGGTTCGCGAAGGGCCTGCCCGCCAACAATGCGCTGCTGTGGGGCGCGCGCGGCATGGGCAAATCGTCGCTCGTCAAGGCGATCCACGCCCAGATCAACCGCGAGCGGGCGGCCGGCTCGCATGCGCTCAAGCTTGTCGAAATCCACCGCGAGGACATCGAGAGCCTGCCGGCCCTGATGACCATCGTACGCAATTCGCCCCAGCAATTCATCGTCTTCTGCGACGATCTTTCCTTCGATTCCGACGATACGTCCTACAAGTCATTGAAAGCCGTGCTTGAGGGCGGCATCGAGGGGCGTCCGGACAATGTGGTGTTCTACGCCACCTCGAACAGGCGCCACCTGCTGCCGCGCGACATGATGGAGAACGAACGCTCGACAGCGATCAACCCGCATGAAGCGGTGGAAGAGAAAGTGTCGCTGTCGGATCGTTTCGGCCTCTGGCTCGGCTTCCACAAGTGCAGCCAGGACGAATATCTCGCCATGGTGTCGGGCTATGCCGACCATTTCGGCCTCGACTATCCGGCCGACGCCATGCGCGCGGAAGCGCTCGAATGGTCGACGACGCGCGGCGCCCGCTCCGGCCGCACCGCCTGGCAATATATCCAGGATCTGGCCGGCCGACTGGGCAAGCGGACGGTTTGATGTTTTAAATCAAATAGATATGGTTGTTATTGAGAGCTAATTCACACCAACGCCTTGCAACTTCTGACTTTCCGCAGACCGTCACGAGCTGAAACCGTTCCCGATCATGATCTTTTCGGAAAGCGGCTTTCAACTTTCCAGGCCGCGCGCGGCTCGCCTCCCTGCCGCGCCGTCGCCCGATCGCGCCGTGGTCAACTCAGACGCGGAAATAGGCGGGCGGCATTCCCGTGCTCGATTGCCGTCATGTCGGCCGCAGAGCATCCTGCGGTTTCATCGAGAGCACGCTTCATGTCATCCACCATTGGCTCGGAGCAGTAGGGCCAGTCGCTGCCGAAAAGGATGCGATCGGGATCCGCAACCTCGCGGAGTGCTCCAAAGGTCTGCGGACCAGCGGCCAGGGCCGTATCATAGTAAAAGCGTCTCAGACGCGACGTTACATCTTCGAATGAGAGATGGCCTTCTTTGGCCTTCACCAGCGGCACGGAGTAGTGCTCGTTAAATGGAGCAAGTTGCAGCTGGCGGGTTGCGATCTCGGATAAACGCCAAGCAATGAAGGGCAGCGTTCCTCCCGCGTGCGAGAGGATAAACTTGATATTCGGAAACCGGTCAAGAGCAGAGGAGAAGACCAGGTTCACTGCGGCCCGGGTCGTGTCGAACAGGTACTCCACAAGAAAGTTCGGCACATTTAGCTTTACCGACTGCGTAGACGGATGATTGTTGGGGTGAATATGAACCACTGCAGAGCGCTCATTGAGTGTCTCAAGCAGTGGGTCGAAACGCGGATCCCCAAGGTACATTTCTCCGTAGCTTGCAAGAAGCCCGATGCCATCAAGGCGCAAAACGTCCAGCGCATATTCGGCTTCGCGGCATGCTCCTTCAACATCAGGCAGCGTAACAGTACCGAACGCACCCAGGCGCCCCGGGTTTTTTTCGGCAATTTCAGCAAATTCTTCGTTGCACCGGCGTGCCAGGACGCGCGCCTTGTTGTCGTCGCCGAGGTGCGCGCCAGGTACTGACAGAGAGAGCACGGAAGCAGAAATCCGGTGTCGATCCATCATGGCGATCGCCAGCTCGGGTGACCAATCAGGAATACGAATGCGCGGCCCCAAAGCGGCTTCTGTCAATGCATGCCGGTAAGACGGCGGAACCGCATGAACGTGCGTATCGATGCGCTTGTCCTGACCTGCCATGTAACGTCCCTCTCTTGAGTTGATCCCGGCCAATACGATGATTGACCCTTCGATGCCTTATGACGCCCTTCCAAACGATAGTAGATATCGCTCGGCCTGATGTTTGCACGCCGTTTGCCCGTCGCGCAGGGAATTCGTTGGAAGCCGGTCCAGGTTCATCCGAGCGTTACTGATATCCAGTGGGACCGCGTCTGCAATTGCGGGAGCGACCTGCCATCTGCAGTATCGCCCGTCAGGTCCTCGCCTTGCCTGGCTTTGGCGCTAGATCGTAGAAGACGACCCGCTCTCCACGTCCCAATGCATGTCTCGCGAACGCAGTTCCGAGCAGACCAGCACCAACTGTGAACGCAGTCATTGGAGCGGGCCGGCAAATCGCGAGCCGTCACTCGGGGGATTCAAGGCCTGGCGGAAGGCTTCGCGACGCTTGGCGCTATACATGTCTGCATATGACCGGGGGCCTAACTGCCCCTGCTCCACGATGAGTTCAACGAAAAGCGGTCCGCTTTCGGATAGTATCGCATCCAATGAAGATTCGAACGTCGGCATATCCGAAATATGCATTGTCTTGCGATAGCCTGCGGCTAAAGCGAGGTCAGCAAAGCGCACGGATGTGCTTGGAAGAGGGTGTCCGCCGTTTGCTTCATAAGTACCGTTGTGCCACACGATGTGCACGAAATTGTGCGGCGCAACGGCCGTCGTCGTCACCAGGGCGCCAAGGTTCATCAAAAGGCTTCCGTCCCCGTCGAACACCAGAACCCTCCGGCCAGGATGAGCTATCGCCAGCCCGAGACCGTGGGACGATGCCAGGCCCATTGCGCCGAATGAAAAATAATTCAACGGCCGATCAGAAATCGCGAGCCAGTCTGTTGCCGTTGAATAGGTGGCGACAACAATTTCCTCGGTAATCCGCTCACGAAACAGACCTAGGCATTTCATGCGATCGAGCATTATACGGGCCTCCGTCCGATCAGTAAGGCCATCGGTCGATGCTTGCCATATGCGGTCTCGATGGCTGGCGGGATTGCTCCCACGTCTGTTTCATTCTCGATCAAATGATGTTCGATACCGAGCTGATCGAGAATGGGTTCCACTATTCGCACCCCAAAACGTGCCGACTCGGTCGGTGCCACGCCGGGCTCCTTCCCCAGCAAGCCAATCATCATGCATATGGGCATACTTTGCTCGACAGCGACTGCTCGAATTGCGTTCATGGCGAACAGAAACCCGGTATACTGAAACAAGCAGATCGATCGGATCGATCCATAAGATAGACCGGCGCTTATGCCGATCGTCTCGTCCTCCTTGCAGACACGTATCAGCTGCAATGTTCGATCGTCAGCGATACGGGCAAGCAACCCCGAACTGGTATGAAGGTCAGGAACCGCCAGAATATGGCTGACATCTGCCGCTTTCATCGCGTCGATGATGGAAGTGCCATGAAGAACGTCTGCGGCGAGATCGCGGACCATACTTATTCTCCAATCTGCGTTGGCATCTCATACCCGCCATTCACGCGGTATGATGCCCGATGTCTCGCCTTTATCGACGTAGTACCGCCACAACTTCTTTACGTGTCGACCACGTTGGAACTGGCTCTGAAAGGACTTAATGTCATCCAACGATAATGGGATCACCTGGCCAATGGCATAAGCAGAATGCAGCGCTTGAGCATTCTCGACAAAGTGGACCGCGTCATGAAGGACGCTTTCGACGCCTTCCGCGGTAATCACCTGGCCGTGAGACCGTATTTGCGCTGCATGGTGACGCCCCAGGGTCTGGGCCAGTCTCTGTCCCAATTCGGGCGTTGCGACGTGAGACGGATCATCGTGTACAGGGACGCCATCCGCCCATCTGATGGCATGATTCTTGACCAAAAGCAGCGGTCGCTCTGAGACGAACGTATATGCCGTGCATAGGTCGTAATGGAAATGCGCGATAGAGTGAACGTCCGGACGCGCACGATAAATCTCTGAATGCAGGTACACTTCCGCTGGCGGCCGGCCCAGACTCTCAGGTGCGACGCTCGTGCCGTTGAGATCACATTCCAGAAGCCCCTCGGGATTCAAGGATGATCGCGGTTCATCGATGCTCTGAATAATGAAGCGGTCGCCGGCGGCCGTGCGCGCCGAGACGTGGCCCGAATAGTTCATAATGCCTAGGTCCACGAGAAGCCTTGTGCACGCCGCGACTTGGCGTCGAAGAAACAGGCTGTCCGCGTCAGCAGGGTCATGTGTCACTTTATATTTCTCCATCAGTCGCGAGCGCCGCGATACGCAATCAGCTCCGGCGAGCGAAGAAGCGAGGCGGATTTCGGGACATCACGGCTTCCAATGCATGGGCATCAGGAAGATAGCTGCGCAAAAGCTCAACACGAGCAAGTTCAGACTGCGGATCAGCGCCAATAAACCGCTCAACGCCCGGCCTGATGAAGCGATGCACGTGCGGCCAATCACTGCCCCAAACACAACGATCGGGGGCAGCATTGAAGAGCGCCTTCCCGATGGCGACAGAGTCCTGTCCCAGCACGGTCGACCGTGAGCGGATGTCTCCGTTCGACAGACTAACCCACCAATTTTCATGCTGCAGCAGATCAATCATGAACTGGAGTGGCCGCTGGTTCGTACCAAGACTGTAGTCCACGCCGCCGAGGTGATCGATCATCGCCGGTATTTCGATGGCTCTCAGCTCTTTCTCAAATTCCAGCAAATCATCGCCAAAACCGAAGACCTTCAAGCTCCACCCGATTTCGGCTACTCGTGCGATCGTGCGGCGAAGGGATGCAACGTCTGGCTTCAGATGAAAGCGTTGTCCGAAGTTCAGGCGTGCGCAGCATACGCCCACGGTATCCAACCTGGCGAGTTCAGCGTCCGGCACTGTATCGTCGATAATGGCAACGCCCTTTAGTCCGCCACTTGACTCAGACAAAACATCGAACAGCAAACTGTGGTCGGTTCCGTAAACGGTCGGTTGAATCAGAACGGCATTCGAAATGCCCATTTCGCGATGCAGAGATAGCAGAGCATGCAGGTCGCAGTCGGTCGGAACTGGATAAATTGCCTTGGGATTGCTCCTGGGATAGCGATTTAGGTCGCCGAATATATGGACGTGCGTATCCCAGCTATGCTGTGGAAGTTGCGTCATGGAATCAGTTCTCCCTTACAGCATCAACGCCACGAAGAAAATCACGCAACTTCGCGAGAGCCCCGAGGAGACCGGATTTATCCATATCGTCCTCCCGGCCGCGAGTTGCTGACTCGGTCGATCGGCTAGATGGTTGCTCTCGCGCAGTCTTGGTGACCGCCGATTCAACGTACCGACAAATGTATCGCGACCACAACCGCCATACCGAGAGGTGTCACTAGGTAAAAAAATTGGAAATGCGCGATAAATCAAATGGTTGAAGCCGTATTGTTGCGAAAAAGTATACGCTGTGTCAGCTAATCGGAATCATTACAAGACGGCGACGGCTGCGATACCTATCCGGCGCCGCATTTCCGGGGGGAGACACGATGGATCGATTCAAAAGCATTGAAAGCTTTGTTCTCGCAACACGATCCGGAAGTTTTGCCTCCGCTGCGAAAACGCTCAGGTTGTCTCGAGCGATGGTCAGCCGGCGCATTACCGACCTTGAAGATCATTTAGGCGTGCGTCTCTTGCATCGAACGACGCGCCAGCTCGTGCTGACGTCGGCCGGCCAGCACTATCTTCGCGTGTGTGAGGGAATCATCGAACACCTGAAGGCGGAGGAGAGTGCCTTGGACTCGTTCCAAAGCCAGCCTCGCGGATTGATCAGAATCACGACAGTACGATCCTTCGGTCAGCTTCATATGTCGGCTGCCATCGCGCAATTTGTAATAGTACACCCTGAGGTTCAGATTGAGATGGTGCTTGCTACCAGCAGTCAGGCGCCAATCAATCTAACGGAGCTTGGGTTCGATCTCGGTATTTCCATCGGGGAACCGACCAATCGGGATTCAGTGAGAAAGAAGATCGCAAAATTCTCCTGGATGATGTGTGCTTCGCCGGACTACGTCAAACGTAAAGGCATGCCAAACAATCCACGCGAACTGGATCAGCATATATGCATCAACAATCCGAGACATTCCCCTAGAGCTGTATGGTCGCTTAGAAAGGCAAGCGAAAGGCTCATGCAACCGGTTCATTGCGGTATCTCGATAACAAGTTCTTTGGGCTGCCGCGAAGCTGCATTGCGTGGAGTTGGCATCGCGTTCTTGCCGTCATATCTCCTCGTCGAGGAGCTAAAATCCGGCAAGCTGGTGCCGGTCCTGCCCGATTGGAGTGGCGAGACGGGCGCGGTCTACGCAATCTATCCGCATTATCATCTCGTGCCGAAAAAAGTGAAACTGCTGACCAGATACCTCGAACAGCACTTCAGATCAGCGTTTGATCTGACCGCGGTCCCGACAAAGCATGGCCACCGCTCGAGGCGCGCTCACGAAACGGGGTAAAGCGCCTCGCATTCGAGCCGACGCCGATAGATTGTTGCACGCGAGTATACAGCGTGTTGCTCTTCAATCGCCTTGTGACCTTATGCGGCGGTGGATACCGTTCCAGTTAACTTGAGATCAGCCGCTCACGACGGGCGGTCTGAAGTTGGGGAACACTGCACAGATCGAAGGCAAGGGCGGCCGATTGATATTCGGCCACGGCTTTGTGCGATCATGCAGTTGCTGGGAGGATCCATATGCAACGCCTCGTTCTTGCGATGGCTGCGTCTACATTGTCACTCGCGATGGCCTCGCCGATTAGGGCGCAGTCGGTCGCTGAGTTTTATTCCGGTAAGACCGCTCAAATAGGTGTTGGCTATCCGTCGGGAGGCTTCGATGCTTACACGCGCGCCCTGGCTCGATCCATCGGAAAGTATATTCCCGGACGCCCAACCGTCATAGTCGTCAACATGCCGGGAGCTTCCAGCTTCGTATATGCGCGACATTTGCAAACGCGAGCGCGCAAAGACGGAACCGAATTTGGAATGTTTGATCGTGGGTTGATCGCAAAATCCCTCATCGAGCCACAGTCCGTCAATTTGGATTTCAGAAAGTTTGCCTGGATCGGCAGTATGAACCGGGAAACAAGCGCATGCGTGATGGGTAGCCAAAAACACATCGCCGCAGCCTCAGATCTTGTGAAGCATCAGGGCGAGGTCGTTCTGGGCGGCGTCTCCCGCGACGGCGGCGGATACGTCTACACAACATTGCTGCAGCGGATGAGTCCCAAGAACGTCAGGCAGGTATTCGGGTACGGCTCCACGAGCGATATGGTTTTGGCTATTGAACGCGGTGAGCTGGACGGGTCCTGCTTCATATATGGCACCCTTAAAGTGAACTATCCGGATCAGCTCGCTAGCGGAAAACTTCGAGCAATTGTTCAATTTTCGGATTCCCGCAGCCCGGATCTGCCAAACGTCCCCACGGCATACGACGTGGTAAGCGATGGGCTTGATCAGAAAGTGATCAAGTTTCTCGCATCGCCGGATGTGGTAGGGCGGCCAATTGTCGGCCCTGTTGATATCCCATTGGATCGAGTGGCCGCGTTGCGGAAGGCATTCGATGACACCGTCAAGGATGCCGACTTCCTCGACTTCACCAGCAAAGCCAGAATGGATATCGACGCAATCTCCGGCATCGATTCAGCAAAGATCGTGGATGACATTTATTCCACAAGCCCGGACGTCATACAGCGCGCCCGGAAGATACTGGAGTAGGTCTTGTCGAGATTTTGTTTGCACAGGCGGCAGCCCCGTTTTCTTGGAGGAACCACCGAGCGTCGAAGATGGCTTGGTGCTGTGCATCAGTGGCTGATCTCTCTTACCAACCGCGGAGGAATAGTGAGAACGTTCGTCAGAAGAATTTCAGCCGTCGTTGCCGCGTCCGCCGCTGCGATCATGGCTTGGGCGCCTAACGTGTCCGCACAGGAATGGCCGACGAGACCAATTACGTTGGTAGTGCCGTTCAGCGCCGGCGGTGCGACCGACCTCGCAGCCAGGCAAATGACAAATGAGATGTCTTCCAAGAGCCGTTATAGGTTTGTTATCGAGAATCGCACCGGTGCAAACGGCAACATTGGCGCCGCTTTGGTCGCCAGGGCGGCGCCGGATGGCTATACTCTGCTGTTCGGCCTGCCTGGAATACTGGCGACCAACCGTTTCATGTATGCGACCATGCCATTTGCCCCTGACACCGCATTCGACCCTGTTATTTTGGTGGCCAAGTCTCCGCTTGTGGTCGTGACGGCACCGACGTCTTCGGCTCAAAGTGTCGAGCAGTTGATCGCAATAGCAAAAAGTAATCCCGAAAAACTGAACTTCGGTTCTCCTGGAGTTGGATCTCAATCACATCTGATGATGGAGCTGTTTCAAAAGCTATCGGCGACAAAGCTCACGCACGTACCCTATCGGGACAATGCCTCGATGATTGCCGATGTCATGGCTGGCAGAATCCAGCTCGCGCCTGTGTTCGCTCCTGCTGTTGTCAGTTTCGTGCAGGACGGACGGTTGCGAGCCCTGTTCGGGACAGGTTTGATGAGGTCCGTGCAATTGCATGATGTTCCGACACTGGACGAATCTGGCTACAAAGGCTTCGAGTCAGTGGCGTGGTATAGCGTGGTTGCACCTGCAAAAACCCCCACTGCGATTGTTCAGCAGCTGAATGCCGACATAAATTCATATTTGCATAGCGAGGCGGGTAAACAACAACTTGGCAGCCTTGATATGGAGCCGGTCGGCGGCTCTCCTGAAGACCTTCGAAAGTACATTGCCAAGGAAGTCGCGACTTGGGGACCGGTAATCCGAGATGCAAAAGTCGGTGTGCAGTAGCAGATGATTGAAGCCTTATCAGACCCGCAGTAGAGCTGGCCGTTGGCCGGATGTTCTTGGACGGTGAGCCGAAGTGCGTATACGGCGCCCCGACTTGGAACAGCGAAGCATTTCGAGACGCTAACAAGCGAGGGTGAAAGCACTTCAAAAAGTTCGGAAGAGAGATTGTAAACTCTTTGCGGCCCGCCACTCGATCGCTCGGCTACATATGAGAAAGGCGGCGAGGCCTGTCTTTGGACCTCGCCGCCTTTTTTCGATCCGGCTTACGTGTCTCGCGGAAGCCGGAGCAAAACGATTTCGGTCTTTACAGACCTGCCAGATAGTTTGACGGATCGACCGGCGTGGACCCCTTGCGCAATTCGAAGTGCAGTTGCGGCGTCGCGACATTGCCGGACTGGCCCGATGTTGCGATCGTCTGGCCACGCTTGACCGTCTCGCCGCGCTTGACGTTGAGCGCGCCATTGTTGGCATAGGCCGACACGTAACCGTTGGGATGACGGATCAGGACGAGATTGCCGTAGCCTTTCAACTCACTGCCGGCATATGCGACGACGCCGCTTTCGGCCGCCTTGACCGACGTGCCTTCCGGCACGGCGATGTTGATGCCGTCATTACCACCGGCCTTGAAGCCCTGGATGATGCGGCCGCGCGCCGGCCAGCGGAATTCCGGCTTGTCATCGGCGACAGTCGCAGCGGTTTTGACGTCGGCGTCGGGCTGCACCGTATTGGTCGGCGTCGCGTCGACCTGCTGGCGGCGCGGCTGTTCGGCCACCGGCTTCTCGACCTTGGCGGTCTTCAGCGGCTTGACGGGCTCCACCGGCTTTTCGGCGACTTTGTGTTCCGGCTTGGCCTGAGCGGCTTTGAGCTTCGCGGCCTCGAGCGCTTTGGCCTTGGCCTCCTGCTTGGCAAGTTCAGCCTGCTTCGCCTTCGGCAATTCGGCAGCTTTCGCCACCTTCATCGGTTCGGGCTTTGCAGTGCGGGCTTCGTGAACCGGCTTCTTTTCCGGCGCGGCGGCAGGAGCCGTCAGCACATGTGCCGGCGGCGCGGTTCTGGCTGCCGGTTCGTTGTTCGAGATGCTGTAGACGGGAATCGTCAGCCGCGTGCCGGGCTGGATCTGCGCGGCAGATGACAGGCCATTGACCTTGAGCAAGGCGTCCTGCGGCACACCGTAGCGGTTCGAGAGGACAGTCGCGGTATCGCCCTGACCGACGGTGATCGCAGTGCCGCCGGCAGCGGTCCATGGACCGGAACGGCCCCCCGCCGCCGTGGCGGTGGTAGCGACCTGGGAGCGCGCGGCCGCGGCCGAGAGATGCGGGCTGGGCGTCGACGGCGCGCTATAGACAGGCCGCGACGGCATGGAAGGCGGCGGCAATTGCGAGGACTGAATGGAAGACATCCGCGGCGCGGCGGAAACCGGGCCTCGGGGTGGCTGATAGCCACCCTGGTAGCCGCCACTACCGATCTGATCGGGTGGTCTCAGAGAGTCGGTGCTGGTCGAGCCGGTGGCCATCCGGTCCGAACCGCCGAACATATCGCCCAGACGGGACGAATCGGAGGAGCAGCCAGCCAGAGCCATGGCGGTTGCGCCGAGCAGTGCGAAGCGCATCGACATGCGCCATTTCGAAATATGAAAAGATCCACTCATCATGCCTACCCGCACACGACACTTACTACGCAGACTCATTAATGACGGGCACGGGTTAAGACCGGGTTTATGATGAATCGATCTGCCCTCTTTACGGGCAAGAATTTTCGGTTCCATGCCGCAGCCATGGGGTCATTACGAGATGTCGCCGCAGCCAGTAAATGAAACTAAGTAGCTGATTATAGTTGGTTCCAAAACCTGGCGGCGGCAGACCTGCGAATCCGGTGCCGTCGGAATCCGTGTCCGAACCGAGCCAAAATTATGGTGAAATAAATTCGTCAAACGATCGATAAATGCCGGCGAACGCGACTCACGCGGCAACGACGGGCATCACAATTCGTCGGATTTTCCCGCTGTCAGCGGACCCAGCCGGCAGACCGTCAGCGGGGTGACTGTCAGCGCATCGCCGGTGCGGGGTCGCGAAATCCGAACCAGATGCACACGTCCCTCGGCGTCGCTCTGGGCGCAGACGATCAGGCCGGACGGCGCCAGCGCCGACAGCAAGGCGCGGCTGATCTCACCGACGCTGCCGTGGATCAGGATGCGGTCGAAAACGCCATGTTCGCTGGCCGGGACAAGCCCGTCGCGCCAGTCGATCCGGACATTGTCCACGCGCATCTGTTCCAGCCGCATGGTCGCCTGCAGCGCCAGCATGCGGTAGCGCTCGCAGGACACCACCTCCCCCGCCAGCGTCGCCAGAATGGCGGTGGCATAGCCCGACCCCGTCCCGATCTCGTAGACGCGCATGCTGCGCTCGACCTGCAGCCCCTCCATCATCCGGGCGACCAGATAAGGCTCGGGCATGGTCTGGCCGCAGGCGATGGGTAAAGCCAGGTCGCGCCAGGCGAGATCGGCATGGCGGTGCGGGACGAAGAGTTCGCGCGGCACCATTTCCAGCGCGCGCAGCACATTCAGGTCCGAGACGCCGCGGGCGCGCAGCCGCAGCACAAAGGCCATGCGCGCCTGATCCGCCCGCGAGGCGATGGTTTGGCCAGACGCTGTTTCGACCTCTTGCATCGGCATATCCAGGTGCCCTTGGCCTCAACCGAACGCGGCAGCATATCTGGCCAGGTTTTCCCGGTCGGTCAGGTCGACCTGCAGTGGCGTGACCGCAATCCGGTCGGCCGCCAAGGCGGCGAGATCGGAGCCTGCCGCCGGTTCCGAAGTCTGGCGCTGAAAGCCGATCCAGTAATACGGACGATGGCGGCCATCCAGACGTTCCTCGACTCTCAACAGCGCGGCATCGCGCTTGCCCTGGGAGCAGATGGAAACGCCCTGCACCTGCGCCGCGGAGCAGCGCGGAAAGTTGATGTTGATCAGCGTGCTTGGCGCAATGCCGAGATCGAGAATACGGCGCAGCACGCCGGGCGCATGGGTCTCGACATTGTCCCAGGGGATGGCGTCGCGGCCGCCGGGCGGAAAGCTCTGCGACAGTGCGATGGCTGGAAGGCCGAGGATCGCGGCTTCCATTGCACCGGCGACGGTGCCTGAATAGGTCACGTCCTCGGCGACATTGTGCCCGGCATTGACGCCGGAGAGCACGAGATCGGGCCTCCGTCCGTCCAGAATTTTGTGCAGCGCCATGATGACGCAATCGGTCGGTGTGCCCTTCACGGCGAAATGGCCCGGCGACACTTCGCGCAGCCGCAGCGGATCGTTGAGCGACAGCGAATGGGCGACGCCGGACTGGTCGGCCTCGGGCGCCACCACGGTGACCGTGTCCGCGCCCATCGCGTCGGCAACCCGTTCGAGGACTTGCAGACCTGGCGCGTGGATGCCGTCGTCGTTGGTGATGAGAATATGCATCGGTCCGGGATGTCCGCTTTCGCCGCCCACGGTGGCGGCGGACTTTTCTATAGCCTCAGGACGATTCTGGCCAAGGGCAATATCAAGGCGCCTCGTCGCCTGCTCGAATCGGGCACAATACAAAACCGGCGGCTCGATGAGCCGCCGGTTTCGCCTGGAGCAGGACTTGGTATTCGCTTCGTTCAGTAGCGAGCGAGGACCGGGCCGGCAGGGCCGCCGAAGCGGTAGCTGACGCCGAGACGAACGGTGTGATCGTCGTTCTTGACCTGAACGATGCCGCCCGGAACGCCGTAGCTGCGCTTGCCGAAGTCGGCATAGCGGTATTCGAGGCGCGCCGACCAGTTGTTGTCGATCGCGTACTCGACGCCGGCGCCGATCGTCCAGCCCGCACGGGTGGTCGAGTTGCTCAGGGCGCCTGCACCGGAGAACGCTTCGAACTTGTAGTTCTGGAATGCGACACCGCCGGTGCCGTACACGAGAACGCGATCGAATGCGTAGCCGAGACGGGCGCGAACCGAACCCTGCCAGTCGGTGCGGCTGCGCACGAACAGGCCGGCGGCCGGCGAGCCGGAGCCGCGGATGCCGGAGGCTTCGAAGTCGCCTTCGAGACCGGCGACGATCGAACCGAACTGCTGGTTGTAGCCGGCATGGACACCGCCGACGACGCCGTTGCCGTCATAGGAAACGGACGGACCGACGAACGGGAACGTCACGTTGTTCTTGGTGGTTCCCCAGGCATAGCCGATCTGACCACCGACATAGAAGCCGGTCCAGGTGAAGATCGGAGCCGCATAGACGGGAGCCGGAGCCGGAGCCGCCTGGCGGCGGGGCAGATCGGCCGCCGAGGCGGAGCCGATGGCGAGCGCCGAGAGCGCGACCGCCGAGAGGAGAATATTGCGCATGCTTAGTTTCCTTTTCCACTCATATTCAAACTTCCAAGCGCCCCGATTCCGGTGGCCTGAAACCCCATCGCCGCATAGACATTTGGGGTCTGCGACTGGCGTTGTTCCGTCACAATCGCAGCGCGCTTTGCAGGCAGGGCACGGGTCGTTTTAACGAATGTAATGTGGCTGCCATGTGGCCCGACTATGGCGCTCAAAAAGCCACCAGACGGTGTTGCGTTGGAGCAACACACCCCTTTGAATACAAAGGAATTTCATGCCCCATTAAGCGGATGAATTTTCAGCCTAAAAACGACCACGGCGAGAGCTGCAAACGAGCTGTGCGGCGGCCGAAAATGAACCGTCAGAGCGGCTGGAATTGGACGATCGCCAGCGCGCAGAAATGCACTCTGTGAGGGTTTCATTACCGAAAGGCCGCAATCCCTGACGGAATCAACGCGCCGCGATTCAGAACCGTCGATTTGTTATTGTCGCCAAGCCGTTCATATAGGGCTGCAGCACGTCGGGCACGGTGACCGAGCCGTCCTCGTTCTGGTAATTTTCCAGAATGGCCACCAGGCAGCGGCCCACGGCGACGCCGGAGCCGTTGAGCGTGTGGACGAACTGGGTCTGCTTGCCCTCGCCGGGCCGGAATCTGGCGTTCATGCGGCGCGCCTGGAAATCGCCGCAGACCGAGCAGGACGAGATCTCGCGGAACTTGCCCTGCCCCGGCAGCCAGACCTCGATGTCATAGGTTTTCTGCGAAGCGAATCCCATATCGCCGGTGCACAGGGTGACGACCCGGTAATGCAGGCCGAGGCGCTTCAGCACTTCCTCGGCGCAGGCGGTCATGCGCTCGTGCTCGGCCGGCGATTGCTCGGGCGTGGTGATCGACACCATCTCGACCTTGGTGAACTGATGCTGGCGGATCATGCCGCGCGTATCGCGGCCGGCGGCGCCCGCCTCGGCGCGGAAGCATGGCGTGCCGGCGGTGAAGCGCAGGGGCAACTGCTTCTCGTCGAGAATGGAGTCGCGCACGAGATTGGTCAGCGGGACTTCGGCTGTGGGGATGAGCCCCAGACGAAGACGCCTCATATCGGACTGGGCTTGCAGCAATGTCGCCTGACGCTCGACCAGATCGTCCGTAGCAGACTCGATCGACGAGTACGGCAGCATCAACTCGCCGCTCACAGCCCAGAACTGATCGTCCTCAAACTTCGGCAACTGGGCCGTGCCGAACATGGTGTCGTCGCGCACCAGCAGCGGCGGATTCACCTCCTCGTAGCCGTGCACATCCGTGTGCAGGTCGAGCATGAACTGCATCAGCGCGCGTTCGAGCCGGGCGAGGCCGCCCTTCAGCACGACGAAACGCGCGCCGGACAACTTGCCAGCCGTTTCGAAGTCCATCATGCCGAGGGCTTCGCCGATGTCGAAATGCTCCTTCGGCGCGTAGTTGAATTCGCGCTTTTTGCCGGCGACACGAACTTCGACATTGTCGTGTTCGTCCTTGCCGACGGGCACGTCGGCGAGCGGCAGGTTGGGGATTTCCGACAGCGCCGCATGCAGCGCTTCGACGGCGCGTTTCTCCTGGGCCTCGTAGTCGCCCATGCGCTCTTTCAAGGCCGCAACCTCGGCCTTCAACTCGTCGGCGCGGGCGGCGTTCTTGTCCTTCATCGCCGCGCCGATTTCTTTCGAGGCGGCGTTGCGGCGCTCCTGCGCCTTCTGCGCCTGGGCGATGGCCGAGCGGCGGGCATCGTCGAGCGCCAGCAAGGTCGCAGACAGCGGCTCCAGCCCACGCTTGCGGCGGCCTTCATCGAAGGCTTCGGCGTTGTCGCGGATCCAGCGGATGTCGAACATGGGGGGCTCTTGAACGCTTGTATGTTGGTGTTTGTAGCTTTGTAAGTCAGTCGTGGCTGACAAAACTTACGGCATCGGTCGTGTCAACCTGTACAACGTCATGCCCGCGCTTGTCGCGGGTACCCACGCCGTCCGCGTGAAACCACACCAGGAGAAAGCATGACCTTTGCCGCTCTTCTGCATCACGACGCAATGTCCCGGCGTGGGTGCCCGGCACAAGGCCGGGCACGACGGGGTGGAGGAGTTAGACCGCTTCCTTCGCCTCATCCTCGGCGCGGCGTTTCTCGATCATCTGGACCGACAGAATCGACAGCTCATAGAGCGCTATGCCGGGAACGGCCAAGGCCAGCATGCTGAAAATATCCGGCGGTGTCAGGACGGCGGCGAGCACGAAGACAAGGAACCAGGCGATGCGGCGCTTGTCGCGCAGGAAGGAGGACGTGATGATGCCGATGCGCCCCAGCAGGGTCAGGATGACCGGCATCTGGAAGGTGATACCGAAAGCGAAAATGAGCGTCATGATCAGCGACAGATATTCGCTGACCCTGGGCAGCAGTTCGATCTGCGCCTTGCCCGGCTCCTTCGCCTGCTGCATGGCGAGAAAGAAATGCAGCAGGTTGGGCATGACGAGGAAGTAGACGACCAGCGCGCCGAGGCCGAAGAAGACGGGCGTCGCCACCAGATAGGGCGCGAAGGCATTGCGCTCGTGCTTGTAGAGGCCTGGCGCGACAAAGGCATAGATCTGGCCGAGGATGACCGGACATGCCGAGAAGGCCGCGGCGAACATCGCCACCTTGATCTGGGTGAAGAAGAATTCCTGCGGCGCCGTATAGATCAGCTTGACGTCGCCGTTCGCCGCCTTCTCGAAGGGGATGACGAGCAGGTTATAGATGTCCTTCGCGAAGTAGAAAAACACGATGAACATGACGATGAAGGCGAGCAGCGCCTTGATGATGCGTGAGCGCAGCTCGATCAGATGCTCCATCAAGGGAGCCTTGGTCGCCTCGATCGCCGCCTCGTCCTCGGACATTGCAGGCGGCGACGGCTGGCCGGCCGGCGTCGGGGTGCCGTGAGCGATCACGTCTGTGCTTTCCACGCTCATGATGCTTGGCTCATGATCCTTGCGCCACCTTGTGCTGCGGCTGGGCCGGCTCGGAGGCCGGCGTCTCGACGGCTGCCTCTGCATGCAGCGTCTCGGCGACCTCTGGGGTGGCCGGCGGCGGCGGAATATCGACGGAGAAGATGGCATTGTCCGGGTCGGCCGGCAGCGCGGCTGGCGCGTCCGCTGGGTGCGCTTCGGCTTTCACTTCCGGCTTCTTCTCCAGCGCCTCGCGCAGTTCGCGCTCGGTGTCGCGGCCGGGATCGAAGGAAATGTCAGCCTTCGCCTGGTCGGCGATTTTCTGCATGTCCTTCTTGAGGTCATCCATCTCGGATTCTTTCATCGCGTCCATGAACTGGCCCTGAAATTCAGCGGCCATGCGGCGCATTTTGGCGACGAAACTGCCGACCTGCCGCAGCACGCGCGGCAAGTCCTTCGGGCCGATAAAAATCAGCGCGGCTATTCCGAGAATAACGAGTTTGCTGGCGTCGAAATCAAACATGGCATTCCGCCGGGGATTATCAGGAGCGGCCTACGGTCAAGCGCATTGAAACGCAAGAGCGCAATCAAACATTTGCCGCCCCGGGACACGATCGCCCGGGGTGAGTCATTCCACGAATGGCTCAGCCCACCTTGGCGGGCTCGTTGGCTGACGTCGGCGCGGGCTGCGCAGCGGCGGCAGGCGTGCTTTGCACCGGAGCAGCCGGCGCATGATCGATGGTGCGCGACTGTTCGGGAGCCGGTTTCACGTCGCCGTCCTCTTCAGCCATGCCCTTCTTGAAGGATTTGATCCCTTTGGCGACATCACCCATCAGATCGGAAATCTTGCCCTTGCCGCCAAACAGCACAAGGGCGAGAGCGCCGACAATGAGCCAATGCCATAATGACAAACTACCCATAATTGCCTCCACTTGGCGACGAACCCAGTGTCCGCCGCCGTGCGCCGAAGTTAGGTCGAGCAGCCTCTAAATACTAGAATACTCCCCGCCACACTAGACATAGGAGACGGCGCCGCCAAGTGCGAGCGCCGATCCCAATTCGTGCGGGATTAATTTTTCGTCATAGTTTGTCGGAATCGGGTCCGTTCCGGTCCGTTTCCGTGGCATCGGGATCTTCTTCGGCATCTTCTTGCGAAGATTCGCTGCTCTCTGAAGAGTCCTCGCCCTGATCGGACTGATCGGCAACGGGCTCATGCGCGTCGTTTGCCGCGACCGGCCGGCCGAACACGCTGGAGGGTCCCTCCTCCGGCTCTTCGACGTCCGCAGATTCGCCAGCCTCGGTTTCGGTCTCGACAACCTCAACAATCTCGATTTCTGCGATCTCGACGTGTGCAGCCTCGACTTCAATAGTCTCGACCTGCCCAACCTCGCCTTCAACCTTGGCCTCGGCCTGGTCGCCGGTCGCCTGCGCTTCATCCTCTTGCCCGGCGGCGTGGAACAGGTCGTCGCCGCCGTCGAGCGGATCCTCGTCCTCGGTCAGTGCGCTGTCATCGCTCGGCTTGGGCACGCCGAAGCCATGCGGCAGGCGGCCGTCGAACAGGCCGGCGGCGCGCAGTTCGTCGAGACCCGGCAGATCGGTGATCTGTTCGAGCCCGAACTGCAGCAGAAAAGCCTCCGTCGTGCCGTAGGTGACGGGCCGGCCGGGCGCCTTGCGGCGGCCGCGCAGGCGCACCCAGCCGGTCTCGATCAGCACGTCGAGCGTCCCCTTGGAGATGGCGACGCCGCGAATGTCCTCGACCTCGGCGCGCGTCACCGGCTGGTGGTAGGCGACGATGGCGAGAGTTTCCAGCGCGGCCTTCGACAGCTTCTTCTGCTCGCTGACGTCGCGCGACAACAGCCAGCCGAGATCGGTCGCGGTGCGGAACAGCCATTTGCGGGCGACACGGACGAGATTGACGCCGCGGCTGGCATAATCCGCCTTCAACTCTTCCAGAATGGCGTGCACATCCGTGCCCTCGGGCAGACGGCGGGCGATTTCGCCCTCTTCCATCGGCTCGGACGCCGCGAAAAGCAGAGCCTCGGCAATGCGCATGGCCTCGCGGCGCGCTTCGGTTTCCGCATTCATCGCATCGTCGTCCATGACGTCTTGCAAGATGGCATCTTCAGAGCTGTCTTGGTCCTCGAACGGAAGTTGTCTGGCTGCTTCTGCCACAATGTCCCTCGTCTGGCCTTTCGATATTTCAGGAAGCCCGGGCTATCGGCCCGGGCTCATTCGGCTTCGGTGCGGGGCTGCGCACCCAGATCGGCGCGAAGGCCCGATCCTGGCGGATTTCGAGCTTTCCCTCGCGCACCAGTTCCAGCGAGGCGGAAAAAGTCGAGGCTCGCACCGTCTTACGGGTTTCGGGCGAGGTGAAATAATGCATCAGGAAGCCGTCCATGGCCGTCCAGTCCATGGCCACGCCTGACAGCCGCTCAAGCGCCTCGCGGGCTTCGGCGAGGGACCATACGACCCGCTGCTTCGGTGTGTAGTGCGACAGCACCTGCTTTTGGCGCTGCCGGGCATAGGCCGACAGCAGATCATAGAGATTCGCTTGAAATTCAGACGTTTTAAAGACAGTGACGCCTTCCGGGGCGCCGCGCAGGAACAGGTCGCGGCCCACACGCGGCCGGTTGACGAGCTTTTCGGCGGCGTCGCGAATGGCTTCGAGCCGGCGCAGACGGTTGGCCAGCGCGGCGGCCAGATCGGCGGCGGCGGGCTCCTCGCCCTTCGGCTGTTCGGGCAGCAGCAAGCGCGATTTGAGATAGGCGAGCCAGGCCGCCATGACGAGGTAGTCGGCGGCGAGCTCGAGCCGCACCTTTCGCGCTTCCTCGATAAAGGCGAGATACTGGATGGCGAGCGCCAGGACCGAGATTTTCGACAGATCGACCTTCTGGCGGCGGGCAAGCTCCAGCAGCAGGTCGAGCGGGCCTTCAAACCCGTCCACATCGACCAGAAAAGACGGCTCGCTGTCCGCCTTGTCGACCGTCAATGTCTCTTCGAATGGCAACTCTGCCAACGCGAATCACTCCACTCCATCGCCCGAAATACCGGACGGGCGCGGAGATTGATCGCTCTAGGCGGTCATCGCAAGCCCGGATTCGATCCTCGACCATGCGTCCACAGGATCAAAAGGCGCCGGTTCAGCCGAAATCGACGCCAAAGCCCGCCCAGCCCGCTCCCGCCGCACCCCGTCAAGCACCGGCGAGGCGGCCGCCACCTCGTATCCGTCTGAAATCTCGCCGAAACAATGCAGCGCCAGGTCGAGGCCGGCGGCAAACAAGGCTGTGGTTTTCTCCGTGAAGGAGCCCTTGAGGGCCTTCATCGACAGGTCGTCGCTCATCAGCAGGCCGGTGAAGCCGATATGGCCGCGGACGATATCGCGGATGACCTTAGGCGAGACCGTGGCCGGGCGATCGGGGTCGATGGCGGCATAGACCACGTGGGCAGACATCGCCAGCGGCAGGTCCGCCAGCGCCCGGAACGGGGCAAAATCGATACGCTCGAGCTCGGCCAACGGCGTGGTGACGACCGGCAGTTCGAGATGGCTGTCGGCCCGCGCCCGACCATGGCCGGGCATATGCTTGATCACCGGCAGCACGCCGCCGGAAAGCATGCCCTCGCAGGCGGCGCGGCCGAAGCGCGCCACATCGGCGGGATTATCCGCATAGGCGCGATCGCCGATGATCTGGTGGGCGCCCGCCTCCGGCACGTCGAGCACCGGCAGGCAATCGACGTTGATGCCGACTTCGTGCAGATCGGCCGCCATCAGCCGTGCCGAGAGACGAATGAGCTCGGCCGTTGCCGCCTTGTCGGGATTGCCGGCCGCAACGAAGGCACCGGCCGGCGGATATCTACGCCACTGCGGCGGACCCAGGCGCTGTACGCGGCCGCCTTCCTGGTCGATCAGGACAGGAGCATCGTCGCGACCGACGATGTCACGGAAATCCTGAATCAGACGAATGAGTTGCGGGCGGTCTTCAACGTTCCGCTTGAATAGGATGAGGCCCCAGGGCCGGGTCTTGCGAAACAGATCGCGCTCATCGGCCGACAAAGTCGTACCGTTGCAGCCGCAGATGAAGGCGCGCGCGTCGACGCTCATGGATGGGATATTCCGGTTACGCCCTCATCCGACCCTAGAGCGTTTTCCGATCCAACGGATCGGAAAGACGCGTCTAGCTTCTTAAAAAAGTGCATTTTCTTCACGCGAACCGGCATCCACTTCGCTTGAAAATGCGCTCCTGCGCAAGGGCCGCCTTCTCCCATGAACGGGAGAAGGGTCTGGGCAGTCAATTGCGGGCGACGAAGCAGTTGCCGCCCTTGGCTGTCAGTTTGGTGCAGATGCCGGTGGCGACTTCCTGCGACAGGCCCGCTGCGCGAACGCGATAGACCGTCTTGTCGCCGACCGTGGCCTTGCGGAAGGACAGCTTGTGACCGCTGAGCTCGCCGCCGTAACGCTTGGCGAGCATGCTCATCACGGAGCGGGCTTCGGCCTCCGAAGTGGGCGCGGCAAGCTGCGCGGCGAAGGCGCCGCTCGTCGAAGCCGTCGTATCCGCCGGCTTCGGACGCGCGGCGGCAGGCGCCGCAGTCTCAGTCGGCGAGCGCTCGACATTGGCGACAACGGGCGCGGTGGCCCGGGCCGTGGCCTTGGGCGTCGGTGTTTGCGCCGCGCTGGCGGCAAGCCTGTCGATCGCAGCGCGATCCGTGGTGGCGGACGCGGCCGGACGCGACGGCGGTGTCGGCGTTGCGGCCGGCGGTGTCGTCAGCGCCATCGAGGGCGCGCGCTGGGCGGCCGGCGCGGCAGAGCTTGGCGACGGCGCCATCTCGCCGGTAATGACACTACCGTCGGGACGCACGGAGACCGTTTTCACGCGGCGCGGTTCGGGAAACATGCCGTTGTTGGCGGTGGCGCCGGACGGTGCTGCAACGAGCGGGGATCCGCTGCTGCCGGGCTCGCTGGCGCGCGCTGCCCGCGCGGTGGCCTGGATATCGACCGGCTGTTCCTCGCGGTTGACCACACGGCTGGCGGCAAGACGCTCGGTGTTCGACTTGTCGAGCACGGACACGGCCTGCTGTTGCTGCAGGGCCTGCTGGCTTTCGGCCTGCGCCACAGGCGCAACTTTGACCGGCGCGTTCGAGGCCTGAATCATCGGTGTGCCGCTCGAGGTATTGCCGGCGCGGTTGAGCAGGACGGCGCCGATGCCGGCGATCAGCACGATCAGCGCGGCACCCATGAGATAGATCGGACGGCGGGACGGCGGCCGTTCGGACGGATCGGCATAGGATTGTTCGTCGTAAGACGGGCGCATGCCGGGATCCATGTCCTGATGCAGCGACGGCGCATACTCGTTGGCGTCATAACCATAGGGCGGCTGTCCAGCCTCATCGGCGGGATGGGCAGCGGCGAAGCGCGCCGGTGCATCGGGAAACTGGCTGAGCAATTCGGAAAAGGCGTTGGCATCCGACGACGACGCAAGCGGCGGCACCGGCGCGCCGAGACGCGCGGCGTCCTGGCGGGCATTGAAAGGGGAATCGAAGCGATGCCCGTGCGTGGCGCCGGCCTGATATGGCGGCGGCGGCGGAGCGGCCGACAATTGCCGCGGCGCAGGCCGAAGTTCCGAATGCGGCTGGGCATGCGGTTGTGTCTGCTGCGCAGGCTGATTGCCGGCGGCAAACAGCTGATCGAACGGATCGGGCTGCGCGCCGATCAGGCGCGACAGCTCCTGAAGCGGATCTTCGCTGTATTTCGCATCCGGTGCCGAGCCTCTGAGCTTGCGCTCGAACTCTTCGAGATCAATCGGATCGCGGGGCTTTGCAGCAGCTTGACTCATGGCACACCTCACACGTCGACGCGGACGGACGCCTCGGCAGAACAAACTCCAGACCGCCGAAAAGCACGGCCGCCTCAAGCGTTTCAGCCGCAACTCCTCAGCGCATTTCCTGCGGGGCACTCACGCCGAGAAGAGCAAGCCCCGCTGCGAGGACTCTGGTTAAAGACACAACCAAAGCCATTCGCGCGTGCGATAAATCTCGCTTTTCTTCATTAACAAAGCGTAATTGTGGCCGATCTTTGCCGCTGTTCCAATGGGAATGGAACGCCGACGCAAGATCGTGGACATAAAAGGCGATGCGATGCGGCTCGTGCGCGGCAGCCGCCGCCTCGACCTGACGCGGAAACTGGGCGATGAGCCGCATCAGGCCCAGCTCGCCCTCGTCGCTCAGGAGTTCGAGCTTGGCGCCGGCCAGGGTGGCGGCGTCGGTTGCCAGATCGGGGAACGCCACCCTGCCCTGACGGACCACGGAACAGCCGCGCGCGTGCGCGTATTGCACGTAGAAGACCGGATTGTCCTTCGACTGCTCCAGCACCTTGGCGAGGTCGAATTCCAGCGTCGCATCATTCTTGCGAAACAGCATCATGAAGCGCACGGCATCGACACCGACTTCATCGACCACCTCGCGCAGGGTGACGAAGGTGCCGGCCCGCTTCGACATGGTGACAGGCTCGCCGTCGCGCATCAGCTTGACGAGCTGGCACAGGCGCACGTCGAGGGTCGCCTTGCCTTCGGACACGGCCTTGACGGCCGCCTGCATGCGCTTGACATAGCCGCCGTGATCGGCGCCCCAGACGTCGATCATATCGAGGAAGCCGCGCTCGACCTTCGACTTGTGATAGGCGATGTCGGCAGCGAAATAAGTATAGCTGCCGTCGGATTTGACCAGCGGCCGGTCAACGTCATCGCCGAACCGGGTGGCGCGGAACAGCGTCTGCTCGCGATCTTCCCAATCGTCCGGCAATTGCCCTTTCGGCGGCGGCAGGCGGCCCTCGTAGATGAGGTCGCGCGCGCGCAGGTCTGCAACGGCCTGGGCGATCGGCGACGGTTCGCCGTTCTTGCCGTCCTCGTGCAAGGTCCGCTCGGAGAAGAAGACATCATGGCTGATGTTCATGGCGGCGAGATCGGCGCGGATCATTTTCATCATCGCATCGATGGCGATCTGGCGCACGATCGGCAGCCATTCATCCTCGCTGCGCTTGAGCAGCGCGGGGCCGAGACTCTGCGCCATCATCTGGCCGACGGGCTTGAGATAGTCACCGGGATAAAGGCCTTCGGGGATATCGCCGATGGTTTCGCCGAGCGCCTCGCGATAGCGCAGGAAGGCCGAGCGGGCCAGCACGTCGACCTGAACGCCGGCGTCGTTGATATAATATTCGCGCGTCACCTGGTGACCGGAAAAGGCCAGCAGGTTGGCAAGCGCATCGCCGAACACGGCGCCGCGGCCGTGGCCCACATGCATCGGGCCGGTCGGATTGGCCGAGACATATTCGACATTGACCTTACCGGCGGCGCTGGCACGGCCGAAGTTCGCGTCGGTCAGGCTGGCGCGCACGATGGCGGCATAGACCTCCGGCTTGAGCCGGATGTTGATGAAACCGGGCCCGGCAATCTCGACGCCGGCAACGCCCGGCATATGGACGATGGCATCGATCAGGGCGGTAGCCAGCGCACGCGGATTGCCGAAATGCTCCTTGGCTTCGCGACCGTAGACCATGGCCGCATTGGTGGCGAGATCGCCATGCGCCGCATCGCGCGGCGGCTCCACCACGAATTTCGACAGGTCGATATCCGCAGGCAGCCGTCCCTGTCCGGCAAAATCGCCGAGAACAGCCGCAATCCGCCCCTGATATTCAACGAATAGATTCATGCTTCCGGTCCAAACCCCATGCTCAATATGTTCTGCGGCCTAACTTAAATCGGCCGCAGGGTCAAAAATACGGCCCCGATGATTGGCGGCCCGGCGAGTTTAGGCTATCAGCATGGTTGAAGTCAGGGAGGACATTGCGAATGCCGCAGCTTGATCTGGTACGGGAATTGACGTTTGCCGTCGGCGCCGCCGGCGTAACGCTGGTGTTTTCGGCGATTTATGCCGGACTCGAGACGGTGATTCCGTTTCTGCGCGGTGGTCTCGGGCGCGTCTGAACCGCCCCTGTTCCCAAGACAATCGGACTACCGGGATAGCCGCTTCGTGCGGCTATTCTGTTTTTCCAGGATCGCCTCCCGGCGGCGAATCGCCTCCGCATATTCCCGCTCCGCTTCCCAGCGGGCGGTGCGCTGCTCAAGCTCGACATTGAGCTCGACGCCGACAAGCACCACCAGCGCCGAAATCCACAGCCACATCATCAGACCGGCGATGGTCGCCAGCGACCCATAGGTCGCTGCGTAATTGCCGAAATGCGCCAGATAATAGGAAAAAATACTGGAGACGATCAGCCAGACCGCGGCGCCGAAGACGCTTCCCCAAATGGCCCAGCGGGCACGCTGGGTTGGCCGGCTGGGGCCGTAACGGTTGAGGAGGGTAAGGAAAATCGCCGTCACCACGAACAGAGCGGGCCAACGCAGAAGCGCGAATCCCTCCCAGAACCTTTCCTGCATCTGCACCAGCCCGAAAATGAGCGGCAGCACGATGAGCATGGCGACGACAGCGATGAAGACGCCAAACGCGCCGAGGGTGAACAGGAAGGATTGCGCGTTGAGGCGCAGGAAGCTGCGCTTCTCCTCCTCCGCATAGATGATGTTCATCGCCTCGAACATGGACTTCATGCCGGCGTTGGCGCTCCACAGCGCCAGCAAGGTGCTGCCGATCGCCAACAGGCTAAGGTTGGGCCGGGTCGCGCTTGCAATCGTGTCGGCCTGGCCGCGGATGATGTCGAAAGCGCCCGGCGGCAACACGAAGGCCAGTTGCGTCATCTGGTTGACGATGACCTTGGCATCGGCGAACAGGCCGTAGATCGACACCAGCGCCGATATGGCCGGAAATATCGACAGCAGGACGTAGAAGGCAACGCCGGCGGCAACCAGGAACAGGCGGTCGCGAGCGACATCGGCATAGATGACCCGCACCACCTCCCACCAGGCCTGGCGGGTCAGCTCCTGCGGACGGCCGGCGACATGCAGTCGCTCGGGATCCGGCGGCAGCGGCGGCGGCAACGGAACACTCTCCGGCTCCGGCTCGCGCGGCCGGCTCCAACCCGCGGCGATGGCACGGCCCCCCGCAACAACGCTCTGACCGATGCCCTTGCCGATGCCTGCCGCCGTGCCCACCACACCGACCAGGACATCCCGCATGCGAAACGACAAAACAGCCCCCTCAATTCGGGAATCGGCGAGTCCGACCTGAAATTCACGGCACACGGCGGCTGAACGCAAGCACCGGATCGATTTCATTTAAAGCAGTGACTGCGAAATGCCACCGCCCGTCAGCGCAGCGACGGCGCCTGGCCGAACAGGCGGCTATGTTCGGCCAGGGCGTAACGGTCGGTCATGCCGGCGATATAGTCGCAGACCAGCCGGGCGCGGCGCATGTCGTCCGGCGCGGCAAGCGCTCTCGCCGCCCATTCCGACGGCATGTCGCCAGGCTGGCTGAACAGCCGGACAAACAGGTTATGCACCACCGCAAGCGCTTCATTGCGCACTTTCACAACTCTTGGATGACGGTACATGTGCACGAACAGGAACGCCTTAAGCTGCCGTTCCACCTCGGACATGGCGGGCGAAAAGCCGACGAGCGTGGCGCCATGAGCGCGGACCTCATCGCTGCTGCGCACGCCCGCCGCGACGAGACGGCCATGGCCTTCGACGATGACATCCTCGATGAAGCGGGTGATGACGCGCCGCGTCAGCTCATGCACCAGGCGCGGCTGGTCGAGGCCCGGATGCAGGGCATCGATCTCGGCGATGAGGGCGTCGATAAAGGCTATTTCGCGCAGGTCGGCAAGTTCGAACAACCCTGCCCGCAGGCCGTCGTCGATGTCGTGGGCGTTGTAGGCGATATCGTCGGCAACAGCGGCGGCCTGGGCCTCGGCCGAGGCGAAACTCGACAGATCGAGCGGAATGCGCTCGTCGAATTCGAGGATGGCGATGGGAATGCCGCGTTTGGCGTAGCGGGCGACCGGCCGGCCGTCCTTGTCCAGCAAGGGACCGTTGTGCTTGACCAGACCTTCCAGGGTCTCCCACGTCAGGTTGAGGCCATCGTATTGGGCATAGTGGCGCTCGAGGCGGGTGACGATGCGCAAGGCCTGGGCATTGTGGTCGAAGCCGCGATAGGCCTCCATGACCTCCCCCAGCGCATCCTCGCCGGTATGGCCGAACGGCGTGTGGCCGAGATCGTGCGCCAGCGCCAGAGCCTCGGCCAGGTCGTCATCAAGACCGAGCGCGCGCGCCAGCGAGCGGGCGATCTGGGCGACCTCGATGGTATGGGTCAGGCGGGTTCGGTAGTGGTCGCCCTCATGCGGCACGAAGACCTGGGTTTTGTAGCCGAGCCGCCGGAATGCGGTGGAATGAATGATCCGGTCGCGGTCGCGCTGGAATTCGCTGCGGGTCGGCGACGGCGCTTCGGGAAACTGCCGGCCGCGCGATCGCCGCCAGTCTGCCGCCCAGGAAGCCATTCCTGCCCCCTTGCCTGCAGCCGATCCATCCGGTTGGTGCGCTTTCCATTGAATCGCCATCAATCAGCACCTATATCTTGCAGCCAAGCCGAGGCAAGTTATTCCATGACCAACACTCTCGACGCCAACGTGGTTGCGCCCCCCGATCTGCCGGTCGTCACCGACCGGGCGGCGAAACGGGTTTCGCAGATTCTCGCCAAAGAGGCCTCCGGCGCAATGCTGCGGGTCGCGGTGAAGGGCGGCGGCTGCTCGGGCTTTCAATATGCCTTCGAGATCGAAACCCAGAAGGCCGACGACGATCATGTGATCGAGAAAGACGGCGTTCAGGTGCTGGTCGATCCGGTCTCTGTCGATTTCCTCAAGGGCGCACGGATCGACTTCGTCGACGACCTGATCGGCCAGTCTTTCAAGATCGACAACCCCAACGCCACCGCAAGCTGCGGCTGCGGGACGAGCTTCACGGTGTGAGCTAGTCGCATTCGTTGAATCCACACGAACAAACAAGTCCTTGGGAACCACCCGGCGCATTGGGCCGTTGATGGCTGCAAACCTGCCTGGGTTCCCGACCATATGTTTCTCAAGAAAGCTTTGTGGGTATTAAGCGTCGTTCACACTGCGATCGGATCCATCGCTCTCATCTATTCACTGGCTTGGGGGATCGGGCCTATTTTCGAATTCCCGGTCGATGACTACCTTCCGCGCTCCTATCTTCCCGCAGCATTGATAGCCGCCGTTACCGGACTGGGCCTGGGCTATGCGTTCTCATGGCTGGCTCGGCAACCACGATGAATGCACTGTAGCAATCGCCCGTCGGACCCTACGGGTCACAGGTACCGATCTTAGTTCAAGGAGCGTGACACGTAACTAGCGCACTGCCATTGCTTCGGCCTGCCGCTTGCTTGTTCTTCGGTTGCCCGTGCACAGGCTCCACTCGGCTCGCAGCCGGCTCCGGCAAGCGGGCCGTAGAGAGATGCGAGCGCTGCAATCTGTTCGTCCAGTTTCGACAGGTCCACGGTCTGGATCGGACCGCCGCCCTGCCCGGTGTATTGGACCGCCGCCAGCTTCGGATGGACATAGGGAGCGGCCGCCTTCGCCATGTCGTCCCGGCGGGCGTCTGGAGCCTTCGGATTCCGCATGACTTTTAGCATGTATTCTAATGGCGTCAGGCCAGACTTTGCGATGGCGCGCTCCTTGGCGCGTCGCCTTGTTTTTGCTGCCCTTCGTTCTACCGCCGGTCTTAGGCAGCCCCTTCGGGCGCATTTCTAGTTCCTATCTATTTTGGCTGCGATTTACCGCCGATTTGGGTACAACCAAACCTGTGCGGAACTAGCGGATTGGGATAGACGCCATATGTACTTCGCCGCAAATTCGTGGGGTGGGGACGCTAACCATCCCCGATTCGCAATCGGGGGACATGGCGCGAGACCTTCGCAGCCCACTGCCCGGACTTTCTTGCGCCCCTTCAAAAGGGATACCGCACTAGAGCCCACCGGGATAGCGACGTGGGGTCGCCGGAGACGGTCATGAACGTCGAAAGCGAACCGGTGCACCTGTGAACACGGTCTAACTGTTCGACAGGACGTGAAATCGCTCTCCTTTACGGATTGCGGGCCCGTGGTCCGAGGGAACAAGCGCCATGCGCAAGAAACCTCAGATCAGTGTCGAAGTGAAGATCGCTTTGAACGTGGAAAAGTGCCTGTGGGTGCTGGCCACGTTTGTAGGCTTCTTCATGATTTAAATGCGGCGGGGTCCGGCGTCATGTCGGGCCTCGTTCGCATTTTCTGCTAGCGCCGTTCGGCCACGAGGGCGATCAGATGCAATTGTCCAGTGAACGCATTTCCAAGCTGCGCAATTGGGCTTCAGATCATTGGGCGGTTTACGCTCTCTGGCTGTTTGGAAGCCGAGCGCGAGATGCCCCGCGCCCAGACAGCGATGTGGACATCGCCTTGGAACTGATGCCAAGGACTGGCCCCGACGATTTACCGTTCGTCGAGTACTTCTTCGAATTCGATAAGTGGAAGGAAGAGCTGTCGGCGCTGATTTCTTCGCCTATCAGCCTTGTTCCCTGGCGTGACGATATTCCAAACCTTCGGTTTGACCCACGAATTGGCGGCGTCTGCCTTTGGACGCGCGGCACTGAGGAGTAAAGAAACACACTATGGCGAAAATCTTCAAATCCCGCATACAAATGCTGATTGATGTCAGGTCACATGCGCTTCGGAACCCAGATACGGCCGATGTCTCGGCGTATGAGGACACCGCGAACCCCAACATCTGCTATGTAATCTGCCTGCCGGTTCTGGCATTGAAGTTTGACGTCAATTGCGAGGAAATCGAATTGCTGCCGCCGACGGCGCGGCCGGTGGAATTATAGCGTTGGATTGGATCGGCCACATTCGGATAGGCGTCAAGGCAAGTAGGGTCGTCCAAAATGGTCGAGAACATCGTCACTTGGGTCAATAGCGACGGACAGATCGACCATGCCATGGGAGCGTTCCGTGAAGGTTGCCAGCACCTTTTGCCGGAGCCGAGTTGGGCCGGTTCATGGACACTTCCGAAACCATTCGACATCCAGAAACTTCCGGCGCTCAAGCGCATGCAGCTTGTACACGAAGGTTTCTATTTCGAAACAATCATCAGGCCTATCGGGGCGGGCGAAGCGAACATGACGCCGCCAGACTTCAAACCGACATTAACGGGAGCCGCACGCTTCTTGGTAGGAAGCTCCCTTCTCTGGGATCAGCCAATTCTCACCGCGGGAAAATTTCTTGCCAGCCTGGACGCGCTATAGATTGTCCTACGCTGACATCTTCACAAGAACTGCGACGCGCTCACTATCGGGGCCGGCTGAAATACACAGCCGCCCGGACCACCAGATTACGCGATAACTTCGAAACTCTGGGTTGTTGCTGATCACGCGGGCGAGGCCGTCATTGTAGACATCAATTGCGATGCCGCTCAAAGGGGCGGGTTTCAAAAATCTATCCTTTCGTCATTGAAAGGATCATTTTACCAAACTCACCATACTGATTGGAAGACTTGTCTCATTCGCGCTTCAACTTTCAGAAGTTTTGACGGCGCGCATAGATGTCGCCTCACACCCGCACGTATAGCGGTCCAGACCGATCCAGCGTCAATCGCTACCTAAAATCGTGCTGTCCGCAAAATTTCGTTAGAACGCTGCTCTGAACGATGGGTCGTTCACCGGGCAATCACCTGACGATCACTGCCGCGGCTGCAGCGGCAGCACATTGTCCGCCTGCTCCGCAGCCGCCTGCAGCGCCAGTTTCCTGGCGGCTTCGCGGTCGTTGCGGATGAGCACGCGGCGGCGGGCGGCGATCGCCTTGTGCGAGTGATCATAGGCGAGACGCAGCACGTCGAGCCCTTCCGCCGAGAAGCGGTTTTCCTGCAGGCCCACCAGCACATCCTTGAGCGCGCGTTCCAGCTCGTCTTCGGTCTTGTCGAGCGCGTCGAGCGTGTCGATGCCGTCGACCTTTTCGGCGATGATCAGCAGGTCGCGTGCGAGCAGGCTGGATTTCACCGGGTCCGTCTTCGTCGTCCAGGAATAAAGCCCGTAGACCAGCGATCCGACAACGCCGAGGATCGACGTGCCGATGTAGATGAAGTCGCTGTAGCGATCGAGGAAGCCCTTCACGTCGCCGTTGAAATAATCGACCGCGCCCTGATGGGCGATGACATATTCGCCCTTGTCGGTTTCCGGCGGTTCGATGCGCGTCGCGAATTCCCGGTCGAGCCCCAGCTCCTCCTTGTTCTCGAACACCATGCGCGTCAATTCGGTTGCCACCGCCGACGGCATGCGGTTGACGAGCAGTTCGTGATAGAGCGCGATGGTCTCGATATCCTCCGGCGGCCATTTCGGTGAGGAGGTCAAGGTGCCGGCCTCCACCGTCTCGGCATAGACGCCCGGCACGCGCCGTTCGATGGCCTTGGCATCTTCAAGACCCTGCACTTCGAGGTTGAGCGCCGGACGGCGATCGGGCTGATCGACCCGTGATCTCGTATCGAACTGCGAGCGCGGGCCGATCGCCAGAACAGCATGATAGGCAGGCTGCGGCCCGGCCGGTGCGATGGCCTGTGCTCCCGGCTGCGCGATCAGCCGGTCGAAGCGCATGTCGGCAGGTACTGTCTGCAAAGAATAGGCTGAGTGCGGGATCTGCATCGCCTCGAACAGACGTTTGGCGAAGGCTTCGTTCTGTCCATCGGGACCGGTCACCGCGACTTTACGGCCACGCAGCGATGCCAGCGACGTGATCTTCGACGCTTTCGGCGCGACGAGCACCACGACATCGTGTTCGAGTACGGCGACCGTGCGCGCGGTGGTGGGAAACTTCTGGTCGGTGCGGCCGATCGCGATATCGGCGTCGAGTTTGCCGAGGCGGGTGATCGCGGCAAGCGGTGTCTCCGTCGCCTGCACGCTGATCCGTATGGAGCGGCTGTTGGCGGCGACCGTTTCCGCCAACTTCTGGGCGAAGCGATAATAGGCGCTGCCCTCGGGACCGGCCGCGAACACCAGGACCCGCGGCTTGTACAGCCAGTAGGAGGCGGCCAGTGTGCCGCCCGCGGCGATGACCAGCATCCCGAAGAGGACGCCGACCAATCGCAAGGTACGGCCTGCTCTTCCGCGAATTCCCGCCATATGACTGCCGTCCGTATCAAATGTCTCGCCGGAGCAGACTATCATAAATTGGCAAAAAGGCGGCCCGATATTCGTCAGGCCGATTTCGCGGCGGCTTCCTGCCTGGCGGCGAGTTCGGTATCAGCGGCCGTGGCGCGCTGCACGGCCGGCCGGTTCTTGATCCGCTCGATGTAGGACATGATGACCGGCGTCTCGGGCACCAGCTTGAACGATGTCGTCCATTGCAGGGCCGTGCCCCACAGAAGATCGGCGGCGGTGATCTTTTCGCCGAGCAGATAAGGCCCTTTTGCCAGTTGATCGGTCACGGTCTTCATCATCGTATCGTAGTCGCCATAGGGACACATGGACGGTCGCGCCGGCTCGCGCTGCATGGCGCGGTCGATCAGCGCCGGCTCGAAGCAGGAGCCGTAGAAGAACAGCCAGCGCAGATACGGCCCGCGCAGCGGATCGCCGAGGCCCGGCGCGAAACCCGCCTCGGGATAAAGATCGGCAAGATAGAGGAAGATGGCGCCCTGCTCCGTCACCAGTGCACCATTGTGCGCGATGGCCGGTACCTTGCCCATCGGATTTACCGCCATATAGCCGGCCTGGCGCTGCTCGCCGGCCTTCAGGCTCAGCACATGCATGTCGTAGTCCGCGCCAAGCTCTTCGAGCAAAATGCGAACGCCGCCTGAACGGCTTTGCGGCGAATGATAGAAGGTGATTTTACGCGCCATGACGTCTCCTCCGTGCGGACAAGTCTTTCACTAACCGGCCAGTGCTGCCAATTTACGGCAGGAGGCATCGGTGCCCTAATAACCCAACAAGATGAGCAGCCGCATCCAGCGCATGAAGGCGATCGCGACGGAAAGAATGAAACCGTAGAAGCCGCCGAACATATGGCCGCGAATGACATAGAATTTGATGAACTGCCACGGGATCTCGGTGAAGATCCGCACCACCATCAGCGGCTTGTTCTTCTTCTTCTCGAGCTTCTGCAATTCGTAGTAGCCGATCTCCTTGCGCACCAGGTGGGCGATGGAGCGGAACGATTGATGATAGGCAGGCAGGCGCAACTGCATCACATCCGGCGTCGGCGGCACTGCGTCATGGACCAGGGAGTCGGCGAAGCGCGTCTTCGTCTTGTCGTAGAGACGGATGTAGTTGTGGGCGTCGGCGAAGAGATGCGGCTTGTCGCGCTTCGGATAGACCATGGTCATCTTCATGAAGAAAGATGAAGCCGGCATTTTCTCCTGAGCGAGAATGCCGCGCAGTTCCGTGCGCAGCGCATCGGGCAGCCATTCGTCGGCATCGAGATTGAGCACGAAATCGTGCCGGCACTGATCCTCGGAAAAACGCTTCTGCGGCCCGTAACCTTCCCATTTATGTTCGACGACACGCGCGCCGAGATTTTCGGCGATCATCTGCGTGCCGTCGGTGGAACCGGAATCGACGACGATGACTTCGTCAACCAGTGAGCGCACGGAATTGATCGTGCGGCCGATGCGGTCGGCTTCATTCAGCGCGATGATACAGCAGGAAATCCGCGTCTTGATCGAAGGATCGGGCGGCGTCCACTGGGCCATGCGTCAGGCAGGCCCAGTGGCGATGTCAGTGGTCGGCCGCGCGATCACGCATCCTTCTCCTGCACGTTGAGGCGGATGTGCAGTTCGCGCAGCTGCTTGGTCGAGGCTTCCGAGGGCGCGCCCATCAGAATGTCCTCGGCGCGCTGGTTCAGCGGGAACAGCGCCACTTCGCGCAGGTTCTGCTCGCCCGCCAGCAGCATGATGATGCGGTCGACGCCGGCCGCCATGCCGCCATGCGGCGGCGCGCCGTACTGGAAGGCGCGATACATGCCGCCGAAGCGGTCGACCACCGTCTGCTCGCTGTAGCCGGCGATCTCGAAGGCCTTCACCATGGCCTGCGGCCGGTGGTTGCGGATGCCGCCCGAAGCAATCTCGAAGCCGTTACAGGCGATGTCGTACTGGAACGCCTTGATGGTCAGCGGGTCTTGGCCTTCGAGCGCTTCCAGGCCGCCCTGCGGCATGGAGAAGGGGTTGTGCGAGAAATCGACCTTCTTCTCGTCCTCGTTCCATTCGTACATGGGGAAGTCGACGATCCATGCCAGTTCGTAACGGTTCTCGTCGATAAGGTTGAGGTCCTTGCCGACTCTCGTGCGCGCATCGCCGGCAAAGCGCACGAACTTCGCCGGATCGCCCGCCGTGAAGAAGGCCGCGTCGCCAGCCTTGAGACCGAGTTGCTGGCGAATGGCTTCGGTGCGCTCCGGGCCGATGTTGTTGGCAATGGGGCCGGCGCCCTCCATCTTGCCATCAGTCTCGCGCCAGAAGATGTAGCCGAGCCCCGGCTGGCCTTCGCTCTGCGCCCACGAGTTCATGCGATCGCAGAAGGTGCGCTGGCCGCCGCCCGGCCCCGGAATGGCGCGCACTTCGTTCTTCGGGTCTTCCAGCATGCGCGCGAAGACCTTGAAGTTCGAGCCGCGGAAATGCTCGCTGACGTTCTGCATGACGATGGGGTTGCGCAGATCCGGCTTGTCGGAGCCGTATTTCTGCATGGCTTCCGCATAGGGAATGCGCGGCCACTTCTGCGTCACCGTCTTGCCCTTGCCGAACTCCTCGAAAATGCCGGTGATGACCGGCTCGACGGCCTCGAACACGTCTTCCTGGGTAACGAAGCTCATTTCGAGATCGAGCTGGTAGAACTCGCCCGGCAGACGGTCGGCGCGCGGGTCTTCATCGCGGAAGCACGGCGCGATCTGGAAATAGCGGTCGAAGCCCGCCATCATCAGGAGCTGCTTGTACTGCTGCGGCGCCTGCGGCAGGGCGTAGAACTTGCCCGGATGGATGCGCGACGGCACCAGGAAGTCACGCGCGCCTTCCGGCGACGAGGCGGTCAGGATCGGCGTCTGGAATTCGTTGAACCCCTGCCCCTTCATGCGCCGGCGCAGGCCATCGACCACTTCGCCGCGCAGCATGATGTTGCGATGCAGGCGCTCGCGGCGCAGGTCGAGGAAGCGATACTTCAGGCGCGTCTCTTCCGGATAGTCCTGGTCGCCGAACACCGGCAACGGCAGTTCGGCCGCCTGGCCGAGCACTTCCGCGTCGGTGATGTAAAGCTCGACGAGGCCCGTCGGCATGTCGGGGTTTTCCGTGCCCGCCGGACGGCGGCGGACCTTGCCGTCGAGGCGCACCACCCATTCCGAGCGGAAAGTCTCGACCAGCTTGAACGCCGGCGAATCCGGGTCGGCGACGCATTGGGTGATGCCGTAATGATCGCGCAGATCGATGAACAGCACGCCGCCATGGTCACGGATGCGATGGCACCAGCCGGAAACACGGGCAGAGGCGCCGTCGTCGGTGTCGCGGAGCTGTCCGCAGGTATGCGTGCGATAACGATGCATTTTCAATGGTCTCGAAGGCAGGCTGCCAGGCGCGGAGGCGCGCGGCGCACGGCTGTGCGCCGGTGGCGGCAAATCAGGGCGCTGTTTAGGGGAAAACCGAGGCCGGGGGAAGGGTCCGGGCGCTCAAAGCCTTAGACTGACCACTGGAAACGGGGGAACGCGCCCATCGCACACCTTCTTGCCGGTGCGCATCCATGGCGCTGGGCCTTCCCCGCATCGCGACAAAGAAGGCCCGAACCTGCCGTCATCCCGCCAAAGCGGCGGCGATGCTGGCCGTCAGGGGCGTGGTCGGCCGGCCGATCAGCGCACTCAGTTCGCGGCTGTCATCGAACAGCGCGTCTTGCGATGCCGCCGCATCGGAATCGGCCAACAGCGCCGCCAGGCCTTCCGGCAGGCCGACGCTGACCAACACCGCCTTGAACTCGGCCTCGGGCAGATTCTTATAGGCGACGGCCTTGCCCGACTGGCGCGCGAGTTCGGCGGCGAACTCCGACAGCGTGTAGGAGGCATCCCCTGCCAATTCGTAGATCTTCCCCGCCTGATCCTGGCTCGACAGCAGCACTTTGGCAGCGGCGACGGCGTAATCTGCACGGGCCGCAGATGCGATGCGGCCATCGCCGGCGCTGCCAAGGAGAGCACCATGCTGCAGGGCTGAGGGAATGGAGGCAGCATAGTTCTCCGTGTACCAGCCGTTGCGAAGCATGACGAAAGGCACGCCCGAGGCGCGAATGGCCGCCTCTGTCTGGCGATGCTCCTCGGCCAGGCCAAGGGTCGACGTGTCTGCGTGGAGGACGCTGGTGTAGGCCAGCAGTTTCACCCCAGCCTTCCTGGCGGCGTCGATCACATTGCGATGCTGCGGCAGGCGATGGCCAAGGTCGTTCGATGAGATCAACAGAAGGCGATCGACACCGGCGAAGGCCGCATCGAGCGTTTCCGGCCTGTCGTAATCGGCCACATGGACGTGGACACCGCGCGCTGCAAGAGCTGCCGCGGCTTTGCCGTCGCGAGCGATGGCCGAGATCTTCGCAGCCGGATCGATGTCGAGAAGAGCCTCGATCACCAGGCGGCCAAGCTGACCGGTGGCGCCGGTGACGAGCATGCGGGGGGCGATATTTTCCACGGAAGGTCTCCTTAGGTTTCGATAAGTTACCAGATGACTATTTCGCTAGTTACTGTAAAGAAGGCACTTATTCGTCACCTGGTTACCTGCGGGAGACCGCCCGAGAGACGCGCATGCATATTCCCAACACCTTTGACGCCAACTGCCCGACCCGCCTGATCCTCGACCGCATCGCCGACAAATGGACGGTGCTGGCGCTCGCCCTGCTTATGGGCGGCCCGGTGCGCTTCAATGAGTTGCGCCGCCGCATCGATGGCGTGTCGCAGAAGATGCTGTCCCAGACGTTAAAAAGCCTAGAGCGCGACGGTCTTGTCTCGCGCAAGGCGACGCCGACCGTGCCTGTCACGGTCGAGTATTCGATCACGCCGCTGGGCGCGACGTTGGCCGCGACAATCGATGGTCTGCGCGTCTGGGCCGAGTGCAATATCAACGACGTGCTGGCTGCCCAGAAGCGCTACGATGCGGTGTAGCGCAGTTTGAGCGACGTCGTTCTCGCAAAGCTGAAGTCCCAGCGCATCTAGAACCGGGTGGTGAGCTTGATCAGCCATTCCGGCGAAGCGTCGACCAGCCCGGTTTCCAGCTTCCTATCGACGCCAGTGACAATGGAAATGCCGATAAGGATCAGCAATATGCCCAAACCCGCCTTTGCACCGCTGCCAGCTGCCAGCAATTTGTCACGGACGCGGCCGAGAGCATCCCGCGACAGAAATCCGAGAATGACGAGGGGCGTCGCCGCGCCAACGCCAAATAGCAGCATGGTGAAAGCGACCTGAGGCAGATTTCGGCCCTCTGCCGCCAGCAACGACGCAGCGCCCAAAGTAGGACCGACGCAGGGGCTCCAAACGGCGCCCAAGAGGAGCCCTACCCCGAACTGGCCATGCAGCCCCTCGGTCGAGAAGCTGCCGAAGCGGCGTTCCGTCCAATCCGCGAACGGCCCGCCCGCGAGCGCAAGGCGGGTTTGAAATCCCGGGACGACAAGCACGATACCGATCAGAACCATCATCACTGCTGCAACATGGCGAAAGACGTCGCCATCGAGCCCAATTGCAAAACCGATAGTCGCCACGAAAATGCCGATTGCGATAAAGGAAATGGCCAGACCGCCCGCCAAAGCCAGAGGGCCAAAACGGTGTTGCGAACTCGCGGCACCTAGGACGAGCGGAAGCAGAGGTAGGACACAGGGGCTAAGCGTCGACAAAACTCCCGCCAACCATGCGAGACCAAGCGTCGCCAAGGTCAGAGTCCCTTGGCCAGCAGTTGCTCGATAGCCTCCGGCTTCGTCTCTCCGGTCGAGCGGCCGACCTCCTTTTCGCCCCTGAAAACGATGAGCGTCGACTGCTGCCGCACGCCGAACTCCCGGACGATTGGCTTCTGACCATCGAAGTCGACGCGCAGGAATGTAAAGTGCTTGAATTTTGCGTCCTTCGACATTCGATCGAGGATCGGAACCTGTTGCTTGCAGACCGGACACCAGTCCGCGTGTACAGCGACTAGGATTTGCTTGCCGGCCTTCTGCGCAGCCGCAAAGGCCTCTTGCGTATAGGGTGTTTCGGCGGCGGAGGCATGGGACGTCAAGCCCGATGCCGCGACAGCGAAACCAGCCAGAATTATGCGTCGAGTGATCATGATGTCCTCCATAGGCGAAGCGATCTAAACACAGAGAAACCCTAGTGTTTCGTCACGAAAGTCCCACAAGGTTTCACAGCTGCGTGTTCGCGCCGGTTCAATTAAACTTCGCGGAAAGGCGAATTGCCCCTGCAATTCCGAGCGTCATCAGGATGTGGCCGGCAAGCGAGGCCCAAGCGACGGGCTGAAACCCTAGAAACGGGGGCATGCCGGCGGCGATACTTGCAATCACGTACATCGCAAAGACCCACAGGCAGAAGCCGTACGCTATTCCAAGGACAACCCAGTTCAGCGGGACATGCCGTGCCAATATGCTCTCAATCAGAAGATAGCCGAGCGGATAGAGCACCAGTCCCGTGGCGATGTGGATGAGGATGGCCTTCCAGCCGGCAATTCCAAGCGCCATTTCAACCAGCGCTGTTGCGTCAAGAGGCTCGCCGATCAATAGAGGAGCAACCAATCGGGCAAACACCTCCCAGGCAACCAGTCCTGTTACGCCCGCTGCGAGCACACTGCTTACCAAACGGCCAAAGCCACGAGTGGAGGTATCCTCCGAAATGCGCATCAGGGTGTTTCCTCTCGCCTCACGCAAGGGCTTTTCGCGCAGGCCATACGAATGAAAAGATCGTCCGTGCGCCGTGAGCTGCGGTTCTTGAGTAAAGCGGACAACGTCACGACGTCGCCGGCATCGCGAGCCAAACTTGCGAGCGTTTGCACGAAAACATCGCGTTGAGCCGCACTGCCTCCCAACAGCGGCAACTGCTCGGCAAGGCCGGGGAAATGAGAGGTAGGGCCACCGGCACCGATAATGGCCTGTCCAATTGCCAGCGCGACGTGTCGGGCAGCATAAGCTTGTTCGGTATCTCCTTCGTCGCAGACCCTTTGCCATCGATCCAACGCGGCTCGCGCGGATTCGTGCGCTTCGGTTGCCGCCATCGTCAGGATATGATGCAGGCTGGCGAACATCAGCGTGGTCTCCGCGGCCCGCTTATGCGCGATGCTTTTGAGCGGCGTCCAACGGTCTTCGGCATCGATGCCCAACAGCCGGAGCCGCCACAAAAATGAAACAGCGTTGGCGATGTCCCGAAAGTCATCGGAAGGGACTGGGAAAATCTCCTTATCATAAAGCTCGAGCGCACGGGAGGTTTCACCGCGTTCGATGCAATAAAGCGCCTGATGCCAGGCTATGTGGAACCGGAAGTTGTTGCATTGCGTCCAGACCGGGCGAGTTGATTCAATGAAGGCGAAGCCTTCAGCTGCTCGGCCTTGCATTTCATACACATGGCATAGCGCGTGCAGGCCCCAGGCGTCGTCGGGGGCTAACGTCAGCGCCTGTTTGGCGACAAGTTCCGCCTGTTCGTATTCACCCGCCTCTTCAAGAGCGAAGGAATGGCAACCCAGTACATATCCGAAGTACGAATGCTTGCTCGACCAGCGGCGGACCGCAAGATCGCTGGCAGCCAGCATTCCCGCATCATCGCCGGCCATGAAGCGCAGAGCATGCGCCAGTTTGAAAAGCAGGAAATTACAAGGATCATCCCAGAGCTGAGCTTCCAACCGATCCGCTGCCTGACGAAATCGACCATTGCACACGAGATCTAAAGCTTCGATCAAGGCAAGCTCAGGCCCTAAACGTGCATACCGAGCCGAGGCAACGGCCAATTCTGCCGCTGATCTTGCCTCCTCGTTCAGTTCCGCGCGCGCCAGTAAGAGTAGCGAGAAGGCCTTGAGAGCGTGCGCGGCGCAGAAATCGGGCGCTATGGCAATCGCATGCTGCAATGCCGGGAGCAGGCCGAACCGATGCGTCGCCAAGGCGCGAACAGCTGTGTCAAATTGGGCATTCTCCGCACCGCAGGTCTGTCCGGAGATTTTCGAAAAATGATATGTCACGGTCGGCCCTCCTCGTCGGAACCGACCAGATATTCCCGAACGAGCAGGCGCGCGCGCCGCAAGCGGGCTTTGGCAGTGGCGACAGAAATATCGAGCTGGGCGCAGATTTCGGAAATTGTCAGCTCTTCGAAATCGCGCATCAGGATTATTTCGAGGTAATGCGGCGGCAAGGATTCAAGCGCGGACGCAAGTTCCGTGCGTAGCTCAACCATGGACAGCGCAGCCAGTTGCGCCTGAACCCGGTCGTCTTCCACATCTTCATGCGAGAACATTTTGCGGGACAATTTGGAGCATTCCCGCCTGACAATCGTGAAAAGCCATCCGGCGAACGATGCAACAGCTTTCAGAGATGACACATGGCGGGTAACGACCAACAAAGCTTCCTGTACCGCATCATCAATCTCGCTCGTCACACAATGGCGCATGGCGTAGCGTCGGGCGTCCGCTTGGCATTCAGCCAATAGCTGGCCGAGGGCGGCGGTATCGCCGGCCTGGACGCGAAGGATGAGGTCCGGACGTGTCCCCGCCATGGTCGTCACCCTTTCAGGAAGAAAGTTTTCGCCCGACCATAGCGCAGGCGGGGCAGAAGCCGAGTAGCCCCGACATCGCCGCCATTGCACCAATGATCCCGGCTGCCCAGCCACTCATCGTTGATCCAAAAAAGGCGACAGAAGCACCCAGCAGCCCGATTCCGAGAATAATCCTGATAGCGCGCTCCCAACCGGGCACGTTCTTCACGTAAAGCATTGGCTCGCTCCATTTCGCGGCGACCTGGTTCGCTGACCGGATAATTTGGGTCGCTCACCGGATAAGAGGGCCGCCAGAGCAGAAAAGATTCGCGGGAGAAAAAATATTTCGGAATAATTCATTCCTGCAAAATTCGGATTTTTGCATTGGATATCCAGATATCAGGCGAAGTGCCCCGTTTCGCGGGAGAAAATGCCTTTCTCAAATAGCAGCACGCAGTTGCCGCGCTGCCCCGGCACGGCTACAAATTGTGGAACGGCGCCGACAACGCCGACACATCGAGGGAGAACGCCATGCAGTGTCAGCGCCGCGGACTGCTCACCGCCGCTTTTCTTGTCGCAGCTTTTCCCGCCCTCGCCCAGCAGAACGACGCCTCGCATTATCCCAGCCAGACGATCACCCTGATCGTGCCCTATGCGGCGGGCGGCCCGCCCGATGTGGCGTCGCGCATTCTCGGCCCCGCGCTCACCGACATTCTCGGCAAGCAGGTCATCATCGAGAACCGCGCCGGCGCCAGCACGGCGCTCGGCACGCAGGCGCTGATCCGCGCCGAGCCCGACGGCCACACCTTGATGATGGCCGACATCTCGCTCACCGTCGCCCCCAACATCGTCGCCACGTCGGGTTACGATCCGCGGCGCGATGTGGCGCCGGTAGCGCCGATCCTGCGCACGTTCATGGGGCTTGTGGTGCATCCGTCCGTGCCGGCCAACAGCGTGGCGGAGCTGGTGGCGCTGGCGAAAGCCAAGCCCGGCGATCTGAAATACGGCACGTCAGGCCCCGGCTCGCCGCCTGATCTCGGCGCCATCGTGTTCCGGCTGGCGACCGGCGCCGACATGGTCGCCGTGCCCTATCGCGGCGTGGCGCTGGCGCTCAACGATATGGTGGCCGGCCATCTGTCGCTCGTTTTCGTCAGCCAGGCGACGGCGCAGGGACAGGTGCAGGCCGGCAAGGCGAAAGTGCTCGCCGTGTTCGGCGAGAAGCGTGTTCCCTCGATGCCGAACGTGCCGACGTTCGGCGAAGTCGGGCTCGACACCAAGGTGCTCGACACGGGTGTGTGGTTCGGCGTTGTCGCGCCTGCAAAGACGCCGCCGGCGATCATCGCGAAGCTCAACGCCGCGATCAATCAGGCGCTGAAGGAGCCGGCGACGAAACAGCGACTCGAAGCCGCCGATTTCAACCTGACCGGCGGCACGCCGCAAGATCTCGGCAAGATCATCAACGAGCACACGGATTACTGGCGTGCGGCCTTCGTGCGTGCCGGGGTGAAGCCGGAGTAACGGGCCGCTCTCTAAACCGCGGGCACGCCGGTATCGATCTTCTCCAGCGCCGGCATGATGTCCGCCCGAAACAATTCGATGGTCCGGCTGACTTCGGCAAACGTCTGATCGCCGAATGCCGGCTGCAGCACGCAATAGGTGCTGGCGGTGTGGGTCAGCTCTTCTGTCAGATAGGCGCGCACCGTGGCGGGTGATCCGGCTATGCCACGGCCCTGCTCGACCAGCCCATCCCAGGTCGGCGGGCGCGCATGGGTCATCTGGCGATTGAGCGTGCGGAACAGATAGGTGAAGCCGTCGTGCCAGCGCGGATAGGCGCGCCTTGCGATGGCATTGGCTTCCTCATCGGTATCGGCGATGACGACGAAACGTCCGAGCCCCATCAGCGGCAGCGGGCGATCGCCCTGCACCTCGCGCCAGACTTGTCGGAAAATGCGGTTGCATTCGCGCACATCGTCCTTCACGTCGAGATTGAGAATGGTCCAGCCGTTGCGCGCGGCGCGCTCGGCGCTCGCCTGCGTGTGGACGCCATACCAGACCGGCGGATAGGGTTTTTGCAAGGGCATGACCCGCAGAGCGACGTCGCGATAGGGTTCGTCGAGGTCGGCGAAATGCATGCGGCCAGTAGCGAGCCCTTGGAGGATCAGCGGCAGGTCGCGGCGGTAGATGCTCTCGGTCGTCTCGGCGCGGACGCCGAAATATTCGATCTCGACCGGCGAGGAGCCGCGCCCGAAGCCCATGTCGAGGCGTCCGCGCGACAATTGATCGAGCATGGCGATCTCTTCGGCCAGGCGAAGCGGGTGATAGAGCGGCAGCGCATAGACCATGGGGCCGAAACGCAGGCGCTGCGTGCGCTGCGCGGCCGAGGCCAGGAACAGGTTCGGCGACGGCGCCATGCCGAGCGTGGTGGCGTGATGCTCGGCTACATGCCAGCAGTAGAAGCCGGCGCGGTCGTAAAGCTCGAGCAGGCGCAGCCGCTCCTCATAGAAATCGCCGAGCGGCAGGTGGTCGTTGTCGAGGTGATCGAAAATTCCAAATTGCATAGCCGCCTGTTTCCTCTCTTTGACTCCATCATGCCACAGCCGACAAGCATCAGGCGAGCCCCAGTTTTGCCCATATTGGCGCGATAGGGATTGCGCTTGAACCGGCGGCGCATCCTTTGCTCCAGGCCGATGAAGATGGATTTCCGAAAAATGGACGCTGAATCAATACGCGAAACGCGCGCTTCCCGCCCCGCGCGACCCTGGTATGCGCAGCTATGGGTACAGGTGCTCGTGGCCACGGCTGTCGGCGTTGCCCTAGGCTACTGGCAGCCTGAACTGGGCGCCAAGATGGAGCCGCTGGGCGATGCTTTCATCAAGGCAATCCGCGTCATCATCGCGCCGGTCATTTTCTGCACCGTCGTGCATGGGATTGCGCGCATGTCGGACATGGCGCGTGTCGGCCGTGTCGCCGTCAAGGCGCTCCTCTATTTCGAGGTGATGACGACGGTGGCGCTGATCATCGCGCTCGTCACCGTCAACCTGCTCAAGCCCGGCGTCGGCATGAACGTCGATCTGACGAAGATCGATACGTCCACCGTCGATCACTACATCACGCAGACCCAGCATACGAATATCGTCGGCTTCCTTCTCAACGTCATCCCGAATTCGTTTGCCGGCGCTTTCGTCGAGGGCCAGGTCCTGCAGGTGCTTTACGTCGCGGTTCTGTGCGGCTTTGCATTGGCGTGGATGGGCCAGCGGGCGCAGCCCGTGCTGGATCTGATCGACGCGGCTTCGCAGATGTTTTTCGGTATCGTCAGAATCATCATGTGGGCGGCGCCGCTGGGCGCATTCGGCGCCATCGCCTTCACGGTCGGCCGATTTGAGCTTGGCTCGCTGCAATCGCTGGGCTGGCTGCTCGGCAGCTTCTATTTTACGTGTCTCGTATTCATTTTCTGCGCGCTCGGGCCGATCGCCTATTTCTGCGGGTTCAGCCTGCTCAAACTGCTTCGCTACATCTGGGAAGAAATCCTGATCGTCCTGGCGACCACATCATCCGAAGTGGTGCTGCCTCGTCTCATCAGGAAGATGGAAGCGGCGGGCTGCGAGAGAAGCGTCGTCGGCCTCGTGGTGCCGACCGGCTATTCCTTCAACCTCGACGGAACCTGTCTCTATCTCGCCATGACCACGGTCTTCCTGGCGCAGGCGACAAATACGCAGCTCGACCTGTCGCAGCAGATCGGATTGCTGTTGATCCTTCTTCTCACCTCCAAAGGCGCGGCCGGGGTCGCCGGCGCGGCCTTTGTCGTGCTGGCAGCAACGCTTGCCTCGTCGAGCACAATTCCGGTCACCAGCGTCGCGCTCGTCCTTGGCATCCATCGCTTCATGTCTGAAGGGCTCACCCCGACGAACCTCATCGGCAATGCGGTCGCCACAATCGTAGTGGCGAAATGGGAAAATGCTCTGGACACGAAGAAACTGGATGAGGCACTAGCAGGAGGCGCGCCGATTGATGAGATTTGAGCCGCTTTCCCGACTCTCTCCGCTGGGCTATAATTGCTCCATGAGCGCTTCCAATTCGCGGACGTCCGCCGCCCTTCTCCTGCTCGGCCTTCTCGCCGGCTCTTCGATCGCTGTTTCGCCGGCTCATGCGCAGGCCGTGCCCTTTACCCTGCCATTTTTTGCTATGCCGAACTACGAATTGGGCACGACTAGCCCGTTCGAGGGCTCATACGCCCGCGTGTCCACAGGCTTCCAGGCAACCTCGATGAAGGGCTTCGGCTCTTTCTCCGGACCGACGTTCGGCCTAGAGGCCGGCAAAATGTGGCGCAACGGCCAGTTCGTCTACGGTTTTGTCGGCGCCATCGACTATATGCCGGCGATCAACGGCTACCCCACGGCTAATTTCGGCTCGGCGTTTTACTCGCGCGATTTCGCCGGCGCCGCGCAATTCAAGGCCGGCATCCTCGCGACGCCCAACGTTCTGGTCTACACCAAACTCGGGGTCTCTGCGCTCAACGAGACTTTCCATTACGGCGCCACCAATTTCACCGCGCCCTTCGACAAGAAGGCATTCAATGTGCGGCCGGATGCGAGAGTCGGCGCCGAATGGGCGGTCACCGACAAGCTGACCATCGGCGTCGAGGCAGGCGTCGTGGGTCCGGCAATGCGCTGAGAGGGCGGCTCTCAAAAGGAGCCCTCATCCTGAGGAACGCCCGCAGGGCGTGTCTCGAAGGACGGGGGCGTCACGCCGCAGCCATCGTGCTCGCGCCCTCCTCGATTGATGTTTCAACCGAGATTGCACCTGTCACACAGAATTCGCCTGTCGCCCCCGTCCTTCGAGACGGCGCTGCGCGCCTCCTCAGGATGAGGGCTTCTGTTGACATTTTCTCAGTTAGCATGCGCCGCTGACGCCAGGACTTTCGCCCTGGCGCGCACAACTACCGTCAATATTCCGACACGTCCGGATTGGTCTCGAAGAAGGCCCGCTTCATCTTCTCCATGCGCTTCTGCTGGAGGGCGCGTTCGACGAGGAGCTTGTAGTTACGCTCCCATTGCAGGCTCAGCTTCGCCTGCAGCGAAAAGCTTTTCATGGCGGCGATGTCGGGATCGAGCGTGCGGCTGCGCCTGGCGTCGATGCGCAGGTCCTGCTCCTTCCAGTCGGGCACGCCCATGTCCATGATCGCGTCCCACAGGCTCTTCTGCGGCGCGAGGACATGGGAGGAGGAAATGCCGGTGTAGATGGTGTCGGAATAGGTCGACATGCCCGACGCCTGCATGGCGGCGGCCTGGATCTTGGCGGCCTCCTCGACCACGGTCTTGGCGGCTTCCTTGGCGGCGAAAGGCGATGCTGCGGCGGCGGCGAAGAAACCGCGCCTGTTCAGATTCATTTTCATGACAAAATCCCCAAAGGTTACGGCTGTCCGGCGCCAGAACGGCGTCCGGATGTGCGCACCCCGGGGGACGGTTCGCCTCGAAGGCTGTCGATTCCCGCCCCGGAACGACAGGGCGATATTTAGGGATCGGCGCCTGAACGACAAGTGAATACAACAGCAGAGGCGCGGAAATTCCCTGCAGCCATCTTCCCTGGCCGGCCTCCCTTGCGTTACATTAGCTTCCTAAGAAAACTGGAAACGCGCGCCGGAGTTTGCTCATGACGTTCACCGTCCATCCCCTGTCGGCCCATATCGGCGCTGAAATCCGCGGCCTCGACATTTCCAAGCCGCTCGACGGCGACACCGTGGCGGCACTGCGCCAGGCTTGGCTCGACCACATCGTGCTGGTGTTTCGCGGCCAGGAGATCGACCCGAGCCAGCAGCGCAACTTCGTGTCCTATTGGGGCGAGATCGGCAGACGCGCCAACCGGCTGGCGGCGAAGAACCCGCGCAAGCAGGATGGACCGGACTATGAATCGCCGGCCATGCTGGTCTCCAACATCCGTGAGAACGGCAAGCCGATCGGCGTGCTGCCCGACGGCGAACTCTGGTTCCACCACGACATGTGCTATGCGGACGAGCCGAACCGCGCCAGTTTTCTCTATTCCATCAAGGTCCCGAGCCAAGGCGGCAACACCAAGTTCGGCAACATGTACCAGGCCTATGACAACCTGCCGCAACGGTTGAAGGAGCGGATCGAAGGCCGCACCATTCTGCAGGCCTTCGACGAGATCCAGGATTCACGCCTCGACCTCACCAAGGTCGATCTCACCGATATCAAACACTATTATCAGCCGATGGTGTTGCGCCACCCCGAGACCGGTCGCCGCGCGCTCTATGTCAACCGGCTGATGAGCCATGAGGTCGAAGGACTGACCCATGCGCAAAGCGACGAACTGCTGGAAGAATTGTATTCCTATACGGAAGACCCGGCGCTGATCTACGAGCACGTCTGGAAGCCCGGCGACCTGCTGATGTGGGACAATCTGTGCTCCATCCATGCGCGCACGGACTTCCCCAGGGATCAGCACCGCCTGATGCGGCGCATGACGATCTCCGGCAGCGCCGTCATCCCGGCCTGGGATATCCGACCAGCGGCGGAATAGGCCGAACGGGAAAGCCCCGGCCTGCCGTCCACGCGTGTCAGCCGCCACGCTGGAGGGGTTCCCGGCTGTCATTTTCCGGTATAGCTAGATACCGATATACGCTGAAACTTGCATGATTTTCAGCGTTTTGACTTAAATCAAAATTGAGGTCGGCCCGATGAGCACCAACAATATTGTGACGGACATCAAAAACAACGTTCGCAATCAGATGATCGAACTGCTGAACGCACGTCTGGCGGACGCCATTGATCTGAAGCTTGCGGTCAAGCAGGCGCACTGGAACATCAAGGGCGACAATTTCATCGGCCTGCACGAATTGTTCGACCAGGTCGCGACGCGTGTCGACGACCATGTCGATACGATCGCGGAACGCGCGGTGCAGCTCGGCGGCATCGCACTAGGCACCACGCAGGTTGTCGCCGAGGCGACCCAACTCCCCGCCTATCCGGTCAAAATCCAGGCTTCGGCCGACCATGTAAAGGCGCTCAGCGAGCGGCTGTCGAACTTCGCCGCTTCGGTGCGCAAGGCCATCGACGATGCCGACAACGCCGGCGACGCCGATACGGCCGACATTTTCACGCAGATCTCGCGCGCCGTCGACAAGGATCTGTGGTTCGTCGCTGCCCATAAGGGGTGAGATGCTGGCCGCTCAAAAAAGTTTGGCCGCACGGCGTAGCTCTCCAGGATTAAGCCTCGCGCGGTGTCCTGGGAGAGACGGCTAATCCGAGGAAGACGAGGATCGCCTGGTTGAGGCGCAGGATATCCTCGTCGTCCAAGCGCCCAATGCGAGCACCGACCTTGGATTTTGGAACGGTGGCGATCTTGTCCACCATGAGCCGGCATACTGCTCGCAGCCCATTGCGCTCGTTTGGTTGTACCGGCAGACGAAACAGAGGCGCATCCGTCTCGTCCGTTGTAAAGGCGCAGATGGTGATCGAGTCGGTGGCGTCGAAGCTATCGTCCTGAACAATGACAACCGGGCGTGGCTTGCCTGCGTAATCCTTGCCGCCCGCGACGGTCCAGATATCGCCACGCCTCATTCATCACCTCGATCCGATACAGCGTCGATGAATGCTTGATCTTCCTCGGCATGGACGCTCGCCGCCACGGCCAGAGATTGGCGATGCGCTTCCGACCGGAAGGACGGTGCGCGTACGTCCGGCACCCAAATCTGGATAGGCCTCAGGCCCTGCGACCGGAGGCGTTCGCGATGTTCCCGCACTTTGACACGGGAGGGCTTGGACTTCGATGCCGGAGCCATAATCATCCTCGACTGGTTACATGTAACTATCACGAGTCAGGGCTTTTGGCTAGAGCGTTTTCGAGCGAAGTGGACGCCGGTTCGTGTGAAGAAAACGCGTCAAAACAAAAACTAGAGCTTCGGTTCTGATTCTATCAGAACCGAAAATGCTCTAGTCTCCGGCTTTCTGGAGGAAGTATCCCTATCTTGACACGGCCGATTTCGTCGCCGCCCTCGCCCGCTCGACGACCGCCCTGGGCGACCGGAACAGGCTGTTGAACAGCTCCTGCAGTTCCTCGCCGCTGCGCGGATTGAGATCGAGCTGCTGCTTTTCCAGTTCGGCCGCGAAGGCCGGGTCCTCCATCGTCTTCATGAAGGCCGCTCGCAGGGCCTGTACGCGCGCGAGCGGCGTATCCGGCGGTGCCGCATAGGCGCGACCGATCGACTGCGCGCCGAACACGAGATCGAAAGTCTGTCGATCCTCATCGGTCCTGGCGTATCGGTAAACGGCCGGCACGCCGGGCAGAGCCGGAGATTCCACCGTGCCGAATTGCAGGATCGGCTTGAAGCGGCCATCGCGCACGTCCTGCCCGTATTGGGCGTTGAGCGTCGACAACGAGATGCCGCAGACGCCGTTGACCTCGCCCTGCAAGGTCGCCATGCGAATGCTGGCCGATCCCTTGTAGCCGTCGACGAGTTTTATCTTCGCGCCAAGCAGATTGCGCAGCGCGTTGGCGGCGGAGCTCAGCGGGCCGGAGGCACCGGTGCCGCCCAGCAGAATCTCCTTTTTGAACACGTCGTCGAATGTCGCGATACCCGACGTGTGCCAGACGCCGCAGACGGAAACGCCGTGATCGATGTTGCCGATCCAGTTGAAGCGCGAGGCGTCAAATTTTGCCACGCCCGATCCGAGCAGCGGTTCCAGCGGCGCGGTATGGGCCGAGATGGCGATGACGGAGCCGTCCTTCGGCGCGACGGAATAAAGCCAGCTTATCGCATTGAGGCCGCTGGCGCCGACCATGTTCTGCACGACGATGGTCGGCGTGCCGGGAACGAAGCGGCTCATGTGCCGCGCCAGGCTGCGCGAATAAAGATCGAAGCCCGTCCCCGGCTCATGGCCGACGACGATGGACATGGTGCGGCCATGGTAGAACTCATCGATCGGATCAGCATGAACAGATCCTGTCGCCAACACAGCAAATAAAGCGGTCGCAGGCGCGAAGCGCATGCCGTTCCTCCCCACACGGCCGCACTTGGCGTACGACTTCTGATCGTAATACTAGCCCTGCCCGGAGCAGATGGAAAGCAGCGTCAGGGCAAGAGTCCCTGACGGCTTTCCGTGGTTTGCATCAGCGGAAGATCGTCCACCATTTCACTGCGGCTGGACGCCGAGTTCCTTTGCCAGGTCACGCCAGCGCTGGCGTTCCTTGTCGAGAAAATCGGACGTCTGCTGCGGCGAGCCTGTACCGTTCGACGCCAGGCCGATCTGCAGCAGGCGCTTCTGGATGTCTGGCCCTTTGAGCACCTCGGCAACGGCGGCATTCATGCGGTCGACAATGGCGGCCGGCGTTTTGGCTGGCGCGACGACGACGAAAAAGCCGTCATAGCCTGTGCCCGGCAGGGTTTCGGTGACTGTCGGCAGGTTCGGCAGGTCGGGAAAGCGCCGGCCCGAGAACAGTGCGATCTGGCGCAGGTCGCCGGTGTCCACAAAGGGCTGTGCCACAGTCATCGAACTGATGAGGACAGGAAGCCGCCCCGCCCCGGCGTCCTGCACCATTTGCGCCGCGGTTCGATACGGCACTTCCGCCATATCGAGCCCGGCACGACGATTGAGAAGCTTGCCGAAGAACACTGCGGCGCCGGCCGTCGCATCGACGCCGTAGCTGACCTTGCCGGGATTGGCCTTCACATAGGCGATGAGCTCGGGCAGCGTTTTGGCGGGGACATCCTTGTGCACACTCACCATCTGTGGCGCCAGATCAACGACCATGGCGACGGCGCTGAAGTCCTTCGCCGGATTGTAAGGCAGTTGCTTGAACGACACCGGGTTCAGCGCCAGGCCAGAGGTGTTGGTGAAGAGGAACGTATAGCCGTCCGGCTCGGCGCGCGCAGCGGCCTGATGCGCCGGCAAGCCCGATCCGCCCGCGACATTCTCGATATAGATCGAGCCGTTGATTTTCTTGGAGACCTCGTTGGCGAGGAGCCGCGCCATCACATCGGTGGCAGCGCCCGCCCCTGTCGGCACGATCAGCTTGATCGGCTTGTCAGGCCAGTTTTGAGCCTGGGCCGGCGAAAGACTGAACCATATGGACACGGCAACGGCAGCAAGCTTCGCAATCATGATACCCCCTCCCAAGACTATTTTTATGGACACCCCTACGCACGGCGCGATCGTTGCAGCAGTTCCACCGCGCGCACATGATCGTCGAGGATGCCCTGCAGTTCGTCCGGATCGCGCCGGCCGAAGCCGCAATAGGCGGCCACGCCGAAGTCGGGCACATATTTGCGTGCCAGCGCAAGCCGTTGCTCATATGTGTTCATGCTGTGAATCATGCCGAGATAGAGCCGCGTCTTGTCCGGCCGGAGCGCGGCGAGGGGCGCGTAATAGGCCTCGTCGGTGCGGTCAAGCAGCGGAATGTGCATCCAGTCGACCCTGCGGCCAGAACCTTCGATGAAAGCATTGGCGAGTTCCACCGCTTTGTCGGTGCTGTCGGGCGCGAAGCGCGGCCAGCCGCCGAGGGTGCCGAAGCAGAGATGGAAACCCAGCATCACATCGTCCGGCAGATCGCGCGACAGCGCGTTGATCTGCGGCAGATTGCGTTCGATGCCGCCAGGCGCGGGCGTGCCGGCGATGCCGCCGTAGACGTCCTGCATCTCGCTTGAGCAATCCCATTGAATGGCGAGCTCTTTGGCGGGGATGACGTCGAGCATGGCCAGCACTTCGGCGCGCACCGCGTCGATATAGCCGGGCCGCACCTTTTCGAGATCGCCCTTGTGCGGCATGACCCGCGGCGGGATGGCGCTGACGGCCGAAGGGATCGACACCTGAAACCGGACACTCTCCGGCAGCAGGCCCTTGTCCTTCAGGTCGCGGAAGAAATGATAGGAGTTGGCGGCGTCCTGATAGAAGCCGAGACGCCAGCCGGGATGGCCGAAGACGATCTTGTCGACGCCGTCGCGGACCTTGAAGTTCCAGTTGTCGGTGGCGTCATGGGGATAGATGCGCTCGATGCCGTTGTCGCGGCGCGGCTGCTGGATCACTTCCAGATCTGGATGGATGGCCAGCACCTGGAAGTGGACACGCGTGATCCAGAAGCGGCGCCAGCCCACTTCGCCATCGGGCAGCGCCTGAAGATGTTGCGCCAGCGGTGGGCCGAACATGTTCATGGCTTGCGGAATCGACTTGTGGGGAATGCTGCCCACCAGCATCACATCGCCGGCAGTATCTGCTTGAGTCATGCTTCCTCCGCTATCGCAGTTTCAACAGCGATTAGATTGGAGGCCGACTATGCACGAGCAGGATCGAACGTCCAGCCGTCCGCGATGCGGGTCATCGCATCGTCTGAGTCATCAGCGGCGCAGGCTCTGCAGCAATGTCGGCAGCGGCGCATAGGCGGACAGACCCGCCGGCAGGATCGGCACGGCGCCGGTGATGACCGCCGGCAGTTCGATCGGACGCGTGTAGGAGGCTTGCGCAACGACGGTCGGACGATGCGGCGGCAGCGGCACCGCTTCCGCCATCTCGAAATTTTGTTCGGCGGGCGTTGTCGTTCCGGTATCGCCGGCGATGTTCTCGTCGTCAGGCTGTGCGGCCGGCAAATCCGCCGGGCGGCGCGGCGGCAGCGGTACAAGATCGATGTTCAGGCTGGGCGTGACCGACGCAACAAGCGTCGGTTGCGCCGGACGATTGGGCGCCGGCACGGTCTGGCCGGCATTGCCGCCAAAAAGCGAGGTCACGCCGCGAATGAGACCGGATACCGGATCGCTTCCCTGCGAGGCGTCGGCCAAAACGGTTGGCGCTGCGGTCGGGGCTGCCGGCTTCGGCTGGGCGCGGGCGAGCTGCACGTCGGGTCCCTTGCGGCAGTCGCGGATGCCGAGGTCGATCAGTTCCTCGCCGGACAGATTGCGATAATTGCGCGTCAGGTAACCGAGCCGTGCGCGCACCGGTTCAGGATAGGAATTGAAAAGTTCGGATGAGACCCCGGCGTCGATTTCCTTGGTGTTCTGATTATACGCCGTGTGGAATTTCAACACGCTCCAGGGGTAGACGCAGACATTCGGCAGGCTGAGGGCAAGCGTGCAGGCGGAACGGCATTCCATGAGCCGGACCTCGCGGCCCTCGGCACGGTAAATCCGGGTCTGAGCCTGATAATCCGACACAAGGCCGCCGACGTCCTTGACGACGACGACCGGTGCAGGAGCCGGAGGCGGAGACAAATAACCCAACACAACCTCGTGGACATGACAGAACGCTTGCGCAACCAAGCTGAGTTTCACCAGCTTATGGTTGATCAACCGTTAAAATCGCCGGATTCCCCAATCGGCCAGAGGTCGCCTAAAAAGACGGCGGAATTGCGCCGCGGCTCTGGCCCCGCCGCACGGCCGTGCTAGAGCATCGCGCGAACAAGTGGATGCCGGTTTTCGCAAAGGCGATGCGACTTCAAGAAATCTTAGAGTATCGGGCGATTCCGAAGGAGCGCCCGATACTTTAGACAGAATTGCTTATGCGAATCGGCGCGTTCAGGCGCGGTTGCCCAAGGATCCGATGGCCACGTTCGCGAACAGGAATATCAACCGGCTGAACCTGCACAGCGGGCTGCTGCAACTGTCGTTCAACCTGGGCGGCACATTTTCCTATGCCTTCATGGTCAAGAATGGCCTGCCACTGCCTTTCGTCTTCCTGGTGGTTGCCGCAATCCTCGTCCTGCGCTTCATCCTGCGGCCAATCCTGCTGATGGTCAGCCCGCTGATCGGGCTCAAATTCACCCTGATCATCGGGTCGGTCGTGCTCGCTGTCCAATATGTTGCCCTGGCACAGGTGAAGGGGCTCGACGGGGCCCTGCTCGCCTACATCCTGATTTCCGGCGTCGGCAATGTCTTCTACTGGACGTCGTTTCACGCCATTTTCGCCTCGCTCGGTGACGATCATGCGCGCGGCAGGCAGATCGGCTTCCGCCAGGCGCTGGCCGCGGTGGCGAGCATTGTCGGGCCGGCGGCAGGCGGCCTCATGCTGACCCTGTTCGGCCCCTGGGCAGCTTTCGGCGCAGCAGGTCTAGCAGCGCTCGGCTCCACCCTGCCGCTGGTCGGGGTCATCAATCCCGCGGTGGCAAAGCAGGCGCCGCCCAACGCCTATTCAGCGGCACGCAGAGGCACCGCAATCTTTGCCTTGGACGGCTGGATCGTCTCCGCCTCCTATACCGCCTGGAACCTCATCCTGTTTCTTGCCTTGGGCCAGGCTTACGACAGCTACGGCTCGGCACTGGCGGCGGCGGCGCTGGCGGGAGCCGCCGGCGGTTATGTCCTGGGTGGCTTCATCGACGCCGGCAACGGCCGCCAGGCGGTGACGCTCTTCTGTCTCGTCGCCTGCAGCATGCTGGTCGTCCAGGCTCTGGCCGGGTTCGATCCGGTGAAAGTCGTCGCCGTGGCGCTGCTCGGCTCGGCGGTCGGCGGCCTCTACATCCCGGCAATGATGACGGCGATCTACAACGACGCCAAGCGCGCGCCCTGTTCGCTGCGCTACCAGTTCGCAGCCGAAGGCGGCTGGGATTTCGGCGGCATCGCCGTCTGCCTCACCGCCTATGCGCTGCTGTCGAACGCCATACCGCTGCAGGCGGTCCTGCTGCTGGCGCTGCCTGGCGTGCTGCTGCAGGCCATGCTGCTGCGGACGCGTTATGCGGCGCGGGCTTGATCGATCCCATGCAGTGGCCGGCGAAGCCGCGCGCCGGAACTCCCGGCTATTCCTTTTCGAGCAAGCACTCGACCTGGATCGGAGCGTCGACGTTGGTTCTCAGCTTCCGGCGCGCCAGGTTGAGCAGGCGATATCCCTCCAGCGAACAGGTGATCTTCAGGGCATCGGGATCGACGTTTGCAGGCACGTCCTGAAACTTGAAACGGCCCTCAGCGTCGGTGATGGCGATCATCGCCGGGGCGGTGCCTTTCACCCGCACCTGGATGCGCGCGCCCTCCAGCGGCATGTAGCCGTTGACGTCGCGGACATCGCCGAAAATCCTGGACAGGCGCTCGTCCTGAGCCAGAACCTTGATGTGCGAGATGCCCGCATACGCCAGACCCCACAAGGCGGCCGATACACCGAGCGCAAGCGCCCTACCCTTCATCGCTTCCTCCGAACAAGGCCGGCCGACGGCTCGATTGTTGAGGAAAAGCTACTATAGGAGCGCACCCGGCGCGAGTTCCTTGTTCACATCAGGAAGCCAGCAGCAACGGCTCCAGCGCCGGCTGGACATCGACGCCGGCGCTCCAGGCGATCACGGCGTAATCGTCCAGCGAAATCTCGAAATGGCCGCGACGGAAAGCATACCCCCAGGACTGCTGGCCACGGGTGAACGACAGATCCTGCAGCAGCGGCCGGATCGGCGTCTCGCGCATCGGCAGGAAAGCGACGTCACGCCGGAACGGGCGAAAACCATGGCCCATATCCGCCTGGTAGACAGGGCGCGGCAGGACTTCCCCGATCGCCGTGAAGGCCTGAATAGGCTCGCCGGCATTCATGGCGGTTCGCGGCGAATAGAAAACGATCCGATCGCCCGCGCCGAGCCGGCGCAGAGGCGCTTCCTTGCCGTGGTTCATTTGGCAGAAGCCGCCGGCGCGGCCGATGGCGACATGGTCGCGCGAGGCGACGCCGATCCAGAATTTCATGTGCTCCTCCTTCGGTCTGGAGGGAGACTAAGCCCGGGGGATGTCAGTTTCTGGCAGGAGCGGGCTTCAGGAAATTTCAGCGATCAGCTTCTTGACGATGGCGTCGGCGAACTGATCGTAATCATGGATGACGATCATGAAGGCCCCCGGCCCGCCGATGACTTCGTCCTGGTAATGCTGGTCGAGATCGGGCTCGACCGACAGAATCGGCAGGCCGTTGATGACGACACCTTGGGCGACCGCCTCGTCGCGTGCGCGGCTGACCGGACGGCCGCTGGAATTGGCGCCGTCGCCGGAAATATCGATGACACGGCGGGCACCCCGGAAGCTCCGGCCGAACAGGGTCATGGCCCGATCGATCGCGCCGCTGATCGACGTGCCGCCGCCGTAGATGCGGCGCGGCACTTCGGCGATGGCATCGGCGACGGCACGGGCCGAGGGCTCATCGGCGATTTTCATCCACGGGATCACCTCGGCCGAGACCGAAGGTCCGGTCCACTGGAACATGGTCACCGCGATCGACTGGGTCTGACCCGAAAGAATGGCACGGACCACACGCGGATCCTGGAGAGCTTGGACATATCCTTGTTTTTGCAGGTTAAACCTCTGCTGACTGACCGATCCCGACGCGTCCACGGCAAGCACCAGTTCAAGATCGACATCCTCGGGAGAAGCGGGCTGCGCCCACACCGGCCAGTTTCCGGCCGCGAATACCGTGGCGGCCAGCCCCAGACCGGCGACATCGCCAAGGAGGTCTCGCCGCGAGCGATCTTTCGCGCCCGGCGACCGCGACGGCGACAGGGAGGGCTTCCGAAACGGCGAGGTCAGCGGAACGGCCGCCATTGCGCACCTCACGCCCGGGACGCAAACAGCTCCCGAACCATTCAAAAAAAGGTCAACTGGGCATCTTTTGCTGCAATGTTTCTCGCATCCTGCATCTGATTCGGCTATAGCGCGCCCAATGAGCCTCATCACCAACTCTGCCGTTCTGGCCGAAACCTGCGGCCGCCTTGCCCGTCATCCGTTCGTCACCGTCGATACGGAATTTCTGCGCGAGACGACATTCTGGCCGAAGGTCTGCGTCATCCAACTGGCGTCGGACGCCGAAGCAGTGGCCGTCGACGCGCTGGCGCCCGATCTCGACCTGACGCCGTTTCTCGACCTGATGGCCAACCCGGCTGTGGTCAAAGTGTTCCACGCGGCGCGCCAGGACATCGAGATCGTCTGGAATCTCGGCAAGCTGGTGCCGGCGCCGCTGTTCGATACGCAGGTGGCGGCCATGGTCTGCGGCTTCGGTGATCAGGTCGCTTACGGCGAACTGGCCCAGTCGATCTGCAAGGTGACCGTCGACAAGTCGTCGCGCTTCACCGACTGGTCGCGCCGTCCGCTGACGGAAGCGCAGATCGTCTATGCGCTGGCCGACGTGACGCATCTGCGCGACATCTACAAGTCGCTGCGCGACAAACTCGAACGTTCCAACCGCCTCTCCTGGCTCGATGACGAGATGCGCTCGCTGACGACGCCGGCCACATACGAGCAGGATCCCGCCAGCGCCTGGGAGCGCTATCGCCACCGTGCCCGCAAGCCGCGCGATCTTGCCGTGCTGATGGAACTGGCGGCGTGGCGCGAGCGCGAGGCGCAAACGAAGGACGTGCCGCGCTCGCGCGTCCTGAAGGACGACGCCATGCTGGAAGTGGCGCTGGCGGCGCCGCGGACGGCCGAGGCGCTGGGCAACCTGCGCGCCTTCCCACGCGGCATGGAACGTTCGCGCGGCGGCGCCGATATGCTGGCCGCCATCGAGCGCGGATTGGCGCGCGACCCCAAGACGCTGCCCAGGATCGAACGGGAACGCCGTTCGGGCAGCAATGGCGCGACCGTCGAACTGCTCAAGGTCTTGTTGCGCCAGGTCAGCGAACGCCATGGTGTCGCACCGAAAATGATCGCCACCGTCGACGACCTCGAAGCCATCTCGGGCGACGATGATGCACCTGTCGCGGCGCTCACGGGCTGGCGGCGCGATCTCTTCGGCGCCAAGGCGCTGGAGTTGAAACACGGACGCCTCGCGCTCACCATCGAGCGCGGCCGCGTCATCACGCTTGCCTGGCAGGAAGCGCCGAGCATCGAACAGGCCGCCGAATAGCGTTTCGATTTATTTGAATTGAAAGAAGTATCTTGTTTATTCAAGAGAGCGCGATGCGCCGTTAACGCCGTCGTGCACAAGTAGCATGCTTACTTTTCAGGCATCGAAGCTTGCCCTAAGCTTGCCCCGCTGATCGAATCAACAAGGGGCATCATTATGCAAAAGAAGCTTGCGGCGGAATTCTTCGGCACATTCTGGCTCGTATTGGGCGGTTGCGGCAGCGCTGTTCTCGCAGCGGCCTTTCCAACACTCGGCATCGGGTTTGCCGGCGTCGCTTTGGCATTCGGCCTGACCGTCCTGACGATGGCCTATGCGGTCGGCCCGATCTCGGGCGGACATTTCAATCCTGCTGTTTCGGTCGGCCTCGCCGTTGCCGGGCGCTTCTCCTGGGGCGAACTGATCCCCTACATCATCGCCCAGGTCGTCGGCGCTGCCGCCGCCGCCGCCGTGCTCTATGTCATCGCTTCCGGCAAGGCCGATTTCGCTCTCGGCGGATTCGCCGCCAACGGCTATGGCGAGCATTCGCCCGGCAAATATTCGATGGTTGCGGCGCTCGTCTGCGAAGTGGTGATGACGGCCTTCTTCCTGCTGGTCATTCTCGGCGCCACCGGCAAGAAAGCGGCTCCCGGCTTCGCGCCGATCGCCATCGGCCTGTGCCTGACCCTGATCCACCTGATCTCGATCCCGGTCACCAACACATCCGTCAATCCGGCACGCTCGACCGGACAGGCCCTGTTCGTCGGCGGCTGGGCGCTGGAGCAGCTCTGGCTGTTCTGGGTTGCGCCGATCGTCGGCGCCGCCATCGGCGCGGTGATCCATAACGCGCTGCTGTCGCACGAGGACTGAGCTTAGAGACGCGACGACGTTTTGCGGCCGCGCGATGAGACCCATCGCGTGGCCGCATTGTTTTCATTTGCCGACGCAGCAGACTACCAGAAGCCCTCATCCTGAGGAGCGCCCGGAGGGCGCGTCTCGAAGGACGGGGGCGTCAGGCAAGGACGATCGTGAGCGCCACGTAGCAGCAAGAAATGACTGCCAGGTTGTAGCGTATCGCCCCCGTCCTTCGAGACGCAACGCTGCGCGTTGCTCCTCAGGATGAGGGCTTCTGGTGGCTCGTCATCACACTCAAGACGCGATGGAGATTTCCGGCTCGCGGCCGATCAGGCGGGCGAGCTGCTTGAGGCGACCGGCCAGGCGTTCGCTTGCCAGCGGCGCGAATTCGGACGGCAGTTTGAGAATGATCTTGCTTTTCGTGCAGAGCAGCGGTGTCTTCGGCAGGACGCCCGGCATCGCCGCCGAGACGGCATAGCCCACGCGCATGGCCGAGCCGAGAATTTGCGCGCGATCGAGCAGGCGCGGAGACGCCAGCATGCGCCATTGCGGGCTCACATCGAGATCGAAGCCCAGGTAGCGATAGGATGCGGCGAGCGCCAGATAGGCGCGGCCGGGATGGTCGATGGCGACGAACGCCGCATTGGCAATGATGTTCAGCGATTGCTCGCCGCGATAATCGGGATGGGCGCGCCAGCCGATGTCGGCCAGCAGGCAGGCGGCATGGCGCAGGCGCTTGTCGTTCTTCGTCTCGTCGAGATGGGTGGAGGCCATGAAGGCGTCCGTCCAGGTACACAGATCCTCGCCATGCTGCGGCGCGCGTGAGCGCAATACGTTGAGATCGCGCGCCGCCTGGATCAACGGGTCGATCTTGCGTTCGGCCCTGCTGAGCCGCTCGAGCAACAGGCCTTCGCGCAGCCCGAGCGCCGAGACGATGATCTCGTTCGGCCGCGCCTTGCGGATGATTTCTTCCAGCACGATCGCGCCATAGGCCAGCAGGGGACGGCGTGCCGCGGCAACGCTCTCAATGGCCACGAGCGCTTCCGCATTGACCCTTTCGACGAGCGCAACGAAATCCTCCGCGTCGCGACGCGGAATGACATAGCCGTGCATGACGTTGAGCGGATAGTTGCGCTGATGCATGTGCAGGCGCGCCAGCGCGCGCCAGGTGCCACCGACCGCGTAGAAGGTGCGGCCGTTGAGATAGTCGAGCCCTTTGACGTTGGACAGGGCCTCGCGCACGATCTTGCTCGCCTTTTTCGGCGACCGGCCGGAGACGTCCATGAGGGCCAGGCCACCCAGCGGCAGGGACACCCCCTTGCCGAGCTTGTCGCCGTGCACCTCGTTCAGCTCGAGCGAACCGCCGCCGAGATCACCGACAACGCCATCGGGCTCGAAGAATCCGGACACGACGCCCATCGCCGCAAGCTGCGATTCACGTTCGCCCGAAAGAAGCTCGATCGGCGCGCCGATCGCTTTCGTCGCCGCGGCCAGGAACTCCTTGCCGTTCCTGGCATCGCGCGCAGCAGCCGTCGCCAGAACGTGGACGTCTTCGACTTCCAGATTGTCGCAGAGCACGCGAAAGCGCGCCAGCGCCGCCAGGGCACGTTCGACGCCTTCTTCATTGAGCTTGCCACTGGTGGCGACACCCCGGCCGATGCCGCACAGCACCTTGTCGTTGTAGATCGGCGTCAGCGCCCGCGACAGGCCTTCATAGGCAACGAGCCGGACCGAATTGGAGCCGATGTCGACGACTGCGATCGGCTTGAGGGCCTCCAGCCGGCCGGGGGCACTATTGTTTGGAAGAGCCATTCGATTTGCGAGAATCTCTACGCCTGGACAAGGTTCGCGGACTGGATTCCCGCAGCGACTTTCCACGACCAGACAGGGATGGATTGGTCATGAAATAATTGTGCGCATTGAAAGGTTCTTCGCCCGCGCGCGGGACTATGCGCTCGCTGGACCCGTCGGGCAAGACCCGGTAACTCTGTTGGTTGTCGATAAGATTGGCGACCAGGATCTGTTCGAGAACCTGCTGGTGAACCGTCGGATTCGTCATTGGCACCATGACCTCGACACGGCGGTCGAGGTTGCGCGGCATCAGATCGGCTGATGAAATATAGACATGGGCGCCGGGATGCGGCAGGCCCTTGCCGTTGCCGAACGCGTAGATACGCGCGTGTTCGAGGAAGCGTCCGACGATGGATTTGACGCGGATATTGTCGGACAGGCCGGGCACGCCGGGCCGCAGGCAGCAGATGCCGCGCACGATCAGCTCAATCGACACCCCCGCCCTGCTGGCGCGATAGAACGCGTCGATGATTTCGGGATCGACGAGGGCATTGCATTTCGCCCAGATGGCAGCGGGATCGCCTGCCTTCGCGTGAGCGATCTCCTCGTCGATGTGTTGGAGCAGTTTCTTCTTCAGGCTGAACGGCGATACCGCCATACGTTCAAGATCGGCAGGCTCGCCATAACCGGTGATGAAGTTGAAGATGCGGGCAACATCGCGACCGATCACAGGATCGGCGGTGAAGTAGGAAACGTCCGTATAGATGCGCGCGGTCTGCGGGTGATAATTGCCGGTGCCGACATGACAGTAAGTGGTGAGGCCCGCGCCTTCGCGGCGCACCACCATCGACAGCTTGGCGTGGGTCTTCAATTCGATGAAACCGAACACGACCTGCGCGCCCGCGCGTTCAAGGTCGCGCGCCCAGCGGATGTTGGCTTCCTCGTCGAAACGCGCCTTCAACTCGACGAGCGCCGTCACCGCCTTGCCCGCTTCCGCCGCTTCGACCAGCGCGCGGACGATGGGACTGTCGGCGGAGGTGCGATAGAGCGTCTGCTTGATGGCCATGACATTGGGATCGCGCGCCGCCTGCGAGACGAACTGCACCACAACGTCGAAGGATTCATAAGGGTGATGGACAACGAGATCCTTCTGCTTGATCGCAGCAAAGCAATCGCCGCCGTTCTCGCGCACGCGCTCCGGGAAGCGCGCATTGTAAGGCGAGAATTTCAGCTCGGGCCGATCGAGCGCCACCACTTCCGAGAGTTCGTTGAGCGCCAGCATACCCGAATGCACGAAGACTTCGGCATCGGACACGTCGACTTCATCGGCGACGAACTGCTGCAGGTCGTCAGGTGTGGAGGCATCGAACTCGAGCCGAATGACCCTGCCGCGACGCCGGCGCTTCAAGGCCGACTCGAAAAAGCGCACCAGATCTTCGGCTTCTTCTTCAACTTCGATGTCGCTGTCGCGAATGACGCGGAAACCGCCCTGCCCGATGATCTTGTAGCCGGGAAACAGGCGAAACGCCTGCGCAGCGATGACGCTTTCAAGCGAGACGAGCTTGGTCTCGCTGCCGCCGAAGATCGAAGGGATGCGCACGAAGCGCTCGATCTTGTTGGGCAGGCGCACGAGCGCGTTCAACCTGTTGCCTTCGCGCAGGCCAAGAAGCTGCAGCGCGACGCTGAAGCCGAGATTGGGAATGAAGGGAAACGGATGCGCGGGGTCGATGGCAAGCGGCGTCAACACCGGGAAGATATGCAACAGAAAATGATCGGTGAGCCACTCGGCCTCGGCTTTTTCGAGGTCGGCCGGTTCGACGATGCGGATGCCGGCGCCGGCCAGTTCGCGGCGCAGTTCGATCCAGCGCGACTGCTGGGCTTCGGTCAGTTGCGCCACGCGGCGGCGCAGATTGGCCAATTGCTCCGCCGGCAGCAGACCGTCATCCGAGGGCGTCAGCACGGCAGAACGCACCTGGCCGATCAGGCCGGCGACGCGGACCATGAAAAATTCATCGAGATTGTTGGCCGAAATCGACAGGAAGCGCACCTGCTCGAGCAGCGGATGATTGCGATTGGAGGCCTCGGCCAGAACGCGATTGTTGAACTCCAGCCAGGAGATCTCGCGGTTGATGAAGCGCTCGCCCGAGTGCATCAGATGATCAAGTTCGGCCGTCATGGGGCCGCTGGGCTCGCCGAAGCTTGACTGCGCCGTCTCCACATTGGTCTGGGGCAGGCTCGCTATTTCGCTCGACACTGGAACAGCCTTCCTTGATTGACGCTCGTCTGCGTGCACAGACGAGATGACAATACGATGACAAAATTCAGTCAGCTACGGGTTCGTCCCGTATTGGTTTCTAACCCGTGCCATTCTCGATCCGGCGCAGCACTTCGCCTGCCATCGGCCGTGTCACCGGCCGTCCGCGCGCCAGGGCTTCATGGTCGAGAATAGCGACGATGGAACGCGCCGCAGACAGGGATCGTTCAATCCGCATGGCGAGAAACTCGATCACGGACGTATCGACCTGCAACTGACGGTCGAGAAACAGCTTGATCAGGACCGCGCGCACGAGCGCGTCGTCGGGCTCGCCGATTTCGACCGATGGCGCCAGACGCAGGCGCGACAGCAGATCCTTGGTGGCGAGACCCCAGGAATCGGGCCAGGAGCGCGCCGTCATCGCGATATAAGCGCCCGCTTCCTGCGCCAGATTGAGGAAATGGAAGAATTCGGCCTCGGCGCCGCCGATGCGGTCGGCGTCTTCGAGCAGAATCGCGCCGGAACGGGCGAGCGCGGTAATGTCCGCCTGGGCCAGGGTCGCGGCGGGCAGCACCCGCGCCTGAGCCGTTTTGGCCCAGATGGCGCCGAGATGGCTCTTTCCAGCGCCCGTCGGGCCAAGCAGGAGCACCATGCGGCCGGGCCAGTTCGGCCAGGATTCGAACAAAGTCCAGGCGGCCTGGTTGGAGGGCGAGACGAGAAAATCGTCACGGCTGAAGCTCGGCTCCAGCGGCAGGTCCAGCGCCATCTGCCTGTCGCTGCCGCGGGCCATCAGGGCTCCGCGCCGCGATAAAGCGGGCTCTCCCGGTAGCGCTCGATGCCGAAGCGGATCAGCACGCCCATGGCGGCGGCCACCGGCACGGCGACGATCAGGCCGGTGAAGCCGAACAGCGAGCCGAAGGCCAGCAGGGCGAACATCAGCCAGACCGGATGCAGGCCGACCGATTCACCGACCAGCTTAGGCGTCAGCACATTGCCTTCGAGAAACTGCCCGGCCCCGACGACGACGAGGGACATGATCAGCAGCCAGTAGCTCGGCCAGCCCTGGACGATGGCTACGACGGCGGCGACGATGAGCGCGGTCAGCGACCCGACATAGGGAATGAAGCTGAGGATGCCGGCGGTAAGGCCGATGAGAAAGCCGAAGTTGAGGCCGATGAGCGTCAGGCCGACGCCGTACCAAAGGCCGAGAAACAGGCAGACCAGCGACTGCCCGCGCAGGAAACCGGCGATCGCGATGTCTATCTCCCTCGCCAGCCGCCGCACGGTGGCGCGGTGGTTGACCGGCACCAGGCTGTTCACGGTCTCGATCATCCGCGCCCAGTCGACCAGCAGGTAGAACGCCACCACCGGCGTGACGACGATGAGCGAGGCGAGCGTGATCAGCGCCGTGCCGCCCGACCAGATCGACGCCAGGACGGCGGTCAGCCATTGCGCGCCCTTGCCGACGATATTTCCCACGGAACCTGAAAGATCGGGCGTATTGCCTTGTCCGAGGCCGAGTTTTTCCAAAATATTGACGCCGAATTTTTCCGCCAGATGGGCGCCTTGCTCGTTGGCCAGGACCTGTAGCCGGGAAATATAGCCCGGTACGTTATCGGCGAAATTCGAGAACTGGTGGACGAGCAGCGGCACGACGGCGACCAGCACCACGACGAAGATGATGAGGCAGACGGCCAGGATGACGAGGCTGGCGACGAGGCGGTTGGCGCCCATGCGCTCGAGCCGGTTGGCGAGCGGGTTGAGCAGATAGGCCAGCACCATGCCGGCGACGAACGGCATGAGGACGCCGCTGAACAGCCACAGCAGGACGGCGAGCAGCAGCAATGCCGCGAACCAGAAGCCCAGTTGCCGTTCAAGCTGCATGACAGTCGAAATCCTGGCGGTCAAAAATCCTGGCGGTCAGTTTTCCATATGCCGCAACCATTGACTGACATAGGCCGCCGCAGATGCAAGGGTAAACGCAGCCACCAGCCAGATCGCGATCTCGAACCACAGTCCGAGATGGATATCGAAGGCCTTCGCCGCCAGGACAGCGCAGGCGAAGGCGATCTGGATCGCCGTATTGATCTTGGAAATCAGCAATGGCTTGATCGGAAACGGCCGGTCGAGGAGAATCGCCACCACCACGCCCGCGATGATCATGACATCGCGCGACACCACGAGAATGGCGATGGCCGCCGGCAGCACACCGGCGATAGCGAGCGCGATGTAGATCGACACCAGCAGCGCCTTGTCGGCCAGTGGATCCAGCCAGGCGCCGAGTTCCGAGCGCAGATCGAGCCGTTTGGCGAGCCAGCCGTCGACGGCGTCGGAAATGCCGGCGATCAGAAACACGCCGAAGGCCAGCCCCCATTTGGGCTGAACAATCAGGGCAATGACGACGGGAACAAGCGCCAGACGCGCAAGGGTGATCAGGTTCGGCAGGTTTGCCAGCAAGGTTTGGGCGCTCATTTGACTGCAGATTAGCATGCCGGCAGTCTCAAGCGACAGACCGACCTGTGGAAATACGCTTCATGCGCATTTTCAAGCGAAGTGGGCACCGGTTCGCATGAAGAAAATGCGCTTTTTAGGTAAACTGGACGCGTCTGTCCGATCCAGAGGATCGGACAGACGCCATGGGGGAATATAGCATGCCGGGTCAAGGAATGGCCGGAGATGCGGATTTTGGCTTAACATGCGCGGCAGAGGCCACGCCCATGGCCGCAGGTGTCGGCGAACGCCCGAAGGCGGCAATGCTGGTCTATCCGGGCATGATCCTGCTCGATCTCAACGGCCCGCAGACAGTGTTTTCACTCGCCATGTTCGACATCCTCCTGGTCTGGAAGGATCTGGCGCCGGTGAAGACCGATGTCGGCGTCATGGTGCAGCCCACCCACACCTTCGCCACCTGCCCGACGAAGCTCGATGTCCTGTTCGTGCCTGGCGGACTGGGCGGGACGACCGCCTGCATAAGCGATTTTGAAGTCATAATTTTTTTGAAAAAACAGGGAGATGGAGCGAGTTTCGTAACCAGTGTCTGCACCGGCTCGCTGCTGCTGGGCGCAGCCGGACTGCTGCACGGCTACCGCGCGACGTCGCACTGGTACGTGCGCGACCTGCTGCCGATGCTCGGGGCGATCCCGGCCGCGGGCCGGGTCGTCGAGGACCGCAACCGCATCACTGCCGGCGGCGTCACCGCCGGGATAGACTTCGGCCTGACGCTCGTCGCCCGCATGCTCGGCGAAGCACGCGCCCGCGCTATCCAGCTGGTGCTCGAATACGACCCGCAACCGCCATTCGAGGCTGGATCGCCCGAGAGTGCGGGAGCGGACCTCACCGCCGAAATCCTGCGCCGGCGGGCGCCCGCCATCGATCCGGCGCGGATCGCGGTGCAGGCGGCGGGCAGACGGCTGGGCATCGATTCCTGACCTGATCTGTGGGTGAAAGGACTTGAGCGGCAGGCAAGCCTGCCTCCGGCCTTGCCTCCGAGGGTTGCGGGCGTTAACCCGGCGTCAGAAGGACGCCAGATGACCCAGCCCCCCAAAGATGGCAATCCGAAAGGCTTGACCTATGCCCAGGCGGGCGTCGACATCGACGCCGGCAATTCCATGGTCGACAAGATCAAGCCGCTGGTGCGCTCGACGCGCCGGCGCGGCGCCGACGCGGAAATCGGCGGCTTCGGCGGCCTGTTCGACCTCAAGGCGGCTGGTTTCACCGATCCGATCCTGGTCGCAGCCAACGATGGCGTCGGCACCAAGGTCAAGATCGCCATCGAAAGCGGCATTCACGACACGGTCGGCGTGGATCTCGTCGCCATGTGCGTCAACGATCTCATCGTCCAGGGCGCCGAGCCGCTGTTCTTCCTCGACTATTACGCCACCGGCAAGCTCGATCCGGAAGCCGGCGCGGCAGTGGTGAAAGGCATCGCCGAGGGCTGCCTTCTCGCCGGCTGCGCGCTGATCGGAGGCGAGACGGCCGAAATGCCGGGACTCTACGCCAAGGGCGATTACGATCTCGCCGGTTTTTCGGTCGGCGCAGCCGAGCGCGGCAGCCTGCTGCCGAAAGCCGGCCTTGAGCCGGGCGACGTGCTGCTCGGCCTGCCCTCTTCCGGTGTCCATTCCAACGGCTTCTCGCTGGTGCGCCGCATCGTCGAACGCGCCGGCCTCGCCTGGACCGACGAGGCGCCGTTCCAGGCGGGCGCCAAGCTGGCGCCGGCGCTGCTGACGCCCACTCGCATCTATGTGAAATCCCTGCTCGCGGCGCTGCAGACGACTGACGGCATCAAGGCGCTGGCGCATATCACCGGCGGCGGCTTTCCCGACAATATTCCCCGCGTGCTGCCGGACGGGCTCGGCGTGCGGCTCGATCTCAACGCCATTCCGGTGCTGCCCGTGTTCAAATGGCTGGCGTCGGCAGGCGGCGTCGCCGAAGCCGAGATGCTGCGCACGTTCAATTGCGGCATCGGCATGATCTGCTTTGCCGGACGCGAGAGCGCCGCCGAAGTCGAGAAAGCCCTGCATAATGCGGGCGAGCCGAGCGTGCGCATCGGCGAGGTTGTTGCTCATGCGGGCGGCGAGCGGGTGACGACAACCGGACGGCTGGCCCTATGATCACGCGCCGGCGCACGGCGATCTTCATCTCGGGCCGCGGCTCCAACATGGACGCGCTGATCGATGCGGCGCGCGCGCCGGATTTCCCCGCCGAAATCGCGCTCGTGGCATCGAACCGTCCCGATGCCGCCGGCCTCGCCAGGGCGAAAGCCCGCGGCATCGCGACGGCTGCGGTCGACCACAAGATCTATGCCGGGCGCGATGCTTTCGAGGCGTCGCTGCAGCAGATCCTCGATATTCACCGCATCGACTTCATCTGCCTTGCCGGTTTCATGCGTCTGCTGACCCCCACGTTCACGCAGCGCTGGGTCGGGCGGATGATCAATATCCACCCGGCCCTGCTGCCCTCCTACAAGGGCCTGCACACCCATGAACGGGCGCTCGCCGACGGCGTGAAAATCCACGGCTGCACGGTACATTACGTCGTGCCGGAAATGGACTCCGGCCCGATCATCGCTCAGGCGGCGGTGCCGGTGCTCGACGACGACACGCCCGAAACCCTCGGCGCGCGCGTGCTGGAACAGGAACATATCATCTATCCGCGTGCGCTAGCGGCGGCGGCAAGTGGGCGGGCGCATATCGTGGGGAACCGGGTTGTGGGGGCGGAAGAAGCGGCAGTCGGCAATCGGCAATAGGCAGTCGCAAGAGAAAATTACTTCCTACTGCCTAACTTCCCATCTGCTTCCCATGCCCACTCAATTCCTTCCAGCGCTTGAGCAGATCGGCGCGGCGCGCCGGGTATTTCTGGCCGACGTCGAAGGCGCCGATGCGATCGGTGCGGAAGGAGCGGAAATCATGCCGCGTTTCGCACCACGCCAGCACGACCCGGACGGAATCGAAATAGGCGAGCGCGAAAGGCCAGATGGTGCGACGGGTGCGTGCGCCCACGGCATCGGCATAGTCGATGGTCAGGCGCAGGCTCTTGCGGATTGCCTCGCGCACCGGCGCGACGTCGATGTTTTCGACGACGATGCGCTCCTCCATCGCCGGCACGAACAGCGAGGATTCCATCAGCACCGGCTTGAGCGCGTCCGGCAGGATGGTGGCGATCTTGGCTTCGACATCGTCTGCCGCGCGCGCCAGCGAGCGGTCAGCGCGGGCGCGCAGCCAGCGCAGCCCGACCAGGATGGCCTCGACCTCGTCGGCCGTGAACATCACCGGCGGCAGGTCGTAGCCCGGCTCCAGCACATAGCCCATGCCCGCCTCGCCGCGGATCGGCACGCGGTTCGACAATAGCGCCGCGACGTCGCGATAGACGGTGCGGAGCGAGACTTCGAGTTCGACCGCCATGGTCTCGGCCGTGACTGGCCGGCGGTGGCGACGGAGAATCTGGACGATCTGGAGAAGTCGTGTCGAACGGGCCATGGAGCCATCATGCACCGGGCTGCTGACAGAAACTGTCAGTAGAATGGCAGTAGACGATTTTCGGGCGCGCAACGCAACCGCCCGCGACGGCGACGAATCAGGGCGACTTGCTGACGGTCTTTCCCAGTGTGACTTCCGGCCTGCGGAACCCCATCGCGACCCAAGCGGCGAGAAGTCTCAACATGGCCTTGCCGGAATGGCTTTCATAGTTCGGCATGTCATCCGCAAGCGTGGCGCCGTCCTGCCGGCCGCGTGTCATGATACGCATCTCGATGGGCGGTGCGCCCGCCGGAAAGCGGTTCCGGTACAACGTCAGCCAATGTCCTTTGGTGAAGTCGACAAACATCGCCGAATTGCAACAGGTGGCAAGGACGCGGCGTGTCGGAGATTCAGGTTTGAGCCGGCGCTCTTCCAGATACTCCTGCCCCGCCACGCATTGTACGCGATCCTTACGGTACAGAAGATATTCCGCTCCGCCGGTCTCATTGAGGACGGGCGGCGCGAAGGGCAGTTGCTCGAAAAGGCGGCCGGCCTTCCGGCAGCTCGTGCAATAGCACGCGGCGGCCATAATCGGCTGGCCGATGGTCTCCAATCTCACCTTGCCGCATCGACACGTCGCAGAGAGACGTTCCTGCTGATCTGCGTTCGACGACATCACGGCACCCGCTTCAGCCACACCCGGTTGTCGTGAAACGCCGCGCCGCCGTAAGGTGCCGGCGCGTCCGCGCCGGTGAGCGTGTTGATGCCCTTGCCGTCCTCGAAGGCGTGGTTGGGCCAGATGCCTTCGGAGATCAGGACTCCGCGCTGGACGCCGATGAAATATTTCGCGTGCAGGCGCACTTCGCCGCGCGTGTTGCCGAGAATGACCTTGTCGCCGTCGGCGATGTTCAATTGCGCGGCATCCTGCGGATGCACCAGCACCGTCGGCCTGACCTCGCGCGTCAATGACGATGGCGTTTCATTGAAGGTCGAGTTGAGGAAAGACCGCGACGGGCTCGTCGCCAGTTTGAACGGATGGTCTTCGTCAGGGTTCTCGTTGACGGCCCAGTGATCGGGCAGATTTGGCATGTCGCGCCAGGGGCCCGAGAGCTCGCCGCCGAAGGGAACGTGCTGCCAGTCGACCTTGAAATGATACTTTTTGTCGGGCCAATGAAATCCCTTGATGAAATGCGCGGTATCGAAATCCGGCTGCACGTCGCGCCAGTTGATCTTTTCGAGGTCTTCGATCGAGCCCCATCCCGACGTGCGCAAGGCGGCATCGATATGCTGGCGCGGCGTCATGGCGAAACCGGGATGCTCAGCGCCGACACGCGCGGCGATGGCGCAGATCACCTCGTGATTGTTGCGGCATTCGCCTGGCGGCTCGACGAGCTTCTTCGCCAGTTCGATATATTGATGGCCGCCGCCGCTGTAGATGTCATCGTGCTCGATGAACATGGTCGCCGGCAGCACGATATCGGCCATAGCCGCCGTCTCGGTCATGAATTGCTCATGCACCACGAGGAACAGATCCTCGCGGGCGAAGCCCCGCTTCACGCGCGTCTGATCGGGCGCCACCGAAACCGGATTGGTGTTCTGGATCAGCATCGCCTTTACCGGCGGCCCGCCCTGCAGCGCGTCAGCATCGCCGCAGAGCACGGCGCCGACTCTTGATTGATCAAGCCAGCGCGTCGAGATGTCCATCACATCGGCGCCGGTGACCAGCGGCATTCTCCATTTGAAAATACCGCCGTTGTTGTGGAAAGCGCCGCCGCCTTCATATTGCCAGCAGCCGGTGACCGCGGCGATGCTCGCCGCCGCATGCATGTTGACGGCGCCGTTGCGCTGGCGCGAGAAGCCGTAGCCGAGACGGAAGTAGGTGCGCTTCGTCGTGCCGACGAGTTTGGCAAAGGCCTCGATCTCCTCGACGGTGAGGCCGGTGATCTGCGAAGCCCATTGCGGACTGCGGGTTTGCAGATGAGCTTCGAGTTCGCCCGGCACGTCGGTGTATTTTTCCAGGTAGGAGCGGTCGGCAAGGCCATCGCGAAACAGGATATGCATCACCGCGCAAGCAAGCGCGCCGTCGCTGCCGGGCCGCAGGCAGAGCGCTATGTCCGCCTGTTTCATGGTGTCGTTGTTGTAGATGTCGATGACCACGATCCTGGCGCCGCGCTCCTTGCGGGCGCGCAGCGCATGGGTCATCACGTTGACTTGCGTGGCGACCGCATTGGTGCCCCAGATGACGACGCAATCGGACTGCGCCATCTCGCGCGGGTCGGGGCCGGCCATATAGCCGGTGCCGGCGAGAAAGCCCGGCCACGCGAGATTGATGCAGATGGTGCCGTTGTGGCGCGAATATTTCTTGGCATGGGCAAGACGGTTGATGCCGTCCTTCATCACCTTGCCCATGGTGCCGGCATAGTAGTTGAGCCAGATGCTCTGCGCGCTGTGCTCGCGTTCGGCGGCGTTGAAGCGCGCGCCGATTTCTTCGAGCGCCTCGTCCCAGGTGATGCGGGCGAACCGGCCGGAGCCTTTCGGCCCGGTTCGCTTCAAGGGATGCAGCAGACGATCGGGATGATGGATGCGCTCGGCATAGCGCGCGACCTTGGCGCAGATGACGCCGGCCGTATAGGACTGGTCCCTGGCGCCGTGAATGCGGCCGATGCGCTGGCCGTCGATGACTTCCACGTCAAGCGCGCAGGCGGACGGGCAGTCGTGCGGGCAAACCGAGGGACGGCGTTCGATGTTTGCTTCGAGTCTCGCGGGAACATTCATGCCGCCACCCTACCAGACTATGGCTTGAGCGGCTTGTAAAAGCGGCCGAGTGCCCAGTTTCGAAATGACTCTACTTTCGACAATTTGGATCGTTCCCGCGCCATGACCAGATGATAGCCCAAAGCGGAGCCGAGACGAATCCTGAACGGCTCCACCAGCCTGCCCGCCGCTATGTCGGCGGCGACCACGGCGCTCCGCCCCATGGCGACGCCCAGGCCCTCGATCGCCGCCTGGTAGGATGGATAAAGCAGATCGCAGGTCATCTCTGCCGCAAATCCGGTGCCGCCGATGCCCGCCTTCTCCATCCAGAGCGGCCAGTCGTCTCTCAGGATCCACGGCGATGCAGTGCGGATGATGGTGTGCGCAGCGAGATCCTGCGGCTCGCATATGGCACGCTCGCCCTTGAGGAGAGCTGGCGAGCAGACCGGAAACAGTTCCTCATCGGTGATCTTCACGACTGCGAGGTCCGGCCAATCCTCCGGCACGCCGTATTGGATGGCGACGTCGTAATCGCTGGGAAGCGCAGAGACCGAGGGCACGAGCGTGCGAACCTTAAGGCCGATGCTCGGATAGGCACGAACGAAATCCGGCAGATTGGGCATGAGGCATTTTATGGCGAACGTCCCAAGGCAGGCGATCGTCAGAATGTCGCCTCTTTGCCGATCCACCGCGCGTTCCGTGGCGACGAGCATTTCCGTAATCGCGAGCCGGGCCGACGATAGATATTCCTGGCCGGCCTCGGTGATGCGGATGGCATTGCCTTCGCGGATGAAGAGCTTGAGGCCCAGCATGTCCTCAAGCCCCCGAATCTGATGGCTGACCGCGCCTTGGGTCAGATTGAGCTCGGTGGCGGCCCGCGTGAAGCTTAAGTGTCGCGCGGTGGCTTCGAAGGCACGCAGGCTCGGCATGGACGGCAGGCGTTGCAGCAAAATCCCCTCCGGTCCCTCACTGCCGCAGATCGAGGTCATTATAATATTTAATGAGGTCCTGAAAAGCTTTCGTTTGTTTCGCCGCCGCCAGCGCCCTTAGGCTGGCGCAAATGAAACTGCCGGCTCTCGACCCCGTCTCGGTCTGGTAACGACGAACAGGGGCGCAAGAGCCTTGAGGAGGATGCCTTTTGCGAGTTTCTGCAGGATGAAAATCACCGGAACGTTCCAGGTCCCCGCCCCTCGCGAAGCGGTCTACGAACGCCTCAACGACGCGCAGTTCTTTGCTTCATGCGTGGAGGGCGTCAGCCATCTGCAGGAACAGGACCCGCTTCATTACACGGCGAAACTCGAAACGCGGATCGCCTATATCAAATTCAGCTTCAATGTCGCCGTGGAGTTCATCAACAAGGTGCCGCCGGAAACAATCGCAGTGAAGGCGGAAGGCACGCCGATTGGAATCGTCGGCCGCCTGGCCTCCACCGCCACGGCGCAACTCATGCCGGCCGGCAACGCCACCGACATCGCCTATGAGATCGACGTTGCCCTGACCGGCAAGCTCGGCAGCATCGGACAACCGGTGTTGAAGGCGAAGGCCAAGGAGATGGAACGCAGCTTTGTGAAAAACATCAACGCGGCGTTCGCGGCCAAAAGCGAGGGCGCGCCATGAGGGATTTTGAACTTGTCCGGCCATCCTCGCTCGCCGAGGCCATCGCCTTGCTCGATACAGAAGACGGCGGCGTGCGCGCCTTTTCGGGCGGCACCGGGCTCATGCTGATGATGAAGACCGGCGTCTTCACGCCGACGAGTCTCGTCCGGCTTGACGGCATCGAGCCGGAACACGCGGCGATCGGCATCGATGATGACGGAAGCCTGCGGATCGGTGCGCTGGCGACATTGTCCACGGTCGAGCATTCTCCCATCGTGCAGAAGGTGGCGCCGCTTATCCCGGAGGCGATGAAACGCCTGGCCAATGTGCGTGTGCGAAATGCGGCGCGGATCGGCGGCAACCTCGCCCATGGCGATCCCCACATGGATCTCCCGCCGGTTCTGGCGGCGCTGCACGCCAGCGTTCGCGCGGTGGGGCCGGACGGCGAACGAACGATTGCGGTCGAGGATTTGTTCGCGGGCTATTATGAGACGGTTCTTGGTCGGGGCGAGTTGCTGACGCAGGTCATCGTTCCGTCCCAGGCGGGCTGGGCCTCCGTCTACCACAAATGCACGACGCGGTCGGCCGACGACTGGCCGGCTTTGGGCGTTGCGGTTTCGCTCCGTGTCGTCGATGGCGTCATCGCCGACAGCCGCCTCATGGTATCGGCGGCGACCGAAAAGCTGACGCGGCTCGTCACCGCCGAGGCGCAACTCAAGGGCGCGGAAACGAAGGCCGAGACCTTCGCGCGCGCGGCCGACGCCGCGGTGGCGGAAGCCGAGACGATCGACGATGCGCGCGGATCAGCCGAATACAAAAGCAGCCTCTTACATGTCTATGTCCGCCGCGCGTTGCGCGACGCTCTCTCGCGCGGAGCCTTGCAATGACCCTCGTCAAGCCCATGCCTGCCGGTCAGGTCGGCCGTTCAGTGCCGCGTCTCGAAGCGCGCCAGAAGGTGACCGGCCGCACCGACTATACTCATAATCTCACGATCCCCGGCATGCTCCATGTCAAGGTGTTTCGCAGCACCACCGCCCATGGCCGCATTGTCTCGATCGACACCACGGCCGCCGGCGCCCTGCCCGGCGTTCACAGCGTCATCACCGGCGAGGACATCCGCAAGGTCGTGCCCGAGCCTTACTACGGCCCGGCGTTCCACGATCAGCCGGTCCTGGCGCTGGACAAGGTCCGGCACGTCGGCGAGCCCGTGGCGGTGGTGCTGGCGGAAGACCCTTATGTGGCCGCCGAGGCGGTGCAATTGATCGTCGCCGAATATGAGGATCTGGAGCCGGTCTTCGACGAAGTCGAGGCGATGACCTCAAAAGCGATCGTGCATGATGCGCTGAAGCCGGCAGGAACCTTCGCCGACCTCAAGCATGTGGCCGCTCATCGCAATACCAATATAGCGCTCGACTATCACCTCAGACGCGGCGACACGAGCGCCGCCTTCGCAGCGGCCGATCACGTCTATGAACATGAGTTCCGTTCGCAGCAGGTCATGCACACACCGCTGGAACCGATGGTCTCGCTCGCCGAGCCCGGTGACGGCATCATGACCATTCACACCGCCTCGCAAAGCCCATCCTTCGTGCGCACCGAGATCGCGCGCCTGTTCGGCTGGCCGGAGAACCGCGTACGGGTGAAGGTGCCCCATCTTGGCGGCGGCTTCGGCGCAAAACTCTACATCAAGCTGGAGGCGCTCGTCGCCTGCCTCGCCTTGATGGTGCGGCGGCCCGTCAAACTTTCGCTGACGATGGAAGAGCAATTCTACACCATCACCAAGCATGCCACGACGTTTCGTATCAAGAGCGCCGTCACCAGCAACGGGGTTGTGACAGCGCGCCACTGCGAAGTGTTCTGGAATGGCGGCGCCTATGCGGATATCGGCCCGCGCGTCACGCAGAAGTCCGGTTTCACGGCGCCGGGGCCCTATGACATCGAGAACGTGTCGATCGATTCCTACGCGCTTTATACCAACCGGCCGCCGGCAGGCGCGCTGCGCGGCTTCGGCATTCCGCAACTGGTGTGGGCTTACGAGAGCCATACCGACCTCATCGCGCGCGATCTGGGCATCGATCCTCTGGAGCTGCGCCGCCGCAACATTCTGAAGGACGGCCGACCGCATGCGACCGGCACGCTCATGCAGGATGCCGCCATCGAGCTGGTGCTCGAATGCATTGCCGAACGGATGCAGTGGTCGGCACCGTTCGATCGCGGAACCGGCACTGTTCTCCGCGGTCGCGGCATCGCCATCGGCTTCAAGGCATCGATCTCCCCGACGACATCGGTAGCGATCGTCAATATCGCGGCGGACGGATCGACCAATCTGTACATGTCCACGGTGGACATGGGCCAGGGGTCGGATACCGCCATGGCGCAGATCGTCGCCGAGACGCTTGGCATCGAGACGGAAACGATCCGGGTCGTGCGGCCGGATACGGACGTGACACCCTATGATATGGCGACGCTCGGATCGCGCTCGACCTTTCACATGGGCAATGCGGTGAAGATGGCGGCGACCCATGCCAAGGAGCAGCTCGCCGAAATGGCCGCCAGCCTTGGGCTGACGCCCGGCACCAACTATCAGACCTCAGATCTGTTCAAAAAGAAGTTCGGCATGCAAGCCGGCAATGTCATCGGCGTGGGCACTTTCATACCGAGTTACAAGTCGCCCGATCTGGCGACGGGGCTGTCGGAGAACGTAACGCCGTTCTGGATGATCGGCGGCACCGGCGTCGAAGTCGAGGTGGATACGGAAACCGGCCATGTGCGCATTCTGCGCATGGTCAACGCCGCCGATCTTGGGCGTCCGCTCAATCCGAAGATCGTCGAAACCCAGTTGTCGGGTGCAGCCGTCATGCAGCTCGGCTTCACGCTCACGGAAAAGATGGAGATGGATGGCGGACAGGTGACCAATGCGTCGCTGGCCGATTACAAGATTCCTGGACTCCACGATGTGCCTTTGGTCATGGAGAACCATATCGTGCAGGCCAATCAGCACTCGGGGCCGTATGGGGCGAAGGGCGTCGGCGAAAGCGCCACCTTCGGGGTTTCTCCCGCCATCGCCAATGCCATTCACGATGCCGTCGGCGTCCGTCTCACGGAACTGCCGCTAACGCCGGAAGCTGTGTTTCGCGCGCTGCACGCCGCCTCCAAGGATTGATCAGATGGATTCTTCCACCCTCATCCGCTTCACTCTGAACGGCCAGCCGGCCTCGGCCAGGATCAAAAGCTATTTCACCGTTGTCGACCTGTTGCAGAGTTTGCACCTGTACGGCGCGCGAGAGAGTTGCGGCCAGGGACTGTGCGGCTGCTGCACGGTGCTGCTCGATGGCGTTGCCGTCTCGGGATGTCTCACTCTTGCACAGCTCGTGGGAGGACGGTCGCTGACGACAGTCGAAAGCCTGGATCAGTCCGGAATACTCAGTCCGGTGCAGCAGGCATTCATCGATGAAGGCGCCTTTCAATGCGGCTTCTGCACGCCTGGCTTCGTCTTGATGGTCCACCAGTTGCTCGAGCGCAACGCTGATCCGACCGACGACGAAATCCGCGATCATCTTGCGGGCAATCTCTGTCGATGCGCCGCTTATCCGGAAATCATCCGCGCCACGAAGAGCGCGGCCGCTCGCATGCGCGCGGCTGCCACCGCCTGATCAGAAGACGCGTCTTTCGATCCAATGGATCGGAAAACGCATTGAAGAATGAGACGCGTCTTTCCGGTCCAATGGATCGGAAAACGCATTAAAGAATGAGACGCGTCTTTCCGATCCGATGGATCGGAAAACGCTATGGGGAGGGGCGCCATGAGTACGTCATCGACAGCCATGTCCGAAGCCGACATTCCTTGGTATAAGACGCTCAATCGCAAGCAATGGTATATCCTGCTCGCCACCAATCTCGGCTGGCTGTTCGACGGTTTCGAGAACTATGCGCTGATTTTGACGGCCGGCGCGGCCTTGCGGGAACTGCTCGATCCCTCGCAACATGCGCAGCTCCCCTATTATATCGGCGCTATCATCGGCATCAATCTGCTCGGTTGGGGCATCGGCGGCATGATCGGTGGCATTCTCGCCGACTATGTCGGCCGCAAGCGGATGATGGTTCTTGCCATCCTCGCATATTCGATCGTGACGGGGCTGTCGGCCTTCGCCTTCAGTTGGTGGTCGTTCGCCATCCTGAGGTTTCTCGTCGGCATCGCCGTCGGTTCGGAATGGGCGACCGGGTCGTCGATGATGGCGGAGCTGTGGCCCGACAAGGCGCGCGGCAAGGGCGCCGGCCTCATGCAATGCGGGCTCGGCATAGGCTTTTTCATCGCCTCCCTGGTCTGGCTGCTGCTCGCGCCCGTGGGACCGGATGCGTGGCGCTATATGTACTTGATCGGTGTTCTGCCGGCGCTGCTGACGCTGTGGATCCGCCAGGCCGTTCCTGAGTCCGAAATCTGGGAGATGGCGAAAGCCAAGCGGGCCGAGGCTCAGAAGCGCAAGCTCGGTGGCGAAACCCTGTCGGACAGCGATGCCCAGATCGCGAAGTTCACGCTCGTCGATCTGTTCACCGACCCGGTTACGCGCCGCTGGTCCGTGATCGTGTTCCTGATGTCGCTGACCACCACCATCGGCTTCTGGAGCATATCGACATGGGTGCCGCCGTTCGTCGGCTCCATCGCCGGGGGCAATGGCTTGCAGGCCGCGCAATGGGCGAGCTACGCGGGCATGGCTTATACCGCCGGCTCGATCACCGGCTATATCGCGTTCGGCTTCCTGGCCGATGCGCTTGGCCGCAAGCCGGTCACGATGGCGTTCTTTTTGCTGGCCTGGATTCTGACGCCGGTGCTGTTCTTTTCGACCAAGGAACTACATTGGCTGCTGGTTCTGGCCTTCGTCAACGCCATTTTCTCCAACGGTCAATATTCGTGGATGCCAGTGTGGCTGCCGGAGCTGTTTCCAACGCGCATGCGCGCCACGGCGTTGGCCTTCGCGTTCAATGCGCCGCGCTTCATCGCCTTCCTTGGTCCGTTCCTGGCCGGCAACCTCATTCTGGCATTCGGCGGGTTCGGCATGGCGGCGATGGTGCTGTCGTCCATCTATATCGTGGGACTGGCCGCAGCTCCGTTCCTGCCCGAGACAAAAGGCAAGCCGCTGCCCGACTAGCAGGCTGCTGAAAAAGGTTTTTGAACCTTGGAATTCAAACTTTTTGATTCCTATCCGTTCACGGTTCGATTCCAGTCCGTACTCAATTTTTAGGCCCAAACAGACGGTCGATCCGACTTTTTCAGCAGCCTGCTAGAGCATTTTCGAGCGAAGCGGATGCCGGTTCGCGTGAAGAAAATGCGTCAAAACAAAAACCTAGAGCTCGGTTCTGATTCGATCAGAACCGAAAAAGCTCTAGGGTGCGCCGATATTCACGTAATACCGGCCTGCGAATGGCGGCTCCCGAGAACCGCCATTTTCGGCACGGCCTGACGTGAATCTCAACACATCCTAAGCTGTTCAGCCGACGATTTCGTTGCCGGCGAAGAACTGGGCGATTTCCTGCGCCGCGGTCTCGGCAGCATCCGAGCCGTGCGCCGAGTTTTCGCCGACCGATAGCGCGAATTCCTTGCGGATCGTGCCCGGAGCGGCGTTCGCGGGGTTGGTGGCGCCCATGACTTCGCGATACTTGGCGATGGCGTTCTCGCCTTCCAGCACCTGCACGACGACCGGCGCCGAGGTCATGAATTCGACCAGTTCGCCGAAGAACGGACGGTCCTTGTGGACGCCGTAGAAGGTCTCGGCCTGGCCGCGGGTCATGTGGATGCGCTTTTGCGCGACGATACGCAGCCCGGCCTTCTCGATGATGGCATTGATCGCTCCCGTCAGGTTGCGGCGCGTCGCGTCGGGCTTGAGGATCGAGAACGTTCTTTCGAGGGCCATGAAAAGCAGCTTCCTTGGATTGGCGCAAAACCTGCGTGGGAGCCGGGCTTATAGCCGCACCTTGGAGGACGTTCAAGGACGCGTCAGCAATGACGTCGATCAAAGACATCCCCGAAATATCGTCGTTATTTGCAACAGCTAAAGAATTCACAATTGGAGGCAGGCGCGCCGGACGGTTGCATGAGCAGGATATTTTCATTGATTTGAACAATCAAAATACCTAGATACATCGTCTATACCAATCAACAGGACAGGTATGAACCTTCGCGATCTCCAGTATATCCTCGCCCTCGCAGAACATGCGCATTTCGGCCACGCCGCCGCCGCCTGCAATGTCAGCCAGCCGACGCTCAGCGGCCAGGTCGCCAAGCTCGAGCAGGAGCTTGGCGTCGAAATCTTCCACCGGGTCGGACGTTCGATCCGCCCGACCGAGGCCGGCGAGCAAATTCTCGAGCATGCCCGCCGCGCCGTCTCGGCCTCCAACGATATCGTCGATACGGCGCGGGCCAACCGCGATCCGCTGTCGGGAAGGCTTCGGCTCGGCGTCATTCCGACGCTCGGCCCCTATCTGATGCCGTTTGTGCTGCCGGCGGCGGCCGACAAGCTGCCGAACGCGCCGCTCGTCATCGTCGAGGACATGACCGACAATCTCGTGCCGATGGTGGCGGAGGGAAAACTCGATGCCGCCATCATCGCGACGACGCCCGAGCCGCCGGAATTGACGTCGATGGAATTATTCGACGAGCCGTTCTGGGTGGCGACGCCGCCCAACCATTCCCTGCTCGCGCTCAAAACCGTACGCTCAAGCGATATCGATCCGAAATCGCTGCTGCTGCTCGCCGACGGCCATTGCCTGCGCGATCAGGTGATCGATCTGTGCGGCCACCCGCAGGTCGGCTCCGCCAGTAAGGCGGATACGCGGGCGACGTCCCTGGAAATGCTGCTGCATTTGACGGCGGCGGGCTTCGGCGTGACCCTGCTGCCGCAACTGGCGGTCGAGAGCGGACGCACCGCCAATGTCCAGATCGCCATCCGGCCGCTTGAAGGCGACGAGGCGAGCCGGCGGGTGCGGCTGATCTATCGCCGCAACAGCCCGCGCCTGAAGGCGCTGGTCGAACTGGCGCGTCTGATCCGCGCCTGCCTGCCGGACTCGGTCCGCAAACTGCAGAAATAGACGCGCTCTCGTCTGCGGGATCATTGGCCGCCTCTATTGCTTTCATAGGGATGCCCGATTGCAGCAGCGGCCATATGTCTCAGCGCCACGTTTGCCAGCGGCAGCGGCGCTGAATTAATTGACTTTAAACTTGGAATAATTCCAAGAATGGACGCGATCCGGATACGGGGCAATGCGATCGTCGTGGAGCCCCGCCTCCGGAGATTCAGCAATCATTCCCACGGAGGCGAACAGTGGCTCTTAAGGGCAGCAAGACCGAAAACAATCTCAAGGAAGCATTTGCCGGCGAATCGCAGGCGAACCGCCGTTACCTTTATTTCGCTCAAAAAGCCGACGTCGAAGGCTATAACGATGTCGCGACCGTGTTCCGCTCCACCGCGGAAGGCGAGACCGGCCATGCGCACGGCCATCTCGAGTTCCTTGAGGAATGCGGCGATCCGGCCACCGGCCTGCCGATTGGCGCCACCAACCTGAACCTCGCGGCTGCCGTCGCCGGCGAGACGCACGAATACACCGACATGTATCCGGGCATGGCGCGCACGGCGCGCGAAGAAGGTCATGAAGAAATCGCCGACTGGTTCGAAACGCTGGCCAAGGCCGAGCGTTCGCACGCCGGCCGTTTCCAGCGCGCCCTCGACGAAATCAAGTAAGCACCACCGTTTTAACGGCCGCGGCCGGAGTTCCCACTCCGGCCGTCTTTGTCTGAACTTCAATCAAGCGGCGGAAACATATGCGCGAAGGCAGTCTCGAAGCGCCGACCCGGCATCCGTTGGACTGGCAGAATCCTGAATTTTATGACGAAGAGAAGCTGGACGCAGAACTGCGCCGCGTCTTCGACATCTGCCACGGCTGCCGGCGCTGCTTCAATCTGTGCGACTCGTTTCCGCGGTTGTTTGACCTCGTCGATGCGGCGCCGTCAGAAGAGCTCGACACCGTCGCCAGCAGCGATTTCAAATCGGTCGTGGACGCCTGCACGCTGTGCGACCTGTGCTTCATGACGAAGTGCCCCTACGTCCCCCCGCACCCGTTCAATCTCGACTTTCCACATCTGATGCTGCGCTATCGAGCCACCGATGTGAAGAATGGCGAAGGCTCGTTCGTCGACCGGCAATTGGCCGAGACCGACCGCAACGGCAAGCTCGTCGGCCTTGTTGCGCCGATCGCGAATTTTGCGACATCGACCGGCAATACGCTCTCGCGCAACATTCTCGAAAAGGTGGCAGGCCTCGACGCCCAGGCGGAGCTGCCGAAATATGCGTCCACGCCGCTGACCAGCCAGGCGCGCGCCACCACGCCCGAGATCAACCGCGAGGCACCGGGCTTCGGCCGCAAGGCTGTGCTCTACGCCACCTGTTTCAACAATTACAACGATCCCAGCGGCGGCCTCGCCGCGCGTGCCGTGCTGGCGCGCAACGGCGTCGAGACGGAGGTCGTGCATCCCCATTGCTGCGGCATGCCGATGCTCGAGCAGGGACGCATTGGCGAAGTCGCGAAATCGGCGAAGATCGTCGCCAAGGCGCTGAACGAATGGATCGACAAGGGCTATGACGTGATCGCGCTGGTGCCGTCCTGCGCGCTGATGCTGAAATTTGAATGGCCCCTGATCCTGCCCGGCGATGCCGACATCAAGAAGCTGTCGTCCGGAACGTTCGATCTCAGCGAATATGTCGTCGACATCGCCAGGAAGAACGGCATTGCGCCGGGTATGGAGCCGATCGCGGGCGGCGTGTCGCTGCATATCGCCTGCCATTCGCGCGCCCAGAACATGGGGCAGAAAGCGACGGAGATGCTGAAGCTGCTGCCGCAGGCAGATGTGCAGGTGATGGAGCGCTGCTCCGGTCACGGCGGCGCCTGGGGCTTCAAGAAGGGCAATTTCGATGTCGCCAAGAAGGTCGGCCGCCCTGTCGCCCGCACGGCTGGCAATGGCGGCAAAGCCTATGTGACGTCGGAATGCCCGCTCGCGGGCGTTCATATCTCGCAGGGGATCGACGCCCTGGGGACCGACAAGCCGAAGCCGGCGCTGGTGAAACATCCGATCCAGTTGATCGCCCGGGCCTACGGGATCGAAGTCTAGTTTTCGCGCCAACTGCCGTGTAGACGTTGGCGACCGCGTAACATTGGACAGTGCATCATGACCAAGCATGAAATCACCAAGGCCGACATTCTGCCGCCGGCGGAATACGCGAAGGTGCGCACCGAGACGCGCCGGCGCATTGCCGCCACCAAGCGCAACCGGCGTGTCGACGTCGGCCCCAACGTGACGTTCTATTTCGAAAATTTCGAAACCATGTGGCTGCAGATCCACGAAATGCTGCACATCGAGCGTGGCGGCGACGAACAGCTTGTCGATGAGCTGGCAGCCTATAATCCGCTGGTGCCCAAGGGCAACGAACTCGTCGCCACGTTCATGATCGAGATCGACGAGCCGGAGCGGCGCAAGCGCATCCTGATGCGCCTCGGCGGCATCGAAGAAATGGCGTTCATCAGCATCGGCGGCGAGAAGATCGCAGGCCGTCCCGAGGCCGACCAGGATCGGACGACCAGCGAAGGCAAGGCCTCCTCGGTTCAGTTCGTCCATTTCCCTTTCACGCCGGCGCAGATCGCGGCGTTCAAGAAGCCCGGCACGCAGGTGATCGTCGGCCTCGGCCACGAGAACTACAATCACATGGCAGTCCTGCCGGAGGCGACGCGGCTGGAATTGTCCGGCGATTTCGACTGACCGGTGCTCGCAGGCTGATTGATCGGCAGGCGCAGGCGGGCCCAGACTGGTCGGCCTAGTGCAATCTTCCCCATCGCGTGCCGCCAGGCGGCACGCGATGCAAATATATCTTGCCTCGACCGGCTTGCCGCAGCGAGCTCTGCATCAGAAATACTCGCCAACGAAGCGTGGCGACGCGCACTGATCCAGATCGCAATCGGGGAGGATAGCTATGATCAAGGGAAGTATTTCACGCCGCGACGTGCTCAAGACGGGCGCCGCCGGCTCGCTGGCCCTGGCGGTCGAAGGGGGACGCGCCTCGGCCCAAGACAATCGCCCGCCCAACATCGTCTACATCATGGCGGACGACATGGGCTATGCGGATCTCTCCTGCTATGGCCGCACCGAATATCAGACGCCGAACATCGACCGGCTGGCGACGGGCGGCATGCGCATCCTGCAGGCCTATGCCAATTCCGCCGTCTGTTCGGCGACACGTACCGCCCTGATCACCGGCCGCTATCAATATCGGCTGCCGATCGGCCTTGAAGAGCCGCTGTCGAGCCTGGGAGACCGCCATATCGGCCTGCCGTCCTATCATCCCACCCTGCCGTCGCTGCTGCGCAAGGCCGGCTATGGCACGACCCTCATCGGCAAATGGCATCTCGGCAAACTGCCCGACTTCGGCCCGCTGCAAAGCGGCTACGATCACTTCTACGGCTTCCGCAGCGGTGCAGTCGACTATTTCACCCACAAGAGTGGCGGCCCGCAGACCGACACGCATGACCTGTGGGACAACGACGCCCAGGTGCACGAGGCAGGCTATCTGACATCCCTTCTCGGCAAGCGCGCCGTGTCGGTCATCGAGACTTATGCGAAAGCGCAGCGGCCATTTTTCGTCAGCCTGCATTTCAACGCGCCGCACTGGCCATGGGAAGGCCCCGGCGACGAGGCGGAATCGCAGCGTATCCGGGCGCTTGCCCAATATGATGCCGGATCGCAGAAGACCTATGCCGATATGGTGGTCGCGCTTGATGCGGAGGTCGGCCGCGTCCTGGCCGCGCTCGACGCCAACGGCATCGCCGACAACACGCTTGTCGTCTTCACCAGCGACAATGGCGGCGAGCGTTTCGCCAAAACCTGGCCGTTCTCGGGCCGCAAGACCGAACTGCTGGAGGGGGGCTTGCGCATTCCAGCCGTCGTGCGCTGGCCGCGCGGCATCCCCGCCGGCAAGACCAGCGAACAGACTATCATCAGCATGGACTGGATGCCGACCTTCCTCGAACTCGCCAAGACCGCGCCCGATCCGCAATATCCGATGGACGGCCTGAGCCTGGTGCGGACGCTGGAGGGAACGGCGCCGGTGACACCGCGCAAGTTTTTCTGGCGCTACAAGAACCTGGAACAGCAGGCCATGCGCGACGGCGACTGGAAATATCTCAAGATCAAGAACCAGACATTCCTGTTCAACGTCGTCGATGATCCGATGGAGCGCGCCAACTACAAGGCACGCAATCCGGCCCTGTTCGAGCGCATGGTGGCCGAGTATGCGGCGTGGAACGCGACCATGTTGCCGATCGATCCGAAAGCCAACTCCGGCGGCCCCAACGCCGCACAGATGGCCGATCACTTCGGCGTCGAGCCAGGCAAGCCGCGCTAAGCTGTCGGAACAATCGCGCCGATCAGGGGTTCTTCCCACGCCAGCAATCGACTGTGACGGTCGGATTGGCTTGTCATCGAAACAGCAGCTTGGAGATCGCAACTTTGCCGGCTAGTCTGGTCAACCGACCGGAGGCTGGTTTGCGGTGGAGAATTCCCGATGTCCCTGAGAATCAATTCCGAAGCGCCGAATTTCACGGCGGAGACAACCGAGGGCACGATCAACTTCCACGACTGGATCGGCGATAGCTGGGCCATTCTGTTCTCGCACCCGAAGGACTTCACACCCGTCTGCACCACCGAGCTTGGCTACATGGCCGGGCTGAAGCCGGAATTCGACAAGCGCAATACCAAGATCATCGGCCTCAGCGTCGATCCGGTCGACAGCCATGCGCGCTGGACCAAGGACATCGAGGAGACCCAGGGACACGCGGTCAACTATCCGATGATCGGCGACCCGCAGCTCAAGGTCGCCACCGCCTACGACATGCTGCCCGAAGGCGCCACAACGTCGGACGGACGCACCGCCAACGACAATGCCACGGTGCGCTCGGTCTTTGTCATAGGCCCGGACAAGAAGATCAAGGCGATGCTGACCTACCCGATGAGCACGGGTCGCAATTTCGACGAGGTGCTGCGGCTGCTCGATTCCTGCCAGATCACGGCGAAGCATACGGTTGCGACGCCGGTGAACTGGAAACCGGGACAGGACGTCATCATCCCGACGTCGGTCTCCGACGACCAGGCCAAGCAGAAGTATCCGAACGGTTTCCGGACCCTGAAGCCCTATCTTCGGACCGTCGCGCAGCCGAAGGACTGACGGGCCAGAGCGCCGGTTCGCCGGAACCGTGACGGCCTTCGCTGATATCCGGTTGTGCTTCGCGAGAAGCACCATCCGCCTGCCCGGTTGCTTTAACCATATTGTGCGCCACCCGGGCGCAACGAGCCTCGGTTTGCCAATCCTTCATCATTGTGATCGCACTGAATTTCGTGGCGGTTCAGTAAGAGTTCCAACGGATGCGGCGATTTTTGCGGATTTTCGGGATAGCGGGGCTCGCCGCCACCTTATCCGCCTGCGGCGGCGGCGTTGGCCTCAACCTGCCCATCAATCCCGCAATCAGCAACGCGTCCGAACAGGGCAATTGGGATCCTGATTTCGCGATCGGCGACAACACGATCATAGGACTGTCGTTTTCGGGCGGAGGCATGCGCGCCGCTGCATTCGCCCAGGGCGTGCTGCTGGGCCTCGACGAAAAGGATGTGCCGGGCAGCGGCCCGCGCCGACGCCTGACGGACAGTGTCGATTTTATCGCCGGGGTCTCGGGCGGCTCCATCCCGGCCGCCTGGTTCGGGCTGCGCGGACGGGAGGGACTTGCCTCGTTCCGCTCGCGCTTTCTGCTGCGCAATGCGGAAGAAGGTTTCGACACGGAAGTCTCCATAGGAAACGTGGTGCGCATCCTGACCGACGGCGGCGTCAACGACGCTTCCAAGTTTCCGCGATGGCTCGACGACAACCTGTTCGAAGGTGCAACGTTCAACGACCTGTTCAAGCGCAAGAAGCCGATCGTCTGGATTTCCGCGTCCGATATCTACAATCGTGTCCCTTTCACGTTTGAGCCGCTGACCTTCAGCGCGATCTGCGGCGACCTCGGCCGGACTCGCATTTCCGAGGCCGTCGCCGCCTCCGCCGCTGTGCCTGGAGTATTCACGCCTCTCAACGTCGAAAATTTTGGTTCGTCCTGCGGCTCGCGGCTGCCGAAATGGATGCAGCGTTCGCTGGCCGACACCAACACGTCGCAGATGCTGCGAGCCTCCGCACAGGCGCTCAACCGTTTGCGCGGCGATCCGCAGACGTTTCGCTATATCAAGCTCCTCGACGGTGGCCTGACCGATAATCTCGGCGTCCAGCCCGTCTCGATCATGCGAGCCAACCGTGACCGTGCCTACGCCCCGCTGAGCGCCGAGCAGGGCGCGCGCGGGCGCCGCCTGCTGTTCCTTGCGGTGGACAGCGGCCGCGGACCCGCCGGCAACTGGACGAGCCAACTCGCGTCACCCGGCACCTTCGCCCTCGCTTCCGCCGTCACCGACGCCGCCATCGATTCAGGCGCCTACAAGGGTTACGATTACTTTCTGGCGGTGATGAAGGAATGGGAACGAGACCTGCGCAACTGGCGCTGTTCCCTGTCTGCAGCCGAAGTCGGCAAGCTGCGCGGCACCACGGCGGGCTGGAACTGCCGGGATGTGGATTTTTACGTGGGACGCGTCTCCTTCGACGACCTCGGGCCCTCGCGCGGCAATCTCGACAATATCGAAACCAGCTTCAAGCTGCCGGCTGCGACCATCGACCAACTGGTCGCTGGCGGCCGGAACGCACTGAACAACAATCAGGTTTTCCGGACATTCATGAGCGCCAGAGCGCAGTCCCAGACAGCCATAGCGCGGCGATAAGCGCGCGCTTCAAGGGAATATGGGGCTTGCGCCCGGGCGCGTCTGTGCGCATGAAAACGCCATGTTGCAAATCGCCAACCTGACCTATCGCCTTGGGGCGCGGATGCTGTTCGACAGTGCCAGCGCCGTTCTGCCCGAACGCGCTCGCATCGGCTTTGTCGGCCGCAACGGCGCCGGCAAAACCACCCTGTTCCGGCTGATCGCCGACGAGATTTCACCCGAGAGCGGCACCATCACCCTGCCCCGCCATGCCCGGCTCGGGCGGGTCGAGCAGGAGGCGCCGGGCGGGCCGCAGAGCCTGGTCGATTTCGTGCTCGACGCCGATCTCGAGCGCGCGGCCCTGTTGCGGGAAGCGGAAACCGCCACGGATGCCCTTCGCATTGCCGACATCCAGACCCGGCTGGCCGACATCGGCGCCCATGCTGCTCCGTCCCGCGCGGCGGAAATTCTCGCCGGTCTCGGCTTCGATCACGAGGCCCAGCAGCGGCCGCTGTCGGAATTCTCCGGCGGCTGGCGCATGCGCGTGGCGCTTGCCGCCGTGCTGTTCGCCCAGCCCGACCTGCTGCTGCTCGACGAGCCGACCAACTATCTCGATCTCGAAGGCACGCTCTGGCTCGTCGACTATCTCGGCCGCTATCCGGCCACCATCATCGTCATCAGCCATGATCGCGACCTGCTCGACGCGGTCGCCGATCACATCCTGCATCTCGACCAGGCGAAGCTGACGATCTGGCGGGGCAATTACACCAGCTTCGAGCGCCAGAGGCGCGAGCAGATGGCGATCCAGGCCAAGCACATCAAGAAACAGGACGAGCGCCGCAAGCATCTGCAGGCCTTCGTCGACCGCTTCCGCGCCCAGGCGACGAAGGCGCGGCAGGCCCAGTCCCGCCTGAAGATGCTGGAAAAGATGGAGCCGCTGTCTGCCACCGTCGAACAGGACGTGCTGCCGTTCGATTTCCCCTCGCCGGCGAAGCCTTTGTCGCCGCCGATCGTGGTGATGGAAGGCGTCAGCGCCGGCTACGATGGACGCACGGTGCTGTCGCGGCTCAACCTGTCGATCTCCAACGACGACCGCATCGGCCTGCTCGGCGCCAACGGCAACGGCAAGTCGACTTTCGCCAAGCTGGTCGCCAATCGCCTGGATCCCATGAAGGGCGAGATCCGGCGGTCGTCGCGGCTCGATGTCGGTTTCTTCGCCCAACATCAGATCGACGATCTCGATCCGTCCGGTACAGCCTACAGCCATGTCGCGGCGCTGATGCGCGACTCGACGCAGGCGCAGATCCGCGGCCGGTGTGCACGCATCGGCTTTCCAGGCGGCAAGGCCGATACGCGGATAACGGAACTCTCCGGCGGCGAGAAGGCGCGCCTGCTGATGGGCCTTGCCACCTTCGGCGGCCCGCATCTGCTCATCATGGATGAACCGACCAACCATCTCGACATCGACAGCCGCGCCGCGCTGATCGAGGCCATCAACGAATACGAAGGCGCGATCATCCTGGTGTCGCATGATCGCTACCTGCTGGAAGCCTGCGCCGACCGGCTGTGGCTTGTCGATCGTGGCACAGTGTCGACGTTCGACGGCGATATGGACGACTATGTCCGCTACGTGCTGAGCAAGGCGCGCGGCGAAGACGCCAAAATGCCCGAACAGGAAAAGCGCGATGCGCTAGACGCGAAGCGCGATGCACCACGCTCACGCAAGGACGCGCAGCCGCTGAAGAAGCGCATCGAAGCGGCCGAGCAGAAAATGCGCAAATTCGAGGACCTGCTGCAGCGCATCGACACGATTCTTGCTGCGCCCGACACTTTCGCGCGCGACCACGCCAAGGCGGCGGAACTGGCGCGGCAGCGGTCGGAACTCAAGGACGCGCTTGCGGCCACCGAAGAGGAATGGCTGACCCTCTCGGCCGAACTCGAGACCGCCCAGGCATAGGAGTCGGACACTAGAGCATTTTCGGTTCTGATAGAATCAGAACCGAAGCTCCAGTTTTTGTTTTGACGCATTTTCTTCACGCGAACCGGCGTCCACTTCGCTCGAAAACGCTCTAAGCCTTCTTGTCCCAGCCGCCGGTCTCGCCCTGCTGCCAGTAGGACACGCCGAAGCCCGCTTCCTTCAAGCGTTTCCAATCGGCGCGCGCGGCCTGGAGCTGATCGTCGTCATTGCCGTCGAACAGAATCAGCACACGCTCATATTCGCCGTCGGGCGTCAGCGCCGACGTATCGGCGCCATGAACAAGAAACCGTGCCTGCGCGCCGTTGGGATTTTCCGCGCCCGCGGTCAGATAGACCGGCGTGATGTCGCTGTCGCCGTCGCGCGCCGTGCCGTGGGCGAGAAAGCTTTCGTCCGAATAGGTCCATAAAAGATCGTCGAGCGCCGCCAGGCGTTCCTCGGCGCCGGTCTGCACCACGCCGCGCCAGCCGCGCTGCACGGTCTTCTCGAGCAGCACCGGCAGCACGCGTTCCAGCGGCTGCAGGGTGAGATGATAGAACCAGACTTCGGTCACCGCGGCAGCCCGAGCTTTGTCCAACCGACTATTCGTAAGGCAGGATGATGAACGTCCTGTCGGCCTTGGTCCACATCATCGCCAGATCGCCTGCGGCACCGGCATGGTGTTCGACCTTGCCGGCGACATATACGTCGCCGCGCTCCTCCGAGGCACGGAGATATTCGGCGGCCTCGCCGGCCATCGAGAGAAGCACCTGGCCTGCCCGCGTCCGCGGCCATTTCATCGCGGCCAGAATGCCTGCCTCTTGGATGCGATAGAAGGCATCGCGGGTGGCAGGGTCAGATGGCATCTGGATCTGGGTTTCGAAACGGACAAAGCGCTGGCCGTCGCACACAAGCCGGCCTTCGACACGCGTCGCCGTCGTCAATTCACGCGTTTCGCCGGATCGTCCACCGATGACGACGGAGCGCGTGAACTGGGGCTTCAGTTCGGGAACAGCGCGCGCGAAAGCGTCCTGGAAATCCGCACAGCTTGCCGGGGCCGCGTGCGCACCGGCCGCCGCGAAAAATGTCGCGGCAACGATGAAGAGGCGCATACGAGACTTCGCAAACATGTGGCTAGCTTTCGTAATGATTGGCAACCAGCCGGTCGAGCAGGCGCACGCCCCAGCCCGATCCCCAGCTCTGGTTGATCTCGCTCGAGGGCGAGGCCATGCCGGTGCCGGCGATGTCGAGATGCACCCACGGCGTCTTGTTGACGAAGCGCTGCAGGAATTGCGCCGCCGTGATCGAGCCGGCCAAGCGGCCGCCGATGTTTTTCATATCGGCGAATTTCGAATCGAGCATCTTGTCGTAGGCCGGCCCCAACGGCATGCGCCAGACTTTTTCTCCGGTCTGGGTGCCGGCGGCGGTCACACGCGTGCTGAGCTCGTCGTTGTTGGAAAACAAGCCGGCATGCTCGTTGCCAAGCGACACCAGGATCGCCCCGGTCAGAGTGGCGAGATTGATCATGAACTGCGGCTTGTACTTGTCCTGGATGTACCAGAGCACATCGGCAAGCACGAGGCGGCCTTCGGCGTCGGTATTGATGACTTCCACCGTCTGGCCCGACATGGTCGTGACGATATCGCCCGGACGCTGGGCGTTGCCGTCTGGCATGTTCTCGACAATGCCGATGGCGCCGATGGCATTGACCTTCGCCTTGCGTGCGGCCAGCGCATGAATGAGGCCGACGACGCAAGCGGCGCCTGCCATATCGCCCTTCATGTCTTCCATGCCGGCGGCCGGCTTGATGGAAATGCCGCCGGTGTCGAAGGTCACGCCCTTGCCGATGAAGGATACGGGCTTCGCCTTGGAATTCTTCGCGCCGTTCCAGCGCATGACGACGAGCCGGCTGTCGCGCGACGAGCCCTGCCCGACGCCGAGCAACGTGTTCATGCCGAGTTTCTTCATTGCCTTGACGTCGAGCACATCCACTTCAACGCCGAGCTTCTTCAACTGTTGCGCCCGTTTGGCGAATTCTTCCGGATAAAGAACATTGGCCGGTTCGTTGACGAGATCGCGGGCGATGACGACGCCAGCGGCGATGGCCTCGCGCGCGATGGCCTCGCGCCTGGCTTCCGCAACCTGTATGACGGCGATGCGGACCGACAGCGTGTCGTTCTTCGGGTCCTTGTTGGCTTCGTCGTCGGCCTTCTTGGTCTTGTAGATCTCGAAGCGATAGGCGCGCAGCCGCATCCCGAGCAGGAAATCGGCGGCGGCGTCGGCATCGGCGGCCTCCGGCAGATCGAAGCAGACATGGACGGTGCCCTTGCCGAGTTTGCCCATCACATAGCCGCCGAGCGCCGCATAATCGAGCGGCTGAGCCGGCGCGTCGGATTTTGCGTCCTTCTTGGCGGCGGTGCCGATCACCAGCAGACGGTCGGCGGCGATGCCGGCAGGCGCCAGCACGTCCAGGCACGACAACCGGGCCCCCGTGAAGCCGGCTGTCTTGGCGGCCCGTTTGACCACTTCCTCGGCCGCGCCCAGCGCGGTCGCCGTCAGCCCGGAGAATTTCAGATCCTGACCGGCAAACACAACGAGCGTCACGGGGCCCCCGCGCACCGGCTTGGCGCGCGCCGCCGCCTTGGAAGACGTGACGTCGGAAAGGGCAATGAATTCGATCGTTACGGTGCGCGGCATAGGTTCCTCGCGATTGGCCCACATTGGCTGCAGGCGCGTGTCGGCAGTGTCAATTCGAGCAATAAAAGCATTTGCAGTTAAGAATTTGGGCATTGCGAATGCAAGGCGCAACCGGCGCAAGGCAGCGTCGCGTCTTTCGACCCCTGTAGCGCAAGCCCGATGCAAATGAAATGCGCGGGGCGCACTCCTCCCCTGATTTGCCGCCGGCGTATCCGTAGCGCTACAACGCAGGCTCGGGCGATGCCTTCGCCGGCCAACCTTCAGGTGTGCCTTGATCAAGGAATTGCAGGTTTCGGACAGTTTCTTTCCCGGCTTCCGCATGTTCGACGTCACCACGAGCGAAGCCACCATCCGCTGCCGCACCGGCGGCTCGGGCCCGCCGCTGCTGCTGCTGCACGGCTCGCCGCAGACACATGTGATGTGGCACCGCGTGGCGCCGCTGTTGGCCGACCGGTTCACCATCGTCGCCGCCGACCTGCGCGGTTACGGCGATAGTTCGAAGCCGCCCAGCACGCCCGACCACGAGCCCTATACCAAGCGCGCCATGGCCCGCGACATGGCGCAGGTGATGACCCAGTTCGGCCATGAGACCTTCAAGGTCACCGGCCATGACCGCGGCGGCAGAGTCGCCCACCGGCTGGCGCTCGATCATGCCGAACGGGTGGAAAAGATCGCCGTCCTCGATATCGCGCCGACGCGCGAAATGTACGCCCATACGACCGACGCCTTCGCCCGCGCCTACTGGCACTGGTTTTTCCTGATTCTGCCCGAGCCCTTCCCCGAACGGATGATCCTCGCCGATCCGGAAGCCTATTTCAGCCGCAGGAGCAATGCGAAGCCGATCCCCACCCCATTCACGCCCGAGGCGCGGGCCGAGTATCTGCGCTGCTTCCGCGATCCGGCCATGGTGCATGCCAATTGCGAGGATTATCGCGCCGCCGCGACCACCGACATCGACCATGACAATGCCGACGGCGGCAAGATGGTGGAAGCACCGCTGCTGGTCATCTGGGGCAAGAACGGTCCCATCGAAAGCTGTTTCGATGCGCTGGCTCTGTGGCGGCTGCGCGCCCGCCAGGTCGAAGGCCATTCCCTGCCGGGAGGACACTATCTGGCGGAGCAACTGCCGCAGGAGACGGCCGATAGTCTTGGACGGTTTTTCGCCGCCTGAGGCCGCAGATACGACAATTTGTGTGTCGCTTTCGCCTCACTGCCGCCGCAGACGCGCTCATACTCAGCGGAATCGCGGCTTCCGCTTGACGAGCCGATCCAGGAACAACTACGCCTCTGCTAAGTATCGGTTGCCAGGATCGGCATGAGCATTATCGAACGGTATATTCTGCGCAATTGCGCCCTGGCCTTTCTGGTCGGCCTGGGGCTTTTGACCTCGGTGATCTGGATTTCGCAGGCCTTGCGCGAAGTCGATCTGGTGGCGTCCAAAGGCCAGACCCTGGCGATTTTCTTCATCATTACAGGGCTGACCATCCCGTCGCTGGTCGCCATCATCGCGCCGCTGGCGCTGTTTGCGGCGATTCTCTACACGCTCAACAAGCTCAACGCCGACAGTGAACTGATCGTCATGAGTGCCGCCGGCCTGTCGCAATGGCGGCTGCTGCGGCCGTTCGCCGTGGTTTCGCTTGTCGTGCTGATTCTGGTCGCATGGATGTCGATCTGGGCGATGCCGTCGAGCTTTCGCGGCATCCGCGACATGCTGAGCAAGGTGCGCGCCGATTTCGTGACGTTTCTGGTGCGTGAAGGCCAGTTCGTGCCGCTGACCAACGGCATCGTGTTCCATTATCGCGAGCGCGGCCCCAACGGCTCCCTGCTCGGCATTTTCATCCAGGATCGCAGCGATCCCGAAGTCATCAACACCTATATCGCCGAATCGGGGTCGACCGTCGAAGTCGACGGCCGCAATTTCCTGACCTTGAGCAAGGCGTTCGTCCAGCGCCAGACCAGGAACGACAAGGATCCGGCGATGGTTTCGTTCGAAAGCTACGCCCTCGATCTCGCCCAGTTCACCGCCAAGGAAGACGGCATCATCCTGAAGCCGCGCGAACGCTCGACGCTCGACCTGATCAAGCTCGATCCGAAGGCCGCCGATATCTATACCCAGACATACTTTGGCCGTTACCGGGCGGAACTTCACGACCGGTTCAGCGGTCCGCTCTATGTCCTCAGCTTTGCCATGATCGCATTTCTGGCGCTGGGCCAGGCGCGCACCACGCGGCAGGGCCGCGGCACCGCCATCGCCGCCGCCATTATCGCCGTCCTGGCGATCAGGCTGGCCGGCTTCAGCGCCTCCGCCCTGTTCCAGCGTTCGGCCTGGGCGATCGTCTTGGTCTACGGCATTCCGCTTGGTGCGTTCGCGCTGGCGACGTTTCTGGCGTTTCGCCGTTCCGGCGCCAGAGTGCCGGCGCCGCGGCCGGTGGTGCGGCGCCACCAGGTCATTCAGGGAACAGCGCAATGATGCTGTTTTCGACGCTCGGGCTGTATCTGTCCCGGCGTTTCCTCAAGACCATTTTCTTCGTCTTCCTGGCGCTCTTTGTTGTCATTTATATTGCTGATTTCGTGGAGCTTCTCCGGCGCGGCAGCGATGCGCCGGGGGTCTCGTCGACGTTCCTCGCCTTCCTCACCCTGCTGCGCGTGCCCTCGATCGCCGAGCAGATTCTGCCCTTCGCCGTGCTCGGCGGAACGATGATCGCCTTCGTCGCCCTGTCGCGGCGACTGGAATTGGTCGTGGTGCGCTCGGCTGGCGTATCGGTCTGGCAATTCCTGACCCCGCCGACCCTGATCGTGCTGCTGCTCGGGATACTGTCGGTCGTGCTCTACAATCCGCTCGCCGCCGACCTGAAACAGCGGGCTGACGGCATTGAAACCCGCATTTTCGGCAAGACCGCCCGGGCCGACGCCGATACCAGCCTGTGGATCCGCCAGCGCAGCATCGACGGCCAGGCGATCGTGCGGGCCGAACGCTCCAGCGACGGCGGCCAGGAACTCGGCGCCGTCACCGCCTTCGTCTACGATCAGGACGGGCGGTTCATGGAGCGGGTCGAGGCAGCCCGAGCGACCCTTCTGCCGGGTTTCTGGACCATGACGGACGCACGAATCAGCGCGCCCGGCGAGGAACCGCAGGTGGTCGGGACCTATCTTCTGGCGACGAATCTGACGCCCGAGCAAGTGACGCAATCCTTCGTGGCGCCGGCGTCCGTGCCGTTCTGGGATCTTGCCGATATCAGCGCCAAAACCGAGGCGGCGGGGCTCGACGCCAGCGGCTACAGGCTCCAATTCCAGTCGCTTTTGGCGCGGCCGCTGCTGCTCGTCGCCATGGTTTTTATTGCCGCTTCCTTTTCCTTAAGATTCTTCAGGTTTGGTGGAGTTTCCCGAATGGTTTCAGGTGGCGTCGCCTCAGGCTTCGTGCTTTATGTGGCGACGAAACTTGCATCAGATTTGGGCGGTGCGGGTGTTCTCAGTGCGCCTGTTGCGGCCTGGTTGCCAGCCGTAGTCGGGAGCATGTTGGGAATACTCGTACTTTTGTACCAGGAGGATGGTTAATGGGGCGGCGTTGGGGCCCCGAGCATGTTGAGACCCGCCGTTCCACATCTGGAACGACGGTGATGAAGCATGTCCTGCTGGCGTTATGTGCGATTTTGGTAGTTTCCGGCCTCGCCGCTGCCCTCCCCGCTGCCGCCCAGACCTTGAACGACAAGCTGACCCAGCGGGTGCAGACACAGTCTCCCGGCGGCAAGACCGACCGGCTGCTGGTCGACGCCAACGAGCTGAACTACGACCGCGACAAGAACACGATCGGCGCCCGCGGCAACGTCCAGCTCTATTACCAGGGCCGGATCCTGCAGGCCGACCGCGTCACCTACAACCGCAACACCAACCGGGTGTTCGCGGAAGGCAATGCCAAAATGACCGAACGGGACGGCACCGTTTCCTATGCCACCCGGTTCGAGCTGACCGACGACTTCAAGGACGGCTTCATCGACAGCCTGCGGGCCGACACCGCCGACAAGACGCATTTCACCGCCGCGCGGGCCGAACGTACCGCCGGCGAGCAGACCGTTTTCACCAACGGCACCTATACGGCTTGCGAACCCTGCAAGAACGACGCGACCAAGCCGCCGTTCTGGCAGATCCGCGCCAAGCGGATCATCCACAACAATTCCGAACAGATGATCTATTACGAGGATGCAACGCTGGAATTGTACGGGCATCCCGTCGCCTGGCTGCCGTATTTCTCGACACCGGATCCGAGCGTCGAGCGCAAGAGCGGCATTCTCGCGCCGACCTATGTCTATCGCTCCTATATCGGTGCCGGTGTCGGCATACCGATCTATTGGGCGATCGACCCGACCTACGATCTGACCGTGACGCCGACCTTCCTGACCAAGCAGGGCCTCCTCGCCGACGCCACGTGGCGCCAGCAGTTCGTCAACGGCTCGTATCAGATCCGCGGCGTCGGAATTTTCCAGAACGATCCGAGCGCCTTCTACGCCTTTCCGTACGGGCCCGGCAGCCGCCACACGCGCGGCGAGCTCGAATCGAAGGGCGAGTTCTTCATCAACGACAAATGGAAATTCGGCTGGGACGCGACCCTCCTCAGCGACCGCTGGTTCCTGCAGCACTACGCCATGCCGACGACCTCCCTGTCGGCGAACTATTTCCAGGAAGCGAACTCCTCGATCTATTTCACCGGCAAGGGTGATCGCGGCTATTTCGACCTGCGCGGATTCTACTTCCAGGGCCTCGGCCGCTCCGATATCCAGGCGCAGCAGCCGCTGGTAGGCCCCGTCCTCGACTACAACAAAACCATCGATATCAAGCCGGAGAACAGCGGCGGCATCGGCGGCCAGTTCGAGATCGATTTCAACTTCACCAAGATGTCGCGCGAACTGGCGTCCTATGAGGCGATCGGCGCAACGCGCCTGGACCGCGCATATGGATTGTACAATGTCTGCGAAACCGCGGCTGGCGTGCCGATCTACAAGCCGGGAAGCTGCCTGCTGCGCGGCTTCGGGGGCGATTATGCGCGCGCCACGCTCAACCTGTCGTGGAAGCGCAAGTTCATCGATCCGCTCGGTCAGGTCTGGACGCCGTTTGTTTTCGCGCACGTCAATGCAACCTGGGCCAGTGCCAACCTCACCAACACGACCGGCTGGTCCAATCCCCTCTGTGGCAATCCGCCCTGCACGTCGGTCATCACCAATGCCAGCCAGAGCAATTTCTTTGGCCCGAACCGGGAAAGCGGTGCGGCCAGCGTCATGCCCGGCGTCGGCATTGAATATCGCTATCCCTTCCTGGCTTCGACCAGCGTCGCCAACATGGTGTTCGAGCCGATCGTCCAGGTGATCACGCGGCCAAACGAAAACAGCCGCAACCAGTTCATCAACGAGGACGCTCAGAGTCTCGTCTTCGACGATTCCAATCTGTTCGACTGGTCGAAATATTCCGGTTACGACCGTTTCGAAGGCGGCACGCGGGCCAATTACGGCGCTCAGTTCACGGCGAACTTCAACAAGGGCGGCTACTTCAACATGATGGTGGGCCAGTCGCGCCAGCTTGCCGGCGTGAACTCGTACAATACGGCCGATGCAGCCAATATCGGCCTGAGCTCGGGCCTCGACTCACGCGCATCCGACTACGTGGCGCGCGCGACGTTCGCGCCCAACTCGATGTTCAACTTCGTCGCCAAGGGCCGGTTCGACGAAAAAAGCTTCACCGTGCGCCGTCTCGACCTGATGGCCAACGCCAACCTCGGCCGTCTCGAAGCCAGCGTGCAATATGCGCGCTACGACGCCCAGCCCCTGCTCGGCTACAATGTGCGGCGCGAAGGCTTGGCCGCCAACGGCAAATTCAAAATCGACGACAATTACTTCGCCACCGGCAGCGTGATTTTCGACCTGTCGCGCCATCTGTACAACAGCGGCAACACCGGCGGTGTCGTCATCGGATCGGCGCCACTCTTTTCGATCGCCGGATTGGGTGCCGGTATCGGCTATTCCGACGAATGCACCACCATCATGCTCAATTATACCTCAATTTATCGAGACAATGGGTTGCTGACGCCGACCCGCAACCAGACAATCATGCTGCAATTGCAATTGCGTACCGTCGGCGACACCAGCTTCAAATCGTCGCTCGGCGATGTCCGCGTGCAGGATGGTCTCAGCAGCGCCGTATTGCGCTGATTGAAAATTAAACTGGAGCCGATATGTTTTTCGCACTGACCCCGGCCCGTTTCGGCCTTTCCAGAAGCGTGCTTCTGGCGGCGGGCTTGCTGACATGCCTGCCCTTCATCGCTGTGCCTGCCGCTCATGCCCAATCGCTTGTGGCGACCGTCAACGACAGTCCCATCACCAATCGCGACGTCGAACAGCGCGCCCGCCTGTTGCGCGTGCTGAAAAAGAACACCTCGCACGACGCCGTGATGGAGAGCATCTACGAATCGCGGCTCAAGCTGAATGAAACCGCGAAATACACGCTAAAGCCCTCCGAGCAGGATGCCGTCAACGAGATCGCCCGGCTGGCGACAGAAATGAAGGTCAAGCCGCAGGCGCTCTACGCAACGGTCCAGGGTTCGAAGATCGACAAGGCCGCCTGGGTCGAATATTTCGGCGCGTTGAGTGCCTGGCGGACGCTCGTCGCCGCGCTCAACAAAAATGTCAGCGTCAGCGAGACCGACGTCCGCGCCGAAGTGGCCAAAGAGGGCAGCAAGGCTTCGAACGAATACCGGCTGCGCCAGGTGATCTTCATCCTGCCGGCGAACGCATCCGGCGCCATGATTCAGAGCCGCGCCCAGCAGGCCGAACAATTGCGCGGCCGCTTCTCGGATTGCGATGCCGGCCTGCAACTCGCCCGCGGCATGAGCGAAGTCGTCGTCAAGGAACAGACCAGCCGGTCGGCTGGCAATCTGGCTCCGGAGATGATCGAACTGCTGGAAAAGACACCGACCGGACATCTGACGCCGCCGCAGCGCGGCGCGCAGGGCATCGAGATGATCGCGGTGTGCGGTAAATCCAGCGCCGGCAGTGAATCAGGCATCGCCGAGAATGTCCGCCAGACCATTTTAGGCAAGCGGCTCGAGGTAGCCGGCGCGAAACTCTACAAGCCGCTGCGCGACCGCGCGATCATCGTGCAAAGGCACTAATTCATGACCGCGGCCCAACGATCGTCCCCTTCGCCAGCGGCGATGACCATGGGCGATCCGTCGGGCATCGGTCCAGAGATCGCCCTCAAGGCCTGGGCCGAGCGCCACAAGCAGTCGCTACCGCCATTCTTCATACTCGCCGATCCGGAGCATTTAAGCCGCCTCGCCAGGAAGCTCAGGCTCGATGTGCCGGTGCGGACCTGCGAACCGGGCGAAACAGCGCGTGTGTTTGCAACCGCGCTGCCGGTGGTTGCGCTGTCACGGCCGGTCGTGGGAACGCCCGGCAAGCCCGCGGCGGCCGATGCCGCCCTTACCATCGAATCGATCGTGCGCGCCGTCGAACTGGTGCATGCCGGCATGGCCGCCTCCGTCGTCACCAACCCGATATCCAAGGACAATCTCTACAAGGCGGGCTTCAAGCATCCAGGCCATACCGAGTTCCTCGGCGAACTGGCTGATCGGCTGTTCCACGCGCCGGCCATGCCGGTGATGATGCTGTGGTCGCCGGAGCTTGCCGTGGTGCCGGTGACGATCCATATCGCGCTTGCGCAGGTCTTCGCCCAGCTCTCGGTCGAGCGCGTGGTCGACACGGCGCGCGTCGTCGCGCACGATCTGAAGACGCGGTTCGGCATGGCCAAGCCGCGGCTGGCGATCGCCGGTCTTAACCCGCATGCGGGCGAGAACGGCGCGATGGGACGCGAAGACATCGACATTCTGCAGCCGGCCGTCGCTGCTCTCGTCGGCGAAGGCATCGCCGCTTCCGGCCCCTACCCGGCCGACACCTTGTTCCATGCGGCTGCACGGGCGCGCTACGACGCCGCCATCTGCATGTATCACGACCAGGCGCTGATCCCCATCAAGACGCTGGCCTTCGACAGCGCCGTCAACGTGACGCTCGGATTGCCGTTCGTTCGCACCTCGCCCGATCACGGCACGGCCTATGATATTGCGGGCACCGGCAAGGCAAGTTCGGCGAGCCTGGTCGCGGCGCTGCAACTTGCCGCGCGCATCGCGCCAGCACCCGCGGACGCCGCCGCGTGAGCGCTATCGACGATTTGCCGCCACTCCGCGAAATCGTCCGGACCTACGATCTCGTGGCGCGCAAATCACTCGGGCAGAACTTCCTGTTCGATCTCAATCTCACATCGCGCATCGCGCGCGCCGCCGGCAATCTCGAACAGACGACCGTGATCGAGGTCGGTCCCGGACCGGGCGGGCTGACGCGCGCGCTGCTCGCCAATGGCGCGGCGAAGGTCGTCGCCATCGAACGCGACGAACGCTGCCTCGCCGCGCTCGCCGAAATCGCGGCGCGCTATCCCGGACGCCTGGAGATCATTGCCGGCGACGCGCTGGCCATCGATTACGCGGCGCTGGCGCGCGATCATGGCGCCGGCCGCGACATCCGCATCGTCGCCAACCTGCCCTACAATATCGCGACGCCGCTTTTGACCGGATGGGTCGAAGGCAAGACATCCTGGCAAGGCAAGACATGGCCGCCGTTCTGGAGTCGCCTGGTGCTGATGTTCCAGCGCGAAGTGGCGGAACGCATCGTCGCGACGCCGCGAGAGCGCGCCGACTATGGACGGCTCAGCATTCTGTGCGGCTGGCGGACGCAGGCACGGCTGCTGTTCGACCTGCCGCCGTCGGCCTTCACGCCGCCGCCGAAGGTCACGTCTTCGGTAGTCGAACTGATCCCGCGCGAACATCCCGCACCCTGCAACGGCAACCTTCTCGCCGACGTGACACGCACGGCTTTCGGCCAGCGCCGCAAGATGTTGCGCCAATCGCTGAAGCCGCTGACGCCGCGCAGCGACGAATTGATCGCGGCCGCCGGCCTGTCGCCAACGGCGCGGGCGGAGGAAATCGACATCGAGGGCTTTGCGGCGCTGGCGCGGCATCTTGAAGCGTTTCGCAAGGTGACCTGACCGGCAGTTGTGCCTTATAATTGTCGCCTGCCGGATGGATAGATAGGCCATGGACCACGCAAGCTCTGCGCGCGATCTCTCGGCCTCGCCGCGCCTCTTCGACAATCCCTTGCTCGACATGCTGTCGCGTGTCGATCCACGCGTGCCCGTCATCGTCTACGGCCCCATCGTCGTGACGATGCTGATCTGGGCGCTCTGGCATGGCGCCGGCGTTGCAACGGTCGTTGCAAGCTTTGTCGCCGGATATTTCATCTGGACGCTCGTCGAATATCTCGGTCATCGGTTTCTGTTCCACCTCGAATTTCCCGGCAGCTTCGGTGCGCGCCTGCATTTCCTGATGCACGGCGTTCACCACGACTATCCCAGCGATCCGTTGCGGCTGGTGATGCCGGTGCTGATGAGCGGACCGATCATGGCGCTGGCCCTACTCGTCACATGGGCAGCCTTTCCGCAGGCCATGCAGGTTCCCGTCCTCGCCGGCTTCATCGCCGGCTATATCGTTTATGACCGGGTCCATTTCCTGCTGCATCACAGCCGTTCGCAGAACCCCACTTTCCTGCGTCTCAAGCGCCTGCACATGCTGCACCACTTCACGGACAAAACACGATGCTACGGCGTCGCGGCACCGTGGTGGGACAATGTGTTTCGCACGCAATGGCGCAAGCCGTCGTCCCAACAATAATCCTGCCAGCAATAATCCTGTTATTGTTTGGTGGCCGCGATCATCGCCTTTTCGACGATGGCTTTCGGCGTTTTGAACAGTTCGGCGAAATCGGCCACCGTCTGCTCACCCGAGGTCGGATCGAAATCGATACCGATCTTCCTGGCTTCATCGAGCATGGCTTGGTCCCTGGTGAGATCCATCAGGGCCTTGCGCAGCGCGGCAATCCGGTCGGCAGGCACGCCAGGGGGTGCTGCGAAAGGCCGTGTGATTTCAGCCGGGCCGAAGACCAGTTTAGCCATCTGGATCTCTTCCTGCGTCTTCAGCAGCGAATAGATATTTGTCGCACTGCTGAACAGCTCGACATTTCGGTTGAACCCGGTCTGCACGAAGATGACGAGATCGCCGGATTTGAAATCGTTCATGTACGAGGACCGCACTGTCGATTCGAACATGCCGCAACTGCCGCCGGCTTCGCCGTTGTTCATGGCGAGATTGATTTCCCGCGTGCCCTTGTAGCCGGACACTACTTTGAGATTGGCGCCGAGCACGTTTTTCATGAACAGCGGCCAGCGGGTCAAAGGCGCTGAATCCCCTCCGTCAGAGCCGAAGACAACCGTCTGCTTGGCGGCAATCAGGTCTTCCAGCGTCTTGATGTTCTGGCCGGCGCCCTTCCAGACGCCGCACGACAGCGTGTCGCGATGCAGATTGCCGATCCAGTTGAATTTGGTCGTATCGAATCTCGCTTTCGGATCTTCGTAAAGCGGCATCATGGCGACGGTGGACGAGAACACGCCCAGCACCGTGCCGTCCTTGGGCGCGATGTTGTAGAGATTGTTCGCTGCCAGCAGACTGCCGGCGCCGGGAACGTTCTGCACGATCACCGAAGGTTTGCCTGGAATATGATCGCCGTAATGGCGTGCGACGAGACGCGCCGTGGTGTCGTAGCCGCCGCCGGTGCCATAACCGACCCAGATGGTGATTGTCTTGCCAGTATAAAAATCAGAGACCACGTCGGCTGCCGCCAGTGCGGGCGCGAGGCAGGTAAGCGAAGCGATGGCCATTGCAGCCAGAGACCGGTAGTCCCGCATATGTTCCTCCCCATTTTGTTTGTATATTTTTTATGTGTCAGTCCGTTTCATTTCTCCGATAAGAGCGTGCCGACGAAGCGCTCGATACTGTCCTGCTGGCGCGCGCGGCGCAGCCGTTCGGCGATGAGGATGGACTTCACTTCGTTCAGCGCCTGCTGGATGTCCTGATTGACGATGACGTAATCGTACATCGTCCAGCGTTCGATCTCGTGCCTGGCGTTCTCCAGCCGGCCGGCGATGATATCGGGAGGATCTTCGGCGCGGCGCTCGAGGCGCGCCTGAAGTTCCTTCATCGACGGCGGCAGAATGAAGATCGTCACGACATCCTTCGGCGCGCTCTTCTGCACCTGCTGTGTGCCTTGCCAGTCGATGTCGAACAGCATGTCATGGCCCTGCGACAGCCGCGCCTCAACAGGCCCCTTCGGCGTGCCATAGAAATTGCCGTGCACCTGGGCCCATTCGAGCAGGCTTTTCTCGGCGCGCATTTTCTCGAACTCAGGTTTCGAGACGAAGTAATAGTGCACGCCTTCCATTTCGCTCGTGCGCCTTGCGCGGGTGGTGACCGAAATGGAGAGTTTCAGATCGAGCGCCGCATCCTGCAGCAGCAACCGCGTCAGCGTCGTCTTGCCGGCGCCGGACGGCGAGGACAGAATCAACATGAGCCCGCGATGCTCGACGAGAGCGTTGGATGTCTGCTTTTCGTCTTTCGCCTGCGCCCGCACGGTCTGCCTCATTCGATATTCTGAACCTGTTCGCGAAACTGTTCGATCTCCACCCGCAGCTCCATGCCGATGGAGGTCAGCGCCGGATCGTTGGATTTCGAACAGAGCGTATTGGCCTCGCGCGCGAATTCCTGCGCCAGAAAATCGAGCTTGCGCCCGACCGGCTGATCCGACGCGATCAGATCGCGCGCCGCCGCCACATGGGCAACAAGACGATCGAGCTCTTCGCGCACGTCTGCCTTTGCCGCCAGGAGGATTGCCTCCTGGTGGAGGCGGGCGGGATCAAGCATCGGCGCGGCGCCGGCAAGCTCGCCGACCGAACGGGCCAGGCGTTCGCGGACCGCTTCCGGCTTGCGGCCGGGACAATCCTCCGCCGCCTGCGCCAGGCGGGCGATCGTCTCCAGTCGCTGGGCGAGCACCGCCTGCAACGCGCGGCCTTCGGTTTCGCGCATGGCGACGAGATCGGCGAGCGCGACGTCGAGGGAGGCCAGTGCCCCGGCCTGAACCGCCTTCATCGTCTCTTCACCGTCCACAGCGTCGACCACCTCGACGATGCCGCGGATCGCCAGCAGGCCGTCGAGCGAGGCCGGGCGCAGGCCGTCCGACACCGGCACCTGCGCCAGCGCCTCCTGCAAGGCCACGAGGGCGGCAATGTTGATGCGCACTTCGGGGGCGGCGCTATCGCGCTGGGCGGTCAGGGTGGCATAGCAGGTGCCGCGCGACAGGCGCCGTCCGGCGCGCGCCTTGGCGTCCTGTTCGATAGCATCGAAGCCCTGGGGCACGCGCACGCGCAGGTCGAGCCCCTTGGCGTTGACCGCCTTGATCTCCCAGGCCCAGCGCCAGGTCTCATGCGAACCGGCGGCGCGGGAAAATCCGGTCATGCTCTTGAGGGTCATTCCGGCTCGCTTATGGATATGGAACGCGCAGACGCGCCCTGGATTCGACCGAACCCGGCGCGACCATAGAGTTCGGCGCCTTCCGGCTCAACCGCGCGCACTCTCAACACACAGACCGTTCACAGCGCCAGCCGCTACTGCAGGGTGCGGAACGGCGGCACGGTCTTGGTGGAATTGAGATCCCAGGTTGTGTTGCGCAGCGGATCGAGCTTGGTGCCTTCGGACGCGTCGAACGCCTTGGGGCGTACCGGCGCGGGCGCGGTGGCGTGAACGGGTTCGGGCTGCGGCGCAACGCCGTCATCGCCGGCCGGCAGGGGCGTGTTGTCGACGGCGTTGCCGAAGCGCGCCATGCGCGCCTGCTGGTCGGCGCGACGGGCGGCCGAGAGCGGCACAATGGTCATGTCGGCATCCGAAGCAGCGGCGCCGTCACTGACGGGGCCATCGAGCATTTGCCGCGCATCGGGACGATCGTTGACGCCGCGAATGACGAAACCGAGCTGATCGACGCTGGGGCCAAGCGCGAAGCCGGCAAAAGCGGTGGCGGCGGGCGGTATCGCCTTGTTCTCCTCGGCGGCCGGCTGGGGCGCCGGGCTCGCCTGCTGGATAGCGGCTCGGGCCGACTGGCGGCGCTGCGGCGCTGCCGCCGGCTGCGGCGGCTGGTTCGGCATCAGGGCGACGACGGGTGCGCTTTCCATCGTGGGCATGCCCTGACTGGAAGCCGTGGCTGTCAATCCGCCGAAGACCGGATCGATGAAGAGATCGCTGCGGCGTGGCGGCGCAGTACGTTGCGGGACATCCACGCCGATGGGATCGTCAGGCGAAATCCGGTCGACATCCGGCGGGGGCGCATCCGCCGCGCCGGCCGCAGCCTTGGCCTTCATTTCCTTTTCGATGTCGCGCCAGCGCAGGACATTGCGGTTGTGCTGGTCAACGGTCTCGGCAAAAGCGTGGCCACCGGTGCCGTTGGCGACGAAATACAGATCACGCGTCTTCGACGGGTTGGCGACCGCTTCCATGGCGGCGCGACCGGGGTTTGCGATCGGGCCCGGCGGCAGGCCATCGATGACATAGGTATTGTAAGGCGTCGGGCGGGTGATTTCGGTGCGCTGGATCGGCCGTCCGAGCGTTCCCTTGCCGCCGACAATGCCATAGACGATGGTCGGATCGGACTGCAGCCGCATGCGCTTCTGCAAACGGTTCTGAAAAACCGCCGCGACGCGGGTGCGCTCATCGGCACGGCCGGTTTCCTTTTCGACGATGGACGCCAAGGTCACCAGTTCATATTTTGATTTCAACGGCAGATCGGGGGCGCGGCGCTCCCAGATCTGATCCAGCAGCCGGTTCTGACCGGCCTGCATCTGGGCAATCAGCGCCGTGCGCGCCATGCCGCGCGCCACCCGATAGGTTTCCGGCATGATCGTGCCTTCGCGCGGAATCTCGCGCACTTCCCCCGCCAACAAATCGTTGTCGCGCAAACGCTGGACGATCTGCTCGCTGGTCAGACCTTCGGGGATCGTCACCGAATGCAGAATCTGTTTGCCTGCAACCAGCGTATCGATCACGTCCTGCAGGCTGGCCTTCTGCTTGAACAGATATTCGCCGGCCTTGACGTCACGCCATTTCTGTTCGGCGATCAGCGCAATGCGCATCAGGGTCGGCTCGTTGATGACGCCGGTCTTGTCGAGCTGATCGATGATTTCCATCACATCGGTGCGCGGCGGGATATAAACCGTCTGTTCCACGGCCAGCGGGCCCGGCGCATTCAACCGCTTGCTCAGCGAGGCCATGCTGCCGACTGCCAGCAACGCCGCCAACAGCAGGAAAGACAAGAAGCCGCTCACACCAGACAGGATGGGGCGGCGCTGGCTCGGTGGTTTGCCCGCCGGCGGCGGCGGCGCAGCTTCCGGCTGCAACGCTTCCGTCGGAGTCTGCAGAGAGCGGCGGCGTCCAAAAAAACGGGCGCGCTCCCGCTCAACGGGCTTCAGCACGCCTTCACCTTCGGTCGGTTGCCCTTCCGACATATTGACTCCAATCAACAACGCGACAGATCGCAACCCGGCGTCAGGATACGCCAATCTTGCCGGTGCCTACGAGAAAAAAGCCTACCTTAGAACCGATTGTGGCGAAATATGGATTTTGTCACTTCGGCCGCTGCCGATTGCCGTCCTCCTTACCGCATCAATGTATCTGTTTGAAGATAATCGAGGCGTTCGTTCCACCAAAGCCGAACGAATTGGACAAAGCGACGTTGATTTCGCGCTTTCTGGGCTTGTGCGGCACCAGATCGATGGGCGTATCGACGGAAGGATTGTCAAGGTTCAGGGTCGGTGGCGCGATGCCGTCGCGCATGGCGAGCAGGCAGAAAATCGCTTCGACCGCGCCGGCAGCGCCCAGCAGGTGCCCGATCGCCGACTTCGTCGACGACATGGAAATCCTGCTCGCGGCATTGCCGACAAGCCGCTGCACCGCGCCCAGTTCTATTTCGTCGCCGAGCGGCGTCGAAGTGCCGTGGGCGTTGATGTAATCGATTTCGGAGGCGGAGATGCCGGCGCGTTTCAGCGCCATGGTCATGCAGCGGAAAGCGCCGTCGCCGTCCTCGGCCGGCGCGGTAATGTGATAGGCGTCGCCCGACAGGCCGTAGCCAATGAGTTCGCCATAGATTTTCGCGCCGCGCGCCTTGGCATGCTCGTATTCCTCGAGCACGACGCAGCCGGCGCCCTCGCCCATGACGAAGCCGTCACGGTCTCGGTCATAGGGGCGCGAGCCCTGCTCCGGACGATCGTTAAAACCTGTGGACAAGGCACGGCAGGCGGCAAAGCCGGCCATGCCGATGCGGCAAACGGCCGACTCAGCACCGCCCGCGACCATGACGTCGGCATCGCCGAACGCGATGAACCGGCCGGCGTCGCCGATGGCGTGAGCGCCGGTCGAGCAGGCCGTGACAACGGAATGGTTCGGTCCCTTCAGGCCATGTTCAATCGAGACATAGCCCGACACCAGATTGATCAGTCGGCCGGGAATGAAGAAGGGCGAGACGCGGCGCGGACCGCGCTCCTTCAGGATCAGCGACGTCTCGTAGATACCGCTCAAGCCGCCGATGCCCGAGCCGATCAGCACGCCGGTGGCGACTTGGTCCTCATAGGTCCTGGGCGCCCAGCCGGCATCGGCCAGCGCCTGCGTTGCAGCGGAAACACCGTAGAGAATGTAATCGTCGACCTTGCGCTGCTCCTTCGGCTCCATCCATTGATCAGGATTGAAAGTGCCATCGGAACCGTCGCCGCGTTTCACTTCACAGGCGATCTGGCACGGCAGATCAAAGACCTCGAATCTTTCGATCCGTCCGGCTCCGCTCTTCGACGCCAGCAAGCGTTGCCAGGTTTCCTCGGCTCCGCAGGCCAGCGGCGACACCATGCCTATCCCGGTAACGACGACGCGCCTCACGCCCCACCTCCCGAATTGCAAAATCCCATTACATAAATCCCGCGATCATATCGGCAAGACGTCTCGGCAAGACAATCGGCAAGACATCTCGGCAAGACAAAAAGGGCCGGGAATCCCGGCCCTTTTTGTGAGCTGGCCGAAACTGGCCCCCCATTCTTGATCGAAGCTTCAGGCAGTCTGCGCCTTTTCCAGAAACTTAACCGCATCACCCACGGTGACGATGGTTTCTGCCGCATCATCGGGGATTTCGACGCCGAACTCTTCCTCGAACGCCATGACCAGTTCGACGGTATCAAGCGAGTCCGCGCCGAGGTCATCGATGAAATTGGCGCCATCGACGACCTTGTCGGCGTCGACACCCAAATGTTCCACAACAATCTTTTTTACGCGCTCGGCGACATCGCTCATTTTCAAACTTCCCCGTTATATTCCGAAACTCGTCCGGTGTTCTGCCTAACTGCCGGCCTGCGACTACCGCACCCGACAAAGACCGACTCGCCAGCACTCTGACCGGTGGCCAATGTCCCGAATGGGTGACCATCCTTAACAAAAGTTGCCGCGCCTGTCCCGTTCAGACCGTGCCCCGGCAACCATCTCCGGCAGAATTCCGGGCGTCCTAGCACACTTCGATTTGCAATGCGAGAGGCGCCAAAAAGTTGCCACGATGCCGGCGCTTTTGCCATTTTACCAATTAGATCATAGCCATACCGCCATTCACATGAAGCGTCTGGCCGGTCACGTACGAGGCTTCCCGGCTGGCGAGATAGACGACGGCGGCGGCAATGTCGTCGCCTTCACCGAGTCGGCCGGCCGGAATACTGGCCATGATGGTCTCTTTCTGCTTGTCGTTGAGCACGTCGGTCATCGGGCTGCGGATAAATCCGGGCGCCACGCAATTGACGGTGACGGTGCGGCTGGCGACTTCGGCCGCCAGCGATTTGGTCATGCCGATCATGCCGGCCTTTGACGCCGCATAATTGCCCTGCCCCGGATTGCCGGTGACGCCGACAATGGAGGTGATCGAGATGATGCGGCCGAAGCGCCGTTTCATCATGCCGCGCAGGCTCGCCCGCGACAGCCGGAAGGCCGACGTGAGGTTGACGGAGATCACTGTCTCCCAGTCCTCGTCCTTCATGCGCATGAACAGGCCATCGCGCGTGATGCCGGCATTGTTGACGAGGATATCGACCTGACCGAGCGCCTTTTCGGCGGCCGGCACCAGCGCCTCGACCTGTTCCTTGTCGGCAAGATTGCAGGGCAGAATATGGACGCGCTCGCCCAGTTCCGCGGCAAGGGCCTCCAGCGCTTCGACGCGCGTGCCGGAAATGCCGACGGCAGCGCCCTGTTTATGCAGGCCGCGCGCGATGGCGCCGCCAAGCCCGCCGGTCGCACCGGTCACCAGTGCGTTCATGCCGCTCAGATCGAACATCCGATTGCTCCATCAAAACCAAGAAAGCTCAGGCGCGCGCCCGGTTGGCGAATGCCTCGATATCGGCAGGCGTACCGATGGCGACGCCGGTCGCGGTGTCGGCAATGCGCTTGACCAGGCCGGAGAGAACCTTGCCGGCGCCCAGTTCATAAAAAGTCGTGACGCCCTGCCCGGCCATGAAGGCCACCGACTCGCGCCAGCGCACGGTGCCGGTGACCTGTTCGACAAGGCGCTTGCGAATGTCGTCCGGATCGGTGATCGGCATGGCCAGGACATTGGCGACCAGCGGCGCCTTCGGCGGGTTGATCATCACCTTCGCCAGCGCCTCGGCCATGGCATCGGCAGCCGGCTGCATCAGCGCGCAATGGAAGGGCGCGGACACCGGCAGCAGCAGGGCGCGCCGCGCACCTTTCGTCTTGGCGATCTCGACGGCGCGCTCGACCGCCGCCTTGTGGCCTGACGCCACGACCTGGCCGCCGCCATTGTCATTGGCGATCTGGCAGACTTCGGTCGGGCTGGCCGCCTCGGCAGCGACCGCAACGCCGGTTTCGTAATCAAGCCCCAGCAGGGCGGCCATGGCGCCCTGGCCCACCGGCACCGCCTTCTGCATGGCGTCGCCGCGCAGGCGCAGCAGCCGCGCCGTGTCGGACAGGCTGAACGATCCCGCTGCCGCCAGCGCCGAATATTCGCCCAGCGAATGGCCGGCGATGAACGCAGCGTCGCGTGCCAGGTCGAGCCCGGCCTCGGTCTCGAGCACGCGAACAACGGCAAGGCTGACGGCCATCAAGGCTGGCTGCGCATTGGCGGTGAGGGTCAGGTCGATCTCCGGTCCGTTGAACATCAGGCCGGACAAATCCTGCGACAGTGCCTCGTCAACCTCCTGGAAGACAGCGGCGGCGGCCGGAAACGTCTCGGCGAGGGCCTTGCCCATGCCGACGGCCTGGGACCCCTGTCCCGGAAAAACAAATGCAACGCTCATGCTTGATCCCCAAATCGTCGCTGCGAGTCGCACCGTGGGCGGGGTAAGTCAAGATTGACCGCCCACCGGCCTCCCCGTCCTCAAGTGCAGCCCTTCGCCTGTTCCACGATGCAAGCCGTTAAATTTGCCCGGACCAGTTTACCTTTTGCGCGGGCGTGCTACGCTGTCGGCAACGAAGGCGTTGGGGGACGACGCGCCACGTTGCGGAGGGACGGTTGTCAATCAAACTCGAGGTCACGCGCGTTACGGACGCCACGGCGCGCATCAAGGTTTACGAGCTTGCCGATCCGGCGGGCGCTCCATTGCCGCCGTTCACCGCCGGCGCCCATCTCGATCTCGAACTCGGCATGGGCGAGGAACGCTCCTATTCGCTGATGAACGATCCGCGCGAAACCCATCGCTACGAGATCGCCGTGCAGCGCGAGATTGACAGCCGCGGCGGCTCGGTGTGGATGCACGACGCCCTGAAGGTCGGCGATATCATCACGTCATCGGAACCGCTCAATAATTTTTCTCTGAACGAAGCGGGCGAGCACCACACTCTGATAGCCGGCGGCATCGGCATCACGCCGATCATCGGCATGGCGCGGCGGCTGGCCGCGACCGGCAGCGCTTTCGATTTTCACTATTGCGCCCGCAGCCGCGATGTCGCGGCGTTTGCGGAAGCGCTCGATCAGGAATTCCCCGGAAGACTCCAGCTGCATCTCGATGGCGGCGATCCGTCCAAAGGGCTCGATGTGAAGGCGCTGCTGCAGGAGCGGCCGGCCGCCGGCCATGTCTATGTCTGCGGACCGGCTGGTCTCATCCGCGCCGTGCGCGAGACGACCGGCCACTGGCCGAAAGGCAGCGTTCACTACGAACTCTTTCGCGGCGCGGAAGACGATACGGCGCCGCGCAGCACCGACACGCCGTTCGAAATCGTGCTGCAGCGCAGCGGCAAACAGTTCACGGTGCCAGCCGACAAATCTATTCTGGACGTGCTGAAGGGTGAAGGATACCGTATCAAGACACTCTGCAAGGAAGGCGTCTGCGGCACCTGCCGCATCGGTCTCATCAGCGGCGTCGCCGACCATCGCGACGATGTGCTGACCGACGACGAGCGGGAAACCGTCATCCAGGTCTGCGTCTCGCGCGCAATGCCCGGCGAAACTCTGGTCCTCGATCTTTAAAGCACTTCTACGAAGCACTCGACTGATACGAACCACTTGGGAGAAATGCCATGAATGTCATGCAAAAACCCGCCGGCGGCGATGTCGCGCCCCATGTCCGCCCCACATCCATCGTGTGCGGCACGTTCGTGACGCGCGATCTCGCGCGCACACGACGCATGTGCGAGGAGGTCCTCAATCTCGAATGCATCAGTCCGGAACCCGGCATGCTGCTGGCGCGCGAACGCGGCCACAGGCCGGGCGAGGCCCTGCACGGCAAGCCCTATTGGGTGCTCGAGGCGCGCGAGGTCGCCGATATCGACGTGCCGCAGGAAATGCTCAACCATTGGGGCGTCTTCGTCGACAGCCAGGCGGCGGTGGACGAAGCACACAAGCGGGTCGATGCGGCCAAGGCGGAATACGGGCTCGGACGCGTGCAGAAGCCGCGGTTCCGGCACGGCTCCTACGCCTTCTATTTCGTCGACGCTGACAGCAACTGGTGGGAGGTCGAATACCGCACACCGGAATTGCTTTATACTTCGATCCGCGAACGCGGCGACCAGGCTTGAGGACGGGAGCAGCCCAGATGTCAGCAACACAACCGCTTGTCGCCACGCAGGCTTTTTCGCACGGAACCGTGGAATGTTCCGACATCCCCGCCACGCGCCGCTTTCTCAGCGAGTTCCTGGGGATCGACGTGGTGCGACCGCTGCCGGAAGCGCAATATATGTGGAAGGGCGGCCCCTGGTCGATCGTCTGCGTCTGCGTGGAAGGCGACGCCAAGGAGCAGACGCCGCAGAACCATTTCAAGCTATCCGTGCGTACCGCGACCGAGGTCGACGATGCCCATGCGGCGGCGCTCGCCCATAAGGACGAATTCGGCATCCGCCAGGTGCGCGATATCGTCAACGAAGGCCCGATCCGTTCGTTTCAACTGCTCGACATGAACGGATCCTGGTGGGAGATTACCAATCTCAGCCAGGCGCATTACGATGCGCTGTTCGATAAGGCCGCCTAGCACCGACTAAAGCATGATCCCGAAAAGAGGGAAGTGGTTTTCGGAATAGATTATGCTGCGATGGAAGAATGCATCAGGGCCCGCTTCGTCGAAGCGGGCTTTTGGCGGATAACAACATATCATTTGGAGGGGGATAAACATGCCGATTACACGCCGCGACGCCGTTATCGGCGGCCTGCTTGCGCCTGTGGCTCTGCCGGGCATCGCAAAAGCGCAGCAGCAAGACAAGGTTTCCATCGGCCATGTGATGGCGTCGGACTTCGTGCCGCTGTTCGTCGGCAAGGAGAAAGGCATCTTCGCCAAGCACAATCTCGACGTCACCAATGTCCGCGTGCCGATCATCGTCAACATTCCGCCGGCGATCCTCTCCGGCAGCCTGCAGATGGGCGCGGCGACCATGCCCCTGCTGCTGCAGGCTGTGGACGGCGGCCTGGATCTCGTGCTGATCGCCGGCGCATCGCGGCATCTGCGGTCGCAGTCGAAGATCGGCCTGATGGTGCGCAGCGACCTCAAGATCGAGAAGCCGGAAGACCTCAAGGGCAAGAAGATCGGTGTCGCCGGCTTCAACAGCACGATGGATATTTTCGCGCGCAAATGGCTGATGACCAAGGGCATCAATCCGCGCGACGTGAGCTTTGTCGAAGCCCAGTTTCCGAGCATGCCGGATCTGCTGCGCAGCGGCACCGTCGATGCGGTGACGATCACCGATCCGTTCCGCACGCTCGCGGTCAATTCGAAGGCCGGCTATGTCTTCGCCGAATATTTCGCCGATGTGGTGCCCGACGCCCTGATGATCGGCTATATCGCCACCCGCGACTGGGCGACGAAGAACCCGAACGTCATCCGCGAATTCCGCGAAGGCCTGGCGGAAGCCAACAAGTGGACCCTCGACAATTTCGCCGACGCGCAGGAGATCGAGCAGAAGGTCCTGAACAACAAGTCCCCTGCCCCGCCGACCCTTTCGCTCGCGGCCACCCCCCAAGACCTTCAGGTCTATATCGATGTGGGCAAGGAGTTGGGCCTCTATAATACCCAACTCGATCCGAAGAAGATCGTCTGGCCGTAAAGCCCGGACGAACCGGTTAGGACGCCTTCTTCGCCTCGTTCTGCATCTGGACAGGGGCCAGCGGCGCGATAGCGGGCCCGTTGAGCACCGTGCCGTCAGGTGCGAAATGGGAACCATGGCACGGACAATCCCAGCATTGTTCGGTCGAATTCCAATGCACGTGGCATCCGAGATGGGTGCAGATGGGCGACGACAGATGCAGCTTGCCGTCGCTGTCGCGGCAGGCGGCGATCTTGGCCAGTCCGTCGCGGATGATGCCGCCCTCGCCCGGCTTCAGGTCGTCGACGGACTTCAGCTCACCGGGCGTCACGTATTCGGCGAAGCTTTTCACCGCCGTCAGGTTTTCGCTGACGTAGTTGAGCACGGCGGCCGGGGTCATGCGGTCCGGCGCATAAACCTCCTGCCAGGGACTCGAGCCGTTGATGATGAGGTCCCGCAGGAGAATGCCGGCAAGCGCGCCATGGGTCATGCCCTGGCCTGAATCGCCGGTCGCGACGAAGACATTGGTGGAGCCGGGATTGCGGCCGATGAAGCCGCAATAGTCGATGGTATCGAGCACCTGTCCGGACCAGCGGTGCATCTCCTTGCCGAGATCGGGAACAAGCTGCCGGATCCAGGCCTCGATCGCCTCGAAGCGGACGTCGCCATCATCGGCCTCGCCGGATTTGTGATCGCCGCCGCCGGCAATGAGATAGTCGACGGTGCCTGGTCCCGGCTGAAGGCGGACGTAGTGATAGGGATCGGCCATGTCCCAGTAGAGCGCATCGGGAAGCGCGCCGCGCGGAATCGTGAAGGCCATGGCGTAGGTGCGGTACGGTGCCATCTTGCTATGCAGCGCCAGCCGATTGGCAATGGGCGAATTGGTGGCGACCACGGCGCGCGCCGCTGCGACAGACGAGCCGCCGTGCGTTTTCACCCGGACGCCGTCAGCCGTTTCCTCGATGTCGGTGACCGCCGTGCCGGCAAACAGGCGTCCGCCTTTGTCGGCAATCGCGGCCACGAGGCCGGTCAGGTATTTGAGCGGATGAAAGGTCGCCTGGCGCGGATAGCGCAGGACCGGCGCAGCTTCAAACCCCTTGAGTGGCACGCCCCTGGCACGCTCGACCTCGGCTTTTGCGGCGCGGGCGGCTTCATATTCCCGATCGGCCTGTTCCTTGGCCGCCTCATCGTCCATGCCCAGGGCGGGAAACAGATAGGCATCGAGCCGGCGAAAATCACAGGAAATCGCATGGTTCCCGACAATCGCCTCGATGTGGTCAACCGCAGCCTCCTGGCTGCGCTGGAACAGACGGGCCATCTCTTCGCCGCGCAGCTTGATCAACTCGCTGAGGCCGTCGTCGCAGATCGGCGCAAGGTGCGCCGTCGTGCGTGACGTCATGCCGCCGGCGACAGGACCGCGGTCAAGTACGATGACCGATTGTCCTGCCTGAGACAATTCATAAGCGGTCGACAGCCCCGCGATACCGGAGCCGATGACGACCGTATCGCAACTCAGGCTCTGGTTCAGCGCAAAGGCTGCAGGGGCAACCTGCATACGCATCCACAGGGATGACGTACGCTCGTCACTGGCGTTCATTGGCTATCTCCCTTGGAACCTGCAGAGGACTTAACCTACAGCCTTGAGGTTCACTTTCTTTTCGGCGATGCCGGAGAGCTTCTTGTCGGTCGCGCGCTCTTCCTTGAGGGTGGTATTGAACAGCCTGGCGATTGCATCCTGACCGAGTTCATTGGCCCAGGCGATGAGGGTGCCGTAGCGCGTCATCTCATAGTGTTCGACCGCCTGCGCCGCCGCGATCAAGGCGGCGTCCAGCACCTTCTTGTCTTCTATCTCGCCAGCGATCTCGTTTGCTTCCTTGATAATGCCGTCGATCGCCGGGCACGCTGTCCCCTTCGGTTGCTGGCCCAGCAATTCGAAGACCTTTTCCAGGCGGGAAATCTGCTTTTCGGTCTCCTGCAGATGGGCCTTGAAGGCTGCCGTCAATTCGCGGTTGGTGGCCTTTTCGATCATGTCCGGCAGCGCCTTGGTGATCTGCTGCTCGGCATAATAGATGTCCTGCACCACATGCAGGAACAGGTCATCCATCGATTTGATGTCCTTGGTGAAGAGACCCATGGCTATAGTTCCTCCAATGATGGTCCCTAACGTCAGATGCCAGTTTCAGTTCCGCCTCCGGATTGGCCGAAACCGCAGTCTTCGCGGGTCACCGGCTCGCCGTTCCCGCGGCAGGGAAAACCCGCTTTCCCGGAAGGGTGAGAATTCCCTGGACCTCTCCACGAGGCACAATATTTGCTCTGGATGTTGCAGCCGCGCCATTGCGTGATGTCGCAAGGCCGTTACAAAATGCACCTGCGCGGTACAGATTCGCGCTCAGGCAAGACTTCAGGAACGTCCCATGGGCTCCATACCCGGAAAAGAGTGCGGCGATTGCACCATGTGCTGCAAGGTTCTGGTGATCGATCATTTCCAGAAGGACGCAGGTATCCTGTGCTCCAACTGCTCGGCCAACAAGGGCTGTCTGATCTATGCCAAGCGGCCGGAGGTCTGCCAGGACTTCGAATGCGACTGGAAGATGGAACGCTCGATCGGTCCCAAACTGCGTCCCGACATGGTCGGCACCATCCTGATGGAGGACGATGAGTCCGACCAGTATCAGGCGGTGGTCGATCCCTCGACGCCATTCGCCTGGCGCAATCCGCTGATGTTCAAGTTCCTGGTCATGAAGGCCAAGGAAGGCCGCACGGTCGTCGCCAAGAGCGGCCTGAAGTCCTGGCGCATCTATCCTTCAGGCCACTACGCCGCCTGCACCTGAGCGGCACAAGACCGCGACTTGGGGCATGCCGCCGGTCAAGCTGCCCATGGCGGCGTGAACGGCGCTGCGTCGCCAACCTGCGCCATGCCGCCGACCGGCAGGACGACCACGGCTTCGAACGGTTCGGTCGTCGCGTTGGCCAGGGCAAAGTCCGTGTCCGCCGGAACGATCAGCGCGGCGCCGGCCGGAAAGTCGAACGTCTCGGCAGCAAGCGTCACCCTTGCGACGCCAGACAGCGCCACAAAGACTTCCTCTCTGGTCAGGCGATGCGTCACCGGCTTTATGCCGACGGCAAGGCAAACCCGCCAGACGGCGGTTTCCCGGGCGCCACGACTGGGCGCGGCGAGGCCGGTAAATTGCGCGCCATGCATTTCAAAGCGCGGCGCGGTGTCAGCAGGAATGAGGCTCATGGAAATCGCTCCTTTGCTGGCGATGGACAATCGTCAAGAGGCCTGACTATTATTGGCAGCGGACGAGATAGTCAAGATGGTTGACGAAAAAATACCCGAACTGATCGATCATCTGGGCTGGCGGCTCTGGCGCGCCGCCCGGCTGTGGAAGGCCGAGTTCGACCGCCGCATGGCCGAGCGCGGCCTGTCCTGGTATTCGGAGTCGCGCGCCTCGCTGATGGCGCAAATCGGTAGCGACGGCATCCGCCAGTCGCTTCTGGTTCGGCGCATGGGCCTGACGAAACAGGCGGTTCAGCAAATCATCGACGAACTCGTCGCTGAAGGAGTTGTGCTACGCCAGCCCGATCCGGCCGACAGCCGGGGCAGGATCATTGCCCTCACTGCCAGGGGCATTGGCGCCGTCCGTGCGGCGAACGAAGTCAAACAAGATATCGACGCGGCGCAACGCCTCAAGCTGGGAGGCAAGCGCTTCGATGCACTAATGGAGACCCTACGCACGGTCGCGCCGGATTTGTGAGGCATGTTGAAGGTAGGCCTAGCAGGACGGCCCCAAATCGCGCGAGCCGGGCATGTAGGCGACACGAAAATTTGGTCTTGCCTGAATCCGCGAATACCAGTCTTTCACCCTGGGAAGGCTGTCCCACATGGATGATAGACCGAGGTCTTCCATCCGCACGATCGTTGGGGTGATGCTCACGTCCGCGAGCGAGTATCGATCATCGACAAGCCATGCGCCGTCAGCCAGCGACCGTTCCATCCTGTGGAGCGTCTGCCCGAGCTTGTCGAGTGCTTCGTCGATATCGGCCTGGCTGAAGCCGCCTCTTCCCATCTTTCGGTAGAAATGCTTCCGAAGCGGAAGCCGCTCCGTGTACTCAAAAAATTGCGCGTCGGTCAGTTTGGCCCAGATCGGCACGAAATACGCATTGAACGAAGGCGGGCGGATTGCGGGCGTCGGTACCTCGTCGATGTATTGCCGCCAGGCACGCATGCGGGCCGCAACCTTGGGATGCTTCGGCCGCACCGAAATCTCTGGATATACATCCTCAAGATATTCGTTGATCACCGTACTATCTATGATGGCGTCTCCGTCGTCGAGCAGCGTCGGAACCACGCCATTCGGGTTTATCGCAAGATATTTCTCGGAGAGGTGATCGCCCGACCCGAAATGGATGATGTGACTTTTCCAATCCAGCTTCTTTTCGGCCAGCACAAGTCTGACCTTCTGGCTGCACGTCGAGATCGGCGCGTGGTACAGTTCAAGCAAATCGTCCTCCCATTTTATACGCTAAGCTACTCTGCCTCGATTCATGAAAGCGTCCAGCCGCTTCGCGACCTCGTCCAGCGGGGATGCCGGATCCATCTTGTGCGCATTATAGGCTAGGGCAACCTCCTTGCGGAGCCATCATTCGGCGGCAGCCTCGCGCTCTGGAGGCAAGGACGCCCTTTCATGGTGGGTCGTAGCCATGCCAATCAACCTCTATTGGCGCAGCACAGGATTTAATCCTATCATTTCCGGACATCGCAGGATCGGGGAAAGTCGCGGTAAACGTCAGAATCGGCCGCTTCCCCCCTTTCCCTTGCATCCCCGCCAAATCCGTGTAGAAAGCCGCCACTGCAAGCTTCCGGCCGGGGGCTGAACGGAAGGCTGCGTCCGCAGCAGGGGGAATTCTCCCGTCTTCCCGTGTCTCCGCCTTCGACTGCGTTCCGTCGGGCCTCTCTCCGGGCTCGAAGGGCTCCGCGCTGGAAATTGCTTTCAAGAGAGAAAGGCAGAGCAATGGCTCTTTACGAGCACGTTTATCTTGCCCGGCAGGACGTGACACCCCAGCAGGTGGAAGCGTTTACCGAGCAATTCAAAGGCATCATCACCGCCGGCGGCGGCAATGTCGCCAAGATCGAGTATTGGGGCGTCAAGTCCCTGACCTACCGCATCAAGAAGAACCGCAAGGCACACTTCACGCTACTGAACATCGACGCCCCGCCGGCCGCCATCACCGAGATGGAGCGCCAGATGGGCATCAACGAAGACATCCTCCGCTTCATGACCATCAAGGTCGAGGAGATGGAAGAAGGTCCGTCGGCGATGATGCGCAAGCGCGACGACAGCGACCGTGACGACCGTGGCGACCGCCGTGGCCCGCGCGGTGATCGCGGCGACCGTGGCGATCGTCCGCCCCGCCGCCCCCGTGATGATGCAGCCGGCGAAGGAGCATTCTGATGGCCACCGCACCCCGCCGCCCGTTCTTCCGCCGCCGCAAGACCTGCCCGTTCTCGGGCCCGAATGCGCCGAAGATCGACTACAAGGATACGCGCCTGCTCTCGCGCTATATTTCCGAGCGCGGCAAGATCGTTCCGTCCCGCATCACCGCGGTGTCTGCCAAGAAGCAGCGCGAACTCGCCCAGGCGATCAAGCGCGCCCGCTTCCTCGGCCTGCTCCCCTACGTGATCAAGTAATACAATTCTGCCCTGCCGCTCAGGCGGCAGGGAGTTGGACGCGACGGCGCGCAAACGCCCGCCGATCGCGCCCTAACCGCCAGAAAGCGGGACAGCTCGACCATGATTTCGCGGATCCTCATCGCCATCGGCGCCGGCCTCGCAGCCGCTTTGCTCTTTTACATTCCCGTAAAAGGCACGGCTTTGGCTATGGTGCTGGCGACCTTCGCGTCGCTTCCGATCATGATTGTCGGGCTTGCATTCAGCCCGCTGACGGCGCTGATCGCAGCCATTGCCGGCAGCCTCGTGCTTGCCATCGCGCTCAACGAAATTCTGGCGGCGACGTTCGCCTTTTCCGCAGCCCTCCCCGCCTGGTGGCTGACCCGTCTCGCCTGGCTGGCCCGCCCCGTCGTCACCGGCGAACCCGCCGCGGCGGCTGACGGCCTCGTCTGGTATCCGCTCGGCCATCTGCTGGCCTGGATTGCAGCGCTGGCCGCCGCCATCTCCATCGGCGGCCTGTTACTGGCGCTCTACCGTTTCGGCTCGTTCGACGCGTTTCTCGACGAAGCCGTCCGGCGCATGTCGCCGATGATCGACATGATCTTCGACCGCGGCAGGGGGATGCCGGCAGGGATCACCTCGGACGAGCTGGCGCGGATTTTCATCCAGGCCATGGCGCCCGTCTTCGCCGGCTGGACGGTGGCGACCACGGTGCTCAACCTGTGGCTCGCCGGCCGCATCGCGCTGATCTCCCAGCGCCTCGGCCGGCCGTGGTTTCCCGTGCCGGAAAGCCTGCACCTGCCGCGCACGATCCTCTACGCCTTCGTCGTCGGCTTCGCCCTGATGCTCACCGGCGGGTTCTTCCGCGTCACCGGCTATACGCTGGTCGCCGCCTTCGGCACCGCGCTGGCCTTTCAGGGCCTCGCCTCGCTGCACATGGCATCCCGCCCCTCGCGCGTCCGCACGACCATGCTGACCGTTCTCTACACGACGATCTTTGTCCTCTTCCCGCTGCCGCTCCCGCTTCTCGCGGCAGTCGGGCTCATCGACATGCTCACGGGCATCCGAACTCGAAGCGCAAAACCCGGCAACTCATCAACGTAAATCTGCCATCAACCTGAAGGAGTATTCAAAATGGAAGTGATCCTGCTCGAACGCATCGCCAAGCTCGGCCAGATGGGCGAGACTGTCCGCGTCAAGGACGGCTTTGCCCGCAATTTCCTGCTGCCGCGTGGCAAAGCCCTGCGCGCCACCGAAGCCAACACGAAGCGCTTCGAATCCCAGCGCGCGCAGCTTGAAGCCCGCAACCTCGAACTCAAGTCCGAGGCGCAGAAGATCCAGGCCGAACTCGACGGCAAGACCTTCGTCATCATCCGCCAGGCAGGCGAGACCGGCCAGCTTTACGGCTCGGTCGCAACACGCGACATCGCAGAAGCCGTCTCCGCCGGCGGCGTGACGATCTCGCGCAACCAGGTTGTGCTGACGACGCCGATCAAGAGCATCGGCCTGCATCAGGTGCCGCTGCATCTGCATCCGGAAGTCGACGCCAGCATCTCGCTCAACGTTGCCCGTTCGCCGGAAGAAGCCGAGCGTCAGTTGCGCGGTGAAGAGATCAACGTGCGCGAAGAGACGACGATGGAATCGCTCGGCCTCGAAGTCGGCGCGGCCCTGGCCGAAGCCGGCGACGACCGCGAGTAAGTTTGCATCATCGACAGAACGCCCGCGCAGTGCGCGGGCGTTTTCGTTTGAGGTTTTTGCCGCATAGATATGCGCTGCGACGGGTACAGGTCGGCCGTCAAGCGAAACCAGCGACTTTATTTTTCGCTGTGATGAGCGGGGGCGACTCAGCGGCAGCAACCTTCCGCTAACAATTTCTGTCGCGAAGGAGCCGCGTTTGTGGCACCTCTATCCCTGCCGGATGAGGCTGACCCAAGCGTCCGCAAGTCCGGCAAGTAGCGTTCCTTTTCAAATCGCAGGGTAAAATGGCAGCCGTCGGACAGATGGTGGTCCGATTCGATTCGTCGACGGATCAGCAATCGGATGCAACAACATTCCGCACAGCCCCCCACAATGTGGAGGCCGAGCAGGCCCTGCTGGGCGCCATCCTGGTCAACAACGACGCCTTCGACCGGGTCTCCGACTTCCTGCGCGCCGAGCATTTTTCCGAGGAACTGCATCGGCGGATCTTCGAGATTTCCGCGCAACTGATCCGCGCCGGCAAGCTGGCTTCGCCGGTCACCTTGAAAACGTTTCTTGGCGAGCATGATCTCGGCGGCGTCACCCTGCCGCAATATCTGGCACGCCTGGCCGCAGAAGCTACCACGATCATCAATGCTGAAGACTATGGCCGCACGATCTATGATCTCGCCACGCGGCGCAGCCTGATTGGGATCGGCGAAGACATCGTCAATGTCGCCTATGATTCACCGGTCGATTCGTCGCCGCGCGCGCAGATCGAAGAGGCCGAACGACGGCTCTACGAAATCGCCGAACAAGGCCGCTACGACGGCGGCTTCCAGAAATTCTCCGATGCGCTGACCCATGCCATCGACATGGCGGCGCGCGCCTATGAGCGCGAAGGAAAGCTGTCGGGCGTTTCCACCGGCCTGAGCGATCTCGACGCCAAGATGGGCGGCCTGCAACAGTCCGATCTCATCGTGCTGGCCGGACGACCGGGCATGGGCAAGACGGCGCTGGCGACGAACATCGCCTTCAATGTGGCGCGCGCCTACGAGTACGAGGTCAAGCCGGACGGCTCGCATGTGGCCAAGAACGGCGGCATCGTCGGCTTCTTCTCGCTCGAAATGTCGTCCGACCAGCTCGCCACCCGTATCATCGCCGAGCAAGCCGGTGTTCCGTCCTACAAGATCAGGCGCGGCGACATCCAGGATCATGAGTTTCACAAGATATCGGAAGCGGCGCGCGAGATGCAGTCGATCCCCTTCTATATCGATCATACCGGCGGCATTTCGATCGCGCAGCTTACGGCACGGGCGCGACGCCTGAAGCGCCAGAAGGGTCTCGACCTTCTCGTCGTTGACTACCTGCAACTGCTGTCGGGCTCCAAATCGAAGGGCGACAACCGCGTCCAGGAACTCACCGAGATCACCACCGGCCTGAAGGCCCTGGCGAAGGAGTTGAACGCGCCGATCATCGCCCTGTCGCAGTTGTCGCGTCAGGTCGAAAATCGCGACGACAAGCGCCCGCAATTGTCCGACCTTCGCGAATCCGGTTCGATCGAACAGGACGCCGACGTGGTGATGTTTGTCTATCGCGAAGAATATTACCTGAAGAACCGCGAGCCGCGCCCCGGCACCGAGGAACACATCACCTGGATGAGCGACATGGAGCGGGCGCACGGCCGCGCCGAAGTCATCATCGGCAAACAGCGTCATGGCCCGACCGGCACCATCGACGTGGCGTTCGAAGGCGAATTCACTCGCTTCTCCAACCTCGCCAGGGAAGATTCGCTGCCGGACCAGATGTAAATCCGCCAAAATGTAAATCCGCCTTGTCGAATTTGTCAGAATCTGAACACGTCGCCTGTGCTAATGTTGCGGCGATGACACCTCTGCCTCCCCTCACCTCTTCGATGGCCCGCGAACATGCGCAGGCAACCCTCAGTGTCGACCTCGACGCACTTGCCGCCAATTGGCGGCTGCTGGCCGAAATGTCGGCCCCTGCCGAATGCGCCGCCGTCGTCAAGGCGGACGCCTATGGCATCGGTATCGAGCCAGCGGTACGGGCCTTGGCGCGTGCCGGCTGCCGGACCTTCTTCGTCGCCCATGTGAGCGAAGGCGCGCGGGCGCGCCTGGCGCTCGGCGTCGGCAGCCCGCACACGATCTACGTGCTGAACGGCATCCTCGAGGATGCAGCGACCTTCGCTGCCTATGTGGAATATGGCCTGCGGCCGATCCTGGTTTCAGCGGAGCAAATCCATGCATGGGAGGCCCATGCGCGCACATCCGGCAGGCCCCTGCCCGCCGCCGTGCAGATCGACACCGGCATGAGGCGCCTCGGCCTCGACCCCGCGGCGTTCGCCGAGTTCGCCGGCGCCCTGGTGCGCGCCGATGCGGCGTTTCCGCTGGCGCTCGTCATGACCCATTTCGTCTCGTCGGAAGTGAGGGACGATCCCATCAACGATCATCAGATCGCGCGTTTCAAAAAGACCATCGCGCTCGTTCCCGGCGTTGCCGCCAGCATGGCGAACTCATCCGGCATCTTCCTGCCGCAGAAGCCGCTGTTCGATCTCGTGCGGCCGGGCTATGCGCTTTACGGCGGCAACCCCCATCAAGACCTTGCTAACCCGATGCAACCGGTCGTTCGCCTTGAGGCGCCGATCATCCAGCTCCATCATATCGAGGCTGGCGAGACCGTCGGCTACAATGCGCAATGGACGGCGAAGCGCCCGTCCCGTCTCGCGACGATTGGGGTCGGCTATGCGGACGGCATTCCGCGCAACGCCATGGCCACCGACGACCATGATGGCGGCGAGGCCATCGTGCTCGGCAAGCGCTGCCCGTTCGCCGGCCGCGTCTCCATGGATCTGATCATCATCGACGTGACCGATGTCGATGACCCTGCCCTGAAGGCAGGAACGCCGGTGGAACTGCTCGGCCGCGACATCACGGTCGACGACCTAGCCGCCCGCTCGAAGACCATCGGCTATGAAATCCTCACCGGTCTCGGCCGCCGCTATCATCGCGTCTATCGCGGCGGGACCTAATTCGCCGTCCATACGGCCAGTTCGTAGCCGTCCGGATCGGTGAAGTGGAAGCGCCGGCCGCCGGGAAACGCGAAGACCGGCTTGACGATTTTTGCACCTGCGTCTTCGAGACGTTTCTGCGTCGCGGCCAGATCGTCGGCATAAAGGATGACCAGCGGCCCTCCGGTTTTCACCGGTCCAAGCATCGTAAATCCACCGGTCAGGCGGCCATCCGTGAACTCGCAATAGACCGGGCCATAGTCGGTGAATGTCCAGCCGAAGGCTGCGCCGTAGAACGCTTTCGACCGGGCGATATCGCTGACATTGAATTCGATGTTGTCGATCTGGCGATCGCTGCCTCGCGCACCCATGATGCGGCCTTTCACGTTGAGAAATTCAGCCGTTCTTCACTGCCCAAATCCGCTCGGACTCTACACTTTCCGGCGACGGCGCAAAACCTGCGCACGTCTCCCGCCAGCTTGACGGCTTCGAAAGACTGTCGTCAACCTGTGCAGATGCCGGACTTGCCATGAGGAAGGCAATCTTTCGCGTGTTTGATTTGAATCATCGCCGAAATCGATGAATTCATGCGCTCTCCGAACGAGAAGTTGCTGTCATCGTGTACGGCGTGACGATGGGCTGCGGTCCTGATATCGAAAGAGAAGAAGGGCTTTTTGGCCGATGCCAGTGGATGAACCGTCCCAGCTATCTTCCTGCCGGGGGCTCAGCGAGACGGAAGCTCAAGAGAGGCTGAAGGCGGAAGGATTCAACGAACTTCCCCGAGCGGATCACCGCACACCGTTTCGCATCGTTTTCGAAGTCCTGCGCGAGCCGATGCTGGCGCTGCTGTTCGGCGGCGGAGTCATCTACCTCCTGATCGGCGATCTTCAGGAAGCCCTGATCCTGCTGGTCTTCGCCCTGGCGTCGATCGTGATCACGGTCGTGCAGGAAACGCGCACCGAACGCGTGCTGGAAGCGCTGCGCGATCTCACCAGCCCGCGCGCGCTCGTCATCCGTGACGGCATACGCAAGCGCATTGCGGGACGAGATGTCGTGCGCGGCGACATCATCATCCTCTCGGAAGGCGACCGCGTACCTGCCGACGCCCTCCTCTGGCAATGCCAGGATTTGCAGACCGATGAATCATTGCTGACCGGCGAGTCCGTACCGGTGCGCAAACTGGCGCGCGACGCGGCAATCCCCAGCGCTGCGGCGCGCCCTGGCGGCGATGACCTTCCGCAGGTATTTTCCGGCGCGCTGATCGTTCGCGGCACAGGCGTCGCCGAGGTGACGGCGACGGGCGCGCGCAGCGAGATCGGCAAGATCGGCCAATCCCTGAGCACGCTCGAGCCCGAACCACCGCGCCTGCAGGCGCAGATGCAACGCCTTGTCCGCCTGTTCGCGCTAGTCGGCGGCATCGTGAGCGTGCTGGCGGTCGTCCTTTACGGGCTGCTTCGCGGCGGCTGGCTCGACGCCGTGCTGGCGGGCATCGCGCTCGGCATGTCGATGCTGCCGGAAGAGTTTCCGGTGGTGCTCACCGTGTTCATGGCAATGGGCGCATGGCGCATTTCGCACGCGCGCGTGCTCACACGGCGCGCTTCGGCCATCGAGACGCTCGGCTCGGCGAGCGTGCTCTGTACCGACAAGACCGGCACGTTGACCGAAAACCGCATGACGATCGCCGAATTGCGGCTCCAGGACGGCAGCGCGTTTGCAGTGAAAGCGGATGGGCTCCAGCTCCCCGGCGCCTTTCACTCCATTCTGCGCACCGGCGTCCTCGCCAGTGCGCCGGAGCCTTTCGATCCCATGGAAAGAGCATTCCATGACCTCGGCCGCCATACGTTCGATGGGAAGACTGAAAAGCGCCGGTCACTTGTGCGCTCTTACGGCTTGCGGCCGGAACTGCTTGCAGTGACGCAGGTCTGGAGGGACGATGACGGATTGATCGTGGCCGCCAAGGGGGCGCCCGAGGCGATCGCGGATCTGTGTCACGCGTCGGCCGAAGAGCTTGCAGTCCTGAAAGCCTCGGTGGATGCCATGGCAGGCGAGGGCTTGCGCGTGCTCGGTGTCGCCCGGGCGCAAGTCCGCGACGACGACTTGCCCGAGGACCCACGCGGCTTTGCGTTCGAATATCTGGGTTTGGTGGGGTTGGCCGATCCGTTGCGCGCCGGCGTACGTGACGCGGTGGCGGAGTGCCGTTCCGCCGGCGTTCGCGTCGTGATGATTACCGGCGACTATCCAACGACAGCCATGGCGATCGCCAGGCAGGCCGGGCTGGCCTCTTTGCAGATCATGACCGGAGAGGAGCTGCAAAGCTATACCGATGCGGAACTGGCGGAACACGTCAGGACGGCGACGGTCTTTGCCCGGATCATGCCGGAGCAAAAACTGCGCATCGTCAATGCGCTGAAGGCCGATGGTGAGATCGTCGCCATGACGGGCGATGGCGTGAATGACGCGCCTTCGCTGAAGGCGGCGCATATCGGCATCGCCATGGGCGGTCGCGGGACCGACGTGGCGCGGGAAGCATCCTCGATCGTGCTGCTCGACGATGATTTCGGCTCGGTGATCGAGGCCATTCGCCTGGGACGGCGCATCTACGACAACCTGCGCAAGGCAATGGGTTTCATCTTTGCCGTGCATGTGCCGATTGCAGGCCTGGCGCTGCTGCCGCTGATCTTCGGGCTGCCGATCATCTTCAGCCCGATCCATATCGCGTTCCTGGAAATGGTGATCGATCCGGTGTGCACGCTCGTCTTCGAGGCCGAGACCGAGGAAGAAGATGTGATGCGCCGCCCGCCCCGCCCGACGACAGAACCGCTGTTCTCGTGGCCGCTCATCGGTTGGGGCCTGCTTCAAGGTCTGCTGGCATTCACGCTGGTCGGCGCCATTTTCGTGATTGCATCCAAGCGTGGCATGCCGGCGGACGAGGTGCGGGCGCTCACGTTCTTCTCGCTCGTCCTGTCGATCGTCAGCCTGATCCTCGTCAACAGGTCCTTCAGCACCTCCTTCATCACGGCGATCCGGCGGACGAATATCATGCTCGCCTGGATTCTCGCCCTGGTGTTCATCATCCTTGCACTCAGTCTGCTGGTACCGGCTGTGCGCGACCTGTTTCGCTTCGGTCCGCTGCATGTGGATGACATCGGCTTGACGCTTGGCGCCGCGATGGCCGTTCTGCTGCTGCTCGAACTCGCCAAGACGCTCTGGCGCGATCAGCTCCGGTACTGATAGCGGCGACGAGCATCATACGGCTTCGGACCGATCCGACGTGGCGCTGCCGCGCGCCGAGGCTACAGCTTCTCCAGTTCCGGCATCACCTCGTTAACGAAGAGGCGCAGAGAGCGCTGCGCGTCGTTGAGCTGCATGTTGCCGAAGAACATGTAGGCGATGAGATAGTTGATGCCGGCGAAGGCCGCCTGCTCTTTCAGCTTCGCCAGTACGGTGAGCGGCGAGCCAGCCACCACCATGCCGAGATCATCCCAGCTTTCGAACGTTTCGCCGCGATGGACATTGAGCCTGGTGGTGAGATCGCCGGTTTGCACGCCATGGCGCTTGCGGATCCAGTTAAGCGAAGCAGTGTGATGTTCGAGTGCCGGCTTGGCGATGCGGCGGGCTTCCGCATCGGTGTCCGCGACGACGATGTGGCGCAGCAGGCCGATGGCGGTGTCGCCCGGAAAGCCTGATTTTGGTTGCGAAGGGCCGCCACGCAATGCGAGCGCTGCCTTGAAAGCATCGATGTTGATCATGGCGCGGTCGACAGGACCGTTGGTGGTGAAGTGCAGGCCGTGCTCGCCGGCCCAGGTCGAGCCTTCCTCGTTGGAGGAGCCATACCAGAACGGCGGCTGCGGTTGCTGCAGCGGGCGCAGCGGCATCGGCACCTTCTTGTAGCTGTAGCGTGCGCTCTCATAGGAGAATTCATCGCCCGACAAGGCCGCCTTCAGACATTCGAATGCGTCCTTGAAAATCTCGCGCGACTCGTCGTGCCTGATCTTGTGGAAGGCGAGTTCGAACGGCGACACGCCGCGGCCGACGCCGACTTCGAGACGCCCCTTGCTGAGATGATCGAGAATGCAGATCTCCTCAGCCAGGCGCAGCGGCGAATACAAAGGCAGCAGGTAGACCAGCGGACCAAGGCGGATGCGCCTGGTAGCGCGCGCCACCGCCGACAGCCAGAGGCCGGGCACCGGCACCATATTGAGCGGCGAGGCATGATGCTCGGCGATGTGCAGGCAGTAGAATCCGGCCTCATCGGCCTCCTGAATGAAATCCAGGCGCTCGTCGAACTGCCGCGCCAGCGCACGATCTTCGGAACGTTCAAGATGATCGAATAGGCCGACTTTCATGTTTCCTCCGAATGCTCTTCCTGGCTGCGGTTTCCCGCCCTTCCTAACCGATCGGTGCGATGCTGCAAACCGTGACAGCAAGCTGTCTTTCGGCGCCGTGCCCTGCTAGCTTCCGGATGAAGAAAACAGCCTGTTGCCAAGCTACCAAGGGGACACATGAAATACGGTTCAGGAAGCGCCGCCGTCGATCATTATGTGAACAGCGAATATGACAGCGTTTACGGCATGTCGTCGCAATTCGCCGCGATCATCGCCGCCCACGTCATGAACCGCCAGACAAAGTTGGGCATCAGTGGGCACATCGCCGAAATCGGCACGTTCGAGGGTCGCTTCTTCATTGCCATGGCGCTGGCCATGCAGCCGGGCGAACGGGCGGTGGGCATCGACACGTTCGAATGGCCGAGCCCGAAGGTGCGCGACAAGCTGCACAGCCATATCGAGCGGCTCGGCGTGCGTCCGCACGATGTGACCATCCTCACGGCCAACAGCGCCGATCTCGCCGCCAGGGACATTACGGACGCAGTGGGCGGCCAAGCGGGCGGCCAGGTACGGTTCTTCCATGTCGACGGCGACCACACGCCGAAGGCGCTGACCCATGACCTTGACCTTGCCTATGCGGTGATGCACCCGAAAGGCGTGATCTGCCTCGACGACATGCTGCATCCGGGCTTTCCGCTGCTCACCGTCGCCGTCTACGAGTGGCTGAAGGCGCATCCCGACATGCGGGTTTTCTGCGTCATCGACCGGGAAGATATCGTCGCCGCGCCGAAATTCATGTTGTGCCGGCACGACGCCCACGAACTCTACGAGAAAGACCTGCTGGACAGCTTTCCCGAGTGGCATTTCGAAGCCGCCTCGCAGTGGGAGCAATGGGTGGCGATCGTGCTGACGCCGCACCCGCGCTTCGCCATCGTCGAATGATCTGGGTGGTCAAACGAGCTGACCGCCAGACTGAAATGAGAGGATTTCTTGGCCAGCGGCGTGGAAATGCGCTAAGCTTCACATGTTAACAAACTATCGGGTGGACGATGCACGAGGCGACACAACTCAAGTCTCAAGACGATCTGGCGATCGCGGCCGGCAAGGTTGCCGCAGGCAAAGTGACCGCCGGCATGACGTCGGACGAAAAGGACGAACTGCTCGAAACCACGATGATGAGCATGCTCGACCGCAAGGCTCAGACGCCGTGGTTCGCCGACATCGAGACCTTCGCCAAAGGCGGGCCGCCGCCGGCCCAGAGCAAGTTCCTGATGCATTACGAGCCGCGCCTGCCGCAGATGCCGGCGAAGCCGACCTTGATGGACTATCTGAAGCGGCGCGTGCTGCTCAACAAGCGCGGCGGCAGCCATCTGCTGCAGAGCGCCAAGCTCGCCATGAAGAACGGCCTGCCGGAAAAGCTGGTGCTCGCCTGCCTGCTGCACGACCTCGCCGTGCTCTGCCATGTGCGCACCGACCATGGCTATTACGCCGCGCAGATGCTCGAGCCCTATGTGGACGAGGAAACCGCCTGGGCGATCCGCTATCACCAGGCGCTGCGCTTCTTCCCCGATCCCAGCGTCGGCTACGAATACCCCGAGCTGTATACGCGCGTGTTCGGCGAGGAATACCAGCCGCCGGCCTATGTCCGGCAGGCCTATGAATATGCCCGCAACCACAAATGGTACATGTCGGCCCGGCTGGTGACGCTCAACGATCTCTATTCGTTCGATCCCAATGCCGTCGTCGATGTGGACGATTTCGCCGACATCATGGGCCGCCATTTCCGCCAGCCCGAAGAGGGCCTCGGCTTCGACAACAGCCCGGCGTCCCACATGTGGCGCAGCCTGATCTGGCCGAACAACTTCCTGTAAGGCGAAGCGGACATCAGTTGATCGCGGGCGTCCTTCGGGGGCGCCCGTTGCTTTTTCTGCGAGAGTTCTCTGGTCGAATCATTTTTGTTCCTGTAATGTTCTCATCAATCGAGACCGATGGAGAACGCCATGACCCACCCCGAACCCGTTTGCGCCGCCGAGCAGCGTTTCGCGCAGAGACTGTCTCCGGCCCGCAGCTTTGAGGACGCCTCGGCCTCGATCGAGGCGGCCCTGGCGCAATTGCAACGGGCCGAGGATTCGCTGGAACGCCAACTCGCCGATCTGCGCAATTACATGCGCCAGGACGCTGTTTCCCACGCCCATTCCTGAGCGCTGCGCCCGATGGCCAAATCCACCAGCAATTTTGTCTGCCAGAACTGCGGCGCCACCAGCCAACGCTGGCAGGGCCGCTGCGAATCCTGCCAGGAGTGGAACAGTTTCATCGAGGAAACGCCCTCCTCCGGCATTGCCGCCCGCGCCGTGCGCGGCGCCGGCAAGGGCCGCGTTTTCGCGCTGGAAGGGCTGGACGGCGAGAACCGGGAGGCGCCGCGCATCGTCTCCGGCATCGCCGAACTGGACCGGGTGACCGGCGGCGGTTTCGTGCCGGGATCGGTGATCCTGATCGGCGGCGAACCCGGCATCGGCAAATCCACCCTGCTCATCCAGGCCTGCGCGACCCTGGCGAAGCGGAAGCACCGGGTCGTCTATATTTCCGGCGAAGAGGCGGTGGCGCAGGTGCGGCTGCGGGCCTCACGGCTCGGCCTCACATCGGCGCCGGTCGAACTCGCAGCCGAAACCAGCGTTGAGGATATTCTTGCGACCCTGCGCCAGGGCAAGTGCCCATCGCTGGTGGTCATCGATTCGATCCAGACCATGTGGACGGATGCAGTGGAGGCCGCGCCCGGCACGGTGACCCAGGTGCGCGGTTCGGCACAGGCCTTGATCCGCTATGCCAAGACCACCGGCGCCTGCGTCATCCTGGTCGGCCATGTCACAAAGGATGGCCAGATTGCCGGCCCTCGCGTGGTCGAACATATGGTCGACGCGGTGGTGTCGTTCGAAGGCGAAGGCGGCCATCATTTCCGGCTGCTGCGCGCGGTGAAAAACCGCTTCGGACCGACCGACGAGATCGGCGTTTTCGAGATGACCGGCTCAGGCCTGAGCGAAGTCTCCAATCCCTCGGCGCTGTTTCTGGCCGGCCGCGATTCCTCGGCGCCCGGCGCGGCCGTCTTCGCCGGCATGGAGGGAACGCGGCCTGTGCTCGTCGAAATCCAGGCCCTGGTCGCGCCGACGTCGCTCGGTACGCCCCGGCGGGCCGTCGTCGGCTGGGATTCGTCCCGCCTGTCGATGGTGATCGCGGTGCTCGAAGCCCATGGCGGGCTGCGGCTTGGCCAGCACGACATCTATCTCAATGTGGCCGGCGGATTGCGGGTCAGCGAGCCGGCGGCCGATCTTGCCGCCGCCGCTGCCCTGGTGTCGTCGCTGACGGGGGCGCCCCTGCCCGCCAATACGGTCTATTTCGGTGAAATGGGACTGTCGGGCTCGCTGCGGCCGGTCGCCCATGCCGGCCAGCGGATCAAGGAAGCCGCCAAGCTCGGGTTCAGATCGGCGGTCGCCCCGGAAGTCCCGCGCGAAAGCGGCCCGCTCACCGTTCGCGCCTGCGGGCACATCGCCTCGATGGTAGCCGACATCGCGGCTGCCGGGGCCAGCCAGAAGGCGGCGGCCCGGCCACAGGAGCGTTCGGCTATCCCTTTCACCCGCAGATAGGCTGGCTTTTTGGCCACAGGTCGACCGATTTCACAGATTAATGTGCTAAATCATTGCGGATATCGTCACCGACCGGGCAATAGCGGATGACGGCCTCAACCTTATTAGCTATAAATTCGCGCGCGGCGGGCATCTTCCTTAATAAGGGAGATCGAGAGTTTTTGCCCTCGCAAAGGGCTTGCCGGCGGGGTGGGCCACAGTAACGAGACGGTACCAATGCCTTCCTATCTCGATCTCGGCATACTCGCGGTTGTTCTGGTTTCGGCATTGCTGGCCATGCTGCGCGGGTTCACCCGTGAAGTGCTCGCCATCGCTTCCTGGGCGGCGGCGGCAGTGGCGGCCTACTATTTCTACCCGCTCGGCCTGCCTTATTTAAAGCCCTATATAAACAAGGATAATATCGCCATCGGCGTTTCCGCCGCAGGCATCTTTTTTGTCACCCTCGTGGTGGTGTCGATCTTCACCGTGAAGATTTCCGACATGATTCTCGATTCGAAAGTCGGCGCGCTCGACCGCTCGCTCGGCTTTGTCTACGGCGCGGCCCGGGGGCTGCTGCTGTGCGTCGTCGCCTTCCTGTTCTTCAACTGGCTGGTTCCCGAGAAGACCCAGCCGGAATGGGTCCGGAACGCCCGGGTCAAGCCGCTGCTGCAGGCGACCGGCGACCAGTTGATGGCACTGCTGCCGGATGACCCCGAAAGCGCCCTGCTCAAGCGCCTTAAGCCGCTGAAGGGTGACGAGGAGCCGGCACCTGAAACCGATGCCCCGGCCACGCCGGCAGCGCCCGGCACCGCTCCCGCCGCTCCTGGCCGCCGCACCGATGCGGCGCCGTCGACCAACAAGCCGACAATCCAGGCGGCCGCCCCTCTTCCGGGTGCTCCGGCCTCGATCCGGTGATTTCACAAGGAAGTTCTGAACTGCGGCATTGGTGACACTGACAAAACCGGCCGCAGTGCTTATGTAGAGTTTATGACGGAGCAGCCCCGAGTCGCTGTAGCCGCATTTTCGTTTCAGATGCGTGCTGCCACCGGTGCCGACTGGCATCGCGACTTGTCCAATCCTGCTTCTGGGGACCTGGCCATGACCCTTTCCGCGCATTCCGGACATCCTGAAGGGTCAGGGAACAGCGAAGCTTCAGCTAAATCAGGCGATATCGCCAATCTGGACTTCGATGGCGATACGCTGCGCGAGGAATGCGGCGTTTTCGGCATATTCGGACATCAGGACGCCGCCGCGATCACGGCGCTGGGCCTGCATGCCCTGCAGCATCGCGGACAGGAAGCGGCCGGCATCGTCACCTTCGACGGCAAGCGGTTTTCGGCTGAACGCCGCCTCGGCCTCGTCAGTGAGCATTTCTCCCAGAAATCGACGATCGACCGCCTGCCCGGTACCTGCGCGGTCGGCCATGTGCGCTATTCGACGACCGGCGAGACGATCCTGCGCAACGTGCAGCCGCTGTTTGCCGAGCTCGCGTCGGGCGGCTTCGCCGTGGGCCACAACGGCAACCTGACCAATGCCCTGTCGCTGCGCCGCGACCTCATTCGCGACGGCGCCATCTATCAATCGACCTCCGACACCGAAGTCGTCCTGCATCTCGTCGCCAAGAGCCGCAAGCCGCGCATTCTCGAGCGCTTCATCGAAGCGCTGCGCCAGATCGAAGGCGCCTATTCGCTGGTGGCGCTGACCAACAAGAAACTCATCGGCGCGCGCGATCCGCTCGGCATCCGCCCATTGGTGCTGGGCGAACTCGACGGCCGCTACATTCTGACGTCGGAGACCTGCGCGCTCGACATCATCGGCGCCAAGTTCATCCGCGACGTCGAGAACGGCGAGATCGTCGTCATCTCCGAACAGGAGAACGGCAAGACCCTGCTCGAAAGCCACAAGCCGTTTCCGCCGCAGCCGCCGCGGCCCTGCATCTTCGAATACATCTATTTCTCGCGGCCGGATTCGATCGTCCACGGCCGCTCGGTCTACGACGTGCGCAAGAAGATGGGCGCGCAGCTCGCCAGCGAAGCACCGGTCAATGCCGATGTGGTAGTGCCGGTGCCGGATTCCGGCGTCCCTGCCGCCATCGGCTTCGCCCAGCAATCCGGCATTCCGTTCGAACTCGGCATCATCCGCAACCACTATGTCGGGCGCACATTCATCCAGCCGACCCAGTCGGTGCGCGAACTCGGCGTCCGGCTGAAGCACAGCGCCAATCGCGGCGTCGTCCACGGCAAGAGCATCGTGCTGATCGACGATTCGATCGTGCGTGGCACCACCTCGGTGAAGATCGTGCAGATGATGCGCGATGCCGGTGCGAAAGAAGTACATATGCGCATCTCGTCGCCGCCGATTACCTATCCGGACTATTACGGCATCGACACGCCGCAGCAGGACAAGCTGCTCGCCGCGCGCATGCGCCGGCGCGACGGATCGATCGACCTCGAAAGCATGTGCAAATACATCGGCGCGGATTCGCTCGCCTTCCTCTCGGTCGACGGCATCTATCGGGCGACCGGCTACGAGGGCCGCGATCCGGTGCGTCCGCAATTCACCGATCACTGCTTCACCGGCGACTATCCCACGTCGCTTACCGACATCGCCGGCGACAAGCCGCGCCAACAATTGTCGCTGCTCGCGGAAGTCGACTGACACCGCAGCCCCTCATCCGCACGGAGCCCGTTGCGCATGTCCCGCGCGCTTGAAAATCGTATTGCTCTCGTCACCGGCGCCTCCCGCGGTATCGGCCGCGCCGTCGCGCTCGAACTCGCCCGCAACGGCGCCCATGTGATCGCGCTCGCGCGCACGCAGGGCGCGCTGGAAGAACTCGACGACGACATCCGCGCTGTCGGCAGCGCAGCAACGCTGGTGCCCTGCGATCTGAAGGATTTCGTCGCGCTCGACCGGCTTGGACAGGCCGTCTACGAGCGCTGGGGCAAGCTCGACATCCTGGTCGGCAATGCCGGCCTGCTCGGCCCGGTTTCGCCGCTGGCGCATATCGACCCGCCGCAATGGGACGAGGTGATGGCGGTCAACGTCACAGCGAACTACCGGCTGATCCGCTCGTTCGATGCGCTGATGCGCGCGTCGGATGCGGGCCGTGCGGTTTTCATTTCCTCCGGCGCCGGCAACAAGGCCAACCTGTCGCCCTACAAGGGCCTCTACGCCACGTCCAAGGCGGCGCTCGATGCGATCGCGCGCACATGGGCGGCGGAGACGCAGACAACCTCGAACGTCAAAGTGATGGTGATCAATCCCGGTTACGTGCGCACGAAGATGCGGGCGCAGCTGATGCCGGGAGAAGATCCTTCCACGGTCGCGCCGCCCGAATCGGTCGCGCCGAAAATCGTCGCCATGTGCATGCCGGAGTGGACGGAAACCGGCCGGATTTTCGACGTGCCGAGCGATGCACTGCACAATTTTCGCGGTCCCGCCTGATCAGGCACGGCCTGTCGAAAGGTATTTCCCCAAACCTGTTCAACAGCCAAACATCGTCCCGCTTGCGCAGATTTGTATTTTCCGCTCAAATTATGGCGCACCGTAACTGCAACTGATCCAAAGCCGCAGTCGTAGCGTTATATAATTACAAACAGGCGGACAGTTGACGCAGACGGAAGCAAGACGGGTGATAGACGTTTGACGGCTGTCGCCTATCCGGAACGTGCTTCAACAGGGGAACGCGCACTCCACGCGTTTGACGAGAACGATGAGCGACACCAACACCGCCGCCCAGCCCGCAAACCTGATCGCGGTCAGTCCGCGCAACGTGACCGATGTGGCGCGAGGCTATTCCTTCGCCGTGCGTCAGGCGCTCGGTCTTTGCTCACATCTGGTTTACGGCACCCTCAACATGGTGATGCCCGACGGCAAGACATTCCGTTTCGGCGGTATCGAACCGGGCCCTCACGCCCGCATGTTCGTCCATGACACCGGCTTCGCCGAGAAGGTCGCCAAGGGCGGCGACATCGGCATTGCCGACGCCTACCTGGCCGGCATGTGGAGTGCGGACGACCTCGAGACATTTCTCGAACTGTTCTGCCGCAACCAGGAGGTCATCCAGAAGCTGCTCGACGGCAAGCCGCTCGTTCGTTTCATGCAGATGGTGCGGCACTGGATGAACCGCAACACGCGCTCCGGCTCGAAGCGCAACATTCACGCCCATTACGATCTCGGCAACAAATTCTATTCGACCTGGCTCGACCGCACGATGACCTATTCGTCCGGCATCTTCGCCGAGGGCGACAACGATCTTGCCGCCGCGCAGACACGCAAGTATCGCGAACTGGCGCGCCAGATGAACATCAGGCCCGAACATCATGTGCTCGAGATCGGTTGCGGCTGGGGCGGCTTCGCCGAATTCGCCGCCAAGGAAATCGGCTGCCGCGTCACCGGCCTGACCATCTCGCAGGAACAGTTCGATTTTGCCACCAAGCGCATTGCCGACGCGGGCCTGAGCGATCGCGTCGAGATCAAGCTGCAAGACTATCGCGACGAAAAAGGCATGTACGACCGCGTCGCCTCGATCGAAATGTTCGAGGCCGTCGGCGAGGCCTACTGGCCGACCTATTTCAAACAGGTCCACGACCGGCTCAAGACCGGCGGCATCGCCGGCCTGCAGGTCATCACCATCAAGGAAGCGCTGTTCGCCAACTACAAGAAGGAACTCGATTTCATCCGGCGCTATATCTTCCCCGGCGGCATGCTGCCGACGGCGACGATCATGCGCGAACTGGGCGATCGGTACGGTCTCAAGCTGGCCGCCGACCGCATGTTCGGCATCGATTATGCGCGCACCCTGGCGCATTGGCGCGACACCTTCCTGGAAAAGTGGCCGTCGCTGACCCTGCTCGGCTTCGACGAGCGCTTCCGCCGGATGTGGGAATATTACCTGTCCTATTGCGAGGCAGGATTCCGCGCTGGAACCATCGATGTGCGCCAGATGGTGTACAAGAAGTCCTGACAGGCAGTCGGCATAGCCTGCTGCCTGCTGCCTCCAGAACGGCAGACGGGTCCGCTTGCACCAATCCCTCCTACACCCTAGCTTGCGGGCGGCTTTCGTGGTCGCGAGAATGCATTCCCCGCGGGTGCCGGACCGTGCTAATTGGCAGCATAGCCGCCGGCGGTGACAGGTTCCGCGACGGGACCGCGCCTGCAGGTGCCAGGAGGATTAGATGAGTTTTGTTCCGGACGTGATTGGCGCCATCGGAAATACGCCGATGATCAAGCTTCAACGGGCATCGGAACTGACCGGCTGTACCATTCTGGGCAAGGCGGAATTCATGAATCCGGGCGGGTCGGTGAAAGACCGCGCCGGTCTCGCCATCATCCAGGACGCCATCGCCAAGGGCCAGTTGCAGCCGGGCGGCATCGTCGTCGAGGGCACCGCGGGCAATACCGGCATCGGCCTGGCGCTGGTCGCCAATACGCTCGGCTTCCGCACCGTCATCGTCATCCCCGAGACCCAGTCGCAGGAAAAGAAGGACATGCTGCGCCTGCAGGGCGCGGAACTGCTGGAAGTGCCGGCCGTGCCCTATTCCAATCCCAACAATTACGTGAAGGTCTCCGGCCGTATTGCCGAAAAGCTGGCGAAGGAAACGCCCGAAGGCGCGATCTGGGCCAATCAGTTCGACAATGTCGCCAACCGCCAGGGCCATATCGATACCACAGGTCCCGAAATCTACGACCAGACCGACGGCAAGGTCGACGGCTTTACCTGCGCGGTAGGAACCGGCGGCTCGCTGGCCGGCGTCGGCATGGCGCTGAAGGCGCGCAACAAGAACATCAAGATCGCGCTGTCCGATCCGATGGGCGCGGCGCTGTATTCCTATTACACGAGCGGCACCTTGAAATCCGAAGGCTCGTCGATCACCGAGGGCATCGGCCAGGGCCGCATCACTGCCAATCTGGTCGATGCGCCGATCGACATGGCCTATCAGATCACCGACGAGGAGGCGCTGCCGATCGTGTTCGACATCGCCGAACACGAAGGCCTGCTGCTCGGCGGATCGTCGGGCATCAACATCGCCGGCGCGATCCGGCTGGCGAAGGAGATGGGTCCCGGCCACACGATCGTGACCCTGCTGTGCGATTCCGGCGTGCGCTACGCGTCGAAACTTTTCAACCCGGCGTTCCTGCGCGAGAAGCATCTGCCGGTTCCCGGCTGGATGGAACGCAAGGTCACCGTCGATAAGTGCCTGGTGTGATCAGGCCTCTACAGAAGTAGAGAACCTCCAGAAGCCCTCATCCTGAGGAGGCGCGTAGCGCCGTCTCGAAGGACGAGGGCGACAGGCGATATCTGCATGAAGGGTGGATCACAGACTGCGGCGTCACGCCCCCGTCCTTCGAGACGCAACGCTACGCGTTGCTCCTCAGGATGAGGGCTCCTGAAAAAATGCAGCTCGTATCGCCGCTATAATCAAACCGCCTTGAACGCCGGCACCGCAGGCGTCTTGTAGAGCCAGTCGAGGCAGCGCCAGACATCTTCGTCGCTGCGGGCTCGGTAGCTCTCGTTGCGCACGTCGGCCTCGATGCCGTCGACGTGGTAGAGATGGTCCCACATGAAACGGCTTTCGAGCTGCACGCGGGCGGTGCGCGCAAGCCGCGCCGTCTCGAACTGCTGGAAGGCCGCGTTATATCGGCCGCCGCAGGTGTCAATCAGTTCGGTAAGAACCACCGCATCCTCGATCGCCATGCCGGCGCCTTGCGCCAGCGATTGCAAGGTCGCGTGCGCCGCATCGCCCATGACGACGATCCTGCCCTGCGACCAGCCGCGCCGCGGCGAGCGGTCGGCAATCGGCCAGCGCCGTTCAAGGTCCATCATGGCGATCATCTCGCGCATGGCCGGGTGCGCATTGCGATAGGTGCGCTGCAGTTCGGCGCGATAGCTCTCGACATTGCCCTTCTGCGAAAACGTGTCGGTGCGGAAGACGGCGACGATGTTGAACGTCGAATGGCCGCGCAGGGGATAATGCACGATGTGAAAGCCGGCGCCGCCCCACAGCGCCACGTCGTCGGTTGGAACCTGCGCCGGCGCCTTGTCGATGGGAACGATGGTGCGATGGGCCACATAGCCGATCAGTTCCGGTTCCGCTTCGCCCATCAACTGACCGCGCACGGTCGAGCGCAATCCGTCGGCGCCGATGAGAAACGCGCCCTCGATGCTGCGCCCGTCGGCGAGCGTGGCGATGACACGGTCGCCCTTGTCGTCATAGCGCACGAGCGCGGCGTTCTCGTCGAGGTGGATCGACGGCACGGCGCGGCAGGCGTCCATCAGGATCTGATGCAGATCGACGCGATGAATGACGATATAGGGATTGTCGCCATAGCGCTGCTCGAAGCCCCTGCCCGTCTCGACTTTCGTGACCGGCAGGCCGTCATTGGCATCGAACATCCAGACATTCTTCGGCACGATGCTCCTGGCCATGACGGCATCGCGCAGGCCAAGCCGATCAAACATCGGGAAGACGTTCGGTCCGAGCTGGATGCCATAGCCGATGGCGCCGAATTGCGGCGCCTGTTCCAGCACCCGTACGTTCCATCCCTTGCGCCCCAGCGCCAAAGCCGTGCAGAGGCCGCCGATGCCGCCGCCGGCGATCAGGGCCGGTTGTTGTTCTTGTCTGTTCACTTAACCACGTCCTCACCCAGGATATTGTTCAGCATCGAATGCCGCGAGGAATAAACATATGCGGCATTGTGAAGCTGTCTGCTGACTGACAGCTTCAGTTCATTTCAGTTTTGCTCCCGCTTCCAGCGATCATGCTAAGCAAGATCGGTATGCCGAAATCATCGCCCTTATAGAGCAACGCAACACCCAGCACCTTTGCGCATGCATAGGAGAAGCAGTCGCCAAAATTCAGATCAGCGACATGTTCTACGGACTTGCCATAGGTTGCGCTGGCAGTGAGTGCCTGCTTTCCAATTTCCGGGGAAATGATCATCTCCTCGGCGCCGAGATCCTCTACGAACGCATCGACGATGAGCGCCACTCGATGCATCAGATCAGCGGATGGCCTCATGTTTCGTCCGGCTGCCGACGCCTTTTGCCGCGCCAGAGCCACCCGCCGAGCACTTCCAATTCCGGAACTTCTGACCCGCTCTAAGGCGATGGCGGACGCCCTTGGGGGGCGTCTCGGATAAAAAGAGCCATCGAGATATCTCCTCTTGATATCCATATACCATTATCAGATATACATCCCAGCCTTTTTGATTGCCGCTGCCGTCGAAACGCATCACGTGCGCGGCATGCTCTCCAGCAGCCACTGCGTCCAATCGGGGCCGGCCTGATCGGCGTCGCCATGGTCCAGTTTGCGAAACGCCTTGAAGCCTGGCGAGCTGGAGGGAAACAGCAGGACCATTTTCTTGCGTCCGCGAAAGAACAGCCATTCACGCGCCATATCCTCGAGCTTGCGCGTCTCGGGACCGGCGATATCGCGGCATCTTTGCTGCGGCGGCCCCATGGCGATGTCCACCAGCCGGTGCGCGACTGTTTCGACCGCAATCGGACGAAAGGTAATGTCGCGCGGCACCGACATGATGAAGTTGCCCTTGTTGAGACGCGTCAGTATGGCGTGCACAAGCGTGCAGAACTGCGCCGAGCGCAGGATCGACCAGCCGAGCCCGCTGTCCATGACCATGCGCTCTTCTTCGAGCTTCACGGCGTAATAGGGAAAGTCCGCGGCGGGCTCGATGCCGGCGATGCCGATGTAGACGAAGTGGGCCACGCCCGCCGTCTTGCTGGCCTCGAGAAGGTTGCCGAGTCCCTTGATGGCGTTGTCGGGAGCGGATGAATCATGCGCACAATGAATGACGGTGGTGACGCCTTCGAGCGCTTCGGCCAATCCCTCACCCGCCACGAGATCGCCGGTCACGTTCACGCCAAATCGGTTCGTTCCGCGCAGGCCGCGGCTGAACGAGCGCACGGCGACGCCCCGGCGCGCCAGTTCGACGACGACCAGTTGACCGAGGGTCCCCGTTCCGCCCGTAACAAGAATCGTCATATCACCTCTTCCAGAGCGGCAAGGGACCGCAAATCGTGCGTCCCTATACAGCAGTTGCGCAACTGCCGACAGTTCCCGGCACCCCAAAGCGCCGTGAACGGAAAAAGAACAATCAGGCACTTGATTTCGGATTGGCTAGGCCCGCTTTTCATGCGACTTGCTGCACATACGCGTATCGACGCATGGACCATGCGCATCGCTGAAAACAATGGGAGGAATGTATGATCGGAAGGAGCTTCGGCCCAACGGCCCTGGCAATATGCTGCGCGCTGGCCGCGACCTTGTTTCCCGCCAGGGCGGCCGAGGCGCAGGCCTTTCCGAATCGGGCCGTGACAATCGTGGTGCCGTTTGCGGCGGGTGGGGCTGGAGATATTCTGGCGCGCCTGGTCGGCGCAAAGCTCGAGCAGAACTGGGGCCAACCTATCGTGGTGGAAAATCGCGTTGGCGCAGGTGGCAATATAGGAGCGGCCGCCGTAGCGCGCGCCGCACCGGATGGCTACACGCTCCTGCTCGCCGGCAGCCCGCAGTTCGCGGTCAATGTGACCTTGTTCAAGCAGCTCCCCTACGATCCGATGAAAGACCTGACACCGCTCGCGATGATCGCGGCGACGCCCTTTGTGCTCGTCGTCAATCCTGCGGTACCGGCGAGGACCTTGAAGGAATTCATCGCCTACGCGAAGGCCAGTCCGCAACCGCTGAGCTACGCGACAGCCGGCCCCGGCGTGCCGCATCATCTTTACATGGAGATGCTCAAAAGCATGACCGGCCTGCAGATGAATCCCGTGCCGTACAGAGGCAGTGTCCCCTCGCTGAACGATGTGGTGGCGGGCCACGTACCGGTCATGTTCGTCGATCTCGGTCCCGGGCTCGGTCAGATCCAGGCAGGCACCGTGCGCGCTCTCGGCGTTTCACTCGCGAAAAGGCTCGATGTGTTGCCCGATGTGCCTCCAGTCAACGACACGCTTCCGGGGTTTGACGTAGCCTCGTGGCAGATGTTCGCCGCGCCTTCGGGCACGCCACCGACCATACTCGCCAAACTCAGCTCGGATCTTCGCTCGATACTCGAAACACCCGAAATCGTTGAGTCAATCAGCAAGGCGGGCATGCTGCCGCTTCCGCCCAGCAATACCGAAGACCTTCGCAAGTTCGTTGAAGCGGAGATTGCTCGCTGGAGGGATATCGTACGTAAGGCCGGAATAGAAGGTTCGCAGTAACGCCGCCCGACAGTTCAGTTTAACCGATCCAGACGATGAACCAGACGAAGGCCGAGGCCCAGAGGCCGAGAGTGAGAAGCGGGGCTAGGTTGCTGTGGTGATGATCGTTCGTCACGGCGTGCTCGATGTTGCGATGTCGCCGATGTAGCTATGTTCGCCAATTCCGATATGCGAGCCCGCACGCGGTAAATTTCTTGTAACCGTGCTTTGATGGCTCAGCCGATCCAGACGACGAACCAGACGAAGGCGGAGGCCCAGAGGCCGAAGGTGAGGAGTGGGGCTACGTTGCTCTGGCGGTGTGCGTGGGTCATGGCGTCCTCGTCGTGTTCCGATGACGCCAATCTAGATTGTCCGGCAAATTCCGATGTGCGAGCGCACACGTGGTGAATTTTTAGTAAAATGTGAGGGATTTCAGTCATGGCTGTTAAGGAATCGGGCTCTTCCAAATCAGCGCCGCTGGTGTCGACCGGCTGGCTGGCCGATCGGCTCGGCGCGCCCGGCCTGCGGATCGTCGACGCCTCCTGGTATCTGCCGGCGATGAACCGCGACGGCAAAGCCGAGTTTGCACAAGGCCATATTCCCGGCGCCGTTTTCTTCGATCTCGACGAGATTTCCGACCGCTCGAGCGACCTGCCGCACATGCTGCCGGACCCTGCCGGTTTCGAGACGGCGATCGCAGCGCTGGGGGTCGGCAGCGACGACGAAATCGTCGTCTACGACGGCACGGGCCTGTTTTCGGCACCCCGGGTGTGGTGGATGCTGCGCATTTTCGGCGCCCCGAATGTGCATGTTCTCGACGGCGGCCTGCCGAAATGGAAAGCCGAAGGCCGGCCGCTGGAACAAGGTGCTTCCACTCCCCGCCAAGCCCGCTTTTCAGCCAAGTTCAACAAGACTGCCGTTGCCGGCATGGCCGATGTCGCCCAAGCCCTCGCCGGCGGCTCCGCCCAGATTCTCGACATGCGTCCGGACGGCCGCTTCAGCGGCGAAGCGCCGGAGCCGCGTCCCAACCTGCCGTCCGGCCATATGCCGGGTGCGCACAGTCTGCCGTCAAGCGATCTGATTTCCGGCGGCAGCCTGAAGCCGGCCGGGCAATTGCTCGAGGCATTCCGCGAGGCCGGCGTCGATCCCGACAAGCCGCTGATCACGAGCTGCGGCTCAGGGGTTTCCGCCGCCATCGCCAATCTGGCGCTGGAAGTTGCCGGCAAACCGCAGCCGAAACTCTATGACGGGTCGTGGACGGAATGGGCCTCGCGTGGCAAACCGATCGCCAAGGGTAAAAAATAAACGTGCGGCACGAAGGCTGATTGCCTATTTTGTAGGCTGCTGTTCGATTAAATTATAGGCTGATACTGAACATGATATAGGCAGATCGTCTTGAGGTTCCGTAATACGAATAAATCCAAACCAAACACAGCGGTTTGCTTGCTGAAAAGTGGATAGAATCTTGGCACAGCAGGTGCTAATAGCGCTTCGGATTGGGCTCCGCCGAGCCTTTGTCGATCCCCGGTCCGCCATCGGAGCAGCGTAAGCGAATGAAAAAGATCGAGGCGATTATCAAGCCGTTCAAGCTTGACGAGGTCAAGGAGGCCCTGCAGGAAGCGGGGCTGCAAGGAATAACCGTGACGGAAGCCAAGGGCTTTGGTCGCCAGAAAGGCCACACGGAACTGTATCGCGGCGCGGAATATGTCGTCGATTTCCTGCCCAAGGTGAAAATCGAGATCGTTTTGCCCGATGAAATGCTCGACGGCGCCGTCGAAGCGATCCGCAAGGCCGCCCAGACCGGCCGGATCGGCGATGGCAAGATATTTGTATCGAATATCGAGGGGGCCGTCCGTATTCGGACCGGAGAAACCGGCACGGACGCGATCTAACCTCTGACTTCACCCACCAGACGACCTCTACCGACATCACAAGTGCAGAAAGGCTTTGCTATGAAGACCGCCAAGGACGTCCTCAAGGCGATCAAGGACAACGACGTCAAGTACGTCGATTTGCGATTTACCGACCCGCGCGGCAAGTGGCAGCACGTCACGTTCGACCCGTCGCTCGTCGATGAGGATATGTTCTCGGAAGGCACCATGTTCGACGGGTCGTCGATCGCCGGCTGGAAGGCGATCAACGAGTCCGACATGATTCTCATGCCCGACCCGACCTCCGCCACGATGGACCCGTTCTTCGCCGCCTCGACCATGGTCATCACCTGCGACGTGCTCGAGCCCTCCACCGGCGAGCCCTACAACCGCGACCCGCGCGGCATCGCCAAGAAGGCGATGGCCCACATGAAGTCGCAGGGCGTCGGCGACACCTGCTTCTTCGGACCAGAAGCCGAATTCTTCGTGTTCGACGACGTGCGCTTCTCGGCGGATCCCTACAACACCGGCTTCAAGCTCGATTCGGTCGAACTGCCGTCCAACGGCGACACCGACTATGAAGGCGGCAACCTCGGCCACCGCATCCGCACCAAGGGCGGCTATTTCCCGGTTCCGCCGCAGGATTCCGCCCAGGACATGCGCGGCGAAATGCTCTCGGCCATGGCCGCCATGGGCGTCAAGGTCGAAAAGCATCACCACGAAGTCGCTTCCGCCCAGCACGAACTCGGCATGAAGTTCGACACGCTGATCACCATGGCCGACCATATGCAGATCTATAAGTACTGCATCCACCAGGTCGCGCAGAGCTACGGCAAGACCGCCACGTTCATGCCGAAGCCGATCTTCGGCGACAACGGCTCAGGCATGCACGTCCATCAGTCGATCTGGAAGGCCGGCAAGCCGGTGTTCGCAGGCGACAAATATGCCGGGCTGTCGCAGGAATGCCTCTACTACATCGGCGGCATCATCAAGCATGCCAAGGCCCTGAACGCCTTCACCAACCCGTCGACCAACTCCTACAAGCGCCTGGTGCCGGGCTATGAAGCGCCGGTGCTGCTCGCCTATTCGGCGCGCAACCGTTCCGCCTCGTGCCGTATCCCCTGGACGACGAACCCGAAAGCCAAGCGTGTCGAGGTTCGCTTCCCCGATCCGATGGCCAACCCCTACCTCGCCTTCGCCGCCATGCTGATGGCTGGCCTCGACGGCATCGCCAACAAGATCGATCCGGGCGCCGCCATGGACAAGGATCTCTACGACCTGCCGCCGAAGGAATTGAAGAAAATCCCGACGGTTTGCGGCTCGCTGCGCGAAGCGCTGGAGAACCTCAACAAGGACCGCAACTTCCTCAAGGGCGGCGAAGTGTTCAACGACGACTTCATCGACGCCTATATCGAGCTGAAGATGACCGAAGTGATGCGCTTCGAAATGACGCCGCATCCGGTCGAATTCGACATGTACTATTCGTACTGAGAGCTGCACCTGACATCTTCGATGTCGCGTGGAAATTGAAAGTCCGGAAGGCGGAGTGCCTTCCGGACTTTTTTTATTGCAGGCCCCTCGCCTGCCGCTCCATGTCATCGCCGACATGCAATGCTGTCGCTCGTCGGGTGCCTGTCGATTGGCTAAGATCATGCATGCTGATCGGCATGGAAAGAAGGAGCTGTTGCGATGGCGATAGTTGCAGACGACGAAAGCCTGCGCCGGGAATTCGAGGCGATGGCAGCGCGCAGCGGTCTTACCATTCCATCCGACCGCCAGCAGATGATGTTCGAGACATTCCTCGATTTCCGCAAAGTGCTCGAACGGCTGCATGGGCCGCGCGACCATACGGCTGAGACAGCGCATGTCTTCAGCGTCGATCATGTGACGCGGGGCACAGACCATGAGTGAGACGCCGCTGCACGAGCTCTCCATTGCCGAGGCCGGCCATAAGCTGCGCGATGGCTCGCTGACATCCATTGCCCTGACAGAGGATGCGCTGGCGCGCATCGCCAGGATCGATCCGGCGATCAATGCCTTCATCACCGTCACGGCAGACCGCGCGCTGGCCGATGCGCAGGCGGCCGATGCCGCCTTCGCGCGCGGCGAAGACAAGGGCCCGTTGCAGGGCGTTCCCTATGCATTGAAGGACATCTACGACACTGCCGGCATTCGCACGACCTGCCATTCGAAACTGCGTGTCAACCATGTGCCGGCGCATGACAGCGCCGTCGAGGAAAAGCTGCACGCGCAGGGCGGCGTCCTGCTCGGCAAGCTGGCGACGCATGAGTTCGCGCTTGGTGGTCCGAGCTTCGACCTGCCGTTTCCGCCAGCGCGCAATCCGTGGAACACCGAGCATGCCACCGGCGGATCCTCGTCAGGCTCTGGCGCCGCCGTCGCAGCCGGCCTCGTGCGCATGGCGATGGGCACCGATACCGGTGGCTCCATTCGCGGGCCGGCGGCGCTGTGCGGTACGATCGGCATCAAGCCGACGTTCGGCCGCGTGTCGCGGCGCGGCGTCTTTCCTCTCGCTTATTCGCTCGATCACGTTGGCCCGCTGGCATGGAGCGTCGAAGACGCGGCGATCACCTTGAATGCGATCGCCGGCTTCGACGCGCGGGATCATGGCTCAGCACAGGTCCCTGTGCCCGACTTCTGCGCCACGCTCGATCATGGCGTGAAGGGCTTGCGCATCGGCATACCGCGCCACTTTTTCGAGAAGGCAGCCGGTGTATCGCCGGAGGTCCTACGCGCAATTGACGCTGCGGCGCAGACGCTGGCGCAACTCGGCGCCATTGTTGAAGACGTGCGCCTGCCTGACTACGAGCTCTTTGCCGCCTGTGGGCGCGTGATCATGTTCACCGAGGCTTTCGCCATTCATCAGAAGGATTTTCAGGAACGTCCGCTCGATTTCGCACTGAGCACCTATTCACGCATGGTGATGGGCGCTTTCGTCACCGGCCCCGATCTCGTGCAGGCGCATAGGCTGCGCCGCGAACTCACCCATGCGATGACGAACATGCTGCAACGCTATAACGCCCTGCTCACCGCCTGCACAATTGCTCCGGCGCCGCTGATCAAGGCCTCGCGCGACCGCGTCTCGGATTCGCCGACACAGAGCATGCCGTTCAATGTCACCGGCCATCCGGCCCTGTCGATCCCTACCGGATTCTCAAGCGACGGCCTGCCGCTGTCGATGCAGATTGCCGGCCGGCATTTCGACGAAGCGACCATACTGCGCATCGCCTCAGCCTTCGAGGCGCAGAGCGGATTGAACAAGAAGCGGCCGGCGATGGCGACGTGAGGCACGGAAGGTGCTGTCTCTTGCTCGCAGAACGGGCGGTTCGGCACTTTCATTATGACCACCCGAAGATCAGCGTGATGATGATGAAAGCCGCGAGACCGAGAGCGGCGGCGATTACAAGGTCTTTGATGGTCACGCAGCTGCTCCATCGTATTGGGCCAGGATCGCAAGAGCCGATTTGGCATTCGCTTGGCCGCGGCATTTGCGATGGATGTCCGCCAGGCGATATCAATAGCGCAATTATTTGCGATAATCGCAATTATTTGTCAATATGTATCCGCAAATTTGCGCGCTTCGCGATATCTTTGTAGTTGCGCGTATCGCAAGATGACAAATGGCAGTGAACCCGGAAGCTTACATAGACTGGATCGCCAAGGGCGTGATGAAGCCGGGCAAGAGCAAGGGCGGCCTCGCGGATGCGCTAAGGGTGCATCCGTCGCAGGTCACGCGGATCATGGGCGGCCGCCGGCTTCGTGCAGATGAAATCGGCAGAATCGCTGAATATCTCGAGGAGCCGCCGCCATCCCCCGTCAGCGGCTTTGCCGAAGACCCGCAAAGTGCCTATCGCGCCCCATCGCTCTTCCCGGGTGAGCCGGATCTCCCCGTATTCGCCGCTGTCGAAGGCAGCCCCGGAATCATGGTCGTGACCACAGAACCGATCGAATATGCCAGCCGGCCACTCGCCTTAAGGCATGTTCCTGACAGCTATGCCGTTCTTGTCGTCGGCGATGCCATGGAACCAGCCTACGAAGCCGGGGACATGGTCATTGTTCATCCGAGAAAGCCTGCAATCAAAGGCAAAAATGCCATCTTCGTTTCCGAAGAGACGCATGGTGAGTTTAGGGCATCGATCAAACGCTTAGTCCAGGAGACCAGCGACCGGTGGATGGTCCGGCAGTTCAACCCGCCGAAAGATTTTCACCTGTTGAAGCGGGACTGGCCCAGGGCACTGCGCATCATTGGGAAGTTCGACGGAAGCTGACGCCACCTGGGCTTGAACAAACCGGTGGGGGCGCTGGAGACTTGAACGGATCAGGCGCGGATGGCGCCAGGCGTCCGACGGTCGTGGGCGATTTGGCCTGGAGCGCGCTGCATGCCGCGCGGGTCGAACCCATGACGACCGCGTTGACGCGCCGATACCGGCAAGAACCGGCGTTCCGCTTCAAGCATACGGGCCGACATCAGGCGCAGGCTGGACACACACACCTCGGCATCGATCCGGATTTCGGTCGAGACGCGGTTGAGCTTGTCGACCATATGGATGACCGAATTGCGCAGCGCCACCTGACGCGGCGCCGCGCGACCCCATGCGGCTTCGCCCAGGGCCACCTGGCGGGCCTGTCGCATCTCGGCGGCCTGCTCCTGCTGCTCCGGCGGCCGCGCCTTCAAGGTCGCCGCGATCGCGCCGACGAGAAGCACGAAGACGACTGCCTTGGCGCTGCCGCTGGCGAGCGCCGCGCCGGTCCATGCCGTCGTGCCGAGCGTCACCATATCCCCTTGCAGCGCACCCTTGTGTCCCACCCGTTCGGCGAACCGTTGCAGCGAGACCAGGACTATCCTGGCGGCGACCAGCGCGCCGATGCTGGCGACGAGCAGGAAATCATCCGCATAGACAATCACTGGCTTGATGGCGAAGGCGATCAGAAAGGCGAACGCTGCCAGAGTGCCGTGAATGACCGCGCCATCGCGCGCACCGGCATAAGACTGCCTGTCGAGACTGATGAAACATCCAAGCGCAATGGCGCCGCCAAAGGAAATCAAGTTCGTTACAAACACCGGCAGCCCCCGCGCCATCACGTTAATCAGACATTAACATGCATGATTAATCGGCGCGAAAGGTTCGTTACGAATTGGTTAATTCAACCAAGAACTTTTGGCTCTATCTCCGATGCGAAACAAAACAGCCGCGCCACAGCGCAGCTGCCTGATCGAGAAAGACGTGAAACTTAACGGAGGTTCACGCGAACCATTGCGTCGCTAAAAACGCGCCGCCGGCGACTACAAACACCGCGCAACATCCGGCGAGCACGTAGTGCGTTTGCAGTTTCAGACGGACTACCGCCTCCTCCGGATATCCGGCGAGGGCGAAACCGGCCGCCTCAGCGGCCCGGTGCATGGAAGCCATAGTGTTGGGAGAGCGTCTGACTTGAATCATGCGGGTATCTTCCAGCCTCGATGGTTAACAACATATGAACGGTCGACTTGGTTCCCTGACCTCCTGCTCCCATTTTGGGCTTATCCCGAAGAAACGATTGAGGCGCTCACCTAACTTGCCGCTGTTTCGGCAAGAAGACGTTCAAGATCGTCGTAAGCCACAGGCTTAACCAGATGATGATCAAAGCCGGCCTCACCTGCCAGGGTCTTGTCGCGATCCTGGCCCCAGCCTGTCTGCGCGATGATCAGCGAATCCTTGAACTGATCGTCCTGGCGAAACGCCCGGCAGACGGCGTAACCGTCCATCACCGGCAGACCGATATCCAGCAGAATCACATCCGGCTCAAACTCCCGCGCCGCCTGGAGGGCTTGCCGCCCGTCGTGGACGAGATGGAATTCGTGACCCATTTCCTCCAGCATCCAGCCGACCATCTGGGCGACTTCGAACGTGTCGTCGACCACAAGCACCTTCAGCGGCTCGGCCGATACCGGCATCGACACCTTCTCTTCCGCCTGATCCTGGGATTGAGCGGTATCCGCCACGGCATCGGCAACGGGAATGCGGACAGTGAAAACGCTGCCCTTCCCTGCGCCAGGGCTTTCCGCACTGACCGTGCCGTCATGCATCGCAACGAGTTGCCGTACCAGCGCAAGGCCGATCCCGAGGCCGCCTCGGGCGCGATCGGCGTGGTGTTCAACCTGAGCAAAAAGCTGAAAGACCTTCGACTGCATTTCGCGCGGAATTCCCAATCCATTGTCGGACACCGCGATCACCGCTTCGCCGCCGTCAGCGCATAGAGACAAGCCGATGCGCCCGCCTTCGGGCGTGTATTTTGTCGCATTGTTGAGGAGATTGCTGACCACTTGCGCAAGGCGCGTCAGGTCGGCATCGATCCAGATCGGCTCGGGCGGCATGTCGATCGTGAGTAAATGCCTTGCGGCATCGATCAGCGGCTGGCTCGTTTCCACGGCTGCACCGATCACATCGGCAGCCTGGATCTTCTCCTTGCGCAGTTCGATCTTGCCCTGACTGACACGGGACACGTCCAGAAGATCGTCGATCAGACGCACAAGATGAGCCAGTTGCCGGTCCATCATGTCGCGAATGTTTGCCGCGTCGGCGCCATCGGGATTCTTGCGAAGGATATCGAGGCCGTGACGTACCGGTGCGAGCGGATTGCGCAATTCATGCGCCAGGGTGGCCAGGAACTCGTCTTTGCGGCGGTCGCTCTCCTCCAACTCATCGGAACGCGACTTGAGCTCGTCGCGCTGGGCGGCGATCTGCTGGCGCTGACGATAGAGCTCGAAAAACACATCGGCCTTGCTACGCAGGATATCGGCTTCGATCGGCTTGTAGATGAAGTCGACCGCGCCGGCCTCATAGCCGCGAAAGCGCCGCGGACTGTCGGCGTTACCGGCTGTCACGAAGATGATGGGGACGCGCCGCGTGCGTTCGTTGCCGCGCATCAGTTCGGCCAGTTCAAAGCCATTCAGGCCGGGCATCTGTACGTCGACGAGCGCCAGCGCCACATCGTTCTGCAACAGAAGTTCGAGAGCTTCGTCGCCGGAACGCGCCTTCAAAAGAACCAGCCCGTCGCGGCGCATCAAAGCTTCCAGCGACAGAAGATTCTCCTCCAGATCGTCCACCAGTAGAAAGTAAACGGGTTTCATGATCAACATCATGCCTTTTCAAGTTTTAGCAGAAATAGTGCGATCTGTTCGAGCGATAGGACTTTGGCGCCGGGACATGCCCTGATTGCCGCCTCAGGCATTTGCGATGCATAGGCTCCGACAGGATTCTGAACGATTGCCAGACCGCCGGCTTCCGCCACGGCCTTAAGGCCATTGGCGCCATCGTCATTGGCGCCGGTCAGCACGATGGCGACCAGGCCTGGACCATAGGCATCGGCCGCGCTTTCGAACAAGACGTCGATCGATGGCCGGGAATAGAGGACGGGCTCGTCGTTGGAGAGTGCAAGGCTTTTGTCGGATTCCACGAGCATATGATAGTCCGGCGTGGCGAAATAAGCCGTCCCGCTGCACAGCGGTTCCTTGTCCTCGGCCTCGCGGACGTCGATGGCGCACTTGGCCTGAAAGATTTCAGCAAGAAGGCTTTTCTTGCCGGGCGGCACATGAACGACAATCATCAGCGGCAGTGCATAACTGGCCGGCAACGGCGGCAGGATCACCGACAAGCCTTCCAGCGCCCCCGCGGATGCGCCGATCACGATTGCTTCAGCCTTGCCTGAGGTCATCGGGCGCTCTTCTGATAAATCTTCTCCTCGCGGACGTAGTCCGTGAACGATTGCGAGTGTTCGGAGAAGCGCATCGTTTCCTTGGCGCCAAGGCCGAGGAAACCTTTTCGTGCAAGCGATTCTTTAAAAAGACCCAGCGCCCTGTCCTGCAAGGCACGGTCGAAATAGATCAACACATTGCGGCAGGACACCATATGCATTTCGGCAAACACGGCATCGGTCACAAGGCTATGATCGGAAAATACGACCTGTTTACGCAGGCTTTTATCGAAGGCCGCGCTGCCGTAGGCCGCGCTGTAATAATCGGACAATGACGACTTGCCACCCGAGTTGCGGTGATTTTCGGTGAAGAGCTGGATGCGGCTGAGATCGTAGATTCCGGCCTCGGCCTTGGCGAGCGCGTCCTGATTGATGTCCGTTGCATAGAACAACGTGCGTTCTTCAAGGCCTTCCTCGCGAAAGAGAATGACGAAGGAATATAGCTCTTCTCCACTGCTGCAGCCGGCGATCCAGACCTTGAGCGACGGATAGGTGCGCAGGTGCGGTACAACCTTCTCGCGTATCGCCCTAAAATAGCTCGGGTCACGAAACAGTTCGCTGACCTGTACGGTCAGGTACCCCAGCAGGCGCAGAAGCATGGTCGGGTCGTGAAGCAGGCTTTCCTGCAGCGCGGAGAAGCTGGCAAAGCCCAGCTGTTCGCGCGCCTGCTTCAGGCGGCGCTTGATAGATGCCTGCGCGTAATTGCGGAAGTCATAGTGAAACCTCTTGTAGAGGGCTTCCAGCAGCAGTTGGATTTCTATGTCTTCGATTTTTTCAGACATCCAAAGCTCTCATCGCGGCATCCATACACGCACGAGCGAGAGGAGCTTTTCAACGTCCACCGGCTTCGCCATATAGTCGTTCGCGCCGGCCTCGATGCAGCGCTGCTGATCATCCGGCATCGCCTTCGCTGTCAGGGTGATGACCGGCAGCGTTTTCCAATCAGATCTCTTGCGGATTTCACGGGTCGCGGTGAGCCCGTCCATCACCGGCATCATCACGTCCATGAGCACCAGATCGATGCCGTGGCCGGGTTGCGTCTGTGATTTTTCAAGAATGTCCAACGCCTCGCGGCCGTTCCTCGCGATCTCCACCGCCGCGCCGCGCGGTTCAAGGATGTTGGTCAACGCGTAGACGTTGCGCACATCATCTTCGACCACGAGAATGCGGCGACCCTCCAGAATGGCATCCCGGTTCCTGGCTTTGCGGATCATCCTCTGCTGTTCGTCCGGCAATTCCGAGACAACCTGGTGCAGGAAGAGCGTCACCTCGTCGAGCAGCCGCTCCGGCGACTTCGCGCCCTTGATGATGATCGATTTCGAGTAGCGGCGCAGTTGCTGCTCATCGTTCGCGGACAGGTCGCGGCCGGTGTATACGATCACCGGCGGGAAGGAATAGGCGTCTTCGCGGCTGAGTGTTTCCAGCAGGGAATAGCCCGAGGCATCCGGCAGGGAGAGATCGAGTACCATGCAGTCGAAGGTCTGCTGCTTGAGGAGTTCCAGACATTCGGCAGCCGTTCCTGCGGCCACGGTCTCCACGTCATGGGACGACAGAAGTTTCCTGACGGCCTCGCGCTGAACAGCGTCATCCTCGACGACGAGCACGCGATGCATGCCCTGGGATAGTTTGGCTTCAAGCTTCTTCAGCACGTCGGCCAGCTCTTCGCGTTTGACGGGCTTGAGCATATAGCCGACGGCGCCCAGCGATAGTGCGGTCTGGGCGTGATCGCTTGCAGATACGACGTGAATGGGAATGTGCCGTGTCTGGACGTCGCGCTTGAGGCGGTCGAGAACCGAGAGGCCCGACTGATCCGGCAGACCGACATCGAGGACGATCGCGCTCGGCATATGCTCCTTTGCAAGAGTCAAGGCCTCGGCGCCGGTGCCAGCGACCAGAGACTGAAACCCCATTTCGCGCGAAAGATCACGCAGGATGCCGGCGAAGGTGCCATCGTCCTCGACGACCAGAAGGATACGCCTGGAATTCGTCAACCTATCGCGATCGTCCTCGACATTTGGCAGCGATGGCGGAACGGGCGCGGACGGCGCGGCCAAGGCGCGCTGGACGAGACGATCTGCGGAAACGGCTGCGGGAACTTCACGCGGCGCCACCGCAGCGGGGTACGTTTCGGGAATTTGAATCGTAAACGTGCTGCCCTGCCCCTCGCTGCTCTCGAGGCGGATGGAGCCGCCCAGCAGACGGGCCAGTTCGCGCGAAATCGAAAGGCCAAGGCCAGTGCCGCCATATTTTCGGCTGATCGTTCCGTCGGCCTGGCGAAAGGCCTCGAACACGCTCTGTTGCTGCTCTTGCGAGATGCCGATGCCAGTGTCGGTAACCGATAAAGCGATCTGTCCGTTCCCCAACCGCCGGATCGTCAGTTCTACCTTGCCTGTCGCGGTGAACTTGAAGGCGTTGGAGAGAAGATTCTTGAGAACCTGCTCGAGGCGCTGAACGTCAGTATCGATCGTCGCCGGACATTCCGGCGCAATGTCTATCGCGAACGAAAGGTTCTTCTCCTTCGCGATCGGCTGGAAAACCCGCTCGAGATCCTTGGCGAGCCGGTCGATCGACACCGTCTCGGGCCGTATTTCGATATGACCGGCCTCGATCTTCGACAGGTCGAGGATGTCGTTGATCAGGTTCAGCAGGTCATTGCCGGACGACTGGATCGTCTTGGCGAACTTGACCTGTTCCTCCGTCAGATTTTCATCGGCATTGTCTGCGAGCAGTTTGGCCAGGATGAGCGACGAATTGAGCGGCGTGCGCAATTCATGCGACATGTTGGCGAGGAAGTCGGATTTATACTGGCTGGCCTGTTCCAGCTCCCGCGCTTTCAGCTGCACTGCGGCGGTGGTCCGCGCGAGATCATCCCGCTGCGCTTCCAACTGCTGGGCCTGCTCCTCTAGCTGCGAGTTCGTCTGTTCCAACTCGACCTGCTGCTGCTCGAGTCGCGCCTGCGACTCCTTCAGCGCCCTGCTCTGCTCTTCAAGCTCCTCATTGGAGACGCGCAGTTCCTCGCTTTGAACCTGTAGCTCCTCGGACTGGCGCTGGGTTTCCTCGACGAGAGCCTGAAGTTCTGTGCGATAATTCGCCGAGCGCACCGCCACGCCGATGGACTCGGAGGCTTGATCCAGAAGTTCGGTAACGTTTGTGCCGACCGGATTGATGAAGCCGAGTTCGACGACCGCGTTGACCACACCATCGATGTTGGCGGGAGATATGACCAGATGTCTTGGATTGCCCCGGCCGAGCGCCGAGGCCGAGGTGAGATAGCCGTCCGGCACGTCGCGAATGATGAAAGGCTGGCCTTCGACCGCGGCCTGACCGAGCAGCCCTTCTTTCGGTGCAAAAAATTCCGGTATGTCGGCGTTTGTCGGAACGCCATAGGTCGAGACGCGCCGATAGATGTTGCCCGCACGAATGAAGACCGCGCCGGCCTGAGCATCGAGATAGCGCGCCAGATATTGCAGGATATTGTCGCCGAGCTGTTCGGCGCGCTGATCGCCCAGCATGGCATCGCCCAATCCGACCTGGCCTGCCTGCAGCCATTCCAGCCGCTGGCGGGCAATGGCGGCCCTGCGGATCAGGTATCCAACGATCGCCGTGAGAATGATGCCGAGCAGACCCGTGAGGATGCCGCTGATCAGCGCTGTCCTGTAAGCATCAGCCATTTCGGCGAGCCGCTTCCCGCGCAGGTCCGCCTCTTCCTGGTCCATGACCGCAAGCTGGGCGCGGATGGTGTCCATTTCGGTCTTGCCACGGTCGCTGCGGACTGCGGCCAGCGCAGCCTGAGGACCCTGGGTGCGCTGCAGATCAATCGTCTGCCTGAGTTCAGTGAGCTTGGCGTTGATATGCTGCTTCAGCAACCCGATCCTGGCCTGCTGCTTGGGGTTATCGCTTGTGAGCTGGGCGAGTTCGTCGATCTGGGGAGGCAGCGCCAGCAAAGCTGCATTATAGGGCTCAAGGTAGCTTTCCTCGCCGGTGAGCAGAAAGCCGCGCTGCCCGGTCTCCGCATCCTTGACGGTAGACAGTACGCCATCGAGCGCCTTGATCACCTGATGGGAGTGGTAAATTTTCTGGTTGTCGTCTCTCAGCGCCTGGATATTGAGATAAGCGACCCAGCCGCTTATCAGGAAGAAACCGAGCACCGCTGCAAGACCAAAAGTTACAAGCGGGTCCATCCCCGATTTGCGCGTCGGAGTGGCAGGCACGGACATTTCTTTCATGAATATTCTCGTTAGGCGGGCAACAGCGCAAAGCAGGTTGATGTTATAATCGGCAACTCAGCAAGGAGTTCCGTCTTCCGCATTCCAGAATCGTCTTTTTTGCATAATGTCTCGAATTGACCGGATCGGAGAGAGTGCGTTGCCGTTCGAATACATCGTCTTGCAACTGTTTACCGCAGCCCTTTGCGGCGGCGCGATCGGGCTCAACCGCAGCATGCACGGGAAGCCGGCGGGTATGCGGGTGCATGGGCTGGTGGCGCTGGGCTCGGCTCTGCTGATGATGGCGGCGACGGCGACGGATGCCTCCGGCGCCACGCGGGTTGCGCAAGGTATCGTCACGGGCATCGGCTTTCTCGGCGCCGGGATCATTCTGCATCGCCTTCGCGAGAGCGGCCCGGACCAGGTCTTTCACCTGGCGACGGCGACCACGGTCTGGCTCGCGGCGGCCATCGGCATCGCCTGCGGCGTCGGCCAATGGATGATGGCCATCGCGGGGACCTTGATCGGCCTGCTCGTGCTCGTCGTCTTCATTCGCATAGACAGCTTTTTCTTCGGCCGTTTCAGCAACGGCGACGACAACGGCGATCCGCTGTCCTAAGCCCTTGTCCAGGTTAGGCCATAGCCAAGGTCATTGCTGCGTCACACCGCGATTTTAGAAGCGTTTCAGTTTTGGGCGAACTGGAGCGCTGCCGTGACCGATCCGAAATCCGTCGATTCTTCCGCCTACGAGCGCCTGGACAGCGAGGACATCAGCTCCAACAGCTCCGCCAATCCGACGCTGGGGGATGTCATCGCTGTCCGGCTCAATCGCCGCGACGTTCTGCGTGGCGCGCTTGCGGTCAGCGCCATAAGTGCCGCTCTGCCCTTGCCGGGGGTCTCTTCGCCTGCTGCCGCCCAGACGGCAACGCCGAAGTCGTCCTTCAATTTCACCGAGATCACCGCCGGCTCGGATGAAACCCATCATGCGCCCGAAGGCTATGACGCCGATATCCTGATGCGCTGGGGCGATCCGGTCCTGCCCGGCGCGCCGGCCTTCGATCCGCAGAAGCAGACCGCCGCCGCACAGAAACTGCAGTTCGGCTACAATAACGATTACATTGGCTATCTGCCGATGCCCGGCGCCGTAGATCCGTCGCGCAGCGGGCTGCTCGTGGTCAACCACGAATACACCAATGAAGAGCTGATGTTCCCCGGCCTCGGCGGACGGCAGGAATCCAAGGACGCCAATTTCGGCAAGATGACGAAGGATCTCGTCGACATCGAAATGGCGGCGCACGGCGGCAGCGTGCTGGAAATCCGCCGCGACGGCGGCAAATGGGCCGTCGTGCCTGGCTCTAAATACGCCCGCCGGCTCACCGCCGAGACGCCGATCGCCATCTCCGGCCCGGCGGCCGGCCATGACCGGCTGAAGACCTCGGCCGATCCCGCCGGCAAGACCGTGCTGGGCATGGTCAACAACTGCTCCGGCGGCGTGACGCCCTGGGGCACCTGGGTCACCTGCGAAGAGAACTTCAACGGCTATTTCCGGGGCAAGGCCGCTGGCCAGCCTGATGAGGCGAAGCTGAAGCGCTATGGCGCGCCCGCCAATCAATATGCCTGGGGCAAATTCTACGACCGGTTCGATGTCGCCAAGGAGCGCAACGAGATCAACCGGTTCGGCTGGATCGTCGAGATCGACCCGTTCGATCCGGCTTCGGTGCCGAAGAAGCGCACCGCGCTCGGCAGGGTCAAGCATGAGGGCGCGGCCGGCATCCTCGCCAGGGACGGCCGCTATGTCGTCTATACGGGCGACGACGAGCGCTTCGATTACGTCTACAAGTTCGTCACCGAAGGCCGGTTCGATGCGCAGAACCGCGCCGCCAACATGGACCTGCTCGACCGCGGCACGCTCTATGTGGCGAAATACAACGCCGACGGCACCGGCGAATGGCTGCCGATGGTCCACGGCCAGGGGCCGCTCACCGCGGCCAACGGTTTTGCCAGCCAGGCCGATGTGCTGATCGATGCCCGCCTTGCCGGCGATGCTCTCGGCGCCACCAAGATGGACCGTCCCGAAGACGTCGAGGCCAATCCGAAGACCGGCAAGGTCTATGTCATCCTGACCAACAACACGCGCCGCACCGACGCCCAGGTGGACGCTGCGAACCCCCGCGCGAACAACCGCTTTGGCCACATCATCGAGATGACGCCGAACGACGGCGACCATGCCGCGACCGGCTTCCGCTGGGACATCCTGGTCAAGGCCGGCGACCATACGGTGGCGGCGACCGGCGCCAGCTTCCATCCGTCGACGACGAAGGACGGCTGGTTCGGCATGCCGGACAATCTGGCGGTCGACGGCCAGGGCCGCGTCTGGATCGCCACCGACGGCAATTCGCCGGCGAAGACCGGCCGCGGCGACGGCCTCTGGGCGATCGAAACCGAAGGCGCCCTGCGGGGTGCGTCGAAACACTTCTTCCAGGTGCCGGCGGGCGCCGAAATGTGCGGTCCCTTCTTCACCCCCGATGACGAGACCCTGTTTCTCGCCGTCCAGCACCCCGGCGAGGCCGACGATGAAGATCCCAAAGCCGCGCCCGCCACATTCGAGACGCCCTCGACCCGCTGGCCCGACTTCAAGCCTGACACCCCGCCACGCCCGGCGGTGGTCGTCATCACCAAGAAGGGCGGCGGCAAGATCGCTGTTTAAAATCGATTTCCGCCTATCCCCGGAATTCACGAACGGCCGCCTGAAAGCGGCCGTTCCGTTTTTGTTTTGTTCGCTTGGAAGCCGCATTCGTGGCATATAGTCGTCTTCAGTCGAATCAGGCGATTGCACAGCACTCAGGCGTATTATGGCGGCAGGCAACGATCTTTTTGGGAATGCGGCGCGTAAGCTGAAGGCCGAGAAACCGGCAGAGAAACCAGCGGCAAAGCCACCGGCGAAACAACCGGAAAGACCACGTTCGAACGGGACGCCCGGCGAGGCCGATTACAACGCCTCGTCGATCGAGGTTCTGGAGGGGCTCGAGCCGGTTCGCCGCCGCCCCGGCATGTATATCGGCGGCACCGACGAGGCGGCGCTGCATCACCTGTTCGCCGAAGTCATCGACAATTGCATGGACGAGGCCGTCGCCGGCCACGCGACCTGGATCGACGTGCTGGTCGAGGAGGACGACACGATCACCGTGACGGACAACGGCCGCGGCATCCCGGTGGATCCGCACCCGAAATTCCCTAAGAAGTCGGCGCTCGAAGTCATCATGACGACGCTGCATGCCGGCGGCAAATTCGACAGCGGCGCCTACCAGACGTCGGGCGGCCTGCACGGCGTCGGCGTGTCGGTGGTGAACGCGCTGTCGTCACGCCTCGATGTCGAGGTGGCCAAAAACAAGCAGCTCTATACCCAATCGTTCGAGCGCGGCCATCCGGTCACCAAACTGGAATTGGTCGGACCGACGAACAACCGGCGCGGCACGAGAATCCGCTTTAAGCCGGACACGCAAATCTTTGGCAAGTCTCTCCATTTCAAGCCGGCACGGCTGTTCCGGATGACCCGGTCGAAGGCCTATCTCTTCGGCGGCGTGGAAATCCGCTGGCACTGCGCACCGTCCCTCCTGAAGGAAGATTCGGCCATCCCGGCCGAGGCGACATTCCATTTCCCCGGCGGCCTGCGCGACTATCTCGCCTCCGATATCGAGGGCAAGGAACTGGTCTCCGATCAGGTCTTCACCGGCAAGGTGGAAAAACCCGGCGGCCACGGATCGGTCGAATGGGCGGTGGCCTGGATGGCCGCCGAAGACGGCTTCGTCCACTCCTATTGCAACACCATCCCGACGCCCGACGGCGGCACCCACGAGGCCGGCCTGCGCATCGCCCTGCTCAGGGCCTTGAAAGACCACGCGGAGCGCATCGGCCAGGCGAAGCGCGCCGCCAACGTGACGACCGACGACGTCATGGCGACCTCCGCCGCGCTGATTTCCGTATTCATCCGCGAACCGGAATTCCAGGGCCAGAACAAGGGCCGGCTGATGACCGCCGAGGCGTCGCGCCTCGTCGAGGGTGTCATCCGCGACGCTTTCGATCACTGGCTCGCCGCCTCGCCGACCCAGGCGCTGAAGCTTCTCGACTGGTCGGTCGAGCGCTCCGAGGAGCGGCTGCGCCGCCGCGCCGAGAAGGACGTCGCCCGCAAGACCGCCGTGCGCAAGCTCAGGCTGCCCGGCAAGCTCGCGGACTGCTCGAACTCCTCGATGCAAGATACTGAAATATTTATCGTCGAAGGCGATTCCGCCGGCGGCTCGGCGAAGCAGGCGCGCAACCGCGCCAGCCAGGCGATCCTGCCGTTGCGCGGCAAGATCCTCAACGTCGCATCCGCCACAAGGGACAAGCTGTCGGCCAACCAGCAGCTCGCCGACCTGACCCAGGCGCTGGGCTGCGGCACCGGCAGCCACTACAAACAGGCGGAACTGCGCTACGGCAAGGTCATCGTCATGACCGACGCCGACGTCGACGGCGCGCATATCGCCTCCCTGCTGATCACCTTCTTCTGGCGGCAGATGCCGAAGCTGATCGAGGAAGGCCATCTCTTCCTGGCCGTGCCGCCGCTCTACAAGCTGACCCAGGGCGCCAAGACCGCCTATGCCCGCGACGAACAGCACCGCGCCGAGCTGACCAAGAGTTTCTTCACCGGCAAGGGCAAGATCGAGGTCAGCCGCTTCAAGGGCCTGGGCGAGATGCTTCCCGCCCAGCTCAAAGAGACCACAATGGACCCGACGAAGCGGATGCTTCTTAAGGTCACGGTGGTGCCCGACGACAAGGAGGCGACGGCGGATTCTGTCGAGCGGCTGATGGGCAACAAGCCCGAAGCGCGCTTCGCCTTCATCCAGGAGCGGGCGGAGTTCGCGCAGGCGGAGGCACTGGATATTTGAGGCGGTGGTTCAAGGAGCTGAGAATTTGAATCCGCTGGTCGCTTGAAGTGATTGAAGCGGAATCGGAAACAGGCATCGGCACATCAACTGGGCGATCCGGGGTGCGATCACCGGTAAAAGTCTTGCCCTTGCTGTTCGCATGGGCCTGCCGCAGTCTGCAAACGACAAACCCGGAAATGAGCATCCAGCGAGAGCGTATAGTGTCGTTGTTGCGCCACGACGAAGGATCACGACATGCATACTCTTGCGCTCGAAAAAGCATTCACCTTGATCGAGCCTGGACCTGTTGTTCTCGTAACGACGAACGACGGCGAAAAGAACAACATCATGACCATTACGTGGACCATGGTCATGGGGTTTTCAGCGGAATTCGCGATAACCACGGGTGCCTGGAACTATTCCTACGCCGCTCTGCAATCGTCACGGGAATGTGTGATCTCGATTCCGACCGTGGACATGATCGACACCGTGGTCGGTATCGGAACCTGCTCTGGCGAGGACACGGACAAGTTTCAGAAATTCGGACTCACCGCCCTACCCGGAAAGCATGTCAGAGCCCCGCTCATCAAGGAATGTCTGGCGAATATCGAGTGCCGCGTCGCAGACATCATCGAGCGACACAGCATCGTCGTGATGGAGGGCGTCGCAGCCTACTTTGACGGGACGCGCAAGGAGAAGCGCATGCTGCACGCCGTTGGCGACGGCACTTTCATCGTCGACGGCCGCAAGTTCGATCGCAGGGAAATGATGCGTTCCAAACTCCCTCCGGGGGTCTGAGTTGGCAATGCCGGCCCGCGCCTCCTACTTCCGACGTCGCATCCTGGGCGATGACCTTGAGCATAAGCTGGTTCTCCGTTTCGGAATCAGGCTGGACGAAGATGCTGCTGGACGAGGTAAGCATTACGCCGAGGCGATGAGCAAAATGCTGCTGCTGGCTCTTGGCCTGACGGATGGGGAGGCACGCCGCATCGGTCATTTGACATGCCGGCCTCGCCCAAGCGCGGGATATCCGAGACGGCGGTTTAAGACACTCACAAACAGAGTCCGGAACCTCTCTCAAAGGATTGGGTAGAAAGCTTTCTAGCTGGCCCGATGCACCCTGCCCTCGATGGCCAGCAGGAGGCCGCCGATGGCGGCGGCGGCAGCGAAGAGCAGGAAGGCCAGCGCCATGATGTCCACGACCTTATGGGCCTCCATGGCGCGGATCAGCATGAAGCCGAGCCCCTCTTCGGAGGCGAAGAGTTCGGCGATCAGGGTGCCGAGCAGAGCCGACGAGAAGCCGATGCGCAGGCCCGTCACCAGTTCCGGCAGGATCGCCGGCAGCAGCACGGTCGATGCGGTCTGCACCGGGGTCAGCCGCATCACCCGCGCCGTCTTGAGGTAGACCTGCTTCGTGTTGCGGATGGCGCCGATGGTCAGCAGCGCCACCGGGAAGATGCCGTGCAGGACGCCGAAGGCGACCTTGGCCGAGAGGCTGAGACCAAAGACCAGAAGGATGATCGGATAGAGCGTGATCTTGGGGATGGAATAGAGCGTACCCAGGATAGGCTCGCCGACCTCGGCCGCCAGTCTGCTCATGCCGATGAGGACGCCGATGGCCGCCCCGCCCGCCAGCGACAGGAGGCAGGCCCAGCCGAAGGCGGTGCCGGTGGCGCGCGCATGCTTCCAGAAGGCGGCCGAGCCGAGATAGTCGGCGGCGCGGGCCAGGGTCTCGCCCGGTCCTGACAGGGCGTCGGGCCCGGCGATCCAGGCGAGCCCGGCCCACAGCGCCAGCGAGGCCAGGACCAGCAGGAGGTAATCGAAGGCGCGGCTCGCAGGGAGCCTCAATTGCAGGCTCATCGATACCACCGCTGATGCAATCGCTTTTCCCAGATGTTCAGCAAGGCGTTCAACGTGGCGGCGAAAACCAGGATCAGCAGCAGCACGCCATACATGGTCTGGTTGTCGAAGTTGTTATAGGAAAACGACAGCCTGCGGCCGATGCCGGCGGTGGCGAGAATGAACTCGCCGGCGATGACGCCGATGACGCAATAGGCGACGGCAAGCTTCAACCCGGTGAACAGGTGCGGCGCCGCCGCCGGCAGACGCACCATCAGCACGCCGCGCAGCGCATCGAGCCGCATGATGCGCGCCGTCTTGATCAGCGCGCGGGGAATGCGATCGAGCGCCGTCAGGGTCGCGACGATCATGGCGACGACGCCGAACAGCGCGCCCATGACGATCAGCGACGCCGGCCCGATGCCGAAGATCACGATCAGCAGCGGATAGAGCACGAAGGTCGGCACGGAATAATAAGACGAGAACAGCGGATCGAGACAGCGCCGCAGCCGCGGCACCGCATGCACGCCAAGGCCGATGAGAAAACCGCCTGCCACCGCAATGACGATCGCCACCGCCAGATTGCGCAAGGTATAGAGCACGTCCGGCCAGAACCAGCTCTCGGTGCGGGCGATGCGGATGAGCGACAGCAGCATGTCGCTTGGCGGGATCATGGTGAAGTGATCGATGACGCCGGCGCGGCACAGAATTTCGAGCAGCGCCACCGAGCCGCCGATGAGCAGAGTCTGGATCAAGCGGACGCGGCTCATCTTGCCGTTGCTCCCGAACTCCGCGCTCCCGAACTTTCCATGGCCTTGCGCGATTCTTCTCGCAGTAAAGACCAGAGACGGCTGGTCAGCACGCCGAACTCGGGCTGCGAGGCCAGCGAACTGTCGCGCTCGCGCGGCCAGCGGGTCTCGATGATGTCGATGAAGCGGCCGGGCCTTGCCGACATCACGGCGACACGATCGGCCAGCATCGCCGCCTCGTCGAGCGAATGGGTGATGAGCATCACCGTCGCGCCGGTCTCGCGCCAGAGCTTCAGCAATTCCTCGCCCATCAGCAGCCGCGTCTGCTGATCGAGCGCGCCGAACGGTTCGTCGAGCAGGATGAGGCTCGGGCGGGTGACGAGCGTGCGCGCGATGCAGACCCGCTGGCGCATGCCACCGGACAATTGCGACGGATAGGCGGTGCGAAATTGGTTGAGCCCCATGAAGTCGAGCGCATAGTCGACGCGCCCGGCAATCTCCTTCGCCGGCAGGCCGGCGCGGCGCAGGCCGAAGGCGACATTGTCGGCGACCGTCAGCCAGGGAAAACTGGCGTCTTCCTGGAAGACGACGCCAACGCCGTCGGGCACATCGCCGGTCATCGCGCGGCCGTCGATCTCGATCGTGCCACCTTCCGGCTTGACCAGCCCCGCCAGCACTTCAAGCAAGGTCGTCTTGCCGCAACCCGACGGACCGACGACACTGAGGAATTCGCCGCGATTGAGATTGAAGTCGAGCGGACCCAGCGCATGCACCGGCGGATGGCCGGCCCGCGCCGGATAGGTATGCGACACGCTACGAAACGCCACATGCGCCGTGGCGGAGTGGTCAGTCTCCACGAGGCGAGGACGCGCGTTCAAAACTTGATCCGCTTGCTCTCGGGCAGGAACGACTGATCGATCGCCTTCGACCAGTCGAACGGCCCGTCGAGATCGCCGACGACCCTCATGCCTTCGAGAATGGCGTCGAGGCCTTCTTTGGAAAATTCGCCGGCCGACCAGTGCTTCCAGTCGTAATATTTCGGCAGTATCTTGTCGGCCTCGTCCCTGGAAACCTCCCAGGTTTTGGCATAGACCTTGGCCGCGTCATCGCGGTTGGCGTAGGTGAATTCCACGGCGCGGCGATGCACATCGACGATGGCCTGCACGATTTTAGGGTTCTTCGCGGCGAAGTCCTGCGTCGTCACGCCGACCGACCAGGAAAATTTCGGCACGTATTGATGGGCATAGAAGATGATGTCGAACTTCTTCGGCTCGAGCGTCATCAGCGGATCGTTGAGTGTGCCGGCGGCGATGGCGCCTTGCGCCAATGCCGTCAGCGCCGGGCCGAGGCCGCCCATGGCCAGAATCTCAACCTTGCCGGTGAGGTTCTCCTTGGCGAGGGCGATGCGCAGGATCATCTCGGTCGTCGATTTCGGATTGGTATAGCCGGCCTTCCTGCCGACGAGATCCTTGATCGAGGCGATGCCGCTGCCGGGCTTCACCGCCCAGGCGAGTTCGCCGACGTGATCAGAGGCGGTCCAGATGATCTTGAGCGGCATCCCGGTCCTGATCGCGGCGACGACCGCCGTGGTCGACAGTTCGCCGACCGGCAGGCTCGAGGCCAGCATGTTGCGCACCGACGTGCCGCCGCCCGCCCCCGCGGTGATGCCGTCGATGTCGAGGCCTGCCTCCTTGAACATGCCGTGCTCCAGCGCCACCGCCCATGGCAGGGTGGCGACGATGCGGCCATATTGGGTGACGGTAAGCTTTTCGGCGTTTGCCGCTGGTGCTGCGCAAACGAGGGCGAGCGCAGCGAAACCGGCGGCACGAGCGGCAATCCGCATTCATTCCTCCCTCGGAACGATCGATGTTATGTCGCGGCGGGGACAGCCGGGCCGCGTCTCCCCAAGTGTTGCACGCAGGGTTCGATGCTGTAAACTTGCTTTGAAGCCCGAACGGGCGCGGCGGAGACCAGCGCACAACCACAGGAGGACGGCCATGCAGATCACGCACGCCGGACGGATCCAGGATACGATCCGCGTCCATCAGCACCGCGAAGGCAGTTTCCGCTATCGTCGCCTCCTCACCGGCGAGCCCGGCACGCCCGGCAATTTCGTGCTCGAACTGGTGACGACGACGAATGATTTCTTCTCACCGCGCCATCGGCACAATTTCGATCAGTTCCGCTATCAGGTCGAGGGCACGTTCGATTTCGACCGCAACGGCAAAATGAAGCCCGGCGTGCTCGGCTACTTCCCCGAGGCGACGCCTTACGGCCCGCAATCCTCCGACGAACATTCGCTGACGCTGACCCTGCAGTTCGGCGGCGCCAGCGGCAGCGGCTATATGGCGGCGGAGCAGATCGAGATCGCGACCGAGGCGCTGAAAAAGCTGGGGCGGTTCGAGAAAGGCGTTTTCCATCGCAACGACGGCGAGGACGGCAGGCCCAACGTGGATGGCTATCAGGCGTTGTGGGAACACACGAACGGCCGGCCGATGATCTATCCCAGGCCGCGCTATCATGACCCGGTGATGATGTATCCCGACCATTACGACTGGATCGCCGTCGCCGGAGCGCCGGGCGTTTCCACGAAGCTCACCGGAACGTTCACCGAACGCGGCACCGAAGCGCGCTTCCTGAAGCTCGATCCCGGCGCCCGCGCCAGTTTCGGCGAACGCAAGATCGGCTTTATCATTCACGGCGCCGGGTCTGTCGGCCGCGGCGGAAACTATGAACGGCACACGGCCTTCCTGGCGGATGCCGGCGAAACCATCGACATCACCGCCAGCGCGCCCACGGAAATTCTGGTGCTGGGCCTGCCGCACTTCGAGACGGCGGCGGCGCAGTCGATTGCAGCGGAATAGTCTTCAAAAAGTTCCTGCAACGGTCAGCCTTACCGCCAGGGGCTCGACCGGGTGCAGCACCCGGTCCATGACGCCGTTCTGGCAAACGGCGGCGGGAACGGTCTGGACTGGGAAGCATGCGGCGAACAGGGAATCCGTCTTGAGCAGCGAGCCGTAGGCGTAGGTGATCTGATCGGACTTCGAGTTGAGAAGGTTGAAGCCATCGAGCTGCACGCGCCAGCCATTGTCGAAACGGTAGCCGAACTTGGCGCTCAGCAGCCCCGTCGCGGGCGACCAGAATGCGCCATCTTCCGTCAATGGCCGCGGACCGAAATAGCGATAGCGGACGCCGCCGAACCATCCCGTTTTTTCGCCAAGCTCGACCCCAATCGTCGCGACGGCTCCTGCGGCGCCCGGAACACGATATCCCGGCGCATTGCCGATCTGCGCTTGCGGATAGCCGGCGAGAGAGGCGTATGTCGCGGCCTGGTCAGCGTCGAACCTGGTGAACCGCGCGCTCGACACGGCCAGGTCGGCCTCGAACGCCATCCACGAGACGGGCCGATAATCGTTGGTCCATTCGAAGCCGATGCGCCGCGTCGGACCACTGGGCGATGTGTCGCCCGCATCGCCGGCGAACAGGTTTTCGGAGTCCGCCGTCAGCACAAAAAGGGCGATCGAACTGTCCAGTCCGTTGATCAAGCGGGTGCGCGCGCCGATTTCCGCGCCCTTTGTGCGAACGAGGAAAGGAGAGGCGGCGAGCAGCGTTGACGGATCATTCGGCGCCTGTGTGATCGTCACACCACGCGCGTCGTTACTGTGAAAGCCATAGCCTGCGTTGAGGAAGAATTCCGTCTTAGCGAAAGGCCCAAAGACGAGAGACAGTTTAGGACTGCCGACAGCAGCGGTTGCATTTCCCGAATTGGCGGGATCGAAGATCGAGTTGACCCGCGCGCTGTAGAGATCGCCGCGCCAGCCGACTGTCGAGCGAAACCAGTTGCTCCAATGCACTGTGTTCTGCGCGTAGACCGCGACGCTGTTCTCCTTGACGAAATCCGTCCTGGTATTGCTGAGAAACTGGCGCTGCACGGTGTTGCCGAGCGACACCTGGATATCGTCCGCACGGCCCTGAACGCCGAAGGTTGTTTCCATTGGCAATGTGCCGAATGAACTCTTGATCGTATGCGAAGCGGAAAAGCCCGCCACTGTGCGCAGATCATTCTGGTGGAACTGATCGCCGTTGACGGGATCGCTCAGGAAGTATTCGAAATTATTGTAGAGATTCAGATTGCTGCGCACCGCGTAGACGTCGACGCGCGAGGCGCTGTCCGCCGTGGTCCGCGCCCAGCGGCCGGATACCGAAAAGCGCCAGGCATTGCCGCCGTCGGTCGGATCGAGCGCGCCGTAACGGCCGATGAGGCCTGACGTGATCGCCCGCAACGGCACCTGGTCCGTCGAGTTCCAATTGTTCGAATAGCCCATGCCGGTGACGGAAAAGCCGTTGTCCCGGGTGCCCTCGCTGTAGCGCAGAACCCCGTTGAACTTGCGCATGTCGTCCGGGTTGGTCCAGGGACCATTGTATGTCCCGACCTCGCCCGCGAACAGAAGATTGCCGTTGCCGACCTTGGCTGAGCCCGTGCCGAGAAAGCGCTTGTAGCCGAAGCTTCCGACCGTGACCGAAGCCATCGGCTTCGAAACGAAATCGATGAGGTCGATGCTCAGCGCGCCCGCCGAAGCAAAGTCGCCCTGGTCGGCGAAGTACGGCCCCTTGCGGACATTCATTGTGTCGACCAGTTCGGGGATCAGGAAGTTGAGATCGGCGTACCCCTGGCCATGCCCATGTGTGCGCATATTCATCGGCATGCCGTCCATCGTGATGGCCAGGTCGGTGCCGTGATCGAGATTGAAGCCGCGGAGGAAATACTGGTTGGCTTTGCCCTCGCCGCTGTGTTGCGTGACGATCAGGCCTGGCGCTGCTTCCAGCGCCTCGGCCGGCCGGGTGAAGGGGCGTGCGTTGATGTCCGCACCGCTGACATTCTGCTCGCTGGCTGCGCCGGTGGGCCGGGCGGCCCTGCCCGCGTCGTTCGGCCCGGCTGTGGGCATTGCTGTGGAACGTCGTCCATGCACGACAAGCCTAGCCATCGGTTTGACTTGTGTCCGCGTCGCCCGGACGTTTCGGGCACCCGCGCTTGAGACAACACGGCTGGGCTTCGGTGCGGAAAGGGCCTTCTGCCGGACCGGCGGCGCGTCGACCTGGATGGACGGCAGCATCTGCTGCCCGGCGTAGGTACCTGCGGGTTGGGCTGCCGCACCGGCTATTGAAAGAACCGTCCCAGCCACACCAGCCGACAATGGCTGCCATAAACTCCCGCAACCCACCCGTGACGTCTCCCGCGTTTATTCACGATTTTGTAATTCTTCATACAACCGGAACGTATGAAGTCAATTATAAATCATCATACAAGTTGTCGGCCTGCCGTGGTCTGCTATCCAGGCTTCATCGGGACGCTGGTTGAACACGGCGTCTGTCAAACAGGCTTCGGGAGTGTCCGTGCTTCGCTTTCCGGGTGGGCTGCTCGCCGCGTGTGTGTTGCTCGGCGGGCTTGTCTATATCGCGTTCAGGACCAGCCCCTGGCCGTCGGCAATGATTGTCCGCTTCCTCTTCGACAAACAGGCGCAGGCCACCGCCGCTGCGCTGGAGAAGCACGTTCCGAAGGGCGTGGCCGCAAGGATCGACGAACCATACGATCCGGCCGACACGGATGCGAAACTCGATGTGTTCTATCCGGCAAAGGTCGAGGGGACGGCGACGGTCCTCCCGACGATCGTCTGGGTCCATGGCGGTGCGTGGCTGTCCGGCAACAAGAGCCATGTCGCCAACTATCTCAGGATCCTCGCCGCCAACGGCTATACGGTCGTTGGCGTCGACTATTCGCTGGCGCCGGCCGCTACCTATCCGACGCCGGTCCGGCAGGTGAATGCTGCCCTCGCCTATCTGCACGAGAACGCCGGCCGACTTCACGTCGATCGCTCCCGGTTCTTCCTGGCAGGCGACTCGGCCGGAGCGCAGATAGCGGCGCAACTGGCCAATCTGATCAGTGTGCCTTCATATGCGTCCGAGGTCGGCATCGTGCCGGCGATCGCGCGCCCGCAACTGCGCGGCGTCGTGCTGCATTGTGGAATTTACGACGTGAGCAGCCTCGATCTCGATGGTTCGTTCGGCGATTTCCTCTGGTCGTATATCGGGAAGAAGAATTTTCTGAACGAGCCCGCATCCGCTCAACTGTCCGTGGCCCGATATGTCACGCCGGATTTTCCGCCGACGTTCATTTCGGGCGGGAATGGTGATCCGCTGACACCGCAGTCGCGCCAGATGGCGGAGGCTGTGGCCAGCAAGGGCGTGCATGTCGACAGCCTGTTCTATCCAGGCAGCTACATGCCGGCGGTGCCGCACGAATATCAATTCAACCTCGATATCGCCGCCGGCCGGCAAGCACTCGAGCAGTCCATGCGGTTCGTGGCTGCACAATCGAAATAGAGCCCAGAATAGAACCTCGCAAAATAGAGCCTCGTCAGTCGCGCGTTTTTCGCCGGCAGGCCGCCTCCGTACGGGTTTGTTAACCCTGATCGACCCATAGTGCCGTGACGAGGATGGCCATGGATCAACCGACGAATTCCCCCCACGCTTTACACGGACAATTGGTGCGCACGCTCGCCGTTGGCGCGGCGTTTATCGGCCTGTGCGCCATCGGCGCAACCTTCATGCTCGACCGGGCGACCCGGGAACATGCGCAGGCGACGCGGACAGGCGGCACGGCAGTGGACCAGCGCTATGTCGCTACGCCCTCACAGCCCGAGACGGCCGGGACTTCCACAGCCTCCCGCTGGCCGTGGGCCTCGCGCTACGACATGACTCCGACCGCCTCGATCGGGAAAAAACCCGCGGTGAAGAACGTCGTTACCGATCCGAACGCCGGCATGCCGCAATAGGCTCTGCCTAGGCTGGCCGAAAGACAATTGTCCTATTCCGCCGGCGCCGGAGTTGGCTCCCAGACACGTTTGCCATGGGCGCGCAGATAGCGCAGCTCCGCCTCGGTCGCGTAGTTGCGGTCCCAGTTGTCGAGATGGGGCTGCATCACCTTGAAGTAGAGCGGCGGCACCAGCGACAGCGCGAACATGGTCATGTAGCCGTGCGGCAGCACCGGCGCGCCCTCATCGCGACGCAACTCATAATAAGGCCGGCTGGCGTAGAGATGATGATGGGCGTGATAGGCCAGGTTGTAGAGGATCGCGTTCGACACGGCGCGGTAGGAATTCCAGGCGTGGCGCGCCTCGAACCGCGTGCCTGGCGCACGGACCAGACCGAAGTGTTCCACGTAGCCTGCCGCTTCCAGGAAGAAATGACCCTGGAAGCTGACCACCAGAAAGGCGCCGACGGCCGGCCAGCCGCCGCACAGGTAATACAGGACGGCAATCGCCAGGGTCATTGCCTGCCCGGTCAGAAAGCGGTTGTGCCAGGACCACAGCGGCAGGCCGCGGCGGCGTAACCGCTCGCACTCCAGGATGAACCCCTGGCGATTGGCGCCGATGGTCGCCCGCCAGATGAAGGCATAGACGCTCTCGCCCCGGCGCGACGTGCCGGGCTCTTCATAGAGGCCGGCATTGACGTGATGGACGGCCATGTGGTGCAGGGTGAAGCCGGATTCGCACGACAAAGCGCCGAGCCAGCGGGCGACGGTGGTGGCGACCGGGTCGGTGGTGCGGTGAATGAGTTCGTGGGTGGTGTTGAGACCGAGCCCATACAGGGCGCCCATCGACATCGTCGCGCCGATCAGATGAAACGCCGTCGTCGAATGCCGCGCCGCGTCGAAATCGATGCCGATGCGGGCCAGCATGCCGCCCAGCCAGGTGTGGTCGGCCGATGAAAAGTAATGGGCGAAGAGGACGGAATTCACCAGCAGCAACGGCAGCGCCGCCATCGCCGCGATGTCGAGCAGCCGCGCCGGCACGGCGCCCTCCTCGACCTTGGCGTCGCCGATCAACTCGTCGAGCGCCGTCTTCAGCACCATCACCGTGAGAAAACCGGCCCAGAGGCTTAGTCCGCCAATGAGCAGCAGGCCGATGTTCAATGTCATCAGCATACTGGTCGTGCAGAAGCGCAAGCTGCTCAGGTTCATGACCGCTGCCCTATTCCGCCGGCACGGCGGCCGGCTCCCAGACAGGCTTGCCGTGAGAGCGCAGGTAGCGCCGCTCGGCTTCGGTGGCGTAATGCATGTCCCAATCGAGGAGATGCGGCTTCATCACCCTTGCGTATAGGGGCGGCACCAGCGATATGGCGAACATGGTCAGATAGCCATGCGGCAGTTGTGGCGCGTCGTCATCGCGCAGCAGCTTGTAGAACGGCTTGCCGGCGTGCAGATGATGATCGGCGTGACGAGCTACGTTGTAGATGATGGTGTTGGAAATCGCCCGGTAGGAATTCCACGAGTGGCGCGCTTCCGTGCGTGTACCCGGCACGCGCACGAGACCGTAATGCTCGATGAAGGCTGCCGCCTCGAGATAGAAACGGCCCTGAAAGCCGACGATCGCAAAGGCCGCGACCGCCAGCCAGCCGCCGCAGGCATAGAAGGCGGCGGCAATCGCCAGAGTCATGGCCTGGCCGATGAGAAAACGATTGTGGAGGGACCACAGGCTGAGGCCACGGCGCCGCAGCCGGTTGCTCTCGGCGCGCCAGGCAAAGATGTTGTTTCCGACGCTGGCGCGGAGGACGAACGCGTAGACATTCTCGCCGCGCCGCGCCGTGCCGGAATCCTCATAGTAGCCGGCGTTCATGTGATGCCCGGTCATATGCTGAAGGGCGAAAGAGGATTCCCAGGAAAAGGCGCTGAGCCAGCGGCCGAACGTATAGGCGACCCTGTCGGTGGTACGGTGCACGAGTTCGTGCGCCACGTTCATCGCCATCCCGTAGAGCGCGCCCATGCTGATGAAGGCGCCCGCCATATCGAACCAGGTCGTGCCACGCCGGGCGCCGTCGAAATCGATTCCGATCGGGGCCAGCGCCGCGCCGAGCCAAGTCGATTCGGCGGGCGAAAAGTAAAATGCGAACAGCAGCGAATTGACCGCCAGCAATGGCAGCGTGAGCAGCGCCATCATGTCCATGAACGCGGTCGAGCCCGCGACCTCCTGCTCGTCGGTGTCGCCGACGACCTCATCGAGCGCCGTCTTCAGCAGCACGATGAGCAGATAGCCGGCCCAGAGGCCGACACCGCCCACGAGGAGCAGAGCGATATTGATGCAAAACAAGAGGTTGGCGCTACTAAACCGCAGTGCGCTCACATTTGGGGCAGTCATCGGCTTGCCTCCGCCGGGGCCTATTAACCATTCGTTAAGTATACTTTAAGTACTGGCTGATGCACAAGCTTGGTATATAAAATGCTTACATTCATGGTTAGCGGCGGCGTTCCCGGCGGCGACGAGGCCGCGAATTCTGAAAATTGCGCCCGGCGGTTGACTTTCGGGAAAAAAGGCCTATCTCACAGGTCGAGCGTTTGAGAGGCCCACGCGTGCCCCTCCGCCGGTTCCGCCGCAACGAGTGCGGCGAAATAAATCCTTAAAAGACGCGCCTCTGTCGGCCACCGGCAATGAATCGCGCAATATCGCGCCTCGGCAGTCATATGGACACAATCGGCCCTCAGTCACCCATAGGCCCCTAAGCACAATGACATTTAGAGATATTGGACTAACCGAAAAAGTCCTCGCAGCGGTTGAAACCGCAGGTTACATCGAACCAACCCCCATCCAGGCCCAGGCCATTCCTCAAGCGCTCGCCGGACGCGACATTCTCGGCATCGCCCAGACGGGCACCGGAAAAACCGCTGCCTTCGTTCTGCCGATGCTCTGCAGACTGGAAACCGGACGCGCACGGGCGCGAATGCCCCGCACGCTCATTCTCGAACCGACCCGCGAACTTGCCGCCCAGGTCGAGGAAAGCTTCGTCAAATACGGCGCCAACCACAAACTCAACGTGGCGCTTCTCATCGGCGGCGTTTCGTTCGGCGACCAGGAAACCAAGATCATGCGCGGCGCGGACGTGCTGATCGCGACGCCGGGCCGGTTGCTCGACTTCCATGAGCGCGGCAAGTTGCTCCTCACCGGCATCGACATTCTGGTGATCGACGAAGCCGACCGCATGCTCGACATGGGTTTCATCCCCGACATCGAGCGCATCTGCAAACTGGTTCCCTTCACCCGCCAGACGCTGTTCTTCTCGGCGACCATGCCGCCGGAAATCACCCGACTGACCGAGCAATTCCTGCAAAACCCCGTGCGCATCGAAGTGGCCCGGGTCGGCACTACGGCCGCCACGATCAAGCAGTTCCTCGTCGCCAGCCACGGTGGCAGCGCCAAGCGCGACAAGTTGCGCGAGTTGCTTCGCGGCGCCGAGAACTTCAAGAACGCCATCATCTTCGCCAACCGCAAGCGCGATGTGGCGATCCTGCACAAATCCCTTCTCAAGCACGGTTTCTCGGCCGGCGCCCTGCACGGCGACATGGACCAGCCTGCCCGCATGGCCTCGCTCGATGCGTTCAAGCGCGGCGACGTCAGCCTGCTGGTCTGCTCGGATGTCGCTGCGCGCGGCCTCGACATTCCCGATGTCAGCCACGTCTTCAATTTCGACGTGCCGATGCATCCCGACGATTACGTGCACCGGATCGGCCGCACCGGCCGCGCCGGCAAATCCGGCACCGCGATTTCGTTGATTACCCATTCGGACGAGCGTTACATCGACGACATCCAGAAGCTGATCAAGACGCAGATCGAATGGATGGGCCCGAAGCTCAATGAACTCGGCGAAGCGCCGGTGGATCGGGATCGCGAGCATCGCCGCGGCGAGCGCGACCGCCGCCCTGCCCGCGGGCGCGATCGCGACAGGTCACGCGAAGCCCAGGCCCGCCATCAGCATGTGGCCGCGATGGAGCCTGCCAAACCGGTAGAGGCTTCCGAACTCGAAGGCGTCGAGGCAGCGGAAGCGCCTGTGCGGCAGCCCCGCGGCGAAGGCCGTCGTGGCGGACGCAACGAACGCGGCCAGGGTTCTCGCGAGCGCGGCCGCAACGGTCGCCCGCAGGAACGGCAAGCGCAAGACCGTCCAGCACAAGACCGTTCGGTGCAAGAACGCCCGGCTCAAGACAAGCGGCCGCCGCGACGCGACGCGAAACCCTTGCAGGCAGCGGGACAGACGCCGGAAGAGCGCAAGCCTCGCCGCTACGACGACGATCTCGGGCCGTCCTTCGTCGGTCTGGGCGACCATGTTCCGTCCTTTCTGCTGCGCCCCGTGCGCAAGCCGGCGCCGGTCGAAAAGCAGGCAGCCGCAGAGGAATAGAGGGTTCGGTTTCCAGTCTGACCGATGCAATGCGGAGCCGGTGACGGCTCCGTTTTCGCTTGTGCTACGCGCGCTTGCGCGGCGCTGAAGGGGCATTATTTGCGGGCTTCTTCTTCGCCTTTTTTTCCGCTGCAACCCTGCGCGCCGTCGTCAACGCGAGAGCTGCCCAGCGCCGCAGCTCATGCTCGTCGTCGTGCGCCTCTTCCGGCATCAAGCGGTAGGACGTCGTCATCTCGCCGCGGCGGCTGTCGAAGACAAAAGCCTTCAGCCCGCGCGCTGCGAACTGCGGCAGGCTTTCGCTATCGGTCTTGAGGAAAATTTCGCCACCGGCTTCAAGTGCGAACATGAGTCCATCGGCATAGATGCCGTGGCCGCCAAACATACGCTTCACGGTGACGGCGCCAAAGGGGCGGAACAGATCTTCCAGGTCCGCGCGATCCGGCATCGATCAGTTAGCTGGCGACTGCGCGTCGTCGAGTGTCGCCGGGGTCAGCGCCACGCTCTCGCCGCAACCGCAGGCGGAGGTCTGGTTGGGGTTGTTGAAGACGAAGCCGGACGACAGTTTGTCGATCCTGAAATCCATCTCGGTGCCGAGCAGGAACAGGATGGCCTTCGGATCGATGATGACCTTGACGCCCTTCTCTTCGACGACCTCGTCGAACCGGCCGATGTCCTGCGCCCAGTCCATCGTATAGGACATGCCGGCGCAGCCGCCATTCTTGACGCCGACTCTGAGGGCGACCACGGGCGTTTCGGCATTGGCGACGATCTCGCGGACGCGCGCGGCAGCGGCATCCGTCAGGGTCATGACCTTCGGCTTGGGTCTTGGGCTGGGCCTCGGGCTAGGCTTAATGTCTGTCATTCACTCCTCCGGCCGGGTTCAAGGCCCGGTGAAAGAAACCTGATTCCAATATAGTACGTCTCCGCCTCCGCGGCAGGGGCTCAATGCAACATTGTTACCACATATCCAGGGCGACTTTGGCTTCGTCCGACATCCGGCTCTGGTCCCACGGCGGATCGAACACCATGGCGACTTTGACGCCGGAGACGCCGGGCACCGAAGTGACTGCGTCCTCGACCCATTTCGGCATGTCGCCGGCCACCGGGCAGCCCGGCGCGGTCAATGTCATATCGATATCGACGGCGCGGCTGTCGTTGATGGCGACCTTGTAGATCAGGCCGAGCTCGTAGATATCGACCGGAATTTCCGGGTCGAACACTGTTTTGAGCGCGGCGACGATATCGTCGGTCAGCCGCTCCAGTTCCTCGGGCGGGATCGCCGGGTCGAGCGACAGGTCCGGCCGGTTCGGCTGGATTTCGCTTTGTCCGCTTGCGGGCGAGGTATCAGACATCACACACCTTTACGAAAAAATAGTCTCTGCCTTGACCAGCGCCTCGGCCAAAGCATCGACCTCCTCCATCGTATTGTAAAGACCGAAGGAAGCGCGGCACGTGGACGTGACGCCGAAGCGGCTGAGCAGCGGCATGGCGCAATGGGTGCCGGCGCGCACCGCCACCCCGGACCGATCTATGACGGTCGCGACATCATGGGCGTGCGCGCCTTTCATCTCGAACGAGATGATGGCGCCCTTCTCGCGCGCGCGGCTGAAAATGCGCAGCGAATTGATCCGCGACAGACGCTCGTGCGCATAGTCGCGCAGGGCGTCCTCATGGGCGCGGATGGCGTCACGGCCGAGCGATTGCATGTAGTCGAGCGCGGCGCCAAGGCCGATCGCCTGCACGATCGGCGGCGTGCCGGCCTCGAACCGGTGCGGCGGCTCGTTATAGGTGACCGTGTCCATGGTCACCATCTCGATCATCTCGCCGCCGCCTTCGAAGGGCGGCAGGCTTTCGAGCCATTTGCGCTTGCCGTAGAGCACGCCGATGCCGGTGGGGCCATAAAGCTTGTGGCCGGTGGCGACATAGAAGTCCACGTCGAGATCGCGCACATCGACATCCAGATGCACGGCGCCCTGGGAGCCGTCGACCAGCACCGGCACGCCATGGGCATGGGCGATCTCGATGACCTTCTTGATCGGGACGATGGTGCCGAGCACGTTCGACATATGGGTGATGGCGACGATCTTGGTGCGCGGCGTCAGCGCGCGCTCGAATTCCTCCAACGAGAAATTGCCCTCGTCATCGACGCCGACCCATTTCAGCACGGCGCCCTTGCGCTCGCGGTGGAAATGCCATGGCACGATGTTGGAGTGATGCTCCATGATCGACAGGACGATCTCGTCGCCCTCGCCGATGTGGCCGCGGCCGAACGCATCGGCGACAAGATTGAGCGAGGCGGTGGCGGTGCGGGTGAAGATGATCTCGTCGATGGAGCCGGCGTTGAAGAACGAGCGGACCCTTTCGCGCGCGGCTTCGTAGGCTTCCGTCGCCGCATTGGCGAGGTAATGCAGGCCGCGATGCACGTTTGCGTATTCGTGCTCGTAGGCATAGGTCATGCGGTCGATGACCTGGCGCGGCTTTTGCGCCGAAGCGCCATTGTCGAGATAGACGAGCTTCTTGCCGTAAGGCATTTCCTTGAGGATGGGAAAATCCTCGCGGACCTTCATCACGTCGTAAGGCAGTGAACCAGGCTTGATCAGTGTATTCATTGGATCACCCGCTGCGCCAGCCAGGCGCATACCTTGTCCCTCAACTGTTCGCGCAGGCCCTCGTCGGCGACGCGCTCCAGTGCCTCGCCGGCAAAGGCTTCGAGCAGCAATGCCTGCGCCTGCGCCGGTGGCAGGCCGCGCGAATAGGCGTAGAACAATTGATCGTCATCCAGCGAACCGCAGGTCGCACCATGGCCGCAAAGCACGTCGTCGGCGAAGATCTCGAGCTCCGGCTTGTTGTTCATCGCAGCCTCGTCGGAGAGAAGGATGGTCTGCGATTTCATCGCCCCGTCGGTCTTCTGCGCATCTGGCGCAACGACGATCTTGCCTTGAAACACGCCCGTCGCTGACTCATCGACGATGTAGCGATAGAACTCGCGGCTCTTGCAGCGCGGCGCCTTGTGCTCGACGACGAGCGTCGTATCGGCATGCTGCTTGCCGCGCGCGAGCGTCACGCCGGCAAGATCGATCGACGATTGCTCGCCGTCGCTGTGCAGGAAAATCTGGTGACGCGACAGGGCAGCGCCGGTGTTGAGCGAGAACAGGTTGAATGTCGCATGGTCGGCGATATCGAGTCCGAGCGTCGCCAGCGATATCGATTTCGCGCCGGCCTCGTTGAGGCGCACATAGGAGACCCGCGCCTGGGCCGCGAGCTTGAGCTCGATCAGCGCATTGGTCTGATAGGCGATGTCGTCGGAGCCGCGATGGCTTTCGACGATGAGCACCTGGGCCTGTTCGGCCACATCGACGATGACATGCGGGAAGGTCGAGAAGGCCTCGCTGCCGATCTCGCGGAAGTCGAGATGGATGACATGCGGCGCACCGGCTGCAATGTGAACTATCGCGCCGCCGTTGGTGAAGGCACGGTTGAGCGCTACCGCGCCATTGCCGGCATAGGCCGTATCGCGCGCCAGGGCCTGTGCCGCGACGGGGGGCAGCGATGGCGCAGTGGTGAGATCGACAACCTCAAGTCCGGCTGCCGGCTTGTCGGCGACGTAGCGGCCGTTGACAAAGAGCAGACGCGCAGCACCTTCGAGTGCAATCGGCGCGGCCCCGGCGGCCGCCTTGCGGGCAAGATCGTCGCTGAACGCTTCGAACGGCGCGGCCGCCTCGCGCAGCATCGAGCGCAGGTCGGTGTAATGCCATTCCTCGATGCGGCGGTTCGGCAGGCCGTTGGCGCGGAAGCGGGCGATGCCGTCCTCGCGCGCCTTCGCCACTTCGGCCCCGCCCCACCGGGCCTGCCGGGCGGCGAATGCGGGAAAGCTGGCCGCGATGGCCTCTTCCGCCGGCGTCTTCACAGGTTGCGCGCGCAATGCCATGGCATCCTCACGCCGCGTTGGCGACAATGTCGCGGTAGCCGTGCTTCTCGAGCTCGAGCGCCAGATCAGGCCCGCCGCTCTTGATGATGCGGCCATTGGACATGACGTGCACCGAATCCGGTTTGATGTAATCGAGCAGGCGCTGGTAATGGGTGATGACAAGGAAACCGCGCTCCTTCGAGCGCAGTGCATTGACGCCATCGGAGACAACACGCAGGGCATCGATGTCGAGGCCCGAATCGGTCTCGTCGAGAATGCCGAAACGCGGCTCGAGCAAGGTCATCTGCAGGACTTCAAGGCGCTTCTTCTCGCCGCCGGAAAATCCGACATTCAGCGGCCGGCGCAGCATTTCCTGCGAGATCGACAGCTTGTCGGCGGCAGCGCGCATGATCTTGATGAAATCGGCAGTCTTGAGTTCTTCTTCGCCGCGGGTCTTGCGCTGCGCATTCATCGCGGTGCGCAGGAAGGTGTGCGTGGTGACGCCCGGGATCTCGACGGGATATTGAAACGCCAGGAATAGGCCGCGCGCGGCGCGTTCATGCGGCGGCAGTTTGAGAATGTCCTCACCGTTGAGCAGGACCTCGCCGGCTGTCACCGTATAGTCACTGCGGCCGGCAACAATATACGAGAGCGTCGATTTGCCGGAGCCGTTGGGGCCCATGATGGCCGCGACCTCGCCGGCCGGCACGCTGAGTGTGAGGCCATTGAGGATCTTCTTGCCGTCGATTTCCGCGTGAAGGTTTCTGATTTCGAGCATGTCTTGTCCAGTGGTCTTCCGGATAGTCTTGCGGACGGAGCCGGTATGTCCAGGGTTCGGAGCGACCGCCTGCGCGATCAACATCCATGACGGGAAGCGGTGGTTATCCGACGCTTCCCTCGAGGCTCACCGCGATGAGTTTCTGCGCTTCGACGGCGAATTCCATCGGCAATTGCTGCAGCACGTCGCGCACGAAGCCGTTGACGATGAGGGCTGTCGCCTCCTCCGCGCTCAGGCCGCGCTGCATGCAGTAGAACAACTGATCCTCTGAGATTTTCGACGTCGTCGCCTCATGTTCGAACTGGGCGCTGGAGTTACGCGATTCGACATACGGCACCGTATGGGCGCCACAGGCATTGCCGATCAGCAGCGAGTCGCAATTGGTGAAGTTGCGCGCGCCCGAAGCCTTGCGATGGGCGAAGACCTGGCCGCGATAGGTGTTGCTGGAGCGGCCGGCGGAAATGCCCTTGGAGATGATGCGGCTCGTCGTGTTCTTGCCGAGGTGCAGCATTTTGGTGCCGCTGTCGACCTGCTGGCGGCCGTTGGAAATCGCGATCGAATAGAATTCGCCACGCGAATTGTCGCCGCGCAGGATGCACGACGGATATTTCCAGGTGATGGCCGAACCGGTCTCGACCTGCGTCCACGAAATCTTCGAATTGGCGCCACGGCAATCGCCGCGCTTGGTGACGAAGTTGTAGATGCCGCCGCGGCCCTCGCTGTCGCCCGGATACCAGTTCTGCACGGTCGAATATTTGATTTCGGCATCGTCGTGGGCGATGAGCTCGACAACGGCGGCATGCAACTGGTTCTCGTCGCGCTTCGGCGCGGTGCACCCTTCGAGATAGCTCACATACGAGCCCTTGTCGGCGATGATGAGCGTGCGCTCGAACTGGCCGGTGTTCTGCTCGTTGATGCGGAAATAAGTCGACAGTTCCATCGGGCAGCGCACGCCCGGCGGGATGTAGACGAAGGATCCGTCGGAGAAGACGGCGCTGTTCAGGCTGGCGAAATAATTGTCCGTCACCGGCACGACGGAGCCGAGATATTTCTTCACCAGGTCGGGATGCGAATGCACGGCTTCCGAGATCGGGCAGAAGATGACGCCGGACTTGGCGAGCTCTTCGCGGAAGGTCGTCGCCACCGAGACGCTGTCGAAGACGGCATCGACCGCGACCCGTGCGCCCTGCACGCCGGCCAGCACCTCGCGCTCGCGCAGCGGGATGCCGAGCTTCTCATAGGTGCGCAGCAGTTCCGGATCGACCTCGTCGAGAGACTTCGGCCCCGACATCGATTTCGGCGCCGCGTAATAATAGAGGTCCTGATAGTCGATCTTGGGATAGTCGACCCTCGCCCAGGTCGGCTCTTCCATCGTCAGCCAGCGGCGATAGGCGTCGAGGCGCCATTCCGTCAGCCAGGACGGTTCGTTCTTCTTCGCCGAAATGAAGCGGACGATATCTTCGTTCAGTCCCTTGGGCGCCCGGTCGGATTCGATATCGGTGACGAACCCGTACTTATAGGCATCCACATCGACAGACTTCACCGTTTCGAGTGTCTCGAGGACGGCTGCCATTGCACTTCTCCACCCTGAGCGGTTTCAAGGACCGCTGGCCGGACCAAAATTCCACCGGTTGCCCGGTGCGCTACTCATTCTGCTCATGCTGCGCGCTTGCGGCGCGCGCGCATGCCATTCACGATCTTTCCATACGCCTCCGCGAAGCGTTCCACATCTGCCTGCTTGCTATCCCAACCGAGGCTCACTCTCAACGCCCCTTTTGCCAGCGTGGCCTCGACCCCCATGGCCGAGAGCACATGCGAGGCCTCGACCTTGCCGGAGGAACAGGCCGAGCCGGACGAAACCGCCAGACCTTCCAGGTCGAGCGCGATCAGCAGGGTCTCGGCCGAGGCATCCGCCAGCGCAAAGCACGAAGTGTTGGCGAGGCGATGGGCTTTGCCGCCGAATATTTCGATCTCCGGAAACATCGCCGCCAAACGCCCTTCCAGCAGATCGCGGAGCCGCCTCAGGCGCTCCATCTCCGCTTCGCGCGCGCCAAGCGCTACCTCGGCGGCTGCGCCAAAACCCGCGATTGCCGCAATATTCTCGGTCCCGGCACGCAGGCCGCGTTCCTGGCCGCCACCGCGGACCGGCACCCTGGAAATATGGGTTCCGGCAGCAGCCCATGCAAGCGCGCCGGCGCCTTTCGGGCCCCCCAGTTTATGGGCGGAAAAGAACAGCAGATCGGCGCCCAGGGCAGCCACCGAACAGTCGATGCGCCCGGCGGCCTGGACAGCGTCGCAGACCACCACCCCACCACTGGCATGGACGAGGCTCGCCGCTTCCACCACAGGTTGCAGAACGCCGGTCTCATTGTTGGCGGCCTGTAGCGCCAGCATGACGCGCGAATCGCCGGTTTCAGCGAGCATCGCGGCCAAAACGGCGAGGTCGATGACGCTATCGGCAGTCAGCGGCACTATGCGGGTGCGTGCCTGCGGGAAGCGATGGCCCTTCAGCACGCAGGGGTGCTCCCCAGCCGCTATGAACAGCCATTCGACGGGACGCGGATTGCCCGGCGTCGCGAGATGCGGCGTGAGCGCCAGATTGGCGGCCTCGGTGCCGCCGGCGGTGAACACGACCTGCGCTGCCGGCACGCCGGCAATCGCCGCAACCTGCTGGCGCGCAAACTCAATTCTGGCGCGGGCGGCGCGGCCTTCGGTATGGATGGAGGAGGCGTTGCCGGGCAGATCGAGGGCGGCGAGCACCGCTTGCCGCGCGGCCGGGACGAGCGGCGCGGTTGCGTTATAATCCAGATATGCGCGGGGCTGCGCCATCCGCCGAAACGTCCCTTGATCCTTGCAATCGCGGCCGTATGCGGCCGGACCACTAAAAAACTTGCATTTCGAACATGCTGGCATGTTAGAAGCGCGCTATCTCAGACCTGTCGTCCAAGATTGCCTACGCTTCGCACCACGCGCACCCTGATGCATCAAGTTGCATCTCAGGTTGTATGTTAGAATTATTCTAACAGTATTTTGGAGCTTCGAAGCGCCCAAGTCAAGGAAACGACCCGGATTTGAATGTTTTTCTCGTCTCGCTCCGCTAGCCGACGTTTGGGCGCGGATTCGGGTACACGTTTGGAGCGAATATGCCTGAAGTCATCTTCACTGGGCCGGCGGGCCGTCTGGAAGGCCGTTTTCATCCGTCCAAGCAGCGCGGCGCGCCGATTGCCGTCATCCTGCACCCGCATCCGCAGTTCGGCGGCACGATGAACAACCAGATCGTCTACAATATGTATTACGCCTTCGCGGAACGCGGCTTCTCCGTGCTGCGCTTCAACTTCCGCGGCGTCGGCCGCAGCCAGGGCGGCTTCGACCATGGCACCGGCGAATTGTCAGATGCGGCCGCGGCACTCGACTGGGCGCAGTCGATCAATCCGGAAGCCCGCGCCTGCTGGATCGCCGGCGTCTCCTTCGGCTCGTGGATCGGCATGCAGTTGCTGATGCGCCGCCCCGAGATCGAGGGCTTCATCTCGATCGCGCCGCCGGCCAACCGCTTCGACTATTCCTTCCTGGCGCCCTGCCCGTCCTCCGGCCTGTTCGTCCACGGCGACCAGGACAGGGTCGCGCCGCTGAAGGAAGTGATGGCGCTGATCGAGAAGCTGAAGACGCAGAAGGGCATCCTCATCGAGCATGCGGTGATCCCCGGCGCCAACCACTTCTTCGAGAACTGCGTCGACGAGCTGATTACCGAAGTGGGCATCTATCTCGACAAGCGCCTCGACAACCCGACCAAGCGCCCGACCCCGGCGCGGGCGCTGAAGGGACCGGCGAGCGAAGCGTAGAGCCGACGGAGGCTCTGTCATTCCCGACGCGCCGTAAGGCGCGAGCGGGAAGCCAGGAGTCAAAGGCCGCCATTTTTGCGGTCACGTTTGATCGCTCACGTTGCCTCTGGATTCCCGCTCCGCGCTTCGCTTGGCGGGAATGACACCAAGGCTGAAGCGCATAAACCTCAAACCGGCCGAGAGATGATGCCGCCGGTCATCGGCCGGGCGACGCCGGTGGTACCGGGAAAGGTCAGCGGCAGGCCGTTCAAAGCCCGCACCGCGAGATAGGCGAAGGCCTGCGCCTCCATGGCGTCGGCGCTCCAGCCCATGTCATCGGCCGACACCAGATCAACGCTGCAGCGCTGCGCCAGCATCGCCATCAAGGTCGGATTGCGCGCGCCGCCGCCGCAAACGATGATCTTGGTCGGGCGTTGCGGCACGAGCGCGAGAGCTGCAGCAATGCTCGCCGCCGTGAAAGCCGTCAGGGTCGCGGCGGCATCCACGGTTGCGAGATCGGCGACGGCGCTGCGCGAGAAATCGTTGCGGTCGAGCGATTTCGGCGCCGGCCTGGCGAAATAGGGATGATCAAGCAACTGCTGCAGCGCAGGCGCATTCACAATTCCCTGCGCGGCCGTTGCGCCGTCGCGATCCATCGCCGTGCCGGTGCGTTCCAGCATCAGATCGTCGAGCAGCGCATTGCCGGGGCCGCTGTCGAAAGCGATCGGATCGCCTTGCTGCGGCAGAAAGGTGATGTTGGCGACGCCGCCGATGTTCAGCACGGCAGCGGGAAGATCGAGCGAAGCTGCTTCCGCCAGCGCGCGATGATAGACCGGCACCAGCGGCGCGCCCTGCCCGCCCGCCGCAACGTCGGCGGCGCGCATGTCCCAGGCGACCGGCATGCGCAGCGTCTGCGCCAGGCTGTCGCCGTCGCCGATCTGCACGGTCAGGCGCCGCTCGGGACGGTGCAGCACCGTCTGGCCATGAAAGCCGACGATATCGACCCCCGAACGCGTCAGCCCGTGCTCGGAGAGAAAGCCCTCGATCGCAGCGCTGTGGCGGCTGGTGACAATCGCTTGCGCTTTTGCCAGCGCGCCGGGGCGCGCATCGCGGTCGGTCAGCAACACCGCTTCGCTCAGTGCCTCGCGCAAGGCGGCGCGGTCGCTATCGCTATAGGGGAAGAAGCCCTTGGGGCCCTGGCGCACGTCCGACTTGCCGTCGGTTTCGATGAAGGCGACGTCGACGCCGTCCATCGACGTGCCCGACATCATGCCGATCGATCTGAACCAGGTCATTGTGCCGCCCTCAGAAACAATGCGGCCATTCTACCGCGATTCACCGCGACCACGAAACCCGGTCGCCAGCACATAGAGCTCTGCGGAATCGGCGCGGCTGGCCTTCGGCTTCACGTGGCGCACGGCGGCGAAATCCCGCTTGAGCATCGTCAGCACCTCGTTCTCGGTGCCGCCCTGCAGAACCTTGGTGACGAAGAAACCGCCGGGCGCCAGCACTTCCCGCGCGAACTCCGCCGCCAGCTCGGCGAGATGGACGATGCGCAGATGATCGGTCTTCTTGTGACCGGTGGCGTTCGCCGCCATGTCGGAAAGCACGCCATCGGCAAGGCCGTCGCCACCTTCAGACCGCAGCATGGCGCGCAGGCGCTCGGGCGCATCGGGCTCGAGAAAATCCATGACGGTGAGTTCGACGCCGGCCAGAGGCTCGATTTCGAGCAGGTCGATGCCGATGACACGGCCCTTGTCCCTGCCCTTGCCTTCGACGGAGCGCACCTGCTTCGAGGCATATTGCGCCCAGCCGCCGGGCGCGGCGCCGAGATCGACGATCTTCTGGCCGGGCTTCAGCAGCTTGTAGCGCTCGTCGATCTCGATGAGCTTGTAGACGGCGCGGGCGCGCCAGCCCTCGGCCCTGGCCTTCGCCACATAGGGATCGTTGAGCTGGCGTTCGAGCCAGAGCGTCGAGGAATGGGTGCGCTTGTGGGCGGTCTTGACGTGGACCTTCAGCGAGCTGTCGCGGCCGGCCGTCGTGCCGCCCGAGCGGCCGGGTGTGCGCTTCGCGCCGCCCTTCGCTCCCTTGCCCGCACCGCCTTTGCCGGCGCCGCCGGACACTGAACTCATGAACCCGTTCCATTGCGCGCGGCGCCGGCGCGCCAGACGCCATCGACGCTCATCATCTGCATCAGCAGGCCCTCGCGCAGGCCGCGATCGGCGATGCGGACGCCGGCGCTGGGAAACGCCTGGCGGATGGCATCGAAAATGGCGCAGCCTGCCAGCACCAGATCGGCGCGCTCGGAGCCGATGCAGCCGTTGCCGGCGCGCTGGCCATAGGACATGCCGCGCAGATGGTCGATGGCCTTGTCGACATCGTCGCTGCACATCCACAGCCCGTCGACCCGGCGACGATCATATCTGGTGAGGCCGAGATAGACGCCCGCCACCGTCGTCACCGTGCCGGATGTGCCAAGCAGGTGAAAATTGTCGCAGCGCATTTCGGTCTGCGCCTCTTCCGCGAAATCCGCCAGTTCGGCGGCGACATGGTCGACCATCGCCTGATAGGTCTCGGGCGTCACTTCCTGGCCGCCGTATTTCTCCGCCAGCGAGACGACGCCGAGCGGCAGCGAGGTCCACAGCCGCACCCGGTCGTGCAGGCCCTTGCGGCCGGTGTCGGGGCAGCAGTCGGCCAGCCAGACGATTTCCGTCGAGCCGCCGCCGATATCGAACAGCAGGATCGCCTTGGCGCGCGGATCCGCCAGCGCGGCGCAGCCGGCGGCGGCGAGAAATGCCTCGGTCTCGCGGTCGACGATTTCCAGATCAAGCCCGAGACGGTCTTTCACCTGGGCGAGAAAATCCGGCCCGTTGGCGGCGGCGCGGCAGGCTTCGGTGGCGATGAGCCGCGTGCGGCCGACGCCGCGCGCCTCCATCTTGTCGCGGCAGACGGCAAGCGCCGACATGGTGCGGGCGATGGCGGGCTCCCCCAGGCGGCCGGAACTGCTGAGGCCCTCGCCGAGGCGGACGATGCGGGAAAACGCATCGACGATGCGAAATCCGTCGGGCGACGGCCGCGCGATCAGCAGGCGGCAATTGTTGGTGCCGAGATCGAGCGCGGCGTAAACCGAGCCAGCCACGCGGGTGATGGGCCGGTCGCCGCCGGAATAGCCGGCCCCATGCCCCGCCGCCGCAGGCGGATCGCCTGCCAGCGGCTGGCTTCCAAGCGAGTGGCCTGCAACCGCCGGGCCTACAAGCGGCGGGCCTACAAAAGGATTGCCGTCGTTATTCAAAGCCAAGCTCCAACGCGCTTCCAAGAAGGAAGCAGCGCGATTCAACAGATAGTACGGTGTGCCCGCAAAAACGCCAAGGTATCAAAAAGCGGCAAAGCGGCGGAAAGCGCCGCTTTATGACGACCGAAAGACGGAGATCGTGCCTGCCGCGGCAAAGCGCAAGGCGGCGGGCCTCCGAAGGCAGGCGCAGCACCCTCAAAACCGGGCAAAAACCCCACACCGGCCGTGCTTGGCCCTTGCGCCCGGAAAGCTCGGATATTCAGCCGGCTCTTTCGCGCCGACCGCGGCCGACGGGAAGTAGTCCAATGGTAGATTAGCGGACGTAGTGCTAATCTGTTGATACTGCGTAGCCAGAGTTTACAATTACGCCTCTAAAATACCCTAATATACCTTCTGATTGTAAAATACTCAGCATCCAGCGCCCTGTTCGCGAGATAGAAGATGTCGGCCAAAGAAACGACGTCGGTAGTGTCTATCATTAATGGCAAGCCGAAAGAGCTATTCTCCGTAAGGGAACGCAAGGCCGGCGAAAAGGCTGGGGAGCTTTATGTTTTTCCGAACGCCGCCAGATTCAACTGGTCGAACGAAGACCGTCGGCAAAAAGAAACGACCGGTCAGAAATATTCTATTCACCGCACCAATCTAGCAACTGGCGGGACGTCTATCCATCACACATTGGAATCGAAAAACGCCGATCCGGTGCACACACACACATATACTTTCGCCCACCGCGACAGAAAGGTCGCCCCACTCTATTTTGAGCGCATTAGAAATCTAACCCAGACGCCAGATGTTACAAATGCCAAGACTAAAACGATCGCCTCTTACAGCCCTACAATCTGGACGCAGTTGATAGGTATATTTGCTGCGCCGAAGGACGCGACAATCGATTTCATCGAAGATTCACCGATGTACGTGCGCTCAATCATGCAGTTTAAGGATTGTGCGATCATCGTTTTGTCAACCTATATGCGTATCCCCGCCAGCGTTGAGGGCTGGATTTCGCACTATGCAACCGCTCCTATTTCCAAAGGCAAAGTCATGAAGACACCGGGGCTTCAGCCTCATGGTGGTTATTGTGCGGCTGATGCAAGAGGCTTGGCAGAGTCCCGATTTGGGGTTCTCTATGGCGAAGGATATATGTGGTACTTCGCCAGCATGAAGAACATCTACGGGACCAATCATCCGATTTGGTCGGCGTTGATGGAAGCTCATAAACTGGGGTTCTATAAAGATCCAGATCAGTCAAGGGTCAACTATCCTCCTCCAGGATTTGTTGAAGCCCTAACAGATCCGGTCCAGGCCTAAATGATCTCGTCCTGTTCTTAACGCTCCGCCCTGCCGGATTCAAAGTTTCAGACGCCTGCGGTGGGGACCGAGGAGAATTAGGAATGAGAGCCGGGTACCTGACCTGTTAAGCGTATGTCATTTTCAGGTGCGCTGCGATGCATGCACGCGTCGCCGCAGTTGCCGGACGGCGCGCCTCACGGCCAACTATCGTCTCGACGCCGCCATGTTGAAAACACTCGTACCGTGAAAGCGACGGCTGCCATGTGTCCCTCGAAGACTCGAGGACTTCGCGCCCGCCTGATTTGCCGCCAGGCGCGGTGCCCGTTGCGCGGTCGTGAAGGGCGGAAAGCAGGACGATCCGGCTGCGGCCGATCGGGAAAAACGCTGAAGCCGGCAAATACCCGTTGGGTGAAACCAAAACTGGTCGCCAAGATAAGTCCAGCGGGAACGATGACAAAGTCCCGCGCTTCAGCGAACCAAGCTTGCTTGACGCAGCCGCCGACGCAGCTGGACAATTTGTAAACAATGGGAATACATTTGAAATAGCGATCAAAACGCTCAGAACCAAGATACTGCTTTGAGGGAGGCTTAAAGTGGATTCAGTTTCGGTGAATTACGCGCCGCCGCGCCATGTTGGAACGGTGGACGACTGCATGTTTTATCACTCGATTGAAATTCCGAATTACGGGCTCATTGACGGGCTATCGGACATGAGGCCGTCGCTCCCGATCTTGTTTGACCCGGTAAATTTCAAAGGTAAAAACGTCATCGAAATCGGCCCAGCGAGCGGCTTTTTCACATTCGAGATGGAACGTCGGGGCGCGAATGTCACATCGATCGAATTGGGACCTGACATGGATTGGGATTATGTCAGGCACCACGATGGATTATCGGAAGACGTAAAGAAACAATGGCAGGCCGATCTGGAGCGGGTAAAAAACAGCTATTGGTTTGGGCATGAAAGGTGTTCATCGAAAGCGAAGGTAGTAAATGGCACAGCCTATGACGTGAAGAGGCTGGGTCTTTCTGCGGAGATAGGGCTTCTATCAAACACTCTCGTTCATCTTCATGACCCTTTGGGCGCCATCGCAAGCCTGGCCGCATCAGTTACAGAAACGTTGATACTCTGCGATGCGGAACCTTATACCGGCAGTCGAGCAGGAACATTTTTCCGCCACCTCTTCCGCAAGAAGTGCGTTGCAGAATTTATCCCGCGCCACGACAACAAGAAAAACATTCATACGTGGTGGCACCTGTCCGCGCCTATCGTCGAAGAGTATGTAAAGATTTTGGGATTTACGGAGACGACCTTGGTTTACTTCCGTTCTGGATTAACAAAGGGCGCGGCTGTTGACCAATGGGCGATCATTGCGAAGAAACCGGCGGGTCTCCGGACAGTTTAGACACAAAGCCAGCCATCCCGGGAAGGCAGCGGCGTCGCGACGGCGAAGATTTGCCCGAGGACGCCGGCCTCATCCATCAGCAAGTGTCGAATGAGTCGACATGTCGATCCAGATGGTCACCGGCCGCTGCCGCTTCATGGACCAGCGCGAAGCCGCTGAAAACAACATCATCCAGCTCGAGCGGGCGGTTGACAGAAGGGGAAGGAACACCCTATGAACGCCGCATTGTAAAACGCCCTCGATTTTACAATGCGGTTTTTACGACGGACCGCATAAGACATTGAAAACAGGGCGGTTTATGATGGGGAATAGTTCAATGGTAGAACGACGGACTCTGACTCCGTTAATCTTGGTTCGAATCCAGGTTCCCCAGCCAATTTAATCCCTTGAAATCCCTCACTTCTGACAATCATACCCGATGATTTCCCTCGGATGGATCCCGCGGTTCGCTGAACGTGCTCTATCTGATCGTTGGCGCGAAACCATAAAGCGTTGCCACGCACGTTCAAGGCGCTGCGTGAGGACAAGCCGGCGCGGCAGGTGCACAGGAAACATGCATGATTCAGTATCTGCAAACAGCGTACCGGCTGGACAAAGGTTGCGCGGGCGAGACCCAGATCAGGCTTGTCGAGACGAGGCAGCGCGAGAAGATATTGGCGGCGTATGGATAGTTTGTAGGGAAAAGCGCCATGACCGACGAACCAGCTTGCCCCCAAATCACGCTCGTTTCTGGCCAGACGCTGCTTATGCAGAAAGCCCGGCTGTACCCGATTGACCGCGTGCAGGAACTTGGCGCGCTCTATGCCAAGGCCACGAATCTCACTGGCGGCGTCTCCACAGGGATTGGCTTCCTGGGCTCACCAAGTTGGGTAATCGGCGGCGCCCTTGCGATGAGCTTGCTTGAGGGGGTTCTTTCGGCGTCGGCAAGAAAGCAAGCCGTTGACGTGCTAGCGGAAGCCGAGGCAAAGCGGACCTCCCTGCTGGCTGCGGCACGCGCATTCAGCCCGTCTCAAATTTCGGGCGTCCATGTTCCGGATCCAGCCAGGTGGATCGCCAATGTGGTCGGCGGCATGTTCATTCATGATGGCGGGGAGTTCGTAACTGCTGAGACAGATTTTGGGCTTCGGCACATCAGATGGTCATCGGTCACGATGTATTGGGCGGAGGAGCCTGCCCAAGCTCAGATCGAGCCCGAAGTGAAAATTAAACATCTTCTGGACTGTCTTTTCCAGACCAAAGACGGAAAGTTCGTGGGAGCCCTGAAAGACGGCCGAGCCATCGCATGGGATAACGGTTCCTACCGCCTATTCGAATCGATGGCCGATTTGAGGCGCTATAGGAAAGATGGTAGCGCCGTCTACGAGGAGATAACCGATGAGGCGATAAAGGCTCAGTTTTTGAGAGACGCCGCCGCAACACTTGAGCGTCTATAACATCATGCTGAAGGCGTTGGCGCAGGGCGAGACATAAGCTCGCGGCCTGGCTGATTGAGGGGCAACTTGGCGGAGATCAAAAACCGCTTTGGGTCCGCTTTTCGACGGCGCACACCGCCACGAAGAGATCGAAATCGATAGTTCTGCCAGGCTCGCAATCAATGTCGACCGCCATTCGATCGAATTCTTTTCATCGACATGCGCAAGGGCGTTGTAAATCGGCTCTCCGCTCTGGTTGCCCAGTATCCAACGCGTCAGATGGACGGAGGGAAATCTCAGTGAAAAGAATAGCGCTTGCCATCGCCGCTGTGGTCGCTGCCGATCATGCTGCAGCGGCTGACTATGCCTTCGTCGGCCGCTGGGATTGTGGAGTCGCAACCTTCACATTCACGCCGCGAACCTACAACAATGGCTCGCAGACGATGCGCTTCAACAAGATCGAGTTTGGAAAGGGCTCCGACTTCAAGCTGACCTTCCCCGATGGTTATTCGATATCTCTGCTCGACGTCAAAGCGAAGACCATGACATGGCATTCAATGGCCAGCGGCGACATCTTTGAATGCACTCGCAAGTGATCATGCTGGAAGCTTGCGCTCGTTGAAGCAGATCCTGCTTTTAATAAGTTCCCCTGATAGCCCTCTCACTCCAGCCTCACCCCCGTGCACGACGGGTCCTGATTTTGTCTGCGCGCGTCGGAAGGCTTTCATCAGTGACCAAGCTGACTTTTCGAGACAAGCGGCTCCCCCGGTTCGTTCAGGCGAATCGGCGCAAAACCTGTGACGTTTCGTTAACCATTCCGCCACCCCGAAACTCGCGCTGGAACGAAATTAATGCAAGGCCGGTAGTATTTAGAGGCGGGACGTAGAGACGGCGCGGCGGATGCGAATGTCATTTCGAACGGATACAGTGCGCGACGGTGTCTATGTGGAGCTCGTACGCAGCCTCTATAAGACGTTGGTGCCGACAACGATCATGTCGCTCGGTTTCGTGCTCGCCTTTTCCGAGATGGCATGGACGACTGGCAATGTCGGTCTCGGCGTTTGCGCGCTCATGGGATGCCTGTCGAGCACAGCAAGGATTGCTGTGCTGGTGCGTGGCCGCGCGCAAGCCGCGGCGGCTGATCTGCAGGCGCAGGGCGCGCGTTCGCTGGAAAGGCAGTTTGCAGTTTCTTATTACCAGTTCGCTGCCCTGCTGGGTCTGTCGGCGGCCTATGTCTTCACGCTGGAACCGGCGCCATTCCACATGCTCACGGTATGCCTGCTTGTCGGCTATGGCGCCGGAGTGGCAGCGGGTGTGGGACTACGGCCCTGGATTGCCATTCCCAGTATGATAACGGCCATCGTACCGGGTATAATTGCCGCAGCCCTGCGTTCGGATCCCATTTACTGGGTTACGGCTGGAATGATGACAGCGCTCCTCGCAGGAGGCTCACAAAGCGTTCTTGCACGTTCCGCGGTTGCAAATCTTGAGGTCGCCAGGCGGTTGACGTTTGAAGCCCTGGCGCGACGCGACGTGCTGACCACTTTGCCGAACCGTCTCGCGCTGCGTGAGTGGTTTGATAGCCATATCGCGGTCGCCGACAGGCAGACCACCCTCGCCGTGCATTGCCTTGATCTCAACAACTTCAAACCGGTCAACGACCAATTCGGGCACCCCATCGGCGACAGCCTGCTCAGGGCCGTTGCAGCCAGGCTGACAAACGCGCTCCGCCCGGGAGATATCGCGGCACGGCTTGGCGGCGACGAATTTGCCGTCATCCAGAGCAATTCCCGCAGCACCGGCGAAGCTGCGGGCCTGGCGCATCGTTTGCGAAAAGAAATCGCGCGTCCTTATTCGATCGAAGGCCATACCATCAGCATATCGACCAGCGTGGGATATGCTCTTTGTCCGTATGCGTCGGCGGATATGGATGAGCTTTTGCGCCTCGCCGACCAGGCGCTTTATATCGCCAAGAACACAGGAAGCGGCGTGGAGTGCAATGACTCGCTGATGCCCGCCGGGAGACTGGCCGCGTAGGCCGGACTTAAAGTGATCTGCCAAGCACGAATTGGCAGAGAATTGTACATGCCCCTCACTCCAGCCTTACCCCCGTTTCCTTCACCACCGGCGCCCATTTGTCCCGCTCCGCGCGCAGGAACGCTGCGGTCTCGCGTGGCCCCTCGCCGGCGATCGTGGCGCTCAGGGCTTCGAGGCGCTGGCGCACCTGCGGATCGGCGAGCGTCGTTTTCGCCGCGGCGTAGAGCGCCTGCACGGCCGCGTCCGGCGTTGCCTTCGGGGCGAGGAGCGCGAGCCAGCTATAGCCGATGAACTGCGGCAGGCCGGCGTCGGTGGAGGATAACGTGTCGGGCAGTTGCGGAATGCGGCGTGCGCTGGTGACGAGCAGCGCGTTCACCTTGCCGGCGCGGATCTGTTCGAGCGCGGTGGGCACGTTGTCGATCATCAACTGGACTTGACCGGACATGAGGTCCTGCATGGCGGGGCCGGCGCCGCGATAGGGCACGTGGGTCATGGGGATGCCGGCAAGGGTGGCGAACCAGTGGCTCTGCAGGTGGCCGACGCTGCCGACGCCCGGCGAGGCATAGTTGAGCTGGCCCGGATGGGCGGCGGCATAGGCTTTCAACTCGGCGATGGTGCGGGCCGGCACCTGCGTCGAGATCAGCAGCACATTGGGAATATCGACGAGATGGGTGACCGGCGTGAAATCGTCGATCACGTCGAAGGGAAGCTTCTCGTAAAGCGCCGGATTGATCGCATGGGTCGAAACGGTGGCGACGAGAACCGAATAGCCGTCCGGAGCGGAACGCGCGACATCGGCCGAGCCGGCGCTGCCGCCGGCGCCGGCCTTGTTCTCGACCACGACCTGCTGGCCGAGCGGGCCCGACATTCCCGCCGCGACGAGGCGGGCGACCACATCCGTCGAGCCGCCGGCGGCGAAGGGAACGACCAGCCGGATGGGCCGCGCTGGCCAGGTTTGCGCGTGGGACGGGATCGTGCCCGCGATCGGGACCAGCACCGCGCATGCAAGCGCAATCCCGGCAAGGCGAGCTATTCCCCGTTTGTCCGGCAGTCTCATTCCGCTCACCCCAGTCTCCTGCACCACGAACCTAGCACGGCCTCGCGCTTCCGCGGCGCAATCCTTGCGGGGATTCATCTTCGTATTCGCCGGCTGCATAAGCGCTGCCCGGATTCATCCGGTTCTCCTCCGCCATAATCGGGTATGCTTCCGGCAAGCCGGAACCATGCCGTTCGCTCCAATGCCGTTTAGCGGCGAGGGCGCAATCCGCAGGGAAGCCGCCAAACGGGAGGAACGATGTATGCGCGAGATGAAACTGGGACTCTTTTTCGCGCCCGGCGGCCATCATCTTGCCGCGTGGCGGCACCCGGATGCCTATCCGAACGGGTTCAGCTTCCAGAGCTATATTTCCGCCGCGCAGACGGCCGAGCGCGGCCTCTTCGACATGGTGTTCGTCGCCGACGTCTTCTCGCTGACGCCCGACGGCATGCGCGCCGACTCGTTCCGCTTCGAGCCCATCACGCTGCTCTCCGCGCTGGCGGTCGCCACCAGCAAGATCGGGCTCGTGGCGACGGCGACGACGTCCTTCAACGAGCCGTACAATGTGGCGCGAAAGTTCGCCTCGCTGGATCACATCAGCGGCGGACGCGCGGGATGGAACATCGTGACGTCATCGTCGCCGCTCGAGGCCTTCAACTTCGGCCTGGAAGAACACCTCAATCACGCGGAGCGCTATCGCAGAGCCCACGAGTTCGTCGAGGTCGTGCGCGGGCTCTGGGATAGCTGGGACGATGATGCGATTGCCATCGACAAGACCGAGGGGATTTTCTTCGATCCCGCGAAGATGCACATGCTCAATCACAAGGGAGCCCATTACCGCGTCCGTGGCCCGCTCAGCCTGCCGCGCAGCCCGCAGGGCCACCCCATTCTCGTCCAGGCCGGCTCGTCGGAAGACGGCAGGAACCTAGCCGCCGAATTCGCCGAAGTGATCTTCACGATCCAGCGGGATCTGGCGGAGGCGCAGGCGTTTTATGCCGACGTGAAGGCGAAGGTCGCCGCGTTCGGCCGCGATCCCGGCCATGCCCTCATCATGCCCGGCGTGCTGCCGATCGTCGGGCGCACGCGCCACGAAGCGCGCGACAGATACGAGCAATTGCAGGCGCTGATCCATCCCCAGGCGGGGCTTGCGGCGCTGTCACGCACGCTCGGCACCGATCTGACCGGCGTCGACATCGACGGACCCCTGCCCGAGATCCGCAGCGAGAAACTGTCCGAGACTCGCGCGATGGGCATGGTCGAGACGGCGCGGCGCGACGGACTGACCGTGCGTCAGGTCTACGAGCGCCTGGTTGTGTCCAAAGGCCACCGCCAGGTCGTCGGCACCGCAGCCGACATCGCCGACACCCTTCAGGAGTGGTTCGAGGCCGGCGGCGCCGATGGCTACAACATCATGCCTGCGATGATGCCGAACGGCCTCACGGATTTTGTGGAACTCGTCGTGCCGGAACTGCAGCGCCGCGGCCTGTACCGCAGGGCCTATCGCGGCAACACGCTTCGCGACCATCTGGGCTTGCCGAGGCCTGCCGATCTGGCAGCCCCGGTTTCCCGCGAACAGGCGACCGTCCGGGCCAGGTGACGATCACGTCAAGCCACTTACTTGCCGCGGCGATAGAGTCCGAGGAAGCTCACCCCTGCCCCGCCGCAGCCGGCATTGTCGACCACGAGCAGCCACGCGCCGATGCGCTCCATCCGCACCTTGCATCCGTCGCCGTAGTTGCTGCCGTCGTCGGCGAAGGCGAGCGTCGCAGCCTGCGGCGTGACTTGCGCCTTGAAGCCGCCGTTGTGGAAATCGCGCGCGGTCGGGACTACCATTTCACCCTCGATGGCCAGCTTGCCGCCGCCGTCGGATTTGATCTCGATGTGGCCGCCGGGATGGCGCCAGGCGCCGATCCAGTCCGCCGGCTTCGGCGAGGGCATCGGCGGAACCGGGGCGAGCGCCGCGGCGGGCAGCCAGCCGTTGGCCCAGACCTGCCTTTTCGCCAGCGGCGACTGATAGGAGACGCATGCGAAATCGCCACGCGCTGCGCCTACGAGCACCAGGTCGCCGGACAGAAGGTAATCCTTCTTCCGGCACGCCCTGGTCGACGCCGGGCAGGTCGACGCCGTAAAATTGTCGTCGTAGGGACTCTTGACGAAGTTGACGCGCGGATGGGCCATCACCTTCGACACGGTGATCGGACGCTTTTCTTCGCCGGCACCGTTGCAATTGGCCGGGTCGTAGGCGTCATAGGCGGATGCGGATTGCGCCAGCGCGGCACTCAACAGAACTCCAATGGTCGCCGCTCGCATCCTTGCCTCCGAGGACCTGAAGGATCGCGCCTGCCCCGCAGACAGACACCAGGGCTCGGACGATAACGCTGCCGGGCTTGCGGGACCATCGAAAGGTTGGCGATGGAAGTTGCCGGTTATGTCGCCCGCCGCCTCAAGGCAGACGGACGACGCTAGAGCATTTTCGAGCGAAGTGGATGCCGGTTCGCGTGAAGAAAATGCGTCAAAACAAAAACCTAGAGCTCGGTTCTGATTCCATCAGAACCGAAAAAGCTCTAGGTCGGCCTCGCGAAGGTCCGCGCCAGGCGTCGAGGCAAGCAAAACTCCGTGCGGTTCGCGGCATTCGGCGCCCAGTTGCGTATAAGCCTTATCAACATATTGACTTTTCTGGATAAATCGTTGAGGTCCCTGCCATATCAGAGCGGGGGCTTCGATATGGACATGTGGGAACCGGTCTTTTCCCAGGCACAGGTCGCGCGGGCGGCCGGCCTGGAGTCGACCCAAAGAATGCGCCTGTGGTTCAACCGCAACCAACTCAACTTCACCGAGTGCGAACCCGCGTCCAAACTGGCGCTCCGTCTGTCGGCGCGCATGGCCCTGCATGTGGCGATCATGAACGCGGCGACCACGCAATGGGTCCCGCCCGTGGTTGCCAACAGTGCCGCTACGGTTTTCCTGCAGGCTGGCAGCACGGATCTGCAGACCGGGGCCATCCGCCTTCCCGGAGAATTGTTTGCAGAGCCCTGGACGGTCCTGGCGATTCCACAACTGGGCAAGCCGAGAATCCTGCATCTACCTGACGAGAGCGGGCTCATCGCCATCACCGGCCATGAATATGCGATGAACGGCTTCACGCTGATTGTGCTTGACCGCATTTACCGCGAGGTCGTCGCGCGGTTGCAGGAGTTCTCGAACGAGCGGCCGTTCCGCCGCCAACCTTCCGGCGATGTCGCAAGACTGGCGGACGTCAAACAACCGTTCAAGCGGGGATGAGTTCGATCGCCAGCGGATCGCGCAGCGGCGGGATGTCCCTGAAGCGTGGCATGACCTCCTCGGCGAACAGCTTTAGCGAGGTTTCGCAGATGTGGCCCGTTTCGCCGGCCCACTCGCCGACGAAGCGCAGCATCAGGTGGTTGATGCCCACATCCGCCACCTTCTGGAGCTCAGCGGCGATAGTGTCGGGACTGCCGGCGATGATGCCCTTCAGGTCGCCGCCCTTGGCGTATTCCGCCGAGGGCGACTCGCCCGGCTTGGCCTTCATCACCGGCCCGTCAAGCCTGCCGTGCTTGCCGGCATAAGCGCGGCGGATCGCCATCATCTCGTCCTGCGCGAGCATTGCGTTCTGCTTCGCCTTCTCGTCAGTGTCCGCGACGACGACGGCAAGCCAGTCGGCCGTGCACCAGCGCAGGCATTCCTCGACGACGCTCTGCGGGTGATTGGCCTGCGCGAGGGCGCGGCGATAATCGTGCGCCTGTTGGCGCATGTCGCTGCCGAAGATACCGAGGAACGCCGGCCAGCCGTTCTTCGCGGCCTTGAGGAGCGATGCCTGACGCGTCGCCGTGCGGATGATCTTGGGATGGCGGTTGGTATAGGGCGCTGGCATAACGCGGCGCTTGATGTGGCCGCGATTGCCGCCGACTTCGAAATCGAACGGCGTATCGCCGTTGCGAAACTTCCACAGTTTCAGCATCACGTCGAGCGTGTCTTCAGCCGCACGTCCCGACGAATGATATTCGGCGTCGATGCCCAAGGCCTCCGCCTCGGTGCCGGACCAGCCGCTGCCGAGGCCGAACAGGGCCCGGCCTTCGGTCATCTGGTCGAGCAGGTTCATGCTTTCGACCAGGCGGACAGGGTGATAGAACGGCGCCGACAGCACGCCGAAGCCGACGTAACGGTCGCGCGGAATCTGCGGCACGATATAGGCGGCATATTGCAGCGGATTGCTGTGCCAGGGGCCGCGGAAATGATGATCGGTGAACCATGGGTTGAAGCCCAGTTCGGCGATCTGGATCGACTGTTCGGTACAAAGGGATATGACGTGGTGGTCGTCTTCCGGCGAGTCATTGCTCGGGAAGAACATATTCAGCGTCATCGCAGAGAATTCCATCATTCACTCCAGACTGTAACAGCCAGCTTTGCCATTCGATCCCTCCGCTATGCCCCCTAGCAGAGTTGCGAGACTTTGTTTACCGGACACCCGAGGAATATCTTTCTTCCACCAGAAGCCCTACCGCGGCACGCAATGCAAGCCAGGACCGGCCTGCAGGAGCGGAGCAATCTGCTCGAACACGGTCCGAGCCAGGACATTCGAGCCCTTCTGGGTGAAGTGGATGATGTCGATGAAATCGTCGTCGTTCCACTTGCCCGACAGCGCCGGCTGCGTATCGATGAAGACGGCGGACCTGCGGCGGGCGACCCTTTCGACGATGCGATTGTGTTCGGCGAGCGCCGGCAGGATGCGGGTGATCGGGACGAACGTGCGGCCATAGAAGTCGATCACCTCCTGTGGCGACTGCTCGTTGACGACGAGGCTCATGGTCGCCAGGACGGGGATGAAGCCGCTGGCCGCGCCCATGTCGACGATCTCGCCGTAGAGTTTGTCGTAGGTGTCGGAATATTTGATGGAAGACGCCGGCTTCTGGAACGCCTGCATGCGCTTGCCATAGCGCAGGAGGTGGGTGCGATAGAAGGCCTCGGCGATCAGCATGGAGCCGCGCGGACGCCAGTCCGGCGGCGTCGGCATCAAGGCCATTTCCGGGTCGATCAGGGTCAGGTTGTTGAAGCCCTGGTAGGTGATGACCATGTCGGGCTTCAGCGGCACGATGAAGCGGCGCAGGCGCTCGACCGAATTCGCCAGGCTGTAGGTGACGGTGCCCGCGTTGACAACCCTGACGAAACCGTTGCAGCTCAGGCGTTCCTCGACAAGTTGTTGCAGAACCTCCGGCCAGGCGCGCTCCTGCGGGGTGGTCAAGGTGCCGAATGTCGCCGAATCTCCCAGGACGAAAACGCGGAACTCACCGTCGGCCTTCTCGATCGGAAAGTCCGGGCCGCGGAAGCCGCGATTGTTGATGCGGATTTCCGCGTCGAAGAAGCGCCCGCGCGAATCCGGCTTCTGCAGGAACGGCAGCCTGCCTTCGGGATCCGGAAGTTCGAGGCCGAATCTGGCGCCGCGCATCCACTGCTGCGCAAAGAACGCCCACCAGGCCTGGAACGCCGCCGGATCGCCCTTGGCATCGCGAAACGAATAGGCCTCGAGCTTAGGTTTGCTGACCTCGGCGTTGATCGCCCGCGCATAGATGAAATCCGCCGCCGGCAAGGTGATGGCGAACACGAGCATCACGAGCGCGATCGTGCGCAAACCGCCGTAGCGAAACATCCGCGTCGCGATGAGAAACACGCACAAGGCCACCGCCGTCCCGACGAGCGCAAGGTAGAACACAGCCGGGCGCGGCGCATGGTAGGACCAGTTGACCAGTGCGCCGCCGCCAAGCGTCGCCAGCCCCGCCGCGATGGCGCCGGCGCGGCTCTCCAGCTTCAAGGCCGGCCGGAGCGCGTCGGACAGCGATGCGATATGATCGAATGCGTTGCGCCGCTTCCCTGCGTCACCGCGATAGGCCGGCCGCATCGCCAGGATCGGTGCCTCGAATCCGTAGAAGAAAGCGGCGCAGAAGGCCACCAGCAACGCCGTGAAAAGGACGATCTGGGCCAGCATCGGGAGGCCGGTGAGATGCGGCCGCAGCAACAGGATCACGATCAGATGGAACAGATAGATCGTGTAGGACACCTTGCCGCCGAAAAAGCAGAGCGATGCCGCAACAGGCCGCGTTTGAAAGGCGTCACGGTGCAGGGTGAGCGTACCGATCAGCACGGCGCCGAATATGCCGGACGTGAGCGGATAGAGATGCTGCGCCAACCGGTCGTTATGGAAGGTCGCCGCCCAGCCGGCCCAGAAAGCCACAGCGCCGGCGAGCAGCAAGGCAGCGGCGGATAACAGAGGCGCGCGATGCGGCACGACGGCCGGCTGAAACCGGTTCATCGCGACGTAGAGAAGAAAACCGACGCCAATCGAATCGAAGCGGAATATGGTTGCCCGGCGTATCGCCGCGTCCCAGTCCGTCATATTGCCGAAGCTGAAACGCACGAGCGCGGCAGCCAGCATGAACGCGATGGTGAGCCTGATGAAGCCTGAGCGGCCGAGGCCGGCAAGCCTGGCGCCGACGAGCAACACGGCGAAGGCGATGTAGAACCATTCCTCGACCGACAGGCTCCAGGCGACGGGGAAATAATCCCGCTTTTCCGGCAGGGCTGCGAAAAAATTCTGCACATAGAAGACATAAGCCGCGACATCCGGCGAGAAGATGTTGCCCGACAGGATGGTGATGGCCGCCAGCGCCACAAGGTAAGGCGGGATTGTGCGCATCCACCGCCGGGCAAGGAAGGTCAAGGCATCCGATCGCCAGGGGGACTCAAGGCAACGCAGGATCTGCGGCGCGAGCACGAAACCGCTGAGGACGAAGAAGACTTCCACGGCGAGGATCGATACGATCTGGGCTACAGGCCAATCCTGCGAACCAAGGATCAGGTAATGCGGCACGGCGACAGCCAGCGCCGCGACGCCGCGCAGGAAATCAAGCGAGGCAAGACGCCCGACGAGCAGAGAGCCAGACCTCATCGCACTCAACCCGCCGCCGTTCGATACAGGAACGGCACGTCGATATTGCCGAAGACATAGGCGGCAAGCACCACGTAGATGACGGCGGTCAATACCAGGACCGGCAGCCAGACGGCGCGCGTCGAAAGGAGCGTCAAAAGGATCGTCATTGAACCGTCAAAAGGAATTATGAAAAATGACAGGCTAAATAATTGAATAAATTAGTGAACATCTGTCAAGGCAAGCGAGCCCCCAAAACGGTCCTTCGACCGCGACAACAGGAATTATGCGTAGGTCTTTTCGACTATCGGCCGCCATTCTGCTCGCCGCCGCCGCGGTCACGATTGTTGTGCGGCTGCCGCCCCAGCACGTGCCATGGGGCGTTGCAGATCTGAATGCCGATGTCGGGCTTTTCAGCAGCCTGAAGCTGGCGCGCCTGCGCAGCGACGCGCCTGCCTGCCGGTCGGCGCTGCGAATGGCACAGGTGCAGTTTCGCACCCTGCCCGACGACATCGCAAATCCGCAATGCGCGCAGGAGAACATGGTTGTTCTCGAGCGAAGCTCATATGCCTATGCGCCCGGCGTGCGGGCCAATTGCGGGCTGGCCGCGGCCTTGTCCGTGTGGGAACGCAAGGTTGTCCTGCCGGCGGCCCGTCAGTTCCTGGCTTCGGATACGGAAAGCATCAGACATCTTGGCGTTTATGCCTGCCGTGCCGTGCGCGGATCCCATTTACGCCAGAGCCAGCATGCCAATGCCGCCGCAATCGACATTCAATCCTTTCGCCTGCGCGACGGCCGCGTCATCGATGTGCAGGGAAACTGGGGCAAGGACACGGCCGCGGGGCATTTCCTGCGCGCCGTGCATGATGGCGCGTGCGGGGTGTTCCGCACGGTTCTGGGCCCCGATTATAACGCCGCCCATGCCAATCATCTTCATCTCGACATCGGGCCGTTCAGCATCTGCCGGTGAGAACGGCTCGCGCGACCCCTACCCCGCCTCGATCACGATCAGCCGCAGGTTCGTCTTGCCCTGGCGCAGTTTCTTCGCTGCCTGATATTCCGGCGAGGCGTACCAGGCCTTGGCCGTCTCCACGTCGGGGAATTCGATCATCAGGATGTTGTGGGCCGGGCCGCCTTCGAGGACGAAGGGTTCGGCGCCGCGCGCCACATAGCGGCCGCGGAATTTTTTCACGGCGTCGGCGACCATCTTGCCGTAGTCACCAAGCTGGTCGCGATGGAGGATTTTAACTTCGCCTATGACGTAAGCCGGCATGTGGACCCTATTTTTTGGAAGCTTCTTCGATGATCTCGTTGTTGAAGAAATCGCGCGGCGCGTGCACGTCCCGGATCATCTTGGCCTCCTTGAGAAAGGCGATACGCTCGATCCAGTCCGCGTCGGACTGCCAGCCGACGGGCTTGTCCTGCGTCGAGGGCGACGGCCGCAGCGGGCCGAACATGTGGATCTGCGACAGCAGGCGCTCGGCGCCGAGCTTGGAGTCAGGCCGCATCTTGCGGATGGCCTGGGCCGCCTCTTCCTCGTGGCCGTCGTAGGTGTAATCGATAGCCCGCTGCGCCACGCGCACGAAGCGGATCAGCGCATCGCGCTTCTTGGCGAGCGTGTCTTCGGAGACGAACAGGCCGTTGCCCGGCAGCTTGACGCCGAAGTCGGCGGCGCTCATCAGGCGCGAGGCGCGCATGGGATTGGCTTCCGAATAGGCGAGATCGACGGTCAGCATCGCGTCCACCTTGTTGGTCGCATAGGTTGTGAACAGCGACGTGGCGTCGACATAGACGAGCGAGACATCCTGCTGCGTCATCTTGAAGAGCTTGAAGAAGGGATCGAGGATCGGCGGCCACGGACCAGACGCGATCAGCACCGCCTTCTTGCCCTTGAGATCGGCAGGCGTCTTGATGTCGGAATCCGCCGGCACGATCACCGCCGGGCCGTCCTTCTTGAACCATTCGGCGATGATCTTGACTTTCGCTCCCTTGTCGCGCGCCGACGCCAGGGGCGCCAACTGGCCCTCGCCGATGTCGGCATGACCGCCGCTGATGACCTGCATCGAATAGTTCGAGCCGCGGCCGTCGAGGATCTCGACGTCGAGGCCGGCTTCCTTGAACCAGCCCTTCTCCTGCGCGACGAAGAGATAGGCCTGCGGGCCCTGCGGATAGAAGGCCATCTGCACCGACAGATGATCGGCGGCGCGGACCGGTGCGGCAAACGACACCATGGCGATGGCGGCAAGGGACAGGCCGCGAGGAAAGCTCAAGCGCATGGATGATCCTTTGTTGGAATGGAGGGACATCAGCCGGCGGGGCGCGGCCGTTGCGAAACATGCCAGGGAATGAACAGGCTTTCGGCCCAGACGACCGTGTAGAACAGCGCCGTTGCGATGATGCTGAGCAGCAGCACGGCCGCGAAAGCGCGCGGTGTGTCGAAACTGCCCTGCGCGACGATGATCACATAGCCCAGGCCGCTCTGGCCGCCGACATATTCGCCGACGATGGCGCCGACCACCGACAGGGAAATAGCGGCTTTCATCGCCGCGAAGATCTGCGGCAGGGCCGCCGGAAAGCGGATCTTGAGCAGGATCGCCAGCGGACTGGCATGCGTCACCCGCGCCAGGTTCAGCATTTCCGGATCGACGGAGCGCATGCCGGCGACCGTGTCGACGACGACGACGAGCACCGCCATCATGGCGGCGATCGCCAGCTTGGGCTCGAAGCCGGTGCCGAGCCAGATGACGAACAGCGGCGCGAGCGCCACTTTCGGGATGGAATGGATCACCGCCAGCAAGGTCATGAAGATGCGTTCCAGCAGGCGCGAGGAGACGATCATGACAGACAGCAGGATGCCGACGATGACGGCAATAGCAAAGCCGCCCATGGCGGTCGCCACCGTGAAGGCTGCGTTGCGCAGAAACAGCGCCGGCGACGAAAACAATTCGGTGATGACGTCTTCGATGGGCGGCAGGATGAACAACGGCACGCCGAAGAACTTCACCGCCGCCTCCCAGACGACGGCGATGGCGACGAAGATCGCCAGCACCCAGGCCAGACCTGACAATCGATCGCGGACCTTGTCGCTCATGACAGGACTCCAGCATGGGTTATGCCGGCATTGGCGTCGTCCATGATCGCCCGCAATCTGCCCGTATAGGCGGTGAAAGCCGCCGTGTCGCGCACGGCGACGCCGCGCGGGCGCGGCAGGTCGATCTTCACGTCGGCGATGATGCGGCCGGGATTGCGGCCCATCACGATGACCCTGTCGGACAGGAACACGGCTTCGGAAATGCCATGGGTGATGAAAATGATGGTCTTGCGGTCGGCGAACCAGCGGTTCTGCAATTCGAGATTGAGCTCGTCGCGCGTCAGGGCATCGAGCGCGCCGAACGGCTCGTCCATCAGCAGGAATTGCGGATCGTGCACCATGGCGCGGCAGATCGCGACGCGCTGGCGCTGGCCGCCCGAAAGCTCCCATGGATAGCGGTTCTCATAGCCGGCAAGGCCATAGGTCGCCAGCAGGCTGCGGGCGCGCGCCTCGTAGTCGCGCCGCTTCAGGCCAAGAAACTCCACCGTCACCAGCACATTGTCGAGCGTTGTGCGCCAATCGAACAATATGTCGCGCTGGAAGACGACGCCGAGATCCTTCGGTGGCTCGGCGACGCGCTGCCTGCCGACGAAAATCTCGCCGCCGCTCAGCGGTTCGAGGCCTGCGATGCACTTCAGCAACGTGCTCTTGCCGCAGCCGCTGGGGCCGAGAATACTGACGAACTCACCCTTCGCCACATCGAGCGAGACATTCTCCAGCGCGACGACCGAGCCGCGCTGGGAGCGATAGACCTTTTCGACGTTGCGGATCGAGATATGGACGTCCGGCACTTTGTCCGGCGCCGGACGATCCTGTAGCGCAGGCGACAATACGTCTGCCATCACGACGCGGTCTCGGTCTTGGCTTCGGATTTGCGCGGCATGATGCGCGCCGTGTTGTAGGACTTGAGTTCGCCGTAGATGAACGGCTTGTCGCGCGGAAACGAGGTCGGCAGATCCTCAGGCGCGATATTCGACGGATCGGGGTTCTTGATCAAGGGCTGGATCAGCGCGTCATAGCTCGGATACATGAAGAACGGGATCGAATAGCGCTCATTGCCGGAGCGGTTGATGACGCGATGAACGGCGGAGCTGTAAACGCCATCGGTCCAGACTTTCAGCACCTCACCGACATTGACGACCAGCGACCCTGCGATCGGCGGCACGGCGACAAACTCGCCGTCGCGGTTGCGCACTTCGAGACCGCCGTTGGAATCCTGCGCCAGGATCGTGAAAGCATTGGTGTCGGTGTGGGCGCGCGCGCCCAGATGAATGCCCGGCTCGTCGGGGCGCTGCGTCGGGTAGTGCAACAGCCGCAGCGAGTTCATGTCCTTCTTGAAGCTGGCCTTGAGCGTGCCGGGCTCGAAATCGAGACTGAGTTCGAACAGGTCGAGCATCTCGTAGCCGAGCGCGTCGATCTTGTCATAGTAAGCCATCATACGCGGCTTCAGGTCCGGCATGGCCGGCGGCCACGGGATGACGCCATGCAGCGGCTTGCCTGCGAGGATGCCCGGATCGTCCGGCGGCAGCGGGCGGCGGATCTGGAACGCCTCCTGCAGGTTTTCGTTGATGGTCTTGTCGTTACCCTTGGTCATGCCGTTCAGATAGCCCTGCGCATGATTGTTGAGCTTCAGCGACACTTCCATCTTCTTGTCCATGGGGAGTTCATGGAAATCCTGCGCCGTGCGGAAGATCGCGGCGATATCCTCGTCGGAGATGCGATGGTTGATGATGTAAAAAAAGCCGACGCGGCCTGCCGCGTCGGCGATGGCATCGGCGACCTTGCGCCGTCCCTCGGGGCCGGTCCATGCCGGCGCGAGATCGACGACGGGAACTTCCGAGAAGGAGAGTTTGCGAGCGGTAGGCAGCATGTGCGCGATCCCTAAACTTGTGGCCCCAAAGCCTGCAGTGTTGGCCCTTTCGGCGTCGGCGCCGTCAGCGCCCGCAACGCAGGGTCGAGCGGGGCGCTGACGGCATGTCTACGTCGACCGGCCATGAGCAAACCGGCGGCGGACATTACGCCTGTAAAGATACTGTGATATTTCAGATAGCGTAGGCAAGCGCTTTTTAAGCGGCCGGCACGATTTCCGCGAAAAGAATCGCAGACGCTTCATTCGTGTCTCGAGAACGTGCAGGCGCGCTGTGAATAGCAGCATTCTGCCCAAGGAGTGTGCGCTGCAACAGGGAGCGAGCAGACGGCCTGAGCGATCAGTGCGGATCGCCCACGGCGACGCGGCGCACCAACCGATAGAGAAACTCCTTCGCCTCGAACAGTTGCTTGACGCCGACCTGTTCATTCAGGCCGTGCACGCCGCTCTTCCCTTCCTCGGAGAAGACGCCGGAAACGCCATAGGCGGGGATGCCGTATTTCCGCAGCCAGCGGCTGTCGGTATAGCCGCCCGATTGCGTCGGGATGACCGGGATGCCCGGCCACATGTCGGCGCTGATCTCTTCCACGGCCTTGATGACTTCCGGCGACATCGGCGAGGCCGGGCTGTCGACGATGGTGCCAAGCGGGATCACCGCGATCTTGTCGTCCTTGACGGCGGCCTTGAGCTGGCGCGCGACATCGTCGGGGTTTTCGTCGGGCAGCAGGCGGCAGTTGATGGTGGCGCGCGCGGTCTGCGCCATGGCGTTTTCCGCATGGCCCGCCTCCAGCATGGTGGCGACGCAGGTGGTGCGGATCTGCGCATTGTAATTGGCGCGCTTGGATAATGGCGCCAGCACCTCCGGCCGGTTGTCGCCCGCCATCAGCGCCGCCAGCGCCGTTCTGACTTCCGGCGGATCGAACTTCGAGACGATCTGCAGATAGGCGCTCGTCACCGGATTGAGTCTGGCGGGAAATTCATAATCGGCGACGCGTATGAGGCCTTCGGCGAGCTTGGTGATGGCATTGTCGCGACGCGGCTGCGCGCTGTGGCCGCCGGGGTCCTTCACCTCCAGCGTGAAGCTGCGGTAGACTTTCTCGGCGAGCTGGATGTTGGAGCTGACCGGCTTGCCATTGCGCAAGGTGCCGCCGCCGCCCTCGTTGAGCGCCAATTCAGCCTCGATCAGGGGACGATGATTTTCCAGCAGCCAGCGTGCGCCATCATGCGGTGAATTCGCCAGTTCCTCGTCGGTCGTCAGCGCCAGAATGATGTCGCGGTCGGGCATCACGGCTTCGTTGCGCAGGCGGATGAGATTGGCGAGAAAGATCGAGGCCATCGCCTTGTCGTCGATCGAGCCGCGGGCGCGGAAATAGCCGTCTTTCTCCTGCAGGATGAAGGGATCGAAGTCCCAATCCTCGCGCTTCGCCTCGACGACATCCATATGCGCCATCAACAGCACCGGTTTCCTGCTGCCGTTGCCGCGCAAGCGCGCCACCATATTGCCCTTGCGCGGTCCTGATGACAGCACCTGAACGTCGGCTGGGGGAAAGCCCGCATCGAGCAGCCGCTTCGCCATGGCGTTTGCCGCGACAAGCGTATCGCCGACGGATTCCGTCGTGTTGATCTCGACGAGTTCCTTGTAGATGGCACGGAACAGTACATCGTTCGCCGGCGGCTTCTCCGGCTCCGCCGTTTGCGCACAGGCGGCATAGACGCCAACAGACATGCCGAGACAGACGCCGGCGACAGCTGCCAGCAGGGCGCGGATTGATGACTGCACGGGTCTCATGTCGGAGCCGCCTCCCCTTTGAGCTTGGCTGGCCGTCAGCATCCATGCTTGTTGCGCCCGACGCAAGAGCCACGTAGCTTTCCTTCGGCTCGCTTCAACGCACGAGGGGATTTGGAAATGCATGCTGCCGCCAAAATTGCGATCGGTGCCTTGGCCGGGTTGATAGTGTGCGGCAACGCCTTCGCGCAAAGCCCGACGCCAGAAGAACGGTTGAAACAGGCCGGCATCACCCTGCGAACGCCGGGTGCGCCGCCTGCAAATCGCGCAAATGCCGTTCGCACGGGCAATCTTCTGTTCGTTTCCGGGCATACGTCGCAATTTGCCACCAAGGGGAAGGTCGGCGCGCAGCTTACGGTCGAACAGGGACAGCAGGCAGCGCGGCAATCGGGCATCAACCTGCTCGCCACAGTGCGCGCCTCGCTGGGCAGCCTCGACAAGGTGAAGCGCGTCGTGAAAGTGCTCGGCATGGTCAATGCGCCGGAAGGCTTCACCGATCCGCCGAAAGTCATCGATGGATTCTCGGACCTGATGGTCGAGATTTTCGGCGACGCCGGCAAGAGTGCGCGCTCCGCCATCGGCGTCCAGGCCCTACCGGGTAACGATCCGGTCGAGGTCGAGGCGATCCTGGAAGTCGAATAGCAGCGCCTTATCGCACGGCGTGCTGGCGAACCGCAGATTTGCGCACCGTCTGCCGGCGATGGGCGTCGATCATGGCGATCGTGCGCTGCGCCGAGAGCACCGCACCCTCCTGCCAGGCGCCGAGTTGGCTTAAATGTTCGCCGGCGAAGTAGAACGGTCCGTCCGGGTCGCTGAGGCGGACATAGGACGCATCCTGGTAGTTCCGATAGCGCGCCGAAATGCCCAGGCTGTAGGGAACCTTGGACCAGGCGATGCCCATCGGCTTTTGCAGGTCGGCGCCGTGGCCGGGATGCAGCCCTTCGATCATCCTGCGCGACTCGTCGAATTGGTCGGCCAGCGGTTTCGCCATGAAGGCCTCATCGCCACCGCGTGTCGTATAGGCTCCGAGAAGGATACCGGTCTCGGAAAAGAAGCGGTCGCTCGGATACCAGACCAGGCTTGTCGGCCCCGCCACCCAGGAGATGCCGCCATAGATATGGTCCTTGCTCTCCCAGAAGCGTTTCGATTCCCAGGCGATCTTGATGGCGTTGCCGTATTCGACGCCGGCGATGGCGCTGCGATAGTCCGGAGAGAAATCGTTCTCGATGCCCGCCAGCACTTTCAGCGGAATGGTGATTAGGCAATAATCGGCCTCGATCTGTTTCGATTTGCCGCTTTGCGCATTGCGATAGCTGACGGCGACACCCTCGCCCTTCCGCATGATGGCCGTCACCACGCTATTGAGCTGGACGATCTGCTTCAGCTTGCGCGCGAAGGCCATGGGGATCTGGTCCATGCCGCCGATCGGCTGAAACATGGTGGCCTGGAAATTGAAGCCTTCCTCGAACAGCATCGCCGACCACATGTCCATGTCGAGCAGTTTGCCCAAAGGCACGGGATCGCGCGCAGACGCGGCCTGAGTGCCGGCGCCCGGCAAGGTTTTAAGGCCGGCGCGCTCCGAGCCGCGATAGGCGCGGTCCGGCGTCAGGTCGCCGTAGCGGCGCAGGAAATCCATCATCCGCTCTTTGTCATGCGCCGTCAGTTCCTGATCGAGGGCGCCGCGATCGATGGCCTTGCCGAGCAGTTCGGCAATCTCGCCGCGGGTATCATTGATCGCCTGCCGCATTTCGATGGGCTTGCCGGCACCAGGATTGAACAGAAGCGAGCCGCGGCTCGTGTTGACTTCAACCTCGAGCGGCACGCCGAGTTCGCGGCAATAGCCCAGCATGGCCTGGTGATGGCTCGGCAGGCGGGCCGGCCCCGAATTCCAGTAAAGCCCCGGCGAGAATTCAGATCTCTGCCGGGTGCCGTCGGTCATCTCCAGACTGGTGCCGCGGCGGATGGTCCAGTTGCGGCCGCCGACCCGGTCGCGCGCTTCGAGTACGGTGCAGACATATCCGGCCTTGCGCAACTCATAGGCCGCGCTCAGTCCGGCCATGCCGGCGCCGAGGATCACGACGCGCGTGCCGTGAGCGGTGGAAGGTTCGAGCGGCGTCCGCGCCACCGCAGCCTGCGTGCCCAGCAGACCCAGAGCCTGCATCGTCAGATATGTCGCGCGATAGCCGCCGGCGGCCCCGATAGACTGCAGAAATTCCCGCCGCGTCGCCATTGCCGTTTCCTTCGCTGCAGCCCCGGGGACCGCCGCGCCCGTCGCAGTTTAGACCGAAAGTTCCCGATACTGCATTTCCTCGCGAAACTAGCAAAGGGCATACCATGGACTTGCAGCGGCAATTTGCGCCGGCCCTGCCATGGACTTGTGCGGGAGATGCCTGCATCGTACCCGGCGTCGATGGGGAAATCTCGCAACCGCCCCCCGCATTCGTGCGTTGATTGCCGAGGAATGGAGGACAAATGGACGATTTCAAGCTCAATCACAAAGCCCTTCTGCTTGTCTGTGACGGCGCAAAGGCGCTTTTCCTGCGCAACGACGGCACCCCGATGGAGCCACGGCTGAGCGTGGAACGCGAGCTGCGCACGGAGACGCCGTCGCGAACGGCTGAGATGGGAACCGACCGGCCGGGACGCACGACGAATGCCGCCGGCCCGGCCAGCGCCATGGAACAGACCGATTTTCACACCCAGGAAGAAGAAGCCTTCCTGCAGCTTGTGGTCGCAGAATTCGAGGCGCACTGTCGTGAGAAGGACATCAAACAGATCGCCATCGCCGCTCCGGCCAGGGCACTCGCCGTCATTCGCGGCGCAGCCTCGAAAGAGCTGATGGGCCGATGCTCCGGCCAACTTGCAAAGGACTATGTCAATCACCCGGTCGCGGAGATAGCCCGGCTTGTGGCGATGTGAATGGCCGGCTGATTTTTCGAACGCTCGTTTGCATCTCCTCCAGTAACTTGCGATCGCGCGCCAGACCGGCATACTGGCGCAAAATCGCAAATCTGGAGGAAACAATGTCGAGGCGAAAATGGCTCGCAGGCGCCTTGCTTTCGGCAACGGGGCTTTGCGCGGCGGGCGAGCGGGCATTCGCCCAAACTGATCCGGTCGACTATCCAACGCGTCAGATCGAACTGATCGCCGGCTATGCGGCGGGCGGCGGCATGGATGTGCTGGCGCGCTATTTCGCCGAACGGCTCGGCACGCTCGCCGGCAAACCGGTGATCGTCGTCAACAAGGCCGGCGCCAACGGAAACCTGGCGGCCCAGGAGGTCGCGCAGGCGCGGCCGGACGGATACAAGCTGCTGTGGGCCGCCACCTCGACTTATGCGTCGAACCAGTTCCTCTACAAGGATCTGCCGTTCGACGCACGCCGCGACCTCAAGATCGTCGCCACGGCAACCGAATACGGCTTCCTGCTCATCGTCCCGACTGAAGGTCCAGCAACGGTCGAACAGTTGAAAAAGAGCCTCGCCGGCAAGGCGAAGGCGGTCTATGGCGCCAGCGGATCGACCACAATGGCTGCCGCGGAACTGTTCAAATCCCTCGCCCGCGTGAAGGCGACCTATGTGGCCTACAAGACCTCGCAGGATGTCATGCGCGACGTCTCCGCCGGCGAACTCGATTTCGGTATCGTCGATGCAACGGCGGCGCTGGCGCGCGCCCGGCAAGGCCAGCTCAAGCCGCTGGGCGTGACGATGAAACGGCGGATGAATGCTGCGCCGGAGATTCCGACGCTCGATGAAGTGGGCGCCAAGGGCTATGAGCTCAACGGCTGGATGGCCATTTCCGCTCCGGCGGCGACGCCGTCTGCCATTGTCGACCGGCTGAACGGTTGGATGCAGACCATCGTCGGCATGAATGAGACGAAGGCGTTCCTGGCCACGGCCGTGGCGGAACCGTTCGGCGTTCCGCGCGACCAAATTCCCGCCTTCGTCGATGCGCAGACGGAAAAATGGCGTAAACTGATCCAGGATGCCGGCCTCACGCCGCAATAATTGTCACGAGGAAACCATGTCTGTCACATCGATCCGCTCGGTCCACGGCGAACTGCGCGACGACGCCGAACAGAAACTGCGTATCGAACTGGCGGCGGCGTTCCGCACCGCCTACGACTACGGCTGGAACCGCGAGATCTTCAACCACATCACGGCGCGCACGCCCGATGGCGCGCATTTCCTGATGAACCCGCTCGGCCTCGGCTGGAACGAGATCACCGCCGCCAATCTGGCGAAAGTCAATCTCGAAACCGGCGAGCGGCAGCCGCGCGAGGCGGCGCTGGCGCCCGCTGGCTATAATTTTCACAGCGGCATTTTACGGGCGCGGCCGGATGTGAACTGCGTGCTGCATGTGCACGCGCCCGCCAGCGTGGTGATCTCGTCGCTCGAAGAGGGCTTGATGATCCTCGATCAGGCAGGCTGCATGCTGCACGAGGAATTCGCCTATCACGGCTTCGAAGGCTTCGTGACCGAGGCGGAGGAAGTGCCGCGCATGCTCGAGGACATCGGCACAAGGCGGGCGCTGATCATGTACAATCACGGACTGCTGACGATCGGCAGTTCGGTCGCCGAAGCCTTCGTATGGATGCGCCGGCTCGTGTCGGCTTGCGAGCTGCAGGAACGGGTGATGGCGACCGGCGGACGCATTCATCCGGTCAGCCAGGAAGCCATCGAGACGACCCGCGGCGAATTTCTCCGCCGCGAGAAGAACCGCCCGTCAGGCGGAGCCGAATGGGCCTATCACCTGCGACAAGCCTTGCGGAACCATCCCGATCTGGAGGGGTGAGCTCCAATGTAGCTATTTGGCTTCTGCTTTGGTGTCATTTCCGCCAAGCGAAGCGCAGAGCGGGAATCCAGAGCTGCCTGACGGCATGGCGTAAGCCGGTGGCTTCTGGATTCCCGCTCGCACCTGCGGTGCGTCGGGAATGACACGAAAGCCACTATCGCTCGCCACCCCTCGCCTGCCGGCGTGCCAGCTTGGTGTCCGACAGCTCATTTCCCAGCTTGAACAGCTTGCGGGCATTCTCGCCGAGGATGTTGCGCTTGGCGACTTCGTCAAGGAACGGCAAGTCGTAGATCGTGCTCGGCAGGTCCATGTCCCAGTGCGGATAGTCCGACGAGTAGAGCAATTGGCTTGGCGCGTTGATCATCTCGAAGGTGACTTCCAGCGCCTTTGCGTTGCGCACGCGCTCCATCGGCTGGGAGGAATAGAACATCTCCTGCATGTATTCGCTGGGCAGGCGCTTCAGCAGCGGCGCATCGGAGGTGCGCATCATGAACTCATTGTCGAGCCGCTGCATGAGGAACGGAATCCAGGCGAGGCCGCTCTCGATCCAGATGGTCTTGAGCTGGGGAAAGCGCTCGGACATGCCGTTGATGATCCAGTTGGTCATGTGGATCATGTTGAACCAGGGAAAGCCCAGCGCATGCAGGCCGATGAAACGGTTGGTCAGCTTGAGCGCCTGGTCGCCTGACGGGAAGCCGGCGTGAAAGGCCAGTGGCAGGCCGCGTTCCTGCAGCGCCGCATAGCTCTTGGCGTAGGCGTTGTCATAGACGCTGGCATAGTGCGGCGCCGTGACCATGAAGCCGATGACGCCCTTGCGGTCGGCGAATTCTGCGATGATCTCCTCGCAGGCCGACGGGCTGTGCAAAGGCAGGTAGAGCATCGACTTCAGCCGCGAATCCTCAGCCAGGATGCGCTCGCAGAGCCATTGGTTATAGGCGGTGGCGAGACCTACCTGCACATCGATGCGCTGGCAGCTCGCGAGATTGAGCATCGGGGTTGGAAACATGCAGGCGATGTCGACGCCCATGGCGTCCATCCAGCGCCGCATCAGGGTGATGTCGCGATGGGGCGCGACCGGCGTCTTCTCTTTCCGGCGGCCGGGATAGCGTGTCACCCTGCCCGCCATCGACTGATAGTTGCCGAGTTCGGAGGTGATGCCACCGCTGCCGGCGCCCTGATACAGCGCCTCATTGCGCAGTACCGGATCGCGGATGTATCCGGCTATCTCGCGGAACGCCTCGGTTTCATAGTGATGCGAGTCGACGTCGATGATGAGAAAATCATCGTAATTGCGCTCGTCGCGCTGACGCGCGGCGTTCTTCAGCAATTTCGATGTATCGAACCCCTGGTCTTCCTGGCCTGCGCCGCCTACCCTATCGTCCATTGTTATTCTCTCTTGCTTCTATGCGCGCACGTAGACCGAGCCCTCGCGCACGAAGGCCTCGAACCGGCGCAGACCCAACCCGGAAGCGACCGCGTGGCGGCCATCGGACAGGCGGAACTCATAGCCGTGCCAGGGGCAGACGATGTGCATTTCCGCCTCATCGAATTGCTGCCCACGATAAATCCCACCAGCCCCTATGACGTCGCGGACCGCGGGCATCAGCACGCCCTCGCAGGCAGGCCCGCCCTGATGCGGACAGAGGTTTTCATAAGCGTAATAGCGTCCGTCCTTGCGAATGACGGCGATTTCCGCCTGTCCCGCCTGGATCAATCGCATCTTGCCGTCAGCAAGTTCGGTTTCGCTGCAAACCAGCGTGTCGACCATGTTTCGTCCCTATCGAGGTCTGTCTTGGGTTATTTTGACATCGATAGCATCGCACATCGAAATTGGCGAGCCTCATCCAACCTCGCTGCGCAAGGGCCACCTCTCCTGTAAACGGGAGAAGGAAATGACGGCGTCCTACTTCTCGACCGCCGAGCGGTTGGTGTAGCGGGCGTTGCCAAGACCGGTACCGATGGTGAAGGCGCCCCAGCGCTTGACGTCACCCATGAACGGCACTTCGCTCAGGCCCTGCACAACAGCGTCGTTGTGCATCAATACGGTCGTCTCGTGACCGCCGATTTCCGGCAGACCTTCTGCAACCAGTTTGGGCAGATTGAACTTGCTGCTCTCCCAATTGCCGGGCAGATTCTGCGCGCCCTTGTCGATGGAGCCATCTTCCTCGATCTTGCCGGGACAGGCGATGCCGATGAACGGCGCAAGCTTGAGCCCCTCCTTCTCTGCACGGCGGGCGAGATCTCTCAGCATTTCGATGAGTTCGCCTACCGCCTCGTCGCGCTTGGGTGCATCATCGGCATGGCGCCAGAGTTTGGATTTCCAGACGCTCGCCTTGGACAGGTCCTTGGACTTTTTGACATTCGGCTCGACGACGCCGACGCGCATGTTGGTGCCGCCGATATCGACGGTGAGAATTGAATCATGCCCCTCGAAAATCCAGCCCGGGGCCAGATGGCAGCAGCCGATCAAGGCCGCCTCGTCGGGATGGTTGCGGATCGGCACCAGGTCGATCTTGGTCTCGTCGGCCTTCAGAATGAGATCGGCCCGGGCAATGGCGAGTTCGCCGATACGGCTGTGGCGAAAGCCGCCGCCGACGACAATCCGCTCCGTCTTGTCCCAGGCCTTGAGGCGCAGAAAACGACGGGCGACAAGTGCCAGTTCCTGAGCGAACTCCTCGACCGCGCTCTGAATGACCGCCGCAGCTTCTGCGTCGCCGCTGGCCAGGATTTCATCGAGCCGGCTCTTGCCGATCTCCTCGCTATCCTCATCCCCGAATGGATCGGTTCCAAGCTTGCGCAGAGGCTTGCGCCAATTCTCCAGAATCTCGTGGAAGGCGCGGCGGCTGGCGCGATCGCCGACAAATCCCTCATCGTCCTTGGCCTCGACGTTGTAGCTGTCGACAATGACCGACGGCAGCTCCTGCGCGCCGTGGGTGCCGATGGACGAAGCTCTGGATTTCGTAGCGGATTGACTGGCCATGCGCGCACCCCTGTTACAGAAAGGAGAAACGGCTTGCGGAGCAAAAGGTTGCATCCACTGGCCCTCCGCAAACGGCTCGCTCGGCCGCAGCTGCCGCGATCACGCGGGATTGATACCTTGGCGGTAGTGTTTCGGGCTTAAAAGATCAGTTGTCTTCCTGCCGGACCGCGGCAGGCGACTTGTCGCAGCCCACGGCCGCGACCTCCGGGAGGACATGATGAAGGAATCGATAAAGCTGACTTTTCTGGCTGGCGCCTTCATGCTCGCCGCTGGATATGCAGGCGCGCAGCAGCCCGATTTTTCGAAGGTCGAGATCAAGACCACGGACCTCGGCAACCGGACCTATATGCTCGAAGGCCAGGGCGGCAATATCACGGTCGCGGCGGGCGACGATGGCGTGATCATGATCGACGGGCAGTTCGCGCCGTTGCACGACAAGATCAAGGCGGCCATTGCCGCCGTCTCGAAGGAGCCGATCCGCTATCTGATCAACACGCATTTTCACGGCGACCACACCGGCGGCAATGCCGGCTTCGCCAAAGACGGTGCGGTCGTGACCGCTCACGTCAATGTCGGCAAGCGTCTTGCCGCCGGCACGACCAACGGCCTCACAGGCGCGAAGACACCACCCGTCGAAGACAAGAGCGCACTGCCGACGAAGACGTATACGAAGGAGCTGGTGCTCAAGGTCAAAGGCCGGACCGCCGTGCTGAAACACATCAACAATGCGCATACCGACGGCGATACCTATGTCTGGTTTGCCGACGCCAATGTGCTGTCGACCGGCGATATCGTGACGCTCGGCACCCGCTATCCCAATATCGACGTCGCCAACGGCGGCAATATCAAGGGCATGATCGCCGGCACGGATACTTATATCAAGCTCGTCAACGACGAGACGAAGATCGTCCCCGGCCACGGGCCGCTCATCGACAAGGCCGGGCTCATCGCCTATCGAGCCATGCTGGAGACGGCGCGTTCGCGGGTCGCCAAGCTGATCACCGAGGGCAAGAGCGTCGAAGATGCGGTGGCAGCCAAGCCATTGACCGATATTCAAACCAAGATCGGCGCCAACGACAAGCAAAGCGCCGACTTCGTGACGCTGATCTATCGTTCGATCAAGGGCTAGAGCTTTTTCGGTTCTGATGGAATCAGAACCGAGCTCTAGGTTTTTACTTTAACGCATTCTTCACGCGAACCGGCATCCACTTCGCTCGAAAACGCTCTAAGAGGCTTCAGCCGGTTTGCAGCGCAAGTGATCCCTCTCCCGCGCTGATGCGCGGGAGAAGAAAGCACACAGGCCTCAATCCTTGCGTCCCGCTGTATGGCCGCGATTGGCTTCGCCCGGCGCGCCGACATCGACACGTGCGTCGATCACATAGACGCCGCCTGCGCGCACGACCTTCTCGCCGCGCAGCATCGCCTCGCGGAAGTCGGTCGCGTTCTCAACCGGGCCTTCACCATCAAGACCCTGCGCCTTGGCGAGGCCGATAAGGTCGATGACGGGATTGACCATCTCCTGCCCGACGAACTTGTTCTCCACCGGCCGGCCGCGGACGACAGCCATGCGCTCCTGGTGGGCGACGTCGTTGTAATAGACGCGGTTGTTGGCGATGACGACGAGCAGCGGAATACCCATATGGGCGGCGGTCCAGAAGGCGTTACAGCCCATGGTGAAATCGCCGTCGCCGATGACAGTCATGGCGAAGCGGCCGGAACCTTTCAGCGCCAGCGCCGTGCCGATGGCGTTCGACGGCCCCGAGCCGACACCACCGCCGCCATCGGCGCCGACATAGTCGAGCGGGTGTTTGAAGTTGACCGTGTCGGACGGCCAGCCAAGCGCATAGCCGGCGACCGTAACATCGCGCGCATCGCAGAATTCGCGCACGACGAGAGCGAGATCGCGCAGGCCCATCATACCCTGCGGACGCGGCGCAGCGAGCGGCTTGGCGACGCGGACCGGCCATTTCGGATCGGCCTTGTCGCTGGTGCCGCGCAGGCGGCGCACCGCCTCGAGCAAAGGCCGCACAAGCTGGTCGGGCGTGGCGAGGATTTTAAGATCGACGGGCGCCAGGCCGAAATGGTCCATGCTCCAACCGTTGTGGAGATAGTCGTCGACTGTGCAGTGGATGACCTTGGAGTCTACCGGCGTATCCTTGCCGAGCGTCTGAATAAAATGGCCGCGCAGATCGATCCAGTCGAGCGACAGGATGACGTCGGCATCCTTGGTCATCTGCGAGCTGGCTGGCGACGGACGGAAGCGCGGCTCTATTGGGTGCAGCTCATGGTCGGTCGGAAACGCCACAGCCGTCTTCATGTCGGTGAGCACGGCCGCGCCGAGCGCTTCAGCGAGATCGATGCGCGCCTGCCAGTCGTCGAGGCCGCGCGACACGCGGCCCATGAGGATGAGCGGCTTCTTCGCGTCGACCAGCATGCGTGCTGCACGCTCGACGGCATCGGCCGCCGGAGCCGGCGGAACGCCCGGCGCGAAACGCTCCATGTCCGGAAAAACCATCTCCTTTTCTAGGCGCGATTCCTGCAAGCCGACATCGAGACAGACATAGGTCGGGCCATGCGGCGGCGTTGACGCGATCTGATACGCGCGGACCATGGATTCGACGGCTGCGACAGCGGAGCGCGGCTCGTCGTCCCATTTGGTATAATGGCGGATGAGCGCGCCCTGATCCTTGGAGGTGTGAATCCAGTCGATCCACGGGCGGCGCTCGTCGGCGTCGCCGGGGCCGGTGGCGCCCAGAATGAAGACCGGATTACGGGCGCACCAGGCGTTGAAGACCGCCATGGTCGCATGCATCAGGCCGACGTTGGAATGCAGCGCCACGGCCATCGGCCGCTCGGTGACTTTCGCATAGCCCTGGGCAATGCCGACCGCATGCTCCTCATGCAGGCAGACCAGCATCTGCGGATCGCGGTTGCCGAGATAGTTGACCAGGCTGTCATGCAGGCCGCGATAGCTGGCGCCCGGCGTCAATGCAATATAACGCAGGTCGAGCCGGCGCAGGACTTCCGCCATGGCATCCGACGCCCAGCCCATTTCGGCATTCGACGGGCGCACCAGCGCATCCTTGCCGTCGAACCGCGCCGTGGCGAGGGGAACGTTGCCTTGTGGCGGCCTGCTGCTGCGATCGCTCATCTATCGTTTCCTTCCTGTCACGCACTTTGACATGCTGCCTGCGGTTGCAGGCGATTGCGGCTGCCTATAACAGACGTGTGGCGGAACCGGTAGTGGGGCAAACCCCACGTTCTCGGCCGATTGCAAGTTCGTCTCGAACCGGGCAATAGGCTGGCAGGACACAGAGAGGACCAGGGCGGAAATGAACAAACGTTATCAGGTGGCTATCGTCGGCGGCGGACCGGTCGGCCTGGGGCTCGCGCTCGATCTGGGCCTGCGCGGCATTTCCTGCATTCTCATCGAACGGCGCACCCGTCACCATCGCATTCCGCGCGGCCAGAACCTGACGCAACGAACGCTCGAACATTTCTATTTCTGGGGTCTCGTCGACCAGTTGCGCGCCGCGCGCGTCATGCCGCCCGGCTATCCGATCGGCAATGTGACCGCCTACAAGAATCTGATGAGCGAATACTGGCATGCCCATGCCGGCCGCGAGACCGTGCGCCGCTTCTTCTTCCAGGACAACGACCGGCTGCCGCAATATCAGATGGAAGATGTCTTGCGTGGCCGGCTGGCGAAATTGCCGATCGTCGAACAGCGCTTCGGCTGGACCGCCGGCGAACTGGAGCAGGACGCCAACGGCGTCCGCCTCGACATATCCGACGAAGCGGGCGCGGCGGAAACGATCGAGGCCGACTATCTCGTCGGCTGCGACGGCTCGCATTCGACCATCCGCGCCCAGGTCGGCATCGAGCGCGGCGGCACCGACTTCGACCAGATCATGATGCTGGCCGTGTTCCGCTCGCCTGAACTGCACGAAGGCCTGAAGCGCTTTCCGGAGCGCTCGACCTATAGAGTCATGCATCCGGACCTGAAGGGCTATTGGCAGTTCTTCGGCCGCATCGATGTGGGCAGCGGTTTCTTTTTCCACGCGCCCGTGCCGGCGGAGGCCGCCAACGAGAAAGACTTCGACTTCCAGGGCGTGCTGGAAAAGGCGACGGGATTCAAATTCAAGGCGACGTTCGATCATCTGGGCTTCTGGGATCTGCGCGTCGCCGTGGCGGACAAGTACCAGGTCGGCCGCGTGCTGATTGCCGGCGACGCGGCGCACAGCCATCCGCCCTATGGCGGCTTCGGCCTCAACAACGGGCTGGAAGATGCGCGCAATCTCGGCTGGAAGCTGACCGCGGTGCTGAAGGGCTGGGGCGGCGACAAACTCATCCCCTCCTACAGCGAAGAGCGCCGGCCGGTGTTCAAGGAGACGGGCGAGGACTTCATCGCTTCGCGCATCGAGGCTGAAGGCAAGTTCCTCGACACCTACAATCCGGAAGTCGACCGCGACGCATTCGAGGCGGCGTGGAAGCGGCAGGAGCAGGAGGACGGCCTAATGGCCAGCCGCTACGAACCCAATTTCGAAGGTTCGCCGATCCTGTTTGGACCGCCCGGCGGCAAGTGCAGCGCCCATGGCGTGCATATGCTGAAGGCCCGGCCCGGCCATCATCTGACGCCGCAGCCGCTGTCGAACGGCCGCGATGTCTATGAGGAATTGTGCGACGGGTTCACCTTGCTGGCGTTCGATGTCGATGCGTCGGCGGTGAAGGCGTTCGAAGATGCGGCGCAGGCGCTCGGCATTCCCTTCAAGGCCATCGCCGACACCTATGCCGATGGCCGCGAGGCTTACGAGAGCAAGCTCGTGCTGGTGCGGCCCGACCAGTACGTGGTGTGGACCGGCAACGAAGCCCCAGCCGATGCCGCGGCTATCCTGCGGAAGGTTGTCGGCAAGGGCTGATGCCTTTCGCTTCAGCCTCGGTGTGTCATTCCCGCCAAGCGAAGCGCAGAGCGGGAATCCAGAGGCAACGTGACGGCGCAAAGTGATCGCCCGAGCAATCGCCCTTGACTCCTGGGTTCCCGCTCGCGCCTGCGGCGCGTCGGGAATGACAGCCGGTCGTTCGGGGCTATACTTTGAACGCTGCTTACTGCTTGACCCAGCCTGAGGCCTCGACCAGCGGCGCCCAGTATTTCGTGTCGGCCTGAATCTCGGTGGTCATTTCAGCAGGCGATGACGGATGCGGATCGAAGGCCAGGGCCTTCATCCGCTCCATCACCTGGGGATCGCCGAGCGCCTTGGTCATCGACGCCGACAGCATGTCAAGAATGTCCGCCGGCGTTTTCGCCGGCGCGAACATGCCGAGCCAGAAATTGAGCTTCATCGGATACCCCTGCTCCAGCGCCGTCGGTATGGTCGGGAGCTGCGACGTGCGGTCCTGGTTGGTGATGGCGATGACGCGCAACTGCCCGCCCGCGTGCTGCTCGAGAAAATCGCCCAGCGCGGTGATGCCGGCCGGCAGATGGCCGCCGACGAGATCCTGCACCATCGGCACCGAGCCGCGATAGGGCACCGGTGTCAGCGCGACGCCCTTCTCCCGCGATATGGCGAGAAGCGCGAACTGCGGCTTGCTGCCCGCCGCCGCTATGCCGACGCTGCCGAGCTTGGGATCGGCGCGCACCTTCTTGATGAAACCGTCGATGTCTTTCACATCGCTGCCGGCTCCCACGGCTAGCGCGCCGACATAGGTGGCGATCTCGCCGACCGGCGCGAAATCCGCGATCTCGAAGCCGGGCTGGGCGATGGTCAGCGGGATGACGACCATGGTGTGATCGGGCGCCACCATGAGCGTATGGCCATCGGGTGTGGCGCGCTTCAGCGCTACCGCGGCAAGCTGGCCACCAGCGCCCGTGGTGTTCTCGACCAAAACCTGCACGCCAAGATCACGGTGCATCTGTTCGGCGAGCAGGCGCGCCACAACGTCGATGGTGCCGCCGGCCGGAAAGCCGACAAGGATGCGGACCGGGCCGCCGCTGACAAATGCCGGCGAGGCGGCAAAGGCCGGGAGGCACGCGAAGAGGCCTGCGGCAAGGATGGCGAAGACGCGCATGCGGATGGTGTTGAAGCTGGTCATGTCACACCTTTTTTCAAATTACACGCTGAGCACGAGCTCGCGGCGGACCGCGCGGGCATCGATCTCGATTTCGAGGTCTTTCACCGGCGGCCGCACCAGATGCCAGTTCAGGCCGCCGGCAAGGGCGCCGCGACGGCCGAACTCGCCGGCCACCGCATGATGCAGATCATGCACCGTATAAAGCCTGGTCTCGAGCACGTCGGCCCACTCGACGCCCAACGGGGCAAAGCGCGCTTCCAGGTCGCCGATGGCAAAGCGCAGCTTGTCGGCAAGCGCATCGGGCGAAGTTTCGCCGAGCCGGACGATATTTTCGCGATAGTTCGGGCGATCGGGGCATTCGGCTGCACCGGACGTCACGAAGCTGTGGCGCAACCCTCTACCCGCAGCCGGCACGGTATAGCTGAACGCATAGAAGCTCGGGCCCTCAGGCTTATCGAGTTCTGGGCAGAGGTTGCAGCGCGCCACGGGATTGGCATCGTTGCGAAACAGGCCCCAACGTTCCAGCGGCTGCACATAGCTGCGGTTGAACGCGATGAAGACAGGCTCGGTCATCGGTTCGGGCGAGCGCAGTTCACAGGCGCAAAGCGCAGTCGGCGGACGTTCGAGCGAGGCCAGATGCGCCTCGAGCAGCGCAAACCCCTGCTCCAGCGGCACGGGAGCGGTGAAGCGCGCGCGCTCGATCTCCCAGCCGGGCAGCGCCGTCACCGCCGCCGAATATTGGAAGCCGCCGGGAAGATATTGATAACCGCCCGGCTCGAACGCGATCAGTCCGCTCATCTGCTTCGCACTCTCGGGATGCCGCGCGATGCAGCGGCATCCGATTAATTACTACGTATTCGTAGTTAATCTGCCAACAGAGCTTGGGGCTGTCAATCTGGCGTCTGGATCAAATAAAGGGCAGCGGGTGCCCCGTTAAGGGGCAGTTCGCTCAAGCCCGAGCAGGCGCTGCAGCAGCGCGACCAGTCGCTCGTGCTCGGCCTGGCTCAGGCGCTGCGCCACCGACTGGCGATAGTTGCCCGCAAGCCCGATGCCCATGTCGACGACACGAGCGCCTTTTGGCGCGAGATTGAGACAATAGGTGCGTGCATCCGCTTCCGAGCGTTCGCGGCGCACGAGCTTCCTGGCCACCAGCCGGGCCACCAGGTCGCTGCAGGTGTTGAGATCCATCCCCACCTGCTGGGCGACGGCGCTTTGCGACAGCCCCGGCCGCTGGCCGATGGCGGTCAGCAGCGCGAGCTGGCGAGAGGTGACCTCATCGCCGTAGATATCCGGAAAGATGGCTTCCGCTTCGAAATGCGCCCGCCGCAGCAGGTGCGGCAGGTGCTGAAGGAGATCGAAATCCTGCAACGCCCTCTCGCCTTCGGAGCGGCGGGAGGTTTTGGCCGCGGCTTGTTTCTTGGCCTTCTTCATACCGAACCGTCGAGAAGGAGAATGCCGAATCTAGACGAATTTTTTCGGCTTTTCCGGCTTAAAACCATAGTTGAAGAACAATTCTTCGCCCCGCTTGATATCACGCAGCGTCTCGAACCAGATGCCGGTCTCGTCGACCAGGGCCTGCAGGTTCGGCTGTCTGCTCTTGTGATTGATATAAATCGATTCATTGCCGCCGACGATGGCATCGATATCGTGCTTGTCGTCGAAATTAAAGAGCAGGCAGTAGCCGATCGATTCATAGAAGCGCTCGCGGCGCCGACCTTCTTTCTTGGGGATCTTCTGCCCCGTGTACTGAATGATCGTCGTTCCCTGCGGTATGTGCTGATCTGCGAACAACCCCCTGCCGTGCGTCTTCGACTGACGCACAGATAACTTTACACCCGACATCATGGCCTCTGAATCAAGTTTCGATAACGCCGCCTCATACGATGCGGCGGCGCGAAGTTCAATCCGTGGCGTTATGGATTGGATGAATACCAGTTCAAGATGAGTCCCTTAAATCCTTCTCCCGTTCACGGGATAAGGCGGCCCTCGCATCGCGATGGCCGGATGAGGGTGGGCATCCGAAGTCTTGATTGCACAATCGAACGGAGAACGCGCAACATGAATACGTGAAGGCACCCTCATCCGACCCTTGCCTGCCTTCGCCGAAGCGGAGACAAGCTCCGCCTGGCTCCGCGCAGGCAGGCTGCGCAAGGGCCACCTTCTCCCACCCTGCGGGAGTAGAGTTAATCGCGTTTTGCCGCCTGAATGGCCTGCCAGATGCGGAACGGCGTCGCCGGCATCTCGACATGTGTCACACCCAGTTCGCTCAGCGCGTCGACGATGGCGTTAATCGTCGTTCCCAGCGCCGGCGTGGTGCCGCCTTCGCCGCCAGGCCGGAAGCCAAGCGGATGGCTGGTGGCCGGCACTTCGCTCAGGCCCGTGGTGAAGCTGGGGAAATCGGACGCCCGCGGCATGGCATAGTCCATGAACGAGGCGGAGAGGTTCTGCCCGCTATCACGGTCGAACCAGCATTGCTCCAGCAGAGCCTGGCCGACGCCCTGGGCGATACCGCCGTGGGTCTGGCCATGCAGGATCATCGGATTGACGGCCCGGCCGACGTCATCGACCGACGTATAGCGGACGATCTGGACGGCGCCGGTATCGGCATCCACCTCGACCTCGCAAACCGCAGCGCCATAGGGAAAGGCGAGCCCCGTCGTCACCCGGTCGCAGGCGCCCTTGAGCGGGCCGCGCAGATCATCAGGTAAAGCCTTGCTGGAAGCGGCAAAACGCGAGATCTCGACCAGTGTCGCGACGCGATCGGTGCCGCCGACGCGGCAGGCACCGTCGGCGAATTCAATGTCGCCGACCTGGGTTTCGAACATGACGGAGGCGATCTTCTTGGCCTTGTCGATGATCTGCAAGGTCGATTCCTTGATGACGATGCTGGCGAAGCGCATCGACCGGCCCGAGTGGGAGCCGCCGCCGGCGAGGACGAAACTGGTATCGCCGTAGCGCACGCGGATCTTATCGAAGCCAACGCCGAGCCACTCGGCGGCGATCTGGCTGAAGCTGGTCTCATGCCCCTGCCCCGAGGCCTGGGTGCCGATGATGAGATCGATGCCGCCGTCGTCGAGCACGGTGACTTCGGCGCGCTCGCGCGGATTGCCGCTGGTGCCCTCGATATAATTGCAGATGGAAATGCCGCGATACAATCCCCTGCGGCGCGATTCCTTGCGGCGCTTCTCGAAGCCTTTCCAGTCGGCGAGATCGAGCGCCGACTGCATGACGCCGGTGTAATCGCCATTGTCATAGGTAACGCCGAAGGGATTGCGATAGGGCTGCGCCTTGGCCGGGATCATGTTGCGGCGGCGCAGTTCGACCCGGTCGAAATTCAGTTTGCGGGCCGCAATATCGATGATGCGCTCGACCGAATACATCGCCTCCGGGCGGCCGGCGCTGCGATAGGGAATGGTCGAAGGCGTATTCGTCATGGCGGCGCGGCAGCGCACATAGGCGGTGGGCACCTGATAAAGGCTCGTCATCAACTGCGCGCCCTTGTTGAGCGGTACGAACGAGGCGGTATGGGCGCCGACATTGCTCGTATTCGTCGAACGGAAGGCAAGAAACTTACCGCGTTCGTCGAGGGCGAGTTCGAAATCCACGTGCAGGTCGCGGCCCTGGAAATCCGACAGCAGGGCGTCCTGACGTTCAGCGACGTATTTGACCGGCCGCTGGATCAGCCGCGCGGCCCAAACGACGAGGGCGAATTCCGGATAGGTCGCGTTGCGCGTGCCGAAATTGCCGCCGACATCGTGCGGCGCGATCACGCGCACCTTGTCGACGTCGATACCGAGAATTTGCGCGATCTCGGTTTTCATCTGCACCACGCCGATGCCATGGGAGGCGTGCAGCGTATAGCTGTCGGACTTCGTGTCCCACAGGCCGATGCAGGCGCGCGGCTCCATGTGCACGCCGGTGACGCGCTGGATGGCGGAGCGGAAGGAGACGCGATGGGCGGCGATGGCAAAGGCCGCATCCGTCGCCGCCTTGTCGCCGATCTCCGCATCGAGCGGCAGATTGTTGGGCACGCTATCCCAGAGCTGCGGCGCGCCGTCGATGACGGCCTCCGTCGAGCGCGTGACGGACGGCAGCACGTCGTAATCGACGACGATCGCCTCGACCGCGTCGCGCGCCTGGTGCAGCGTCTCGGCGACAACCATGGCGACCGCCTCGCCGACGAAGCGGACCCGTTCCGGCGGCAGAATGAGCTGCGGTGTGACCTTGCGTTCCGACCCGTCAAGATTGGCGAGCGGCACGTCGGAGCCGGTCCGCGAGCTGCCGGTGCCATGAGGAATCGGTTTCAGGCCGGCGGCGACAACGTCGGCGCCCGTCAGCACCGCCAGGACGCCGGGCATTTCGCGCGCCGCCGAAATGTCGATGCTCTTGATCTTCGCGTGGGCATGGGGCGAGCGCAGCACGCTGGCATGGGCCGATTTCGGAAACGCAAGATCGTCGGCAAACTGACCCTGGCCGGTGATCAGCCGGTCGTCTTCCTTGCGGCGCTTCGGTTCGCCGATCTGTTTTTCCGACATTTCGTATTCCTTGCCGTTTCCCCTTGAGCCGATCAGTTTGGCCGACCGGCCAGAATCCAAATCTCTTCGCGATTTTACATTGTATAATTCTATTGGTCCAATAGCGAAGTTGTGCGCCTGCGGCTGATCAGTCCAGCAGGCCCTTGCGGCGGCTCCAGCCGATGACCGCATCGATACAGATCGCCAGTTGTTGCGGCTGGCCGAGATAATAATGCGTCGCGCCTTCGATGCTGATCATTTCCTTATCTCTGGTCGCCAGCGCAGCGTGGATGATGGGGTTGTGGCTGGCGGGCACAGCATCGTCAGCTTCGTTTTCGATCTGCAATACCGGCACATTGCGGATCTTGGCGGCGTTCATCGGCCCCTTGGCGTTGGAATATTCCAGCGACCACTGGGAGAGCCATGACCGCAGGGTCGAGAAGCGCCCGAGCCCGACGGGACCGACATTGACGGTGCGCGGATCGCCGAGATAGCACCAGTTGAGCTTGCGGCCGTTCGGCTCGATCGCCTTGTCGTACCAGCGCACGTCGCACATGGTGCGATGGGTGACGAAGGCGCGCTCGATCTCGCCATCGTCGCGCTTCTTCAGGTCGTTCAGCAGTTCGAGCGCCCAGGCGGTGATCTTGGCATTGCGGGCGCGCTGGGCCGCGCGGAATTTTGCGACGAAGTCGGCCGTATAGGGCGGCGTGTTCGGGCACAGCGGATTGTTGATGTCGAGCTCGAGATCGCGGCGATCGGGGTTGAGTTCGTCGAGCACCGACGGATCGATCCATTCGGTCAGCGTCTCGGCGCGGCTCAGATGCGCGGCGATGAAAATGATGCCGTCGGCCTGCGGCAGGTTGGCCCCTTTCAGATCATAGGGGTCGCCTGCGGCTGTCTGGGTGATCGAAGGGTTTTCGGCCTGCGCCTGATAGAACAGCGACAGCGACCCGCCGCCCGACCAGCCGACCAGGATCACCTTGCGATAGCCGAGTTCCTCGCGGGCATAGCGCACATAAGCGCCGAGATCGAAGGCGACCTTTTCCATGATCAGCGCGCTGTCGTTCTTGGCGTAGCGGCTGCCGGCGCACATCACATGCAGGCCGGCGTCCGCCAGCGCGGTTGGCATCGGCAACAGTTGCAAGGTCGAGGTCGGATGCATGAACAGGTAGACCGTCTGCGACGGGCGGTCCTTGGGAACGAACAACTGTCCCTCGAGCGAGGTTTTGCCCTGGCTGCCGTTGAAACCATAGGTTTCCGTCATCTTCACCTGTTCGGTGAACTGGATGATCAGGGGAATGCGGGACCATTCAATTTTGGCGGATGTCGTCACGGATCATTACTTTCTATCTGGTTGAATGTCAGTCGGGGCTCTGGCCGCCCATGCGTGAGGTCAAGTCTTCGGCCGCCTTGCGAAGCATTTGCGCGTTGGCGCCGTTCAGGCTCGCATCCATGCCGCTGGTCGGGCCGATCAGGGTCACGGCCGCGGCCAGTTTGCGGTCATGGCCGAAGACCGGCGCCGAAAGACCGGTGAAGCCCATATTGAGCAGGCCGTCGGTGCGCGACAGCTTGCGCGCGCGCGTTTCGGCGATGATGGTGGCTAGACTTCTTTCGGCAACAAGACTTGCTTCACCGTTCTCGAACGCCTGCGCGCCGTCCTCGCCGGCAAGTACGGGCTCGGTGACCTGCCGCGGCAGATAGGAGATGAAGATGCGGCCGGTCGCGGTCGACAAGGTCGGCAGCACATAGCCGATCTGCAAGGACACGGGTGCCGGACGCGGCCCGTCGGCACGCAGCACGATATAAGGACCGCGATTGCCCCAGACCGCGAGATAGCTCGCTTCGCCGGTCCTGCCGCTGAGATCCTCGAGGCAGCCGCGCGACAATTGCGCGACGTCGAGCTTGCGCAGCGCCGCAAGGCCCAGTTGCAAGGCATAAGGCCCAAGCATGTAACGGCCGCTCGTCTCTTCCTGCAGGACGAGGCCGACTCTCCGGAAACTCACCAGATACAGATGGGCGCGGCTCGACGCCATGTCGGCGCGGGCCGACAGGTCTTTCAGGGTCAGCGGTTCGGCCGCCTCTTCGAGACAGCGGATCAGGCGAAAGCCATGTTCGACGGACTGGATGGAGCGCTGGGGTTCGTCGCGCTGCGCAATGGCTGCGACCGGCTCGCCGGCGATTTGAGCCTGTCGAGCCTGCCGCTTCGACCTGACCGCCCTGTCGATCGCCACGATTGAATTTCCCTCTGCGAACATTCTGCTGGCCGTGGAACCTAGAGGGCGGCGGGAACAGGGTCAAAGGGCATAGCACGCCAGCTCCGCCTGCCGCCGGCTTCCGTAGTCCTAAACACCGGCTCGCGTAATTATGCAATATATAATTTTATTTGACATTATATAATTTCAAGCTAGCAATCCGGCAAAAGACCTGATCGCAAGGAATATGAACCGTGACCTCAGCCTCACCCATCCTGATTTCCGGCGCCGGAATTGGCGGCCTGACCGCCGCTCTGGCGCTTCTGAAGCGCGGAATCGATGTCGAGGTGTACGAACAGGCGCCGCAACTTGGTGAAATCGGCGCCGGAATTCAGGTCGGGGCCAATTCGGCGCGGGTCCTGTTCGCGCTCGGGCTGGAAGACGAGCTGCGCAAGGTGTTTCTGGAGGCTTCCGCCAAGGAAGTGCGCCTGTGGAACACCGGCGAGACGTGGAAGCTGTTCGACCTCGGCTCTACCTCCGTCGCCCGCTACGGCTTCCCCTATTTCATGATCCATCGCGCCGACCTGCACGAGATCCTCGTCAAAGCCGTGCGCGCCATGAAGCCGGACGCCATCCATCTCAACCACAAGGGCGTCGGCTGCGAGCAGACCTCCAATGGCGTGACCCTGCATTTCGCCGACGGAACCAGCGCCAGGGGCGCGGCTCTTATCGGGGCCGACGGCGTGCATTCGGCGATCCGGCAGGCAACGTTCGGCGAAAGCAAGCCCGTCTTCACCGGTTTCGTCGCCTGGCGCGGGCTGGTCGACGCGCGTAGCCTTCCCGAACATCTGCGCCGCCCGGTCGGCGTCAACTGGGTCGGACCCGGCGGCCATATCGTGCATTACCTGCTGCGCCGCGGAGAAATTTTCAATTTCGTCGGCGCCGTCGTGCGCGACGACTGGAAGATCGAATCCTGGACGTCGCGCGGAACGGTAGAAGAGTGCGCCGCCGACTTCGCCGGCTGGCATGAGGACATCCAGACGGTGATCCGCAAGCTCGACACGCCGTTCAAATGGGCGCTGTTCGGCCGCGAACCGATGGAGCAATGGTCGAAGGGCCGCATCAGCCTGCTCGGCGATGCCTGCCATCCGACCCTGCCGTTTCTGGCGCAAGGCGCCGGCATGGCGATCGAGGACGGTTATATCCTGGCCCGCGCGCTCGAGGAATTCGACACAGTAGAGCTTGCCCTGCAGCGCTACGAGCGCGCCCGCCTGGACCGCACGGCCAAGATCGTGCGCGGCTCGGCCGACAACGGCAAGCGCTTCCATAACAATATCCTGTCCAACGCCGCCGAGGCCGAAGCCTACGTCAACCGCGAATGGCAGGAAGACAAGATCAACGAGCGTTACGACTGGCTGTTCCGCTACGACGCGACGTCTGTGCCGCTTTAGGTAGACTGATCGCCCTCGTCCGACCCTGGCGCTGCGAGCGACCTTGTCCCGTTGAAGAGACGGGAGAAAGAGTCGTGCGCGCCCGCAACCATCTGGAATGACGCTTGCTTCTCTTTCGCAGCGGCCGGTCAGGCTGCGATGGCGCGGCAGCGGCTTTCGTGACAAATTAGCGGGACAGGACGGAAAATGATGAATCGGCGAACCATTTCGCAACGGAAACCAGAATGCGCAGCGTGATCCGTTTTATGTTTCGCGGAGCGCCCGTGGAAGTCTCCGGTTTCGCGCCCCATACGACCCTGCTGGACTGGCTGCGGCTTCTGGCCCGCGCCACCGGCACGAAGGAGGGTTGCGGCGAAGGCGACTGTGGCGCCTGCACCGTGGCCATGGCGCGGGTGCAGAACGGCAAGGCTGCGTTTCTGCCGGTGAACGCCTGCATCCTGCTGCTCGGCCAGTGCGACGGCGCTGAAATCGTCACAGTGGAAGATCTCGCTAATGGTGGCTCCCTGCACCCGATGCAGGAGGCGATGGTGGCGCACCACGGCTCGCAGTGCGGGTTCTGCACGCCGGGCATCGTGATGAGCCTGTTCACGCTCTATCACGAAGGCCAGCGGCCGGTGAGCCGCAACGCGGTCTGCGATGCGCTGGCCGGCAATCTCTGCCGCTGCACCGGCTATCGGCCGATCCTCGACGCGGCGCTGGATGTCTGCGCGACGCCGACCCTCGACCATTATTCCAATAGCGCCGAGCGCGTCGCCGCCATCACCGGCCTCGACGACGGCGGCGATGTCTTCGCCGGCGACGACCAGGGCTTCTTCGCCGCCCCCGCGAGCGAGGATGCGCTGGCCGACCTTTATCTGCGTCACCCTGAGGCCAATCTCGTCGGCGGCGCGACCGATTTCGGGCTGTCGGTTACCAAGGGACTCGCCGAGCCACGCAAGATCATCTGGCTCGGACGCGTGTGCGGCCTCGACGAGAGCACGACATCCGCGACGGAACTGTCGCTTGGCTCCGGCATGCGCCTTGCTGACGCCGCACCTCTGCTGGCCCGGCTGCATCCCGATCTCGGCGAGGTGATGCGGCGCTTCGGCTCGGCGCAGGTGCGCGCCTCGGGCACCGTCGGTGGCAATATCGCCAATGCCTCGCCAATCGGCGATCTGGCGCCCTGCCTCATCGCGCTCGGCGCCAGCATCGAGCTGCGGCGCGGGGCCGGCACCCGGCAACTGGCGCTGGAGGATTTCTTCATCGCCTACAAGCAGCAGGACCGGCAGCAGGGCGAATATCTGCGTCGCATCATCGTGCCGCGTCCCCTGCCCGAACACAGCCTGCACATCTTCAAGATCAGCAAGCGCTTCGACGAAGACATTTCGGCGGTGCTGGCGGCCTTCCGCTTCACCCTCGATGGCAAGCGCGTCGTCGCGGCGCGCATCGGCTTCGGCGGCGTCGCCGGCGTGCCGGCTCGCGCGCGCAAGACGGAAATCGTCTGCGCCGGTCTGGATTTGAGCAACGAGGCGAGTTGGGCCGCCGCGCTCGACACACTCGACCAGGATTTCACGCCGATCGACGATATGCGCGCCAGCGCCGACTATCGGCGGCTGGTTGCCCGCAACCTCCTGCGCAAGGCTCTGATGGAAGCGCGTGGCGGCAAGCTGTCGCAGACGCGGCTGCAGATGCAGGGATGGTCCAATGCCGCCGAATGAACTTTTCCCCGCCGAAGAAACGCTCTCGATCGTCCGCAAATCCTCGCCGCACGATTCCGCGCGCCTGCACGTGCGCGGTGCGGCGCCCTATATCGACGATATTCTCGAGCCGACCGGCACCTTGCATATCGCGCCCGGCCTTTCGACGCTGGCCTGCGGCAAATTGCTCAGTCTCGATCTCCGCAAGGTGCTGGAGGCACCCGGCGTCGTCTGCGTGCTGACGGCTGCCGACATACCCGGCGCCAACGATGTCTCGCATGGCCTGGGCGATGACCCGGTATTCGCCGACAAGGACGTCTCCTTCGCCGGACAGGTGCTGTTCGCGGTCGTGGCGCGCACGCGCGACGAGGCGCGACGCGCTGCGAAACTGGCGCATGTCGACATCGAGCCCGGCAAGCCTTTGCTGACGATCGAGGATGCGCTCGCCGAGAACGCCCTTGTGCTGCCCGACTATGATTTCGCCCACGGCGACGCCAAGGCGGCGCTGAACCTTGCCGACAAGAAGCTCGAAGGCATGCTGCGCATCGGCGGCCAGGAGCATTTCTATCTCGAAGGCCAGGCGGCGCTTGCCGTTCCGGGCGAAGCCGACGAAATGCAGGTGCATTCCTCGACGCAGGACCCGACCGAATTGCAGCATGTGGTGGCGCGGGTATTGGCCCGTCCCGACGCTTTCGTCACCGTCGAGACACGGCGCATGGGCGGCGCCTTCGGCGGCAAGGAAACGCAGGCTGCGCAGACCGCCGTCATTGCCGCGCTCGGTGCGCGCAAGACCGGCCAGCCGTGCAAACTGCGGCTCGACCGCGACGACGATTTCTACATGACGGGCAAGCGGCACGATTTTCGCGCCGACTGGGCGGTGGGCTTCGACGCGAAGGGCAATGTGTCGGCCTATGACGTTTCGCTGAACGCCCGCTGCGGATTTTCGGTCGATCTGTCGCCCGGCGTCGTCGACCGCGCCATGTTCCATGCGGCGAACTGCTACTACCTGCCGACATCCGCCATCCGCTCGAAGCGGCTGCGGACCAATACGGTCTCCGCCACGGCGTTCCGCGGCTTCGGTGGCCCGCAAGGCATGCTGGCGATCGAGCGCGTGATGGACGCCATCGCCCATGAGACGGGTCTCGATCCGCTCGACGTGCGCAAGGCCAATCTGCATCGCGAAGGCGCCGACACGACGCCTTACGGCATGAAGACTGAAGACGCCGATGTGCTCGCCACCCTGATCAACCGGTTGGAGACGAGCAGCGACTACCGGACACGCCGCGCCGCCATTGCCAGGCACAATGCGCAATCGCCAATCATCAGGAAGGGTCTGGCGCTGACGCCGATCCAGTTCGGCATATCCTTCACCCTGATCCATATGAACCAGGCCGGCGCGCTCGTGCACGTCTACCAGGATGGATCGGTGCATCTCAATCACGGCGGCACGGAGATGGGCCAGGGCCTGTTCACCAAGGTGGCGCAGGTGGTGGCGGAGGAATTCGGCATTCCGCTCGACTGGGTGCGCATCACCGCGACCAACACGGCGAAAGTGCCGAATGCGTCGCCAACGGCTGCAAGCTCCGGCTCCGACCTGAATAGCATGGCGGCGCGGATTGCAGCCGGCACGATCAAGGCGCGCATGATCGCTTTCGCCGTTGAGGAATATGGCGTGCCTGCCGATCGCATCAGCTTTCGCGACGGCATCGTCTATATTGGCAATACCACGGTGCCTTTCCCGGAACTGGCAAAGAAATGCCGCCAGGGCCGCATCCAGCTTTCCCATGCCGGCTATTACAAGACGCCGAAGATCGCGTGGGACCGCGAAGCGCGCAAGGGACGGCCGTTCCTCTATTTCGCCTATGGCGCAGCGTGTTCAGAGGTAGCGATCGACACGCTCACCGGCGAGATGAAGGTGACGCGTGTCGACATCCTTCACGACGTCGGCCGGTCGATCAATCCGGCGCTCGACAAGGGCCAGATCGAAGGCGGCTTCGTACAGGGCATGGGCTGGCTGACGACGGAAGAACTGGTGTTCGACGGCAAGGGCGTGCTGCGCACGCATGCACCGTCGACCTATAAGATCCCCGTCGCGTCAGACGTGCCGGAAGACTTCCGCGTCGCCCTGCTGGACGAGCCGAGCCGCGAGGCGACGATCTACCGCTCCAAGGCTGTCGGCGAACCGCCGCTGATGCTGGCCATCTCGGTCTATTCGGCCATTCTCGACGCGCTGCATTCGATTGCGCCGGGACATCAGGTGCCGCTCGACGCGCCCGCCACGCCCGAGCGTATTCTGATGGCGGCGGACGCGCTTTCGAAGCTCGCATGACGCCCTTCGCACCTTTGCTGGACGCCATCGCCAGCGAAGGCAGCGCGGCGCTCGTCACCTTGCCGCGGACCGCAGGATCAAGCCCGCGCGATACCGGCGCCTGGATGGTGGTGCGGCCGTCGGGGCGTTTCAACGGCACGATCGGCGGCGGTGCGCTGGAATGGGAAGCGATCCGTCATGCCCAGGATGCGTTGAAGAAGGCGCAGCTTGCCTTCGCCGAGCGCTCACATGCATTGGGGCCAGATCTTGGCCAGTGCTGCGGCGGCAGAGTCTGGGTGCGCATCGAGACGTTCGATCAACGCCACATCGAGGAGTTGCGTGCGCTCGCCAAGGCGACACCGCGCCAGTATATCGTGGCGCGGCCGGGAACCGATGGTCGTATCGCACGACGGATCGCGCCGGTCGGCGAAGATCCGAATGCCATCGCCGACGACGAATATATCGAGACGTTCGACGAGAGGCCGACGACAGTGCTGCTGTTCGGCGCCGGCCATGTCGGGCGCGCGCTTGTTCTCGCGCTGGCGCCCCTTCCCTTCGCGATACGATGGATCGATCCGCGCGCCGACATGTTTCCCAAAGCGATGCCGCAGAACGTCATGCCGATCGCCAGCGACGATCCGTCGGCGGAGATCGATGCGGCGGAACACGATGCATTCATTCTCGTGATGACGCATTCGCATGCGCTCGACTTTGAAATCGTCGCAAAAGCCATTGCGGCGCAGCGCTTCCCTTATGTCGGCCTGATCGGATCGGAAACCAAGCGAGCGCGTTTCGAGCATCGCATGCGCGACATCGGACTGACGCAGGAGATGATCGGCAAGCTCGTCTGCCCGATCGGCATTGACGCGATCGAAGGCAAGCTGCCCGCGATCATAGCGGCATCGACCGCGGCGCAGCTTCTCATCGCACGCGAGCATAGGCGCACTCGCAGTTAAATCTCGCGAGCGGCGCTTGTTGCTTTTTTGTGACGGTCGCCAGGATTGTTTGAAAGATGACGAAACAAAAGGCGTGCTGCATTCGTCGGCGGCAAATGCTTGGTGTCGTGGGCTTTTTTTAACCACGGCCATTTGCGGGACTCAATCTATGACTCACAGAGCGATTGCGGGCGAGGCGTATGGTGCGTTCTCCCGCATCGTGTCTGCTGGGGGTATACGATGTCCGGGAAATCATTTTTGTTGGGGGCCGCGCTTGCGCTGGGCATAGGGCCAGCCATTGCAGCCGATGTTGCCGCGGTCAAATCGACTGCGCCGCCACCGTTCTTCTTCGTCAACGATACGCAGATCAGCCTGTGGTACGAGACAAACGCGCGCGAGCCCGGCGTCTTCAATCTCGCCAACCCGAACGGCGTGCCGATCACCAAGGGCGTGGTGAGCATCACGCATTTCGACGTCTGGCAGTACGGCACGAATTTCGTGAACATCGATTTTCTCAAATCGACCAACAAGGACCCGTCCGCCGGCAGCGCTATCGGCACCGGTGACGGCGCCTTTGAAGTCTACGGCCTCTACCGTGGTACGCTGAGCCTGAATTCGCTCAGCGGCACAAAGGTATTTACCGTTCCCGGCATCATCAAGGATGTTTCGCTCGGCTTCGGCTTCGACGCCAATACCAAGAACACGACCTTCGCGCCGCAGAAGCGCGATGTCGTCATCGGACCGACGGTCTCTTTCGACGTCCCCGGCGTGTTCAACGTCGGGCTCTATTACTACAAGGAATGGAACCATTGCGGCATCGGCCCGGGAATCTGCCAGCCGGACGTCACATTCAAGGGCGTTCCGAAACTTGAAGCCGTCTATATGCAGCCCCTCACCTTCACCGGTCTGCCGCTGAAGTTCAGCGGCTTCGCCAATTTCGTCTGGCCCAAAGGCCTTGACGGTTTCGGCATGGTCCCCGGCTCGCCGTGCTGCAAGACGAAGCAGGAATTCCTGACCCAGAACCGCCTGGTTCTCGATATCGGCCAGTTGTTCATGGGCAAGCCCAATTTCGTCGATGCCTTCGTCGGCTGGCAGTACTGGTACAACAAGTTCGGCAACGACCATCGCATCCCCGCCAACGGCGGCTCGATCGAAAACCAGATCGTGTTCGGCCTATCCTGGCACGCGTTGTAGGATCTTGGAGTTTGCCCTTTTCCCGCCCTGCGGGAGAAGGCTTAGAGCGCTTCGACGAACGCCCTGGCCGCTGCGCCGTGTTCACGGCGCAGTTTGCCGACGTCTATGCCGATGGGCATGGCATCGACGACGCGCCACTCGCCTTTGATCATGACGCGGTCGGCCGCATGGGCGCCGCAGAGGACCAGCGCCGCCAGCGGATCGCCAGCGCCTGAGAAGCGCAGTTCATCGAGCCGGTAGAGCGCGAGATCGGCCTGCTTGCCGACCGCCAATGTGCCGACATCGTCGCGTCCCAGCAGGCGGGCGGAGCCTTCGCTCGCCCAGCGCAATGCATCGAAATGAGTGATTTCGGAGGCCTTGTAGCGCAGCCGGTTGATCATCAGCGCATGACGGACGCTTTCCATCAGGTTCGAATTGTCGTTCGAGGCGGAGCCATCGACGCCGAGACCGATGGGTGAGCCCGCGGCCTCGAGTTCGAGCGTCCTGCACTTGCCCGAAGCCAGCACCATGTTCGACGTCGGGCAATGGCAGACCCCGACGCAGGCATGGCCGAGCCGCTTGATCTCGTCGTCGTTGAAATGAATGCCGTGGGCGAGCCAGACCCGGCTGTTCATCCAGCCGACCTCTTCGAGATAGTCGACCGGCCGGCAGGAGAACTTCTCCATGCAATAGTCAACCTCGTCCAATGTTTCGGCGAGATGCGTATGCAAACGGCAATCGTATTTTTCGGCCATTTGCGCCGTCTCGATCATCAGGCGCTTGGACACGTTGAATGGCGCGCAGGGGGCCAGCGCTACGCGCAACATCGCGCCTTCGCTCTTGTCGTGATAGCGCGACAGCACCCGCTCGCAATCGGCCAGGATCGTGTCGATATCCTGTACGGCTTCGCGTGGGGCATTGCCTTCCTCAGCCTCGGTCAGGTTGAGGGATCCGCGCGTCAGGGTCATGCGCATGCCGAGCCGCGCCGCCTCCTCGGCCTGGATGTCCATCGCAGCGTCGAGGCCGGGCGGATAGAGATATTGATGGTCCGAGACGGTGGTGCAGCCGGACATCAGCAGTTCGGTCAGGGCAAGCCGCGTTGCCAGGCGCAGGTTGTCCGGATTCACATGGCGCGACCAGATGGGAAACAGCGCCTGCAGCCAGGGAAACAGCTCCTTGTTGATCGCCTTCGGGTGCGCCCGCGTCAGCGTCTGAAACATATGGTGATGGGCATTGACCAGCCCGGGCAGAACCACATGTTGCGAAGCATCGAACGTTTCGTCGACCGCTACGGCCGGCGTCGCGCCGGCCGGCAGAAGCTCGACAATACGGCCACCCTCGATCACTAATCCACCGCCCGCCTCTTTCGCCAGGATGGCCAGCGGCGCTTTGATCCACACTCGCATATCGAACCTCTCACGCTTCAATTCCGCCTTATATTTAGGCAGACAGCTTAAACAACTGACACCACTTCGTCTGGAATACGTCTTGCTCCCGCTCCGTCTCGCAGTCTTGCCAAATCAGGCGTCATAAAGAAATGTCTGCAAATGGCTTGCCGGTTATCTGCCCGGAAAGTCGGCAGCCGATTTACTGCTTCGACCGAAACCCAAAGAGGAACTGCCGCGTGACCGTGAACAGCCAGGACGATGCCAAATTTCTCGCCTATGCCGTCGAACTCTCCCGCAAGAAAATGCATGAGGGTACGGGCGGGCCGTTCGGCGCCGTCATCGTGCGGGACGGGAAAATTCTGGCTGAAGGCTGGAACGAAGTCACGACCTCCAACGATCCGACCGCCCATGCCGAAGTCTCCGCCATTCGCCGCGCCTGTACCGCGGTCGGCAACTTTTCCCTGAAAGGTGCGACGATCTATTCCAGTTGCGAGCCCTGTCCCATGTGTCTTGCCTCGGTCTACTGGGCGCGGCTCGACCGGCTTGTCTTTGCCAATTCGCGCGACCAGGCGGCGGCCATCGGTTTCGACGATGCCGCGATCTACGAGGAAGTCGGCAAGCCGATCAGCGATCGCTCGATCCCGACATTGCATCTGCCGCTGCCGGACGCAGAGGCCGTCTTCCAGGAATGGACGCTGAAAGAAGACAAGGTTCCTTATTGAGTTAAATCAGATCGCCTGTCGCATGACGAACAAAGCCGGTGCTGATTGCTGGCATAGTCCTTGCTGATGTCTAGACCCAATTGCCGGCGGGCAAAACGGTTCCAGCAAGGAGCGTTCATCCATGTCCAGTTTGCCAGTGCAGCGGTTTCATATTTCCCGGCGTAGATTCTTGCATGCGGCAGGTGCTGCCGGAGCCGCAGGTCTTCTGACCTCGACAAGCCAGATCGCCCGCGCCGCTGGTGTTACCATCGGCATCGTCTATGTCGGCCCGCGCGACGACTTCGGTTGGAACCAGGCGCATGCGGTCGCCATCAAGGCGCTGAAGGGCGTCGCCGGCGTCAAGGCCGTCGAAGAAGAGAATGTTCCCGAGACCGACGCCTGCGCAAAATCCATGGAGTCGATGGTCAATCTCGACGGCGCCGATATTATTCTGGGCACGTCGTTCGGCTATTTCTCGCCGTTCATGGTGGACCTGGCAAAAAAATATCCGAAGGTCCAGTTCCGTCACGCAGCGCCGCTGTGGGACGCCACCAAGCATCCGAAAAACCTCGGCAGCTACTTCGGCTATCTCAACCAGGGCCATTATGTCGACGGCATCGCCGCCGGCCTGTCGACGAAATCCAACAAGCTCGGCTTCGTCGCCGCCAAGCCGATCGCCTCGGTGCTGAGCAACATCAACTCGTTCATGCTCGGCGCCAGGAAGACCAATCCCAACGCGGTCGTGCAGGTGATCTTCACCGGCGACTGGTCGATGCCGGTACGCGAGGCGGAAGCCGTCAATGCGCTGGTGGACGCGGGTTGCGATGTCATCACCTGCCATGTCGACGGGCCGAAGGTCGTCGTCGAGACGGCGGAGAAGCGCGGCGTCAAGACCTGCGGCCACAATGCCTCGCAGGCGCCGCTGGCGCCCAAGGGTTTCATCACCGGCGCCGAATACAAGTGGGAGACCATTTACAAGGGCTATGCCGAAAAGCTCGCCAAGGGTGAGGCGCTACCGAACATGGTGGCCGGCGGCTATGACACCGACATGGTGCAGAATACGCCCTTCGGCGCCGGCGCAACCGAAGAAGCGCGCAAGGCAGCCACTGCGGCCATCGCCGACCTGAAAGCGAAGAAGCCGATCTATGTCGGTCCGCTCAAGGACAACAAGGGCAAGCTCGTCATCGACAAATCCTACGACAATTACGACCCCTATCTCGATCAGATGGACTATCTGCTCGAAGGCGTCGTCGGGTCGATTACCTGATTTTGTCAGCAGCCACGGCATGATCGCAGTGCGGGGTGAACAATGACCGAGGCTACCTTTGACGCCACTGCCGTGAGCCCGTCGAATGCCAGGCGTGACTTCATCGTCCGCCTGCGCAGCAGCGCCGAATATATCGCCATTCCGGTGTTCGCACTGGTGGTGTCGGCACTGCTGTTCTCGCTGTTTCTGGCAGCCATCGGAAAGTCGCCGGTGGAATTCTTCGAACTCGTCTGGCGCGGTGGCTTCGGCACCGCGTTCTCGGTCCAGAACACACTGCAGCGTGCCGCGCCGCTCATTCTCACAGCCCTTGCCGTCGCCATCCCTGCACGCATCGGCCTGATCACGATCGGCGGCGAAGGCGCACTGGTGCTGGGCGGTTTCGCCTCCGCCGCCATCGCCATTCCCATGCTCGACAGGGTGCCGCCGCTGCCGACGCTGCTGATCATGGCCATGGCCGGCGCCCTTGTCGGCGGCGCCTGGGTGGGGCTTGCCGGTGCGCTGCGCCATTATCGCGGCGTCAATGAAACGATCTCGTCGCTGCTGCTGACCTATATCGGCATCGCGATCATGAATTTCTTTGTTGAAGGCGCGTTGCGCGATCTCACCAATCCGAACAAGCCGTCGACCAAGCCGCTCGGCGACGCCTATATGATCGGCAAGATTCCCGGCACCGATGTGCATTGGGGTCTGGCCGCGGGCATCATCATCGCCATCCTGCTGCATATCCTGATGACACGCACCACCTTCGGCTTCGCCGCGCGGATCACCGGCGGCAACGCGCGGGCAGCATTGGCCCAAGGCCTTCCGGTCGGCCGATTGATCGTCACCTGCACGGCGATTGCCGGCGCCTGCGCCGGGCTCGCGGGCTTTTTCGAGGTCGCAGCCATCCAGGGCCGCGCCAATGCCTCGCTTGCCGCGGGCTACGGATTTACTGGCATCCTCGTGTCGTTTCTGGCGCGCCACAATCCGGTCGCGATCATCTTCGTGGCCATCATGTTCGGCGGCATTGTCGCTTCGGGCGGCCTGATCCAGCGCCGTATGGACCTGCCGGACGCCACCGTGCTGGTGCTGCAGGGGCTGACCTTCGTCGTGCTGCTCGTCTCGGAGACGCTGTACGGGCGCTTCGCCATCTTCAAAGCCGCAACGACGAGCGACCGCACATGAGCGACAACACGCTGTTCATCGTCTTCATCGCCATTCTCGGCGGCGCACTGCGCGTTTCGACGCCGTTCATGTTCGTGGCGCTGGGCGAATGCCTGACGGAGAAATCCGGACGGGTCAATCTCGGCCTCGAAGGCACGCTCGTGCTCGGCGCCATGTCGGCCTATGCGATCTCCTATCACACCGGCTCGCCCTGGCTCGGCGTGCTGGCTGCCGGCTGCGCCGGCTCGGCGCTCGGCGCCATGCACGGCTATATCTGCAAGCTGCCCAAGGTGAACGACGTCGCCATCGGCATCGCCATGATGCTGTTTGGTACCGGCCTCGCCTTCTTCTTCGGCAAGGCCTACATCCAGCCGACGGCTCCGCGCCTCGGCTCGATCCCGCTCGGCGACTGGACAGGCAATGCGCAACTGGCGACGGCGCTGCAGATCAATTCGCTGCTCATCATCGGCATCCTCGTCGCGATGGCCATGTCCTGGGCTTTCGCCAATACGAAATGGGGCCTCATCATCCGCATGACCGGCGACAGCGCACCAGCCGCCATGGCGATGGGCGTGTCGGTCGATCTGGTGCGCTTTCTGGCGACGACGGCCGGCGGATTCCTGGCCGGCGTCGGCGGCGCGTTCCTGTCGCTCTACTACCCGGGCTCGTGGAACCAGGGCCTGTCATCGGGACAGGGCTTGATGGCAGTCGCGCTGGTGATCTTCGCGCGCTGGGATCCGCTGCGCTGCGTCGCCGCGGCGTTTCTGTTCGGCGCCACGGGCGCCATCGGCCCGGCGCTGCAATCGGTCGGCATCACGCAGGGCTATTATTTCTTCAACGCGGCGCCTTACATCCTCACCCTGTTCATCATGATCGCGTCCGCCGGATCGAAGCGTGCCTCGCGCGACGTGCCGGGCGAACTTTCCATCACCAAATAGGGCCATCATGGAGCTTGTCTCAACAACGATCCCGGCGGGGCCCTACAACTGGCCCTTCGACGGAGTACTTTATCCCGACAACACGGCGCTGATCGTCATCGACATGCAGACCGACTTTTGCGGCAAGGGCGGCTATGTCGATAGCATGGGCTATGACATAGCCCTGACGCGGGCGCCCATCGAGCCGCTTCAGCGACTGCTCGAAGCCATGCGCGCGAAGGGCTATTATATTTTTCATACGCGCGAGGGACACAGGCCCGACCTCACCGACCTGCCCGACAACAAGCGCTGGCGTTCGCGCCAGATCGGCGCCGGCATCGGCGACCCCGGCCCGTGCGGACGCGTCCTGGTGCGCGGCGAGCCCGGCTGGGACATCATCCCGGAGCTCAGGCCGCTGCCCGGCGAGCCGATCATCGACAAGCCGGGCAAGGGCTCGTTCTACGCCACCGATCTCGAACTGCTGCTGCGGGCGCGCGGCATCCGCAACCTGGTGCTGACCGGCATCACCACCGACGTCTGCGTGCATACGACCATGCGCGAAGGCAACGACCGCGGCTTCGAATGCCTGTTGCTAGAAGACTGCTGCGCGGCGACCGATGCCGGCAATCACGCCGCCGCAATCAAGATGGTCAAGATGCAGGGCGGCGTGTTCGGCGCGGTATCGAACTCGGATCTGTTTATCTCGAACCTGCCCTAGAGGCTCTGATGGTATTGAGACACGGATCTCCCAGCCGTCGACGTCGCGGACGAACGCCTTGCCTCCGCCTCGCCGTCATGCCCGCGCTTGTCGCGGGCACCCACGCCGTGGTGCGCGGTAGTGGTGCAGAAAATCACTCTTCTCGTTCTGCAATATTAGAGCAGCGTCATCGCGTGGATGCCCGCGACAAGCGCGGGCATGACGGAGAGGTCGCGGATCAGATAAAAAAGATTCATGCGGTTGAGAGGTGGAAGCCATGTCTGTAGACGCTCCCGTCCGCGCGATGGCGCTCGAGACCATCGGCATGACCAAGATATTCGGATCCTTCACGGCGCTCGGCGATGTGTCGATGAAGGTGGAGGCAGGCTCCTTCCATGCGCTGCTGGGCGAGAACGGCGCCGGCAAATCGACGCTGGTGAAGTCGATCATGGGCTATTATCACGCCGATCGCGGATCGCTGCTGCTCGATCGACAGGAAACGCTGATCCGCAATCCGCGCGATGCGCGCGCGCACGGGCTCGGCATGGTCTATCAGCACTTTACTCTGGTACCGTGCCTGACCGGGGCGGAAAACCTTGTCATCAGCCGCGCCGATGCGCCGGGCGTGATCGACTGGACGAAGGAAAAGAAGTCGCTCGACGCCTTTCTGGATCGCATGCCGTTTCGCGCACCGCTGGACGTGCCTGTCGCTTCGCTGGCCGCCGGCGAAAAGCAGAAGCTTGAAATCCTGAAACTGCTTTATCTCGACCAGCGCCTGCTGATCCTCGACGAGCCGACGTCGGTGCTGACGCCGCAGGAGGCGGACGAAATTCTCGGGCTTCTGAAGGGCATGACCGACCGCAAGGAAATTTCGGTGGTGATGATCACCCACAAGTTCCGCGAAGTGACATCGTTTGCCGACAGCCTGACGGTGCTGCGCCGCGGACGCAGAGTCGGCGGCGGCAATGTCGCTGAGATGAGCACCGACGACATGGCGCGCATGATGATCGGCGACACACAGGTGCGCGACCGCGCCAAGCGCGCCGAACGCCCGGCCGGCAAGACGACGCTCGATCTCGCCGGGCTGATGGCGGATGACGACGAGGGCCTGCCGGTTCTGGCTGCCGTCAACCTGAAAGTCTCGGCCGGCGAAATCGTCGGCATCGCCGGCGTCTCCGGCAACGGCCAGTCGCAACTGGTGGAAGTGCTGTCGGGGCAGCGTCCGCTCAAGGACGGCCGCATCTTCATTCGCGATGCGCCGTTCGAGCCGACGCGTGACGCCTACTACCGCATGAAGGTTTTCGGGCTGCCGGAAGAGCCGTTGAAGAACGCCACGGTGCCGCGCATGAGCGTGGCCGAGAACATGGCGTTCCGCAATTTCGACAAGCCGCCGAACGCGAAACTCGGCTGGTGGCTGTCGCCGGGGCCGATGCGCGCCAAGGCGCGCGAGCTCATCGCCCGCTATCAGGTCAAGACCCAGTCGCCGGACTCGCCGATCGGCGATCTCTCCGGCGGCAATGTCCAGCGCGCCGTGCTGGCGCGCGAACTGTCGGGCGATGTCGATGTGCTGATCGTCGCCAATCCCTGCTTCGGGCTAGATTTCGCCTCGGTGGCGGAAATCCGCTCGCAGATCATGGAACAGCGCAACAAGGGTGCGGCGGTTCTGCTCATATCGGAAGACCTCGACGAGGTGCTGGAGCTTGCCGACCGCGTGGCGGTGATGTCGGAAGGCAAGATCACCTATGTGGCGCCGGTGCAGGAAACCGATCGCGCCACCATCGGCATGCATATGGCGGGGCATCATTAGCCTGGCAGACGAGGCCATCGCGGCACAAGTTTAGTGTTTAGTGCGCTTTCGTTATCCCGTGTTTTCTGCTTTGATCGGGCATGACCTCCATTCCGATCATCGATGCCGCGGAGCTGAACACGGGCGGCATAGCGCAACTGGCGGAGAGGCTCGGCCATGCCTGCCGGCAGGTTGGCTTCTTCTACCTGACCGGCCACGGCATTCCGGCGGCTGACATCAGCAATCTTTTTGCGATGTCGCACAAGTTCTTCGCGCTTCCCACCGACGAGAAAGCCCGGCTGGCGATTTCGGCCACCTCCGCCAATCGGGGCTATGTCGGCCTGCGCACGGAAACTCTCGACCCCGGCAAGAACGTCGACGACAAGGAAGCCTTCAATGTCGGCGTCGAAGGCGCCGGACCGGCGGCAAATGTCTGGCCGGAACTTGCCGAATTTCGTTCGACGGTTCTCGATTATTTCGACAAGGTCCTGGCGCTCGGCGTTGCCCTGCACCGGCCGATCGCAAAAGACCTTGATCTCGATCCGCATTTCTTCGACAGCAAACTTGACCGGCCGATGGCAACGCTGCGGCTTCTGCACTATCCGCCGGCATCGGTGCGCGCCGACGGGCAATATGGCGCAGGCGAACATACCGACTACGGCAATCTGACCCTGCTGCTCACTGATGATGCCGGCGGCCTAGAGGTACGCGGCCTCGACGGCGCATGGATCGCCGCGCCCTATATACCGGGTGCCTTCGTCTGCAACATCGGCGACTGCCTGATGCGCTGGACCAACGATGTCTATCGCTCGACGCCGCATCGCGTGATCAACCCGCCTGGCCGCGACCGCTATTCCGTCGCCTTCTTTCTCGACGCCAATGCGGACGCGCCGGTTGCCGCCGTGCCCAGCTGCGTCAGCACCGAGCGGCCGGCGCGCTATCCGCCAATCCTTGCCGGCGATTATCTCAAGGAACGCTTGTCGGCGACTTATGGATTTGATGCCGGCAAGGAAACTTAGCCGCTTTCATGACTCCGAAGCCTGGCGGATCGTGTAGACGCAGCGCCGCGCGCCGGCGAGCAGATGTTCGGACCGCTCGACAATGGCGTCCTTGCCGAGGATGGCGCGAAACACGTTCAATTCAGCCCGGCAGAGTGTCTGGCAGGCCGTCGCCGCCGCACAGATCGGGCAATGATCCTCCATCAGGACGAACGAGCCGTCATCGTCCTGTCGCCAGCTCGCCATATAGCCCTCACGCGAACGCAGGGCCGCCAGACGTTCGACGCGGGCGCGAAGTCCTGCCAGTCCCTCCATCGCCGCGGCATAGGCGCGCTTTGTCTCTGCCTCCCGCGTATCGACAATGATTTCCAGGGCACGGGGGCCCAGCTTTTCGCGGACGATATCGAGGACACGAACGGTGAGATCGGCATGAGTGTCGGGGAACCTTGCATAACCGCTTGGCGTTAACTCCCAGAACTGGGAGGGGCGCCCAACACCCGTGGGAATGCTCTTCGCTGAAACCAGCCCTGCCTCGGCAAGGCGAACCAGACGCTGACGTGCCGCCTCGCCGGTCACGTTAAGCGCCTCGCCGATTGATGTGGCGGTCTGCGGCCCCCGCATCTTGAGTATCAGCAGAACACGCTCGGTAGGCGCGCGGAGAGGATCCAGTTCTGCAGCATTCAAGCTTTCACTTGACATCGAACCCCTCCTTTTTTAACAAGATGTGCCTTGGAAAATAGAGCGGTTTCAGTCTGACAGCAAGGTTCTTTATATCGGATTGAATGCCCGGCCTTGAGCCGCAGCATTCACGTTAAGCCCCAAGCCCCGAACATGTTCCAAAGAATGGAGAAGCATAATGGCTTTTGAACTTCCCACCCTGCCGTTCGCTCAAAATGCCCTGGCTGAAAAGGGCATGTGTCAGGAGACGCTGGAACTCCATCATGGCAAGCATCATCAGGCCTATGTTACCGCGCTCAACGGCTTCGTCGAGAAGAATGACGCCCTGAAGGGCAAGTCGCTCGAAGAGATCGTCAAACTTTCCTACGGCAAGGATGACATGGCGCCGGTGTTCAACAATGCCGGCCAGCATTGGAACCACATCCTGTTCTGGAAGAACCTGTCGCCGAAGGGCGGCGCCATTCCGGGCGCTCTGGAAAAGAAGATCGTTGCCGATCTCGGCAGCGTCGATGCGTTCAAGGACGCTTTCAAGGCCGCCGCCGTCGGCCAGTTCGGCTCCGGCTGGGCGTGGCTCGTCCTCGGCAAGGACGGCAAGCTGAAAGTGACGAAGACGCCGAACGGCTCCAACCCGCTCGCCACCGGCGAAGGCAAGGTGCTGCTGGGCCTCGATGTCTGGGAGCACAGCTATTATCTCGATTTCCGCAATCGCCGCCCCGACTACACGGCAAACTTCCTCGACAAGCTCGCCAATTACGAGTTCGCCGAAGCGGAATTGAAGTCGGCCTGAGCCGAAGCCTTCCCGATTGCAGCAAAACCCGGAAGCCAACGCTTCCGGGTTTTTTTGTTTGTGAAGGCACCCTCAAGTCAATCCGCGAACGGGGATCGAAGCGCCGTGAACCGAGCGCGCGCCGTCGGACACAAGAAAAGCGCAGACATTGGCGACGTCTTCTAGCGATACCATCACCGCATTGCCGATGGCGGCGCGGTTCTGCGGCGTCTCCATGGTGGAAGGCATGATGCAGTTCACGTTAATGCCCTTATGGCGCAATTCATCGGACATGGATTCCGTCAAGCGCGCGACGGCACTTTTCGCGGCGATGTAAGCGCCCATGCCGGCAAGGCCTTTGCCGGAAGTCGCGGCGGAGATGAAAACCACACTGCCCTTCCCCTTGGCGATCATCGGCGGAACCACCGCATGGGCGGTAGCGAGCAATGAGCGGACATTCAGATGCATCATGGCGTCGAGGTCCTGGTCCGACGTCTCGTGCACCATTTTGCCCATGGCGAAACCGCCGACGGTGTGGACCAGCGCATCGATCCGGCCGAAGTGAGTCAAGATTTCCTCAACCGCCTTGCCCATGGACACCTGACTGGTGGCGTCAGCCTGCACAAACAGGCTTTCGTCGTAGGCCTGATGTCCGGACGCGGATTTTGGCTGTAAACCGTCGGCGCGAACGATCTCGAAATCATCCGCCAGCAGTTTAAGGGCGACGGCGCGCCCAAGGTTTCCACTTGCTCCGGTGATCATTGCAACGGGTTTGGAAGATGACATAACCTGCTCCGGTTTCGCCTTTCGAACCACAATAGAGCAGGTCAATCTGTCAGGCGAGTGACTCGAAGCGCCAATATTTTGTCCAGCGCTGCAGAAACTCGTCGGTCATGCTGACCAGCACCGCGTCATCCTTGGCATGATGTTCGATGGACGTCCAGCCAGGCACCGCAATCGTGTCGCCAAAGCTCCAGTCGATCGCCTCGCCGCCGATCTGCGATGCGCCATGGCCTTGCATCACCACGAAAATCTGATTGGCGGTGCAGCGATAGGGACGGCTGCGAAAACCCGATTGCCAGCGTTGCATATGGATGCCGATGGTCGGCATGGTCTGCGTGTCGAGCGCGATGCGGCGTCCGAAAAAGCCGCCGTCGTCCGGCCTGGTTTCGTCGAGCGCCTTCTGCGTCGCGCCCCAGGTGAAACGGAATGGCGAGTCCGGCGTCACCGCGCGCACCGGTTCCAGCCCGGCGGGATGTTCCTCGAAGAACATCGGTTCGAGAAGATGCGTCAGCGGCACGTCCAGCCCGTCGAACCAATAGGCCTGGGCATCGCCGTCGTGCCCATGTCCGTGCCAGCTCCATCCCGGTGTCAGCACGACGTCGCCGGTTTCCATCGGATGTTTTTCGCCGTTGACGATCGACCAGGCGCCCTGCGACTCGAGGATGGCGCGAAACGCATGCGGCGTATGGCGATGCGAGCGCGCCGTCTCGCCGGGAAGGATGGTCTGATAGGCGCAGATCAGCGTCCGCAAGGTGGCAAGATCATTACCGGGAATCGGGTTGCGCATGATGAGATTGCGCCGCTCGGCGAGATCCGTGCCGATGAGCCGCGCGGCGCTGTCGAGCCCCGCCCTGGCCACGCTCCATTTCCACTGATGAACTCGAAAATCGCTTTTCGGTTCTTTCCAGAGGATAGGGACGGGACGGTTGACCCAGCCCGGCGTCAAGTCGAGACCGGCGGCAGCCGCCGTCAGTTCATCGACGGTTCTGACTGAGGAAAGATCATCCAGCGGCATGCTCGCCTCCCTGTTTGATTGCCTGCATTGTACTCGAAAGACAACACGCCGCATCAGGAAAAATGCGGCATGACTTCCCTGCTGAACAGCCGCGCCGAGGCAGACGCAAGATCATATGGCAGATTGTGGAAGTTCGCCTGCAGCGAGGCGATTTCAAAATCGCCGACCACGCCGACATAGTCGGCGATCTGCTCGCGTATGTCCTTCGGATTGCCGACCCAGATGCATCCCTTCGTCAACTGCGTCTCGAACGTCTCGGCGCGGAGCGCCGCGATGATCTTGTCGTAGTTGGGATAATCCTTCGAGTTGAGCTCGCCTTCCCATTCGCTCGCCGATGAGACGACGGCCTGGAGATATTTGTTGATCGGCTCGCGCGCGATGTCCGCCGCGGCCTCGCGGGACTCGTGACAATACATGTGGAAAGCCAGCATCACCCTGCCCTTGCCGGGATGGCCGGCGGCGCGCCAGGCTTCGCGATAGGTCTGCATCAAGGAGCGCAATTGCGCACCACCAAGCGGAATGCCCATCACGCCATAGCCCATGCGCCCGGCAAACTCGAAGGTCTCCGCCGTGGCCAAGGCCGCGACCCAGAACGGTGGTCGCGGCGTCTGCGTCGGTCTTGGCAGCGACGACACATTGTCGATGGTGTGGAAACGGCCGGCGTGGCTGACCGTTTCATTCTCCAGCAAGAGCCTGATCTGCTCGATGCCTTCGTCGAAGCGCGCGCGGCTTTCGTTGACGTTGATGCCGAACTTGGCGAATTCATGCGGCAAGAACGCCCGCGCGAAGCCGACTTCCAGCCTGCCGCCGGAGATGGCGTCAAGCATGCCGATCTCGCCGGCAAGCTTCATCGGATTGTTGAAGACGGGCAGCACGGCGCCGGTCAAAAGCTGCGCCTTGCGTGAACGCATGGCTGCCGCCGCGAGAAACACGATCGGGTTGGGGCTGTAGCCGCCATAAGGCCTGAAATAATGCTCGACGATGCGAAGCGATTTGTAGCCAAGGTCATCGGCTTCATCGACGAGGCGCAACGACTCGGCGAAATAATCCCGCGCGCTCTTCTCGTCCGGCCCGATGCTCGGAAAGAACTGGAGTCCGAATTCCATGACGACCTCCCTGCTCCGCAGCGCCCGTCTCTCCCGCGCCTTGGAGTTTTTGATTTCATCCGTGTACGGATGATTTGATCATCTGCCTGCGTCTCGATGTTGTCAAGAGCACTCCTGCCCGGCGGTTGCGAGCTCACCGCGAAGGGTCTAAGCTTGAGTTTCGCGGACAATGTTCGCGTGGGAGGACATGTGTCCTGAACCAATGAATCCGCTTAAGCGGATCGGGATAAGGATAATCGGCTGTGTTCAGGCTCTTCGCTTCGGCGCTGATGCTATCCGTTCTTTGCGCCAACACTCCTGTTGCGGCGCAACAGAGCGCTGGTGACTCGGCGGACTTTTTTCGCGGCAAGACGATTTCGCTTGTCGTCGGCTATTCGCCCGGCGGCGGCTTCGACCAGGCGGCCCGCATCCTCGCCAAGAGCTTCGGGCGAGCCATCCCCGGCAATCCCTCGATCATCGTGCGCAACATGCCCGGCGCCGGCAGCCTCGTCGCCGCCAACTACGTCAACAATACCGCGCCGCGTGACGGCACCGTGATCGCCGTGCTCAACGACCAGATGCTGATCGCGCCTCTGCTGAAGACGGAAGGCGCCCTATTCGATCCGCGCAAGATCGGCTGGCTCGGCGCCAGCGGATCGCGCGGCACGACGGTGATTTTCCTGCGTGCCGATTCCGGCGTGTCGACTTTCGAGGAATCGCAACACAAGCCGGCGCTCATCGCCGCGACCGGCCCTGACGCCACATCGTCCTACGCGCTCCTCGCCAACGAATTGCTCGGCATGAAACTGCAACTGGTGATGGGCTATCGCGGCGGATCTTCGGAAATGAATCTGGCTATCGCACGCGGCGAGGTGCATGGCCGCGTGAGTTGGGATTATGAAAGCCTCAAGCACTATCAGCCCGACTGGCTCGCCAACAAAATGGTCAATGTGATCGTCCAACTGGGAATGAAACCGAACCCGGAACTGCCCAATGTGCCGATGGCGATCAACCTCGCCAAGAGCGAGGAAGACCGCCAGATCATGGAAATCGTTTTCGGCGCCGGCCAGTTCCTGCGCAATTATTCGGTGCCCGCCGGGGTGCCCGAGGCTCGGCTGGCAGAGTTGCGCGCGGCCTTCGCCAAGACGATGGCCGACCCGGAGTTCAGGCACGACACGGAGGCGACGACGCCGCAGGGCGTGGACTATTCCCCGCCGGAGAAAATTGATGCGTTTCTCGACCGGGTGTACAGTTTTCCACCAAGGGTGATCGAGCGGGCGGCAAAGTTCGTCGGCCAGTGAGCCCGTTAAAAAAGCAATATTATCAGGAGGAACGTCCATGTTGACCGTGGAACAGAATGAAAGGCTCACCCGAGTCGGCCCCGGCACGCCTTGCGGCGAGTTGATGCGGCGCTACTGGATCCCGATCGCGCCCTTCGCGCGATTGCTGGAGGAGCCGGTCCAGAAGGTGCGCGTGCTCGGCGAAGATCTGGTGCTCTATCGTAACACCAAGGGTGGCCTCGGGCTGATCGGCGATCGCTGCCTGCATCGCCGCGTCGACATGAAATACGGCATTCCCGACGAAAACGGACTGCGCTGCCCCTATCACGGCTGGCTCTATGGCGCGACCGGCGCCTGCCTCGAGCGGCCGATGGAACTGGCGAATGCGCAGTTCAACGACAAGCTGAAAGGATACCCGGTCGAGGAGCTCGGCGGGCTTGTCTTCGCCTATCTCGGGCCTTTGCCCGCGCCTGCCCTGCCGCGCTGGGACCTTTTCGTCTGGCCGAATGCCGTACGTCAGATCGCCATCAACGTGCTCGATTGCAACTGGCTGCAATGCCAGGAGAACACCGGCGACCCGACACACAGCGTCTGGGCACACGGGCATATGTTCAAATATGAACTCGACAAGAAGGGCGCCGGCGGCCGTTCCGAAGACGCCACCCACACCATCCATAGCCGGCTTGAAATGGGCGTCGGCATCAAGGAGCTCTATGCCAAGCAGACCCAGTACGGCATGGAGAAAGGCATCGTCTATTCGAAGGAGCTTGGCGCCAAGGAAGACCGCGTGCGCAAGCACTCCACCGTGATCTTCCCGTTCTACACGCAGACGGGAACGGCGGGCGCACCGCGCAGCGAGTACCAGATCCGCGTCCCAATGGACGACACCCATACGCTGCACATCTGCTATCAGGTCTATGCGGGCCCGCCCGGCGTCGAAGCGCCCAGGCAGGATGTGGTTCCCTGGTATGCGCCGCCGACGGTCGATGCCGACGGCAAGCCGATCCTCGATTACGTGCTGGCGCAGGACGCCATCGTCTGGGTCGCACAGGGCGCCATCGTCGACCGCTCGCAGGAAAAGCTCGGACGCACGGACGTTCCCATCGTTCTGCTGCGCCGCCAGCTCGACGAGCAGATCACCCTGGTCGAACAGGGCAAGGCGCCGATGAATTTCTTCCCCGGTCAATCGCCTGACATGCTGCACGGCAGCGGCAAGCCGCCAGACGACTGGACAGCGCCCGACTGGGCCAAGCGCCGGCTCAGCATCGGCCAGGCCTACCGGCAGAAATATCATAAGGGTTTCGCCATCGACGACGTCGACCGCTATGGCCCTGCCGTGCCGCTGGTGCAGGACCTGCATCGCCGCATCGAGGAGGCGGAAATCAAGGCGCTTGAAGAGGCATGAGCGGCATGCTCATGTTGCGCTTCACGGGACTGCTGCATCCTGCGGCGCTCGCGCTGTCGGGCGTCCTGCTGAGTTGCGGGGCGCAGGCTGAACCGGTCGCCGATTTCTATCGCGGTAAGACCGTGCAAATGCTGATCGGCGGCGCGCCCGGCGTCTCCTACGATTTCGTCGGCCGCCTCGCCGCCCAGCATATGCCGAAGTACATCCCCGGCGAGCCGACGTTCATCGTCGAGAATATGCCGGGCGCATCCAGCCTGATCATGACCAATTATTTCTACAATCGGTCGAAGCGCGACGGCAGCGTGATCGGCATGCCCAATACCAACATCATCTTCGAGCCGACGCTGAAGCTGCTGTCGCGCGACGGCGGCAACATTCAGTTCGATATCAACAAGTTCATCTGGCTTGGCACGCCGGTGCAGGAACCGCAGGTGATGATGGTATGGCGTGGCGCGCCGGCACAGAGCCTGGAACAGATGAAGACGACGAAGCTGCGGTTCGGCTCGGCGGCCATCGGCGCCGACAATTACACATTGCCGAATGTCGTCAATCGCATCTGGGGCACCAAGAACGAGATCGTCGCCGGCTATAAATCACCCAACGATATTTTCCTGGCGGTCGAACGCGGCGAGGTCGACGCGGTGAGCGCCGCGCTCTCCACCTTCCTGGTCAACAAGGGAGACTGGCTGCGCGACAACAAGGTGGTGCTGCTGATGCAGTTTGGACTCGTGCGCGTCCCCGAACTGCCGGATTTACCGACCGCGCTGGAACAGGCGCCGAGCCCGGAAGCCCGGGACATGCTGCATTTCATCGGCACGAAGTTCGCGCTGGCCCGCCCCTTCGTGCTGCCGCCGGACGTACCGGCCGATCGGGTGAAAGCCCTGCGTACGGCCTTTGACGCGCTGATGAAAGACCCGGCTTTCATCGCCGACGCCAAGAAGCTCAGCATCGACATCAAGCCGATCGACGGCGAGACGATGACGAAGATGATCGCCGATCTGAACGCGACCCCGCAGCCGATCATCGATCGTTTGCGGGCGGTGATCGCGCCTTAATGAGCAACCGAATGATTGTCATTCCCGACGCGCCGCAGGCGCGAGCGGGAAGCCAGGAGTCAAGGGCCGCACGTTAGAACCGTCACGCTGCCCCTGGATTCCCGCTCTGCGCTTCGCTTGGCGGGGATGACACCAAGATTGAAGCCAATGAATAGCCCTCAGCAGCGTTCAATAAGGAAGTCCAACATGCTCGACGAAATCCTCCCGACCCGCAAGATCGGCTATCTGTCGCCGCTCGCGGTCATCGATAACGCTGCCTACGAATGGTATCGGCTGGCACCCAAGGGCTGGATGGCGCTGTTCCTGTCGGTCGGCACGACGGAGTTTTCCGGCCAGGAGATGGACCGCATCTTCGCGCCGCTCGACAGCTATCTCGATCAGTTGATGGGTCGCCACATCGACCTCACCCTGCAGGCCGGCACGCCGCTCGCCGTGCTGATGGGGATCGACAAGCACGACCGGATGATGGCGCATATCGAAGAGTACACCGGGAAACCTGCGACCTCGACGACGCAATCCGTCGTCCGCGCGGCGAAACATCTCGGCCTGAAGAAGATCGCGCTCGTCAACAAATGGTCGGTGCCAATGAACAAGGTGCTCGGCGATTTCTATGCCCGCGAGGGCATTGCCGTCTGCGGGGCCTCGACGAAGGAGATGCATCCGGCCGATTTCGTGAAGATCAAAGCCGACGATCACATCCAGATGGCCTATGAACTTGGCAAGCAGGCATTTGCCGACAATCCGGATTGCGACGGCATCTATCTCGGTGGCGGCACCTGGCTGTCCGAACCAGTGACGCGCCTGCTGGAGCAGGAAACCGGCAAATATGTCGTCTGCAACCAGACCGCGCAGGTCTGGGATATCCAGAACCTGCTCGGCGAACCGACGCCCATCAAGGGCAGCAGCCGGTTGCTGGCGAGAGAATGAAGGGCGGGCCCATCCTCACCCGATGAGGGTTCTAACGCTTCAATCTCACGATCGCCTGATCGAGCGCCGACAAAAAGGTCGACCGGTCGCGTGGTGCAAACGGCCTCGGCCCGCGTGTGGTCTCGCCCGAATCGCGCAAGTCCTGCATCAGGTTGCGGGTCGCCAGCGCCATGCCGATGGAATTTTCGTTGAGCACCCTGCCGTTCGGCGCGATCACGCTGGCGCCGGCCTTGACGCAACGCGCCGCCAGCGGAATGTCGGCGGTGATGACCACATCGCGCGGCGTCGCATGCTCGGCGATCCAGTTGTCCGCCGCATCCATGCCGGCGCCGACGATGACGCGCTCGATCAGCGGGTCTTTCGGCACCAGCATGAAGGAATTGGCGACGATGAAGGTCTTCAGTCCATAGCGCGCGGCGACACGATAGACCTCGTCCTTCACGGGACACGCATCGGCATCGACGAAAATGCGGATAGCGTTGCCGGCTTCAGTCACCAAAATTGCTCCGCCACAGCGCGTCGAGCCGCGCCATGTCATCGGCCGTGAACGGCGGCTTGCCCGGCACCGCGGCGATTTCCTCGAGTTGATCCATGTCGGAAAATCCGCCCAGCGCCATGGTCACGCCGTCATGCATCAGCACGAAACGGATGGCTGCCTGGGCCAGGCTCATGCCGGTCGCATCGGCCAGGAAACGCAGCTTGCGCGCCCGCTCCCGGCTGCGCCGGGCAGAGTCCGCCTGCAGATCCTGTTTACGGGCGAGCGCGTGGCGCTCCTCGCCGGCAATCGCGGCGTCGGTGAGAAATCCGCCGGCGAGCGGGCTGTAAATCGCGGCGCCGGCGCCGCGCTGTTTCGCGGCGGTCAGGACGTCGCCGAAATCGCGTCCGGCCTCGAGCCCCGGCGGTTTGGTCATGCCGGCCGTCGGATTGAGCAAGGTGTACGGCGTGTTGATGATGGAAAACAGCTTGGTGTCGAGCAGTTGACGCACCTGCGCGCCGTCCTCGCCGCGGCAGATGAAACCAACATGGCGCGCCTTGCCGTCGCGCAGTAGCCGCTGCAGGCCCTCGATCGCCCCGCCTGGCCGGAGGAAATCCTCGATCCACAACTGCGTATAGACCGGCCCTTCAAGATTGGGCTTCTGCGCGGCCGGGCCGTTGTGGATCTGCAGAACGTCGAGAGTATCAACACCGAGGCGCTTGAGGCTGGCCTCCGTCGAGCGCACCACATGGCCGGCGATATCGTCGAGATTTTCAGCCCGCACTTCGACCTTGGAATTGAGCAACGGCCGGTGCTTGAGTTCGCGCAGGACGCGGCCCAGATTTTCCTCTGCCACGCCATTGCCGTAGTCGGGCGCGTTGTCGAAGTAGTTGATGCCGAGTTCAAGCGCGCGGGCAACCACGGCGGTCTGTTCCCGCGGCGTGCCGCGCAACATCAAACCCGCGTTGCCGCCGCAGCCGAACCCTATCTCGGAAATGCTGACGTCCGTTCCGCCCAATCGCCGATATTGCAAGGTTATCTCCCTGGTTCAGCCGCCGCTCTGCATCTTGCGTAACTCATCCTTCATTTCCTGAGGTGCATTGGCGAGCATATCGAGCATGCGTGCCGCTTCCTTCGCGCCGACGGGGCTTACATCGACGCGCATCTTCTTGGCGTCAGCCAGAAAAGCCGGGTCCTTGCCCATGTCGAGGAACGCGTCCTGCAGGATATGTGCCCTGTCGGCAGGAATATCCGGGGGGCCGACATAGGGTCGCGACAGCATGTAGGGGATTTCGGCCATCTCGATGAGTTCGCGGGCGCGGTCGTCCTTGGCGACTTCGCGTGCGGTCGGCACATTGGGAAATTCCGGCAGGCGCGTCGCGCGGGCAAATTGCAGCAAGGGAATCATCGGCCCGTCGGGCTTGAGCCAGTCGGGCCGTGTCGACGACAGGGCCGAGGTGCCGACGAAACGCCCCTCCACCTCGCCGCGCTCGACGGCGAGGTACATGGCGTTGCTGTCGGGATAGCCGCCGATGACCTTGAGGCGCACCCCCGCCGCGTTGCGAATCAGGACAGCGATATCAGTGTCGGTCGAGCCCTCGGAGGAACCGCCGAGCAATATCTCCGGTCCGCCCGGCCGGCGGGCGTCGTCCAGGGTCTTTGCCTTGGCGTCCTTGCGCACCCACAGCATATAGGCCTCGTCCTGGGCGCTGGAGGGCGAGCCGAGCCAGGTGAATTTGCGCGCATCGAACTGCACATTGGAATTGCCGCCGAGCATGCCCATCATCACCATGCTGCGGGCGAAAGTTGCCAGGAAAGACCCGTCCTTCGGCGCGGCATTGTAGATGTAATTGGCGGCGCGAAGGCTGCCCGCGCCCGGCATATTCTGGACGATGATAGACGGCTGGCCAGGCAGATGGTTCGAAAGATGCTTGGCGACCAGGCGGGCATAGACGTCATAACCGCCGCCGGCGCCATAGCCGACGATGATCTGCATCTGCTTGCTTTTAAAGAAATCCGCCGCTGCGCCGTCTGCGGCAATCGCGGGGGGAATAACAGGATAGCTGGCAAGCATCGCCGCCAGTCCAAGGGCCAGATGTTTCATTTTTTCCTCCCGTTGCCCTTGAGTCTACGGAGCTTGACGGCAAGGTTCAAGGCTGGAGGGCGTTGGCCCAACGGGAAAATGCCCGGAATGCACGAAAGCCAAAATTGACGTGGATCAAAGGCCTTTAAAAATTAGATGGCCGACGTGAAAATTTGCTATTTCCGTGGCAGTTCGGACAAACTATGCAGAAGCGAACGCCACCGCCGGAACGGCAGGAGTACAGGCCATGAAAGCCAAAAAGAAGGAATACGAGGACATCCCCGGCACGATCGTTTTCGACGCCGACCAGTCTCGTATGGGTTACGGCATCAACATGTTCTGCATGTCGCTGCTGAAGGCCGAGAACCGCGAGGCTTTCAAGGCCGACGAAGAGAAGTATCTGGATCAGTACAAGCTGACACCGGAACAGCGCGAGGCGATCCTGAAACGGCAGTGGATCCGCATGCTCGAACTCGGCGGCAATATCTATTTCACCTCCAAGCTCGGCGCCACGGACGGACTTTCGTTCCAGCAGGTCGCGGCGAAAATGACCGGTTCGACCCAGCAGGAATATGCCGACATGATGCTGGCGGGCGGCCGTCCGGTGAAGGGCAATCGCAGAAAATCTGAATGGGAAAAGAAGTAATGGCCAAAATTATCGCAGGTGTTGGCACCTCTCACGTCCCGGCCATCGGCGCGGCACTCGACAACGGCAAGACGGAAGAGACGTACTGGAAGCGCGTCTTCTCCGGCTACGAAGAATCCAAGCGCTGGATCGCCGAGATCAAGCCGGACGTCTGCATCGTCGTCTTCAACGATCACGCGACGGCCTTCTCCGTCGATGTCGTCCCCACATTCGCGCTCGGCTGCGCCGATGAATTCATCCCCGCCGATGAGGGCTGGGGTCCGCGCCCGGTGCCTGTGGTCAAGGGCCATTCGGCGCTCGCCGCGCATATCGCCCAGTCGGTCATCCTCGACGAGTTCGACCTCACCGTCGTCAACAAGATGGAAGTCGACCACGGCCTGACCGTGCCCCTGAGCCTGATGTTCGGCCAGCCGGAAGAATGGCCGTGCAAGATCATTCCGCTTGCCGTCAACGTCGTGCTGTTTCCGCCGCCGACCGGTCATCGCTGTTTCGCGCTCGGCGAATCGATCCGCAAGGCTGTCGAATCTTATCCGGAAGACCTAAAGGTCGTGATCTTCGGCACCGGCGGCATGTCGCACCAGATCTCCGGCCAGCGCGCCGGCCTGATCAACAGCAAGTTCGACAAGGCATTCCTCGACAACCTCACCGCCAACCCGAAGAAGCTGACGCAGATGAAGCATGTGGAATACATGCGCGAGGCCGGCGCCGAGGGCGTGGAAATGGTGATGTGGCTGGTGATGCGCGGCGCGCTCAACACGAATGTGGAAGAGGTCTACCGCTTCTACACGGTGCCCGCCTCGAACACCGCCGTCGGCAATATCATTCTTGAGAACCGGCCTGCGCCGCGCGCCAAGAAGGCCGCTGTCGTGAGGGGCAAGGCAAAGCCGGCGACCCGCGCCAAAAAAGTGGCTACGGTTCGCGCCAAGGCTGCGGCTCCAGCCAAGAAGAAAGTCGCCAAGAAGGCTGTGGCGAAGAAGACCGTGGCCGGGAAGAAACTGACGAAGAGGGCTCGCCGCTGAAGCTCGGCCTTACGAGACTAGATTTGCGCCGGCCGCCTGCTGCGGCCGGCGCATTGCGTTTCGGGACATGAAGCGACATGCTCACCCTTTCGTCATGGAGGGGTGCGAAATGAAGAACTGGTTCAGCGGCCTTGTGGTCGCGATTGCTATTGGTATCGGTACGGTTGCGACGCCGAGCATTGCCCAGGAATTTCCCACACGCGAGGTCAGGCTCGTCTGCGGCTTTGTCGCCGGCAGCGGCGCCGACGTCATGCATCGCTATTTCGCCAAACAGATGCAGGCGATATCCGGCAAGACGTTCATCGTCGACAACCAGCCGGGTGTGGCCGGCAACCTTGCCCATAGCTATGTGGCGCGGGCCCGGGCCGACGGACATGTAGTGTATCCGGTCGGCGGCAGCACTCTCGCGGCGAGCCTCTACATCTTCAAGAAACCGCCGGTCGATCCGCTGAAGGACCTCGAATATATCGGCACGCTCATCAAGCAGGGCTGGTTTGTCGTCGTCGACGCCAAGAGCCCGTTCAAGACCCTGCCCGAGCTGACCGCCCACCTGAAACAGAAGAAGGACAAGGCCTCCTTCTCGACGGCGACGACGATCGCCAACGTCATGGGCGAAATGTACAAGCAGATCGCCGGTCTCGAGGCGGTTCAGGTGCAGTACAAGACGATCGGCGATTCGCTGAACGACCTGCTCAGCGGCAACCTCGATTTCATGTTGGCGGATGCGGCCTTCATGCTCGGCCAGGTGAATGCGGGGCGCGTGCGCGTGCTGGCGATCAGCACAGCTGAACGCATGAAATCGGTTCCCGATATTCCGACCATGGCGGAAGGCGGCGTGCCCGGCATCGACCTGATGGTGTGGTGGACAATCGCCGTTCCTGCCGGCACGCCGCAGCCGGTGAAGGACAAACTGGCCGGATGGTTCAACCAGATGCTTCGCATGAAGGAGACGGAGGATTTTCTGGCCAACATCGGCACCGACGTGTTCATCAGCACGCCGGAAGAGACCAACTCCTACCTGCGGCAGGAAATCAAGAACTGGGGCGACCATATCAAGCGCGCCGGCATCGAGCCGACGTGAGCTGAGCCGCTCAACAAGACGCCGCCGGCAATCGCTTGCCGGCGGCGCTTCATATTCCGAACTGACGCGGATTATTCTTTGGTAACGATCAGCGCGTCGAGAGCGGTGACACCCTGCCCGCGCGGATGCGCGAACACCGGGTTGACGTCGATCTCGGTGATCTCGGGCACGGTGCGCATGAGGTTGCCGATCTTCACGGCGACTTCCGCCACGGCGTCGACATCGACCGCGGGTGCGCCGCGGAAGCCATCGAGCAACTTTGCCGTCTTGAGCTTGTAGAGCTCCTTGACGATCGCTTCCTTCGACAGGTCCGGCGGCAGCAGCCGCACGTCGCCGATGGCCTCGACCAGCGTGCCGCCGACACCGACGACCACGACCGGTCCCCATGCCGCGTCACGGCGCGCGCCGACGACCAGTTCGAGACCCTTGGAGGACATCTTTTCGACCAGCACGCCGTCGAGCTTCAGCCCAGCCTGATAGCGCCCGACATTCTCGTGCAAGGTCGTCCATGCCTTCCGCACGCCAGCCTCGTCGGCGATGTTGAGCAGCACGCCACCAGCTTCGGTCTTGTGGGCAAGCTTGGCGGCCTGCGCCTTCATGACGACCGGATAGCCGATGCGCGCCGCCACCGCGACGGCTTCATCCGCCGTGCGGGCGAGATCGCCGTCGGGAATGCGGATGCCCGCCGCCTTCAGCGCCAGTTTACCGACCCATTCCGCCTGCGTGCCCTTGCCGAATTCCGGCAGGCCAGCGATGGGCTTGGCGTCCACCGTCATCTTGGCGCGCTCGATGGCGCGGCCATGGAAGGTCACCTGCGCCATGGCGCGCAGCGAGCGTTCGGCCGAACGCGAGATGATGAGCTTCTTCTGCTTGGCGAGATCGACGAATTCCTGCGGCAGCGGCGAGCGCTCGCCGAGGATCGAGAACACCACCGGTCTGGTGTTTCCTTCCATCGCCTGGAGCAAGCCGTTGAGATATTTCATCGCCAGCACCGGCGGGCCGATCGGAATCGAGATCACCAGGCTTCCCAGCGCCGGATCCTCGAGCAGCGCCTTGGCGCCGTGGTACATCAGCTCCGGCTGGAAGACGGGCTGGGTCGTCAGGTCGAGCGGATTGCGCGGCGTTGCAAAGGACGGCAGCACCTTGCGCAGTTCCGCCACCTGCGGGGCCGACATCGGCGGCACGTCGAGGTCGAGCTTTTCGCAGAAGTCGTGAGCGATGGCGCAGAAGGCGCCGGAGAAGGTGAGAATGCCGGGGCCGTTCACCGGCGACTTCGGGAAGCGGGCGGCGATCTCGGCGCTGTCGACCATCTCATCGATCGTATCGACGAACAGGATGCCGGCATGGGTGACAAGCGTGCGCATGACCGCATGGTCGCCCGCCAGCGCCCCGGTATGCGAATTAACCGCTTCGCGGGCAGCTTCGCCGCTGCCGGGATGCATCATCAGCACCGGCTTGCCGGCCGCCATGGCGCGCCGCGCCGCAGCGAGGAATTCCGCCGGTTTGCGCACCTCCTCGGTGTAGATGACGATGCAGCCGGTGACCTCGTCGGCGACGAAGAAATCGACCAGATCGGCCAGGCCGACGCCCGCCTCGTTGCCGGTGGAAACATTGTAGCCGACGGGAATGTCACGCTGCTCAAGGCCCATTCGGATGTGCGCCATCAGGCCGCCGCTCTGCGAGATGATGGCGGTGGTCGAACGCGGTTCGGCGGTGATGCGCGCCACTTGGGTGACGTTGACGAAGCCCGCGGTAATCCCGTTGATGAAATTCGTGTAGCCAAGGCAGTTTGGCCCCAGCAGAGCGACGCCGCCGTCACGCGCGATCGCGGCCAGTTCGTCCTGCTTGGCGCGCTCGCCCACCTCGGCAAAGCCGGAGGCGAAAATCGTGGCTGCCTTGACCTTGCGGCGGACGCAGCCTTCCATGGCTTCCTTCACGCCGGCGGCCGGCAAGGTGAAAATCGCCAGGTCGACGCCTTCCGGCAATTGGTCGATATCCGTCAGAACCGGACGGCCATCGATAGTGCCGCCGCTGCGGCCGACCAGATGAATGTCGCCAGCATACTTGTTCGTCGAAAAGTTATTGTAGGCGTTCATGCCGGCCGAGCCCGGCTTCGATGAAACACCAATGATCGCAACCGACCTCGGCCGCATAAAAAGCTCTACAGCCGCCGCTCCACCCAGTGACATGTCCTTGCCCTTACTCAAGACTCACCTCCCAAAAGCCTGATATCGACGCCGGAGCCGTATTTCCAGCACCCGCAGGGCCAGTTCGCACCTGCAACAATCGTATCGGGCAAAATCGGCCCCTATTTGCCGTTGAACGGTCCCGGAGTCAAATATATCAGGCTCCTTGCGATTGCTCCCAACTTGGGTAATTGTGCCGCCACACCCGAAGGAGGAAAGATGACCGAGAAACTTGTCACATATGAGCTTGACGAAGACATTGCCCTGATTGGCCTGAACCGTCCGGACAAGCGCAACGCCATCAACGACGAAACCAACCGCCAATTGAAGGCCGCGCTCACGCAGGCCGTCGATGAAGCCAAATGCGGCGTGATCTTCGGTCATGGCGACAACTTCTCCGCCGGGCTCGACCTCGCAGAGGCACTGACCTGGATCAATGCCGATCCAAACCTGCGCCGCAAGCGGCGCGGCCATTGGCATCCTACGCTCGACCTGATGGCGCGCGGCGGCATTCCATGGGTCGCGGCCCTCAAGGGCGCCTGCATCGGCGGCGGCCTCGAGATCGCCTCGGCAGCGCACGTGCGCGTGGCCGATGAGACCACGTTTTTCGCCCTGCCCGAAGGCCAGCGCGGCATTTTCGTCGGCGGCGGTGGCTCGGTGCGCATCCAGCGCCTGCTGGGCTATGCGCGCATGGCCGACCTGATGCTGACCGGCCGCGTGCTGACGGCGCAGGAAGGCGAACGCAACAACCTCTGCCAATATGTCACTCCCAAGGGCGAGTCCCTTGAGCGGGCGAAATCGCTGGCCAAGCGCATCTCCAAGAACGCGCCGCTAACCAACTGGGCAATCTGCTCCGCCCTGCCGCGCGTGACGGACCAGTCGCATGAAGACGGCCTGTTCATGGAAACCCTGATCAGCAACGCCGTGAGCAGCAACCGCAGCGAGGAAGGCCTCAAGGCCTTCGTCGAGAAGCGCGCTGCACGCCTCGTCGAGCCGGGCAAGTCGGGCGACGAAGGCTAGAAATGCCTGCGGCGGGGGCAAAGCTCCGCCGCCTCACTGGATCGAAAGCATCAAAAGCTCGCGCGTCTTCCCGGTCCAATGGATCGGAAACGCTATGGGGAGAGAACCATGGGAATGAAGGATACGGCGATCGTCGGCTTTGCCGAAACCAAGATCGTCGAGAAAAGCGATCGGGACATCTGGGAACTCGGCGCGGACATCCTCGAAAGTCTGCTCGACAGCACCGGCTTCGAGAAGCAGGAAATCGACGGGCTGATCCTGTCATCCTCGATGACCGGCTCGGGAAACTGCTTCTGGTCGCAGACCACCGCCGACCAGCTCGCGCTCGAAGTCGACTTCTGCCAGACCGTAGATATCGGCGGCTGTTCGCCAACCGCGGCGCTCGCCCGGGCCGCCATTGCCATCGACGCCGGCCTCTGCACCACCGTGCTATGTCTGTACGCCGACACGCAGGCGGCGGAAAACAACCAGCGGCCGCGCTCCTTTCAGGCTGAATGGACCGTACCGCAGGGCGTGCTCGGACCGCCGACCTCGTTCGGCTTCATCAGCAGCCGTTACGATCATCAGTTCGGCCTCGATCTGCGGGCGCTCGGCAAACTCGCCGTGGCGCAGCGCGACGGCGCCCTCCTCAACGATCTCGCCTGCGAGAAACTGCGCAAGCCGATCACCGTGGACGATTATATCAACTCGCGCATGATCGCTGATCCGGTGCGTCTGCTCGACAGCGTGATGGTGTGCGACGGCGCCAGCGGCCTGCTGGTCACCAGCAAGAAGAACGCGGCGCGCAAGGGCCTCGACAAGATCGTCGTGCCGATCGGCTACGGCGAGCGCACGACCTATCGCGCCAGCGAAAGCATCGTCGACGTCACCGATACCGGTCATCGTGTCGCCGGCGAGCGGGCGTTCAAACAGGCAGGCTTGAAGCCTTCGGACATCGCCTCCTTCCATCCGTATGACGACTTCATCATCGCCATCCTGCTGCAGATGGAGATGCTGGGCTTCTGCAAACAGGGCGAAGGCGCCGCCTTCATCCGCGAGCACGAGTTCAATCATCTCGGCGACCTGCCGCTCAATACCGGTGGCGGCCAGATCTCGGCGGGCCAGGTCGGCCTTGCCGGCGGTGGCACCAACCTGGTGGAAGCAGTACGTCAGCTCTTCGGGGCCGGCGGCAAACGTCAGGTGAAGAACACCAAGAATGCGCTCGTCACCGGCATCGGTGGCATTCCCTACGCTCGCAACTGGAGTTCGAGCGTCGTGATGATCCTGACACCGAACGCGTGAGGCCGACAGATGACCGCAATCAACGATACCCTGCACATCACTCGCGAACCGCCGAAGTGGCGCACGCATTCGAAGCCCTTCTGGGACGCGACGCGCGAGAAGAAGCTCATCCTCCAGTACGACAAGGAAGTGGGCAAATACCAGTTCTTCCCGCGCCCGACCTCGATCTTCACCGGTAAGCGCCGCAATCTCGAATGGCGGGAAGTCTCAGGCAAGGGTGAGGTCTATTCGTTCACCGTCGTGCATCGCGCCCGGCCACCGTTCCAGGGACATGAACCCTTCTTCATCGCCGTGGTGCGGTTGAAGGAAGACGTGCAGGTCATGGGCAATATGGTGAACTGCTCGCTCGAACAGATGAAGGTCGGCCTACCGGTGAAACCCTATTGGGCGCCGCTGTCGAACGGCACGCATCTGCTGATGTTCGAACCGGATGTAGGCTGAAACAGCCATCATCGCGGAGCGGCATCTGTGCCGCTCCGCTTTCGGCTATACCGCCTAGAGCGTTTTCGAGCGAAGTGGTCACCGGTTCGCGTGAAGAAAACGCGTCAAAACAGAAAACTAGAGCTTCGGCTCTGATTCTATCAGAACCGAAAATGCTCTAGCCCTCTGAAAACCGCGACAAGTGATAATCCGTGTCGCCCATCATTTTTTCGATCGCCGTCAGGCGGCGGAAATAGTGGCCGGCGATATACTCCATCGTCATCGCGATACCACCATGCAACTGCACCGCGCCGCGCCCAACGACCAGCGCTGATTTGTTGATCTGCACTTTGGCCGCTGAAATCGCCTGACGACGCGCCGCCGCATTCGCCTCGCCAGCGTTCTCGATGGCGAGATAAAGCATGGATCGCGCCTGCTGTTCGGCCATCACCATGTCGGCCATGCGATGCTGCAGCACCTGAAACTTGCCGATCGGCCGGCCGAACTGATTGCGCGTCTTTAGATAGTCGAGCGTCAGGGCATTGAGCGCGCTCATGGCGCCGACCGCTTCGCAGCAGAGCGCCGCGGCGCCACGATCAAACGCGGCCTCGATCAGCGGCAGAGCACCGTCGAGCGGGCCCAGCAGAGCATCCTGCGAAACGCGCACGCCTTCAAGGCTGATCTCGGCAGCACGCCGATCATCGACATTGGGATGGGCGCGTACGCCGACACCGGCCGCCTGGCGCTCGACCAGAAACAGCGAAATGCCGGCAGCATCTTGTGTCTTGCCCGATGTCCGGGCGCTGACGATCAGCAGGCCGGCGCTGTCGGCGCCAAGCACGACAGCCTTTCTACCGTCGATAACGTAATACCCGCCATCCTTGCGCGCCGTCGTCTCGACGTGATTGAGCGCGTAACGCGACTGCGGTTCGCCATGCGCGAGCGCAAGCTGAAGCTCGCCGCCCGCCACACGCGGCAACACGTCCCGCTTCTGCTCAGGCGTCCCGGCGGCTGCCACGAGGCCGGCGCCGAGAACGACGGTCGAGAGATAGGGCTCGACCACGAGCCCCTGCCCCAGTGCTTCCAGCACGACGGCAATGTCGTCGAAGCCACCGCCGCTACCATCGAAATCCTCGGGCACTTCGACACCGAGCAGACCAAGACTGGCGAACTCGCGCCACAAAGCCGGCGAATAGCCGTCGTCGGACGCGATGATCTTCTTGCGCTCTTCGAAACCGTAGCGGTCGCGCACAAGGCGTTCGGCGGTTTCGCGCAACATGGTCTGGGTTTCGCTTGCAGAAAATTCCATAAATCTCAGAGCCCCAGTGATTTCGCGATGATGTTGCGTTGAATTTCGTTCGATCCGCCATAGATCGTGACCACACGTGTCGTCAGATAATTCGGCGTCAACGCCGCCGCTTCATCCGGACCGATCGGCTCCATGTTGCTGCCAAGACCATTGTCCCCCAGCCCGCGAAGCGGATCGTAGGGCAACGCATAAGGGCCCGCGGCATCGATCAGAAGTTCGGTCAAGGTCTGCTGGATCTCCGATCCCTTGATTTTCAGAAGATTGGCCTCGACGCCCGGCGCCCCGCCGGCGCTGATCGTGCGCAATGCCGTGATCTCCAGGGACAGCAGTTCAATCTCGACAGCGGCGACGCGCGCCCGGAAGCCCGCCTGATCGAGCAGCGACGTGCCGCCGACGCCCTGGTCTGCCGCCAGCGTCTTCAAGAGAGCGAGTTCGCGCTTTGACTGGCCGATGCGCGCGATGCTGGTGCGCTCGTGGCCGAGCAGAAGCTTGGCGTAGGTCCAGCCCTTGTTGGCCTCGCCGATCAGGCTCTTGGCCGGCGCGCGCACATTGTCGAAAAAGACCTCGTTGACCGAATGGCCGCCATCAATGCTGATAATCGGACGCACGGTAATGCCCGGCAGCGACATGGGAAACACCAGCATGCTGATGCCTTCCTGCAATTTCGCCGCAGGGTCGGTGCGTACGAGGCAGAACATCATGTTGGCGAAATGGGCGAAGCTGGTCCATGTCTTCTGGCCGTTGATGACCCATTCATCGCCGTCCAGCACCGCGCGCGTCTTGAGCGAGGCGAGATCGGAGCCAGAGCCTGGTTCCGAAAAACCTTGGCAGAACCAGTATTCCAGCGTGCGGATGCGCGGTAAAATCTCTGCCTTCTGTTCTTCGGAGCCGACGTGAAACAGAACCGGCGCGATCATGCTCTCGCCGAACGGCAGCGCCGGCGGCGCCCCCTCTTCCGACATCACATTGTCGAAGACATGGCGCTGCATGGCATCGAAACCAGGACCGCCAAATTGCCTGGGCCAGCCGGGACAGGCCCAGCCGCGATCGCACAGCTTGCGCTGCCACAATCTTTGCTCGTCAGGCGACACCTTGGCATGGCGGATCACCTTCTCCTTGATGGTCGCCGGCAGTTCGGCGCGGACGAAGGCGCGAACCTCGTCCGCAAATTGTTTCGCGCCATCAGGATATTTCAGATCCATTCCATCCCCCAAAACATTGCGCGCGGTCGAGACGGCCGCTATCGCTCATCACCGGACCTTGTGCCCCCCGTGAAAGCGGATTTCAAGCCGCTCGGGACATCTCCAGGTCCATTAAATCGTGCAAGGCCGCGAAGGAAAAGAGACAATTTGGCGCGTGGTTGACCGAAATCTTCCGGGCTCTAATATCCAGCCAACAATTCGGTAGGGCGCGGGAGGACTCCGATGTTCGGAAGGCTAGGTTTTACGCTCGCCGCATTCCTGTCTTTGCAGATCGGCCACGCCGCGGCTGAAGAGCTTTCGCCTGGCGAATATCTGGCGCGCGCCAGCAATTGCATCGCCTGCCACACCGCCACCGACGGCAAGCCCTATGCGGGCGGATTGCGCATGGCGACACCAGTGGGTGATATTTTCACGACCAATATCACGCCCGATCGCGAGACAGGCATCGGCGATTACACACTCGCCGATTTCGACCGCGCGGTGCGTGGCGGCGTGACGAAGGACGGACGCCGGCTGTTTCCCGCCATGCCCTACCCGTCCTATGCGAAAATGAACGATAGCGACGTCGCCGCGCTCTATGATTTTTTCATCAAGGCCGTGACGCCGGTGCGTCAGGCCAACGTCGTCTCGAGTTTGGGCTGGCCATGGAACACGCGGCTGCCGATGATGGTGTGGAATTCGGTCTCTGTCGAATGGGGCACCTATCGCGAAAAGTCAGCTCGTGACGCGGAGTGGAATCGCGGCGCCTATCTCGTCCAGGGACCGGGTCATTGCGGCGCCTGCCACACGCCACGCAATCTGATGTTCACCGAGAAGGGCTACGATGAAAGCAGCTTCGCCTATCTCTCCGGCGGCAACCTCGACAACTGGTCGGCGCCCAATCTCACCAGCGACGCTAACACGGGCCTTGGCCGCTGGTCGGAAGACGATATCGCCGATTATCTCAAGAGCGGCCGCAACCGCCATGCGACAGCTTTCGGCACGATGCGCGAGGTCATCGACTATTCGATGCAATATCTCACCGATGCCGATCGCCGCGCCATTGCGAAATATCTGAAATCCCTGCCCGGCATGAACGACACGGGCAAACCGATCTGGGCTTATGACGGGCGCGCGCAGGCGGCGCTCGACAAAGGTGAGACCGGCATTGCAGGCGCCGCAGGCTATCTGCGGCAGTGTGCGTCCTGCCACGGCAAGGATGGACGCGGCGTCATGGATGCGCCGCCGCTCGCCGGCAATCCGGTCGTGCTCGACCCCGATGCGGCCTCGCTCGTCAATATCGTGCTCAATGGATCGAAGGCGCTTGCCATCGGCGCTCCGCCACGCACGCCGACCATGCCGCAGTTCCGCACCTTCATGGACGACCGGCAGATCGCCGATGTCGTCAGCTTCATGCGCCGTTCGTTCGGTAATGACGCGGCCAGCATTGCGCCGTCGCAAGTGGCGCAAATGCGCAAAGATACCGACGTAGAAAGCGGCCGGCACATTATCTTGCGTATGCGGTAGAACTTGCTAGTAGAAAGATCGAACAACGATCAAGCTGGCAAGCAAGCTTAGGGGAAACGCGCATGAAACCGGTCATAAGACTGCTGGCGACGCTGGGCTTTGGCATTACCGCCCTGCCCTGCGGACTGGCGCAGGCGCAGACGCCGGAAGAGTTCTACCGCAACAAGAACATCGATTTCATCGTGCCGACGAGTCCGGGCGGCGATTACGATCTGCGCTCGCGGCTGGTGGCGCGGCATTTCCCGCGCCTCATCCCCGGCAATCCGCAGGTCATCGTGCGCAACATGCCGGGCGGGCTTGGGATTGCGGCGGCCAATTATCTCGCCAGAGTCGCACCCAAGGACGGCACGGCTTTGCACATGATCTTCCAGAACATGCCGACCCTGCAGGCGATCGGTTCCAAGGAAGTGCAGTTCGATGTGCGCCAGTTGGGCTGGATCGGCAACACCACCAATACGCCCAACGTCGTCAATTCCTGGTATACGACAGGCATTACCAAGATCGAAGACGTCTATACAAAAGAGCTCGTCGTCGGCGCGCCCGGCGCAGCGTCCAGCTCCTATGTCTATCCGGCGGCGATGAACCAGTTGCTTGGCACCAAGTTCAAGATCGTCACCGGCTATCCCGGCGGCAATGACGTCAATCTCGCCATGGAGAAGGGCGAAGTCGGCGGCCGCGGCTCCAATAGCTGGGCGTCGTGGAAGAGCGGACATCCGCACTGGCTGGCGGAGAAGAAGATCTTCATCCTCGTCCAGATCGGCCTCGAACGCGCGCCCGACCTCAAGGACGTGCCGCTGATGTGGGAACTCGCCAAGAACGAACAGGACCGCGAGGTGCTGAAATTCATCTCCGCCGACATGGGGATTTCGCGTGCCGTGGTGACGACGCCGGGCGTGCCCGCAGACAGGCTTGCGGCGCTGCGCACGGCTTTCGACACAATGATGAAGGATCCGATGTTTCTCGCCGAGGCCGACAAGACCAAGATGGACATCAGCCCGTCGTCCGGCGCTCAGGCGCAGGCCGTCGCTGAATCCATGCTCGCCGCTTCGCCCGAGGTGCTTGCTCGCGCCAAGGTGCTGATTGAAGGTCCAGGGAATAAATAACATGCGGTTGAGAGAAGGAGCATGTCGCCCCCGTCCTTCGAGACGCAACGCTATGCGTTGCTCCTCAGGATGAGGGCTTCTTTGCAGATTGTACAAGGCCAACAGAAGCCCTCATCCTGATGAGGAGCGCCTGAAAGGCGCGTCTCGAAGGACGGGGCGACAGCCTCAATCTCCAACACGTTTCACACCGGGCTGAACTTGCCCATGGCGCGGTGCTCGGCCCGGATCTTGCGCACGGTGCCGGTGGCCGAGCGGTAGATCACCGTCTCGGTCTCGACCACGTCGCCGATCCATTTCACGCCCCTGAGCAGCGCGCCGTCGGTGACGCCGGTGGCGCAGACGATGACGTCGCCCGAAGCGAGCTCCGTCATGTCGTATTTCTTCATCGCGTTCTTGACGCCCATGGCGAGCGCGCGCACGCGCTTCTCCTCGGTATCGAACATCAGGCGTCCCTGCATCTGGCCGCCGACGCAGCGCAGCGCGCCCGCCGCCAGCACGCCTTCCGGCGCGCCGCCCCTGCCCATGTACATGTCGGAGCCGGTGCTGTCCGCCTGCGCCGTGAAGATGACGCCGGCGACATCGCCGTCGGTGATCATGCGGATGGCCGCACCGGCCTTGCGGCAGGCCGCGATCAGATTGGCATGGCGAGGACGATCGAGGATCAGCACGGTGATCTCGCCCGGCTTGACGCCTTTGGCTTTTGCAAGTGCCTGAATGTTGTCTTCAGGCGTGCGGTCGAGATCGACGACGCCAGCCGGATAGCCCGGGCCGATGGCTATCTTGTCCATGTAGACATCCGGCGCATAGAGCAGCGAGCCCTCCTTGGCGATGGCCATGACGGAGATGGAGCCCGGCATGTCCTTGGCGCACAATGTCCTGCCCTCGAGCGGATCGACCGCAATGTCGACGGCCGGGCCGGAGCCGGTGCCGACTTTTTCGCCGATGAACAGCATCGGCGCTTCGTCGCGCTCGCCCTCGCCGATGACGATCGTACCGGAAATGGGCAGGCGGTTGAGCTCGCTGCGCATGGCATCGACCGCCGCCTGGTCGGCCGCCTTCTCGTCACCGCGTCCGCGCAGGCCCGCGGCGGCAACCGCCGAGCGTTCGGTCACGCGGACAAACTCGAACGCCAGCATGCGGTCGATGATGTCCGGTTCCTTGATGACGAGTTCAACCATGCGCAGCCCCTATCGTACAAAAGACGGAGCGCGCTGGCTTGATTCATTCGCGCTCGATGCGGATGACTTGTGGGCGTCCGGCGATGTAGCCGTCACTCAGCGCTGCCTCCAGCGCCTCGCGGATGTTGGATTCGGTTGTGGCATAGGTAAGCAACACAACCGAGACAGGCTCACCGCTGGACGCCCCTTTCGCGGCGCCGCGTGATTTCTGCATGATGCTTTCAAGCGAGATATTGCGCTGGGCCATGCGCGTGGCGATGGCGGCGGCGGCGCCGCTGCGGTCGACGACGGAGAGGCGGATATAATAACCGCCCTCGTGGCGCTGCATGGCGCGGCGCGGCGCTTTCTCGAGTGCCGCCACCGGCAGGCCGAACGGCGCCGAGCGTATGCCGCGCGCGATGTCGGCAATGTCGGCAACGACGGCGGAAGCCGTGGCGTCGCCGCCGGCGCCCGGCCCCACCAGGGTGAGTTCCTTGACGGCATCGGCATCGATGGTGACTGCATTGGTGACGCCCATGACCTGCGCGATCGCAGATGTCTTGGCCACCATGGTGGGATGCACGCGCTGCTCGATGCCCTCGGGCGTTCTCTGCGCGACGCCCAGCAGCTTGATGCGATAGCCGAGATCGTCGGCCGCCGTCAGATCTTCGAGCGTGATCGACTGGATGCCTTCGATGTGAATCGCCTCGGCATCGACGGCGACACCGAAGGCGAGCGAGGTAAGGATGGCGAGCTTGTGAGCCGTGTCGAAGCCGCCGATGTCGAAGGTCGGATCGGCCTCGGCGTAGCCGAGGCGCTGTGCTTCCCTCAGGCAATCATCAAACGACATTTTCTCCAGCTCCATCCGCGACAGGATGTAGTTGCAGGTGCCATTGAGAATGCCGTAGACGCGGCCGATTTGATTGCCGGCAAGGCCCTCGCGCAGGGTCTTGACGATGGGAATGCCGCCGGCGACCGAGGCCTCGAAGGCGAGCGCCACGCGCTTCTCCTCGGCGAGCTTCGCCAGCGCCATGCCGTGCTTGGCAAGCAGCGCCTTGTTGGCCGTGACGACGGATTTGCCGGCCTTGAGCGCCGCTTCCACCGCCTCCCGGGCCGGGCCTTCGTCACCGCCCATCAGTTCGACGAAAAGATCGATACCGGGCGCCTGCGCCAGCGCCACCGGATCGTCGAACCATTGCGCGCCCTTCATGTCGATGCCGCGCTCCTTGGCGCGGTCGCGGGCGGAGACGGCGGCGAGCGAAATCGTGCGGCCGGTGCTGGCGGCAAGCGAGGCCGCCTGGCGTTCGAGCAAACGGATGACCGAAGCGCCAACAGTGCCAAGCCCGGCAATGCCGACGCGGAGAGGAGAACTCATGAAAAAACGATCCAGATCGATCAGGCTGCGGAAGCGAAGCTGCGTTTGTGCCCCATTTCCCCGTAGCGATCAAGGAAGCGCGCGCACCAGGCTGGCAAGACTGCGATTAAATCCTGAATTTTCAATCGATTATTGATTTCGCCTCCGACGCGGTCTTGTCCAGATCGCCGGATGCGTCGACCCTGGCCCAGGTGATCGGCCCGGTGTCGAAAGCAGCCTGGCCTTTCGCCACCGCGGCGGTCGCGTCTGACGCGTCGTTCTTGCGCCCTTCTATCCGCGCGACACGCACGTCGAGCGGCGTTTCCAGCCACAGGCCGATGAATGGGCAGCCGCATTCGGCGGCGGTCGTCTCAGCGGCCTGCCGTTCGTGGGGGCGTGCATGAACCGCGTCCATGATGACGCTCTGGCCGGCGCCAAGCGCCAAAGCCGCCTTACGGTGCAGCTGGTCGTAGACTTTCGTGGTCGTATCCGTGCCGTAGGCAGTCTCCGGCAATCGCTCCGTGTCGGCCACGCCGTGCAGCAATTTGCGTTCGATATCGCTGCGCAGAAGCACCGCGCCAGGTGCGCGCCCGAAGCCCGGCGCCAGCGTCATGGCGAGGCGGCTCTTGCCGGTCCCCGAAAGCCCGCCGACCGCCACAAGCCGGGGGGCCTCCGGCTCGATCGCATCTGCGGCATAGCGAAAATAACGCCGTGCATCGGCGATGATCGCTGCGAGGTCGCCGGTCTTGGCATTGCTGTTCTTGGCCTGGGCAAGCTTGGCGGCGATGACCTTGGCGCGGATCGCCGCGCGCAGGCTGAGAAAGAACGGCAGCGCCGCAAGGCCGGCAAGCTGCCGGTCGTCGTCGCAGAGTTGCAGATAGCGGTTGAAAAGGACATTGCCCGCCTCGCGCTGGTCGCGGACATCCAGATCCATCAGCACGAAAGCGAGATCGTAGAGAATATCGCAGGTGGCGATCGCATCGTCGAACTCGATGGCATCGAACAGGAACGGGGCGCCGTCACGCATCGCGATATTGGCGAGATGCAAGTCGCCGTGGCAGCGGCGGACATAGCCGTCCTCACCGCGCTGGCGCATCAGGGACTCGCACCGGGCGAAATGTTCCAGCGAGCGGACATAGATGTTGCCGGCGGTCGCCGTATCGAACAGATCGGGCAGCGCCGCAAAAGCCTCGTCGTTCTGGTCGATATAATCGCGCAGAGCGGCAACGGCTTCGTCACCGTCGCCACGCCGCGCGCCATCGTGACTGCGATGAATGATGTCGCCCAGGCTCCTTGCTAGATCGGGCGAGATGGGTCCAGCGTCGGCCATCCTGTCGAGTGTCGCGTTTTCGTCGAAGCGGCGCATATGCACCGCCCATTCCACGACCTCGCCGCCGCCGTCGATCGCCAGCGTCTCACCCTTCAGTGTTATCGGCACCACGCCGAGATAGATGTCGGGCGCATTGGGGCGGTTGATGGCGATCTCGGCTTCGCAGACGCGGCGCCGCTTCTCCAGGGTCGAAAAATCCATGAACGGGAATTTGACGGCGCGCTTGATCTTGTAGACGTCGTCGCCCGCCAGAAACACAGCCGCTCCATGGGTATCGATGCGGCGAACGTCTCCCGCGGTCCCATAGGTTCGCGGATCCTTCATGAAAGCGAAAACGCGCTGCTGTGTATCGGCCTGGATCGAAGCCGACGCCTGCGTCCGTTCCGGCATGGCAAAAGTTTCCCTTAAGGAGACGCGTCAATCACCGGCGCAGCCGCCGCTCCCGGTCAACAATTCTTAGCCTATGCGAGTTCCCTACTGGCAGAGCCTTTTGGCCCGCGCGACAATTTGCGGCGGCGAAGGAGCGAGCGCACCCTTCTCCCATAAACGGCAGAAAGGTGCGTGCGTTCTTCAGGCCGGCTTCTTGAGCTGGACGACGTTGTGCAGGATCTGATCGGCGCTGTCGAAGAAGCGGCGGATGCCGCGCGCTGCCTGACGGATGCGCTGCTCGTTCTCGACCATGGCGAGACGCAGATATTGATCGCCATGTTCGCCGAAGCCGATCCCCGGCGCCACCGCGACATCGGCCTTCTCGATCAGAAGTTTCGAGAATTCGAGCGAACCCAGATGGGCGAACCGTTCGGGAATGCGCACCCAGGCGAACATCGAAGCCGTCGGCGGATCGAACTCCCAGCCGGCCTGGCCGAAGCTTTCGACCATCACATCGCGGCGGCGCTTGTAGGTCTGGCGCATCTCCTCGATGCAATCGTCCGACCCGTTGAGGGCGGCAGCCGCCGCAACCTGGATCGGCGTATAAGCGCCGTAATCGAGATAGGATTTCACCCGTGCCAAAGCCGCCAGCAGACGTTCATTGCCGACAGCAAAGCCGATGCGCCAGCCGGCCATCGAGTAGGTCTTCGACATCGAAGTGAATTCGACGGCGATGTCGTTGGCGCCCGGTACCTGCAGGACCGACGGCGGCGGATTGCCGTCGAAATAAACTTCCGCATAGGCGAGATCCGAAAGGATGAAGATCTCGTGCTTTTTCGCGAAAGCCACAAGGTCCTTGTAGAAGTCGAGATCGGCCACCATCGCCGTCGGATTGGAGGGATAGCAGACGATCACCGCGATGGGCTTGGGCGTCGAATGCTGGATCGCCTTTTCGAGCGCAACGAAATAGTCGGGCGTCGGCTCGGCCGGCACCGAGCGGACGACGCCGCCGGCGATAAGAAAGCCGAAAGCATGGATCGGATAGGACGGATTGGGACACAGCACCACATCGCCCGGCGCGGTGATGGCCTGCGCCATGTTGGCGAAGCCTTCCTTCGAGCCGAGCGTGGTGATGACCTGCGTGTCGGGGTTGAGCTTGACGCCGAAACGGCGCTCGTAATACCCCGCCTGGGCGCGGCGCAGGCCGGGGATGCCCTTGGACGCCGAATAACGGTCCGTGCGTGGTTTGCCCGCCGTCTCGACGAGCTTTTCGATGACGTGCCTGGGGGCCGGCAGGTCGGGATTGCCCATGCCCAGATCGATGATATCGGCGCCGGCGTTGCGAGCCTGTGCCTTCAGGCGATTGACCTGTTCGAAGACATAGGGTGGCAAGCGGCGTACGCGATAAAAGTCGTCGGACATCTTCTCATTCCCGATTGGAGTTTTCCGAGTCGGCGGAAAGCCGCCTCGAAGACCAGTCCCTTATCACTTTCTGGTCGTGGTGCCGAGACCCGTATCGCAGGTCAGGACGCAAGTCGGCTTCTTGCTCTCCTTCTTGGGCAAAGGCGGCGCGGTTGCCGAGCCGATCCGCACGTTCAAGGGTTTGCGGTGGGCCAGACGGTCATGTTTGGCCCGGACGGCGTCGAGCTCGGCTTCCTTGGCGCGCACCTCATCGGGCGTCATCACCCGGCGCTGGGGCTGATCCGCGTTGCGGCCGACCGGAATATAGGCCTGATTGTCCGCGGGGCGCGACCGCTTGACCCAATCCTGCGGTTCCATCGGCGTCGTGGTGAAGCGCGGGCCGCGCAGAATGGTCGCGAACGGATTGTCGCTCTGCTGGGCGCTTCCGCCCGCTTGCTGCGCTGCAACCGGCAGCGTCGACAAGAGCGCAAAAGCACACAGGCTGAACGACCGGACAGATATCAATCGTCCGAAGCGGTCCGCCGACATACGCGCAACACTTTGCATCTCTAGATTCTCACCCAACATATATGAAGCTGATCATTGGGATGATTGACCAAACACTTCAATAAACCCCTATTGTAACCGCCATTGTGTTCCAATCGCGGCTTCCTGAATGGCACACCGGTTGCTTTTATCGGAACGAACATGACTTCGCAGTTGAAAAACGAGACTTTCCCGAGGAACGCGCAATTGCCGGCCGAACAATTGCCCGCCAAGACGGAAACGGCTGGCAAGGCTGAGGCCAAGGCTAAACGCCCGCGCGCCAAAAAGGCTTCGAAGCCAGCCAAGGCCGCTGCCCCTAAAGTCCCGGTTCTGGATGCAGCCAGGATCGCGGATGCGCCCAAGTCTCCGGACGCTGCCAAAACTTCGGACCCTGCCAAGACTTCGGACGCTGCCCCCAAGCCGGCCCTGCCCGCTCCACAGGAACCAGCTCGGGCGGGCAATCAGGCCGGGTCCGGCGATGCGGCGGAATTTCCGATCCCCGATTTCGAGGCGCTGTCGGTCAATCTGGCGCGCGCCACCGAGGAAGGCGGCAAGGCGCTGGCAGCCCGGATGCGCCCGCTTGAAAAAGGTGACACAAATCCGGATTTGTCAGGGCAAATTGCCGACGCGATCAGGACTTTCGGCGCCGTCGCCGACTACTGGCTCGCCGACCCCAAAAAAGCGATGAACGCCCAGCAGGAGTTGACGGGCTCGCTCTTCGAACTCTGGGGCGGCACCTGGCGGCGCATGTCCGGCGAGCCGGCCAAGCCGGTGGTGCCGCCGGACCCCAGCGACAAGCGCTTCACCGACCCGGCCTGGCAGACCAATCCGGTGTTCGATTTTCTCCGGCAGGCCTATCTCGTCACCACGCGATGGGCCAACGATATGGTCGACAAGGCCGAAACGATCGACCCGCAGACGCGCGAAAAGGCAGCGTTCTACGTCAAGCAACTCGCGGGCGCGATGTCGCCATCGAACTTCCTGTCGACCAATCCGGAACTGCTACGCAAGACCTTGTCCGAGAACGGCGCCAATCTGGTGCGCGGCATGCACATGCTTGCGCAGGACATCGAGGCCGGAAAAGGCAATCTGCGCATCCGCCAGAGCGACGCTTCGAAATTCGAACTCGGCCGCGACATGGCGGCGACGCCGGGCAAGGTGATCTTCCAGAACGACTTGATGGAACTCATCCAGTATACGCCGACGACGCCGAACGTGTTCCGCCGGCCGCTGCTCATCGTGCCGCCGTGGATCAACAAATTCTACGTGCTCGACCTCAATCCGGAGAAGAGCTTCATCCGCTACTGCGTCGAAAAGGGTTTGACGGTCTTCGTCATCTCCTGGGTCAATCCGGATGAACGGCAGGCCAACAAGGGGTTCGAGAGCTATATCCACGAAGGCATCTTTGCGGCACTCGACGCCATCGACAAGGCGACCGGTGAGAAGCAGGTGGCGGCCATCGGCTATTGCGTCGGCGGAACCCTGCTGGCGATCGCGCTCGCGCTGATGGCGCTGACGAACGATACGCGGATTGCCAACGCCACGTTCTTTACCACGCAGGTCGATTTCACCGATGCCGGCGATCTCAAGTTCTTCGCCGGCAAGGACAATATCGCAGCCATCGAGAAGAAGATGACCCAGGCGGGTTATCTGGACAGCGGACAGATGGCCAGCGCCTTCAATATGCTGCGGCCGAACGAATTGATCTGGCAGTATGTGGTCAACAATTACATCAAGGGCGTCGATCCTTCGGCATTCGACCTGCTGGCGTGGAACTCGGATTCCACGCGCATGCCCGCGGCCAATCATTCGTTCTACCTGCGCAATTGCTATCTCGAGAACAACCTGACGCGCGGGCGGATGGTCATCGACGGCAAGACGCTGGATCTCAAGCGGGTCACCATCCCGATCTACAACCTGGCGGCGCGCGAGGATCATATTGCGCCGGCGCGCTCGGTCTTCACCGGCGCGAAGTTCTTCGGCGGCCCGATGCGCTATGTGCTGGCGGGCTCCGGCCATATCGCCGGCGTCGTCAATCCGGAGCGCAAGCCCAAGTATCAGTATTGGGTCGGCGGACCGGTGGAAGGCTCGTTCGAGGATTGGGTGGCGAAGGCGCAGGAACTTGCCGGAACCTGGTGGCCCGACTGGATCAAATGGGTCACGGATCAGGCCCCCGAGATGGTCGAGGCGCGTACGCCGGGCTCGGGTGCGTTGCCGCCGCTGCGCGATGCACCGGGCGACTATGTGCGTGTAAGGTCCTGAGTGTTCTGCCTGACGGACAGCGGGAAGCATCGATGATGACGCGCAGCGAGAAGGACAAGATGCTCGCCGGTGATCTCTACGATCCATCGGCGGCAGAGCTGCAATCCGATCTCGCGGCGACCGCCGCCTGGCTGGCGCGCTTCAATACAGCGACGACCATGTCGAAGCTGGACCGCCGCGATATCCTGGCCGAGCGGTTGGCCGCGATCGGCGCCAATGTCGAAATCCGGGCGCCAATCTATTGCGATTACGGCTTCAACATCAGCGTCGGCAATGGCGCCTTTCTCAATTTCAACTGCGTGATCCTGGACGTCGTCGCGGTGACGATCGGCGACAAGACGCAGATCGGTCCCGGCGTGCAAATATTGACCGCCGATCACCCGCGCGAGGCGGCGGTGCGGCGCGCCGGCCTGGAATTCGGCCGTCCGGTTCATATCGGCAGCAATGTGTGGATCGGCGGCGGAGCGATCATCCTGCCCGGCGTCATCATCGGCGACAACGCCATTGTCGGCGCCGGCAGCGTGGTGACACGCAACGTGCCGGCCGGCGCGACCGTCTACGGCAATCCGGCCCGCATCAAATAGTTTGGACCGTGAATGAAAAGAGCCGGGCAATCGCCCGGCTCTCCTCGCCCCCCGTTAACTCTATCAAAAAGTCCGATCAGTATTTGGCGACAACGGCCGAAACGGGGTTGTCCCAGCGGTATTTCACACCGACCGAGAAGATGTCGACATGGCCCTGCGTGGTGGCGACGAACACCAGCGGCGGGATGAAATTCTGGCTTCCGGGCACGTTGTTAATGTTGCCGTTTTTGCCGAAGATGTGCGAGTAGCCGACGTCGAAGCTCAGCTTGTTGCTGTATTTGTAGCTGAAGCCGAGCGAGGCCCAGATACGATCCGTGTCGGGCAGGCGCACGCTGCGGGTCGCATCGCTGACCGGCGAAATTTCGTAAGCCAGGCCGCCGCGGAATGTCCAGGCGGGGCTGTAAGCATACTCCAGGCCGGCCGAGAAGAACCAGCCGTCACGCCAATTGTAGCGTTGCTGGGCGGGGAACGGAAACGGCACGCCGGTGAACCAGTTCGTCACGTCGGATGTCTTCAGACGCGACCAGTTGGTCCATTCGATCCCGAAATTGGCGGTCCAGGCGTTTGCGAAATCCTGCGACAGACCGAGGGTTACGGTCTCGGGCAAGGTCACTTTCGTCTTGACCGGAAGCGTGACGGGGATGCCCGGCGTCAGACCGCCTTCCAGTTCGTGGGTGATCGCCGAGCGATAACCCAGGCCGACCCGCGTCCCGGCCCAAGGCGTGATCGTGATACCGGCGGTTGCGCCGATGCTGGTGTTTGAGCCTTCCAGAATGTTCGCGCCGCCGGGACCGAAGGCAGCGGCGGAGCCACGCAGACGCACCGAGAAATATTGCACCGAGGGACCGGCTGCGATCGAGATCCAGTCGTTGACCTTCCAGCCGACGATGGCGTTGGCATTGAAGCTGATCACCTTCGATGACACGCCGTAGGCCTGGCCTGCCCAGATTTCCGGGGATTTCGTCACCAGGCCGAAGGGAGCGCCCGTCACCAGGCCGATCCACCAGCGATCATTGATTTGGTAACTCGTATAGCCTGACGGCAACACGGCCTTCTCGCCGATGTTGCCGGCACCGACCAGCGGCGTCACTGTCGGCAGGGTCGGCGTGATCGAGGAGAACGGCAGAATGCCGGCAACGTCCCATTCACTGTTCCAGCCGGGCGTCATGGTGATCGTTGCCGGGTTCCAGAACATGGAAGACAGACCGGCGGAGCCGGCGGCGACGCCGGCAAACGACATGCCCTGGCCCTCGGCGCTTTGTTCGCGCAGAGCGAAACCGCCCGCCTGGGACGCGGCGACCATGCCAAACAGAGCGGAAACCGCAACCGTCGCTCGCAGACCGTGCCGGAGATTGTTATGCATGAACCTGGCTCCCCTCGTTCCATTCCGCCGCCGCGGAAGGATCAAAACTTGTGCAAATCAAATCACAAATTTGACGTATTTAACGACGGGTTTTGGGCACTGGCAATGACAGCGTCCCTACGTTGGGCAAAGTGCGGAGTTAAAGTGCACTAATTCGAGGGCAAGTTGCTTTTTGGCAACATTCGGGTATGCGATCCGGCGGTCGGATCGAGAATTCAACAGGAGACGCTCATGAAACTTGTACGTTATGGCCAGCCCGGCAAGGAAAAGCCGGGCCTGATTGATTCGGCAGGCAAGATTCGCGACATCAGCAGCATCGTTCCCGACCTCGCCGGCGACTATCTGGGACCGGAGCATATCGCCAGGATCGCCGCGGCCAAGGTCGAGCAGTTGCCACTCGTCGATGGCAATCCGCGCCTCGGCCCCTGCGTCGCCAAGCCGGGAAATTTCATCGCCATCGGACTCAATTATTCCGACCATGCCGCCGAGACCGGCGCCAAGATTCCGGCCGAGCCGATCCTCTTCAACAAGGCGCCGAACAGCATCTGCGGCCCCAACGACGACATCATGTTCCCGCGCGATTCCGTCAAGCTCGACTGGGAAGCCGAGATCGCTTTCGTGATCGGCAAGACCGCGTCTTATGTGAGCGAGGCTGACGCGCCCAAGCACATCGCCGGCTATTTCATCTGCAACGATGTCTCGGAGCGCGAATTCCAGATCGAGCGCACCGGCCAGTGGACCAAAGGCAAGAGCGCACCGACCTTTGGCCCGATCGGCCCCTGGCTGGTGACGCCCGACGAGATCAAGGATGTCGGCGCGCTGGCGCTGTGGCTCGACGTCAACGGCGCGCGACAGCAATCGGGCAATACCAAGAACCTGATCTTCGGCATCAACACCATCGTCAGCTTCGTCTCGCGCTTCATGACGCTCGACCCCGGCGACATCATCACCACCGGCACGCCGGCGGGCGTCGCGCTCGGCCGCAAGCCGCCGAACTGGCTGAAGGCAGGCGATGTGGTCACGCTCGGCATCGACGGCCTCGGCCAGCAGACCAGCAAGGTCGTGGCATTCAAGGGCGCGTAGTCCAGCGACAGAAAAGCCCTCGTCCGGAGGACGAGGGCGATCTTGCTTCGCGCTGTGAGCCTTACAATCCCAGCATCAGTTCCATGTTCTGGACGGCGGCGCGCGAGGCGCCCTTGCCGAGATTGTCCAGCTTGGCGATCAGCACGGCGTGACGGTGCTTCTCGTTGGCATGAACGCGCAGCTCCATCTGATTGGTGTCGTTGAGCGATTCCGCCTCGAGCTTGCCGCGCTCTCCGGCCACCTCGGCAGCCGGCACCACGCGCACGAATGAGCCGTCCGCATAGCGCTTGCCGAGCACAGCCTCGATGTCGGCGCCGGTCGGCTTGCCGGGCAAGGTATCGAGATGCAGCGGGATCGACACCAGCATGCCCTGGCGGAAATCGGCGACCGAGGGCACGAAGATGGCCCGCCGCGACAGCCGTCCGTAGTGCTGGATTTCCGGCATGTGCTTGTGTTCGAGGCCAAGCCCATAGATCTCGAAATCGGGCGCGGTGCGCGCCTCGTATTCGGCGATCATCGACTTGCCGCCGCCGCTATAGCCGGAGACGGCATTGATCGTCACCGGAAAATCCGGCGGCAGAAGGCCGGCGTCGACCAGCGGCCGGATGAGCGCGATGGCGCCGGTGGCATAACAGCCGGGATTGGCGACGAACTGCGCGGCGCGAATTTGATCGGCCTGGCCTTCGGCCAGTTCAGGAAATCCGTAGGCCCAGCCGGGGGCGACGCGGTGGGCGGTCGAAGCATCCAGCACTTTCGGCGCACGGGATCCGAGCGAGGCGACGAGCGCGGCCGATTCCTTCGCCGCATCATCGGGCAGGCACAGGATCGTCAGGTCGACGCCGGCCAGAAGGTCCTTCTTGGCGGCGGCGTCCTTGCGCCTGGCCGGATCGATGGAGACGATTTCGACATCGCGGCGCGCGCCGAGCAACTCGCGGATCAACAGACCCGTGGTTCCAGCCTCACCATCAATGAATACTTTCGCGGCCAACACATCCGCCAGCACTTCCGCCACCATGGCGCACTTTCCTTCTTCTCGCCTTTCCAGCTAATCGGGCCCAGCCATTGGCCGAGCCCGGTCAGCAAGTCAACCTGCCGCGAGTCAAGAAGCCCTGCCCGCGCGCCTTATGGCAACCCTATTGATTGGCGGTCGTCGTAACCTGCACTTTCGACAGAAAGGTGACGGGATCGCGCAAACTCATCGCTTCCGTGAAGCGGACCGGGCCGTTCTTGCCTTTCAGGGACACTGTCAGGCTTTTCGGATCACGAATGAATGTGTTGACCGCCTCGGCCATCTTCAAGGCCGCGGGATCGCCGCCGAGCATCATCGGCAGCATTCCGGTGACTGCGACGGCCCATTCGCCCTTCACGTCCGCCGCCTTGCGGTTCACCGAAGCGGCATAGAAATCAACCGCCTTGTCGAACAGGCCCTGGTTGACGAAGCGCAGGGTCAGATCGCTGACGTCGCCCTGGACGATGGCCGCCAGACGTTCGTTCTTGCTGCCGACGAAGGCGCCCTTGTCGATGTTGCCGAAACTGCCGCTGAAGCTCAGCGCGCCGGCATTGACGCCGGTGATCGTATAATCAACCAGGGAATAGGTCTTCTTCGCCGCATCGTAATTGCCGCTGAGGGTCGCGCCGGCCTCGACACGGTCATAGCCGAACTTGACCAGGGTGCGCCCGGCTTCCGAGGCTTTCGGCGGTTCGAAGGATATGCCCTTCATCTCGCCTTTGCTCTGCATCGGCGTATCGCCGCTATAGGTCGTGGAGCCGTTCAGGGAGGCCATGGCGATCTTATAGAGATTGCCGCCGGGCGCGCTGGCGGGCGTGTCCTTATCGGGCACCTGAAGGTCGAAACCGGTCCACGAAAACTTGCCCAGGCGCGCCACGCCATTGGCGACGTCGCCATCCTTCACGGCGATGATCAGTTTCGAGAAATCGCCGTCCTCCAGAACGATCGGCCCGGACTTCACAGTCCCCGTCCCCGCCTTGCTGGTGACGGTGCCGTCGAAGCCGGCGATGGAGGCCTTCTGAAACTTCCCGCCATCGAGGCCGATCACCTCGTAGGAGCGCACCGTGATGGTGCCACTGCTATCTCCCTTCGGCTCGACGGTGATTTCCGGAATGGCGATGCGTTTCACCTGGGCCTTCGAAACGATGGCGATATATTCGTCCTTGGAGAGACCGGATGCGAACAGCTTCGAGGCCTCGTCGCGGCTCAGGTTGGTGTCGAAAAAATCGATGTGCTTGAAAAGGACGCTGCCTTTACCATCGGGCGCTTCGACGCGGACATTGTCGAAGGAGAGATTTTCCAGCGCCATGACGGTCAGCGGCTGCACGGCGAAAACGGCCGCAACGGTCAGCAGAAAGGGGCGGAAGGGAGAAAGCATCACGGGCAGCTCCTGTGCGGAAATAAGATAGTCGATAAATCAGACGCGCATTGCCGAACCATTGCAGGCCCGAAACGCCATAGCCGGAAACGGCCAATGCGCTTCCTTTGACAGCCGTGCAACCGTAAACATGTGCGCTAGCGCACAAACAGAAAAGGGCGGCTCGCGCCGCCCTGCAGATGCCGGAAAAATTGTGGCGATTTGGCGTGTCCCCGCGGTTCCGCCGGACGCCGCCTATTGCGGTTCCACACCCTGCTCCGCTTTCGCCAATCCAGCCCCGCTCGCACCTGCGAATTTCGGTGGATCGTCCACAACAGGCCTGGCCGCGTTGAAGAGATCGGCTTTCCGGCCGGTACGGGGCGGATAAATCCGTTCGCGATTGATGCGCTGCTTTACGCTCTTGGCGGCCATGCCCTGCGCCACCAGTTTCCGGTCCCATCCAAACGTGTAGACGGCGCCCCAAGGGCCAAGATCGAGAACCGTCGAGTACCAATCGATCCGCAGGGCCAGCATGTCCAGTCCGAGCAGATCGCAGACGACGTTGTGTCCGGCGAACCGGCCCATGGGCCGGCCATGCTGGCAGGACATCATGGTTTCGTGGCGGCCGTCGATCAGCAGACTGGCGGCATCGCCCGCGGCGAAAATATCCGTTGCTCCCACGACGCGCAGGAACGGATCGACGGGAAGCCGCCCGAGCTGGTCGTGGGCGACGGCGAAACGATCGGTCATCGGATGCGCGTGCATGCCGCCACACCAGATCACGGTCGAGGCGAAGATGCGCTCCCCCGATGCGAGGATGGCCCCCTGTTCGTCGATTGCGCGCAGTTGAAACGCAGGCATCATCTCCACTCCAAGCGTAGCCAGCGCGTGGACGATGACCGGCTGCGCCTCTCCCATCGCCTGAGCAATGACGGACGATCTGTCGGCCAGAATAACCCGTATATCGCCGGAGCCGCCTTCGCCGATCAATTCGCGAAGCCGCGCCGGCAGTTCCGCCGCGATCTCGACACCCGTCAGCCCCGCGCCGATGACAAGCACCGTATAGCGGCCGGGCGCTTGGATCGACGACAGGCCGGCGAGATGGGCCTCCAGCCGCTTGGCGCCGTCGTAAGTGTCAACATCGAAGGCGTAGCTCCCCAGCCCTTCTATGGGCGGTCGCGCCAGCTTGCTTCCCATGGCGAACACCAGGCGATCGAAGGGAAGACTTAACCGCCCGTCGCCCGTATCGATCATGATGGCCTTGCCGTTCACGTCGATATCGCAGACCTCGCCCTCGATCCAGCGCACCCCGACCGGATCGAGCACATCCGGCAGAGGCACGATGGTGTCTTCAAGCTGCTCCTCATAATTGCGAACGCGGATGCTGTGAAATGCCGTCTTGTTGACGACGACGACTTCAACCTCGTCGCGTGCGACACCAAGCTCATCGAGCTTGCGCACAGCGCCGATCGCACTCCAGAGACCGGCGAATCCAGCACCCAGGACAACAATCCGTTTCATATGTCGCGCTCCATTTCCTGTTCCATTTGTCGTTCCATTCCTTCGATTTAGTCGATGGAGTTTTTTCTGGTTTCGCGAATGAACAGCGTGCCGACGGCAAAAGAGATCAGCAAGACGATCGTCGGATACCAAAGCCCGGCATAGATGCTGCCGTAGGATGCGTTGATGCTGGTGAGCACAAAAGGCAGCATTCCGCCGAACCAGCCCGAGCCGATATGGTAGGGCAAAGACAGCGACGTGTAGCGCAGATTAGCAGGAAACAATTCGACCATGAAGGCGACGATCGGGCCGTAAACCATGGTCAGCAGCAACACGAGATACAAAAGCAGCAAAACCACCATCGGCCTGTTCACCTGGGATGGTTCGGCCGCCTCGGGCCAGCCTGCCTGCGTCAGCGCTGTCTTGAAGGCAGCAGGATCAAACCCGTGTATCTGCGTGCCCGCCACCTCCACGCGCGCCGGGCTGCCCTGGGCAACCTCCCGGAACGTGTAAGCGACGCCGAGACCGTTCAGGAAATTCCGGGTCTTGTCGCAAGGCGATTGCGGCGGAGAGAACAGCCGGAAACTGCAGTCGCCGCCTTCAACGACGACGGCGTTGTCATTTTGAAAGCGCTCCAAAGCCGGATTGGCATAATGCGTGAGAGCCTTGAAAACAGGCTGTATCGTTACGGCCGCAATCAGACAGGCGGGCACCATGATCCATTTGCGTCCAACCCGATCGGAAAGCCAGCCGAACAAAACATAGAAGGGTGTCGCCAGAACAAGCGCGCACGACATCAGGATGTTTGTCATGGTGGGCTCGACTTTGAGCGTGTTGGCGAGAAAGTAAGCCGAATAGAAATGGCCGACGCCATAGAGAATGCCGACACCCGACGCGACGCTGAACAGCAGGATGAGCATGCTCCTGACGTTGCGGCCATTCGACAGGCTTTCCGTGACGGGACGTTCCGACACCTTGCCGCGCGATTTCATGCGCTCGAACACCGGGGATTCAGACAGCCGCCGCCGAAGATAGAGCGAGATCGCCAGAAGGATACCCGACACAAGAAACGGAATGCGCCAGCCCCACTCATTGAAGCTCTCATTGTCCATGGACAGACGAACCACCGTGACGACGACGATAGACAGCAGCAGGCCAATCGTTGCGGTCGTCTGCAGCCAGCTGGTGGCGAATCCTCTCCGCCCTGGCGCCGCATTCTCGGTGACATAGGTCGCCGCGCCGCCGACTTCTCCTCCCAGCGCCAGCCCCTGGGCGAGGCGGAAAGCGACCAGGAGCACGGGAGCCAGAAGACCGACCTGCGAATAGGTTGGCAGAAGGCCGATGCCGATGGTGGCGACACCCATGATCCAGATGGTAGCGACAAAGGTCAGCTTGCGCCCATAGCGATCGCCGAAATAACCGAAGACAAGGGCACCGATAGGCCGCAGGATGAAGGCGGCGCCGAAAATTGCCAGGCTTGCTAGCGTGGCCGCCACTTCGTTACCCGGCGGGAAAAACAATTGGGCGAAAGTGGCTGTCAGAGCAGCATAAATGTAGAGATCGTACCATTCCAGCAGTGCCCCGAACGAGGAAGCGACTATGGTCAGCTTCTCGGACGATCTGGCCGGAAGGATCTCTAAAGCGTCCAGGCGAGTGCCTTCGCCGGTTTCAACTAAGTTGGACATATTCCCCCACCTTGAGCATCGGGCCGATCGGCCTCACTATTCAACCGCTCTATTGACGGGCGAGGATGCGGCTTGTGACCGAAACCGGCCGCCTCAGGCGAAAAACATTTTTCAAATGCAGGAGTCACAAAAGGCCGTCTCGGCCGTCTTAGGGGGAAGGGAGAAAAGAGATGCCAGAACTGGCGGAGATCTTCGAGCGGCACCGACGCCATGTGCGAGGCCTCGCCTACCGGATGCTGGGCACCCTCACCGAAGCGGAGGACGTGGCGCAGGATGCATTTCTGCGCTGGCTGCAATCCGACGTCTCGGAAATCAGGTCGCCCAGGGCCTGGCTGACCTCGGTGACGACCCGGCTCTGCATCGACCGCCTGCGGCACCTGGAAGTGGAACGGGCGGCCTATCCCGGAATCTGGCTGCCAGAACCTATCGGCGAGACCGCCGATGAGGATGCTGCCGGCCGGATGGATCTGCCATCCGACTTATCGGTGGCTTTTCTGATCGTGCTTGAACGGCTCTCGCCCGACGAAAGGACTGTGTTCGTCCTGCGCGATGTATTCGACGCCGGCTTTACCGAGATTGCGGCGATCCTCAACAAGAGCGAAGCGGCGTGCCGGCAGATTGCCCACCGCGCGCGGGCGCGGGTGCGCGAGGGACGGCCGAAATTCCAGGTCACAGCCCATATGCAGGAAAGCCTCGTGCGGCGTTTCCTGCTGGCCATCCAGGCCGGCGACAAGGCGGCGTTGCTGTCACTCCTGGCTGACGATGCGGTGCTGAAATCCGACGGCGGCGGCAAGGTCCGCGTGTCGGCAGCCGGCATCTTCGGCGCCGACAAGATTATCCGGCTGATCCTTTCAAGAAGCCTTATTCCGCGCGGCTCCGTGGATGAAACCGCCGTCGTCGAACGCCGGCTTGGCGTGATCAACGGCGAATCCGGAATCCTGACCTTTGTCGACGATGCCCTGATCTCGACGCTCTCGTTCGAAACGCGCGGCGAGCGCATAACGGCGATCTATCAGGTCTACAATCCCGCCAAGCTCACGCACATCGCTGCGTGGAAGCCATCCTCTCCGCTGGATTGAAGTACGTGCGCAAAGAAAAACCCGACCGGCCGTAGGCCGATCGGGTTGAACCGCAGGTCGAAGGCCGCTTTAGCGCTTCGAGAACTGGAAGCTCTTGCGGGCCTTCTTGTGGCCGTACTTCTTGCGCTCGACGGTGCGCGAATCGCGAGTGAGGAAGCCGGCCTTCTTGAGCGCGCCGCGCAGGTCAGGCTCGTAATAGGTCAGCGCCTTGGAGACGCCGTTGCGGACGGCGCCGGCCTGGCCGGAGAGACCGCCGCCGGCACAGGTGATGACCAGATCATACTGGCCGACCCGGTTGGCAACGCCGAACGGCTGGTTGACGATCATCCGCAGCACGGGACGGGCGAAGTAAACTTCGAAGGCACGGCCGTTGATCGTGATCTTGCCGGAGCCCGGCTTGATCCAGACGCGGGCGACAGCGTCCTTGCGCTTGCCGGTGGCGTAAGCGCGGCCATACTTGTCGAGCTTCTGCTCGTACTTCGGGGCTTCGGCCTGGGACGCCGTGGCGCCCTTGAGGTCCTGGAGCGATGAAAGGGTCTCGGCCATGATCAGGCGCTCCTCGAATTCTTGCGGTTGAGAGCGGCGACGTCGATTGCCACCGGGGACTGGGCGGCGTGGGGATGCTCACCACCCTTGTAGACGCGCAGGTTGCCAAGCTGCTTGCGGCCCAGCGGACCGCGCGGCAGCATGCGTTCTACGGCCTTCTCGACGATCCGCTCGGGAAAGCGGCCTTCGAGAATGAACTTCGCCGAGCGTTCCTTGATGCCGCCGATGAAGCCGGTGTGGTGGTAGTACATCTTCTGGTCGCGCTTGCGGCCGGTGAGAACCACCTTCTCGGCGTTGATGACGATGACATTGTCGCCATCATCCATATGGGGCGTGAAGGACGGGAGATGCTTGCCGCGAAGGCGCATGGCGATGAGCGTCGCAAGACGGCCCACGACAAGCCCCTTGGCGTCGATTACCACCCACTTCTTCTCGACCTCGGCGGTTTTCGTCGTAGTCGTTTTTCCGTACATGAGACTTAAATCCGTGAAATTGCAGTTCGGGAATTTGCCGCGACAGTGCGTCAGCCCTGCCCGATCCTGCCTGAAGGATGGCGGCTTATACGGACAGCGCGGTGCCACGTCAACTTGATACGCGCCGGAAATACAAAAATTGCTGCGCCACAGCCAGATTCTGCATGAGGTATCATAATACCATATTTCATATCTGGTTCAGCCTGTCTCTTAGGGGCGTTTTTACATCTTTATCGCCAGAATAGCCGTCCAATCCTCGAAACATGACGGATCTACAGATGCATGCGCCCACGCGGCAACCGGCCCTTTCGGTAAATCCGGCGGCGTCCAACAGCAGGGAGAGCTTCGCGCAAGCCGTCGCACCTGCGGCCATACCCGTCGTCGCACCGGACCGGCTCATGTCCCAATCCACCGTCATCGCCGTGATTCTGCTGCTCGACGGCCTGTCGATCGTCACGGGCGGGCTGATCGCTTTCGGCCACCGTCCGGCACCGGCCTTTGCGTCCCCGTTCAATCTTGCGGCAACACTGTTCCTCGTGGCGCTGGCCGCCATGCTGATCATCAGGGCGCGGTGGGGCTATACGATCCCGGCCCTGTCGCAGGCGATGAGGCAGGCTGGGGAAACAGGGCTCGCCCTTCTGCTGGCGCTGGCGGCCTTCCTCGTCATCTGCGTCTTCGCCGAAACCGATGTCGTCCCGGTGCGCAACTGGGCGGGCCTGTGGTTCATTTGCGGCTGGCTCGGGTGCATCTGCACGCGCGCCGCCGCCGCTTTGCTGATCACGCGCTGGCGCAAGGCCGGCAGGCTGGCGCGGCGCACGGTGGTGGTCGGCGGCGGCGACATCGCCGAAGACCTGATCGCGCGCCTCGACAGGACCGCCGGCGAAGCCATCCAGATTCTCGGCATGTTCGACGATCGCGACAAGCTGCGTTCGCCCGAAAAGATCGGACGCTACGTCAAACTCGGCCGGTTCGACGATCTCGTCGCTTTCTGCCGCGAGCAGCGCGTCGATCTGCTGATCATCGCTTTGCCGCTGGGCGCCGAAGAGCGCATCCTGCTGCTGCTCAAGAAGCTCTGGGTGCTGCCGGTCGACGTGCGCATCAGCGCGCTCGGCAGCAAACTGAAACTGCGCGCGCGCTCCTACAATTACATCGGCGACGTGCCGTTCCTGCCGCTGTTCGACAAGCCGATGTCGGATTGGTCGGTGGCCCTGAAAGGGATCGAGGACCGGGTGATTTCCGCCATGGCCCTGGTGATCCTCTCGCCGCTGCTGGCGGCGATCGCGCTGGCGGTGAAGCTGACATCACCCGGGCCGGTGTTTTTCCGGCAGGCCCGCTACGGCTTCAACAACGAGCGCATCGACGTGTTGAAATTCCGTTCGATGTATACGGACATGAGCGATTTCACGGCGGCAAAACAGGTGACGCGCGATGATCCGCGCGTGACGCGCGTCGGTCGCTTCCTGCGCCGCTCGTCGCTCGACGAACTGCCGCAATTGATCAACGTGCTGCGCGGCGAGCTCTCGCTTGTCGGTCCCCGCCCCCATGCGCTGCAGGCCCATGCCGACGGCCACATCTACGACCAGGTGGTGGAAGGCTATTTCGCCCGCCACAAAGTCAAGCCCGGCATCACCGGCTGGGCGCAGGTCAGCGGCTGGCGCGGCGAGACCGACACGGTGGAAAAGATCGAACAGCGCGTGGCGCACGATCTTTTCTACATCGAGAACTGGTCGCTGCTGTTCGATCTGCGCATTCTCATACAGACGCCGCTGTCGCTGGTGACGACCAAGAACGCGTATTGAACGGTTACCCCGCCAAAGCCGGCGCGGGGGCCGGCGCGGCGGCGTAGAGATCATCGAGCTCGCGATAGTCGGGCAATGTCGTGTCGATCTGCCGGCCGTTGACGAGAACCACGCGATCGAACTGCGGACGGGTCAGCAGATCCTGAAACGTCCGCGCCCGCGTCAGCACGAGGTCGGCCGGCTGGCCCGACGCGATCAGGCCGTGCTGCTCCAAGCCCATCTGCTCGGCCTGAGCCGCACCGAGCATGCGCGTCCACGCGCGCTCGGAATGATCGAAGTGCAGGATGCGGGTCGCCTCGCGGAAAACCTCGAGCATATCGAGGTCGCCATAGGCATGATAGGGATCGCGCGTATTGTCGCTCGACACCATGACGCGGACGCCGGCTTCCGCCAGCTCATGCAGCGGGGCGACGCCGCGCAGGCGTGGCGTGCGGCGGTCGCCGCGGTCCTGCAGATACATGTTGACCATCGGCAACGACACCACCGCGATATCGGCCTCGGCAAGCTTGCCGGCGATGCGCTTGAAATCCTCCTCCGGGATCAGCGACAGCGAGCAGCAATGGCCGCACAGAATGCGGCCCTTGAAGCGATTGCGCAGCGCCGCATCGGCGATGTTCTCCAAGGTGCGCACATGCGTCATCGTCGTTTCGTCGACGTGCAGATCGACTTCCAGCCCACGCGCCGCAGCCATCTGGAACAGGCGGTCGAGTTCCTGGTCGACGGTGTCGCTGAGCTGTCCGCCGGGTGCGGTGACGCCGCCCATGATGCCGCCGTTCTTTTCGACGATGTCGGCGATGTTGCGGAACTGCGCCTCGTCCCTGACGGTGACGGTCGTCGGAAACAGGGCGACGGCCTGCAGCGCGATCCGGTCCTTCCACGCGGCACGGGTTTCGGCGAAGACAGGAAACGAGATCGCCGTCTGCTTGCCGTAGGAATCGATATGGGTGCGGATCGCCCCGGTGCCATGGGCATAGGCGCAGCGCAGCGAGAAATCCATGCGCTGGCGGACGTCGTCCGCCGTCCAGCGCCGCTCGCGGTCGAATTCGATCGCCTTGCGGGCGCCGAGCACCGTGCCGTTCTCGTTCTGGATGCGCGGCCAGATATGGCTCTTGTCGAGATGGGTATGCACTTCGACGAAGCGCGGCATGACGATGCCGTTGTCGAGATCGATCGTCGCGAGGCCGGGCGTGGCGGGCAAGGTATTCGGGGCGCCGATGGATTGAACCTTGCCGTTCTCGACGATGAGTTCGCAATCGGTGATGCCGTCGATGGCGGGAGCGCCGGCAAGCACGGGCACGAGATCGGCGGGCACGCGTGCGTTGACGATGCGGTAGGAACCATCCTTCGGCACGGAGAGGAAGGAGTGCGAGTGGCTGATCATGAGAACTCCCTACAAGGAATGTTGTCGAACCCTGGCGCATAAGGCCGAGCGCGCCAGGGCTTTCACATTTGCGGCGTTCAGTTGGTTCCGGGCTTCATGAATTGAAGCGCCAGCACCTTGGTATAATCAACATCGTTCTTGAGCAGGTTGAGTTCCCGCAGCATCTCGTAATGCGCCTTCCACCGCTCCAGAGTCATGATGCCGAAACCCATCTTTTCGGTGTCTTCGTTCATGACGAGCTTGCGTTCCTTCATGAGCCTGATGGTGTCGGCCATCAACGCATCGCTGTTGTTGGGTGCTTCCTTTTTGATGGCGTCGAGTGCCGGCTTCGGATCGCCTGTCATGAAATCAACCCAGCCCTTGTTGGTGGCGCTGACGACGCATTGCACGACCTTCGGCTTCTTGTCGATGAAGTCCTGTGAGGTGGTGAGAATCGAGCTGTAGGTGCGGTAGCCGGCGTCGGCGAGCAGGAAGACCTTCGGCGCCCAGCCGACCTGTTCCTTCACAAGAAAGGGCTCGTTGGTCAGCAGGCCCTGCTGGACGATGTTCTTGTCGGACAGCCATTGCGCGAGCTGGCCGGTATAGGAGCGAAGCTGCGTTTCCTCCCAGCCGAACTTCTTGCGGAAGTACGGCCAGTAGGTGGAGCGCGATCCCGCCGAGATCATGATGGGATGGCCTTTCATGTCCTCGAAACTGTTGATGTTGCTGTCGGGGTGCGCCATCAAGATCTGCGGCGTGATCTGGAACGCGGCCGTGAGCGCGCGGGCGGGAAAACCGGCCGCATTCATGTGCAGAATGGCATCGATGTGCGATGAGAGCGAGAAGTCGACCGCCCCGCCCGTCAGCAACTGCGCCGGATCGATGCCCGGCCCACCCTGACGGATTGTCAGGTCGACGCCGCAGTCCTTGTAATAGCCCTTCACCAGCGCCTGATAATAACCGCCATGCTCGGCCTGCGCCTTCCAGCTCGTGAGGAAAGTAGCCTTCTCCTGCGCCATGGCAGGCATCGCACAAGCAGCCAGAAGCGCGGCCGCGCCCATCCAGTACCCAAGCTTCATGTTCCGTCCTCTGTGTTGTCGCATTCTCATCCGGCTTCATAGTGTGAGCCGGTGACGCCTGCTTTTTAGGCAAGCATGATCCATGCCATCCGATGGAGTTGTGCGGCCTCAAAGATTCGGGATGGCTGTGCGAAGGAGAACGGGCGTTGCAAGGACGGCGAGCTCGGGGCGTCTCCGGCCTGCTGGTGCATGAGGTCTGTCATCCCCGCAGGCAGGCGTCGGGGATGACAGAGGGCCTACCCAGCGTCTTGGAGCAATCAGCCGCTACGCAGAGTCTGGACAGCCTCCACCCTTGGCGGACTCAGTCGCCGCGGAATGGCGGCCGCAGCTGGAGCCGATGGCGGACTGTCATCGTCATCGAAATGATCGAGCCGGACAGCCCGACGCAGCCAATCGGGGATAGGGCTGGATTTGCGCCTGGCGGCTGGCCGCATGTGATACGATTTGCGCTCAAGACGTTCCGCCTGTCCCTCGCCTGCGTCGAGCGACTTCAGCGCCTGCAGAACAACGTCGATGCTCACGGTCGCGCCATTGTCGAGCTGTCGTAGCGACGGCGCATTCTCAACGGCGCGGACGTCGGAGACCCATGAAGCCAGGATTGCCCGCTTTTCTGCCGGCGTCAGGTCCGGGTTGCTCAACACGTCGTCGGGATGCCCGAACAGCGACGCCTTATAGTCCGCTGGAACAGGGCTGGCAGCAGCCGGTGAAGATTCAAATAGCTGTTTCATCTCCATTCTCCGCAATCAGAACCTCCCGGCCGAAGCCGGGAGGTGGACCGCAGTGTTAAAAGTAGAGCCGACGTCAGGCCGCCTTGCTCTGGCGTTCGAGGCTCTGATGATCGAGCTCGACCGGCTTGTTGTCCTGCGCCGGCGCAGGCGTGGAAACAGACGCGCCGATTGCGATACGGCGGGGTTTCAACTGCTCCGGCACTTCGCGGACCAGTTCGACGGACAACAGGCCATTTTCAAGATTGGCGGCAACAACCTTCACATGATCGGCCAGGTTGAACGTCTGCCTGAAGTGGCGGAAGGCGATGCCCTGATGCAGCATCTCGCGCTGCTCCTTCTCGGCCTTTTTCTCGCCGGCGACGACGAGCGTATTGCCGTGCTGGGTCAGCTCGATTTCGTTCGGCGCAAAGCCCGCGACCGCCATGCTGATGCGGTATTGGTCCTCGCCTCTTTTCTCGATGTTGTAGGGCGGCCAGTCCGAACGGGCCTGGCCGGCGTCCAGCATGTCGAACAGCCGGTCGAAGCCGACGGTGGAACGATAGAAGGGGGTAAAGTCAAAGGTTCTCATAGCCACATTCTCCTAAAAGCAACATGGGTACGAATGCGCCTTACGGCGCCCGGCCGAGCCTTTAGGCCTCGGCGGCCAAAAATCTGGTGGGTCTGAAAACAGCTTCAAGAGGGCCGCAAAAAAAATTTCACGGCCTCCAGAGAAGGCGAAACTGGCGGGGATCCGATCGCCAGATTGCAGCCGTACGCGGGATGATTAAACCAGCCGGCTCTGCACCATCGCCGCGGCGATGAAGCTGGCGAACAGCGGATGCGGCTCGAACGGCCGCGACTTCAGTTCCGGATGGTATTGCACGCCGATGAACCAGGGATGGTCGGCGAATTCCACCGTCTCCGGCAGCAGGCCGTCGGGCGACAGGCCGGCAAACACCAGTCCCTTCTCTTCCAGCCTTTCGCGATAGGCCGTATTGACCTCGTAACGGTGGCGGTGGCGTTCCGAAATCTCGGTAGCGCCGTAGATGCCGGCGATCTTCGAGCCTTCCTTGAGTTCGGCCTTGAACGCGCCGAGCCGCATGGTGCCGCCGAGATCGCCTCCCTGGCGGCGCACTTCCAGCTCGTTGCCGCGCATCCATTCGGTCATCAGGCCGACGACCGGCTCGGCGCAGGGGCCGAATTCGGTGGAGCTGGCATTGCTGACGCCGGCCAGCGAGCGCGCCGCCTCGATCACCGCCATCTGCATGCCGAAGCAGATGCCGAAATACGGCACCTTGCGCTCGCGGGCGAAGCGCGCCGCCAGGATCTTGCCTTCCGAGCCGCGTTCGCCGAAGCCGCCGGGCACGAGGATGCCGTTGACCTGTTCGAGATAGGGCGAGGGATCTTCCTTCTCGAAGATTTCGGATTCGATCCAGTCGAGCTTCACCTTCACCCGGTTGGCGATGCCGCCATGAGCCAGGGCCTCGATGAGCGATTTATAGGCGTCCTTGAGGCCGGTGTACTTGCCGACGACGGCGATGGTGACTTCGCCCTCCGGATTGTGGATGCGCGCCGCCACCTCGTTCCAGCGCCGCATGTCGGGCTTGGGCGCCGGCTCGATGCCGAAGGCGGCCAGCACTTCGCGGTCAAGCCCCGCCTCGTGATAGGCGCGCGGCACGTCGTAGATGTTGCCGACGTCGCGCGCCTCGATCACGGCGCTCTCGCGCACGTTGCAGAACAGGCCGAGCTTGCGGCGTTCTTCCTTGGGGATTTCACGATCGGTGCGGCACAGCAGGATATCGGGCTGGATGCCGATCGAGCGCAGTTCCTTCACCGAATGCTGGGTCGGCTTGGTCTTCACCTCGCCGGCGGAGGGAATATAGGGGAGCAGAGTGAGATGCACGTAGATGCAGTGCTGGCGCGGCAGGTCGTTGCCGAGCTGACGGATCGCCTCGAAGAACGGCAGGCCCTCGATGTCGCCGACCGTGCCGCCGATCTCGACAAGGACGAAATCGACGCCCTCGTTACCCTCCAGCACGAATTCCTTGATGTGGTTGGTGACGTGCGGAATGACCTGGACGGTGCCGCCGAGATAGTCGCCGCGGCGCTCCTTGGTGATGATTTCCTGATAGATGCGGCCGGTGGTGATGTTGTCGGACTTGCGCGCCGGTGTACCGGTGAAGCGCTCGTAATGGCCGAGATCGAGATCGGTCTCGGCGCCGTCGTCGGTGACGAAGACTTCGCCATGCTGATACGGGCTCATCGTGCCCGGATCGACGTTGAGGTAAGGGTCGAGCTTGCGCAGCCGCACGGTATAGCCGCGCGCCTGCAGAAGCGAGCCTAGAGCCGCCGAGGCGAGACCTTTTCCGAGCGAGGAGACCACGCCGCCAGTGATGAATACAAACCGGGCCATGGGGACTTTGACCTATCCCTGTTTCAACGATTCGGGGAGCCAATCCTTGGCTTTCCCAGCGAAATCCACAGGCTGACGCTCAGCCCAAAAGCAAGGGGCCGGTGAACCGGCCCCTGAAATCCTGAAAACCAGACCTTACCGCTGTGGCGGCTGCGGCGCGGCCGGCGCCGAAGGTGCTGGCGCAGGCGCCGTGGAACGATTGTCGATGCCGCGCAGCTGATCGAGCATGGATCCGCCGGAGGGCGCCTGACCAGGGGCGCCCGGCTGGGCCGGCGCCGAGGTGGTGGTCGGCGCGGCGCCGTCAAGCACCGAGCGCGGGGCGCGATGAATATTGGCCAACACTGTCAAGGTCAGGCTGGTCAGGAAGAACAGCGTGCCCAGAATGCCGGTCGCCTTGGTCAGCGCATTGGCCTGGCCGCGGCCCGTCATAAAGCCGCCTCCGCCGCCGATGCCCAGCGCGCCGCCTTCGGAACGCTGCAGAAGCACGACCACGACAAGCGCGATCACGACCATAAGATGAACGACAATCAGAACGGTATCCATGGATTTTCCGGGATCTGGCGGGCCGTAGCCCGCAATCTCAAGCAAAACGCTATCTGGGGCCGCCTCTTACACGATGCAAGAGGGCATGGGAACCCCATGGGCCTATTGCGGTTCGATACCCGCAGCTTTGGCCGATTCTATGGCGTTATTCGCCTCGCGGGCGATCAGCGCCGTGAAATCGGCGGTGGAGGTCGGCGCCGGCACGAAGCCGAACGGCTCCAGCCTGGCCGGCAATTCCGGACGGGCGGCGAAGGCGAAGATCTCGTCCGACAGGGTTTTCACAATGTCCCTGGGGGTCGCTGCCGGCGCCAGCAGGCCAAACCAGATCGAACCCGGCTCAAACCCCTTGGCGCCCGATTCAGCCACCGTCGGAGCCTCGGGCAAGGTCGGCGCACGCTTGTTGCCGGTGACGGCGAGGATGCGCAACTTGCCTTCCTTGGCCGGCGCAACGGTCGTCACCGCCGTGGCGATGCCGAGATCGACCTCGCCAGCCATCAGCGCCGCCGCCATCGGCTGTTCACCCTTGTAGGACACCGTGGTCATGTCGAGGCCATAGCCGCGCTTGAATGTCTCCACCGTCAGGCGATTGCCGGCGGCGAACACGCCGACGTTGAGCTTGCCCGGATTGGCGCGCACATGGTCCAGAAAGTCCGGCAGTGTCTTGAACGGCGACTTGCTCGGAATGGCGATGAAATATGGGCTCGCGACCACCTGCCCGATCGCGACGAGATCCTTTTCCGGATCGATGGCCGGATTCTTGAACAGTGCCCGGAAGGTCGGAAGTGACGGGGTGACGAACAGCAGGGTCAGCCCGTCGGGCTTCGAGCGGGCGACATAGGTGGGGCCGATCAGCGCATCGGCGCCGGGCCGGTTCTCGACGATGACGGTCTGCTTGAAGCGCTGGTTGAGATGCTCGGCGAAATAGCGGCCGATCGTATCGGCGCTGCCGCCGGGCGGCAGGGCAATGATGATGCGGATCGGGCCGGACGGATAATCGGCGGCTTTTGCCGGGAGACCGGGCGCAAAGGCGGCCAACAGAACCGGTGCGAAGCGCAACAGCCGCGTCAATTTGGTCATCAGATTTCCTTTTGAACGAGTTCGGGTCCGCTCAGTTGGCGGGTTTCCTGTAGGGACCGAGAATGTCCCTGGTATGGTTGGCGAAGGAATTGTCGACCAGCGAGTCCGGATCGATATCGCCTTCGATCCAGCCCTGCCCCTTGTAGAAAAGATAGTCCTGCTTCAGGCCGGCGGCGTTCACCGCGCCGTCGGGATTGATCGCCGGCGCGATCATGCGGCGATAGACGTCCTTGTCCTTGACGTTGGTGTTTTCGACCAGCAGTTGCAGCATCTCGTCGGCGCCCTTGCCGGCGATGCGGCCATCCTTGAGGGCATCGTTGTAGATGCGCGCGCCCTTCACCCAGGCATTCATGAAGCGCTGCGCCACATCGCGTTTCTGCGCAAAGGCCTCGCCGTAAAGAATGACGGCGAGTTGCTGGTTGGGATAAAGCGTGTCGCCCGTCGCCAACATGACGGCGCTGCCCTTCGCCACCAGGGTCGTTCCCATCGGCTCGAGCATGAACGTCGCATCCAGCGCACCGTTCTCGAGCGCCGCGGCAAGCTGCGGAATGCCCATGTAGAGCTTGTCGACATCGTTGAACGTGAGATTGACCGACCGCAACGCCTTGTCGAGCGTCACATCGCCGGAACCAGCCTTCGACGTATCGCCGACCTTCAAACCTTTCAGGTCGGCAAGGCCACGCACCTTGCCCGTGGTGTAAAGATCCTTGCGGACGATGAGCGGCATGAACCCGTTGCCGGGCGCCATCGAGCCCTTGTCGGCGACGATCTTCAGCTTGATGCCGCGCATGGCCGCATTGTACATGCCGGCGCTCGGGCCGCCGCCCCCGACATCAAGATCGCCATTGGCAAGCGGCGCGATCATCGTCGTCGCGGAGATGAAATTGATGAATTCCGGCGCGATATTTTCTTCGCGGAAAAAACCATTCTTATCGGCCAGAATGTGGATGACGTCGGTGGCGCTGCCGACGATGCCGATTTTCACCTTGTCGGCTGCTGCTGCCGGCACGGCAACGGCGCATGCCCCCAGCGCCAGCACTGCCAGCGCCGGCCGGATTGCGCCCGATTTGAAGATTTTGCGCATTTTCCCTCCCCTTTGGTTTTGCTTGGGCCGATTCTAAGCAGCCGCTGTCTGGTTCTTGATTATGTCCTACAGTCCGGCCGGCCGCACGACAAGATGGCCAGGTTGTCGGCTCGCGGAAACCGATGCGCTTTCCTGATCACTCGAATATTTTTGGCATCTTGCGGCTTTTTTGACTTGGCTCATACGTCCTTCGTACACTTATGGTAGGCGACTTCCGGCAGGCAACTTGCGGCAGGCAACTTCTGGCTAGCAATTTTTTGATTGCCAACCGCCCACAAGAGCCGCTTCAAAATCGGCGAGGAAACGATGCTCAAGCTCTATACGGCCCGCAATTCCATCTGCACCCAGAAGGTGTTCATCACCCTCGACGAGAAGTCGATCCCCTACGAAATGCAGAACGTCAATCTGTTCACCAACGAGCAATACAGCCCGGAATATCTCAAGCTGAACCCGAAGGGCGTGGTGCCGACCCTGGTGGACGACGGCAAGGCCGTGGTCGAGTCAACGCTGATCTGCGAATATCTCGACGAAACCTATCCGCAGAAACCGCTGATGCCGCCCGATCCGTTTTCGCGCACGCGCATGCGCCTGTGGTCGAAGCTGATCGACGAACAGATTTTCGAGGCGACGCGGGAAATCAGCTTCTCGGCGCATTTCCGCTACAAGATGCAGGGCATGACCGAGGAGCAGCGGCAGGTGCGCTTCGCCAATGTGGGCGATCCGGAGCGGCGCGCGCGGTTTCTGTCCACCTATGAGCTGGGCGCCGACAGCCCCTATGTGTTCCAGGCGATCGGCCATTTCGAAAAAGCCTTCAAGTCGATGGACGCCGCCCTGGCGGACGGCTCGCAATGGCTCGTCGGCAAATCCTACACGCTGGGCGACATCAACATGGTGCCCTATGTGGCACGGCTCGACTATCTCAACCTGCTCGACATCTGGATCAGCGGGCGGCCGCGCGTGCAGGACTGGTGGATGCGCGCCAAACTGCGCGCCAGCACGGTGGAAGCGATCGACAAGCGCCTGACGCAGGAAGAGATCGACGAGATGAAGACCTATGGCACGGCAATCAGGGATGCCATCGCGCAGCGGCGCGAGGACTATCTGGCGACAGCCAAAATCTAGGTCGCGTACACAGCGGCAATCGCCAGAAAATCCCTGGCCGTGAGACTGGCGCCGCCGACGAGGGCGCCGTCGACGTTGGCGACGCCCATCAGATCTGCGGCATTCGAGGGCTTGACCGAGCCACCGTAGAGAATGCGCGCAGCCGCAAGTTCCTTGCCGAGTTGGGCGCGGATGAAGCCGTGCACCTCGGCCACGTCTTTCACGGTCGGCGTCAAGCCGCTGCCGATGGCCCAGACCGGCTCATAGGCGATCACCAGATTGTCGGCGGTCGCGCCACCGGGCAGCGAGCCGGACAATTGCGCGCCGACGACGTCGAGGGTCTGGCCTGCGGCGCGCTGCGCCTGCGTCTCGCCGACACAGACGATCACCCTCAGCCCTGCCTTCAAACCGGCCTCGGCCTTGGATTTGACAAGCGCATCGCTCTCGCCATGGTCGGCGCGCCGCTCGGAATGGCCGACGATGACATACGAGGCGCCGGCGTCCTTCAGCATATCTGCCGACAGATCGCCGGTGTGGGCGCCACTGGGCTGGGGGTGGCAGTCCTGCCCGCCGATTCTCAAAGCGGCGCCGGCGCGCACCACGGCGGCAGCAATCAGCGTCGCCGGCGGACAGATCAGCAGGTCGGCCCGCGCCTTGAGCGCTTCGCCATAACCCGCGGCAATCCTGTCGATTTCCGCCAATGCCGCCTGCAATCCGTTCATTTTCCAGTTTCCTGCGACGAGCGGACGGCGGTGGTCGGTCATTTTGGCTCCTGGGATCGGTCTGAATTGCCCGGTTAGCAGACGTGAGAACCTATGCAAAGAGCGCCGGGAACGCTATTGAGGCCCCTCTGGCGCGACGGGAACGGTCAAGATGCATCCGGCGCGCCGTCTTCATCGGATGGGTCATTATGCTCGACAGTATGCGACGGATTTCTCAGAATTGGATCGGCAAGACCATTATGACGGTCCTGTTCGGCATTCTGATCTTGAGTTTCGCAGTCTGGGGCATTGCCGACATATTCAAGGGCTTTGGCGCCAGCCGCGTCGCCAAGGTCGGCTCGCAGGAAATCAGCCTCGATGCCTACCGTGCAGCCTACCAGACGCAGTTGACTAATCTGCAGCGCCAGTCGCGCCAGCCGATCACCAACGAACAGGCGCGCGCCGCCGGCCTCGACCGGCTGGTCCTGCAGCGCCTGATCGGCGAGGCCGCCCTCGATCAGAAGACGAAATCGATGGGCCTTGCCCTGTCCGACGCCGACATCGCCCAATCGGTCGTCGCCGATCCGACATTCGCGGGCCCGACCGGAAAGTTCGACCGCACGCGTTTCATGGATGTGCTGCGCGACGCCGGCTTTCCCAACGAGCAGCGCTTCGTTCAGGAGCAGATCCGCGTCTATCTGCGCCAGCAACTGGCGGAATCGGTTTCCGGCGGATTGCCCATCCCCAAAGTCCTGAACGAGGCGATCCATCGCTACCGCAGCGAAACCCGCAGCATCGAATATGTCCGCCTGCCAGAGGCTGCTGCCGGCACGATCCCGGCGCCGACCGATGAACAGCTCACCGCCTATTACGACGCCCGCAAGCTTGCCTTCCGCGCGCCGGAATATCGCAACATCGTCGTGCTCGCCGTGACACCGGCCAGCGTCGCCGACGTGTCGAAAATTTCCGACGCCGATGCGATGCGTTATTACGACGACATCAAGGCGCAGAAATACACGACGGCTGAAACGCGCGATGTGCAGCAGATCGTCTTTCCCGACGAGGCGCAGGCCACCGAAGCACTGGCGAAGATCAAGGCCGGTGCGACGTTCGAGAGCGTGGCCGCGGAGCGCAAGCTTTCCGACAAGGACATTTCGCTCGGCACCATGTCTAAGCGCGATTTCATCGACGCCGCCATCGGCAATGCCGCCTTCGCGCTTGCCGAGGGCGCGCCCAGCGAGCCGGTCAAGGGTAACTTCGGCACGGTGCTGGTGCGCGTGACCAAGATCAATCCGCAGACGGTGAAGCCGTTTGCGGAGGTGGCGCCGGAGATCAAAAACGACCTTGCCACCCGGCGCGCAAGGGACGATGTGATGAATCTCCGCGACAAGGTCGAGGATGAGCGCACCTCCGGCAAATCGCTGGCGGAGGCCGCCAAGGCGGCGGGCCTCGAAGCGCGGACGATCGAGGGCATCGACGCCAGCGGCCGCGACCGCAACGGCAAGGAAATCCCGGATATCGTCGAGCGCGAACAATTGCTGCGTGCGGTCTACAGTTCCGACGTCGGCGTCGACAACGATGTCCTGACGACGCGCGACAACGGCTATATCTGGTTCGAGGTCAAAGCCGTCGATCCGGCCCGCGAACGCACGCTGGCGGAAGTGCGCGACCAGGTGGCCAAGAGCTGGCGCGACGACGAAGTCGTCCGCATCCTGTCGGAGAAATCCGCCGACATCGCCAAGCGCATGCAGGACGGCACCAGCATGGCCGACATCGCCAAGGAACTCGGGCTCACCGTGGAGCTGGCGAACGACGTGAAGCGCACCGGGTCGGAGAAGGTCTCGTCGGCCGTGGTGGCGCGCGTGTTCTCGGTCGCGAACGGCGCCATCGCCTCCGTCGCCGACGGTCTCGACCGGGTGATCTTCAAAGTGCTCGATTCGGTGACGCCGCCGCTGAACGACGACGATGATGGCCTGAAGAGCATCCAGGACCGCCTGAAGACCTCGATGAGCGAGGATGTGCTCAACCAGTATGTCACGCGTGTGCAGAACGATCTCGGCGTTTCGATCAACGAGGCCGCTGTACGCATGGCCGTCGGCGGCGATAACCAGTAAACACGGCACAGCATGTCCGAAACAAGTTACGAGGATTTCAGCAAGGCCTTCGACGCCGGCAGAAGCGTGCTGGTGGCGACGACCTTGATCGCCGATCTCGAAACGCCGGTGTCGGCTTTCCTGAAGCTGACCGGTGGCAAGCAAAATAAAGCCGGCAATGTGTTCCTGCTCGAATCCGTCGAAGGCGGCGCCGCGCGCGGCCGCTATTCGATGATCGGCATGGATCCCGACATCATCTGGCGGGCGCAGGGCGAAAGCTGCGAAATCAACCGCCGCGCCCTGACCAATGCCGATACGTTCGAGTCGTGCGCCGCGAAACCGCTCGACGCCCTGCGCGCGTTGATCGCCGAATCCATCGTCGACGTGCGCGGCGACCTGCCGCCGATGGCGGCCGGCGTCTTCGGCTATCTCGGCTATGACATGGTGCGCCAGATGGAGACGCTGGCACCCGCCAAGCCCGATCCGATCGGCGTGCCTGACGCGGTGATGATCCGCCCGACGATGATGATCGTGTTCGACACGGTGCGCGACGAAATCTCCATCGTCACACCGGTGCGACCGCAGCAAGGCGTTACGGTGCGTGCCGCGTGGGAGAGCGCGCAGGCGCGGCTCGATGCCGTGGTCGCCATGCTGGAAGCGCCGCTGCTGCACAAGCCTCCGCCGGCGGACCCGCATCTTCTCGCCCTGCCCCCGACATCGAACACATCCGAAGCGCGCTTTCTCGAGATGGTCGAGCGCGCCAAGGAATATATCCGCGCCGGCGATATCTTTCAGGTTGTGCTGTCGCAGCGCTTCACCGGCCCGTTCGATCTGCCGGCGTTCTCGCTCTATCGCGCGCTGCGCCGGGTCAATCCGGCGCCGTTTCTTTGCTATCTGGATTTCGGCGGCTTTCAGATCGTCTGTTCGAGCCCGGAAATCCTGGTGCGCGTGCGCGACAACAAGGTGACGATCCGCCCCATCGCCGGCACGCGCTGGCGCGGCAAGACGCCGGCGGAAGACGAAGCGCTGGCGCAGGAACTGCTCGCCGATCCGAAGGAGCGCGCCGAACATCTCATGCTGCTCGATCTCGGCCGCAACGACGTGGGCCGCGTCGCCGAAATCGGCTCGGTCGATGTGACCGACCGTTTCTTCGTCGAACGCTACAGCCATGTGATGCACATCGTCTCGAACGTGGAAGGCAAGCTCGACGCGGCGCATGACACGATCGGCGCACTGGCCGCGGGCTTTCCGGCGGGCACCGTTTCGGGCGCGCCGAAAGTGCGGGCGATGCAGATCATCGATGAACTGGAGGTCGACAAGCGCGGCATCTATGCCGGCTGCATCGGCTATTTCGGCGCATCGGGCGAGATGGACACCTGCATCGTGTTGCGCACGGCGATCATCAAGGACGGAAAGATGCATGCGCAGGCGGGCGCCGGCATCGTTTACGATTCCGTGCCGGCAAGCGAACATCGCGAATGCATCAACAAGGCGCAGGCCCTGTTCCGCGCCGCCGAGGAGGCGGTGCGCTTCGCCACCAGCGCCAAGCGCGGGCAGTAAGGTTCATCACAAACACTGACGTGCGGAGGCACCCCAAAGGGCCCCCGCCGTCTTGAATTTCGCTAAGATTTTCCGGGATTTTGATTGCCCGGATTTTGGCGATCCTGGGAAAAGCCGCCCTGCTGCGGCGTGCTCTGTCCCTGCTGATGCTGCTGGCCGGGGCTCTGTTCATGTCCGCCAGGACTTTGTTTACCCGTCTTTTTCCCGGGTTGCCCCGATTTCTGCGGGCTATTTTGCGCCGAGCCGGGACGATCCTGATTTGCCATTGTTGTCCTCCATTCTGTGGAGCTCCCCAGACGCATGAAACGCCGCCGCCGGGCGTAACGTTCCCGTACCGGATGATATCTTTGGCGTCGGGAACTGGCCTCGCTTGCGCCTCAAGCCGGGACGATGATCCGTGGTCAGCGTCAGCCGTGCGACGTCATTTCGCGCGCATCGGAACTGTGCTCGACGATGACCGTGTCGGTGAGCAAACGCCCGTATTCGTCACGCGCTTCAATCTGCAGCCGCGTGACTTGAGATGACAAGGCGGGTTGCGGCAAGCGCACATGCCCGAGATGCTCGCACGGTTCAGCCTTGATCCAGGAGCGCCGGTCAGCGTCCGGTTTTGTATAATGCGCCTCGATCAACGGATCGGTGCGGCGCACCCGCGACAGCGACAACTTCTCACCGCCAGCAGAGCGGACATGCACGTGTGACATCGGCCCGCCGTCGAACAGATTGACGAACACATCGGTCGCGTCCTCGCTGGTGATGACTTCCACGCGCATCCGCCCTTCGGCTGCATCGAGGGCGTGGAACGTGGTCGTGTAATCCGCACCGTCGATGGACAGAATGTGATAGCCGCTCGGACATCCGTCGCATCCCATCGCCAGCGGCATGCCTTTATAGTCGTCCGGACCGGACCACCATGATCCGCTGATGGCGGCCAGCACATGATGATGATGCGTCTCCCTGCTGCCGTCATTCACGGCAAGATAGGAATGCTCGGTCGTATGCATATGGCCGGCGAAACTGACGGCGCGGCGCCCGGCCAAAAGGGCGACAAGCTCCTGCCAGTCGGCGGTGTTGTCGCGCACGCTTTGCGGATTCCAGTTCGTCTGCAAGGGAATGTGCATGCCGAGCACGATCAGCCTGTCTTTCGGCCAATGCTGCAGAAGATTGCCGAGGAAGGCCATCTGCGCCGCGCCGATGCGGCCGCGGTAGCCGCCCGGCGCTCCATCCGGCCGCACGCCCGCATATTCGACATTGTCGAGCATGACGAACAGGGTCTTGGCATATTGAAAGGCGTAATAGTTGGGGCCGTAGCGGGCGCGGAATGTCCGCCTTGCATCGCCGCTGTCGCGGGCATCGTAATCGAGATCGTGGTTGCCGCCGACATTCCACCAGGGAATGCCGATCTGGCCGACGACGCGGTCGTATCTGTCGAGCAAAGCCAGATTGTCGCCGCAGATATCGCCGAGCGTCAGGCCGAATTTGGCAGTCGTGTTCACCAGCGCGCGCACGAAGCCGTCGCGGATGTGGTCGATGTGGCGGTGTGTTTCCGGCTGCGGGTCGGCGAACAGGACGACCTCGAACTGGTCCGGCTCGTCGCTGGGCTGCAGGATGAAATCATGAACCATGGGCCGGCGCGCCTCGCCCTCGCGGTAAGGACGGTAATGCAGCGGCAGGTTGGTGACCGGATCGCAGGTGAAGCGATAGTGCGCCGGTTTGATGGCGAACAGCGTGGCATCGGCACGCAGCGGCAGCCGGTAAAAGCCCTCGCTGTCGCTTGCGACGACATCGACGCCGTTTGAAACAAGGACGCCTTCGATGCCCCTTGCCCCCTCAAGGACACGGCCGCTGGCGTAATCACCGACGGGATGCGCAGTCTGAGATGCAGAGGAAGCGGCCGGCAAAGTCATCAAACCCGCCAGAGCCACGCCCGACATCAAAACATTGCGGCGCGTCGTGCGCATCGCCTACTCCCATTGAAGGTCTCAACGGGATGACCTGATTCGCCAACAGCAGGTTGACGATGGCCTTACGAAACCGCGACATTTTCATCAAGAAACGATGACAGTGGCCCTGCTATCGATCAAGCCGAGCATGAAAGACACTTTGCGCAGCGGCTATGGCAAGGTTTTGGAACGTCTGATATATCACCAAGCCTTACCGACTTCACGAAGAGGTGTTTGACAAACACCCGGATCAATGAGGAGCAGACATGATCAGCAAGCGTGCTTTGGGCCAAGGATTACTGGCTGTCTCGATGGTGGCCACATGCGGATTCTGCACCGCGCACGCACAGGACTCCTTCTACAAAGGCAAGAACCTGGATCTCGTCATCGGATATCCGCCGGGCGGCAGCAACGACCTTTATGCCCGCCTGCTTGCGGCGCATTTCTCCAAGCACATTCCCGGAAACCCCGCGATCGTACCGCGCAACATGCCGGGCGCCGGCAGTTTCGTCGCAGTTAATTACATGACGGCGTCAGCGCCCAAGGACGGATCCGCCGTCGCCATCGGCGCGCCGACGCTGGCGATCGACGAGAAGCTCGGGACGAGTGGCGTCCGCTACAAGACCGCCGAGTTGAACTGGGTCGGCCGCATCGCGCCGCTGGTCAATATCGTGATGATCAAGAAGACCTCTCCGGTCAGGACGATCGCAGACGCACAGAAGCAGGAAGTGACTCTGGCAGGCACCGGCGCAGGATCGACCGTCGGCATCTATCCGACCGTGATGAACAACATGTTCGGCACGAAGTTCAAGCTGGTCAACGGATACAAGGGTTCCAACGAGGCAATGCTGGCCGTCGAACGCGGCGAGGTCGACGGACACTCGACCGCCTGGGAAGCGCTCAAAGCCGCCCACCCCACCTGGGTGCCGGACGGTTACGTCAATCTGCTGGTACAGTTTTCCACCAAGCGCATAGCCGAACTACCGAACGTGCCGACTGCTGTCGAGTTCGCGCGCAACGACGAGGAAAAGCGCATCATCGAAGCGATTGTCAGCGCGGCTGAAGTGGGAACCTCGTTCTTCACCACACCGGGTGTTCCCGCGGCCCGTGTCGAATTGCTGCGGCGCGCCTTCGACGCGACCATGGCCGATCCGGACCTCAAGGCCGATGTCAGCAGGATTCGCGGCGCCCTCGATCCGATGAAGGGCGAAGACCTGCAGAAGCTCGTGGCGCAAGTCGCCGACCTCCCCCCGGACCTGACCGAGAAGGTTCGCAAGGTCTACCAGCAGAACTGAGCGTCTGCCCGCAGCGATCAGCGGAAGGCGTTTTGCGCCTTCTGCCACCCGCTTTTGCCCCGGCAACCCGTCAGGCGGAACAACGAGGGCTCCGCACGGGCCCCAGGCGTCAAAACGAGCCAAAACGGGACGCTTGACCTCGCCGTTTCCAGAGCCGAAAAGGACCGGGAAACAGGGGCCGGCATGCCTTCCGTCACATTGATAGACAATTACGACAGTTTCACCTGGAACCTGGTGCATTATCTGGGGTCTCTCGGCGCGACCGTCACCGTGCATCGCAACGACAAGATTTCCGTCGCCCAGGTGATGGCCGCGCAGCCCGACGCCATCGTCCTGTCGCCAGGCCCGTGCACGCCGCGCGAGGCTGGAATCTGCCTCGATCTTGTCACTGCTGCCGCGCCGACCGTGCCGATCATGGGCGTCTGCCTTGGTCACCAGACTATCGGCGAGGCGTTCGGTGGCGACGTCGTGCGCGCACCGATCCCCATCCACGGCAAACTGTCGGAAATCACGCACAACGGCGCCGGATTGTTCCGCGGCATCAACGGACCGTTCGCGGCGACGCGCTATCATTCGCTGGTGGTGAAGCGCGAAACCCTGCCCGAGGCAATAGAGGCCACGGCCACCACCGACGACAATCTGGTCATGGCGCTGCAGCACAGGACGCTGCCGGTACATGGCGTGCAGTTCCACCCGGAAAGCATCCTGTCGGAACACGGCCACCTGATCCTGAAAAACTTTCTTGAAATCGCGCGCGACTGGAATGCGCGCAACCGCCCGGCGCGCAGCGGCGCGCAGGCGGCGAAGTGACTGGAGCTTTGTGAATGGACTCGTTCAAGCCGATCATTGCCAAAGTCGCAGCCGGCGCGAGCCTGACGCGGCCGGAGGCTGAGGCTGCTTTCGACAACCTTCTTTCCGGCGAAGTGACCCCGGCGCAGATGGGCGCTTTCCTGATGGCGCTGCGGGTGCGCGGCGAAACGGTCGACGAGATCACCGGGGCGGTCGCCGCCATGCGCGGAAAGATGCTGCGGGTGAAGGCACCCGACGGCGCGATCGACATCGTCGGCACCGGCGGCGACGGCTCGGGCTCATACAATGTCTCGACCCTGGCCTCGCTCATCGTCGCTGCCTATGGCGTTCCCGTCGCCAAACACGGCAATCGCGCACTGTCGTCGCGCTCCGGCGCCAGTGACGTGCTCGGCGCGCTGGGCGTCGCCGTCGGCCAGCCGCCCGACCGCATCGAGGCCTGCCTCAAGGAAACGGGCCTCGGCTTCATGATGGCGCCAAGCCATCACGCCGCCACGCGCCATGTCGCGCCGGTCCGCGTTGAACTCGGCACCCGCACGATCTTCAACATTCTCGGGCCGCTTTCCAACCCGGCGTCCGTCAAGCGCCAGCTCGTCGGCGCTTTCTCCATCGACATGCTGAAGCCGATGGCGGAGGTGCTGCGCAATCTCGGCTCCGAGAGAGTCTGGCTCGTACATGGTTCCGACGGTCTCGATGAGATCACCACGACCGGCGCAACGCGCATCGTCTCGCTCGACGGCGGCAAGATCGAGCAGTTCGACATCACGCCGGAAGACGCCGGCCTCGCCCGCGCCAAGCCTGCCGACCTCAAAGGCGGCGACCCCGAGCACAATGCAAAGGCGTTGCGCGCGGTGCTCGACGGCGCGCAGACACCCTATCGCGATATCGCCGTGCTGAACGCAGCCGCGGCCCTCATCGTTGCCGGCCGCGCTAACGAACTCAGGCAAGGCGTTGCGCTGGCCTCGGAGGTTCTTGCCGACGGTCGCGCAAAGGCTACGCTCGCACGACTGATCGACGTCACCAACCGCCCTTAACGCCCAGGCACGATCGCAATGACCGACATTCTGCACAAGATCGAAACCTACAAGCGACGGGAGATTTCGGAAGCGAAGGTGAGCATGCCGGTGCATGCGCTGGAGCGCGCCATCCGCGAGCGCTCGCCGACGCGCGGCTTCGTGCACGCCATCGAGGCGAAGATCGAGGCGGGTGATTTCGCGCTGATCGCGGAAGTGAAAAAGGCCAGCCCCTCGAAGGGCCTCATCCGTCCGGATTTCGATCCACCGAAACTGGCGCAGGCCTATCAGCGCGGCGGCGCCGCCTGCCTGTCGGTGCTGACCGACGAACCTTCGTTCCAGGGCAAGCCGGAATTCCTGACGCAGGCGCGCGACGCCACCCTGATGCCGGCGTTGCGCAAGGACTTCATGTACGACGTCTATCAGGTCTATGAAGCGCGCGCCTGGGGCGCCGACTGCATTCTGATCATCATGGCAGCCGTCGACGACGAAACAGCGCAAGCGCTCAACAAGACAGCGCACGACCTGAAGATGGATGTGCTGATCGAAGTCCACAACGAGGCCGAGTTGAAGCGCGCATTACCGCTGGAGACGCGCCTGATCGGCATCAATAACCGTGATCTGCATACGTTCGCCACATCGCTGGAGGTCAGCGAGCGGCTCGCCAGGCTGGTGCCGCAGGATCGCATCATCGTGGGCGAAAGCGGCATCGGCTCGCATGAGGATTGCGTGCGGCTCGGCAGTGCCGGCATCAATGCATTCCTGGTCGGTGAAAGCCTGATGCGCCAGGCCGATGTGACGAAGGCGACGCACGATTTGCTGCACGGCGCGCAGGCGGCGAAACGGCGACCGGCATGAAGGCGGGCATGAAAGGCCTCACGCATATCTCGGCTTCCGGTGAAGCGCATATGGTCGATGTCTCCGACAAGGCTTCGACGGAAAGGATCGCAGTCGCCGAAGGCCGCGTGGTGATGAAGCCGGAAACGCTGGCGCTAGTCATCGCCGGCGATGCCAAGAAGGGCGACGTGCTCGGCACGGCGCGGCTTGCGGGCATCATGGCGGCCAAGCGCACCCATGAATTGATCCCGCTCTGCCATCCGCTCAACCTGACGAAGGTCACCGTCGATCTTGTGACCGACGACGCCCTGCCCGGCGTGCGCGTGCGCGCCATGGCGAAAGTCACCGGCCAGACAGGCGTCGAAATGGAGGCATTGACCGCGGTCAGCGTCGCCTGCCTGACGATCTACGACATGGTGAAAGCCGTCGATCGCTTCATGCGCATCGAAGGCATCGGCATGGTCGAGAAATCCGGCGGCAAATCCGGCGACTGGAAACGGGGGAACGTCTGATGGCCAAATCCCCCACCCTACCCCCGATGCTGCCGGTCGATGAAGCGCTGAAGCGCCTGCTTGCCAGCGCCGAGAAACCATTGCCGCCGGAGACCGTCGCGCTGGCGCAGGCGCATGAACGCCGGCTGGCCAAGGATGTCGCCGCCAGGCGAACGCAGCCGCCGGACGCGCTGTCGGCCATGGACGGCTATGCGGTGCGCGCCGCCGACATCGCGAGCGTGCCGGCAAAGCTGACAATGATCGGCACCAGTTCCGCCGGGCACGGCTTCGACGGCGCGATCGCGGCGGGCCAGGCCGTGCGCATCTTCACCGGTGCACGCATGCCGGAAGGCGCCGACACCGTTCTCATCCAGGAAGACACCGAGGCTGACGGCGCGACCATCACCGCGCTTGCCAGCGAACAGCGCGGCCGCAACGTGCGCCAGGCCGGCCTCGATTTCTTGGCCGGCGATGTCCTGCTCAAGGCCGGCCGTCTGATCGGGCCGGCGGAACTGGCGCTCGCGGCTGCGATGAACCATGCGACGCTCGACGTCGTGCGCCGTCCACTCGTCGCCATTCTCGCTACCGGCGACGAACTGGTGTCGCCGGGACAGGAGCCCGGCCCCGACCAGATCGTCGCCTCCAACAATTTCGCCGTTGCCGCCTATGCACGCCAGGCCGGCGCTGACGTGCTCGATCTCGGTATCGCCGGCGATAATTTCGAAGCGCTCGAGGTTGCAATCAGGCGCGCCCGCGACGCCAGGGCCGATGTGCTGGTGACGCTCGGCGGCGCCTCCGTCGGCGACCATGACCTGGTGCAGTCGGCGCTGACGCGCGAAGGCATGGAACTCGGCTTCTGGCGCATCGCCATGCGGCCGGGCAAGCCATTCATGCATGGACGCATCGGCGACATGCGGATCGCCGGCCTGCCCGGTAATCCGGTATCGGCGATCGTCTGCTGCATCCTGTTCGTGCTGCCGCTGATCCGCGCGCTGAGCGGCGATACGAACGCCGGGCGCGACCCGTCCGTGCCGGCCGTCCTGGGTGACGACGTGCCGGCCAACGATATGCGGCAGGACTATGTGCGTGCGCGCCTGACGCCGGACGAACACGGCCTGCCCGTCGCAACGGCTTTCAAGCGCCAGGACTCGTCCATGCTGGGCGTGCTGGCGGAAGCGCAATGCCTGATCGTGCGGCCGGCCAACGCGCCGGCGGCGAAAAAGGGCGAGCCCTGCCGCATCGTGCCGCTAAACCAGGCCATCAGGTGATCAAATGAAAACGCCCGCCGTTCTGTCGAACAGCGGGCGCTGATGGTCGAAGAGCGCCGCTCGGCGGCGCCTGCCTTACTGTGGCTGGATGTTGGCCGCCTTCACGATCGGCGCCCATTTCTCGATGTCGGAGAGCAGACGCGCGTCAGCCTGCTTGGCGTTTTCCGCCAGCGGAATGGCGCCAACGGATGCGAGGAACTTGGCGGTCTCTTCGGTCTTGGCGATCTGCGTCAGCCAGCCACCGAACTTGTCGACGATGTCCTGCGGCGTGCCCTTCGGGAAATAGGCGCACCACCAGGGCGCGAACTCGAACCCGGCGAGGCCGGCTTCCTGCATGGTCGGGACGCCCGGGAAGGACACGCTCTGCTGAGCCGTCGTCACCGCGAGGGCCTTGAGGCGACCGGCGCGGATCTGGCCTGCCGCATAGGTGCCGTCCATCACCATGAAATCGAGCGTGCCATTGGTCACGTCGGGCATGGCGTCGGGCGCGGTGCGGTAGGAGACCGGCTCAGCCTTGACGCCGGCCATCGACTTGTAGAGTTCGGCCGAGAGCAGCGCGGTCTGGTTGGTATAGCCGTATTTGGCGCGGTCGGTCGTCTTGAGGAAGGCCGTCAGATCACCCAGCGTCTTGAACTTGGAATCGGGGGCCACGACGACGACGAAGACGATCTGCGCAAACGTCGCGGAGGCAGTGAAATCCTTGACCGTGTCGAACGGCAGATCCTTGAACAGGTAGCGGCTGCCGGCCATGTTCGAATTGGCCGAGAAGAGGATCGAATAGCCATCCGGCTTGGCCTTTGCGACAAGGCCCAGGGCAATATTACTGGTGGCGCCCGGCCGGTTCTCGACGATCACCGGCTTGCCGGAGACTTCCTGGAGCTTGTTGGTGAAATAGCGGCCAAGAATGTCGGCTCCGCTGCCCGCCGGAAAGCCGATGTAGATGTGCATCGGCCCTTTCGGATAGTCGGCCGCGCCTTGAGCGAATGCGCCCTTGACCGGCACGGTCAATGACAACGCGCCGGCTCCCAATCCCTTGATTACACCCCTCCGGTCCATATCCCATCTCCTGTTGCGCCGGACATATACGTGTCCCTGACGTCTGCACGCCATTAAGCAGACGGTCGTAGCCCGCGCAAGATGAACGGCTGCTGTACAGCCGTTTTAGGCCTCAGGCATCGGGCGTTTCTCCGGAATCGCCCAATACTCTAGCTTTGGCGCTGCGTCGTTTTGGCTTATTGCGGGGTCAGTCCTGCCGCCACCGCCAGCTTGTCCCAGCGCGCCTTGTCGGCGTCGAGCTTGTCCAGGACATATTTGGCGTCGCCGATCACCGGCATGGCGACCATGCCGTCGAGGAATTTCACCGTCTCCGGCATTTTTCCCACCTGCTGCACCCAGTCGCCAAGTTTGGCATTGGCGTTCTGCGGCGAGCCCTTGGGCAGCCAGACAGCCCACCACGGGCTGAAGAAGAAATCCGGGACGCCGCCCTCCTGCATGGTCGGCACGTCCGGCATGGCGTTGATTCGCTTCTCCATGGTGGCGCCCAGAACGCGCAGCTTGCCGGCTTTCATCTGGCCGATGGCGAAGGTGCCGTCCATGATCATGTAGTCGAGGGTGGCGCCTTCCAGATCGCCCATGGCGTCGGCCGTGGTGCGATAGGAGATGGCCTCGGCGGGCACGCCCGCATAGGCCTTCAGCGCATAGCCGGCGACCATCGCTGCCGGATTGGTGTAGCCGTAGCGGTTCTGCTGCTTCGATTTCAAAAGCGCTATGAGTTCTTTCGGGCTGTTGACCGTAGATTTCGACCCGACCACGAGCACGAACGGCGTCTCGACGAGGCCGCAGACGCAGTCGAAATCACGCCGGTAATCCACGGTGAAATCTTTCAGCAGATGCCTGCCGCCGGCCATCAGCGTATTGCCGGTAAACAGAATGCTGTAGCCGTCGGGCTTCGACTTGGCGGCGACGTTGATGGCGATGGAGCCCACCGCGCCGGGCCGGTTCTCGATGACAACCGTCTGGCCGCTGACGTCCTGGAGCTTGGTGGTGAACCACCGGCACAAGATGTCGGCGCCGCTGCCGGCGGCAAAGCCGATGTAGACGTGCAACGGCCGGTTCGGCCAGTCCTGCTGGGCCAGAGCGGACCCGACGGGCACGACGCCTCCCGTCAAAGCGGTTGCGCCGGCACCAAGCACCACGTCGCGACGATTGAACATCGTTCCCCCCCTCGATCGCGGGCGTTGCCGCCCGTCCCGGCCAGTAGGCCGCAACTCGCGCGGGGCCGCAAGAGGCAAAATCGAGCGGCAATTGTCCTGGGCGGCTTTCATCGTTCCTGCGATCCCGTGCTAGGCTATGGCAGTCGATTCTGAATGGAGAGAACGATGGCTGGGAAATTCGTTATCAAGAAAGCGACTGACGGGCAGTTCTTTTTCCGGCTGCAGGCCGGCAATGGCGAGATCATCCTGAAGAGCGAACTTTACGTCGCCCAGGCATCGGCCGAAAAAGGCATCGCCTCCGTCAAGGCCAATGCCGCCAACGACGAACGCTACGAGCGCAAGACGGCGAAGAACGGCCAGGAGATGTTCAATCTCAAAGCCGCAAATGGCCAGATCATCGGCACCAGCGAGACCTATTCTTCGGCGTCGGCCCGCGATAACGGTATTGCTTCGGTGAAGAACAATGCACCGGACGCCAAAGTGGAAGACGAGACGAAAGCGTAAGAAGCAAAAGCTTCGACGCTGATTGTCGCTGCAAGGCCGGCTGGTCGCTGACAGCCGGGATGGGAGGATGCATGATCAGATTGCCTTCGCTGGCGATGCTCTTATCCGTCATGACAACGATCGCTGGCGCAGGCCTCGTCCGCGCGCAGGAAGCGGCGCGGCCCTTCTATCAGGGCAAGGTCATCCAGGTGCTGTCGCCCTATGACGGCGGCGGCATCTATCCGCAACTGGCGCAGGCCCTGGCGAATTATCTGCCGAAATATATTCCCGGCCGCCCCAGTGCCGTGCCGCAGTTCATGCCCGGCGCCGGCGGCATGAAAATGGCCAATTACATGCAGCGCATCGCGCCGAAGGACGGCACCGTGATCGCCCTGCTGTTCGACGGCACGCCGAGCGCGCAACTGCTCTACGCCGACCAGGGCGTGAACTACAATGTCGACGAGTTCATCCCCCTCGGCACGGTGACGCGCGGCGATACCTCGGTGGTCATCGTGCGCGCCGACAGTCCGGTGAAGACCATCGCCGATGTCACGCGGCAGGAAGTGGTCGTCGGCGGCGCTGCCGCAGGCGCCGGCAATGTCGTGGTGCCGCGCGGCCTCAATTTCGCGCTCGGCACCAAGTTCCGCGTGCTGACCGGCTATCCGACGATGGGCAGCATCCTGCTCGCCATGGAGCAGCGCGAGGTCGACGCCACGGTGATCAACTGGTCGAACCTGAGCCAGCTCAAGCCGGACTGGATCGCCGGCCACAAACTGCGCGTGCTGGCGCAGGTCGGCGTCGAGCGTCACAAGGACCTGCCCGACGTGCCGCTGCTGCTGGACCTGACCAATGACGACAGAACCCGCCAGGCCCTGCGGCTGATCTCGGCCAATTCCATGTCGGGCAAAGGCTTCGTGACGACACCCGGCGTGCCGGACGAGCGTGTCGATAGTCTGCGCAAGGGGTTTATGGCAGTCATGCACGATCCGGAATTCGTCGAGCTGATGACGAAGCAGAAGGTCGATCTCGATCCTCAGCCGCCGGCGTTTCTCGCCGACATCTTCCGGCAGATCCTGTCGACCGATCCGCAGATCGTCAAAGCGGTGCGGACGGCAACCGACAAGCAATAGGACGAGCGAACCGGGCCTTTGCCGCTCTATTAATAGAGCCCGCCTGTGCCGAACCGTTTCGGACGTCCGGGGCCGTGCCAATAGAGGTGACCGTTGACAGTGTAGTAGATCCGCTGCGTGCGAGGCTTGCGGCTGCGGTTGCGCTCCTCGGGGGCAGCCGGCGTGCTCTTTGCGGCTTGATTTACGGCTTGATCGTCATCAGGCCGGACTGTGAGTAAGGCGGAGGTGCGGGCCATGGATGGCATCTCGCGGCCCCAGGCGTGTTCAATAGCAGGTGCGGAGAGTTTGGCAGCGACAGGCCCGTCTTCAGCCATTGCGCCGCCGTGGAGGGCGCAGCATGCAACGCAAGCGGCTGTCAGAGCGATTTTTTTCTTCATCGAGGCCGATCTAGGCGGGAAATCCTGTTCGATTTGTGACGGCAAAATGGCATAGCTTCCGCGTTTCGGAGCACTTCCCCAATCGTCCGCCGGAACCCTTCAAGCCAACGACCAGGCCCGCCGCGAGGAAAAAGCCTCGGAAACCTCGATCGCCGAGCCCATATATGGAAGAGGTCGTCCATGGGGAGCCCATGCGCAGTTTCGTTTCCGGATGTTTCGCCGTCGCGGTCCTCTCGGCGCTCGGATTGGCGCTTCAATCGCCCGCAGCGGCCGAGGAATTGGTGAAATTCGACAGTGCAGCTTCACCGCTGCCTCGAGCCGAGGGCAGCCGCGATGGCGCCAACCTGCCACGCGGAGGAACGGAGATTTACGGTTACTTGACGAAGCCGAGGGGCGAAGCCCCCTTTCCGGCCGTCGTCTTGTTACACTCATGCCTCGGCCTGCCGGCGGACAGACGATCGATCGCCAACGACCTGGCGGGCTGGGGCTATGTCGCTCTTTTCGTCGATGAGTTCACGACGCGGAGCCTCAGGGAAACCTGCGCCGTGGACTTTCCCGAGGGCCTCTCCGACGCTTTCGGTGCCTTGGCCTTCCTTGCCAGGCTGACTTACGTGGACAAGGCCAGAATCGCTGTCGTGGGCTACTCGCAAGGAGCTGACACCGCTCTTCAAATCGCCTCGCTTCGTTTCCCCTCAGGGTTCGCGATACCGGACGATCTGAGGTTCAGCGCCGCGGCCGCCTTTTATCCGCCTTGCGCGAACGAGGCGCGCGCCCGGCTGCGGTTGCCCACCTTGATCCTCATCGGCTCCGCGGACGCGGTTACGCCCGCCGCCGACTGCGAGCAACTGGCCAGGAACCAGCCGGCCGCCGACCTGAAGCTCGTCGTTTATCCAGGCGCAGGCCATGTTTTCGACGATCCTCGGTTCGCTGGAGGAAAACAGATCCTGGGCATGCGGCTCCAATTCAACCAGACAGCGGCGGCGCAGTCCCGGTCCGCGTTGCGCGATTTTCTGGCGGCAAAGATAGGACGATAGGCCTGAGACGGGCGATTTCGCGTAATTGACCTTGATCGCGCCACAGATTCGACCCAGCAGAAGCGTCTTTTCACGATGAACTGGGTTTCACCATTTGAAGACAATGGGGAAACCGCTCAGTGGATAGACGCGATTTTCTGGTCGGCGCGACGGCGAGCCTCGCTTCCTTTCCCGCTTTCGCCGATGTGCCGAAATCATTCCGGCCAGGCCTTTGGCCGCCGCTGGACGAGCGCAATGCGTTCGTCGCCTGGATGCAGGCAAATCGTGGCGAGGATCCGCTCTACCTCGGCCAGCGCTTCGAACGCTATCAGGAGCTTCTCTCCTTACAGGATCTCTGGACTCGCGCTGAGAGGCGCGCATTCCTGCTAACGCCGCGCGAGGAATTCGTTCGGCCCATAGATCGCGATCAAGCCTATGCCGGACATTATCTCGACATCGGCTTCGGCATGTCGATTACCCCGCCGGGAACCATGGGGCGCATGACGAGCGCGATCGCCATTCGTCCTGGCGACAAGGTGCTCGAAATCGGAACAGGCTCAGGATACCAATCAGCCCTGCTGAGCTATCTGACCCAGAAATTGTGGTCGATCGAAATCGTCCCCGGGCTCGCTTCACGAACACGCGCGCTCTATGACCGGCTCATCGAGCAGGGCTACCGCGAATATGCGGCGATCGCCACGAGGACCGGCGATGGCTACTACGGCTGGGAGTCCGAGGCGCCCTTTGACAAGATCATCGCCACCTGCGGCATCGACCACATTCCCCCGCCCCTGCTGCAGCAATTGAAGCCGAACGGAATCATGGTCATTCCCGTCGGCCCGCCGGGCGCGCAGCACATTTTGAAAGTCGTCAAGAAAACCGGCGAGGACCATGCGATAAGGGTCGAGCGATCCGACATTTTCGGTGGCAAGATCATTCCCTTCGTGCCCCTGTCGGGTGGTCATCAGGACGAAGGCTGATCAAGCCGATATCTTCAAAGCGGTGCGGACGGCGACCGACAAGCAATGAAGCGGGGCCTCACTTCTTGATATGCGTGATCGTCTTGGCGCGTGACGGCGCGGTCATCGCCTCGATGCTGAGAAGCTCATCCAGTTGCGCCTGCGTCAGCAGGCCTTCCTCCAGCACGATGTCGGCAACCTTGCGCTTCTCGGCGAGCGCACGTCTGGCGATGCGCGACGAGGTTTCATAGCCAAGCGTCGGTCCCAGCGCCGTCACCAGGCCGATGCTGTCTTCGACCAGGGCGAGGCTGCGGTCGCGGTCGGCTTCGATGCCGTTGACGCAGCGCGTCGTCAAGGTGCCTATGGCGGCGGTCAGATGGCGCATGGACGACAGCAGGCAGTAGCCGATGGTCGGCTCGAAGGCATTGAGTTGCAGCTGGCCGCCCTCCGCGCAGAGCGTGACGGTCAGGTCATGGCCGATGACCATGAAGGCAACCTGGTTGACCACCTCCGGAATCACCGGATTGACCTTGCCCGGCATGATCGATGAGCCAGCCTGCACGGCCGGAAGACGGATCTCGCCGAAGCCGGCGCGCGGCCCGCTGGAAAGCAGGCGCAGGTCGTTGCAGATCTTGGAGAGTTTGACGGCGACGCGCTTGAGGACGCCGGAAAACAGCACGAAGGCGCCCATGTCGGACGTGGCTTCGATCAGGTTGGCGGCCGGCACGAGCGGCTGCCTTGCGGCGCGCGCCAGTTCCTCGATCGCCAGCGCCGCATAGCGCACGTCGGCATTGATGCCGGTGCCGATGGCGGTGGCGCCGAGATTGACCTCGCAGAACAGGGCCGCGGTTTCCTTGAGCCTTTGCACGTCCTCCTTGATGGTGACGAAATAGGCGTCGAACTCCTGGCCCAAGGTCATCGGCACGGCATCCTGAAGCTGGGTGCGGCCGATCTTGAGCACGTCGGCGAATTCCACCGCCTTGGCCTTGAAGGCATAGGCCAGTTCGTCGAGCGCCGTCACCAGCGGCTCCGTCGCGAAGATGATGGCGAGGCGCAGCGCCGTCGGATAGGCATCGTTGGTCGACTGCGACTTGTTGACGTCGTCGTTGGGATGCAGGGCGGCGTAGTCGCCCTTCTGACGCCCCATCAGCTCCAGCGCCACATTGGCGACCACCTCGTTGGCGTTCATGTTGGTCGAGGTGCCGGCGCCGCCCTGGATGGCATCGACGACGAACTGGTCGTGGAACTTGCCGTCCCTGGCGATCAGGTCGCACGCCTTCTCGATCGCCTCGGCCTTGCCGGGCGGCAGATTGCCGAGGCGGCGGTTGGCGCGGGCGGCCGCCTGTTTCACCAGGGCGAGCGCTCGGACCAGTTCGGGAAAATGCCCGATCGGCACGCCGGTGATCGGGAAGTTCTCGACAGCGCGCAGGGTGTGAACGCCCCAATAAACGTTGTCGGGCACGTCGATCTCGCCCAGCATGTCGTGCTCGCGCCGCGTCGCCACGCGCGCCAGTTCGATCTTCTGGGTCGTGGCGACCTGAACGGCATTCGGGCGTGGCGCCTCAATGCCTGGCGCCCCGGGCACCCCCGACAGGGTTTGCTGGATCGGCGCGTCGTTCCTGGCCATTCGCGAATCCTTTCGACCACTTATGGTCCTTGTTAGGCATCCCACATTAACCGGCTCCTAAGGCGATATGATGCAAGCCCTGCGGCAAGCCTTGTCATCAGCCTTGTCATCCGTCTTGCGGAACACATGGCGAACGAATATAGTTTGTTCATGGTTTGTTTAGCGATTCGCCGCAGTCTCGCTTCCAGTGCCGGTTGAACGGCGATTCGGGCTGATCTGCAGCGGTTGCGCAGCGCCTGTGTGTACGCCGGTCTTGCGGCAGAGAGGACTATTGAATGCTGACGAAGAAGCAGAGCGAACTCCTGCGCTTCATCAATGAACGCCTGAAGGAAGCCGGCGTGCCGCCCTCCTTCGACGAGATGAAGGATGCGCTCGATCTGCGCTCCAAGTCCGGCATTCACCGGCTCATCATGGCGCTCGAAGAACGCGGCTTCATCCGCCGCCTGCCCAACCGGGCGCGGGCGCTGGAAGTGTTGAAGCTGCCCGAATCATCCATGCCCCAGGGCGCGCGTGGCGGACGCTTCTCGCCGTCGGTCATCGAAGGCAATCTCGGCAAGGTGAGAAAGCCGCCGCAGAGTTCCAATGACGACATGAACGCGCCGATCGCGATTCCCGTCATGGGCCGCATCGCCGCCGGCACGCCGATCTCGGCGATCCAGTCGCGCAGCCATACCATTTCCATGCCGCCGGATTTTCTGTCGGGCGGTGATCACTTCGCGCTGGAAGTGCGCGGCGACTCGATGATCGAAGCCGGCATCCTCGACACCGATACGGTCATCATCCGCAAGCAGGAGACCGCCGAATCCGGCGACATCGTCGTGGCGCTGATCGACGACGAGGAAGCCACCCTCAAGCGGCTGCGGCGGCGTGGCGCCTCGATCGCGCTGGAGGCTGCCAATCCGGCCTATGAGACGCGGATTTTCGGACCCGACCGGGTGCGCATCCAGGGCAAGCTCGTCAGTTTGATCCGGAAATATTGAATAGCTTCAATCGCCGATGAGCTCCGCGGCCGACGGCTCGGCGTTTGGCGCGCCGCTCGGCTGCGGTGCCGGCGTGGCAATGCGCGGCGGCCGTGACCATGGCCGGTCCAGGGTCGGGGTGCGCGCCGTGCGCATGATGGACTGCGTGTTCTTCTCCAGCCGGATCTCCGTCGCGCCATAGGCCGCCAGAAGCGCGTCACCACGATATCGGCCCGCCCGCAGTCTTCCGCCGCGATGCGCGGATCGAGGATCAGCGCCAGGGTTCTACCGTCGCGCAGGCGGCCGATGCAGCCGGTCGCATCGCAGGCGCCCGCGCCCTGCAGCGCCGGATCGCGGGCCTGGCGTGCATCTGCGTCGGCGGTCAGCCATTGCGACACGCCGAAGAAATTCGATTTGGCGTTGAGTACGTCGAGTCCGCCCTGCGCGCTGCGATAGGCGAGCGCCTGGCCCTGCCGGTCGATGATGATGTCTGGTCGCGCGCCCGTGAAGGCGAAGGCAAGGCCCAGCACGGACAGGGCGAGGCCAGCGAAGCGCATCGGCGTCTGCCACAGCACCAGCCAGAGCAGCCCGAGGGTCATCAGCAGCAGCGCACCGGCACCGAAGGCCGGCGTCATCTGCGTCGATCCCGGCAGAGACGCGACCCAATGAGCGACGCTCATCATGAAGCCGATCCCCTGCCCCATGAACCACCAGATCGGACCGTCGAGACCGAAGGCTGCCGCCAGAACTCCGAAAACAGCGGACGGCATGACCACGAACTCGACGAGCGGGATCGTCAGGAGATTTCCGATGAGCCCATAGGGCGTTATGCGATGAAAATGAAAAGTCGCATAAGGATCGGTGGCAAGCGAGGCGATCAGTGTAGTGACGAGCATCGCGCCGAGGATCAAGGCCAGGCGATCGCTCCAGTTCGGCGGCGCATCCGATTTACTCGTGAAATCCGGCATGCGCCCGCTGCGCTTCTCGAAGGCGGCAATCATCGCCGCGACGGCGGCAAACGACATCTGGAACGATGGTCCGAGCAGAGCCGAGGGCTCGCGCATCATCACGATGAGCGCTGCAATGGCGAGATTGCGCATGGCGAAGGCAGGCCGGCCGAACAGCACCGCGCCGAGCATCACGAGCGTCATGATCAGCGATCGTTCAGTCGCAACTTCCGAACCGGAAAACATGTCGTAGGCGACGGCGCCGACGATCGCGAAACAGACGGCCCATATCTTGATCGGACGGCGCAGGGCGATCGAAGGAAACAGCGCGAGCACAGCGCGCAGGCTCCACAGGAACAGTCCCGCGGCCAGCACCATGTGCAGGCCCGAAATCGAGACGACATGATAGATGCCGGCGGCGCGCAGATCGTCATTGGCGCTTTCCGGGATCAACCCGCGCTTGCCGGTGATGAGTGCTGCGGCCACAGCGCCGTTGGCGCCGCCGATGGCCGTGGCGATGCGCTCGGTCAGCCGGTTGCGGCCGCGATCGATCCAGGCATTGAGATGAGCGATCCACGGCGCGTCCACTGCGTCGATGACCGCCGGCCGCGAGACCGCATTGCCGACGGCGCCGATGCGCTGGAAATAGGCCTCGCGGGCGAAGTCATAGCCGCCGGGCTCAGACGCGCGGGGCGGCGGCAGCAATCGCAAGGTCAAAGCAAGGGAAGCGCCGGCGACGAAATCGGGCTGGCCGCGCATGGTGATGCGGACGCGCTGCGGCCTGGTTGCATCGGTCAGCCCCTCGGCAGAGGCGAGGCGCAACAGCAGCCGCGCCGAGCCTTCGCGCACATCGATCGTCTCGACGAAGGCGGTCGCCTTGCCTGACCAGGTGCGCTCCAGCACCGGCGCATCGACCCAGATGGTGCGCAGGGAAGCAACTGCGAAGCCGGCGAAAAGAAACGCCAGAGCGGTGGCGAGGCGGAAGGCCGCCATCCGTTCGCGCCGCAAGGCGTGGTCGGCGGCCAGGGCGAATACGGCAGCTCCGGCCAGGGGCGCCGGCAGCCACGGTTCGGAATCCGCCGCAAAATAAGCCAGCACGCCCGCACCGAAGAAAACCGGCAGCCACAAAAACAGGCGGCGCTGGGCGGCCTCTTCCTGGAACCAGCCCGAAAGGGTGGCCGACGCCGATACGAGAGCTTCGCCGCTGCGGCCGGCAGCGGCGCGCGCGCCCGCCGGCGCGGCAATTCCCGTGGCTCCCCTCGCTTCGGACATGACGCGTCCAACGCCCCGCTTTCGCCTCGACCAGGCACTCTACCCAATCATCCGCCCGCTGCCTTGCGGCGGCCACTATCATTGCACAACTTATCGTCGGTGCCGCCTATCTGTTTTCGGCGCATCCATGCTAGATGACCGCAAAATGACCCTTGAGCCGGCATGGGCGAAAACAGCCGTGCTGGTGCGCTTTTCCTTCCATCGAGAGAATTCAGAGTTTCGCTAGATGACCGATCCCGTCGTTACCCGGTTTGCGCCTTCGCCGACCGGCTTCCTCCACATCGGCGGCGCCCGCACGGCGCTGTTCAACTGGCTCTATGCCCGCCGTTTCGGCGGCAAGATGCTGCTGCGCATCGAGGACACGGATCGCGAACGCTCCACGCAGGCGGCCATCACGGCGATCATCGACGGCCTGAGCTGGCTCGGCATCGATTGGCACGGCGACGTGATCTATCAGTTCGCCCGCGCCGACCGGCACGCCGAGGTGGCGCTGCAACTGCTGGCCGACGGCAAGGCCTATAAATGCTTCGCCACCCAGAAAGAGCTGGAAGAGATGCGCGAGACGGCGCGGGCCGAGAAGCGGCACGCCCGCTATGACGGACGCTGGCGCGACCGCTCCGCCAGCGACATCGCCGCCATGGAAGCCAGCGGCGCCAAGCCGGTGATCCGCCTCAAGGCGCCGCAGGACGGCGACACGATCGTCGAAGACAAGGTGCAAGGCAGAGTCGTGTTCCCCAACAAGGATCTCGACGATCTTGTCCTGCTGCGCTCCGATGGCACGCCGACGTACATGCTGGCGGTCGTCGTCGACGACCATGATGCGGCCGTCACCCATGTCATTCGCGGCGACGACCATCTGACGAATGCCGCTCGTCAGAGCCACATCTATCAGGCGATGGGCTGGCGGACGCCGGTCTTCGCCCATATCCCGCTCATTCACGGGCCCGACGGGGCCAAGCTGTCGAAGCGTCACGGCGCGCTCGGCGTCGACGCCTACCGCGCGCTCGGCTATCTGCCGGCGGCGCTGCGCAACTATCTCGTGCGGCTCGGCTGGAGCCACGGCGACCAGGAATTCTTCACCACCGCGCAGATGGTGGAGGCCTTCGACCTGCCGCAGGTCGGCCGTTCGCCGGCGCGGTTCGATTATGCCAAGCTGGAAAACATGAACGGCCATTATCTGCGCGCCATGGCCGATGAAGAACTCGTCGATGCGCTGGTTACGACCCTGCCCTATCTGAACGGCGGCGCCGCCTTGCAGAGCAAGCTCGACGCGCCGATGCGCGCGCGCCTCGCCGCCGCCATGGCGGGATTGAAGGAGCGCGCCAAGACGCTGAACGATCTCGTCGACGGTGCGGCGTTCCTGTTCGCCGACCGGCCATTGCAGCCCGACGAGAAAGCGACCGCGGTGCTGGAAGCCGGCGGCCGCGGCCATCTCGCGGTCTTGCTGCCGCGCCTTTCACAACTTCGCGACTGGACGGCGGCGGCCGCCGAGGGCGTGGTGCGCGCCTATGCGGAAGAAACTGGCGCCAAACTTGGCCAGATCGCCCAACCCTTGCGCGCCGCGCTGACCGGCCGGTTGACCTCGCCCGGCATTTTCGATGTGCTGGTCGTGCTTGGCCGCGAGGAAGCGCTCGGCCGGCTGCAGGATCAGGCGCGGTTGCAGGAAACCGCCTGAGGCAAACGCCTGAAACCGCAGCGGGCATCTTTCTTGCTTTGATTGATCGCGAAATCAGCACTTTGCTGACCCATACCGACGGCCGGGAGCAGGTATTCGGCAGTCTGCTTCCGGTTCTTTAAAAGTGTTACAGATAGCTGCTTTAATTGATCTTTCCGGGGCACGAGTACCGCTATCCGGGCAGACTTGAATGCCGCTCGCCAATGCGTTAGCACACGCGCGGTTCTAGAAATCCGTCCCGGCGCGCCGGAATTGGCGCCTCCTGAGCGTTGGGCTGCAAATCACGAAGGCCGTTCAAAATGAGCAAGACCGCGACGATAACAATCGGCAACAAGACGTATGACATGCCAATGCGCGAGGGCACCGTAGGACCGGACGTCGTCGATATCGCGAAGCTGTACAATCAGGCCAACGTCTTCACTTACGATCCGGGCTTTATGTCGACCGCGAGCTGCGAGTCGAAAATCACCTATATCGACGGCGACGCCGGCATCCTGCAGTACCGCGGCTATCCGATCGAACAGCTCGCCGACCACGGCGACTTCCTCGAGACCTGCTACCTGCTGCTGTACGGCGAACTGCCGACAGCGACCCAGAAGTCCGACTTCGACTATCGCGTCTCGCGCCACACCATGGTGCACGAGCAGATGTCGCGTTTCTTCTCCGGCTTCCGCCGCGACGCCCATCCGATGGCGATCATGTGCGGCACCGTCGGCGCCATGGCGGCCTTCTATCCGGACTCGGCCGACATCTCCGACCCGCATCAGCGCATGATCGCCTCGATGCGCATGATCGCGAAAATGCCGACGATCGCCGCGATGGCCTATAAATATTCGGTCGGCCAGCCGTTTGTCTTCCCGAAGAACGATCTCGACTATGCCTCGAACTTCCTGCGCATGAGCTATGCAGTGCCGTGCGAGGAATATCGCGTCAATCCGATCATCAGCCGCGCGCTGGACAAGATCTTCATCCTGCATGCCGACCACGAGCAGAACGCTTCGACCTCGACGGTCCGCCTGGCGGGCTCCTCGGGCGCCAATCCGTTCGCCTGCATTGCAGCCGGCATCGCCTGCCTGTGGGGGCCGGCGCACGGCGGCGCCAATGAAGCCGCGCTCGCCATGCTGGCCGAGATCGGCACCGTCGACAAGATTCCGGAATTCGTCTCGCGGGTGAAGGACAAGCATGAGCACACCCGCCTGATGGGCTTTGGCCATCGCGTCTACAAGAACTACGATCCGCGCGCCAAGATCATGCAGAAGACCTGTCACGAGGTTCTCTCCGAGCTCGGCATCAAGGATGACCCGCTGCTCGACGTAGCGATGGAACTCGAGCGGATCGCGCTGAGCGACGATTATTTCATCGAGCGCAAGCTGTATCCCAATGTCGACTTCTATTCGGGCATCACCTTGAAGGCGATGGGCTTCCCGGTCTCGATGTTCACGGTTCTCTTCGCCGTGGCGCGGACCGTCGGCTGGATCGCCCAGTGGAAGGAAATGATCGAGGATCCGAGCTCCAAGATCGGCCGTCCGCGCCAGCTCTTCACCGGCTCGCCGCGCCGCGAATATACGCCGATCGGCAAGCGCTGAGTTTCAGCGTCCTTACAGGGATTGAATCAGGCCGCTTCGCAGCGGCCTTTTTCTTTGCGGCGTTCACGTGAATGCTGCAGTCTGCACACAACGGAGGGCGACGCGCGATGAGCACGGCAGACGACAGTACCGCCAGCCTGATCGACTTTGCACTGAACTTCCGCCTCGATATGGCGAGCCCCCATGCACTTGAATGGGCGCGGCTGATCGTGCTCGATACGTTCGGCGCCATGCTGGCGGCGGCTCCCCACGAGATCGCGCGCATCGCTTGCGCTCACGCGATGCGCAGTTCCACGGCTGACGAAGCGACGATCATGGCCACGGGCATGCGCGCCGGCATGCTGCAGGCAGCTTTCGCCAACGGCGTGCTCGCCAACGCGGTCGACTTCGACGAAGGCAGCCATGTGGCAACCGTGGCCCTGCCCGCAGCGCTCGCGGTCGCCGAAAAGATCGGGGCATCGGGCGCGGATTTTCTGTCAGCTTTCATCGTTGCCTTCGAGACCTGTTCACGGCTGCGCCAAGCGCTCGAACCAGGCTCGGATGGGCGCGGCTTCTGGCACATCGGCTTTGCCGGCCCGCTCGCGGCAAGCCTCTGCACCGCAAGGCTTTTGCATTTGGAGGCCCAAACCACGCGGATGGCCCTTGGCCTTGCAACGGCCTCGTCCGGCGGGTTCCGTCGCAACCTCGGCACGATGGCGAAGGCCTTTCATTCCGGCAATGCAGCGCGCGCCGGCATCGAGGCCGTGCTGCTGGCGGCCGATGGCTTCACCTCGGATGCCGATCTGCTCGATGCGCCGATGGGTTTTCTCGCTTCGGTCTGCGCGCCACAGCAACCATTGCGCGCCGCCCTCCTCGACCTGCTGAAGAAGCCGCTGACGCTCGACGCGCCGGCAAAAATAAAGGTCATGCCGATCTGCACGCCGATCGCGCCAGCTGTGGATGCCTGCATAGCGCTACGCGCCCAGCATGGCTTTGCCATGCAGGATATCGCTGCGGTAGAGGCCGATCTGCGTCGCGGTTCGCTGATCCGCGACGAGCCGACCGATGTCGATGCCGCGTCGTTCTGCGGCCGCTTTCTGATTGCGACCGCCCTCATCAAAGGCCGCATCGCGCTTGAGGATGTCGGCGAGGCGGCGATCACTGACGCCGCAACATTGGCTTTGATGCAGCGCGTGCAGGATGCGCCGATGCAAAAGAGCGTGCGCGTTCGTCTCAATGATGGTCGCTTGCTGGAAGCAGCAATTGGGCCGGTGCAGCGGCTACGCACGGCAGACCAGGTGATCGCGAAGTTTCAATATTGCGCGGCACCGGTCTGGCCACAGGCAGCGATCGCACAATTCATCGATGACATGCTGAGGATCGAAGACAGGCCTGATCTCAGCGGGCTCTTTCCGCCACCTGCTGCAATATAACCTGCGCCGCTTTGGCGCTCGGGCTCCGGCCATCCGGTAAAATCATGGCATCGGCAATCCGCTCGAAAGCCTTCACCTGCCGCGCCCGCTCCGGCCCGTTGCGCAGAAGCTGGGCGGTGGATTGCGCCAACGCCTTCGGCGTGCAGGCATCCTGCATGAATTCAGGCAGGACGCCTTCGCCGAGAATGATGTTCGGCAAGGCGGCGAATTGCGTCGTCACCAAACGGCGCGCGATCCATTCCTCGGCCTTCGAGACGCGATAGGCGACCGTTGTGGGAACGCCCGACAGCGCCAGTTCCAACGTGACCGTGCCGGACGCTGCAAGCGCCGCGCGGGCCTGGCGGAACGCTGCGAATTTCTCCGCTTCGCCCAGCACGATGCGCGGCGGATATTTCCAACCCTGCGCTTTCTCGCGCACCAGGGCTTCGACATGGGGGACGGCCGGCAGCACGATATCGAGGCCCGGAAACTCCTGCGCGAGCAACGCCACGGCTTGCCCGAAAACATCCATCAGACGCTCGACTTCGGAGCGGCGCGAACCGGGCAGAACCACAAGCGTCGGCGGCACGGCATCGCGCCGACGGGCGTCCTCGACGGAGGGCCGCAGCACGTCGAGCCGCTCGATCAGCGGATGACCGACATAGGTGCAGGCAGGCCCGCCAAGCCGTGCGTGCGCCTGTGGCTCGAACGGCAGCAACGCCAGCAGATGATCGACATAGGCGCGCATGCGGCGTGCCCGGCCCGGCCGCCAAGCCCAGACCGTCGGGCTAACGTAATCGACGATCGGCAGCGACGGCACATGCTTGCGCACGCGCCTGGCGACGCGATGGGTGAAATCGGGGCTGTCGATGATGACCAGCACATCGGGCGGCCTGGCAATGACCGCGTCTGCGGTGGCGCGGATGCGCGCCAGCAGCGTCGGCAGGCGCGCGATCACGGGCAGAAAGCCCATGACGGCGATGTCCGACATGGGAAACAGGCTCTTCAGACCGTTGCGCGTCATCGCAGGGCCGCCGACGCCGCGAAACGCGACGCCTTGCAGCGAATCTAATTTTAAAACCTCGGCCCGCAAGGCCTGCATCAACGGGCCGCCCAGTTCATCGCCGGATTGTTCGCCCGCAACGATAAACACATCGAGCGGCGCTGACGCCATGCGCGTCAGCCTTCGCCGTTCGTCGACAGGCGCGGCATGCAGATCGAGCGATCGCCGCCGTCGCGAATGAAATCAAGAATTTCATGGACCTGCGGATGATGGGCGAATTCGGCCGCCACGTCTTCCACCCGCTCCTTGAGCGTGCCTTCCGCTGCAAACAGCAGGCGGTAGGCACGGCGCAGATCGTGGATCGCCTCGCGCGAGAAGCCGCGCCGGCGCAGGCCGACCAGATTGAGGCCGGCGAGATAAGCGCGATTGCCCATGGCCAGACCATAGGGAATGAGATCGTTCTCGACGCCGGACAGGCCGCCGACGAAGGCGTGCGCGCCGATGCGCGAGAACTGGATGATGGCCGCGCCCCCACCGCAGATGACGTAATCGCCCATCTTCACATGGCCGGCCAGCATGACATTGTTGGACAGAATGATATTGCTGCCGAGCTGGCAATCATGGCCGACATGGGAGTTGGCGAGAAAAACGCATTTGTCGCCGATCACCGTCGTCAGGCCGCCGGCCTTGGTGCCGGGATTCATGGTGACGCCTTCGCGGATCAGGCAGTCGGCGCCGATGCTCAAGGTCGATATCTCACCCTCGAACTTCAGATCCTGCGGCTGATGGCCGATGGACGCGAAGGGAAAGATGCGCGTGCGAGCGCCGACATCCGTGTGGCCGTGGACAGCGATATGCGACAGCAGTTCGACGCCGTCGCCAAGCACAACATCGCGGCCGACGTGGCAGAAAGGACCGATCCGCACATCCGTGCCGATCCGCGCGCCGTCTTCGACGACAGCGCTGGGATGAATGTTCATTCTTCGCCACCCTGAGGGTCGGAGATGAGCATGGCGCCGAGTTCGGCCTCGCACACCACCTGACCGTCGACCTTCGCCTCGCCGCGGTACCACCACATGTTGCGGCGGCGGGACAGCTTCTTCATGTGAAATTCGACCCTGTCGCCGGGGACGACCGGCTTGCGGAACTTCACCTTGTCGATCGTCATGAAGTAGACGAGATGCGGACGCTGCGACGCTGATGACTGGACACACAGGGCGCCGGCCGTCTGCGCCATGCCCTCGACCAGAAGGACACCGGGCATGATCGGCTTGCCGGGGAAATGTCCCTGGAATTGCGGCTCGTTGATGGTGACATTCTTGATGCCGATGCAGGAATTGTCCTCATCGCATTCAAGAATGCGGTCGACCAGCAGAAACGGATAGCGATGGGGAAGAAACTCAAGCAGTTTCTGAATGTCCACTGTACCCAATTCGCGTTTGACCGACTGGTCCATCGTCATCGCCCTACCTGAGCCTTCTGTCTGATCGTGTGAATGAAATTGCCGCTCTGCCCGACCAACATTGGCCAGGGCCGAGACTATTCTATGGCAGTCTTCTCTTTTGCCGTCTTGGCTTGTTCCCTCGCGGCGAGCCGCAGCAGCGTCGCCTGAGCCCGCCACACCTCGCGAATAGGCCGCGCCGGCGATCCTCCCCATTTCTGTCCCGCCGGCACGTCCGTCGCCACGCCGGATTGCGCTGCGATCTGCGCGCCCATGCCGATATGCAGATGGCCGGTGACGCCGGCCTGCCCGCCGAGAGCGACAAAATCCCCCAGTTCAGTCGAGCCGGAAATGCCCACTTGCGACACTACGATACAGTGCCGTCCGACGACAACGTTATGCGCAATCTGCACGAGATTGTCGATCTTCGTGCCCTCGCCGATCACCGTATCGCGGTTGGCGCCGCGGTCGACTGTCGTGTTGGCGCCGATCTCGACGTCGTTCTGGATGATGACACGACCGACCTGCGGGACTTTAAGATGCCCACGCGGTCCCATGGCGAAGCCAAAGCCGTCCTGACCGATCCGCACGCCGCCATGGATATAGACGCGGTCGCCGATCAGTGCGCACAGGATGCTGGCGCCGGGACCGATCGAACTGTCGCGGCCGATGCAGACGTCAGGGCCAATGACGGCATTGGCGGCAATATGGGTGCCGGAGCCGATCTGGCAGCGCGGCCCGATCACCGCGCCGGGATCGATGGTGACATTGTCTTCAAGGCGAGCGTCAGGATGCACATGAGCGCCCGGTGAAATGCCGTGGCCGCCGAACAGCACCTGAGGCCGGTTGGCGTCCGGATACAGCCGGGCAACGACGGCCGCAAAGGCGCGATAGGGGTCGCCGGCAACCAGGGCCACCGTTCCCGGCGGAACCTTGGCAGCGAACTTCGCCGAGATCAGGCAGGCCGTCGCGCGCGTCTGCTGCAGCACATCGGCATATCTGGGATTGTCGAGGAAGACGAGCGCCCCCGGCCCGCCCTGATCGAGAGGCGCCACGGAAGAAATGGTCGCCGTCAGATCGCTGCCTTCGGCCGGCCGCGCGCCGGTCCATTCGACGATCTCGCTGAGCGCCGGCATACTGGCCCGACGGAAAAACACCGGTTCGCTCATCTGGCAATACCCGACTGACCTGAATGGGCGGAAAGGGCCAGTTGCCCTCGAGGCCCGTGAATGCAGGCCGCGCCATCGCATGCCACTGCCCGTTCAGCAAGCCAAAATTTAAGAAAACGGCCGGATGAAGCGGGTCATCCGGCCGTCATTCGATCAAGTTTGTTGTTCGTTCAGAACGTACCGCCGCCCGAGAAGCGGAAGTACTGGGTCACGTCGCCACCCTGATAGACGCCGCCAACATACTGGTCTTTGACCTTGGAGAACGGAATCGCATAGTCGAACCGGATCGGGCCAAGCGGCGAGGCCCAGATGATGCTGGCGCCAACCGAAGCACGGATCTTGTGCTCGTCGCGGACGTTGATGCAGTTCGACTGGGTATAGGCGACACCCGTGCTGGTGAACAGCGTCGGCTGGCATGGCGTTCCCGGCGGGAGGAAGAGAGCCTGGTTGAACTCGGTCTTGCCCTTGTAGCCGTAGAGGGTGCCGGCATCGACGAACAGGGCGCCCTTCATGCCGACTTCCTTCGGAAGGCCGTAGATCGGGAACTGCACTTCAGCAGTCGCGCCGAAATAGGTGGTGCCGCCAAGGCCGGCCGAGCGGTTGTCGAGGCCGCTGGAAACGTCGCGCGGGCCAATACCACCCGGCGCGAAGCCGCGCACCAAGCTCGGTCCGAGGTTGAAGTTATCGAGCACGCCTGGCTTGTTGCCGCCGAACCCGAAGAGATTGCCGCCCTGCAGTTTCACGAAACCGACGACGTCTTCGAAGATCGGATAGTAATAACGAATTTCGCCAGTCGACTTGACGAAGCGGGCATTGCCGCCGAGGCCGGCAACATCCTGGCGCAGTTCGGCATAGGCGCCGGAGGTCGGGTTCTTCGCGTTGTCCAGGGTATTGTAGATCAGCGAATAGCCCGGCATGGAGATGGTACGCGCCCGCAGCGCGGCATCCTTGATCGCCACCGAAGCTTCACCGTTGCTCACGCAGGTCAGCACCGTTCCGGGCGGCGGCGGATTGCCGGCGTTATACGGACCGGGCGTGATGCCGGGGATCGGGAAGACGCAATCGTTGTACGGACGATTGATATCGTTCGGGATGCTGATCTTGGTGTAATACAGCGAGTAGCGCACACCCAGCGAGATCTCGTCGGTGATCGGAATGCCCGCGCGCAGCGCGCCGCCGAACGTCCGGCTTTCGTAGACCGAGTAGACCGAATTCAGCGTCTGCTTGGCGAACAGATCGAAACCTGCCGACATCCGATAGCCCATGAAGTAGGGCTCGGTGAAGGAGAAGTCGATGCCGCGGGTGCGCTGGCCGAGCGTCGTGGCGACGCGGACGAACTGACCGCGGCCCTGGAAGTTCGATTCAGAGACCGAGACTTCACCGATGACGCCGTCGGTGGTTGAATAACCACCCGAGATGCCGAACGATCCTGTCGGCTGATCTTCCACATCGACGACCACGACGACACGATCGGGCGACGAGCCGGGCTCGTTGGTAATGCGGACCTTCTTGAAGAAGCCGAGATTGTTGAGACGGCGTTCGGCGCGTTCGATCAGCACCCGGTTGTAGGCGTCGCCTTCACCGATATCGAACTCGCGACGGATGACATAGTCGCGGGTCCGGGTGTTGCCCTTGACGACGATGCGCTCGATGTAAACGCGCGGCCCCTCTTCGACCACGAACGACAACGCGATTGTCTGCGCGGCGGGATTGCGATCGCCGCGCGGACGCGCAGACGAGAAGGCATAGCCCTTGCGCGCCACTTCACGGGTGATGCCCTCGACCGACTTCTCGACGAGATCGCCGTTGTAAACGTCGCCTTCCTTGAGACGAACGTTGCTGCGCAGAACGGCCGGATCGATGTCGGCGATGCGCGATTCGACGTTCACGGAGCTGACGCGATATTGCGCACCCTCATCGACGCCAATGGTGATGATCCAGCCTTCGCGGGCTTCGTCATAGCGCGCGTCGTTGCTGACGATGCGGAAGTCGGCATAACCGTTCTTGAGATAGAACCTGCGGATGATCTCGAGGTCGGCGGAGATCTTGTCCGGATCGTAGACGTCGGTGTTCTTGAAGAACGACAGCCAGTTCATTTCCGTCGTCTGCATCAGATTGCGCAGGCGATAGGACGAATAGGCATGGTTGCCTGTGAATTCGATGTCGCGAACGCCGGTCTTGCCGCCTTCAGCAATGGTGAAGACCACGTCGAGACGGCCGTTCGGCAGGGCGACGGTGCGCGACGACACGGTTGCGGCGCCGCGACCGGCGCGGCGATACAGGTCCTTGATGCGTTCGATGTCGGCCTGGACGGTGGCGGGGTTATAGGCGCCGCGGGACTTGGACTGCACTTCCGGGATCAGCGAATCGCTCTTGATCTTGCTGTTGCCCTCGAAAGCGACGCGGTTGATGATGCTGTTTTCGACCACGGCAACGACAATGCGGCCGCCTTCCCGCCGGACCTTCACGTCGGCGAACAGGCCCGTGGCGTAGAGGTCCTTCACGGCCTGATTGATGCGCCCTTCGTCGGTGCCGCCGAAGTAGGAGCGAATCGTCTCGGCATCGACACGCTGGCTACCCTGCACGACGATCTGCTGGGCGCTAGCCGGCGAAATGGCGGAAAATGCGACAACAGAACCGACCAGTGCGGCAAAAGCTAGCCGGTAGAGATATCCGCTAATGAACCGCATAGTTTAATCGATCCCCGTCCACGACCACTTTAAGCCTTTAGGCGCTGCTTCCAGCTCTTGCTTCGCCGGTATGGTAAACGCCTTTTTAATACGCTTACGCTACAGCACACCAAAACATCGCATAGGTTCTACAAGGTTTAAACTTTCCTGCAAATGCGAAATTCCTGAATTGGCTGTTTTTCGATCAGCCGTGGCGTGGGCGACACTATTTAAGGTAAGCGACTGATTAACCAGCACCGCCGGCCAACCAGGTGGCAAGCTTCGGACCGACGTGCAGCAGGTCGTTCATAGTCGCGAAAAGCATCAGCGCCATGACAAGTCCGAGCCCTACGCGGAAGCCCCATTCCTGCTTGCGTTCGCTCATCGGACGGCCCTTCAGGGATTCGATTGCGTAGTAGAGCAGATGGCCGCCATCGAGCATCGGGACGGGCACAAGATTGAGCAGACCGATGGAAATCGACAGAATCGCCGCCAGGTTCATCAGGGCGCCGAAACTGACCTTGGCGACGGCACCGGAAATCTCGGCGATCCGAATCGGACCTGAAATCTGCTCGGCCGATTCGCGTCCGGCGAACAGTCCGCCGACGAAGGCCCCGGTGCGCTCGATGATGAAGCCGGTCTCGGAAACGGCCATGCGCGCTGAAGCCGGCAGGGAGAAGGTCTGGATGCGCCAGTTCTCCGGACGGACGGATGCCTCGACGCCGATCGTACCGACGCGATTCTTGCCGAACGGGGTCGAGAGGTCGCGGCGGCGCGGAGTCACTGTCAAGTTGACGTCCTTGCTCTGGCGCTGAACCACGAAACCCAGGGGGATGTCGGCCGAAACCTGGACGATGCGCTGCATCTGGCTCCAGGTTTCAATCGGCTGGCCATCGACGGAAACGACGATATCGCCGGCCTGGAAGCCGGCCGCCTCGGCGGGCTCTCCCGGCTGCACGCGATTGATCTCGGCGATGAAGTCGCCCCGGCCCTGCACCCAGAAGCTGCCGGTGAAAATGACGATGCCGAGCAGAAAGCTGGCCGCCGGGCCGGCGAAGACGATGGCGGCGCGCTTCCAGACCGGCTGAGCGAAAAAGCTGATCTTGCGCTCTTCCGGCGACATCTGGGCCTGAATTTCGGACTGGCCCATGCTGGCGGCATTCGGGTCACCATGGAATTTCACATAGCCGCCCAGGGGAATCCAGGCGAAGCGCCATCTGGTGCCGTGCCTGTCGTCGAAGGCGATGATCTCCCTGCCGAAACCAATCGAGAAGGCATCTGCCTTGACGCCGCACCATCGGCCGACCAGGAAATGGCCCAACTCATGAAAGAAGACGACGATCGTGAGCACGAAAAGGAAGGGGACGAGATATCCCAGGACGCTCCACACATGCTCGAACAATGCCATTTCCGCCTCCAACGGCGCTGGAAGTCCCAGCGCCTCACCGCATAGTTAATAAACCGTTACTATGGCGGCACTTTGCCGGATCGGAGGATTCAGGCCAAGAGTGTGCGGCACCTTTCTCTTGAAACATGGTCAACGGCGAGCGCTTCGTCGATCGACTGAGCCTCCCGGGCGCTGCCGTCGGCAATCGCCTGCTCGCAGGTTTTGGCAACGATTCGAGCGATTTCCTGAAAGCCGATGCGGCGCTGCAGGAACAAATCCACAGCCACCTCATTGGCTGCGTTGAGGACAGTGGGAAGCCCCTCCCCGTGCCGCAAAGCGTCCATTGCAACGCCAAGCGCAGGAAAGCGGGCAGAATCGGGCCGCTCGAACGTCAGGGTGCCGATTTCGGCTAGATCCAGGCGGCGCGCCTGGGTCGACAGGCGGTCGGGATAGCCAAGGCAATGAGCGATCGGTACCGCCATGTCGGGATGGGCGAGCCCGGCGATGATGGCGCCGTCGGCGAAGCTGATCAGACCATGGACGATGGACTGGGGGTGGACGAGCACGTCGAGCCGGCCGGCGTCGACGCCGAACAGGAAATGCGCCTCGATCACCTCCAGCCCCTTGTTCATCAGGCCGGCCGAATCGATGGTCACTTTCGGACCCATCAGCCAGTTGGGATGGGCCAGCGCCTGCTCGGGCGTCGCATTGGCGATGGCTTCGTTGGACCAGGTCCGGAACGGTCCGCCGGATGCGGTCAGGATCATCCGTTCGATGGTGTCGGGATGGGCGCCGCCCAAAGCCTGAAAGATGGCATTGTGCTCACTGTCCATGGGCAGGAGCTGGCCGCCGGAGCGCTGAACGGCGCGCATGAACGGGCCACCGGCGCAAACGAGGCATTCCTTGTTGGCAAGCGCGACGTTGCGGCCGGCGGCGACCGCCGCATACGTCGGACGCACGCCGGCGGTGCCGGCGATGGCGCCGATCACCATGTCGGATGGCAGCGCCGCGGCCTCGCACATCGCCTCGGTGCCAGCCGAAACGATAATCGACGTGCCGGCGAGCGCCGCGCGCAGTGCCTGATAACCCGCGGCATCGGCGATGACGGCCCGCCTGGCGCGCAGCGCGATCGCCGTTTGCGCCAATGCCTCGACATCCTGGCCGCCGGCAACGGCTTCGACGTCAAACTTTTCCGGAGAGTTCAGTATTACGCTACGCGTGGTGCGCCCGACCGAGCCGGTGGCGCCGAGAATCACCAGGCGGCGCGGCCGCGCGCTTTGAGCAGCGTCGAATTGCGAAAGGGCAGACGTGGCGCGCATCGACTTTCTCTTGATCCCTACCAAACGAGCAAGCTGCGGGCCGAAGCCATCGGGCCGCTGCCGCGCAGCAGCATGATCGCAGCGGCGAACGCGGCGGCGAAGATGAAGCCGTCGAGACGATCCATCGCACCGCCATGCCCGGGAATGAGATGGCTTGAATCCTTGACGCCGAAGTGTCGCTTCATCGACGATTCGAACAGGTCGCCGCCTTGGGCCACAAGGCCGCAGGCGATGCCGAGGGCGAAGACAGGCAGCAGCTCGTATTCGCCCTGCTTGGTCAGATAATAGACGGTCAGGACGCCGAACGAGGCGCCGCAGATCACGCCGCCGATCAGGCCCGACCAGGTCTTCGATGGCGACACGCGGGGCCAGAGTTTCGGGCCGCCGATCAGCCGTCCGCTGAAATAGGCCATGATGTCGGTGCCCCAGACGACCGCGAACAGCCAGAGCGTCACCAGGAAGCCGGCGAACATGGCCCCGCGCAGAACGCAGAGCGAGACAACCAGCGCGCCCGCATAGACAAGGCCCGGGCCGGCCCAGAGCGCCCGGGCGCTGCCGGCGAGCAGCGCGATCACGAAACCACCTGCAACCAGCAGCAAGAACGCGACTTCAGCGCCGTTGCCGAACGCATAGGACGCACTGATGGCAAGAACGCATCCGCCGACGATCAGTCGCGCGCGCATGCGCTCGCCGCCGACCATGTGCTGCCATTCCCAGAAGACGGCGAAACCGGCGGCCAGCCAGAACAGCGCGAACACGTGTCCGCCAATCCACAGCGTGCCGAGCGCCAAGGCAACCATCACGATGGCAGACAAGACCCGCGGCGCGAGATCGCGCATCGCGCCGGCTCCATCGTTCGATGCGGAGGATGCGACGACCGGCTCGCGCTCGCCTTTCATGTCCCGATCATCGCCACGCGCGTTGCAGGTGCGCCTGTGACGCCGCCGAAGCGCCGTTCGCGGCCTGCATATTCGCGGATTGCGGCTTCAAGCGCGCTCCTGTCGAAATCCGGCCAGTGCATCGGCATGAAAACGAATTCCGCATAGGCCGCTTGCCACAACAGGAAGTTCGACAGACGCTGTTCGCCGGACGTGCGGATGATGAGATCCGGATCGGGAATGCCGGCAGTATCGAGTTCGGCATCAAGCATTACCGCGTCGATGGCGTTGGCGTCGAGTTCGCCGCGCGCAACACGCTGGGCCAGCCGCTTCGCCGCGGACGCAATCTCCTGCCGGCTGCCGTAATTGAAAGCCACGACGAGCGTCATACCGGTGTTACGCTGGGTGAGTTCCTCGGCCTCGGCCAGCAACGCACGAATGTCGGGCGCAAGCTGATCGCGCGAGCCGATGACACGCACACGCACGCCGCTGCGATGCAGGTCGGCCAAGTCGTTGCGAATGAAACGCTTCAGAAGTCCCATCAAATCGGCCACTTCCTGTGGCGGCCTCGTCCAGTTCTCCGACGAGAAGGAATAGATGGTGATGAAACCGACGCCCAGATCACCGGCGGCGCGAATGGTCCTTCGCAGCGCCTCGACGCCGCGCCGATGACCTTCGAAACGCGGCAGGCCGCGTCCGGCAGCCCAGCGGCCGTTGCCGTCCATGATGATGCCGATGTGACGCGGCATTCTGATGGAGGCCCCGATTACAGCAGTCCCGCTTGCGGCCGGCCCGGGCGATGCGCTGTCCAAGGGCTCGGCCTTCTCATTTCGCATTGCGCGCTCCGCACTTGTTTGCACTCGTCGTCAGCATCGCAGGATGACGGCGTTATACCTGCATGATTTCTTTTTCCTTGGCTGCAAGCGCCGTATCCACTTCGCCAACCGCTTTATCGGTCGCCTTCTGGACATCGCCGGCAAAACGCTTCTCGTCGTCTTCGCTGATGACTTTGTCCTTCAACATTTTCTTGAGCTGATCGATGCCGTCGCGGCGGACATGGCGCACCGCGACCTTCGCTTCTTCGGCATATTTGTGCGCGATTTTGGCGAGTTCCTTGCGGCGCTGTTCGTTCAGTTCGGGAATGCGTATCCGCAGCACCTGGCCTTCGACTGTCGGATTAAGGCCAAGATTAGCGTCGCGGATCGCTTTATCGACGGCGCTCACCATGCCCTTGTCCCAGACCTGTACGGCCAGCATGCGGGATTCCGCCACGCTCACCGTCGCAACCTGGTTGAGCGGCATCGACTGGCCATAAGCGACAACCTGGACCGGGTCGAGAAGGCTGGTCGTCGCGCGACCGGTGCGCAAGCCGGCGAATTCGTGTTTCAGCGTCTGAAGCGACCCCTGCATGCGCCGCTGCAGGTCAGCAATATTGAACGTCATAGTCCCGTCCTGTCATTCCATGCGGGCTTACGCCCGTTTTTGCCGTGCGGGCGCCACACCCGGTTTGCGTGCGGGCGCCACGCCCGTCTAGGCCTCGGCGGTCGAAATTGCCCGAGCGCCGCGTTTAGCGCGCACGCGCGAGAATGTCACGGCGCAACGATGGTCGAGCGCCCTTTGCCCTGTAACGCGCTGCTGATCGCATTGGCCTCGGCAATCGAAAATACGATTATCGGAATATGGTTCTCGCGGGCAAGGGCAAAGGCCGCCGTGTCCATGATGGCCAGATTCTTCGAAATGGCGTCGTCGTGGGTCAGATGGTCGTAGCGGACCGCGGCTGGGTCCTTTTTGGGATCGGCGGAATAGACGCCGTCGACCTGGGTCGCTTTCATCACCGCGTCAGCCGACAGTTCGGCGGCGCGCAGGACCGCGCCTGTATCGGTGGTGAAAAACGGGTTGCCGGTGCCGCCAGCCAGAACCGTCACCCTGCCCTTGCCCAGATGATTGAGCGCCGCCTGGCGGGAATAAGGCTGGCAGACATAAGGCATGGGGATGGCCGACAGCGCACGGGCCGAATGGCCGGCCTTTTCGATGGCGTGCTCAAGGGCGAGCGCGTTCATGACGGTCGCCAGCATGCCGATGGAATCGGCGCGCGCCCGGTCGATGCCCTTGTCGGCGCCCTGAATGCCGCGGAAGAAATTGCCGCCGCCGACGACGACGGCGATCTCGACACCGGCGCTGGCGCCGGCCGCCAGATCGGCAGCGATGCGTTCCAGCGTCCCCTGGTCGAGGCCATGACTGGTCGCCCCCATCAGGGCCTCGCCCGAGAGCTTGACCACAACGCGCTTCCACAGAACAGTCATTCTACCCTCAAAGCGGCCGTATTTGACCAGTTGCATCGGCCAAGTGGGCTTGGGTAGCGCGATTCGACGCCGCCCCGCCAGTGCAGCGAAAGCATATCCCTCTTAATTCGTGTGTGAATTGAATAGGAATGAACCCTCCGGTGGGGAACCGGAGGGTTCTATTCATGGCGCAACCGGACAGACGGGTATTTCCGCCGGCATTTCGCCAATGAATTCAAATCGAGTCAGCAGCAAACGCGGACGCGGCGGAAGCCGATGATGTCTCAACCGGCGATGATGGAGACTGGAGGAGCAATCGAGGGTCCGATGTGCGCGAACGCGCGCAGAGTGCGCCTCCAGCTCAAAAGAGCTAATATCGCCAGGAAATTTCGATTCCGGCCGATTCTTTTGATCTGGATCAAATTGGCGTGACAAAAGTCTGACAATATTGCATAAGTGCAGGTCTTAAACTTTGGCTTAGACGAGCAATGCAACAACGAGAAAGCGACAAAATGTCGACGACGACTTTGCGGCCCGCTCCGGGAGGGGTCGGTTGTGTTCCCCGTATCGTAGGCGAGAAGCTGCGCCGCGCCGGCCTGCGGCCGACCCGCCAGCGCCTGGCGCTCGGCTGGCTGTTGTTTGGCAAAGGTGACCGCCATCTCACTGCGGAACAACTTTACGAGGAAGCACGCGCCGCACGCGTGAATATGTCGCTGGCTACCGTCTACAACACCCTGCGCCAGTTCACCGAAAGCGGCCTGCTGCGCGAAGTGGCGCTGTTCGGCTCGAAAGTCTGGTACGACACGACGACCGGTCCGCACTATCACTATTACGTCGAGGACCGGGACGAAGTGTTCGATATTCCCGAGGCAATGCTGCCGCAGCTCACAGTGCCGGGCGTTCCGGAAGGCATGGTCGTGGCCGGCGTCGACGTCATCGTCCGCCTGAAGAAAGCGCCTTAACCGCTTCCTTCTCAATCATAAAACGACAAAATAAAACGGCCCTCTCCAGGGCCGTTTTATTTTTGAGAATCTGCTCGCGCTGCGGTTATTTGCGCTGTTTATCGATATTCGGCAGGAACCAGCAGACGGCGCCGATCAGCGGCAGGAACGAGCAGATCTTGAAGACGAAATCCAGGCTCGTCACGTCCGCCAGGTGGCCGAGCGCCGCGGCGGCGACACCCGACATGCCGAAGGCAAAGCCGAGGAACAGGCCCGACAGCATGCCGGTGCGGCCCGGCACGAGTTCCAGTGCGTAGACGACGATCTGCGACATCGACGAGGCCGTGATGAAGCCGATGGCGACCGTCAGGATCGCGGCCCAGAACAGGTTTGCATAGGGCAGAGCCAGGGTGAACGGCAGGGCGCCGAGGATCGAGAACCAGATGATGTATTTGCGGCCGAACCGGTCGCCCAGCGGGCCACCGAAATAGACGCCCGCCGCCACCGAACCCATGAACAGGAACAGGTAGAGCTGGGCGTCGCGCAGCGGCACCTGGAACTTGTCCATGAGGAAGAAGGTGTAGAACGTGGTCAGGCTGGCGCTGTAGAAGCTCTTCGAGAACATCAGCAGCAGCAACAGGCCGATGGTGACGCCGATCTGATTGCGGGTCAGGCCATGCCCTCCCCCGACGGCGGCGCGCCGCGGCGCGCGCGCCTCCTGGGCGACCTGGGCCGCATACCAGCGGCCAACCCAGACCAACAGAGCCATCGCCAGCAGGGCCACGAGGGCGAACCAGACAAGACCGCGCTGGCCCAAGGGAATGAGCACGAAGGCAGCCAGCAGCGGCCCCGACGCCTGGCCGAAATTGCCGCCGACCTGGAAGGTCGACTGGGCGGTTCCCATGCGTCCGCCCGCTGCCATGCGCACGATTCTCGAGCCTTCAGGATGGAAGATCGACGAGCCGATGCCGACCATGGAAGCGGCGAGCAGCAGCCCCCAATAGGAGCCGGCGTAAGCGAGGAAGAGCAAGCCGCCCAGCGTCGCCCCCATGCCGGCGGCCAGCCCCCAGGGCGTCGGCCGCTTGTCCGTATACATGCCGACGAGCGGCTGCAGGATCGAGGCCGTGATCTGGAACGCCAGGGCGATGTAGCCGATCTGCGAGAAATCGAGGTTGTAGCTGTCTCTCAGCATCGGAAAGACGGCTGACAGCAGCGATTGCAGCAAATCATTGAGGAAATGCGCGAAGCACATGATCCAGAGGATCGCGTGAACCGGCCCGGCGACATCCTGGGTTGCGGTGGCCTGGGCAACCGCGGGCGATTGTCTTGCGACGGAGGTTTTGCCACCGATCGGCACTTCGGCATTCGCGCTCATGTTGACCTGTCTCGAAAACATGCGGGCGGCGCCGGAGTCTGACCGGATCGCCGCCATCAAAAACATGATTCTTTACTACGCGCACGCACCGGTTTCGGCAATTCCGGAAGCGCGCGCGCCAGTCATGCGCTCAAGTCATACGCGCGCCGGAGAGACCGGCGGCGTTTGCTCAGCCTTTCGTCATGCTGGCGACTTCGGCAGCAAAGTCGGGCCCATCACCCTTGTCGATCCCCTCGCCCAGCGCATAGCGCGCGAAGCCCTTGAGGACGACTGGCGCACCGGCGGTCTTGGCGGCTTCGTTGACGACCTGAACGACCGTCTTGGAGGGATCGTGGATGAACGGCTGATCGACGAGGCAGACCTCCTTGTAATAGGATTTCAGGCCGGATTCGACGATCTTCTCGAGCACGTTGGCGGGCTTGCCGGCGTTCTTTTCGCGCAGCACGTTCTTTTCGCGCTCGACGGTCGCCGGATCAAGGCCGGTCGAGTCCAGCGCCAGCGGCGAGGCCGCCGCCACATGCATCGCCAGCTTGCGGCCGAGATCCGCCAGGGCGGCGGTGTCGCCCGTCGATTCAAGGCCGACGATGACGCCGATCTTGCCCTGCCCCTCGCCGATGGCGTTGTGGACATAGCTTCCGATGGCGCCGTGAGCGACCGAAATCGCCTGCACGCGGCGGAGCGTCATGTTTTCGCCGATCGTGGCGATGGCATTGGCGATGGCGTCAGCCACCGTGCCGCCGCCGGGATAATGCTGGTCGCGCAGCTTCTCGACGTCGACAATACCCTTTTCAAGGGCGACCAGCGCGATCGAACGGGCGAGCGCCTGGAACTCTTCGTTGCGGGCGACGAAATCGGTCTCGGAATTCACTTCGACGACAACGGCATTGTGCCCATGCACGGCGACGGACACCAGACCTTCGGCCGCAACGCGGCCCGAAGCCTTGGCGGCCTTCGACAAGCCCTTCTTGCGCAGCCAGTCGATGGCAGCCTCGATGTCGCCGCCCGTCTCGTTGAGCGCGTTCTTGCAGTCCATCATGCCTGCGCCGGTCTTCTCGCGCAGGTCTTTCACCATTGCAGCGGTAATATTTGCCATTGGAATTCCCCGTTCGGTCAGAACGCTTTCGCCTCAGCGCATGGGAGCTGAGGCGAAAGTCAAATCGTTCGAAAATTAACTTGTCATGTCATCTGCGCCGGACGCCGGACACGAAACGCGTCCGGCGATCCTGCGCGGCGTCGAAAGGCGGTTCAGCCGGCGACGAGCGAACGGGCCTGTTCGACCCACTTGTCGCGGGTGATGCGGCCGTTGAGCTTGAGATCGGCGTCGAGCTTGGCAACGTCCTCGTCGGTCATCGCGCCGATCTGCCAGTAGTGGAAGATGCCGGCGTCGTTCAGCTTCTTGACCATCTGCGGGCCTGCGCCATGCAGCTTGGCCAGGTCGTCCGGTGCACCGCGCGGCGCGGCAAGCAGCTCGAACACGTCGGCAGGAACCTCGGGGATTTCGTCCGCCGCCTGCCCTTCGGCTGCGGCCGGAAGATCTTCCTCGACGGGGGCTTCGAAGGCGCCCGTATCGACGCCGGAAGCGCCCTGGCCGCGCGAGATGCCATCGATGGCGGCGCGGGCGATCAGGTCGCAGTACAGCGCAATGGCGCGGCCGGCATCGTCATTGCCCGGAACTGGGAACGTGATGCCTTCGGGATCGCAATTGGTGTCGAGGATGGCGGCAACCGGGATGCCGAGGCGGTTGGCTTCCTTGATCGCGAGCTGTTCCTTGTTGGTGTCTATGACAAAGATCATGTCGGGCGTGCCGCCCATGTCCTTGATGCCGCCGAGCGCCTTTTCGAGCTTGTCGCGCTCGCGCGACAGCATCAGGCGTTCCTTCTTGGTCAGGCCGCTGGCGCCGGCGTTCAGCTCTTCGTCGACCTTGCGCAGGCGCTGGATGGAGCCGGAAATCGTCTTCCAGTTGGTCAGCATGCCGCCGAGCCAGCGGGAATTGACATAATACTGGGCCGACCGCTTGGCGGCTTCGGCGATCTCGTCGGACGCCTGGCGCTTGGTGCCGACGAAGAGCACGCGGCCGCCCTTAGCGACAGTGTCGGAAACGGCCTTAAGCGCCTGATGCAGCAGGGGAACCGTCTGCGCCAGATCGATGATATGGATGTTGTTGCGGGCACCGAAAATATAGGGACCCATTTTCGGGTTCCAGCGGTGCGATTGATGGCCGAAATGGGCGCCTGCTTCAAGAAGCTGACGCATAGAAAAATCGGGCAATGCCATAGGTTCTGTTCTCCGGTTAGACCTCGGCGGATTGTGGGCCGGGTCGGTTGACCCAGCCACCGGAGCGCACCTTGGATCAGGAGCGCATGACATCCGCCTGTGGAATAGAGCGGGCTGGTACCCGAAGCGCAGCCGGAATGCAAGTGCTGCGCGCATTGATCCGCGATTTTGCCGCAATGCGCCTCTGGCCGATACCGGCGACAAATCGCCAGTCCTCTTCAGCTGAGCCGTCCGTCCGTCCCAACGACGCATGGCCGTGCGCTGAAACCGTTGCGCATAGGCCGCCGGATTCAGAACGCCAGCCAGGTCTTATCGACCGGGCCGGCGCTACTTTAAAAGCTAAGGCTTCAGTTCGCGAGCCTCAGTTCGTCAGGCGAAGATTGCCTGAGCCGAGGCCGGCGGAGATCGCCGAAAATGCGCTGACCAGGCCCGTCGACGAATTGGTGAAGAAGGCACGGGTCGAGTCTCCGGCACAGTCGGTCAGCAATTGCTTGCCCTGGGTATCGATCGGGTCGTACTTCCCGGAGAAACCGACCGTGTAAATAATAATGCCTTGGGCGCGCGCATTGGAACACGCTTCGCGCGTCAGTTGATCCATCGCGGCGCGGGCATCCGTCGAGTTGGTGATATTCTGGTTGGTTGTCGGCAGACGGCTGTTGGCGGTTGCGTAATAGCCATAGGCGCCATAGGTGGATTTGTTGATAGCATTGTTGAGCGACGACCAAGTGTTGGTGCCGTCGGTCATCAGCACGATCGTCTTCGTGTTCGTCGTTGCCGTGTAGCTGCGGCCGTCGCTGAACGGCGCATTCGGCGACAACGTGCGCCAGCCCCACATGAAGCCTTCGTGGATATTGGTGTCGCCGTTCGCCACCAGCCCGCTCACCTTGGTCTTCAGCGACGCCTTCGCTGACTGCATCCGGATCAGGCTGTCGGAATAGCAATAGATGTTCGGTCCGTTGCTGGACGAGGTTCTGGTGCCGCCCTTGTATTTGCAGGCACGCGATTCCTTGGTCGTCTCGTCGCTGACCGTTTCGCCGCTGGGGCTCGTGGTGCAGGTCCCACCGTCATCGTCGAGATAGTTGTTGTCGTACGAGTTCGAATTGTAGATCGTGCCCGTCGACGTCGTCGTGACATAACTGCGAGTGTACCAATTATAGGAGGTTGAGGTGATCGTTCCGATGTAGCTCGAGTCCGGCTCGTCGGGTGCCAGCATCGGCACGAAATAGCTGTCTGGCGTACCCAAAACCGGCGGCGTGTCGGTGACGTTGCGCGGATAGGGCAGCGACTCGACGCAACCGGTCCAGTCCCACGATGACTTGATCGCCTTGAGCTGGGTGAACAGAGCAAAGCGGCTGGCTGCAATGGAAGCATCGCGGACAAAGGCAGGGCTCTTGAAAGATTCGCTCGAAGCTCCGCTCAGATCGAACCAGGCTGCGCCGTTGTAGGTGGCGGGATCGACCTTCACCGCGGACGCGAACGGCACCACCGACATTTTGGTGTTCGCCTTCAACGGGCTGGTGTCGAACATATAATCGATGAAATTGTTGGCTGCGGTCTTCATGGCGTCGATTTTCGTCGATCCATCGCTTGTCGCATTGCCCATAGAGCCGGTGGTGTCGAGCACCAGCGCAATCTCCAGCGTACCGGCGCCGCTGACGGAGCTGCAGGCGGAGGCGTGCAGGCTGATGCTGTTGATGTTGGCGACCTTCATCAGGGTCGACGGCATGGTTCTCGTCACCGAGGCGCAAATCGCGGTCCCCGCCGCATTCAGCGCCGGCATGCCGGCGTCCAGGCTGACGGTGGAATCATGCACGATCGCGGCGAGATAAGAGGTGGCCGAATTGATCAACGTCGTCCCGCGCGAACCGGCTGAATATTCCTGCATGGCCCTGAGAGCCACGGCGTCGACCGCACTTTGCAGTTCGGCGCGCGAGGCCAGCGCCCGCGTATAATCGAGAGCAACCGCGACCGTCAGCATCGCCGTCGCCGCGGTAAGACCAAAGGCGATTGCAATGGTTCCCCGACGATCGGCAGAATAGGCTGCCAGTCGGGACTTGATGAAGGGAACGAAACGATTGCTCATATCAACGGCCGATCCTAGATGTATCGCAACGATGGAAAGTGACCGGAACAGTTGAAATTTGACTAAATCCGATTGGATAAAGTGGGACTCTTCGTATGCCGCTGCCGCCATAGCAAACTCAACTTCAAGGGCATCGATAAAATTGTTTGCAGTTTGATAATAATCACGAAACAATTGCGGTTTGCCGGAGCGGTGGTGCTGACACCCATCGATGGGCGTTCTACTCTCCGCAAATCAATGAAGCTCGAATTCGGGGAGGGAATTTTGAAATCATCTTGGAAACTGCTGGTCGCTGCGCTGTATATCGGAGGATTTGCGCTTGGCCAGACGACCGCCTCGACCGCTCAGGCGGAGGATTATCCGTCACGCCCGGTGAAGGCGGTGGTTCCCTATACGGCGGGAAGCGGCGCAGACATCCTCGCCCGCTATTTTACCGAAGAGCTCGCCAAATCCATCGGACAACCGGTCGTCGTCGAGAATCGACCGGGCGCCGGCGGCAATATCGGCGGCAACTCGGTCGCGAAGGCCCCGCCGGACGGTTATACGATGTTGATCACGCCCTCAGCGCCCGTGACCGGCAATTTCGTTCTGTATAAGGAGCTGCCTTACAAGTTCGAGGATTTCACGCCGGTCACATCGCTCGCCAATGTTCCGTTTACCCTCATTGTCAAGGGCGACAGCCCGGTGCGGAACATTGCTGACCTGACCGCGCTCATCAAATCCAAAGCCGGCAAGGCTACTTACGGTGTTCCTACCACGACCTCCATCGCCACCACCGCCCTGTTACTCGATGAGATCGGCGCGACCGCGACGCCGGTTCCCTACAAGGCTGCCATGGAAGCCCTTCGGGATGTCGAGACCGGCAACATCGATTTTCTGATCGTCGATCTGACCGGAGCCCTCGGCGGCCTCAACCGTAAGGGCGTGCGCGCCATCGCCATGCTGGACGACCAACGGTTTCCCACCTTTCCGGATGTTCCCACGACCGAGGAGCAAGGTCTCAAGAACGTCAAATGGGTGGCGGAATTCTTTGCCGTCATGCCGGCGCAAACACCGCAGGCACATGTCCAGAAGATCGTAGCCAAGCTCAACGACATTCTGAAGCGCGACGAAACGCGCGAGTTCCTGCTCAAGGCCGGCGGCCTTCCTCACCCCGGCACGAGTGAATCGTTGCACAAGCAAATGCTGGCAAGGATCGAGAGCTGGAAGCGTGCGATCGTCCTGGCGAAGATTAAGCAGTTGTAAGCTGGCGTCGCCGATTTATTCGCTTGTCCTATCCGGCGTGGCACGTATCAATAGGACTTCCACACAGGGGGTTCCGATGCTGTCACGTCGATCGTTCGCAAAATTTCTCGGCGCTGCTTCTTTTGCCGGCTGCGCCTGTACGACGCAGACCGGATTTCTGGCGCAGGCCGTGGCGCAATCCGCTCTGCCTGCCAACCAGCCGCCCCGCGCGAGTGCACGCGGAACTTATCTGATAAAGAACGGCGCGGTGATCACCGCCGACGCAACTCTGGGCGTGTTGCCGCGTGCCGATGTTCTCGTCCGCGACGGCGCGATCGATAAGATCGGGGAGAACCTGGTTGAACCGGGCGCCGACATCATCAATGCCGAGGACATGATCGTCATGCCCGGCCTCATCGACACCCACTATCATATGTGGAGCGCGCTCGGCCGGAACTATCTGGCCGACGGTTTCGAATATTTCCCGGCCAAGGCCGCCACGTCGGCACTCTACACGCCGGACGATTTCTACAACAGCATCATGCTGGCGATGGCGGAACTTGCCAACAACGGCGTCACAACAGTCCATAACTGGGCGCACAATGTGCGCTCCCCCGCCCATGCAAACGCGGAACTGCGCGCGCATCGCGACTCGCTGCTGCGCGCCCGCTATGCCTATGGCCACATCGACATGCTGGCGCGTGACAAGCCGCTCGACTTCACCGATATCGACCGGGTGCGCGACGAATGGTTCGGTTCGTCGTCTCCGTTCGGCGAACTGGTGCATCTCGGCGTCAATCTGCGCGGCATTGGACAGGCGACCGAAGCCGTATTCCACGAGGACGTGGCGCAGGCGATGAAGCGCAAGCTCCCCATTGCCGTCCATGCGGGCCAGACACCGCCCAACAACATGTCCGCCGTCGACTATGAGAAGCGTGGCTATCTGGGACCGAACTTCCTGATCTGCCACTATCTGCCAGGTCGTGACGATGACTACGCCGCCATGGTGCGCGCCGGATCACCGATCAGTTTCGCGACCCATTCCGAACACAGGCTCGGCCTCGCGGGCGATCCCCGCGATGCGCTCATGCGCATGCGCAGAGCAGGTCTCAAGGTTTCACTGTCGTGCGACGCGAGCTCGATCGCGCCGCCCAACATGCTCGAAATCATGCGTTTTACCTGGAACATGGCGATACCCTGGAAAGGCACTTCGAGCGAGAAAGATCCATTCCTTGGCTTCAAGGAAGTCATCGACATGGGCACGATCAACGGCGCCAAGGCACTTGGCCTGGGCAACGTCACAGGTTCGCTAACACCTGGCAAACGCGCCGATATCATTCTCATTCGCACAAACGACGTGAACACAGCCCCCATGGCCAATATCGAGGCGACGGTGGTGATGTCGGCGACGCCGCAGAACATCGATACGGTGTTCGCCGACGGCCGGATCGTGAAGCGCGACGGCAAGCTGGTCGCTTACGATGTACCGCGCATCGTCGCCGCTGCAAAAGAATCGTCGCTCCGCATCCGCAAGGCAGCCGGCGGCCGGCTGGCGCCGCCGGCCTGCTGCGGCTGAAGACTCAATCGCCGTCGAGCGCTAAATATGCTCGACGGCGACGATGCCGGGAATGGCCTTGATGGCGCCCGCCGTCTGTGGCGAAACATGGAACCTGCCGGGCAGACGCACCTCGACCTCGCTGTGATCGCGATCGAGCATCAGCACGATAGAGATTTCGCCCTCGCCCTTTGTGGCGAGGCGCTGGGTGAGAGACGGCAGCGGACTTTCGTCGCGCACGAAGATGCGCAGGCCCTTCTGCACTTTGGCGGCGGCCTTGTCCAAGGGCTCGACGGTGACGATGCGGGCGCGCACGTCCTCGCCTTCGACATTGGCCTGCAGGGTGACCATGACGACGGAACCCTTTTCGAGCAGATCGCGGTACTGGTTCAGGCCTTCCTGAAACAGGATCGCCTCATACTGACCCGATGGATCAGACAGCGTCACGATGCCCATTTTCGAGCCTGACTTGGTGCGCCGCTCCATGCGGTCGAGCACGGTCGCCGCAAGCCGCGCGGCGGAGGCACCTTTCTTCACGGAACGGGCAAAATCAGCCCAGCGTTCGACATGCAGACGTTTCAATATGCCTTGGTAATCGTCGAGCGGATGGCCGGACAGAAAGAAGCCGATCGCATCGAATTCGCGGCGCAAGCGCTCGGCCGGCGCCCAGGGCACGGCTTTCGGCAGCACGATCGGCGCCGCCCCTGCATCGCCGAAAAGAGCCGACTGGCCGGCCTGAATTTCGGCCTGCGTGCGGTTGGCGATCGCCATGATCGTCTCGACGGCGGCAAAGGCGCGGGCGCGCTCCGGCTCGAAGGCGTCGAACGCGCCGGCGGAGGCGAGATTTTCGAGCACCTTCTTGTTGATGCCCTTGGGATCGATGCGGCCGGCGAAATCAGCGAAATCGCGGAACGGTCTGTCGCCGCGCGCGACGACAATCGCCTCGGACTGGCCCTCGCCGACGCCCTTGACCGCCGAGAAGGCATAGCGGATCGACAGGCTGCCGGTCTCGTCCTGATGCACGCTGAAATCCGCCAGCGAATTGTTGATCGACGGCGCTTCGACCTTGATGCCCAAGCGCTGTGCCTCATTGCGGAATTCGGCCAGCTTGTCGGTGTTCGCCTTGTCGAGCGTCATTGAGGCGGCAATGAACTCGACCGGATAATTGGCCTTGAACCAGGCGGTCTGATAGGCGATCAGCGCGTAGGCGGCCGCATGGCTCTTGTTGAAGCCGTAGTCGGCGAACTTCGCCAGCAGATCGAAAATCTCGTTCGCCTTGGGTTTGGCGATGTCGCGCTCGACGGCGCCGCGCACGAAGCGGTCGCGTTGCGCGTCCATTTCCGCCTTGATCTTCTTGCCCATGGCGCGGCGCAGAAGATCGGCTTCGCCGAGCGAATAGCCCGACAGGAGCTGGGCGATCTGCATCACCTGTTCCTGATAGATGATGACGCCGAAGGTCTCCTTGAGGATCGACTCGATCTTCGGATGGATATAGTCGGGCTCCTGCTCGCCCAGTTTGACGGCGCAATAGGTCGGGATGTTCGCCATCGGACCCGGCCGATAGAGCGCGACAAGCGCGATAATGTCCTCGAGCCGGTCGGCGCGCATTTCAACGAGCGCCTTGCGCATGCCGGCACTTTCCACCTGGAACACGCCGACCGTCTCGCCGCGCCCGAGCATTTCATAGGTCTTCTTGTCGTCGAGCGGAATCCTGTCGATCTCGACCTCGACACCCCGTTTGCGCAGAAGATCGACGGTGATCGCCAAAGTGGTCAGCGTCTTCAGGCCGAGAAAGTCGAACTTTACCAGACCGGCGGGTTCGACCCATTTCATGTTGAACTGGGTCGCGGGCATATCCGATTTCGGATCGCGATAGAGCGGCACCAGTTCGACGAGCGGACGATCGCCGATGACGATGCCGGCCGCATGGGTCGAGGCGTTGGAATAAAGACCTTCAAGCTTCTGCGCGATATCGACCAAAGTGGCGACGCGCTCATCCTGCTCCATCGCCTCCTTCAGGCGCGGCTCGGACTCGATGGCCTGGTTGAGCGTGACGGGCGACGCCGGATTCTGCGGTACCAGCTTGGCGAGTTTATCGACCTGGCCGAGCGGCATTTCCAGCACGCGGCCGACATTGCGCATGACGCCGCGCGCCAGGAAGGAACCGAAGGTGATGATCTGCGCGACGCGATCGATGCCGTAGCGCTGGCGCACATAGCGGATGACCTCGTCACGGCGATACTGGCAGAAGTCGATGTCGAAGTCGGGCATCGACACGCGTTCGGGATTGAGAAAGCGCTCGAACAGAAGCCCGAAGCGCATCGGGTCGAGATCGGTGATGGTCAGCGACCATGCGACCAGCGAGCCTGCGCCGGAGCCACGGCCCGGCCCCACCGGAATGCCCTGCGCCTTGGCCCATTTGATGAAGTCGGCGACGATGAGAAAGTAGCCGGGAAACTTCATCTTGATGATGACGTTGAGCTCGAACTCGAGCCGCTCCTGATAATCGCTCTCGCCAAAGCCGGGCGCCATGCCGTGGGCATCGAGACGGGCCCTCAGGCCTTCGCGCGCCTGGCGCTGAAGCTCGGTGACTTCGTCCTGGATCTGGCCATCAGGCGACGTGAAGCGCGGCAGAATGGGGCCCCGCGTCCTCGGCCGATAGCTGCAGCGCATGGCGATTTCGACGGAACGGGTCAGGGCCTCCGGCAGATCGGCAAACAAGGTCTGCATTTCGACGCGCGTCTTGAACCGGTGCTCGGCGGTAAGCTGACGGCGATTGGTCTCGCTCGTGGTCGTGCCGTCGGCGATGCACAGCAACGCGTCATGCGCCTCATGATCGGAACGGGCGGCGAAATAAGGCTCATTGGTGGCGACAAGCGGCAAAGAGCGCCGGTAAGCCAGGTCGACGAGTTGCGGTTCGACCCTTTTTTCGGCGGGCGTGCCGTGACGCTGCAATTCGACATAGAAGCGGCCGGGGAATATCCGCTCCAGTTCGCTGGCGCGAAGCGCCGCCTGTTCGGCCCTGTTGTCGCGCAACAGCACATCAACGGCGCCGGTGGGACCGCCGCTCAGCGCGATCAGGCCTTTGGCCTCGCGGGAAAGCTGGTCGACCGATACATGCGGCAGATCGCCCGCCTGCGGCTCGATCCAGGCCGAGGAGACGAGACGCATCAGGTTGGCATAGCCCTCCTCGTTCTGGGCAATGAGGACAATGCCGCCGCGCCCGGCGGTCGGATCATCGGCCCTGGCGCCGAGCTTGCGGGCATCGCCGAAATCGAGCGTCAGGCGACAGCCGATGATCGGCTGGATGCCTTCTTTCGAGACCTTCTCGGAAAACTCCAGCGCCCCGAAGAGATTGTTCGTATCGGTGATCGCCAGCGCCGGCATGTGGTCGGCCTTGGCAAAGCTGATCAGCTTGGGGATCGTCAGCGCACCTTCGCGCAGGGAAAACGAGGTGTGCACATGCAGGTGCACAAAACCCACCTCTTTGACGATCCGATCGATAGTCTGCGGCATTGCTGTCAGGGTTCCGTTCCAGGCGATTCATTCGCGCGACTCAACGGACATCTGTCCGCAGCGGCGCGGATGATCGGGGAATGTGGCGGGCGCGTCGAGACCGGATATCCAATTACGCCCGCCATCAACAGCCGCGCGGCTCAAACAATCGGGGCGGAGCGGGTCAGCAAAAGGATCATTCCGACAAAAGCGGCGAGCGCTGCGAGTTCGATTGTATCCATAAAAAACGTACGCATGGCCAAACACTCCATGTTTCCTGTTACGATCACTTTAAGTTCTCTGTTTGTTCTTGTCCAGGTAAATTCGATTGGCTGTACTCGCCGGATCGGCTTCAACGAAATTTATGGTTAATCGAAGATAAACTTCGCAGAGGGCCGTGGTAGCGCTTGCATCCTGCGCTTCCGCCAAGCCTGCATGCGGTGGCACGTCAATATTCGACATGGGGAGAAGCAGAGACGGCGTTGCGGCAAAGGTTCAATTCGCAACGAGTGGTCCCGATACGATTATTTTCCCCAAAATTTGATCAAACGCATGCGCAACATAAGCGGAGCCTTCGGCTGTGAAATGAGACGAGTCAAAGGCGATCGGAATGCCATCACGAGCCGTCTTCGCACACTCTCCGCTGCCACACAGGTACCGATAGATGGAGACATATTCGGTCCCGGCTTCACGCGTCATTTTTTCCATTCGAGCGTCCAGGTCCGCGCGATCTGTCACGACGTGACGATCAGCGAAATCCGGGATGCCGCGCTCAAGACCGATGGCCATCAACTGGGGAAGAGGTAGATCATAGCCGACGGTCGGTCCAGACACCAGCACACGAACGCCGGACGCTCTCAATGCGACGAGGGTTTCGCGTAACGGTTCTACGTCGCCTGCATCCCAGTTCGCCGAAATGATCAGAACATCGACTTTACCGGCCGGCAGAAACGTCTTGAAGATATGATTCATAAGCTCCGTGCAGGATGCCAGTGCCCGTGGCCGCTGCGAAAACACCGGCTTGCATCCGACTGCATCCGCCTGCATCAGATTGATGTTTGAAAAGCGTGCATTCAACCCGGTCCAGAGATGGGCCGCGTGACTATCTCCCATCAACAGAACGTTGGGCTTCTCGCTGCTGCGCACGAGGCAGACGTCAGGCTGAAAGGCGGCAAACTTGTCATAACTGTTGAGGAAACATTGCCCTTCCCGATTGTGCGAAACATAACCAAGATAGCCCGCAATTTTCGCAACATCCGGACTGAACCTTGTTGGAAGTCCCTGCGTAGCAACGACCAAAGCGCCCACCGCCGTGGCGGCGGCAATGCCGATACCTGAAAGTCTGAAAATAGTTCTCGGCTCGAACTTCCTGACCCGGAATGGCTGCTCGATATAGCGCCAGGAGAAGACCGCCAGACCGAAAGACAGTAAAATGGCGGCAATTTTCCAGATGCGCGCAAGATTTGGCGCCGGAAGGGCTTCTTGCATCAGCACAATCACGGGCCAGTGCCAGAGGTAGAGCGAGTAGGAGATCAATCCGACAAAAACAACCGGACGAACAGACAGCGCTGCACCCACTGCCGTCGATCCGCGGGAGCCGGCGGCGATCAGCATAGCAGTGCCCAGACATGGCGGGAGCGCCGCCAGGCCGGGGAACGGTGTCGCTTCCGTATAGAGAAAGATGGGAGCGACGATCAGCGCTGCCCCAACCGCCGCCGCGGCCTGACGTATCCCCGCATTGTCGAAAACATTAAAGTTTCCGCGAGCGACCAGCGCGCCAAGCAATATTTCCCAGGTTCGAGCAGGCAGAAGGTAAAATGTGGCGCCCGGCGCGTATTTAACGCCGATGACGGAGACTGCCAAAGAGGCAAGTGCAATTCCGCCGATGACCCATGTTGCCGCTCTTGGCCCGAAGCGGGCCAGACCGATCATCAACAAGGGGAACAGCAGATAGAACTGCTCTTCAACCGCGAGCGACCACGTATGAGCAAAGGCAACGTATAGGCCGAAGGCGCAAAATAGTTGGCGTTCAACCAGAAATAGAAATTCGAAACCGATAACGCCGCCGCGATCATACTCTCTGCATAGAGCTTGAGACTGGGCGGATACAGGATCAACAAGGCCGCCACGGTGACCCCGAAGCACATAGCCACAAAGGCCGGAACGATGCGGCGGAAGCGACGATAATAAAACGACGCAATCGAGAAATTGCCGGCGGCGATCTGAGAAAATACCCTGCCGCCGATCAAAAATCCTGAGATGACATAGAAGACGTCGACGCCAACAAAGCCACCGGTTGCCAATGACGTGCGCAAATGAAAGATCGTGATGGAAACAACGGCGATCGCCCTTAACCCATCAATATCCCTGCGATTTTCCACGAAAAGATCTTCCCGTTGCAGCCCGCCAGACGACCTATACCAGTTGTATCCGACGAAAAAATAATTCGGCAACGATTTAATCGGGCGGTGTCGACTAAACGCAAACCCAATGCCAATCGCTCCGGCCGCGGTCTTCGGATTTGACGCGGGCCGTCGGGACCGAGGGCATGACAGTTATCCCACTAACTCCTGGCATCGCGTCGCCAAGCCCGCCACCCCGCAGCGCGCAATTCGCACGCTGGACAGGCGCCGCAGCCGTGCCCCCAATCGTGCACTTGAGAACGGTCGCCGGCGTAGCAGGAATGGGTGCGGTCGCGGATGAGGTCGACGAGGTCGTCACCGCCGAGTTGGTGCGCAAGCTCCCAGGTCTGGCGCTTGTCGATCCACATGAGCGGCGTTTCTAGGACGAAGCGACGTTCGAGGCCGAGGTTGAGGGCAAGCTGCATCGCCTTGATCGTATCGTCGCGGCAATCCGGATAGCCTGAATAATCGGTCTCGCAGACGCCGGTGACGATGCGGCGCAGATCGCGCCGATAGGCGACGGCCGCCGCAAACGACAGGAAGATGAGATTGCGGCCGGGCACGAAGGAATTCGGCAGGCCATCGGCTTGCAGGCGGAATTCGGCCTCGCTGGTGAGCGAGGTTTCGGCGATGTCGGCGAGCGCTGAGATGCTGATGATCCGGTCTTCGCCGAGGCGCGCGCCCCAGTGCGGGAATTTCTCGCGCAGCGCGGCAAGGACGTCCTGCCGGCAGTCAAGTTCAATGCGGTGGCGCTGGCCGTAGTCGAAGCCGACGGTCTCGACTCTCTCGTAGCGCTCCAGCGCCCAGGCGAGGCAGGTGGTCGAATCCTGACCGCCCGAGAACAAAACGAGCGCGCTTTCACCCAAAGTCGCGCTCAAATCTGTACTCATGTCGCTACTCCAGTTCCACCAGGAGCCCGTCGCGCAAGGTCACGCGCCGGTCCATGCGGCGGGCGAGTTCGAGATTATGCGTGGCGACCAGCGCCGCCAGGCCGGAGGCGCGGACGATTTCGGTGAGCACAGCAAACACGTGATCGGCGGTTTTGGGGTCGAGATTGCCGGTGGGCTCATCGGCCAGCAGCACGCGCGGCGTGTTGGCGACGGCACGCGCAATGGCGACGCGCTGCTGCTCACCGCCGGAGAGCATGCCGGGACGATGCGACAGGCGCTGGCCGAGGCCGAGGAAGGCCAGCAATTCCTCGGCCCGCCGGCGCGCCTCGGCGCGGCCAAGGCCGCGGATCATCTGCGGCAGCATGACGTTCTCCGTCGCCGAGAACTCCGGCAGGAGATGATGGAACTGATAGACGAAGCCGATTTCGAGACGCCGCAGCGCGGTGCGCTCGGCATCGTCCATATGGGCGGTCGGCTGATCGCCGACATAGATTTCTCCGCCGTCAGGGCGTTCGAGCAGGCCCGCCAGATGCAGGAGCGTCGATTTGCCGGCGCCCGAGGGGGCGATCAGTGCCACCGACTGGCCCGGCCACAGGGTCAGATCGATGCCGCGCAGGATTTCCAGCGTGGTCTCTCCCTGCGCATAGCGGCGCTGGACCTTCTGGAGATGGAGAGCTGGAGAGGGAGCCACAGCGTTCATTCATACCGCAAGGCGTCGACCGGATCGACTTTCGCAGCACTCCACGACGGCAGGATCGTCGCCAGCAGCGACAGGCTGAGCGACAGCACCACGATGGTCGTGACGTCGGAGGGCACGATGACCGACGGCAGGCGGCTGAGGAAATAATAGGTCGGATCGAAGAGGTTGAGGTTGAACAGCCAGTTCAGGGTCTGGCGGATCGATTCAAGGTTACGCGCGACAAGAAGGCCGAGCAGGAAGCCCGCGAGCGTACCGGCGATGCCGATGGTCGAACCGGTGATGAGAAAGATGCGCAGGACCGCCCCTTTCGTCGCACCCATCGTGCGCAGAATGGCGATCGCCCTGCCCTTGTCCTTCACCAGCATGGTGAGACCGGAAATGATGTTAAGCGCAGCGACGATGACGATGAGCGTGAGGATGAAGAACATCACCGTGCGCTCGACTTTCAGCGCCTCGAAGAAGGATTTGTTGCGTTGGCGCCAGTCGGTCATGATCATCGGACGGCCGATGCTTCCCTCAAGCTTCTGACGCATTTCGTCCATTTTTTCAGGATCGTCAACGAAGGCCTCGATCACCGTCGCTTCGTCTTCTTTATTGAAGAAAGCCTGCGCCTCTGTGAGCGGCATATAGACGAAAATGCCATCGAAATCGGAAACACCGATCTGGAAAATGGCGACGACGGGGTAGGCCTTGATGCGCGGTGCGATGCCGAAGGGAGTCGCAGCACCGCGCGCCGTCAGGATCGAGACCTTGTCGCCGACTCTTACGCTGAGCGTTTCTGCCATCTTCTGGCCGATGGCAACGCCCTCGCCCGTATCGAAGCCGTCGAGCGTCCCCTGTTTCACATTGCCGGCGATGCCGGGCAACTGCTTGATGTCCTTTTCGCGGATGCCGCGTACCAGGGCTCCTGCCTGCTGATAGGGCGAGGAGACGCCTGCCGCGGCTTCGACCATCGGTAGGGCCACTTTCATACCCGGAACCTTGGAAATGCGGCCAATAACCTCGTCGTAATCGTTAAGCGGCGTATCGGCGCCCTGTAAAAATATGTGGCCGTTGATGCCGATGATCTTGTTCATCAACTCAATATGAAAGCCGTTCATCACCGACATGACGACGATGAGGGTGGCGACGCCAAGCGAGATGCCGAGAAACGACAGGCCGGCGATGAGCGAGACGAAGCCGTTGCCGCGGCGCGAGCGCAGATAGCGCAACGCCAGCATCCATTCGAAAGCTGAGAACGGCCCCGCGCCCTTGGGCTCCGGCTTCGCCGTGGTTGCGTCTGCGGTCGTTGCTGTCATGCGGCCGACCGCGCTGTCAGCTTGTTGAAAGCCTCATCCGGCGACAGTGTTTCGCGCGCGCCGGAGCGCCGGTTCTTCATCTCGACCTTGCCTTCGGCGAGGCCCTTGGGGCCGACGATGAGCTGATGCGGCAGGCCGATGAGATCCATCGTCGCGAATTTCGCGCCGGGCCGTTCGTCGCGATCGTCATAGAGCATGTCGATGCCGGCCCTGCTCAGCTTGTCGTAAAGATCGAGGCAGGCGGCATCGACCGCCGCATCGCCGACCTTCAGATTGACGAGGCCAACGTGAAACGGCGCGATCGACTCGGGCCAGATCATGCCGGCGTCATCGTGACTGGCTTCTATGATCGCAGCGGCGAGACGCGACGGACCGATGCCATAGGAGCCGCCGTGCACTGCGACTTCCTTGCCGTCCGGCCCGTTCACGACCGCCCGCATGGGCTGTGAATATTTCGTGCCGAAATAGAAGATGTGCCCCACCTCGATGCCGCGCGCCGACACCTTGGCATCGTCGGGAAGCGCATCGAAGGCCTTGGCGTCGTGCATCTCCGACGTCGCCGCATAAAGCGAGCGCCATTTGTCGACCACGCCCTGCACCGATGCACGATCGTCGAAGTCGATATCGGCAGGCGGCGGCGCGAATTCGAGATAGTCCTTATGGCAGAAGACTTCGCTCTCTCCGGTCGAAGCGAGAATGATGAATTCATGGCTGAGGTCGCCGCCGATGGGGCCGGTGTCGGCGACCATGGGAATGGCGGTCAGGCCCATACGCGCAAAGGTGCGCAGATAGGCGACGAACATCTTGTTGTAGGAATGCCGGGCGCTCTCGGCATCGATATCGAAGGAATAGGCATCCTTCATCAGGAATTCGCGCGAGCGCATGACGCCGAAGCGCGGCCGCACTTCATCGCGGAACTTCCACTGGATGTGATAGAGATTGAGCGGCAGGTCCTTGTACGAGCGCACATAGGCGCGGAAGATCTCGGTGATCATTTCCTCATTGGTCGGACCGAACAGCATGTCGCGTTCGTGACGGTCCTTGATGCGCAGCATCTCCTTGCCGTAATCCTCGTAGCGGCCCGACTCCCTCCACAATTCGGCGGGCTGGATGGTCGGCATCAGCAGTTCGATGGCGCCGGCGCGATTCTGTTCCTCGCGAACGATGGCGCTGATCTTGTTGAGCACCCGCAGGCCGAGCGGCAGCCAGGCGTAAATGCCCGCCTGTTCCTGGCGAATCATGCCGGCGCGCAGCATCAGGCGATGGGAGACAATTTCCGCCTCCTTGGGTGTTTCACGCAGGATCGGCAGAAAATATCGGGACAGACGCATCAGGCTTCCAGTCGTGAAGATCGAATCGAGCAAAAAACAGCTTGTTCGCGGAATTGAGCTAACAATCGCAATGCGGCGGAAATTACAAGCGCCTCACACGCGCAGCGGCAGCCAAGACAGGTGTGGGCAGCGCCTGGGCCAGAGCCTGGCGCGGATGGAAAGCCTGTACCGGTCCGTGGGTTTTTGAGTCGGATTTGGGATAAATCCCACTCAGTTCTGATGCCTCTCTTGTGGGCGGCGACGATATAAATTCCGGCAGGAGCTTTGGGCGATGGATTTTTAACTAGTATTTTCAGTTGGTTAGAAGATCGATCCACAAACCAGAGATTTAACCGCCTCTGCCTAAAAATCAGGCGACTGAAATTCGATAGGTTACTACCGAATTCACGTGACACGATCTTGGAGTTTGGCTAGCTTCCCGGTTGCCAATCCAAAAGGAGGCCGCTGCCGGGGGCTCCCCCAGTAGTCGCAATTTCCAAGTCTCGGGAGGAAGCCTGCCAGATGTTCGCGCCCTGAGATGGCGCCGTGGGCCCCCGGGAACGGGGCGTGCGCAATGAACACGGCAGGTCCGACGTGGTACCTAACAGCAAGGCGTCACGGCCTTCTTGCCGCGAGCCTTGCTTTTTATTTTTTCATGTCTAACTTCAATCGTTCGCCGACGCTTTGATCTCGATCAAACGTCTGCGTCTTTGCGCCAGATTTCGCGTGAGCGCCGGCGGAAATCGGCAAAGCGGCCTTCGGCAATTGCGTCACGCATGCCCTGCATCAATTGCTGATAGTAGGCGAGGTTGTTCCACGTCAGCAGCATCATCGCCAGTATCTCTTCCGATCTGACGAGATGATGCAGATAGGCGCGGGAGTAGTCCCGCCCTGCGGCACAGGGCGAGTTTTCATCCAGCGGTCTGGGGTCGTTGGCGTATTTGGCATTGCGCAGATTGAGCCTGCCTTCACTCGTATAGGCCTGGCCGTGCCGCCCTGCCCGCGTCGGCATGACGCAATCGAACATGTCGACGCCGCGCGCCACGCATTCGATGAGATCGTCCGGCGTGCCGACGCCCATCAGATAGCGCGGACGTTCAGTCGGCAGATGCGGCACCACCGTCTCGATCATCGCCAGCATGACGTCCTGCGGCTCGCCGACTGCGAGCCCGCCGATGGCGAGGCCATGGAAGTCCATGTCCGCCAGGGCTTTCGCGCTTTCGATGCGCAGCGCCTCGTTGGCGCCGCCCTGGACGATGCCGTAGATGGCGCGGCCGGGCTCGGCGCGAAACGCCTTGCGCGAGCGCTCGGCCCAGCGCAGTGACAGGCGCATGGCGCGCTCGACTTCGGCATCGGATGCCGGCAGTTTCACGCACTCGTCGAACTGCATCTGGATGTTGGAGCCGAGCAGGTGCTGGATTTCCATCGAGCGCTCCGGCGTCAGCACGTGGCGCGAGCCGTCGATGTGCGATTGAAAGGTGACGCCGTTCTCGTCGAGCTTGCGCAGCTTGGCGAGCGACATCACCTGAAAGCCGCCGGAATCGGTGAGGATCGGATACGGCCAGTTCATGAAGCGGTGCAGCCCGCCAAGTTCGGCGACGCGCTCGGCGCCCGGCCGCAGCATGAGGTGATAGACATTGCCGAGCACGATGTCGGCGCCAAGCTCGCGCACCTGCTGCGGATACATGGCTTTCACCGTCGCCGCCGTGCCCACCGGCATGAACGCCGGCGTGCGGATGTCGCCGCGCGGCATGCTGATTGTGCCGGTGCGCGCCGCGCCTTCGGTCCTGGAAACGGTGAATGAAAAATCGCTCGTCATGAAAGGTCCGTCTGTCCGGTCAAACTTGAATCCTGCAAGATGGCGCGCGTCAGCAGACAGGCGTCGCCGTAGCTGTAGAATCGATAGTTGCCGGCAATGGCATGGGCATAGGCTTGCCGCATCGTCTCAAGCCCGCTGAAGGCCGAGACGAGCATGAAAAGGGTCGAGCGCGGCAGATGAAAATTCGTCAGCAGCAGATCGACGGCGCGAAAGCGATAGCCTGGTGTGATGAAGATCGACGTATCCTTGGCGACCGGATGAATCCGCCCCGTCTCGTCGGCCGCCGTCTCGAGAATGCGCAGGCTTGTGGTGCCGACGCTCAGGATGCGCCCGCCCCTGGCGCGCGTGTCGTTGAGCGCGGCGGCGGTCTCCTGCGTGATCACGCCATATTCCGCGTGCATGCGGTGGTCGTCCGTGTCGTCGGCTTTGACCGGCAGGAACGTGCCGGCGCCGACATGCAAAGTCACCTTGTGCAAGGCGACACCACGCTTTTCCAGGGCTGCCACCAGATCCGGCGTGAAGTGCAGGCCCGCCGTGGGCGCAGCGACCGCACCGGGCTCGTTGGCGAAAAGCGTCTGGTAATCGCGCTCATCCCGCGCGTCCTCGCCGCGCTTCGAGGCGATATAGGGCGGCAGGGGCATATGGCCGAGGCGCTCGATCGCCTCATCGAGCGCCGCGCCGGAGAAAGCGAAATCGAGCACGACCTCGCCGCCCTCGCCCTTCTCGGCGACTTCGGCGTCCAGACTTGCCAGCAGGCAGGCCATGCTTTCCGACGCCTCCCCGAAACGGATGCGCTCGCCGACGTTGAGCTTCTTGGCCGGACGCACGAAAGCGCGCCAGCGGCTGTCGCTCTCGCGCTTGTGGAGAGTGACATCGATATGGGCGATCGCCTCGCCGCGCACGCGCACGCCCGACAGGCGCGCGGGAATGACCTTGGTGTCGTTGACCACGATCGCATCGCCGGGCTGCAGCAGATCCGGCAGATCCCGCACCAGACGATCGGTCAGTGTCTGCGGCGCATCCGGCGTCACCACGAGCAGGCGCGCCGCATCGCGCGGCTCCATCGGACGCAGCGCTATCCGGTCTTCCGGCAGCTCGAAGTCGAATAGATCGACGCGCATGTTTGCGCACCCCATTATAGATTCACCGGCCAGGCGCGGACGCCTGACCGGTGAATGTTTATCACGAATGTTGCGGCCTCAGCCGATCCGAGTTTGCCGCTCAGCTGATCTTGGCGGAGACGATCTTGTCGGGATCGCGGACGGGCTCGCCGCGCTTGATCTTGTCGACATTCTCCATGCCGGAGGTGACCTCACCCCAGACGGTGTATTGCTTGTCGAGAAAGCGCGCATCGTTGAAGCAGATGAAGAACTGCGAATTCGCCGAATCCGGGCTCTGGGCACGCGCCATCGAGCAGGTGCCGCGCACATGCGGCTCACTGTTGAACTCGGCCTTGAGGTTCGGATATTTCGAACCGCCGGTGCCGGTGCCGTGCGGGCAACCGGTCTGCGCCATGAAACCGTCGATCACGCGATGGAACACGATGCCGTCGTAGAAGCCCTCGCCGACCAGCTTTTTGATATGGGCGACATGGTTGGGCGCAAGATCCGGGCGCATGCGGATGACGACCGGGCCCTTGGTGGTCTCGAGCGTAAGCGTATTTCCTTCGTCGGACATGACAACTCCTGATTGGATGGTCTCTATCGAGTTCAACGCGGGATTTTCGCGAAAAACCGGCCTCCACTTTTTCGCATCCCGCTCTAGATCGACGTCGCGGGCTTTCTGACCGCCGGCGCGATGAAGCGGATCGCGAAACTGCGCCCCGCAATAGCCTGCCCGAGGCCTGGGGTAAACCTCAGAGGCGCACAAGACTGAATAGCCGCTAGAATTGAAGCACTTATGGCCTTGCGGAGAACGTCGTCACCGCCCGCCTTCACATAGGTAATGCGCGGCTGGCCGACAACCTCCCCGGCTCTCGAAAAACTCAATCGGACCGTGACTTCCATCTCGCCGGATGACGTCGGCGGCGACCAGCAGGCCAGAATGCGCAGGGGAATGCCGTTCGGCCTGTCGATCGGCGGATAGCCGGCATTTTTCGAAGGTTGTGATGGGCTCTCCGGCGGCGACTGCGCCTGCGCGGTGGCTGCCGGCGCAGCGTCGGGCGGTTTCTTCGTCGCCTGCATCACGAAGCCGCTGCCGAAATAGGGAATCGGCGACGGCTGAATCAGGCTTCCCTGGGGGCCACGCAGGGTTCCGAGCCGATCTTGGCGCGGCCTGATCTCGCCGAGATGACGGGTGGGTGACGGAATCGTACCATAATGACGGCGATGGGCAGTTTGCTCAGGCGTCGTCTGCGCCTGCGCACCGGCTACCATAAATGTTGTCATGACGAGGCCGTGCAGCGCAAAGGTGCAGATGCGACGCATGAAACCTCCTTTGGCGTTAGCCGATATGTGCCGGGCTATTTTCCATACTCGACACGACTTCGCCGATGACGGAAGCGTTTTGGAAGCTGTCTCTTTTTCGTCGCCTGCATCACGGACGTGCCGCCGAGATAGGGCATCGGCGACGGTTTGATGAGACTGCCCTGCGGGCCGCGCAAGGTTCCCAGCCGATTCTGGTTCGGTCTGATCTCACCAAGATGGCGGGTCGGTGATGGAATCTCGCCGTAATGGTGCTGATGCAAGGTCTGCTCGGGCGTCGTCTGCGCCTGCGCACCGGCGGCCATGACGACCGTCACAAAAGCGAAAAGTGCGGAGGCGCAGATGGGACGCATGAAAGCTCCTGTTTGGCGCGGTTATTTGGCGTCTGCCGCCATGCGGACGCGGATCATCTTGTCAGGATTCGTGACCTGTCCGTTCTGGGACTGCGAGCCCTTCTTGATCTTGTCGACATTCTCCATGCCGGACACGACTTCGCCGACGACCGTGTATTGATTGTTCAGGAACGAGGCGTCGCCGAAGCAGATGAAGAACTGCGAATTGGCCGAGTCGGGCAGTTGCGAACGGGCCATCCCAACAGTGCCGCGCTTGAACGGCGTCGGGGTGAATTCCGCCGGAATGTTGGGAAGATCAGACTTGCCGGTGCCCGTGCCGGTGGGATCTCCTGTTTGCGCCATGAAGCCATCGATGACGCGATGGAAGACAATGCCGTCATAGAAGCCGCGCTTCACCAGCGTCTTGATCTGCGCCACATGCTTGGGCGCCAGATCGGGCCGCAGGCGGATGACGACACGGCCGTCCTTCAACTCCATCACGATCGTATTGTCAGGATCGTTGGCCTGGGCGAATGCGGGCGTCACAGCGCCTCCCATGGCCAGCGTTCCGGCGATCGTAAATTGACGGCGATCCATAGGCATGTGCGTTCCCTTGCTGGTTTGGAGATAATTAGGTGCGAAGCGATTGGTTCAGCGCTTGCTGAATTTTGCTGTCAGGGCTTTTGCGACCACCGGCGGCGTGAAGGCCGAGACATCGCCGCCCATGGCAGCGATCTGACGCACCAATGTCGCGGTAATATGGCGAACTGCGGGCGATGCCGGCAAAAATACGGTCTGGACAGCCGGCGCCATCACTCCGTTCATGCCGGCCATCTGCATTTCATAATCGAGATCGGAGCCGTCGCGCAGGCCGCGCAGCAGGATCGTCGCGCCCATATCCCCGGCGGCTGTGACGGCAAGGCCGGCGAAAATCGCGGTCTCGATGACGCAGCCGGTGGCCGCGACGATGTCGCGGGTCGATTCGACAATGAGTCTGGTTTTCTCTTCCACCGAAAACAGCGGCGTTTTGCCGGGATTAATCCCGATGGCGACGATGATCTTGTCGCAGCAGGCAGCGCCGGCGCGCAGCACATCGAGATGGCCGTTGGTGACCGGATCGAAGGAACCGGTGTAGAGCGCGGTGCGAGACTTGGCAGCAGGAGTCATGCTGGCAGACTACCCTGCCGCAGCGGGCGCGAAAAGAGCGTGCAGCCGGCCCAAACGCCTATTTCACCATATGACGAAGATCGGCCGCCGTCGCGGCAATGCGGCCCGCGCCCGCCTGTTCGAGCGCGGCGCGCAGGGACGGCGTCGAATGGCCGCCGCCCATAAAGCCGATGACCTGCATGCCGGCGCGGGAGGCAGCGGTGACGCCGGCAATCGAATCCTCGACGACGATGCAGCGGTGCGGATCGGCGCCCATCTGCGAGGCGGCATAAAGGAAAACGTCGGGCGCCGGTTTGCCGCGCTTGACCTGTGTCACCGAGAAAACGCCGGGGCTGAAAAAATCGATCAAACCGGTCTGCGACAGGTTCTTCTGCAACAGCGGCAGCCGCGTTGACGAGGCGACGCAGCGCGGATGCGGGCTCGACCGCAAGACCTCGACCATGCCGTCGATGGGCGCCAGTTCGAGATCGAAACGGCGGCGGACCTCCGCGTCGACCTTGTCGCGAAACCCTGCCGGCAACGGCGCGCCGCTATCCCGCTCGACGCGCAGCCAGGCCTCCGCGACCGGCATGCCCGCATAGCGGCTGGCATAGTCGTGGGCGGTCATGGTCATGCCGAGCTCGACGACCGCTTCGGCACAGACCTGACTGGCGATCTCCTCGGAATTGATGAGCACGCCATCGCAATCGAAGATGACGAGATCGAACCCGGCCAGGCCGTCTACCGCGTCCACCATCAGGTGGAACCGCCGCCGGCCTCGTCACCATTTTCCTCGTCACCGTCTTCGCCAACCCGCTCGACGGACACAACGCGCTCGCTCTCGTCGGTGCGGAAGACGATGACGCCCTGGGTGGCGCGGCCGGCGACACGAATATCCTCGACCGGGCAGCGGATGAGCTGTCCGCCATCGGTCACGAGCATGATCTGGTCGTTGTGGGACACAGTGAGCGAGGCGACAAGCTCGCCATTGCGCGGGTTGACCGCCATGGCGACGATGCCTTTGCCGCCGCGGCCGGTGACGCGATATTCGTAAGACGACGTGCGCTTGCCGAAGCCGCGCGAAGATACCGTCAGGATCACGTCTTCGTGCGCCGACATTTCGGCATAGCGCTCCTGCGACAAGGTCATCGGACCGGTGACTTCCTCTGCCTCTCCCGCATCCACGACTTCCGTGTCGTCGCCGTTTTCCTCGGTCTCGCCGGCGACAGCGCGGCGCATGCGCAGGAAAGCGGCGCGTTCATCGGCGCTGGCTTCGAGATGGCGCAGGATCGCCAGGGAGATCACCACATCGCCTTCGGCCAGATTGATGCCACGCACGCCCATGGAATCGCGGCCCTTGAAGACACGCACGTCGTCAACCTGGAAGCGGATGCACTGGCCCTTCGCCGTCGTCAGCAGCACGTCATCGCGCTCGGAACAGAGCTGCACGTCGACGATCGCCTCGCCCTCGTCGAGCTTCATGGCGATCTTGCCGGCGCGATTGACCTGGGCGAAATCGCTGAGCTTGTTGCGCCGGACGGTGCCGCGCGTGGTGGCGAACATGACGTCGTATTTATCCCAGGTCGTCTCGTCCTCCGGCAGCGGCATGATAGTGGTGATGCGCTCGCCCTGGTCGAGCGGCAGGATGTTGACGAGCGCCTTGCCGCGCGCCTGCGGCGCCGACAGCGGCAGCCGCCAGACCTTTTCCTTATAGGCCTGCCCCAGCGAAGAGAAGAACAGCACCGGCTGATGGGTCGACGACACGAAGACGCGATGGACGAAATCTTCTTCCTTCGTCTGCATGCCGGAGCGGCCCTTGCCGCCGCGACGCTGGGCACGATAAGTCGACAGCGGCACGCGCTTGATATAGCCGGCGTGAGAAACGGTGACGACCATTTCCTCACGCTGGATCAGATCCTCGTCTTCCATGTCGGCGTCGGTGTCGAGAATGACCGTGCGGCGCGGGTTGGCGAAGTTCTTCTTGATCTCGTCGAGTTCGTTGCGAATGATTTCCATTACCCGCGCACGCGACCGCAGGATCGCCAGATAATCGGCGATCTCGACAGCCAGCTTGTTCAATGCATCGGCGATCTCGTCGCGGCCGAGCGCGGTGAGGCGCTGCAGGCGCAGTTCGAGAATGGCGCGCGCCTGCGTCTCCGACAGGCGATAGGTGCCGTCTTCATTGAGCTTGTGGTTCGGGTCGGCGATCAGTTCGATCAGTGGCGCCATATCGCGCGCCGGCCAGTCGCGTCCCATCAGCGCTTCGCGCGCGGCGCCTGCATCGGGCGAGGTGCGGATGAGATGAATGACCTCATCGATATTGGCAACCGCGATGGCAAGACCGACCTGGACATGGGCGCTGTCGCGCGCCTTGCCGAGCAGGAACTTCGTGCGCCGGGTGACGACCTCCTCGCGGAAATCGAGGAAGGCGCGCAGGAAGTCCTTGAGATTGAGCATCTCGGGACGGCCGCCGTTCAGCGCGATCATGTTGGCGCCGAACGTCGACTGCAATTGCGTGTAGCGCCACAACTGGTTCAGCACCACGTCGGGAACAGCATCACGCTTGATTTCGATGACGATGCGCATGCCGTCGCGATCAGATTCATCGCGCAGATCGGAAATGCCTTCGAGGCGCTTGTCGCGCACAAGTTCGGCGATCTTCTCGATCAGCACTTTCTTGTTCACCTGATAGGGGATCTCGGTAACGATGATGGCTTCGCGATCCTTGCGGATCTCCTCGACTTCCACCTTCGCCCGCATCAGGATCGAGCCGCGGCCTGTGTGATAGGCCGAGCGGATGCCGCCGCGCCCGAGAATCGAACCGGCCGTGGGGAAGTCCGGCCCCGGGATGATCTCGATCAACTCGTCGATCGTTATCTCGGGCTTTTCCATCAGCGCGAAAACGCCATCGATCACTTCGCCGAGATTGTGCGGCGGGATGTTCGTGGCCATGCCGACGGCGATGCCGCCGGCGCCGTTGACGAGCAGGTTGGGGAAGCGCGCCGGCAGAACCGTCGGCTCCATATCCTTGCCGTCGTAGTTCGGCTGGAAATTGACCGTGTCCTCGTCGATGTCGGCGAGCAGCGACAGGGCGACACGGGCAAGACGCGATTCCGTGTAGCGCATGGCCGCCGGCGGATCGCCGTCGATCGAGCCGAAATTGCCCTGCCCTTCGATCAGCGGCAGGCGCATGGAGAAGAGTTGCGCCATACGCACGAGGGCGTCGTAGATCGACTGGTCGCCGTGCGGGTGATATTTGCCCATCGTATCACCGACCGGGCGCGCTGATTTGACGAACGCCTTGTCGGGCGTGAAGCCGCTCTCGCGCATCGTATAGAGAATGCGCCGGTGCACGGGCTTCAGCCCGTCGCGCACGTCCGGAAGCGCGCGGCTGACGATCACGCTCATGGCGTAATCGAGATAGCTGCGCTGCATTTCATCGGTAATCGAGACGGGACGAATGTCCGAGCCCGGTTGATCGGGGTTATTCGGGTCGGTCGGGTCAGCCAAAGGTTACGCCATTCGAGATTGGAGAATCGGATAGCGCAGATTATCCGATTTCACCCTCAAAAGCCAATTTTTAAGAGTGGTTTGGCGCTATTTAATTCCTTTATTTTCAAAGGCTTGTTTTGCCATCGCGGAACCGTTTGCAGGGGCGGCGAAACAGCTTCTACCGGGCCAGAAACGCGGCGATCCGCGCCCCCAAGGGAGCCATCGCCATGACGCCGTTCAGATGACCGAATTCACCTTCAATTTCAGCCATTTCGACAGGCGTTCCGGCATCGGCAATCATCTTCGCCGTCTGCCGCACCCATTCGGCGGCGAAAACCTGGTCGGTCGGCGCATAGAGCACGAGCGTGCGCGCCTTGATCCGCGCCAGGCCCTCAGCGGCGGTTTTCGCGCCAGCACCCATGCCCGGGATGAAGCTCTGATTGGCCTTGATGAGATAAAGGAAGTTATTGGCGTCAGAGAGCGCAGCCCTAGGGGCGGCGGCGCCCTCCAGCACTGCCTCGATGCGGTAGCGGTTCGCCAGTGCCTGCACCGGGTCGACTTCATCCACGGCCCAGGCCTCGCCGTGGATGCGGTTCGCCCATTGCCAGTGGTTGGCCTGCAGGGTCACGATCTTCAACGATTGCTTCAGGCCCTCCAGCGGCGACGGATGGCCATAATAATCGCCGCCGCGCCAATTCGGATCGAGCCGCACCGGCGTCGCCCAGACATCGAGCCAGGCGATCAGCCAGGCGCCGGCATTGGCGGCGCTGATGACCGGGATGATGCGATCCATCATATCGGGATAGCTCGCCGCCCATTCGTAGGTCTGCAGGCCGCCCATGGACGGCCCCATGACCGTGTGCAGCTTGCTGATGCCGAGATGATCGATGAGGGCTTTCTGAACGCGGACGAAGTCGCCGATCGTCACCAAGGGAAAGCCCATGCCGTAGGGCTTGCCGGTATCGGGATCGATCGACGCGGGCCCGGTGGTCGTGACCGTGGAATCGTAAGCGTTGAGATTGGTCAGCGTGTCGGAGGAGATGACGAAATAGCGATCGGTGTCGATCGCCAGGCCCGGACCGATCAGATAGTCCCAATAGCCCGGCAGAACGTCCTCCGGCGCATATCTGCCTGCCGCATGCGACGTGCCGGAAAAGAAGTGGCAGATGAGGATGGCATTGGAGCGATCGGCATTGAGCGTGCCATAGGTCTCATAGCCAACGCGCACCTGCTTGATCGTGGCGCCGGAGAGCGTCTCCAGCACCGGCATTTCGAATATTTTCTTTTCGACAATCATATGGCCCCGCCGCCAAGATACGCCGCGGCCTTTCGGCGTTTTCCGCCTCGATTGAATTGGAAAACGCGTTTGATTTATGAAAGAGACCGCTGAGCCTAGAACGGGATATCGTCGTCGATCGGCGCCGGCGCTGCCGAGCGGCCACCACCACCCGACGCAACGCGGCGCGGCTCCATCGGCGAGGAGCGGCCGAAATCGCCGCCACCGGACGACATGCCGCGTTCTTCGCTGTCTCTGCGGCTGTCGAGTAGCGTCAGCTCACCGCGGAAACGCTGCAACACCACTTCGGTCGCCTTGCGCTGGTTGCCGTCCTTGTCGGTGTATTCGCGCGTCTGCAACTGGCCTTCGAGATAAATCTTCGTGCCCTTCCTGCAATACTGCTCGGCGATCTTGCCGAGGGCCTCGTTGAAGATCACGACGTTGTGCCATTCCGTGCGGTCCTTGCGCTCGCCCGAAGCCTTGTCGCGCCAGGACTCGGTCGTCGCGACCGAAAAACTCACGATCGGATCACCCGCGCCGGTACGGCGCACTTCGGGGTCGCGGCCAAGATTGCCGATCAGGATCACCTTGTTGACGCTGCCAGCCATAACTGTCTCCAAAAATGCAGACCGGCCTCGTGCCGGCAAGTTGAACGGACCTTACGCTGAGGCCGCTTCCGACGCGCCCGCTGTTGCGACTTTGTCCACAACAAGCGCCTCTTCTCAAATTCATTTATGTTCTATATATGTTCTTTTCGAGAATCAAGTCGGACATGTGGAAAAGCGCTGTGCCTCGCCAATGAGCTTTATAAGTCCTCTGTTCCACGGAAACCGAACAACACCGTCAGCCTGTCGTGACAGCGGTTTCAACCGACGTCGGATCGAGATCCTGGTTGAGACCAGCCTGCAGTTTGTTACGGTCAAGCTCGCCTTCCCACCAGGCGACGACGACGCAGGCAACGCCATTGCCGACGAGATTGGTCAGGGCGCGGCACTCGCTCATGAACTTGTCGATGCCGAGGACGATCGCCATGCCCGGCACGAGTTCCGGCCGCACGGCAGCCAGGGTCGCGGCCAGGGTGATGAAGCCGGCCCCGGTTACGCCGCTGGCGCCCTTCGACGTCAGCATGGCGACGATCATGATGGTGATCTGGTCGCCGAACGTCAGCGGTACGTTCAGCGCCTGGGCGATGAACAGGGTCGCCAGGGTCATGTAGATATTGGTGCCGTCGAGGTTGAAGGAATAGCCGGTGGGCACGACAAGGCCGACCACGGGCTTCGAACAGCCGAGCCGCTCCAGCTTTTCCATCATTTGCGGCAGTGCGCTTTCCGACGAACTGGTGCCGAGCACGATCAGCAACTCATCCTTGATGTAGCGGATAAATTTCAGGATCGAGAATCCGGCGACGGCGGCGATCGCGCCCAGCACAACCAGGATAAACAGCAGCGACGTCAGATAGAATGTCGCGATCAATCCGGCGAGATTGCCGAGCACCTGCGGACCGTAACGACCGACCGTATAGGCCATGGCGCCGAAAGCCCCGATCGGCGCGACTTTGACGATGATGGCGATGACGCCGAACATGGCATGGGCGACATCGTCGATCAGCGCCCGCACCGTATGGCCGCGTTCGCCCAGAAACATCAGGGCGAAGCCGAACAGGATGGCGAACAGCAGAACCTGGAGGACATCACCGGTCGCAAAGGCGCCGACGATGGTATCGGGAATGACGTGCGAGACGAAATCCACGGATTTCATCTCACCGGCCTGTTTGGCGTAGCCGGCCACGGCGGCGGCGTCCGACTTGCCGGAAAAGCCCGCCCCCGGTTTCAGCACATTGGCGACGAGGAGGCCGAGCGCCAGCGCGAATGTCGAGACGATTTCGAAATAAAACAAGGCCTTGACGGCAACGCGACCGACTTTCTTGGCCTCGCTGATGTGCGCAATGCCCGAAACGACGGTGCAGAAAATGATCGGCGCGATCACCATTTTGATGAGCTTGACGAAGTCGTCGCCCAGCGCCCTGATCCATTCGTTCTGCGCCAGGTGAGGCCAGAATGCGCCGACGAGCGCGCCCAGAACGATGGCGACAAGCACCTGAACATAAAGGATCCGGTACCACGGCTTCCGGGTTCCCGCAGCCGTCCCAGCCATCGTCGCCATCGCCCTGCTCCGCGTTCGCGGGTCCGATCGGGGCCGCGCATGGATGAGCCCGGGCCGACTTTCCGCCATAGCCAATGTCAAGTTAACTTAAGGCTCGGCAAACGTTCTGCAAGTCCGCCCAGATCTGTGGATTTTCGCCAGATGGGTGGTGAAACCGCCTGGCAAACCCTAGGTTAGGCACAATCCCGAAAACTCCCCGGAACCGACTACAACCTGCTGGATCGCCCGTGCCCCGCAAGCCGCAAACCCCGACTGCCCGCGTCAAGCCGGCCAAGAAGAAGATCTCCGAGGCGGCGACGCCGCCCGCCGCCCTGCCATTTCCCGCCCGCGTGATCGATCAGCGGACGATTTCGGTCCGCGGCGCCCGCGAGCACAACCTCAAGAATGTCGATCTGACCATTCCGCGCGACAAGCTCGTGGTCTTCACCGGCCTGTCGGGCTCGGGTAAGTCGTCCCTGGCTTTTGACACGATCTATGCCGAGGGACAGCGGCGCTATGTGGAATCGCTGTCGGCTTATGCGCGGCAGTTTCTGGAAATGATGCAGAAGCCGGACGTCGACCAGATCGATGGTCTTTCCCCGGCGATTTCCATCGAGCAGAAGACCACGTCGAAAAATCCGCGCTCGACTGTCGGCACCGTGACTGAGATCCACGATTATATGCGCCTGCTGTGGGCGCGGGTCGGCATTCCCTATTCGCCGGCGACCGGCCTGCCGATCGAAAGCCAGACGGTAAGCCAGATGGTCGACCGCGTGCTGGCCCTGCCCGAGAAGTCGCGTCTCTATCTGCTGGCGCCTGTGGTGCGCGGCCGCAAGGGCGAGTTCCGCAAGGAGATCGCCGACTATATGAAGCGCGGTTTCCAGCGCCTCAAGGTCAACGGCGTCTATTACGAAATCGCCGACGCGCCGACGCTGGACAAAAAATTCAAGCACGACATCGACGTCGTCGTGGACCGTATCGTCGTGCGCCCCGACATCGCGGCGCGGCTGGCGGAATCCTTCGAGACGGCGCTGGAACTGGCCGAAGGCATCGCGGTTGCCGAATATGCCGACGAGAAGGATGCGAAGGGCGAAGCCAAGCGCATCATGTTCTCGTCGAAATTCGCCTGCCCGGTGTCCGGCTTTACGATTCCGGAGATCGAGCCGCGACTGTTCTCGTTCAACAATCCGTTCGGGGCCTGCCCGGTCTGCAGTGGCCTCGGCTTCGAACAGAAGATCGATTCCGATCTCGTGGTGCCAGACCCGAAGGTGACCTTGCGCAAGGGCGCCATCGCGCCGTGGGCGAAATCATCCTCGCCCTATTATCTGCAAACGCTCGAAGCGCTCGGCAAGCATTACAAGTTCCGCCTCGACGAGCCGTTCGAAAACCTGCCGAAGAAGGCGCGCGACGTCATTCTGTTCGGCTCGGGCGAGGAAGAGGTGAAGTTTGCCTATGACGACGGCCTGCGCGCCTATCAGGTGAAGAAGCCGTTCGAAGGCGTGGTGCGCAATCTCGAGCGCCGCTATCTCGAAACCGAAAGCGAATGGGCGCGCGAGGAAATCGGCCGCTACATGGCCGACACGCCCTGCGCCGCCTGCGAAGGCCATCGCCTCAAACCGGAAGCGCTGGCGGTGAAGATCGACGGCAAGCATATCGGCGAGATAGCGCAATTGTCTGTGCGCAAGGCGGCCGAATGGGCGGTGGACCTGCCGCAGCATCTCGACAAGAAGCGCAACGAGATCGCCGGACGCATCCTCAAGGAAATTCGCGAACGGCTGATCTTCCTCGTCGATGTGGGTCTCGACTATCTGACCCTGGCGCGCGGCTCGGGTACGCTCTCGGGCGGCGAGAGCCAGCGCATCCGCCTTGCCTCGCAGATCGGCTCGGGCCTCACCGGCGTGCTCTATGTGCTCGACGAGCCGTCCATCGGCCTGCACCAGCGCGACAATGCGCGGCTGCTCGACACCCTGCGGCGGCTGCGCGATCTCGGCAACACGGTCATCGTGGTCGAGCATGACGAGGACGCCATTCTCACCGCCGATTATGTTGTCGATGTCGGCCCCGGCGCCGGCATCCACGGCGGCAGGATCGTTTCGGAAGGCACGCCGGAACATATTCTCGCCGATCCGAATTCGCTGACCGGCGATTATCTCACCGGGCGCAAATCGGTGATGGTGCCACGCGCGCGCCGCAAGGCACAGCCGGGCCGCAAGCTGAAGATCGTCGGCGCGCGCGGCAACAACCTCAAGAACGTCGATGCGGAAATTCCGCTCGGCACCTTCACCTGCATCACCGGCGTCTCCGGCGGCGGCAAGTCGACGCTGGTCATCGACACGCTCTACAAGGCCGTGGCGCGCAAGCTCAACGGCGCTCTGGAGCACCCCGCCCCGCATGAGCGCATCGAGGGCATCGAGCATCTCGACAAGGTGATCGATATCGACCAGTCGCCCATCGGCCGCACGCCGCGCTCGAACCCGGCGACCTATACGGGCGCCTTCACGCCGATCCGCGAATGGTTTGCCGGCCTGCCCGACGCCAAGGCGCGCGGCTACCAGCCGGGGCGCTTTTCGTTCAACGTCAAGGGCGGGCGCTGCGAAGCCTGCCAGGGCGACGGCGTCATCAAGATCGAAATGCACTTCCTGCCCGACGTCTATGTCACCTGCGACGTCTGCAAGGGCAAGCGCTATGACCGCGAAACGCTGGAAGTGAAATATCGCGAGAAAAGCATCGCTGACGTGCTCGACATGACGGTGGAGGAAGCGCGACAGATCTTCAAGGCCGTGCCGACGATCCGGGAGAAGATGGAAACGCTGGCGCGCGTCGGCCTCGATTACATCAAGGTCGGCCAGCAGGCGACGACGCTCTCGGGTGGCGAGGCGCAGCGCGTCAAGCTGTCGAAGGAACTGTCGCGCCGCTCGACCGGCCGCACGCTCTATATTCTCGACGAGCCGACCACGGGCCTGCATTTCCATGACGTCAAGAAACTGCTGGAAGTGCTGCACGAACTCGTCGACCAGGGCAATACGGTTGTCGTCATCGAGCACAATCTGGAAGTCATCAAAACGGCGGATTGGGTGATCGATCTCGGGCCCGAAGGCGGCGATGGTGGTGGCGAGATTGTTGCTGTCGGCACACCGGAAGAGATCGTGAAGAGCCCGCGGTCGCATACGGGCAAGTTCCTCAAGGATGTGCTGGCGCGCCGGCCGATGGCCGCGGTGAAAGAGGAGAAGAAGCCGAGGAACCAGGCGGCGGAGTGATGGTAGAAGTTGAAGCAGCCTCCCTCATCCGACCTCTGCTGCGCAAGGGTTGGATGAGGGTGGGCAGCATCTCTCTTGAATGCAACTTCAAAACAGAGCACGATGGCCTCAATCAAAGGAGCATAAATCGCGCCGCCACAATATTGGAGGAAACTTGCAGTCAATCTTCATCGCTCTTCTGGCACTCATCGCTTCAAGCCAGATCTCGCTCGCGCAGAGCAACCCCACCTACATCCCGCTCGGACCTGCAAAGGGCGTGCTTTACAAGCCCGACCAGGGCCCCGTACCGCATGTCGGCATCATCGTCATGCATCGCACTGTCAACTATCTCTCGCATCCCGCCTGCACGGAATTCTCCAAACGCGGCTTCACGGTTCTGTGCATGAACTCGCGCTTCGACAACAATGAAGTGCGCGTGGTTTGGGAGCAGACGGCGCTAGACGTCAAAGCCGGCGTGGAGTTCCTGAAGCGGCAGCCGGGCATCACCAAGGTGCTTCTGTTCGGCCATAGCGGCGGCGCGCCGACGATGGCTTTCTATCAGGCGGTTGCAGAGAACGGCGTCGCCTTCTGCCAGGAGCCGCAGCGGCTGACCAAATGCGGCGGCGAACTTGCCGATCTGCCCAAGGCGGACGGCATTGTGTTTGCCGATGCGCATCCGGGCTATCCGATGACGGTGCTGCGCGGCTTCAATGGTTCGGTCGTCGACGAAGCGACTGCAAAGATCGATCCGACGCTTGATCCGTTCGATCCGAAGAACGGCTACAACCCGAACGGGCAATCAACCTATTCCGAGGATTTCCAGAAGCGCTATTTCGCCGCCCAATCGGCGCGCATGAATCGGCTGGTCGACAAGGCGCTCGCCATCAAGGCGCAGATGGCGCAGGGCAGGTATCTCTATCCCGATAACGATATTCTGGTGGTGCCCATGGCCGGCAATCCGGTCGGCGGACCGGGCGGCACCGGCTCGCTGCATGTGCTCGACACGAAGATCGCCAGTATCATGAGCACATCGCGGCCGGAGAAGCTGTTGCGCAATGACGGCACGATCGAAACCAGGATAATCGCCTCGGTTGCCGCTCCCGACCCCAAAACCCGCGAGACCAACCGCGCCTTCAACACCGGCACGAAGATCTACAGCATTGATTCATTTCTGAGCGCCAATGCGGTGCGGTCTACCAATTCGCTCGGCGGGATCGACCATTGCACCACCAACAACTCGACCGTCTGCGCGGTTCAATCCATTTCGGTGCCGCAGATGTATGCGGCCATGGGTGCGGCCAATTTCATCCGCGACAATGAGACGACATTCGATGCTTCAAAGGCTACTGACAAGGATTATGTGGTGATCGAGGGCGCCGTGCATTCCTTCGCGCCTTGCACGGCCTGCGAAACCGTGAAGGGGCAGTATTCGAATACGCGGAAGAATTTGTTCGATTATGCGGCGAAGTGGATCAATGCGCGATTTTAGGCGAGGTACGCCCTTTGCGACCGTGGCCGCAGTTCTGTCATTCCCGACGCGCCGCCAGGCGCGAGCGGCCAAGGTGGACCAGGTTGCCTCTGGATTCCCGCTCTGCGCTTCGCTTGGCGGGAATGACACCAAGGCTGTGGCTCGCTCCGGCAAGGGCGTCAGCCGCTACCTCAGCGCCGCATTGATCTTCGCCAGTGCCGCAACGCCGGGAACAATATCCGCGTCGTTCAGCGTGTTCAGCGGCCTTGCAATCGTGTTGAGATTGGCATGGAGGTCGTCGGGATCGCTGTCCAGATACACCAGCCCCGTGGCAATCTCCCCGCGCGCCTGGATGCGATGCAGGGCGCTGATCGCCGCGCCCTTGTCGCGTACGTCGTGGTCTTCGGCGAGCTTGTGCAGCTTGATGGTGGTGCCGTCGTGCAGCTTCACATCCTCGACCGAGCCCGGCGCATAGTCGGCGGTGATCGGCGCGCGGCCGGTGATGAAATCGAGCGAGTTGAGCGCCGCATTATGGGCGCGCACATAATCGAAGCTCTTGGTCGAGCCTTCGTGATTGTTGAAGGCGACGCAGGGCGAGATGCAGTCGATGAAGGCAGCGCCCTTGTGCTCGATGGCGGCCTTGATCAGCGGCACGAGCTGGCCCTTGTCGCCGGAGAAGGAACGCGCCACGAAGGTGGCGCCAAGCTGCAGCGCCATGGCGACGAGGTCGATCGGCGTATCCCGGTTGGCGACGCCCTTCTTGCTCTTCGAGCCCTTGTCGGAAGTCGCCGAGAACTGGCCCTTGGTCAGGCCGTAGACGCCGTTGTTCTCGACGATATAGACCATGTTGACGCCGCGCCGGATGGCATGGGCGAACTGGCCGAAGCCGATCGAGGCGCTGTCACCGTCGCCGGAGACGCCGAGATAGAGCAGATCGCGGTTGGCCATGTTGGCGCCGGTCAGCACCGAGGGCATGCGCCCGTGCACGGTGTTGAAGCCATGCGATTGGCCGAGAAAATAGGTCGGCGTCTTCGACGAACAGCCTATGCCGGAGAGTTTCGCCACCCGGTGCGGCTCGATGCTCAGCTCGAAACAGGCCCTGATGATGGCGCCGGAAATCGAATCGTGGCCGCAGCCGGCGCACAAGGTCGAGATCGGTCCTTCATAGTCGCGATGGGTGAAGCCGAGCTCGTTGGTCTCGATATCGGGATGATGGAATTTCGGCTTGGGCAGATAGGTCACGGGATCGCCCTTTCCTGGATCTGGTTGACGGCATCGCCGATCGCCTTGGTGACGAAGCGCGCCGTGATCGGATTGCCGTCGTAATGGAGGATCGGCATCAGTTGCGCCGGGTCGATGCCGCATTCGACCATCAACAAAGTGCGCAATTGCGCGTCCTTGTTCTGCTCGACGACGAAGACGCGCTCGTGCTCGGCGATGAAATCGGTCACCTCGCTCGAGAACGGGAAGCCGCGTACGCGCAGGAGATCGAGATGCACGCCCTTGGCGGCCAGCATATCCGCTGCTTCATGCATGGCTGGCGCGGTCGAGCCGAAATAGATGACGCCAAGATCAGTCTTGCGCGAGGCGCTTTTCAGCACGGGCCCAGGCACGAGGCTCTTCGCGGTTTCGAATTTCTTCGCCAGCCGTTCCATGTTGTCGACATAGTCGGCGCCCTCTTCCGAATAGCGTGCGTAGCGGTCCTTCGTCGTGCCGCGGGTGAAATAAGCGCCGCGCCTGGGATGGGTGCCGGGATAGGTGCGATAGGGAATGCCGTCGCCGTCGACATCGAGATAGCGGCCGAATTCCTTGCCAGCCTCGAGTTCGGCTGCCGTCATCACCTTGCCGCGATCGAGCCTGCGGTTGTCGTCCCAGGTGAAGGGCGCGCAGAGGCGGTGATTGGAGCCGATGTCGAGATCGAGCATGACGAAGATCGGCGTCTGCAGCCGGTCGGCGAGATCGAACGCCTGCGCGCCGAACTCGAACGCCTCATACGGGTCTTCAGGAAACAGCAGCACATGCTTGGTGTCGCCGTGCGAAGCATAGGCGCAGGAGAGAATATCCGACTGCTGGGTGCGGGTGGGAATACCGGTCGAGGGCCCGCCACGCTGCACGTCGAAGACGACAGCCGGGATTTCGGCAAAATAGGCCAGGCCGAGAAATTCCTGCATCAACGAGATGCCGGGGCCGGACGTGGCCGTGAAGGCGCGTGCGCCGTTCCAGCCGGCACCCACGACCATGCCGATGGAGGCGAGTTCGTCTTCGGCCTGGACGATGGCGAACTTGTTCTGGCCGGTTTCCTTGTCGACCCGCAGGCGCTGGCAATAGGCCATGAAGGCCTCAGCCAGCGATGTGGACGGCGTGATCGGATACCAGGCGCAGACGGTGGCGCCGCCATAGACGGCGCCGAGCGCCGCCGCCGTATTGCCCTCGACGAAAATCCGGTCGCCGATATTGTCGGCGTGACACACGCGCAGACCGATCGGACACTCGAAATTCTGCACGGCATAGTCGCGGCCCATATGCAGCGCTTCGAGGTTCGGCGCGATCAGCTTGTCCTTGCCCTTGAACTGTTCGCCGATGAGCTGTTCGACGACCTTGATGTCGATGTCGAGCAGCGCCGCAAGCGCACCGACATAGATGATGTTCTTGAACAGTTGGCGCTGGCGAGGGTCGGTATAGCGCTTGTTGCAGATTTCCGTCAGCGGCACGCCGAGAATGGTGACGTCGTCGCGGAACTGCGATTTCGGGATCGAGCGCGAGGAATCGTAGAAGATATAACCGCCGGGCTCGATGGCCGCGACATCGTCCTGCCAGGTCTGCGGGTTCATCGCCACCAGGAGATCGGTGCCGCCGCGCGCGCCGAGATTGCCGGCCTCGCTGACCCGCACCTCATACCAGGTCGGCAGGCCCTGGATGTTCGACGGGAAGATGTTGCGCGGCGTCACCGGCACGCCCATCCGAATGATCGACCTGGCGAAGAGCTGGTTGGCGCTGGCTGATCCGGACCCGTTGACGTTGGCGAACCTGACGACGAAATCGTTTATGCTTTGGATCGGCATGCCGCCCCCGCATGAGTCATTTCAAGGTAGAATTTCTGCATGTCCCATGCGCCGGTCGGACAGCGTTCTGCGCACAAACCACAGTGCAGGCACAGATCCTCGTCCTTCACCATGATGCGCTTCGTCTTCAACTCGCCCGAGACGTAGAGATCCTGCGATGTGTCGTGGGCCGGCGCATTGAGGCGCATACGCAGATCGCCTTCTTCGCCGTTCTCGGTGAAGGTGATGCAGTCCATCGGACAGATGTCGACGCAGGCGTCGCATTCGATGCAGAGCTTGTCGGTAAACACCGTCTCGGCATCGCAGTTGAGGCAGCGCTGTGCCTCGGCGAAGGCCAGTTTCACATCGAAGCCGAGTTCGACTTCCGTGCGGATGTCCTTCAGCGCGATCTCAGCGTCTTCCAGCGGCACCTTGTAGCGCGTATCGAGCGCGACGCCATTATCGTAGCTCCACTCGTGGATGCCCATCTTCTGGCTGACGAGATTGGTCAGCGGCGACGGCCGCTGCCTGATGTCCTGGCCGTTGAGCATCATGTCGATGGAGACGGCGGCCTCATGGCCATGCGCCACGGCGGTGATGATGTTCTTGGGGCCAAAGGCTGAATCGCCGCCGAAGAAGACGCCTTTGGCGGTGGATTCGAACGTCACCGGATCGACCTTGGGCATGCCCCAGCGGTCGAACGCGATGCCGACATCCTTTTCGATCCAGGGAAAGGAGTTTTCCTGGCCGACGGCCATCAAAACGTCGTCGCATTCGATCAGCATGTCGGGTTCGCCGGTCGGCACCAGATCGCGGCGGCCCTTTTCATCACGAACCGCCTTCACCTTCTCGAACACGACGCCGGTGAGCTTGCCGTTGTCATGGGTGAATTCCTTCGGCACGAGATAGTTGAGGATCGGGATGCCCTCGTGCATCGCGTCCTCCTTCTCCCACGGCGAGGCCTTCATCTCGTCGAAGCCGGAGCGGACGACGACCTTGACGTCCTCGCCGCCGAGACGGCGCGACGAGCGGCAGCAGTCCATCGCCGTATTGCCGCCGCCGAGCACGACAACCCGTTTGCCGATCTTGTCGATATGGCCGAACGACACGCTCGCCAGCCAGTCGATGCCGATGTGAATATTGGCAGCGGCTTCCTTGCGGCCGGGGCAATCGAGATCGCGGCCACGCGGCGCGCCGGTGCCGACGAAGACCGCGTCATAGCCCTTGCTCATGATCGACTTGAGGCTGTCGATCTTCTGGTGGCGGAACTTTACACCGAGATCGAGCACATAGCCGACCTCCTCGTCGATCACTGTCTCGGGCAGGCGGAACTTTGGAATCTGCGTGCGCATGAACCCGCCGGCCTTGGGGTCCTGGTCAAACACCGTGACCTCATAGCCGAGCGGCGCGAGGTCGCGCGCGACCGTCAGCGAAGCCGGCCCCGCGCCGATGCAGGCGATGCGCTTGCCGTTCTTCTGCGCCGCCGGCTTCGGCATCAGCGGCGTGACGTCGTCCTTGTAATCAGCGGTGACGCGCTTGAGACGGCAGATCGCCACCGGCTCTTTCTCGACCCGGCCACGCCGGCAGGCGGGCTCGCAGGGGCGGTCGCAAGTACGGCCGAGGATGCCGGGAAAGACGTTCGACTTCCAGTTGATCATATAGGCGTCGGAATAGCGGCCCGCGGCGATCAGCCGGATGTATTCGGGGACCGGCGTATGGGCGGGACAGGCCCATTGGCAATCGACGACCTTGTGGAAGTAAGCTGGATCCGAAATATCGGTGGGCTTCACACTTTCCCCCTTCGAGGCGCTTGGCGGGGAGCCACGCCCTTCATTCTTATCGGCGTCCAAAGGATCGCCGGCATCTGCCGGGACTCATTCAAAAACTTTGCAAAACTTTGCAAAACTTTGCCAAATCTGTTGTCACATGCCTTGCGCGACGGGATGTCGCAACCTGGGACAGGCAAACGGGACAGTCAAGACAGCCGCGACGAGAAACATTGAAATCATTATAATTGATTGGGCCGCTGCCTGCGGTCACTTTTGCGTCATGGGCTTTTGCTGTTCGTGATGCTGCGCTGCGGGATCCTGCCCGATAGCCCCCCTTGACGCGCCTAGACCTCGACCGTCGCGCTGGACAATTCCGGCGGACCCGGCGCTTCAGATGCGATTGACGAACGGTTCACCGGTGTGAAACATCGCGACCAGAGCGAACCGACAAACGGGGGGAAACCAGTGTCCGCAATCACCACTATTTCACGACGAGCAATAGCAGGCGCCCTCGGCATGATGGGGCTTTTCGCCGGAACCTGGGCGCCAGCCCTGGCGCAGGCGCCCGCAAATACTCCGGCCTGGCCCACGCGCGTCGTCAAATTCATTATTCCGTTCGGCGCCGGCGCCGGTGCCGATATCGGCGCCCGGCTTGTCGCGGAACGCCTGCAGAACAAATGGGGCAAACCCGTCGTCATCGAAAACCGGCCGGGCGGCGATGGCCTGGTCGCGATCAGCGCCTTCATGAGCGCCAACGACGATCACGTCCTCATGTTCGCCTCGACGGGATCGTTCACGGTGCATCCATTCCAGTACGAGAAGCTGCCGTATGACTTCACGCGCGACCTGCTGCCGATCGCCCGCGTCTCAAACACGATCCTTGGCGTCGGCGTGTCGAAAGACTCAGGTATCAAGACTCTCAAGGAGATGGTCGCGCGCATGAAGGCCGAACCCGGCAAATTCAATGTCGCGCTGGTCCCCGGCATCACCGAACTGGTCTTCGACGGCTTCGCCAAAGCCGAGGGAATTACCGTGACGAAAGTGCCGTATCGGGACATCGTCCAGGGCGTGGCCGATCTTTCCGTCAACCGCCTGCAGATGATGATGGCCTCCTACGCCATCCTGCAGCCGGGCGTTCTGGGCGGCGGGGTGATCCCGCTGGCCGTGAACGGGCATGACCGGTTCGTCGGCGTCCCTAACCTGCCGACCGTCGCGGAGGCCGGCGTGCCGTCGCTCGAAGTCGAAGGGCTTGTCGGCCTGCTCGGTCCCAAGATCATGTCGCAGGAACTGCGCGAACGCATCGGCGCCGACGTTGTCGAGGTCACCAAGGATCCGGCCATCTCCGAAAAGCTGGTCGCCACCGGACAGGCGGTCAACCCCGGCGGCGCCAAGGAATTCGAAGCCTCGATCAAGAAGCAGATCGATCAGGTGACGGCGATCGCCAAGCTGGTCGGCATGAAGATGAGATAGAACAAGCTATTTCGGCTTCTTAGCCGGTCCGGTTTTCCGGGCCGGCTTTTTTCTGTCCAGTGCGGCGCCGTTGTCGCGCCAGTCAGCGAGAATCATCAAGGCCTTTACAAAGGCCGGCCGCAACTCCGCCGGCAGCAATTGCATGACCTGGCGATGCACTTCATACGCGCCGGGAATCCCCTTCCTGACGGCGGCAAGGCCCTTCGGCGTGATGAGCAGCGCGTCGGCCCGCTGGTCGGTCGCGATGCGCTCGCGCGTCAGCATGCCGCGTTTCACCAGCCGCTCGATGAGGGCGCTGAGCGTGCTGCGGTCGATGCCGATCATCTGCACCAGATTGATCTGCGCCAGACCCGGATTTTGCGATACCGCCACAAGAACCGAGAACTGCCGCGAAGACAGATCACGGCCGATCTCAGCCGCATAGATCGCCGCCACCCGCTGCTGGGTGCGGCGGATCAGATGACCGACGTTGACCGAAAGGTCGTACGCCTCGCCCTCCGCCGAAGGCTGGCCGGATTTTCGCGGCATAGGACGTCCCTGCTGTTTCAATGTTTGCCGGCGTCCTGCTGCAGCACCGTCAGGATTGCCGGGTCGCCGACGGCAATGAACCCGCAGTTGTAAAAATCCTCGGTGCGCTTGCCGTACAGGAAGGGCCGGCCGTCGACGCCGGTCAGCGCGCCGCCTGCGGCCGCCAGCACCGCATGTCCGGCTGCCGTGTCCCATTCCATGGTGGTTCCATGGCGCACATAGATGTCGGCGAGGCCTTCGGCGATATGGCAGAATTTCATCGACGAGCCGGCCTGGCGGCGTTCGACGATATCGAACAGTTCGAGGGTTCGCTCCGTCTCCGCATTCATGTGCGACCGGCTCGCCATGGCGACGAGTCCCTCTTTGGGCCGCTTGCGCGTGTGGATGTCCCTGCGGCCGGTCGCCGCGTCGAGACGGGCGCCCGCCGCGATATCGGCCGCCTCGGCCCTGGCGCCGGCCAGCCAGAGCCTGCCGGGCGACGGCGCATAGACGACGCCGGCGACTGGCACATGATTTTCGATGACAGCGATATTGACGGTGAATTCACCGTTGCGCTTGAGGAATTCCTTGGTGCCGTCGAGCGGATCGACGAGCACGAAGACATCGGCAATGTTGGGGACCTGCTTTGCCGCGCAGGCTTCCTCGGCGACGACGGGCACGCCGGACAGCAGCTTCGACAACCGGCCGTGGATGAACTCTTCCGCCTGGGCATCCGCCTGGGTCACCGGACTGCCGTCGCTCTTCGTGGCCGAGCGCCCCTCGCCATAGTGAGCCATGATGACGGCTCCGGCGCCGACCGCAATCTCGGCGATGGCGTCGATCAGACGACTATCATGCCAATTCGCGCGGTTTTCGGCTTCGTTCGATGACGAAGGCATGCGTTTGGACCTATCTCTCGACTCAGTTGCAAGATCATACCCCGCCGGTACCGGCTGCGGCAGGCCGGCGAGCCTCTTACCCCTGTATATAGGGCTTTTGGCAGCATTGGCTCGCTGGCTTCAATACCAGGCCGCGAAGCCCAGGCCGATGCCTGTGCCGGCCGGCGTGCGGCGCGCCGGAATGTATTCGGACCACTGGTGCTTCAACCCGCGGAAGGCGCCGCCAGCGGTGATCCAGCAGCGGATTTCCGAGGATCCGCTTTTCAGCGCATTGACCGGCAGCGTGCGCAACACGTCCTCATCATGGGTTTCGAGCGCCTTGAGAATCTGGCGGTCGAATTCTTCCTCGACGATGAAATGCGACAGGCCGCCGGAGCCGACCACCGCAACCCGCAGGTCCATGGGAATGGCTTCCAGGCTTTCCTTGATCGCCATGCCGAGATTGTAGCAGCGGCGCGGCGTCGGCGCATTCGGCGGGAAGTAGGTGTTCAGCATCACCGGCACGATCGGCACTTCGCGGCCGCGGAAGATGCGCTCGGCCACAAAGCCGTAGGCGTGGCCGAAGCCAAGCGTCTTGGGATCGTCGACACGCGCCGCCGAGCCGATGTCGAAATCGCGCTCGATCAATTGCTCGATCAGCTTTTCGGCAAGTTCGGCCTGGGCCGGATAGGTATGCACATGATCCATGGCATACATGGCGGCCACTGTATTGCGCCAGCTTCCGTCCTCGTGGCGTGCGGCCTCGTGGGTGAGGATTTCCTTGCCGTGATAGATGGCGATGGCCGGCATGTTGGCCGGGCTGAACAGTTCGTAATGATCGTCGCCGATGATGACGCAAACATCCGGCTTGATCCGGGCGAAATCGTCGGCGAGGCGGTCGAGCGCGCGCTGCGCCTGATCTTCCTGTTTAACGAAATTCTCGACGACGGCGATGTCGGCATAACGATCCTTCACCGTGCTGTTGACGGTATCGTAATCGACAAGGCGTCCGTCGAATGTGTTGAGACCCGGATTGGCGCGGTCGTCACGGCCGCGCTCCGTCCATCTCTCGCCCGGCAAAGCCAGCAGCGGACTGTGCGACATGCCGATACCCATCACAACTCTAGCCATTTCGTTTCTCCTCCGCCCCGGTGGCGGTTACGCTATCATAAGCCTTGCCACCCGTATGGGCTGCTTTTACGCGACTGCGCTGGCGCGGCCAAGATCCTTGCGTCCGGACGCCTGATGCTCCTCCTCGATCCGGCGCGCGAGAATGCGCCTGGCCCGCATCGCCGGGATATCCGGATCAAGGGTCACCGGATGCAACGACATGAGATCGGACGTCAGGCCCATCGAGCGTTGCTGCGCTTCGATGATCGGCCCGTCCTCGGTGCGGAAGATGCGATCGACAACGTCGTGCAGGCGCGCGCTCATCGCTTCGTCATCGAGCAGGCGGTTGCGCGCGATCGACCAGAAGTAATGGCTTTTGAATTCCGTCTCCGGTGTTACCAGATGGGCGTTGGGCAGGCAGATCCCCTCCTCCACGGTCGCGCCGACTTCGGTCGCACCGAGATCGAAATTGAGGTAGCCCGGCGCCGACCAGCGCATGTTCGAGCGCGCATCGCTGCGCGTCGAAGGCGAAGTCCAGAACATGTGTCCGGCCAGGCCCTGCAAAGGCACGTTCGGTTTCCAGCGGTTGGCGACGACGACATCGCCATCCTGAAAGAATTCGGTACGATGGCCGGCGACGCCTTCGGCCTGGGAGAACATCGGATGCAGGAATTCGACATGGCTGAGATCGAGCAGGTTGTCGACCACGAGCTGATAATTTCCGGCGACCGGCAGATAGCCGTGAACGGCGGTGAATTGATCGGGACTGTCGAGGAACGGGAACACCGGCATCCGTGATTCATCTGCGCGTTCGATGTCTCCCGTCCAAATCCAGATGAAACCATAGCGCTCAAGAGCGGGATAGTGGCGCAGATTGGCGCCGCGCGGGATCGCATTGTTGCCGTGCGGATTGGCGATACAGATCCCGTCCCTGCCGAAGCGCAGGCCATGATAGCCGCACTCGAGTTCACCATGTTTCACTTTGCCGAGCGACAGCGGTACGAAGCGATGGGGACAACGATCTGCGACGGCCACGGGGGAGCCATCGGCGGCACGGAAAAACACCAGGGATTCGTCGAGAATGACGCGGCCCAGCGGCTGCTCGTTCACTTCGCGCGACAAGGCTCCGACATACCAGGCATTCCTCAGATACCCCATCGTCACCTCCATAATTTTTTTCGCTTTTTTGTTTTCGCTTTTGCGTTGCCGCAGTGCAGCCAATGCACAAGATAGACTTGAAAGCACCGCTGTTCAAGCAGTCCCCGCGTGGGCTAAGAGCGCGCAATATTCAAAATCGCCTTTCGCCACGGCTGTTCGCTCGGTAAGGTTAGCCTGCGTAAACAGGCCAGCAGAGCCGGGCAAAGAGAGAAAATGACAGTCACAGGGAAGAAACTGAAGATCGGCATGATCGGGATCGGCGTCGGCGGTGCGGAAATCCTGCGCGCCATGGACGGGATGGACACGATCGACCTCGTTGCCGGCGCCGACGTGGTGCCCGCGACGCTGGAGCGCTTCAAGGACCGGTTCCCCCATGCCCGCACCTATCTCAGCGCAGAGGAGCTGTGCCGCGATGCCGACGTCGATGCGGTCTGGGTCTCGAGCCCCAATCGCTTCCATGCCGAGCACACCATTCTGGCGGCCCGTCACGGCAAGCATATCGTCGTCGAAAAGCCCATGGCGGTGTCGCTCGACCAGGCGCGTGCCATGGTCGAGGCGGCGGAGCAGCACGGCGTCCATCTTCTCGCAGGCCACACCCGCGCCTTCACACTGCCGATCCGCGCCATGCGCAAGGTCATTACGTCGGGCCATTACGGCGACCTGCGGGCGCTGAACATCTGGTCCTATTCGGACTGGATGCTGCGGCCGCGCACCGCCGATGAACTCGATATCGCCCAGGGCGGCGGCATCCCGTTCCGCCAGGGGCCGCACCAGATCGATACGGTGCGCCTGCTCGGCGGCGGCCTGGTGCGCAGCGTGCGCGCGCAGACCGGCGCATGGATGAAGGAACGCAGCATTCCCGGCTATTACGCGGCCTTTCTCGAATTCGAAAACGGCCTGCCCGCCACCATCGTCCACAACGGCTACGGCTATTTTCTCGGCGCCGAACTGGTGCCGTGGGGAACCGACAAGCAGGTCTATACGGCGACGCAGCGCGGCGACATCCGCCGCGCCCTGCGCGCGGGCTCGCGCGATGAAACAGCGGAGAAGCAATCCATCCGCATCGGCGGACAGCGCGAGCGCGATTATTTCTATTCCGGCGACAATGACCCGTGGTGGCCCGAAGATATGGGCATGGCCATCGCCAGCCTCGACCGCGCCGACATCAGGCAATCACCTTTCGGCCTGTTCATTCACGACGACAATGGCAAGCATGATGTGGAAGTCGTCAAGAAACACGAGATGGGCCATGTACAGCGGCGCGCCGAGCTGGAAGAACTTTATGACGCGGTCTTCAATGGCAAGCCGCTCTGGCACAACGGCAGGTGGGGCCTGGCGACACTTGAAGTCTGTCTGGCGCTGATGCAATCGGCGAAGGAGCGACGGGAAATCATGCTGCAGCATCAGGTCGCAGTTGCGCCGGGCTATGATGCGGACTTGAGCACGCCGCGGGTGTAGGATCGGCGGGAAGCAGTGCCCTTCAGGAGCAGACCATGAATCTCGGTTTCAAAGGCGAACGTGTTCTCATCACCGGCAGCACGAAGGGGATCGGCTATGCCTGCGCCGAGGCATTCGCCGCCGAGGGTTGTCCTGTCACCATCACCGGCCGCGAGGAGCAGCGCGTCGAGGCGGCGCGACGGGCGCTCGCTGAAAAATACCAGGTCAGCGTCGGCGGCTTTGCCGGCGATCTCGGCAAGGCGGACGATCGCAAGCGCCTGGCGGACAAGGCCGGCGACATCGACATTCTCGTCAACAATGCCGGCGCGATCCCCGGCGGCGGCCTCCTCGATCTCTCCATGGAAACCTGGGAGGAGGCCTGGGCGCTGAAGGTCATGGGCTATATCCACCTGACGAAAATCTATCTCGAACGCATGAAGGCCAAGCAGGCGGGCGTCATCGTCAACATCATCGGCGGCGGCGGCCGCAGCCCGCGTTACGACTATTCCTGCGGCGCCGCCGGCAATGCGTCGCTGATGGCATTCACCGGCGCCATCGGCGGAAAGTCGGTGGACTGGGGCGTGCGTGTCTTCGGCATCAATCCGTCGAGCACGCGGACCGATCGCGCCGTGACGCTCGCCAAGCGCCGCGCGCAGACAGCCTATGGCGATGAAAGCCGCTGGCAGGAAACGCTGGGCAAGAATCCCCTCGGCCGCCTGGCAGAGCCCGATGAAATGGCGCGCGCCGCCGTCTTCCTGGCATCGCCCGCCTGCGGCTACGTCAGCGGCGCGACACTCGATGTCGACGGCGGCTCGGCGTTTCGCGGCTAGCCCGATACAGCCGTCAACGTCTCCTGCACGGTGGCGACCTGCGCCACCGGCCGCAGCGCCTCGATCGAGACGTCGTGGATGGCCGGCGTGAAGGCGGCGCAGCCGTCGGAGAGAACCGTGACGGGAATATCCCGCACATGCGCGTCGCGCACGGTCGAGGCTACGCCGCCATTGGTGACGATGCCGGCGACGATCAGGCGTTCGACGTTCAGCTTGCGCAGCATCCATTCCAGCCGCGTCATGTAGAAGGCCGAATAGGCGACCTTCTCGATCAGAAAATCGGCCGGCTGCAATACATCCACCAGGGCGTGTCCCCAGCCGCCGGGCGCGAAATCGCCCTTGGCGAGAAACGGCCGCAATTCCTTCAGGTGCGGTGAGATGATCGGTTCGCCATGGCGCCCCGGCACGAGCGTGAACTGCGTCGCGCCGACGAGGCCGCCGCGCGCGCGAATCTTCCGCGCCAGGGGCGCCAGCCGCGCCGGCAGCGCGGCGATCTCGGGAATGCTCGCGCCGCCGCGGCCGTAGGCGCCCCTGGGATCGAGGAAATCGTTCTGCAGATCGACGATGAGAAAGGCGGTTTTCGATAAATCCGAAAAATCTTGCGACATCAGTGGGGTCCAACTCCGGGCAATTCGAAATCCGAATTCCTATATTCCACATGGCGGGCGGTCTGTCCTGCCACGAATCCGCAGCTCTGTGCCGCAATGGCGGATTTTCGGCGCGGGGGCGAGCGTGCTAAGGCAACCTCATGACCAAGGATACGAAGGCCCAAGCGCCGCAAACCATCATCGACAAAATCTGGGCTGCGCACACGATCGTGACGCGCGAGGACGGCGATTGCCTGCTCTGGGTGGACCGCCATTTCGTCCACGAAGGCTCCCACCACGGCTTTGCCCAGTTGAAGGCGCGCGGCGCCAAGGTGGCGCGGCCGGACCTGACGTTCGGCATGGCCGATCACTACGTGCCGACCCGCGCCGGCGCCGAACGGCAGCAGCCGGCCGACACGCGACGGATGATCCGGCAGTTGCAGGAAAACACCACGCTGCACGGGGTGACGAGCTTCGGCGAGGGCCATCCGCGCCAGGGCATCGCCCATGTGGTGGCTCCCGAACAGGGCCTGACCCTCCCCGGCCTGCTGATCGTCTGCGGCGACAGCCACACATCGACCCATGGCGCGCTCGGAGCCTATGCCTTCGGCATCGGCGCGTCCGAGGTCGCCCATGTGCTGATGACGCAGACCATCTGGCAATCCCGGCCGAAGCGGCTGCGGCTGCGCATCGACGGCACGCTTGCGCCGGGGCTTTCGGCCAAGGACATGGCGCTGTCGATCATCGCCAAGATCGGCACCGGCTTCGCGCAGGGCTATGCCATCGAATATGCCGGCAGCGCGGTCAGCGCCCTGTCGATCGAGGGCCGGCTGACCTTGTGCAACCTGTCGATCGAATCCGGCTCGCGTCTCGGCATGGTGGCGCCCGACGACAAGACGTTCGAATGGATACGCGGGCGGCCCTTCGCGCCGCAGGGCCACGCCTTCGATGCGGCGATCGAGGACTGGCGGAAACTGCCCAGCGATGCCGATGCCGAATTCGACCGCGAGATGGCGCTCGATGCCGCCGAGATCGCGCCGACCGTGACCTGGGGCACGAGCCCCGAGCATGCGGCGGCGATCACCGCGCGCATTCCCGATCCGGCCAACGAGAGCGTCGCCGCCAAGGCCGAGGCGATGCGCGAAGCGCTCGACTATATGGGGCTGCATGCCGGCATGGCGCTGACCGATGTGACGGTCGACCGTGTCTTCATCGGTTCCTGCACCAACAGCCGTATCGAGGATCTGCGCGCCGCTGCTGCGGTGCTGGCAGGCCGGCACGCGAAGGTGCCGGGCCTCGTCTCGCCCGGCTCGAGCACGGTCAAGCGGCAGGCGGAAGAAGAAGGCCTCGACCGGATATTCCTCGACGCCGGGCTTGAATGGGGCGGCGCCGGCTGCTCCATGTGCGTCGGCATGAACGGCGATGTGGTGCCGGAGGGCGAGCGCTGCGCCTCGACCACCAACCGCAATTTCAAGGGACGCCAGGGCAAGGGAAGCCGCACACACCTGATGTCGCCTGCCATGGCGGCCGCCGCTGCCGTCACCGGCCACCTCACCGATTCCCGCGCCTTGCTTGAGGGGAGAAAGCCATGAAGCCCTTCACCGTGCTCGAAACGCCGGCCTGCCCGCTCGGACTTGTGAACGTGGATACGGACCAGTTGATCCCCGCCCGGTTCATGCAGACGCCGCGCTCGCAAGGCTATGGTCCCTTCCTGCTGCACGATCTGCGTCGCGATGCGAACGGCGAATTACGCAGCGATTTCCCGCTCAACGATCCGCGCTACCGGGATTGCGCTATCATGATCGCGCGCAAGAACTTCGGCTGCGGCTCGTCGCGCGAGGCCGGCGTCTATGTGCTTGTCGATCAGGGCATCACCTGCGTGATCGCGCCGAGCTTCGGCGATATCTTCGCTTCCAACTCGATCAAGAACGGCCTGCTGCCGGCGCGCCTCAGCGAAAGCGAGATCGAAGAGTTGCTGGCGGAACCGACAGTCGTCGACGGCCGTCCGATCCGCGTCGACCTCGCCAATCAAAAGATCATCGCCGGCAATCGCAGCTTCGACTTCGACATCCGCGCCGACTGGAAGAAACAGTTGATCAACGGCTGGGACGATGTCGATATGACGCGCTCCTATGCGAAGGACATCGAGGCGTTTGTTGCAGCGGATGGCGGCTCGCGGCCCTGGGCCATTCCCAGATCTCCTAGATAAACTTCTGCTCCATGCGGTCGCGCCACCAGCGGCCGTTCAGCCATTTGTGAAAATCCTCAGCCGTGGGCTCACGCTTGTCGAGGGCGACGATGTTGGCCCAGATCAGGGCGAACATGCAGGAGAACACCGGCGTCTTGCCTAGTCCCCTGCCGAGAAACGGCTTGCGGGCGATCGGTCCGAAGGTTGGCATACCCGTGCCTAACATCACGACGGCGTCGAGTGACGGATCGGTGATCTTGTCGAGAGCTCCCTGTGCGGCGCCCGACGGCAGGCTGTAGATCGGGTGGAAGTTATCGCCAGGCTGAGCTGCGCTGACCTTCTCGACGACCTTGTAACCGCGCGAGTCCCAATAGGGCGTCGCCGCCGCATCGAGATTGCCCTCATAAGGCGAGATCAGCGCGATGCGTTTCGCCTTCAGTGCATCGAGCGCCATGCAGACAGAGGTTGCCGCCGTCATGACCGGGATGCCGAGCGCGGCAGACATCTCCGCCAGCTTCTTGTCTTCGGCCTCCCTGCCGACGAGATAGGACATGCCGGTCGTCGCGACGCAGAGAGCGCCGATCGGCGCATTGGCGAACTCTCGCGTATAGGTTTCGACATTGGCGAAATAGTCGACGAGGCGTTCCTCTATCGTCTTGTGCGGGCTGAGGAGCCGGGCGTTCAGGAATGCGTAGCCGGGCGGCGTGAGGATTGCATATTCGGGCTCAACAGTCGTGTTTGCCTGCGGGGTCAGCACGCCGACAATCCCCCTGGGCGCATATTCGACACTCATGCTTTATTCCTCATCATGGATTCGCTGCAGCCATAGACGCATCCATTACTTAGAGGCAAGATACATCAGTTTGGAAGACCAGAGCTGGAAACGGAGCATAAAATGACAGATCGGCGCACATTCGTTCGGGGTTCTGCAGCACTGGCTTCCGCCTCGTTGCTCGGCTTTCCAGCCATCGTCAAAGCCCAGGCGCGTACGCCGCTTGTCATGATGACGCCGTTCGGCTTCATCCCTGATTTCATCGAATTGATGAACGGCATTTCCGGCGGACATTTCGCCAAACAGAACATCGAAGCCAAGCTTCTGGGCGGCCAGGGCACATCGCAGCCGATCCAGCAATTGATCACGCAGCAGGTGGACTTCATTCGCGCCTCGGGCATCGACGTGATGCGGGCGGTGGCGACGACGAAGGTTCCCCTCGTCTCGATCGCGACCATCTACCAGGGCTCGACCTTCCATATGATCAGCCTGAAATCGAAACCGGTCGAGAAAGCCGAAGACCTGAAAGGAAAGACGGTCGGCATCGTTTCCGTTGCCGGCACGACCGACATTTTCCTGAATCTCATCCTGGCCCATGGCGGCCTGAAGCCGGACGATGTCAAACGCGAGGTAACCGGCAACAGCCCCGGCGCCTTGCAGATCATGAAACAGGGCCGGGTCGATTGTTTCATCGCCTCGATCCAGGTCGTCTCCGCATTGGAACGGATGAAGGAAGACGTGCTGGCGTGGTCGACCGACAGATATGCGCCGATGCCCGGGCAATGCTATGTGACCACGCGATCGATCGCCGAAACCAAGGCCGATCTCCTGATCCGCGCCATGAAGGCGATGCGCGCCTCGGCTGAGGAAATCATAACCCAGCCGCTGAAGCCGGTTTTCGAGCGGGCGGCCAAGGATTTTGAAATTCCGGGCATCCGCGACATCGACGCCTTGGTCGACGTCGAGAAATTGACGGCCGACCGGCTCTGGCTGTCCGAGGGCCGGGAAAATCTGCTGCGCAACGTGCCCAAGCTCTGGAAAAGCGGCGTCGATGCCTTGCGCGATAACAAGCTTGGCGATCCGGGCGACCCGGAAACCTTGTTCACGAACCAGTTCGTCGACGCCAAGTAACGCCTGATCCGGCGACAGTCTTGGACCGGGCGAAGGTTTTGCGACGCAAGGCGAATTGTTCAGGCTCAAGTACGATTCACGTACTTGATACAAGCCAAGCTATGGATCGGCGTCCGGATCACGCAATCGTACAGGCGTATAGAAAAATTGAGCTTGGCCAATTGAGGCCAAAGGTGGGCAATTCATGCCTTGGTGAGCGCCAGAGCCGTCAAGACAAGCCTTATATCATTTCCGACGCAGGCTAAAAACATACTATATTTCATGTTCCTAGGCTAAAGCCTGCACATCATTTCGCAGCTTAGCCCAGAAAAAATCAGCCCAAAAATGGCCTTTTTATCGTTAGGGCAATGCTAAGGAAGGCGGAAATACGCTCTTTACCATCACGTCTTGCTGTAGACGGATGGGAAAACTTCCGCTTTAGTCGATCCTTACGTGCGATACTTCAGCGATTTGCCAGCTTAGTCGTTGATCTCATTGGTTTAGTCCGGTCACGATTCGCAGAGATTAAATATGGATTCGGTGAATTCCGATTTGGAAGAATACGCCCGCCGCCGTTTGAAACTGGCCGGTTTTTCGGTCATCGGATACGACCATCCTTATTTCGCCCCGCTCGACCGGCTGCGGTCGGACTTTCGGTCGCGTGGCGATACATTAGTGTCATTTGCGAACTACGATTATCTGGGCCTGTCCGATGATGCCCGCATCCGCAACGCGGCGACGATGGCTATAGCCGAGTTCGGGGTCGGCGTCGGCGGCTCGCGTCTGGTTGGCGGCGAACGCACCTGCCACCGCGCCCTTGAATATGATTTGGCCGCCTTCATCGGCGTCGACGATACGATCGCCATGGTCAGCGGCTACGGCACCAATCTCTCGCTCGTCGGGCATCTGCTCACCAAAGGCGACATGATCCTGGTCGACGATCTGGCTCACAACAGCATTGTCATGGGCAGCCGGCTGTCACGGGCGACCATCGTCGAGTTTCCGCACAACGACATGGCGCGGCTCGAGGAAATCCTGAAGGAAAAGCGCAGCCATTTTCGCCGCGTCCTCATCGTCATCGAAGGTCTCTACAGCATGGACGGCGACGTGCCGGACCTGCCGAAATTCATTGAACTGCGCGACCGCTACAATGCCTGGCTGATGATCGACGAGGCGCATTCCATCGGCGTGCTCGGCAAGACCGGCCGCGGCGTCACGGAGCATTTCGGCCTCGACATGAGCAACGTCGATCTGGTTGTCGGAACGATGTCCAAGGCGTTCGTCAGTTGCGGCGGCTTTATCGGCGGCAAGCAAGTCGTGATCGACTGGCTGCGCTTCACCCTGCCCGGCTTCGTCTACAGCGTCGGCCTGACGCCGACGATCGCGGCATCGGTGCGCGAGGCGCTCGATATCATTTCGCGGGAAACATGGCGCGTCGCCAAACTGCGCGAGAACAGCCGTTATTTCGCCGACCGGGCGCATGCGCTCGGCTTCAACATCGGCGACGCTATCAGCGAGGGCATTATTCCGATCATTTTCGACACATCGGAAAAGGCGATGCTGGCCGCGCGGGCTTTGCTGCGCGTGGGCTATTACGTGCCACCGATCGTGCAGCTCGGCGTGCCGAAGAACAAGCCGCGGCTGCGCTTCTTTCTCAACGCATCGCACACCAAGGCGCAGATCGACGGCGTGCTCGAAGCACTTGTCGCCGCGACGGATCCGGCGCGCCAACGGGCGCATTTTTCATCCAAGGCGCATCTGCATGCGCCGGCGGTCGCCACCGCCAGCAATGTGGTGCGGCTTCCAGGTACGGACGTCGAGCCGGACATAACCGCTACGCGCAAGCGTGCCCAGCGTCCTCAGTCCAAGAGTTTTCCGTAAATACGATAGGTCTTGACCGGCGGGCCAGCGGCCAGTTCGGACAAGGCTTTCATGGGGCGGTTGACGTCCAGCACCCATGAAAATTCGATCCATTGCAGCGGATAGTCTTTCGATTCGCCGACGAATTCGGAGACGAGCAGCGCCAGCATGCCGGCAGCGATCGGACTGCTCTGGAATTCCTTGCGCAGGCCCATGAGCGGAACGCGCGCCGTCTGCGCCGTTTCGCGCCACAGCGACCAGAAGAGTTTGGCCCAGTTGAAGGGCAGCAGTTTGCCGTCGAAATCGGCGGCGATCTCGTTGATGTTGGGCAACGCCACCATGACGCCGGCAGGCTTGCCCTTGTAGAGCACGAAGCGGCCGTAGTTGCTGCGGAAGAACAGTTTCATCTCGCCGATCATGGCTTCGATCTCGGCGTCGCTGAACGAGACGAAGCCCCAGTTGTCGCGCCAGGCATCGTTGAAAATATCGATCAGGGTCTGCACTTCTTCGCGGAATTTGCTGGTGTCGATCTCGCGTATACTGACATCGGCCGAGCTGCGCGCCATTTTGGCGAGGCGCTGCAGGCGATCAGGCATGACGGCGGGATTGAAACGATAGGCATGCATGTCCATGCTTTTCGTCAGGCCGGTCTTTTCCAGCGCCGGTCCCATCCACGGCCGCGCATGGGTCATCATGATCGCCGGCGGGGAATCGAAGCCGGAAATGAGCAGGCCGCATTCCTGATTGATCGAGAAATTGAACGGGCCTTCGATCCGCGCCATGCCGCGCGCCTTCAGCCAACTGGCAGCCGCCGCAACCAGGGCCGCTGTCGCCTCGTCGTCGTCGATACAATCGTAAAAACCGAAATGTCCCGTCGCGTCCTTGTACAGCTCCAGATAGCGGCGATTGACCTGCGCGGAAATGCGGCCGACCGGTTCGTCGCCGCGATAGGCGACGAACAATTGCACATCGGCGAAGCTGAAGAACGGATTGTGCTTGGGCGTGATGCGCTGGTTTTCGACGAAGTGCAGCGGCGCGACCCAGGCCGGGTCTCCGGCATAAACTTTATGGGGAACCTGCAGCCAATCTTTTCGGCCCTTGGCATCGGCGACGGCTTCCACGCGCAGCGCGGCGTTTCTGGTGTTCATTACAAGACGTCCCGGGCGCGAAAGCGCATCAATAGAAAGTCGACAAACGCGGTCGGCAGAACGCGGGCGACCGAGATCGCCAGGCGGAACTGCCAAGGGAAAATCAATTCGCCATGGCCATTCGCCACGGCGTTTTGAATGACGTTTGCGGCTTTTTCGGCACTCCACATAAATGGACGATGGAACGGCAGGGTGGCGCTCATCGGCGTCTCGACGTAGCCGGGGCTGACGACGGTCACCTGAATGCCCTGCGGGCGCAACAGGCGGCGCAGGCTGTCGCCATAGACCGAGGCGGCGGCCTTGGACGCAGAATAGGAAGGCGAATCCGGCAATCCCAGAAATCCCGCGACGGAGCTGACGATGACGACCACGCCGGACTTGCGTGCAACGAAGTGCGGCAGGATGGGCGTCACCGTGTTGATGACGCCGATCGTATTGGTCGTCACGACGGCGCGGGCGACCTCGCCTGCTTCGGCGGCATCGCGTGTCAATGTTCCCTCACCGCCAATGCCGGCATTGGCGATCAGAATATCAACCTGCTGTTCCACCTCGATCCGGTCGATCCAGCCCTGCATCGCTTGAGCGTCGGTGACGTCGCATTGGCCGACGTCGACTTGTGCGCCGCGTTGTCGGCAAAGACCGGCGGTCTGTTCAAGCCGGTCCAGGTTGCGGCCGGAGAGGCTCAGCCTGGCACCTGGTTTCGCATAGGCCAGCGCCAAAGCCGCGCCGATGCCGCCGCCTGCTCCTGTGATGGCAATATGCGCAGGCGCCGGGTGGTTGGACACGGAGCCGCCTCCAGTCACCGATCAGGCCGCGCAAAAGCGAGTGATACGTTGAGGCCGCCGAAGGCAAACGAATTGGACATGGCGACATTGACGGCGCGTTTACGCGCCTCGTTCGGCGTCGCATCGACATCGCAATCGGGATCGGCGCTGATGAAATTCACCGTCGGCGGGATCATGCCGGTTTCGAGCGCTGCAAGGGTTGCGATCGCCTCGATCGCGCCGGAGGCTCCCATGGCATGTCCGATGATGGATTTGGTCGACGATACGGAGATCCTATCCCGATTGCCGCCGAAGACTTCGTTGATGGCGCGTGATTCAGCCCGATCGTTCGCCACCGTGCCGGTACCGTGCGCATTGATATAGCCGACGGCGTCCGGCTCCAGCCCGGCATCGACGACGGCGGCCCGCATGGCACGTGCCATGCCGCTGCTATCCGGCGCGATCAGATCGCCGGCATCGCTCGACATGCCGCCACCAACGAGGCGCGCGATGACATTGGCGCCGCGCGCCGCCGCCCGGCCGGCGCGCTCGAGCACGAGGATGCCGGCGCCTTCACCGATGATGAGGCCCTTGCGGCCCGTTGAAAACGGCCGGCAGGTCTCCGACGAGACGGCACGCAAGACATCCCAGACCTGGAGATAGGATTCGTAGAAGCAGGAATCGGTGCCGCCGACCACGGCGACATCGATCAGCCCCGCACGGATGAGCATCATGCCGGTGATCATGGCATGGTTGGAGGATGCACAGGCGCTGCTGACGCCGAACACCGGGCCACGCGCGCCCAGTTCCTTGGCGATACGGCTGGCCGGCGCACTCGCCATGGACATGGGAATGGTGAGCGGACGCGGCTTGCGGTTTTCCTTGTAGAGCCGCCTGTAGCCTTCCATGAGAATATCGCCGCCGCCGTTGGCGGTTCCGACGATAACGGCAATTCGTTCCGGATCGGTGCCGGCTGCGGGCAGGCTTCCAGCAAGCAGCCCAGCTTCCGCCAGGGCATCGCGGGCGGCCACCGCGGCGAATTGTGAAAACCGGTCGAGGGAACCGAGCGTCCTTTCATCGAAATGCGCGGCGGGATCGAAATTGCGGATCGCGGCGCCCTTGGTGAACCTGATGTCGGCGGCGACATCGGAAATATCGTGGATCAGACATTGACCGGACAGGATGGTCTGCGTGAAATCCGGAACGGTTAATCCTGCGCTGCTGACGACCCCGCGACCCGTAACCTCGACCCAATTTGCGGTCATGCCTCGGCCTTCTTGTCGGCGGGAATGAAGGCGATCAGCGCGTTGACGAAATCGCCCACTGTGGCGAATTTGGCGTCGGGGGCCATGTCGACGGTGGCGCCATATTCCTCCTCGACCTTGAAAATGACGTGGATCACGTCGATCGAATCGATCTTCACGCCATCCAGGGGCGTATCCATCGTGAATTCGACGGTCTTGTCCTGCATTTCGGAGCGGATGAAGCCCATAACGCTCTTGGCCAATTCGTCGTGTGTGTTGGACAAGACCAACCTCCTGATTACTTAAAGAAACTCTGCTTCAACCGCGCTTCTTGCGACGGACGACCGAGCACCGATGCATTGCGCACATGCCAAGTCTATAGCCTCTGCGAGCCCGAACCTCCAAGCGCCTATCAGCCGGTCCAAACATCGATTATGGCGCGGAAATATGTCGTGAAAACGAGCAATTACAGGAACCGGCCGCCATCGACGACGATGCGGACACCGGTGGTCATGGGCAGGTGGGTGACGCAGGCCATGATGGCGGCTGCGACATCCTCTGGCTCCGTGACCCGGCGCAGCGGGCTGGCGGTCGCCATTTTCTCCAGCTCAGCCCTGCCGCGGCCCTCGACGAAGTCTGTGGCGACGGCCCCAGGCGAGACGCACATCACCCGGATTTCCGGCCCCAGCACCCGCGCCAGCGACATGCTGATGGCCTCCAATCCCGCCTTGGAGGCGACATAGGCGATGCTGCTGCCCGAGGCGGTGAAAGCCGAGATCGACGAGACGTTGACGATGACGGAACTGCCGCCAGTCTTCAGCAGCGGCGCCATGGCGCGGATGACGGTGAACGGTCCGCGCAGGTTCGACAGCAGGACGGCATCGAACAATTCGTCGCTCAGCGCGTCCAGATCGCCGTGCGGCACAGGCCTGGTGAAGCCTCCGGAATTGACGAGAATATCGGCCTTGCCGAATTTCGCCCGCACCATGTCGGCCAGGGCGCACACACTGGCGCCGTCTTCGTTGCGGATCTGCTGGATGCAATGCTGATTGCCGCCGAGCGACGCGCGCAGCGCCTCGGCTCGCTCCTGGCCGCGATTGTAGCCGATGACAACCGTGGCGCCGGCCCCCGCCAATTCACGCACTGTGGCCGCGCCGATGCCGCTGCTGCCACCGGTGACGATGGCGACTTTGCCGGTGAGATCGCCGCGCGCTTGAGCTGTGTTCATTGTCCAATCCATATCGCCGGAGCCGAGACAATGGCGTAGCGCAGATCGCTCCCGCCGGCAAAGCGCACAATAGATCTGGATCACCAGGGATTCCCGACTGTTGTCCTGTAACGCAGCGGTCTCACACGGCTGCTAGACATCCTGCTGATGACAGCAGGATGCCAAGGACGCGCGATGTTTGACCCCGATTGCTATCCGATGTTCGACCGGCGCAAGCTGCTCAAGGGCGCGCTCGGTGCGGGGCTGCTGGCATCCGGCCTGCCGATTGTCGCCTCGTCGCCCGTTCGCGCCCAGTTCAAGCAGAACCCGTTCTCGCTCGGCGTCGCTTCCGGCGATCCCGCGGCGGACGGTTTCGTACTGTGGACCCGGCTGGCGCCGGAGCCGCTGGAAGCGCGCGGCGGCATGCCGTCCGTTCCGATCACCGTCACCTGGGAGATCGCGACCGATCCGGACCTGAAGCAGATCACCCGGTCGGGCTCAGAAGTCGCGCGCATCGAACTCGGCCATTCCATCCACGTCGAGGTCGAGGGCCTCGAACCGGCGCGCGATTATTTCTACCGGTTCCGCGTCGGCGATGCGGAAAGCCGGATCGGCAGGGCGCGCACGCTGCCGGCGCCAGGCGTCGACGTCGCGCAATTGCGGTTTGCCGCCGCTGGCTGTCAGGCATGGGAAGGCGGCTATTACACCGCATGGCGCGGCATTGCAGATGACAACCTCGATATGGTTTTCCACTACGGCGATTACATCTACGAATATGCCTTTATTCCGATGGATCGCTACGGTCGCGCGCTGCCGCGGCTGATGCCGAAAGACTTTCCGATCTGCGTCACGGTAACCGACTACCGGCGGCGTTATGCGCTCTACAAGAGCGATCCCGATCTGCAGGCCGCACAGGCCTCCTGTCCGTTCCTGTCGAGTTTCGACGACCACGAAGTCGCCGACAATTGGGCGGCCGAGACTGATAGAAACACGCCGGCGGACGCCTTTCTGTTTCGCCGCGCGGCGGCGTTCCAGGCGTGGTACGAGCATATGCCGGTGCGCCGCAGCCTGATGCCGCGCGGTCCCAACCTCACGGCCTACCGCCGGTTTCAAATCGGCAACCTTGCTAATGTGTCGGTGCTGGATACACGGCAGTACCGCTCGAAACAGCCCTGCGGCGACGGATTCAAACCCAACTGCGCCGCAGCCGACGATGCAGCCCGTACCATGATCGGGACGCAGCAGGAGAAATGGCTGGCTGACGGCTACCGTTCAATCCAGGCAACCTGGCAGGTGCTGGCCCAGCAGGTACTGTTCGCCCATCTCGACTGGCGATCCTATCCCTTTGTACCGGAGTCCGAGGCGCCGGTCGTCAACCTGGATTCATGGGACGGCGCCAATGCGGCGCGCGATCGCATCATGCGCGCATGGGCCGACGCGCAAGTGAAAAATCCCGTGGTCCTCACCGGCGATATGCATCGCGGCGTTGCGCTGGACCTGAACCGGGATTGGCGCGATCCGGCATCGGCCTGCGTCGGCGTTGAATTCCTGGCGACGTCGATCTCCTCGGGTGGCAACGGTTCGCCCACGCTGAGCAATGCGGAGGCCCTGCATGCCAACAATCCGCATCTCAAATTCATCAGCGACCAGCGCGGCTATCATCGCCACACGGTGACGCCGGACCGCTGGCAGGCCGACTTCCGCGTGGTCGATCAGGTCAGCATCGCGGGTGCGCTGGTTTCGACGGTGAAGTCCTTCGTCGTGGAAGCCGGCAAGCCGGGGTTGAGCGAGGCGTAAGGCTTGGTGCTATGCGCTGCCGTAGATCGCCTTGGCGAGATCGAACATCTCGTTCTGCCTGCCCGGCGTCGTCGTTCCCAGCAATTTGGCATCGACATAGGGGCGCAGGCCGGCAGGAATTTTCTCCGACAGGCCCATGACCGAAGGCTTGAACCCCTCTTCGGCCTGCGCCACCTGCGCGGCTTCGGCCAGCATGTAATTGACGAAGAGCCGCGCGGCATTGGGCTGCGGCGCATCCTTCAGCAGGCTGTAGCAGAAGGGCACGTAGGGCACCCCCTCCGCCGGAATGACGCATTGCACCGGCAGGCCCTGCAGGCCCTTCAGTTCGGAGACGTTGAAGGGCAGATAGATGGCATATTCGCCGCGTGCGAGACGGCGCTCGCTCTCGGGAAACAGGCGGCTGATGACCAGGTTCTGCGCCGCCATCTTCTCGTGAAAGCCGCGGCCGAACGCATTGTAGGTCGCTTCGAACCAGACATTGCCGGCGCCGGCCGCGCGCGGATCGTCGGCGAGAATCCTGTCCTTCCATTTCGGATGGGTGAAATCGGACCAGGTCTTTGGAATGTCGTCGCCCTTGACGAGGTTGGTGTTGATGATGGTGGCGAAATTGCCCGCCGTCACCGGAATGATCGTCTCATCCGGCTTGAACTGCGGGTCGATGCGGCCGGCATTCGGCAACGCCCCCATCGGCTGAAAGGCGCCTTCGCTCTTCTGCGTCGCCAAAGTCGTCGCGCCGGTGTAGGTGAGGCTGGCGACCGTACGTCCGGTCGCCTGTTCGACGCGGATGCGCTCGCGGATCTCGGTGGCGCGGCCGTCGAGCACATCAGTCTGAATGCCGGTTTCGGCCTGGAATTTCGCCGCGATCTTGCGGACGATAGCGAAATTGGTGCCGTTGTAGACGACGAGCTTGCCTTCCTGCTTCGCCGCAGCGACCGTTGCATCCCAGGAGGCCTGGGCCGCGGCCCTGTTGATGCCGCCGAGCGCCCACGCACCGCTTGCAGCAACGCCCGCCTTCAGCAAAGCGCGCCGGTCAATACTATTCTCCATAAGCCCCTCCCCTGCTTCGCAATGTCAGACGGACTTAGGCGTCCGTTCTATTCTTGTCGTTCCTGTATTCTCAGACCGCCAGCTTGTAAAAATCAATCGCGTTGCCGCGCAGGATGCGCTGCCGCTGGGCCTCTGGAATCTTCAGATTGAGCGCATGGGCCGGATCGTCGAAATCCCAATGCGGGTAGTCGGTCGAGAACATCAGCCGGTCGTAGCCGATCCATTCGATGACTTTTTCGAGATCACCCGGCCGCTCCGGCTCGTCGATCGGCTGGGTGGTGAACCAGATGTTGCGGCGGATATAGTCCGACGGCTTCATCGTCAGATGCGGAACCTCATCGCGCATGCGCTCGAACAGTTTGTCGAGCCGCCAGGCGAGCGGCGGCACCCAGGCGAAACCGGGTTCGATGATCACCCAGCGCAGATCGGGAAAGCGTTCGAACACGCCTTCGAGCACGATGCTCGTCACCAGCGACTGGAGTGTTTGCACGTTGGTGTGGTGCTCCTCGAAATAATACGACACCCAGCCGGAGCCTGTTACCGCATGGCCGCCGATGCCGCCCTGATGCATGGAGATCGGCAGGTCCGCGGCCTGGGCGGCTTCGAAGATCGGCCAATAACGCCTCCGGCCGATCGGCTCGGAGGCGCGCGGCGAGAGTTGCACGCCGACGAAACGGCGGTCCGAGGCGCGGCGCTCGATCTCGCGCACCGCCGCCTGGGCGTCTTCATGGGGCAGCAGAATGGTGCCGTGCAGGCGCGGCTCGGGATCGAGCCATGCTGCCTTCTGCCAGTCGTTGAGCGCCGTGCACATAGCGGCGCCGAAATCCAGGTTGCGCTGCTCGGGACCACGCGTCGACAGCGGCATGAGGATGCCGGCCTCGATATCGTAATGATCGAGATGCTGGCGGCGCATGAACTCGAGGTCGGCGCCCGGAGGCGCACCGCCCGGCGGCCAGGCGTCGTTGCGTGCGATGGCCGGCGTCATGCGCGGATAGCCGATGGTGTCGGAATACATTTGGCGGGCGTGACTGCCGTAACGGGTCAGGTGATCCCACCAGCGCTTTTCAAGGAATGGCTTGAGGTCGGCGGGCGAGCGCATAGAAGGATGGATGTCGCAATCGACGAAACGCAGCTTCTGGCGCGTCGAGGGCAATTTGCGCTGGTCGACAACGACGTTCATGGCAGATCCTGCATGGCAATCCTCCGCGCGCATTTGCAAGCAGCTTTACCGGCCAGTATACGATGTGAGCCGGCATGCGCGAAGCCTTTCTTTGAAGCGCTTTTCGCAGGTCCATCCCACTTGCCCACGCCCGCCGTCCAACACCATGGGAGGATAGTTTGAGCGCTCCAGCCGCGACCCTGGCGCCTTTGCGCAACAGCATCTTCGGGCACCCTTCCGTGGATTGCGACGTGCATCCGCCGGCGCCCGCCATCGGCGATCTCATCCCCTATTTTTCCGATCCCTACTGGCGCGAAATGGTGACCCTGCGCGGCATCGACCGGCTGAAGCTCAATCCGACCAGCTTTCCCGCCAACGCGCCGATCAATTGCCGCCCCGACTGGGCGATGCAGGCGAGCAGGCCAGCGGCACAGGTGGCGCAGATGCAGGCGCAGCTTCTCGAGCCTCTCGGAACCGGCATCGCGATTTGTAACAATCTGCATGGCGGCCAGTTGCTGCATGCCGAGGACATGGCGGCCGCCTTCTGCCATGCGCTGAACGCGTGGATGGCGAAGGAATGGCTGGACCGAGATCCGCGCCTGCGCGCCTCCATTCTCATCCCCGTTGAAAACCCGCAGATGGCGGTCGAGGAAATCGAGCGGCGCGCCGACGACCTGCGCTTTGTGTCGATCCAGATGTTCGCCATGGGCGAAAAGCTGATCGGCCGCCGGTATTACTGGCCGATCTACGAGGTGGCGCAGCGCCTCGGCCTGCCGATCGCCGTGCATGCGGGCAGCGGCTTCCGCTTTGCGCCGACATCGATCGGCTGGCCGTCCTACTTCATCGAGGATTACGCCGCGAATGCGCCGGCCTTCGAAAACCAGCTCCTGAGCCTGGTCGCCGAAGGCGTATTTGCAAAGTTTCCCGATCTTAAAGTGGTGTTCCTCGAATCGGGCTGGAGCTGGCTGCCGGCCTTCATGTGGCGCGCCAACAAGACGTGGCGCGGCGTGCGCGCCGAAGTGCCGTGGGTGAAAAAGCCGCCGGCCGAAATCATGCGCCAGCATGTGCGGATCGCTATTCAGCCGGTGGATGCGCCGCCGAAGGTCGACATGCTGGAAGATATCGTCCAGCAGATCGGTGACGACGGCATGCTCCTGTTTTCGACCGACTGGCCGCACTGGCATTTCGACGGCACCGACGCCCTGCCCGGCCCGCTTTCGGGAGATAGAGCACGGCGGGTGCTATTGGAGAACGCGCTCGAAACGTATCCGCGTATCCGGCGCAGTCTCGCTTAAACCTAGTACACTTTCATCGGGAGGGCGCCGCCGGGTCCGAACATCAGGCCCCAGACTTCGCCGGCGCCCACGGCGATCTCGTCCGAATAGGACTTGCCGGCCTGCTTGACTGAGAACCTGTATTTTCCGGGCGGCAGATCGAGCGAGGGGCCGTCGGGAGCCTTCGTCCCCACGCCGGGCGCAACCTTGATCGTCTTCTTGTTGATGGTGACGATCACCTCGCCAGGGTTGGGATTGACCAGGGCCAATTTGGCCTGGCCAGGCTTCGGCGCCATCTCCGATTTCGCAAGCGCGTCTGGGTTTCGCGTGGCGAGGCTGACCGATGTCACGCCGTTCTTGTAGGTAAGCTTGAGGGCGGCCTGCCCCTCGCTGGTGTTGAATGCCAGAGCAGCATTGTCCTGCGCCACGACAGCCTTGCTGTTGTCTTCCGTCCAACCAAGCTTGCCCAGTTCCTTGCGATAGAAGCCAAGCACATCGGTAAGCCTGAGCGGCACCTCGGACGTGAGTTCACGACGGAATGGGGTTTTCTCGTTCGCCACCATGGTGCGGCGCTTCGGCACCGGCCAGCCGCTGTTGTCCTCCGGCTGCAGATCTTCGGCAGTTGCCGGCGCGGGCTCCTCGGCAACCGGCGCATTGGAAGCCGTCACGGCATCGGTCGGCTTGACTGCCGATTCCAGCGCGGAGCCCTTGGCGCTGACGTTGGTCTTGGGACCCATCCGCATGATCGTGAACGACACGGTCTTCTTGGCCTTGGTGAAATCCAGCACCACCATATTGGCATTGTTGATGACCGAACGGCGCGATTGCCAGCCCTGCTGCTTCATGACCGAGCGGTAGAAATCCGCGACCGACTGGACGCCGGACGTGCTGTCGAATTCCAGCTTGCCGTCGCCGGTCTCGATGTTCGTGGCTGTGCTGGGCAACGGAACGGGAGCGTCACTGCCGGCAAGCGCCTGCAACGCCTCCGCGGGCTCGTTGGCGGCTGGCGGCGTTCTCGTCGCGGGTGACAGCGCGTCGGCCTGCGTCGCCATCTGCAAGGCCTGCTTCATGAGCGCATCGACCGAGTCATTCCTGGCGACCGGCGGCTTCACGATCCTCTGCACGAGGCTGATCGAGGTCAGATTGTCTCTGCGTTCCAGCTTCAGGACGGCCGAGCCATCGGAAGTGGAGAAAGCCACGGTCGCCTGGTCGGCGGCGACGGACGCGGTTTCTTCGTTCCAGTTTTTCGCTGCGAGCTCGCGGCGGTAGAACGCCAGGACAGTCTCGATATCGGCATCAATGCTCGCCGACATGGAGCGGTTCGAGGGGCTCGACGTTCCGCTTCCCTGCATCCGGCCCTTCGGCGCCGGCAAGCTGGAAAGCTCCGGCCCAGCCTCAAGCACACGCGGGCCATTGTTGGCGGGCTTTGCGGGTTCGGGTGCGAGAACCTTGATTGGCCATTCCTTGAGTTCGACCTTGAACTTGCCGGCGTCCGCTGCCTGTATCGTCAGAACAAGCGCCACCGTGGGCTTGCTGTCGGTGACATAATCGGCATAGGCGCCGCGCTCGTGAACCACGCCGGAAGGCCCGTCGGCAACTTCCTTTGCGTTCAGCTTACGCGACCACAGAGACCAGCCGCGTGACGCCAGTTCCTTGCGATAGAAGTCCAGTGTTCTGTCGATCGGCTGCGCCGTGACAAGGCTCAACGACGGCCTGTCCGGCGCATACACGATATCGGTGGCGTCATTGGTGAAGGGCAGATCGTTCGCCAATGGCGTCGCATTGTATTGCACGCTGGTGGCATTGTTCTGTGCGGGCGCCAGCGTAATGAACACGCCCAGGGCCTGCCGTCCCCGCTTGTACGACAGCATGCGCATGTTCGGGTTGTCCGACGTGGCGGCCGCCGGCGCGCCGTATTTCTGCCAGCCGGCGGCGGCGAGCGCACTGTCGATCGCGCCGGCCGTCGCGATGACCGGATTGGGCGAGGTGAAGATCGTGGTCAGCGCGCTGGCATAGATTTCCTTCGCGCCGCCGACACGCGGCAGCCGGCTCGTATCCAGACTGGCATCCTGCGCCCTGGCTACGAAAAGACCGGCGACGAGCATCAGCAGACCGGCAAACCCCGACACGCATCTGCTGCTTGCGGTCCGCGTCTTCACCGATGTCTTGGCGCGCATGATCGTTCCCCCCGAGTTTGCCGCAACCGCGCGTGCGCCGCCGTTGCGGTGGACATGAATGCAAATCGCAGTGCCTCGATTGGTGCGACACGCGTCCGCTTCGCCTATCCGCCATACCCTTTTCGTAATGTGCGTAATGGCACCCGCCGGCCGCCACCCTGCAAATTCGAGAAGATGCCTGTGGCGACTGAAAAGCACCTAACTGACAGGATTGTATGCAAAATGGTGCGATGCATTATTTTACGTCGCCTGACGACCTTATTTAAACGATTTATATCAATATTTTAGAGCGGATTCCCTTCGAGTCCTAAGCAATTATTGTGCAACTGCACAAAATTCAAACTTGCAGTGTATTTCATTGGCCAACTTGCGCGCGCGACTCTCCGGAATCCAGAGCTAAGCCTTTGTTTCTCCATGCGCCGATGGTCTGGCACGGCACATGCTCCCTGTTCCCCGGGCATGCCATGAACAGCGGAGAGCAATTTGACCGTTCCCAAACTCTCAATTGAGAATGTCTCGATGGTGTTCGACACCAACGGCCAGGAATTCGTCGCACTGGCGCCGGTCAATCTCGAAGTTCCCGCCGGGCGTTTCATCTCGCTGATCGGCCCGTCCGGCTGCGGCAAAAGCACGATCTTCAACATCGTTGCAGGCCTCCAGGCTCCGACCGAAGGGCGCATACTGATCGACGGCCAGGATGCGACCGGCCTGATCGGCCAGGTCGGCTACATGCTGCAAAAGGATCTGCTGCTGCCGTGGCGGACCGTGCTCGACAATGTCATCCTCGGCATGGAAATCCGTGGCACGCCGACGGCCGAAGCGCGGGACCGCGCCATGCCGATGCTGCAGCGCTACGGCCTTGCCGGTTTCGAACATTCGTTCCCTTCAAAACTGTCAGGCGGCATGCGCCAGCGCGCCGCGCTGTTGCGCACCCTGCTCGTCGATATGGACATCGTTCTGCTCGACGAACCGTTCGGCGCGCTCGATGCGCAGACGAAGGCGCGGATGCAGGAATGGCTGCTGACTCTGTTCAACGATTTCGGCCGTACCGTGATCTTCGTTACGCACGATGTCGAAGAGGCGATCTTTCTGTCCGATGACGTCTATGTAATGGCGAGCCGGCCGGGCCGCGTGATCGACAAGATGCCGGTCGACCTGCCGCGCCCGCGCGATCGCTCCATCGTCAGCACGCCGCGCTTCGTCGCCATGAAAAAATACTGTCTCGATCTGCTGCATGGCGCCGCCGTGCCGGAAACGCCTCCCGCGCCGATCGCCGCCTGATCCATCTCTCACAGATGAGCGCCACTATGAACAGCCCCACTTCCACCCTGCCCGCCAACTCCCTGCCGATGGGAAGCACTGCAGGAAACAAGTCAACGCCGCCGAAGCGCATTGCGCGGCGGCTGCCGGTGCAGAAGCTGTGGCCGATGTGGGCCATCGTGGCGACGCAGGCGGGCGTGCTCGTCGTGTTCGTGGCCCTGTGGGAAATCGCCGCCAATACCGGGTTTATCGACGCCTTCTTCTGGTCGAAGCCGAGCGCGATCTGGTCGACCATGATCACGTTCTTCTCGCAGGGCGACGCCTTCACCGATATCGCCTATACGTTCCGCTCGACGATCCTCGGCTTTGTGCTCGGCACGAGCGTCGGCGCCCTGCTCGGCATGTCGTTCTGGTGGTCGCGCAATTACGCGCTGATCATGCAGCCCTATATCATCTGCCTTGAATCCATCCCCAAGCTCGCGCTCGCGCCGCTGATCATTCTCGTCTTCGGCATGGGGCTCTCCTCCAAGGTCGCCATCGCCACGGCGCTGACCCTGATCGTCTCCACCCTGACCGCCTATTCGGGCGTGCAGGCCGTCGACAAGGACCAGGAGAAACTGTTCTATTCCCTTGGCGCGAGCCGCTGGCAGGTGTTCACGAAACTCGTCGCTCCCTCCTGCGTGCCCTGGATCATCTCGATCCTGCGGGTCAACATCGGCCTGGCGCTGACCGGCTCGATCGTCGGCGAATTCGTCTCGTCGCAACACGGTCTCGGCCGTACGATTCTCTACGCCGGATCGACCTACGAGATCGCGCTGGTCTGGGTCGCCGTCATCGTCCTCTCCGCTTTGTCGATCGTCATGTACATCGGCGTGACATGGCTTGAGAAATTCCTGCGCAAGGGCGTCGTCCATTAATCGGTTTCAGGGGTGCCTCGGCGTGCCCGCAAAAGGAGAATGACATGTCTTCGAAGATAAGAATGATTGCGCTTGCGACGGCCATGCTGGCGGGCTTCGCCGGCATCGCGAGCGCGCAGGAAAAGAAAAGCCTGATCGTCGCCGAGCCGACCCACGGCACAGGCTATCTGCCGCTCTATGTCGCCATCCAGAAGGGCTTCTTCGCCGAAGAGAACCTCGACGTCAAAATCCTGACGGTCGACAGCGGCGCCGGCCATACCAATGCGGTGTTGTCCGGACAGGCCTTCGCATTCATCGGCGGCCCCGAACACAATGCTTTCGCCAAGGTCAAGGGCGGCGAATTGCGCGCCGTCGTCAATGTCGTCGACCGCGGCAACGTCTACTATGTCGCCAAGAAGGGCCTTGCGCCGAAGGCCGGCGAATCCATGGCTTCCTTCTTCAAGGGCAAGTCGATCGCGGTGAGCTTCTTCGGCGGCACGCCGAACTCGATCACCCACTACCTGCTGCGCCAGTGGAAGATGGATCCCAAGACCGATGTGACCATGAAGGAAATGGCGAACGGCGCCGTTCTGGCCGCGGTGAAGGCAGGAGCCGCCGAGATCGGCGTCACGACCGAGCCCGCGCTGACGCGCGGCATCGTGGAAGGCATCTGGAGCGATCCGATCATCAACATTCCCAAGGATCTCGGCCCCTATGCCTATTCGACCCTGAACGTCCGGCAGGCGTCGATCAAGAGCGAGCCCGATGTGGTGGCGCGCTTCGTGCGCGGCGTCGTCAAGGGCCTGAAGTTTACCGACACCCATCACGAAGAAGCGCTGGCCGTCGCGAAGAAGGAATTCCCCACCATGTCGCTCGAGGATCTGAAGGCGACGATCGACCGTTCGTTCGCTGATGAGATGTGGAGCAAGGATGGAACGATCTCGACGAAGGCCTGGGATACCGCCGAGGCCGTCGTTCTCGGCGCCACCATCCTGAAGCAGCCGGTGCCCTACGACGACATCATCGACATGCAGTTCGTCAAGGCGACGCTTGCTGCAAAATAGCACTGGCCAAGCCGTTCGGTGAAGGCGACACTGAATAAAACGCAAACCAGACTTAAACCGCAGTACCAAGGAGACCCACATGTCTGAAGAACCGATCTGGAACCAGTTCCTCACCGAACGCGACAAGGCCGTGTTCGCAGCGTCCGGCTATGGCGCCCGCGGCGGCTTCGGCAAGCGCCCGGCCCTGCTCGTCATCGACGTCAACTACGCGTTCTGCGGCGACAAGCCGGAACCGATCCTCGAATCGATCAAGCGCTGGCGCAATTCCTGCGGCGAAGAGAGCTGGCCGGCCGTCGCCGCCATCAAATCGCTGTGCGACAAGGCGCACGACAAGGGCATCCCGGTGATCTACACGACCGGCATCCGCCGTGCCGACAATTGGGACAACGGCTCGTGGAGCTGGAAGAACAGCCGCAACGGCGAGGCGCCCAAAGTACCGGTGAGCAATATCGACGGCAACCAGATCGTCGACGAAATCGCCCCGGCGCCGCAGGACATCGTCATCCGCAAGCAGAAGCCGTCGGGCTTCTTCGGCACCAATCTGGCGAGCTATCTCACCCTCCTCGGCGCCGACAGCGTGATCGTCACCGGCACGACGACATCGGGCTGCGTCCGCGCCACGGTGCTCGACGCTTTCAGCATGAACTATCGTGTCGCCATCGCCGAAGAAGGCTGCTTCGACCGCTCGCAGGCGAGCCACGCCATCAACCTGTGCGACATGAACGCCAAATACGCCGATGTGTTGAAGACGGCGGAAGTTCTGTCCTTCCTCGACACGCTGCCCGAAGGCCTGTTCGAACTGCCGAAGGGCGACGCGCCGCAAATGGCGAAGGCGGCGAATTTCTGACGCACGAGCGGCAGCCAACCAGAGGCCCTCATCCTGAGGAGCAACGCGCAAGCGTTGCGTCTCGAAGGACGGGGGCGATACGCGAGACGCTATCCACTGCGTCATGCCCTAAACAGGTGAGGCATGACGCGGAGATTCGGCCCGACGCCCCCGTCCTTCGAGACGCGCCTTTCAGGCGCTCCTCAGGATGAGGGCTCTTGTTAGCTTCGTGTTTCCACACCCACAGGAGAACGTCATGAATGATGGCAAATCAGGCGAACGCATCTGGGACCGCTTCCTGACGGAACGCGACAAGGCAGTCTTCAAGGCGTCGGGCTTCGGCGCCAAGGGCGGCTTCGGCAAGCGGCCGGCGTTGCTCGTCATCGACGTGAGCTGGGCGTTCGCCGGCGACAAGCCGGACGAGCCGATCCTCGAGTCGATCAAGCGGTGGAGCAATTCCTGCGGGTCCGAGAGCTGGGATGCGATTGCTCAGATCAAGAAACTGGCGGCGGCTTTCCGCGCGCAGAAACTGCCGGTGATCTACACGACCGGCGTCACGCGTCCGGACGGCTGGGACATGGGAAGCTGGACCTGGAAGAACAACCGCATGGGTGAATCCATCCCTCGGCCGACCCAGAATCTCGACGGCAACGAAATCGTCAGCGAGATTGCGCCGGAGCCGCAGGACCTCGTCGTGCTGAAGCAGAAGCCGTCCGGCTTCTTCGGCACCAATCTATCGAGCTATCTGACCCTGCTCGGCGCCGACAGCGTCATCGTGACCGGCACGACAACCTCGGGCTGCGTGCGCGCCACCGTCATCGACGCCTTCAGCCAGAACTTCCGCGTGGCCGTGGCAGAGGACGGCTGCTTCGACCGCTCGCAGGCGAGCCATGCGATCAACCTCTGCGACATGCACGCCAAATATGCGGATGCGATGATGACGTCGGAGATCATCCAGCACGTCAAGACACTGCCGACCGATCTGTTCCCCAATTTGCCGCAAGGAGTTTCGGCGCATGCCCCTGTGACCGGTGCGCCTGGCCTCCGGCTTGTTTCTTCGGCGTAGATCGTACGGATTCCGTCCGATCGAGCTCTTTGCCGGCAAATACCTTGGCGCGCGCTATCCCAGATCAGCGCGCGCCAAGGATAATATCAATATCGAAGGCTCTTTATTTTGTCGTTTCTGTACAGCCCTGGTGTCATTCCCGCCAAGCGAAGCGCAGAGCGGGAATCCAGGAGCAACGTGGCTCGATGTGGTGGCCCTTGACTCCTGGATCCCGGCTCGCCCGCTACGCGGGCGTCGGGGATGACAGAGCGAGCTGCTGCTGCAGTAGGACACCCCCATTCAATCCGTCGATCAGATTGAAGTGATGCACACCGTCGACGACGAGCGACTTCGGCGCGCCCCACAGGCGCGCCTGCTCTTCGGACTGGCGTTTGAATTCATCGCTTTCCCCGGCGCCAACGGCAACCGCGATGCGCGCATTGTGCCGCGGCTTGAGATGACACGGCGAGAGACGACGCGCGATGTCGGCGCTCGTCAGCCCAAGGATCGGGCCGAAGGGAATCGGCACCAGGGACTCCAGATCGAAGATGCCTGACAGCAGATGCGCGCTGCGGACCGGCGGCATGCCCTCGTCGCAGGCGCACATGGCGGCCAGATAGCCGCCAGCGGAATGACCCGCCACATGCATATCGCCGGCATCGAGATCGAGATTGCCAGCCTCGCGCACCAGGAAATGCAGGGCTTCGCGGATCTGGCCGACGATCGCCTCCAGCGGCGTCTCCGGCGCCAATCCATATTCGATATTGGCGACGGCAAAGCCCGCCTGCAGCATGCCGTCGCAGAACTGCGCATGCTGTTCCTTGTTCGAGGCCTGCCAGTAGCCGCCATGGATGAAGACCCAGACCGGCGGACGCGAGACGCCCTCGGGCCGGTAGAGATCGAGCGTCTGATCGCGCTTCGGCCCATAGCTGAGATCGAGGCCGCGATGGCGTGCCCGCGCCCTGGCGCCGTCGGTCGTCCATTGGCGAAACAGCGCGCCCATGTCGGGCACCTGGTTGCGCGGGCTCATCTGCCGCCCAAGTTCCATGACACCGTAATTGCGATAGACCGGATCAGAAGGCGGCGGCGACAGCGGCACCGCGGCGCGCGCTTCGACATGGATACGCGCGTCGCCGGATCTGCGGATCGTCAACGGCGGCCTGAAACCGGCGAAGACCATGCGCCGCTCCTGGTCGATGGCGCGGTTGGACGGATGAATGGCGGCGGGATCCGGTCCCGACCATGTCATCGAGACGAGATGTGGCGGCGCAGCGCCCGCTGCACCCAGCTTGCCGAGAACGGCTTCCAGCGCCTGTGCCAGGGCTTCCGTTGGCGAGGCCAGTGAGGAGTCCGCGCTGACTTCGACGATGCGTTTGTCAGAGGCCGACATAAGCATGAACCTTTTCGATTTCGCGGTCGAGATCGGCGCCGCTGCCCGACCACACCGTCCTGCCCTTTTCGATCACCACATGCCGGTCGGCCAGCCGACGCAGCACGGAGACATTCTTGTCGACGACCAGGATCGACTGCCCCTCCTTCTTCAGGGTTTCGAGACAGCCCCAGATCTCGGCGCGGATCACCGGCGCGAGACCTTCCGTCGCCTCGTCGAGGATGACAAGCCGCGGATTGGTCATCAAGGCGCGGCCGACCGCCAGCATCTGCTGCTCGCCGCCCGACAGGGTGCGCGCCCATTGCTGCTGGCGTTCCTGCAACCGCGGGAACAGCGCGAAGACGCGCTCGAGGGTCCAGGGCCGCGCGGTGCCGAGCCGGTTGGCGCTTGTCGCCACCAGATTCTCCCGGACGGTCAATGTCGGGAAGATTTGCCGGCCTTCCGGCACCAGGCCGATGCCGCGCCGCGCGATGGCTTCCGGCGCGAGGCCCTTGATGTCGCTGCCCGCGAAATCAATCGAACCGCCCTGGGGTTTCAACAGCCCCATGATGGTGCGGATTGTCGTCGTCTTGCCCATGCCGTTGCGGCCCATGAGGGAGACGCATTCGCCCTCGCCGACCTTCAGCGAAATGTCGAAGAGAACGCGGCTGGCGCCGTAAGACGCCTGGAGGCCTTTTATATCGAGCATCAGGCGTCGCCCTCGCCGAGATAGGCCACACGCACCTGGGAATTGGCCTGAATGTCCGCCGGTGTGCCGGTGGCGATGACCTTGCCGTAGACCAGCACCGAAATGCGATCGGCGAGCGCAAAGACGGCATCCATATCGTGCTCCACGAGCAGGATGGCGGTCCTGCCCTTAAGGCGCTTCAGGCTGTCGACCATCTGCCGGCTCTCGGAGGCGCCGAGGCCCGCCATCGGCTCGTCGAGCAGCAGCAGCCGTGGTTCGCTGGCGAGCGCCATGGCGAGTTCGAGCTGCTTGTGCTCGCCGTGGGAAAGATCGCGCACCAGCACATTGCCGCGCTCGGCGAGGCCCGCGGCCGCAAGATAGGTCTGCGCGGGGCCGAACAGGCTCGCATCTCCGGCCGCCGTCTTCCAGAAGCGGAAGGAATGGCCCTGCTGCGCCTGGATGGTCAGCGCCACGTTCGACAGCGCGGTGTCTTCGTCGAGCAATTGCGTGATCTGGAACGTGCGGGCAATGCCGAGCCGGACACGCGCCGGCGTGTCGAGCCCGCCGAGCGGCGAACCGGCAAAGCGGATGGCGCCGGCATCGGGCACGATCTCGCCCATGAGCTGGCCGATGAACGTGGTCTTGCCGGCGCCATTGGGGCCGATCAGGGCATGCACCTCGCCGGCGCGCACATCCAGCGTGAGATCGTCGGTGGCGCGGACGCCGCCGAAATTCTTCACCAGATTGTCGACCTGGAGCAGCACCTCAGCCACGCGCGCCTCCTCGGATCATGCGCGCGAGGCCCGACAGGCCACCACGCGTGAACAGGATGGCGAGCACCAGCAGCGGCCCGAGAATAACCTGCCAGTTTTCGGTCCAGGCTGCGAGAAGGCTCTCGAGCCCGATCAGCCCGGCAGCGCCGAAGGCCGGCCCGAGCAGAGTGCCCGAGCCGCCGAGGATGACCATGAACATGAACTCGCCCGATTGCGTCCAGTGCATCATGTCCGGGCTGACAAAGCGCATGTGGTTGGCCATCAGGGCGCCGGCGAGGCCTGCGCCCATGCCGGAGATGATGCAGGCGACGAGCTTGTAGCCGTAAGTGCGCACGCCCATCGCCGCCATGCGCCGCTCGCTCTGGCGGATGCCTTCGAGCACGCGGCCGAAACGCGAGCCGACGATGCGCGAGAGGATGGCGTACCAGACGACGGCGACGGTGAGGCAGATCCAGTAGAACGTCAGGCCGTCGCGCGTGTCGAGGAAGGGCAAGGCGTTGCGGCGGCGGATGATCAGGCCGTCATCGCCGCCATAGGCTTTGAGTGCGACGAAGAAGAAGAAGATCATCTGCGCGAAAGCGAGCGTGATCATGATGAACTGCACGCCGGAGGTGCGCAGCGCCAGCGCGCCGAACACCGCCGCGAACAGGCCGGCGACGATGATGGCGGCCGGCAGGGTGATCAGCAGTTGGTCGGCGCCGAGTGGCAGACCGAACAGCGGATCGCCGCTCACCGAATGGCGGTAAAGAATGCCGACCACATAGGCGCCGATGCCATACCAGGCCGCATGGCCGAAACTCGCGAGGCCCGCATAGCCCATGATGAGGTTGAGGCTGGCAGCGGCAATGGCGAGGATGATGATGCGCGTCGCCAGCGAGGTCAGCGCCGGCTGGCCGATGAGATTGGCGAGATAGGGCAGCACGACGAGGATGACAAGCAATTGCGCCAGAAGCAGGCGCGACCTGACGTTTTTCGGCTTGCTCCGCTGTGTCGGGTTTGGGGCCGTCTCAGCCATTGGCGGGCAACAACCCCTTCGGGCGCACGAGGAGCACGATGGCCATCAGCAGGTAGACGCCCATGGCGGAGATGCCGCCGGCCAGCGCATCAGCTTCCGAGCCGCTGGCCATCATGTGACGCAGCAGAGTCGGCAGGAAAGCGCGCAGCAAAGTATCGACGATGCCGACGATCAGCGCGCCGACGAAGGCGCCGCGGATCGAGCCGACGCCGCCGATGACGATGACGACGAAGGTCAGGATCAGCACCTGCTCGCCCATGCCGACCTGCACGGCGCTGATCGGGCCGGTCATGATGCCGGCGAGGCCCGCCAGCATGGCGCCGAGCCCGAAGACGATGGTGTAGAGCAGACGGATATCGACGCCGAGCGCCCGCACCATCTCGCGATTGGTGGCGCCGGCACGGATCAGCATGCCGATGCGGGTGCGCGAGATGAGAATGTAGAGGCCCAGCGCCGTCAGCAGGCCGACGCCGATGATGACGAGGCGGTAAAGCGGATAATAGACGCCGGCGACGATATGCACCGATCCATCGAGCAAGGGCGGAATCCGGACGAACAGCGGCTGGCGTCCAAACAGGATGACCGTCATCTGATTGAAGAACAAGATCAGGCCGAAGGTCGCCAGAACCTGGTCGAGATGATCGCGCGCATAGAGCCTTCGGATCACCAGATATTCCATCGCCATGCCGATGATCGCGGCAGCAGCGAGACCGGCGATGGCGGCAAGCACATAGGAACCGGTCTGCGTGGCGACGACCGCCGCCGCATAGGCGCCGACCATGAAAAGCGAGCCCTGCGCCAGGTTGATGACGCCCATGATGCCGAAGATCAGGGTCAGGCCCGCCGCCAGCAGAAACAGCATGAAGCCGAGCTGAATGCCGTTGAGGCTCTGCTCGATCAGGAGCGCCATTCCGGCACTCCTGCATTCGTTACGACACGCTCGCCGTCACCTCTGTGCGATATCGGATAGTGGTTCAACATCACCCATGCCTGCGCCAGCGAACGTCAGAAACTGCAAGCTCAGAGCTTGCAGTCCTTGGCGTAGAAATCCGAACGATTGGTGAGCACCTTGCTCTTGGTGACGAGCGCCAACTGGCCGTCGGCACCCTTCTCCACGCGCAGCGCATACCAATCCTGGACCGGATGCTGGTTGTTGCCAAATTTGAACGCGCCGCGAACGGAGGCGAAATCGGCTTTCAGCATGGCGGTGCGGAAGGCCTTGAGATCGTCGATCTTGCCGCCGGTGCCCTTCAGCGCCGCGCCGATGGCGAGCGCAGCGTCATAGCCCTGAGCCGCATAAGCCGTCGGCAGACGGTTGTACTTCTTCTGGAACTCGGCCACGAACTGCTTGTTGGACGCATTGTCGAAATCGGCGTTCCAATGCGACGAGACGTAGACGCCTTGCGCCGCGTCGCCAACCGCCTTCAGGATGACGGAGTCGAGCGAGGGAGCAGCGACGACCATGGGAATGGTGCCGAGGAGGCCCGCCTGCTGATACTGGCGGGCGAAGGCGATGCCGACGCCGCCGGGATGAAACTGGAACACGACGTCCGGGTTGGCGGCGCGGATCTGCGCCATTTCGGGCGCGAAATCCGTCTGGTCGAGGCGCGTGTAGATCTCGCCGGCGATCTCGCCCTTGAAGAAGCGCTTGAAGCCCGCGATGGCGTCCTTGCCGGCCTGATAGTTCGGCGCCAGCACGAAGGCTTTCTTGAAACCGAGATTGGTGGCGTTCTGCCCGGCGCTCTCGTGCAGGGTGTCGTTCTGCCAGGAGACGACGAAATAGTTCGGATTGCATTCCTTGCCGGCGAAATTCGACGGCGCGGCGTTCAGGCTGACGTAGACGCCGTCATTGTCGATGACTTCCGGCGCGACGGCCGCGAGCACGTTGGAGAAGATGATGCCGGTGAACAGCTTGATCTTCTCGTTCTTCATGAAGCGTTCGGTGATTTCCTTGCCTTGGCCGGGCTTCAGCGCATCGTCCTCGACGACAAGCTGAACCGGCGTGCCGCCAAGCTTGCCGCCGCCGAGATCGATGGCGAGCTGGAACGCATCGCGCGCGTCGGCGCCGAGGTAGCCGCCCGGTCCCGAGAGCGTGGTGATGAAACCGATCTTGACCGGCGCCTGCGCCATCGCGGGCACAGCAAGGCACGATGCCACGACGGCAGCGGCCACAGACTTCACAAAATTCATGCTTGATCCCTCCAGGCGATTTCGCCTCTTGATTATAAGCAGAAACTCAACGCCTCTGCCAAGATATTTTAAGCTTAAAGTTTCACCCAGCCTTCCGGCGGCGCCCGCCCCGGATGCACTGTGCCGCACTTCGGACAGGTCCGGACTTTCTCGTCAGCCCAGAAAGCTTCGTACAGCGGAGGCAAATCCCGGACCAGGCTTTTGAGCAGCACTTCGACGCGATGGACCCTGGTGCCGCACTCGAAGCAATACCATTCGAACGCGTCCTTCTCGCCCTCGGGCCGCTTGTACTCGACGACGAGGCCGATCGAGCCTTCCTGCGGCCGTTGCGGTGAATGGCGGACATGGGCCGGCAGCAGGAAAATATCGCCCTCGCGGATCGGCACGTCGTAAAACCTGCCGTCGTCGAAGACCTTTAAGATCATATCGCCCTTGAGCTGGTAGAAGAATTCCTCCACCGGGTCGTCATGATAGTCGGTGCGGCGGTTTGGTCCGCCGACCACCGTCACCATCATATTGGCGTCTTCCCAGATCTGCTGATTGCCGACCGGCGGCTTGAGAAGATGCTGGTGTTCCGCAATCCATTTCTGGAAATTGAAAGCCTGTAAACGTCCGCCTGTCATGGTTCGCTCCTTAGAGCATTTGATGGGTTCGCGGCTATCCGATTCACGCAAGCAGAGAGCGGCGCTATCCGCTTCCGGCGGATTCCGTCGATCGCCCGCCTGAACCGGTCAGGCGGCGCTGGTGGCCTTGTGGGCCGGTGCCGAAACCTGCAGGCCGCATTTCAGAAAGGCCTCGCGGGTCGCGAGTTTTTCGGCATCGGTCATCTGCAGCATCGGCCGGCGAACGGGGCCGCCGACCTGGCCGAGCAGGTCCTGCCAGTATTTGGAATGGGCCTGGGGCTTCTCGGGCGGGCATGTGCTTCGGATCGCCGCGCGCACCGGCTCGAGACTGTCGCGCACCTTGCGGGCCTTGTCGATCTCGCCGGAGAAGACGAGGTCGGTATATTCGCGCATGCGGCGATCGTACTTGGTCTGCAGCAGATAGGGCGGCGCCGAGCAAAGGTAGAGCTTCCAGCCGAGCTCGACCATATTGTCGAACCATTCGTCTTCCGACGAGGTCGAGACGATGAGCTTGTCGCCGGCGAGGCGCGTCAGCCTGGCGTACATCTCGCGCGGGACGCTGTATTTGATGGCGACGATATTGGGAAGCTCGGCAATGCGGGCGCAAAGCTCCGGGCTCATCAGGTAGCCGGAATCGGGATGGCTCCACATGGCGATGCCGACATTCACCTGCTCGCTGATATATTTGTAATACTCATAGAGCGTGTCGTCCTGCGCCTTGAGGAAATGCAGGACCGGCGCGTGCACGACGATGCTTTCGGCGCCGATCGCCTCGGCGTGTTTCGCCAGCTCGATGACCGTGTCCATGTTCTGATCGGAACAGGACATGATAGTGCCGGCCTTGGCGCCAGGTTTTCTTTGGGCTTCCTCGAGCGCGATTTCGAACAGGCGCTTGCGTTCCGGCAGGGTCAGGGAGAAGAACTCGCCCTGCTTGCCGGCGACGAAAACGCCCTCGATGCCGAGATCGTCGATCCAGTGGCGAAGATTGGCGCGAAAGCCCTGTTCGTCGACCGACATGTCATCCTTGAAAGGTGTCAGCGCGGCGGCCCAGATTCCGCGCATGGTCTCCCGAGCGTGGCTTTTGGCATCCTTGCGTGCGATCGGCATCGGTCTCATCTCCAATTTTCAACATTGCTGCGCTGGTTTTATCGCTTCGTCAATGCCCTCTCGAAGCGCCTAACGCTCTCTTGTTGGCCGGGAAACGCCGTGGCAAACTCCGCCGCCGCGGCCAAAGCGGCCTAAAAAGACTATCGGAGGAAACCCATGATACGTGCCTTGACCGCGGGCGCCGTGCTCGCCGTTTTATCCATGAACAGCAGCGCTTTTGCAGCCGAGCCGATCAAGATCGGCGGCATTCTCGCGACCACCGGCAATGACGTTCCCCAAGGCACTGAAATGACGAATGGAATGCGGCTGGCGATCGAGCATTTCGGCCCCAAGGTGAATGGCCGCGATATCCAGCTCCTGGTCGAGGACGACAGTTCCAACCCCAGCGTGGGCCTGCAGAAGGTGCGTAAGCTGATCCAGAGCGACAAGGTCGACATGATCGCCGGCGTGCAGCTTTCGGCGGTCGCGCTCGCTGTTGCGCCTGTCGTCGCGGCGGCGAAAGTGCCGATGATCATGTCGCTGGCCTCGGCCAATGCGCTCACCGGAGAGAAATGCTCGCCGTGGGTGTTTCGCGCCTCCTATTCCAATGCCCAGATCGCCGAGCCGTTCGGGCCATGGGTTGCCGCCAAGGGCTACAAGAATGTCTTCGTTCTCGGCGCCGACTTCGTGACGCCGCGCGAATTCGCCGGCGACTTCCGCCGCACGTTCGAGAAGGCGGGAGGCAAGGTCATCGCCGAAGTGTTTTCGCCGTTCGGCAAGACGCAGGACTTCGGCCCCTATCTGGCGCAGGCGCGCTCCGCCAATCCGGACGCCATCCTCGGCCTGTATTACGGCGCGGAGGCGATCCTGTTCACCAAGCAGTACGAATCCTTCGGCCTGAAGGGAAAGATTCCGCTGATTTCCATGCTCGGGACGACGCCGGCCATGCTGCGCCAGGCGCAGGGCGACAGCGCGGAAGGCGTGATCTCGTCCCTCAACTATATTCCCGAACTGCAGAGCCCGGAGAATATCGCCTTCCAGAAAGCCTATCGCGAAAAGTTCAACGCTTCGGCCTCGGAATTCGCGGTGATGGGCTATGACTCGATGCGCTTCGCCATCGAAGCCGCCAAGAAGGTCAACGGCAATGTCGAGGACCGGGTTGCCCTCGCCAAGGCGATCTCGCAGGTGTCGTTCACCGGGCCGCGCGGCCCGACGCGCATGAACCCGGCGAACAACAACGTCGACCAGAACATCTATGTCGCCAAGACCGTCAAGAAGGGCGACGCGGTGGTGTTCGAGCTGATCGATACGATCCCGAATGTCACCACCGATGCTTCGGCTTGCAAAATGCCGCCGTTGCAGTAAGCCAGACGCAACAAGCGGAAGAGCCAGGGCTGGCTCTTCCGGCTGCGACAACAAGCCAATTTCAGAGTGAAACGCCCGGCGACATGCTTCTCGATCCGTATTTCTTTGCAGAACAGGTGTTGAACTCGCTGCAGTTCTCGATGCTGCTCTTTTTGCTCGCCATCGGCCTCTCGGTTGTCTTCGGGCTGATGGATTATCTTAATCTCGCCCATGGCACGATCTATATGTTCGCGGCCTATGTCGCCTTCACCATCACCCAATTGGGCGGTTCGTTCTGGGCAGCGCTGGCTTTGGCGCCGTTCGTCGCGGCAGCCGTCGGCCTGCTGCTTTACTTCCTGCTGCTGAAGCGGGTGGAACGCTCCGGCCATCTGGCGCAGGTGCTGCTCACCGTCGGCATCATCTACATGGGCACCGACCTGATGCGCATCGCCTATGGCGACCTGCCGAAGGGCGTTGCGCAGCCGGACATGCTCAACGGCGCCGTCAATCTGTTCGGTATTCTGTATCCGTCCTACCGGCTGTTCCTCATCGGGCTCGGGCTGGTCGTGATGATCGCGCTCTATTTCGCGCTCGAGCGCACGCGGCTCGGCGCACTGGTGCGCGCCGGCGTCGACGACCGGGCCACGGCGGAGACGCTCGGCATCGATATCGGCAAGGTATTCGCCCTCGTCTTCGCAATCGGCACCTATCTTGCCGGGGTCGGCGGCGTTGTGGCGGCACCGATCTTCGGTGTCTATCCGGGCATGGACGTGACGATCATCATCCTGGTGCTGATCGTCGTCGTCGTCGGCGGGCTCGGGAGCCTGAAGGGCGCCATCCTCGGCTCGCTGCTGATCGGCTTCGCCGACACGTTCGGCAAGATCCTGCTGCCGCAATTCGCGATGATGATGATCTATCTCGTCATGGCGCTGGTGCTGACCTTCCGGCCGACCGGGCTTCTGCCGGCGCGCCGCTTCTCGACTTCAGGTTGATCATGATGTCGATGATGGCGAACAGGACTTTCGTCCGCCGGGCGATCGGCGTTGCACTGATCGTGGCGGCTTTGCTGGCGCAGAGGTTTTCCGGCTTCTTCGCGCAGGAGCTGATCGCCGAGGCTGCGATCCTCGGCATCTTCACCCTCAGCCTCGATCTGCTGGCGACCTGCGGGCTCGTCTCCTTCGGCCATGCCGGCCTGCTCGGCGTCGGCGCATATATCTTCGGCGGCATGACCGTGCTGATGGGGCTGCCGCCGGCGCTGGCGATTATCGCCGCCGTGCTCGGCGGCATCGTCATTTCCTTCCTCGTCGGCCTGCTGGCTGTGCGCACGTCCGGCGCCTTCTTCATCATGGTGACTTTGGCCGCCGCCGAGATGTTCTATGCCTGGGGCTTCCGCAGCAAGCTGTTTAACGGCGCCGACGGCATGGGCGGCATTCCGCGGCTCGACCTGAAGCCGATCGGCCTCGATCTCGACAATCCGGAAATCTTCGCCCTCCTCTGCATCGGGCTGTGCGTCGTCGTCTGGCTGCTGCTCGAACTGGTGGTCGCCTCACCGTTCGGACGAACGCTCGCCGCCATCCGGCAGAACCCGAGCCGTGTTGCAGCGCTGGGCGGCCGGGTCTTCGCCTATCGGCTGGCGGCCTTCACGGCATCCGGCGCGATCGCGGCACTGGCCGGCGCCTTCAAGGTCCAGCACACCAATTTCATCTCGCCCGATCTGGTCAGCTGGTTCGTCTCCGGCGACGTGCTCATCGCGCTCGTCATCGGCGGCATGGGCACGCTCGTCGGCGGGCCTCTGGGCGCGGCGATTCTCGTCATCCTCAAGGAGGTTCTCTCATCATCCTTCGGGCACTGGTATCTGTTTCTCGGCGCCATCTTCGCCTTCGTCGCCCTGGCGCTGCCGCGCGGCATCGTCGGCTGGCTGCTCGACATGATCGGCCGCCTGTCGCAGCGAAAAGCGCCCGCCGGCATGCCCGGCTCAAGTGCGGAGGCGGAACAATGATCGCGCTCGAAACCCGCAATCTGAATAAATCGTTCGGCTCCCTGCAGGTGACGCAGAACGTCAACCTCGCCTTCGAGCAGGGCGAGCGCTCCGCCATCATCGGCCCCAACGGCGCCGGCAAGACCACCTTCTTCAACCTGCTGGCCGGTGAGCTGCGGCCCAACTCAGGCTCGATCCTGTTTGAGGGGCGCGATATTACCAGCCTCGACTCGACGAGCCGCGCCCGCATCGGCATCGCCCGGTCGTTCCAGCGCAACAACCTGTTTCCCGATTATACGGTGCGCGAAAACCTGGCGCTGGCCTGTGCGCTGCGCGCCGGCACGGCGCCGATCTTCTGGCGTCCGATGCGTTCGCTGACCAGCGCGCATACGGAAGCTGACGAAGTGGCGGCGCAGGTCGGCCTGCAGGATTCGCTCGGCGCTACCGTGCGCAATCTCAGCTACGGCAGCCAACGGCAATTGGAAGTAGCGCTGGCGCTCGCCTGCCGCCCCAAGATTCTGCTGCTGGATGAACCGACCTCCGGCATGAGCCCGGAAGAAACCGCGCGCATGCACGATCTCATCACCGGCCTGCCCCGCACGCTCACCGTCATCATCATCGAACACGACATGGATATCGTTCTCGACGTCGCCGACAAGATCGCCGTGCTCGACTATGGGCGCGTGTTGGAACAGGGCACGCCGGCTGAAATCCGAGCCTCCAAAATTGTACGCGAGCGCTATCTCGGCGAAGACGCCTTCGGCGCGGGAGGCGCGTCATGAGCAATGCGCTGCTTAAACTCGACGACGTCCATACCTATCTGGGCGACAGCCACATCATCCAGGGCGTCTCCTTCGATGTTCCGGCCGGCAAGGTCGTCGCTTTGCTCGGGCGCAACGGCGCCGGAAAGACCACGACCCTGCGCAGCATCATGCGCATGGTGCAGCCGCGCCGTGGCCGCATCACCTTCGAGGGCCGCGATCTCGCCGGCATGCCGACCTTCGGCATCGCGCGGGCGGGCATTGCCTTCGTGCAGGAAACGCGCGCCATCTTCCCCTCCCTCTCGGTGGAAGAGAACATCGCCATCGCCTCGCGTAAAGGCCATGCCGCGAATGGCTGGACGATGGAGCGCATCTACGAAGACTTCCCCAACCTGGCGCAACGGCGCAACAATGGCGGCACGCAATTGTCCGGCGGCGAGCAGCAGATGCTCGCCATGGCGCGCGCGCTCGTCGCCAATCCGCGCATCATGCTGCTCGACGAGCCGAGCGAAGGCCTAGCGCCGCTGATCGTGCGCCAGATCGCCGACATCATCATGAAACTGAAACAAGCCGGTATGACCATGCTGCTGGTCGAACAGAATTTCGCCATGGCCACTGCCGTCGCCGATCACGTGATCGTGTTGGGCAAAGGCCGCGTGCGCTGGTCCGGCACGAGCGAGGAATTGCGCAAGGCCGACGAGATACGCCATACTTGGCTTGGTGTTTGAGACTATTGCGGAGTGAGCAGCGATGATCGATCTTTACGCTTTGACGAGCCCCAACGTTCAGAAAATCTACCTTGCGCTGGAAGAGCTGGGGCTGCCCTACAAGGAGCACTTCGTCGACGTGTGGAAGGGCGAGCAGTTCGCGGCCGATTTCGTCAAGATCAACCCGAACTCCAAGATTCCCGCCATCGTCGACCAGGACGGACCGGATGGGAAGCCTTTCACCGTGTTCGAATCCGGCGCCATCCTGCTCTATCTCGCCGAGAAGACCGGCCGCCTGCTGCCGGCGGGGCGGCGCGAGCGTTTCGAGGCCATTCAGTGGCTGATGATCCAGGTTACCGGCATCGGACCAGCTTTCGGCAATTACACGCATTTTGCGCGCTTCGCCTCGGAAGGCAACGGCTATTCTTTGGCACGCTACAAGACAGAAATGTTACGGCTTTACGATGTGCTGGAGAAGCGGCTCGGCGAGAGCGCTTATCTCGGCGGCGCCGAGTATTCGATCGCCGATATCGCCACCTTCCCATGGACGCGCGGGCATGATGCAGCCGGTGTGACCTTCGACAAGTTTCCAAATCTCGGCCGCTGGTTCACGGCCATCGAGAAGCGCGAGCCTGTGCAAAAGGCGCTGGCGAAGATTGCGAAGATTCAGTCCTCGCGGGATACGGCGAGCCCGGCGGAGCTTGATCGTATCTTCGGACGCGGTCAGTTCGCACGGGCATAAATCAACAAACTCGTGCAAGCCATCAGCTGCCGGCAGGATCAAACGGGAGGAATATCGTGCTGACACTTTATCATGGCGATACCGCCGTCTGCGCCGCCAAAGTGCGTGTCGTCCTGTGGGAGAAAGAGCTGGCCTTCGAAGGCAAGCTCCTGCACCTGCACAAGGGCGAGCAGTTTGATCCGGCCTATCTCAAGCTCAATCCCAATGCCGTCGTACCGACACTGGTTCACGATGGCGTGGTGGTAACGGAATCGACTGTCATCAACGAGTATCTCGACGAGGCCTTCCCTGCCCGCCCGCTGCGTCCTGCCGACCCTTACGGGCATGCGCGGGTTCGGTTGTGGACCAAGAAGGAAGACTCGATCCACGACGCCATCAACACGATGACAGCGAGCATCATTTTCCGCCACGACCTGCTGCAGAAGACACCGGCCGAGCGTGAGGCGCGCTATTCGAAAATGCCGGACCCGGCGAAGCGCGAAAAATGGCGGCGCATGATGGAAGAGGGCCTGGACTCCTCCATTGTCGAGGAGGCACTGGTGCGGTTTGGCCGTCACTTCCGGGATATGGAGAAGTCGCTCGGCAACGGCCCTTGGCTGACGGGCGAGCAATTCACGCTCGCCGACGCTGGGCTTCTCTCGTTTTTCTTCCGGCTCGAAATGCTGGAATGCACCGGCCTGTGGCGCGATCACTTCCCCCGCGTGACGGATTGGTATGCGCGCAGCAAAGAGCGTCCGAGTTTTCGCCAGGCGATCATTGCTATGATTCCGGAGGCGGCGTTCGAGAAATACAAAGACGTCTCATCGCCTTTGTGGCCGAAGGTGGATGCGGCATTCAAAAAGGCGCTGGCGTCCATATAGGCGGGACCCTCATAAGCTTATCGGCGCGCGCCGCGCGTATCGCCCAGGCGGCTGGCCCACATGCCGGTTGAATGCGATGCTGAACGTGCTGGCGGAGCCGTACCCCACGCGCCTGGCCACTTCGTCAAGCGTGATGGCATCGCTGCGGAGAAGTGTCTTCGCGATGGCCATGCGCCAAGCGAGAAGATACTCCATCGGCCGCAGTCCGACCTTGCGCGTAAACCGGCCGAAAAAGGCCGACCGGGACATTCCGGCTTCGCCGGCAAGGTCTGCTACCGTCCACGACCTCTTGGCGTCGGCATGTATCTGCCGTAGCGCGACGCCTACGCGCGCATCGGCCAGCCCGCACAAGAGCCCCGGTGGCGCATCCTTGCCTTGAATGGCGCGCAGCGCTTCGATCAGCAGCACCTCGACGAGACGCGCGAGGATGAGATCGCGCCCCACGCCCCCCTGGCTTGCCTCCTCACCGACGAGGCCTACTAAGACCGAAAGCCGCCGGATGCCGCGCACGTAAATCATCGCCGGAAGAAGAGACACCAGCAGCGCCGAATCGGGAGAATCGAAGACAAAATAGCCGCCGAACAACCGGACATCGGGAGGGCCGTCGGGCCGGCCATGACGAACCTCCTCAGTTGGTGCCGGGGCCGTCTTTGGGTTGATATGAATTGGCACCGCCGCCTCCATGCTGGACATCGTGAAGGCGGGTGTCGCCGGCAGAAGTACGAAATCGCCCTCCTCGAGATTGACCAGGTCCTCGCCATCGACGGCAAGGCGGCACCGGCCTTCGATCACGGCGCAAAAGCCCGGCTGGCCGAACTGCGAATAGCGCACACCCCAGCGGCCTGCCCCGCTGATCCCTTTCGAGAAGACGGCGCGCGGCCGGAGCAGTTCGATGACTTGGGCGAGTGGATCGGCCATTTCAGGACTATCTCTAATTAAAATAGCACTAACCATTAATGATAGTCCTGATCATGGAGGTTATTTCTACCGCGTCAACCGAAATAGGGACCTTCAATGAAAACCGCTTTAATCACAGGCTGCTCGTCCGGCTACGGCTTGGAAACTGCACGTTATTTCCATTCCCAGGGGTGGAACGTCATCGCCACCATGCGGACGCCCCGCGACGGGCTCTTGCCGCGATCGGAGCGCCTGCACATGTTGTCGCTCGACGTAACCAATGCGGACAGCATTTCAGCCGCCCTCGCGGCGGCAGGACCGATCGATGTACTCGTCAACAATGCGGGCATCGGCGTGGTCGGCGCTTTCGAGGCGACGCCGATGGCGCATGTGCGCAAGGTGTTCGAGACCAACACATTCGGCGTCATGGCGATGACACAGGCCGTGATACCGCAGTTCCGCGAACGCAGATCAGGCGTTGTGGTCAACGTGACTTCCAGTGTGACGCTTGCCGACCATCCATTTGCGGCAGCCTATACCGCCAGCAAGACAGCTATCGAAGGGTTCACGGGATCTCTTGCCCATGAACTTTCGGCCTTCGATGTACGCGTCAAGCTGGTCGAACCAGGCTACGCGCCGACGACGCGCTTCGCACAAAATACGGATGTGCGGATCGAAGACATGATCCCCGAGGCCTACGCATCATTCGCAGCACCCATCTTCGCCGCCTTCGCCAATCCGCCGCTGGTGACGAAGGAGACGGACGTGGCAGATGCCGTGTGGCAGGCTGCTAACGATGTCTCCGGGCAGCTTCGCTTTCCGGCGGGCGCCGATGCCGTGGCGTTGGCTCGCGCAAGCTGAGCCCTCATCCGGCCCTCGCTACGCGAGGGCCGCCTTCTCCGTGGAACGGGGAAGGTTTAGCTTCCCCCCTTCGCGGCTTTCGCCTTCGCCACCAGCTCCGGTGGCGTGTCTATGATGTCGTCGGCGATCTTTTTGAGGACATCATATTTCAGCGGCCGCACATCGATGCCCATGGTCTTGGCGTCCTTGAGCAGACCGGGGTCCTTCATGGTTTCCTCGAAGGCCGTGCGAAGGACCGCCAGACGATCGGCAGGAATACCCGGCGTCGTCAGGAAGGGTTTGCCGAGCGCCGCTTCAGCCTCGAACAATTTCAGGATGCGGCGGTCTTCATCATTGGTCGCCAGTTCGTCCAGCAACGGCACGTCGGCGAATTCGGGGTCACGCTTCGCGCCCATCTGCACCAGCAGATTGATCGAGCCGTCACGCAACCAGTCACCGTTACCGGATTTCAGGCTGGCGAACAGGTTGCCGGCCCTGCCCTGCACTTCACCGCGCTGCATGGCGAGATGGATTTCGTTTGTGCTCTTGTAGCCGGTGACGATCTTGAACTTGGTGCCGAGCAGGTTGTTCATCAGGGTCGGGAACAGGATGGTATAAGAGCCTGCGCCGGTCGCGCCCATCAGCACTTCGGTCTTTTTCGCATCGTCGACCGTCTTTACGCCTGTCGTCTTCCAGACATAGAAATTCATATTGTCGACGTCACTGGCGCCAAGCCAGGGAAAGTCTTTGGTGTTGTACTGAACACCGGTGCCATCGATGATCTGGTGCAGCACGAAGGCCGGCAGGATGGCGGCGATATAGGTGCCATCCTTGGGCGCCTGGCCGTACATATAATTGGTTGCCTGGATATGGCCGGCGCCGGGCATGTTGCGCGGCAGGATCGTCGGCTTGCCGGGGATATGATTACCGAGATAGCGGCCGACGAGACGCGCGTTGGCATCCACGCCACCGCCGGCGCCCGTGCTGATAATGATGTTGACGGATTTGCCGGCGTAGAATTCAGCCGGTGTTTGAGATTGCGTTTGCGCCTGTGCTGCCGTGCCGGCAGCAAGGCAGAACGCCAGCGCGGCAATTTGCGCGCGCATCAGCGTTCGCTCACGTCGATATAGACGCCTTCCAGATCGGTGAGGTGGAATTCACCCATCGGGCATTGCTTGAACACCGACAGCCGCGCTTCGCCTTCCTCGCCGAGGCCGAGCGGCATCGTCGCCATCTGCGGATTGATGCCGATGAGGTCGATCATTTCCTTCTTGATCGCCTCGACGCTCTCGACCTTGAAGCCGAAATGCTCAAGCGACGGCGGCTGCGGATCGTGACCGACGAAATTGTCCATGCTCCAGGGCAACAGCACCATTGTGACGCGGCCGTCGGACAGGCGGCGAGATCCTTCGTCGCCTTCGTTGGTCGCCTGCAGTTCGAAGACGGAAGAATAGAAGGCGGCGCTGCGCTCGATATCACGCACGCGCAAGGTAATGTGATTGATGTAGCGTTGCGGCAGGTCGCCCTTGTTCTCGGCGAAAATATCCTGCGCCTTGCCGGAGTCGCGTTCAGCCAGATCGAAGATGATGAAATCGGGATCGTGGGCGCTGATCGCCGCATTGGGCCGCACGGCCGGGCGCACCACATGCTGCAGCGCGGGGTCGAACTTGCGCATGCGCTCGAGCGTCACCGCCATGTTCTCGACCTCGAAACCAAAATGATCGAGGCCGCTGCGGCGGCCGTCGCGGCGCGGAATATTGTTGAGGCCGATATGACCGTCGCCGACCGGAGCGGCGCGCGCCGGGCGCTGGTTGTTCGACGCCTTCATGCCGAACAGGGCCTGATAGAAGCGGGCGTTGACGGCGTAATAGTCCGTGCTGATCGCCAGATGATTGATTCTGGAAAACAATGTTTCCTCCGATTTTTTTCGAAACTTTTGTGTTTTGCAGTCGATTTGCGCTCTCAATATGCCAAAAGCTTAAGCCTGTCACGGCCTGATTACGTATCGCTCCAGGCTTGTGATCGTCAGGTGCCGAAGCAGGCTGGCGCCCACCTTCAAATCGCCTGCAATCTGGCGCGGCGGCTTTCGACGAGGCGGTCAAAAAGCGTCACCCAGGCGGTCGGGTCGGGTTTCTCATGGCCGTCTTCGGTGACCTGATTGCTCTCGGCGCAGATTTTCAGGACCAGCGCATCAAACTCCTGCTGGACGGCGTCGACTTCCGCCGGTGTGGTCGCCGCGGCGAGTTTCTCGGTGAGTTTGGGCAACAGGCTCGACAAGCTCTGCGTCTCGGGCGCGCGCGGCCGGCCGGTCGACCAGCCGAGAAAACCGGTGACCGAGGAGCCAAGCAGGCTCAGCGCGAACAGCGCCAGCCAGATGTGATCGCTATAGGTCTCCAGGAACGTCTTGGCTTCGTCGTTGACGAGCGCCACGGTGCCATCATGGGGCAGAAAGCGGCGCTGCACATCCACTGGAGGCGTCTCTATGCCGAAAGCATTGTCCGGATCGCGCCGTAGACGTGTCCGCAGTTCAAGCAAGGTCCTGGTCAACGCTGTGGCATCGCTATCCGACAGCCGCTCCGTGGCGACCAGTTCGTAAGTGATGGCCACCGTATCAATCGCCGCTTCCGGCCGCGGCGGCGTACCGCCAAAGACGCCGGCTGGAATCTCGGTCGAGATCAGGTCCTTGAAACGGAAGGCCAGCGCCTCGGCGGCAGGCATGCCGTTGAAGACCAGCGGAATCTTCATGCGCTCCATGATGTCGGAGAGCAGACGGCGAGGATAACGCCCGGCAGGATCGATGACGAGGATGAAGGCGTCGAGCCTGCCTTCGCCCATGGCGGCGGCGACGTCCGGCGGACGCATTTCGAGCAGGCCCGCATCTTCCGGCACGATTTCGTAGTGGGCGAGAATGCGCTCCAGCAGCGGCAGGTTGGAATCGGAATCTCCGGCGACGACTGCGGCGCTGCGTCCACGCAGGTCGGCAAGCGAGGAGATGTTGCTATCCTTGCGCGAGACGATGATAACCGAGCGTTTTTGCAGGATGGCGATCGAGCGCGCCTCGGTGGAGGTCGGATCGTCGCTGCGCACAATGGCGATATCGGCCTGGCGGCGGTCGAGCGCGTGGCTGGAGTCGACCGAACCGCTGTTGATCCGCAGATCGAGGCGGAAGGGCTGGCGCGTGTCGGCCATGGCGCGCGCGACATTGTGCATGAAGCGGACCTGCTCGCTATTGGCCGGCCCGACGGCGACGCGCAGGGTGCGCGGCATGGAGAAGTACAGCCAGACTGCAATACTCACCGCCAGAAGGGTGAATACCGCCGCCATCGACCGCAGAAAAACATGCTGGTCCATCGACACGTCCGCTTCTGCAAATCAGTCGAGCAATTCCCGCGGAAAATCTCAACGATTCGATACGCTTCTGGATGAACAAGCAATCTGGATGCCGATTCAAGTTAAATAAAGGCAAGTCGGACAGCCACAGTTTGGTTCCGGATTGCCGGCGATGCGGCCGCTATTCGGCGGCCAGCCGGCGCGGCTCCGACGCCCGATCAGCCGAGGCCAGCGTTTTCGCCAGAACCTTGCCGTCCGGATCGGCAAGCGCCGCGGCTACGGCATTGCGCAAGGGTCCTGCGGCCTCGTCCAGCCGGCCGGCATCCAGCGCCGGCGCGACGATCGCGCTGAAGATGGCGGCATAGTTGGTGCGGCCGCGCAAATGGGTGTCGCCATAGCCTTTCAGCAGGCGCGGCATTTCAGCGAGCGCGCCGGCAAAAGCCGGCGAGGAGGCCAAAGCCTTGCGCATCGCCGCCAGCCAGAGATCGATCGCCTGCGTCTCCTGCGCAAAGCGCAGGGACGAGCGGCGGACACGGGCGAATTGCGCAAGGGCGCGCATGGTCCAGAAGCCGAACACGCCGGTCGTCGAAATGTTGATGCCAGTCCCAAGCGGCCAGGTGGTCTTGCCGGAGGCGGCGCGGCGCATAATGGCATCGCCGATGCGAAGCGGCAGCATGGCGGCGATTTCCTCGATGCCCGGCTTCAGATATTCGACGACGTGAAGAAGCTGGTCGTCGCGCATCTCTGCCTCGCGGCGGATGCGTTCGAAGCGCGTCTTGCGCGTCTTCAGGTCGGCGACCCTCGGGATGTCTTCATAGGCCATCCACAACGCCAGGCGGCGGGCGCCCTCTTCCAGCGCATGGGCAACATGCGGGTCTTCCGCAGGCGGCGCGGCCGCGATCAGGACGCGGACACGGTCGAGATAGAGCTCGCCATAAGCCTCGTCCTGGAAGTCGTTGCAATGGGTCTGGCCGCGAACGATGACGTCGCGAACATCCCGCGGCAGGCCAGCAAAGCCGCCGGGAGGTTTCGCCGTAGCGGCGGCAGGCTCGACAGCAGGTTTTGTCGCGTCCACGGAGGCAACCGCCGCAAATGCCGCGGCGAAGCCTTTCAGGCTCGCCTCGGCGCCGCGTCCGCCGGCGCGGATCGCATTTTCACAATGCGCGCGCGCGAATGGAAAGGCGCCAGCGCCGGCCAGTGCGCCGAACATGGCGGCGCTGATGATGGTGCCGGTCTCCAGCGCGAGGCGTTCGAGATCGATCGGCACGTAGTGCCTGGCGATGCTTCTCGCCAACGCGTCGATCTTACTCGAATCGAAGCGGCCGTCGCCCATCTGCATCTTTTCGGCCGTCGTGTAGACGCGGCTGGTGGATGAGATGAGCACAGTGCGGTCAGGCGAAGCAAAGCCGCGCTCAAGCAGACGGCCGGTCTCCAACAGTTCGCTGGAGACGAGAAAGTCGACGCGGCCGGGCGCCGGCACCAGTGCGAAGACGGGCTCGAGCCCCTGCGGCGCGGGGGCATCCATCATCTCGACGTAATAGCTCGTGGCGCCGGTGCGCTGCGCCACGCCCGGCACGGAGGTCGCCTGCACCGGCAGATCGGCCTTGATCGCCGCGTTGACGATCCACTCCGCGAGCACGCCGCCGCCCTCGCCGCCGAGAGCCGCGATGAGGATCGTGCGTGGGTGCGTTTGCACCATCTCAGGCCGTCCGTGTCAGCGCGCGGCGGAACCCGGATTTGGCGCGGTCGAACCAGCTCGGGTTGGTGACGATCTCGGCGCGATAGAACGACGGACAAAGCGTCGCCGCATGGGCATTGGCGCCGCACAGCCCGCAGCCGACACAGCCGTTGGTGACATGCGCCACCGGATCGGTCTTCAGTGGATCGGACGACGGCTTCACCGTCAGGGTCGGGCAGCCTGAGAGGCGGATGCAGGAATGATCGCCCGTGCAAGTGTCTTCATCGACGCCGAAACGCTCGCGCACGACCCGTTTGCCCTGCCCCAGCAGACGCGCGCGCACCGGCCGCAGACGGCGCTGGCGCTCCAACTGGCATTCGCCTTCGGCGATGATGACCTTTAACCCGTTGAACGGCGTGCGCATCGCCTCGACGATGGTCTTGCGCATGTCGCCGACCCTGTAATTGTCGACGGTGCGCAGCCATTTCACGCCCATGCCCTTCAGCGTGTTCTCGATGGTCAGATCGGTATTGACGCTCGATGCGCCGGACGCCGAAGCCTGTGCCTGCGGGCCCGGCGTCGACAGCACGTCCTGCGTGCCCGTCGCCGACGTGTAGCCGTTCTTCATGATGACCAGGATCTGGTCACCGTGATTGAGCAGCGAAGAGGTGACGCCCGACAGCAGGCCGTTATGCCAGAAGCCGCCGTCACCCATGATGGCGATGGGCCGCTTTTCGGAAAAGCCCTGGACGCCAGCACTCGACGCCAGGCTCATGCCGTAGCCGAGAATGGAATTGCCGAAGGAGAACGGCTCGAACGTCGCGAAGGCGTGACAGCCGATATCGGCGGACACATGCACTTTGCCGACCTGCCGTTCGGCGAGTTTCAGCGCCGCGAAGACGGGACGCTCCGGACAGCCGACGCAGAACCCCGGCGGCCGTGGCGGCAAGGGACCAACGAGCGCCGACTGCGCCTTAGCGCGCAAGCCGGCGATCTCATCGACGAAGGCGCTGCCTCGACCAAGATCGAGCGCCGGCAGATATCGCGGCAGCAGTTTCAGGAGACCAGCGACCAGAACCTCCAGCGTGTATTCGCCGGCCTGGGGAAAGATGTCCTTGCCGTGCAGCACCGTGTTGAGATCGGCGCGGCGCAGGATGGCGCCGATTTCATGTTCGATATATTCGGGCTGGCCTTCCTCGATCACGACGACAGCCTTGCGGCCCGCGGCGAATTTCACGATCTCGTCGGGCACCAGCGGATAGACGACGTTGAGCGCGAGGATGGGAATCTCGGTGCGGCCGTAGATGTCGGCGAGACCCAGTTCCTGCAAGGCGCGGATCAGGCCGTTGTAGAGCCCGCCCTGGATGATGAGGCCGACGTCATCATGCTTGCCGCCGAAGACCTCGTTGAGCTTATGATCGGCGATGAATTTGCGCGCGGCGGGCATGCGCACGTCGAATTTCAGCTTCTCGTGCCGATAGGTGACGGGCGGATGGGCGAGCCGGTCGTAGAGAAATTCCGCCGGCATTTTCTGCAGCTCGCGGGCCGAGATTTTCGGCGCGACATTGTCGCTCGCCTCGAAGGCGCCGCGGGCGTGGCAGGCACGGATGCGCAGTTCCATGATGACGGGGGCGTTGGAGGCCTCCGACAGTTCAAAGCTTTTCTCCACCATGCGCACGATGGTGGTGAGGTTGGGGCGCGGGTCCATCAGCCACATGGTCGATTTCATCGCGAACGCGTGGGTGCGTTCCTGGATGACGCTGGCGCCCTCGCCATAGTCTTCGCCGACGACGATGAGCGCGCCGCCCATGACGCCGGGTGACGACAGGTTGGACAGCGCATCGGCGGCGACATTGGTGCCGACGATGGATTTCCACGTCACCGCGCCCCGCACCGGATACATGATCGAGGCGCCGAGCATGGCCGCGGCCGAGGCCTCGTTGGTGCAGGACTGGACGTTGACGCCCAGGTCGCCCATCAGCTCTTTGGCTTCGACCATGACGTCGAGCAAATGCGACACCGGCGCGCCCTGATAGCCGCCGACATAAGTGACGCCCGATTGCAGCAGCGCCTTGGTGACTGCTAGAATGCCCTCGCCATGGAAAGTCTCGCCCTTGCCGAGCTTCAGCAGGTCAATTTCCTTGCCGAACGACACTTCCGCCATGCGCGGCTCTCCCTGCCCTTGAACTTCCTGCGGTTCGTCCCGACCGTTGTGCAGGCAGGCTCATTTCACGACAGCGTGGAATTATTGCAAGCGCAATCTGAGGACGATGGGCCAAAGGACATGTGCCAAAGAAAAGGCCCGGCGCAACGGCCGGGCCTTTCCAATTCCGCCTTCAGCAAGCATCACGGGCAGGGATGGCGGAAGCCGTCGTAGCCCAGATAGGTGCCGCTGCCGGGATCGTAGGATTTGAACCGGGACATGCAGTAGGCTGTCGCATCGCCGCCCCCGTCATAGACCGGCGCGGGTTCATAGGCGTAGGGCTGGGATGCAATCGCGCCGCCGATAATCGCCCCCGTTGCCAGGCCCAGGCCGAGACCTGCCGCGCCATAGCCCCAGCCGCGGCCATAGCCGCCGCCGTAGTAACCACGGCCGTAATAGCCGCGACCGCCCCATCTGCCGCCGAATCCACGGCGAAACTGGACATTCGTCACGGACGAAGCGAAGGGCGTCCCGACGCCGGGATCGGGCCGTGCAGCCTGGGCCGCGGCCGGCGCCGCGGCAGCGAAACTTAAGGCCGCCAGCGCGGTCCCGACCATGAGAAACTTCAACATTTGAACCTCCGAATTGAGAGCATTGCAGCCCTCCTACGCTTAAGCACCCTTAACAAAAACAACGCTGAAGCGGTCGGGAACGTTCCTTCGCCCGCAGAATATTCGAAAGGCCCGGCGAACCCGCCGGGCCTTTGCTCAAATTTGCCGAATCGGAAGCTTATGGACAGGGATAGCGCAAGCCATCATAGCCAAGGTAGGTGCCGCTGGCAGGATCGTAGGTCCGGAACTGGGACATGCAATAGGCGACGGACCCGCCCTGATAGACCGGAGCGGCTTCGGCCGGATAGACCGGTTCGGTCCGGGTGGCGATCGTGCCGCCAACGACGCCGCCCGGGATTGGGGCGGGCGGAATTACGGCGGCCGGCCGGCGATAATAGCCCGGACGATATTCATAAGTTTCACGCTGATAGACACGGGGAACCGGCCGGGTCTCATAGGCTGGCGTTTCGTAGACGGGCGCCGGAGCCGGAACGACGTATACGCCGCTCCTATATTGCGGTGCGCTCCACTCCGTCTCGACGCTCATCGTCTGCGCCGAGGCCGATGCAGCACAGGCGACGCCAAGGCCCGCAATCGCAGTTCCGATCATGACAGATTTGATCATAGTGTCCTCCGGATGGACGCCTGCAAACCTTTGCAGACAGATGTTACGGATGAACGTTCAGGCAGCACGTTCAAGCTCTCGACCTTGAGGGCGGCATATGGCCACCCAGGCCGCCGGGCATCCATTGCGAATGGACCGCCCAAGCTGCGTTAACGCGACATGGACGGGACCGTTCCATGCTCAGCCGCAAGTATTGTTTCACGTGGAATTTCAAGCTTTATCCGGCTTGCGTGATTGATTCCGATTCATCGTCGAATTATTTGATTAAATTGAATATTTTTGGTTTAGGCAGGATACAGCTGAAGTTAACATGTGGATTCTGATAGCGCACCTAACCCGCTGTTTTGATATGCCTCTGCGCTGGAACCGAGGCCCACGCCGAGGCCACGTCCCGATACTCGCTAAAGTTGTAGCGGCATGTTTAAAGATAGCGGGTTGAGCCAGTGTTGCCGGTCAGGATTTGCGCTCGACCCTGGTCGGTCCGGCCGGCAGCATGGTGATGCGATATTGGGCATCGGCCACGGCTGCACCCTTGGCGCCGCATTCGACGACGACGGACACCTCTGTCTGATCGGATTTCTCGTAAACGGCCGATTTGGCTTCCGGGCAGGTAAAGCCCTGGCGTTCAATCGTGCCCGCCAGTTCGACCCGTCGATCCGACGACAGGGCGATCCGCTCGCTGGACTGCGGCATCGGCGGCTGGGACAAATTTGCGCCTACCGCGATGAGGCAGACGACAAACAGACCAAAAACTCCAAAGATCGGCGTAAATCGCATCGGAAATCCTCCTTAAGGGAAGACAGCAGAACCAGAATAAACGGCCATCGGATTCAAATTATGGCGTTGATTTTGGGCTGAGACCCGGCCGGTCGGAGGTCAGCTGATGCCCACCAATCGCAGGCTCAATATGCCGAAACTGATGAAACCAGCGACGACGGCAATGATGAAGGCGGCCGAATGCAGATAAGTCAGAAGGATCGACAAGGTGCGGAGCATCCCGAGCTCACCTCCTTCAGGCCATGGCAAACCAACAATGCCAGGAGAAGCCATTGGTTCCGGCGAAGGCGGCGGTTTTGCGGCGGGCGTTTCCCGATCTGTTGGGCCGGCTGGCGCATTCGCTTTGGCGAAAAACCAGCGTCCATTTCGTACGATGATCTAACGCCCGAGGGCGGCGCCGATGGCAAAGCCCATGAGGCCGGCAAGAAAAATGGTGCTGAACTTATGCTGCCGGATGACTGATTGCATCGTCTCCGAGCTTGCATCGAAAACCGGGCCCACGGGAATTATGGCCGTTCCCGGTATTGTTGATTCCGCCTCGGAGCGCCGGGCCGCTTCCTTGTCTGCGTCCAGCCGTGCGTCTTTGGAATGCATGGCCTGGCGCGGGTCCGAACTTGAAAAACTGCCGGGAGCCGTTTTGTTCATGTCTTCGTGCATCGACCAACTCCTGCGCCTTCAAGGCTTGCGAGTACGATCAACGTCGGCGTGAGCGGCTGGTTCCCTTCAAAGGGCTTTTCGGCATGGTAGCTTATGCGCGTAAGGATTGGCTGCGCTCAAGTCGCGTGGGCAACGGCATGTGGCGATGTCTGGCGCTCTTCCTCCGCCCGGCAACGGTCGCAAGTGAGGGCTCGCCTGCGCCGGACGGCCGTCGTGGCGGAACAGCAAAACACGATTGTCGATTGCCCGCATCGTCTACAGGCAGGGCCGATGCTCCAGCGCCGTTTGTCGTCATTTTTGGGACCGGCAGCCATAGGCGTAGCCCTCCGCGTCGCCCACCCGATCTTCGTCGAGTCTGAACGACAAAACCATTATGACACACGTTGGAGTCGTGACAATCTGTCCAAAATTCACCGTTCATTGAAGCCGGTTACACGTTTTCAAGGTCGATCGAACGGTCGTCGGCTCACGATCAGTTTCCGGGCTTTTCGTCCGCCGGGATGGCGTCCACCACTTGTTCGGAGATGCCCAGTTCTTCGACGAGGATTCGGTTCCGCTCGATGAGCGTGATCTCGCTTTTGATGACCGTATTGTCGGCAGAGATGTCGATCCTGTTGTTGCGCCCGACAATCAAAATCGAACCGGCAAAATGGCGCCCGATGAAAAGCGCTTCATTGAACGGCGAACGGCGACGGTCCCTGGAGGCAGAAAGAGCATACTGAGCCAGAAAATAATCGTGGCCGACGGCGCCCAATTGAAGATTTGGACGCATGACCAGTGGTGTCTGCCGGTTGGAACCCGGATACCATTGCACGTCGAATCCATCGGCAACCGGAAGTGCGCAGATGTCGTGGATGCCGGTGCCGGTCGATGCGAACTGCCCAGGCACCAGTGGCAGCGCCGAAAAAGCGGCAAGCTGGGCATCCACCAGAAAGTCGACGCCATCCAGGTTCACGAGAACCGTGCCGTGATTGCCGTCATGCTCGATGCCCTCCATCAACACCGCGCCGGAAATACGGCGCGCGTCGAAGCCGATTGTCTGGAGCAAAGCGCAGAGCGCGCCATTGGCGGGAAAGCAGGTTCCACCAGTGCCGTGATCAAGCCAGTTGGTGAAGAATTCGACAGGATCGCCGCCGGTCACTGCCCGCGTTCTGGCACCGCTCAGCCAGATCCGCTTCTGGATGTTGTCGTTGGGAACATGGCTCGAATAAGCCGCGCAAAGCCGGTTCAGCCCGGCGAGATCGAGAGCCGGTTTGTCGACAATATCGAGCTTCGCAAGCACGGCTGCCAGAAGGTCGGGTGAAAGGGTCGGCTCCAGGTCAAGGCGTGCGATCATGCCTGCTCCTTTCTCAAAGGTCATTCAGGAACTGCAGGCCGTTGCAGCCCTCGCCATCCCACCACGACGTCTCGCCACTGGAAATAGCCTTCCGTGATCGTGATCCCGCCGCTGCGTGCGACGTGCGAAAACGTACCGCACAACGGAAGGAGATGGCGCAAAGTCGAAGTGCCGGTCGCCGTGACGGGAGTGGGATGAGCCGATGACGAGCCAGAGCATGAACGAAGAGATCAACAACGTGGCATGCCGGAACCCACGATTACACGAGCAACCATTGCTGGGCCAGCAACTCGCCTTCCGCCAGGATTTGGCCGCAGCATCGGAAAAACTCCTGTCGGCATTCGAGGCGGCCGGCCTCCCGCCGCACGATTATGACGCTACCCTGGCGTTTCACCTGCTGGACTTGTTTTACCGCCAGATCGCCGACGGCGACGACGTCGAGTTTCTGGCCCGCCTCATCCGTTGCGCGAACATCCTCGTGCACGCCAATCTCGAAACGCGGCAGGCCCGGCCCTTCACTTGAGGCCGCGCGTTTAACCGGTATCCACCTCACTCGAAATGCGTTAGCGGACCGCCGACGTCGAGACAGCCGGATCGATATAGCGGACCTCGATGCCGAGGCTTTCCGCTGCTGCTGCGAACTCTTCTTCTTCATCATTCGGATATTGCAGGACGAGATTGACCTGTTCCGCGCCGAGCAATGCGCGGCAGGCGTCCAATCCTTCGACCGCCGGGGCGTTTCGGCGGCCCGATGTGAGATCTTTCGCTGCTATACCTGAGATCTTGGCCCAATGGGCTGCCAGGCGTTCGGCGCCACGGCGATTGAAATGCAAGAGCAGATCGATCTTCGACTTGGAATGGATCTCGCGGAGACCGGCCTGCAATTGCTGCTGCTCTTCCGATGCCCTGACGATGCGAGCGTTTATCTGGCCGGGAGGACAGGTACTAGGGACACGGCCGTAATAGCGACCACCGCAAACCAACACTGCAAACATTACGCCGCCCCGCAACCTACCAATGCCAAGCTAGCATCTATACTTGTATTGTGAAAGAAGAATTATGCAAACATATAAAGAGGTTCGGTAGACTATACTTCGCAGAACGACGTTTCAGGACGGATAACGGACGTCCTGTAGCGAAGCATCAGAGAGCGACCCCTGGCTCGTTCCATCTTAACGCTCCTGCTCTCTCCGGCTCGACTTGTTCGTTCTTTGCGTCTCATTCGGTTGGAACCGACCGAGGCGCAATCCGTTCATTCTGTCTCAGGCCAGTCTACCTCAGACCGCCTGCCCTCAGGTTACCTGTTCTTTCAGGTCACCTGCCGATCCATTTTCAAGACGGGAGGCAAACATGAAAGTGAGCGAAGTCATGACGCGCGATGTTCACGTCGCGAACCCTCGCCAGACACTTCAGGAAGTTGCGCTGGAAATGGCCAAACTCGATGCGGGCGCCATGCCAGTCGGCGAAAACGATCGGCTCGTCGGCATGATTACGGACCGGGATATCGTGGTACGCGGCATTGCCGAAGGCATGCCGCCCGACACTCAGATCCGCAAGATCATGACGGCCGACATCAAATATTGCTTCGACGACCAGGATGTCGATGATGTGATGCGTAACATGGGTGAAATCCAGATCCGGCGGCTTCCCGTGGTCAATCATGACAAGCGCCTGATCGGCATTTTATCGCTTGGTGACGTGGCAATATCCAATGAGGCGAGCAAAGCGGGCGATGCGCTGAGTTATATTTCGCAGCCCACCAGCTAGCGCCGCGGACCGCAAAGTGCCGGGCAATAGGCTCTTGTTAACGCTCCCCGTTGTCCGGTTTTAAACCTTTCGCAGGGCGAAACCTTGCGGAAAGTGCTATGTTGCGCGAGTATTGATGGGTTGCGGTCAAATGTTGCGTAGGAGTTCCGCGTGCCGATGCCATCCCGCCCCTATTGGAAGGGTCACCTCCAGCTCTCGCTCGTCTCCTGCCCCATCGCGCTTTATTCGGCCTCATCGTCGGGCGAGCGGGTGGCCTTCCGGCAGATCAACAAGAAGACCGGCAACCGGCTGCGCCAGCAACTCATCGATGAGGAAACCCAGAAGCCGGTGAGCGCGGAAGACAAGGGCCGCGGCTACGAATATGCCAAGGGCGCCTACCTGCAGGTCGATGACGAGGAGCTTGACGCCATCGCCATCGAAAGCAGCCATACGATCGACGTCGACAGTTTTGTTCCGCGTTCCCAGATCGACGAGCGCTATCTCGACAGTCCCTATTACATCGTCCCTAACGACAAGGTCGGCCAGGAGGCGTTCGCCGTCATCCGCGAGGCCATGCGCGTCAAGGATATGGTGGCGCTCGGCCGGGTGGTGATTTCCAAGCGCGAACGGGTCGTCATGCTGCAGCCCTGGGGCAAGGGCATTCTGGGCGAGACGCTGCGCTACCAATACGAAGTCCGCGACGCCGAAGAGTTTTTCGACGATATTCCCGACCTCAAGATCAAAAAGGAAATGCTGGAGCTGGCCCAGCATATCGTCGCGTCCAAAACCGCCGAGTTCGATCCCGCACAGTTCCGCGACCGCTATGAAGAAGCGGTTGTCGAAATGCTGAAGAAGAAGCAGGCCGGGGCACCGCTGCCGAAGACACGGCCTTCTTCGGCGCCGAGCAATGTCATAGACCTGATGCAGGCGCTGCAGCGCAGCCTCGGCCAGGCGCCGACCGCCCGCAAACCCGCTACCGACGCAAAGGCTGCGGCCAGTGCCAAACAACCCGCCGCCAAGAAGGCCAAAGCGCGCAAGACGGCGCCCGGCCAGAGGGAGCTGTTGCTGCCGATCGCAGGCAGCGGGAAGCGGGATGAGGCCAAGGACGGCAAGCGTCCGAAGGCGCCTGTTGCGAAGGCCACGGCGACGAAATCGTCAGGGACAGGGCGCAAGGCCGGGTAGGATGCGCAAGCTGATCGCCTTCGACGACGAAACCTACGTCGCGCTGGTTCAGTTGGGCCGTAACCGGATGGCGACGCTGCAGGACCTGGCGGACGAGGCTTTCGCCGATCTTCTGAAGAAGCACGGTGTGCCGATCGACCTGAACGACGCTCTCAAGCGCAGTGTCAGGGAAATGTCGGCGGCCAAGCGGGCCGCCAAGCGCCCGGCTCGATAGCGACCGCCAAAAATTGAACGCGGCCCTCTTGAAATCCTGAATCGCCAAAACAAAATCCTCGCTGCCGGGGTCTGAGCCCGGTCATGCGCTTGAAGAGGATAGGGCCATGCATCCCAACGACGATTCTCACCGCCTGGACGATTTGTTGATCCCTTCCCTGGCTTTCGCCGACCCCTGGGAGGTCGCCGACGATCCCGATCTCACCCTGGCCGAAAAGCGGGCGATTCTCGCCTCCTGGGCGTCCGATGCCCAGGCCGCCGAAGACGGGCCGGCGCTGCGTCAGATCCCCACCAACGGTCGCATTGTTCCGGTCGACGAAATACTTTGCGCGCTGCGGTCTCTCGACCGGCATCCGTCCGCCGCCATCGCTGCACGCGCCAAGAGGGACATCCGAAGAGCCTCGATCGAGGCCTACCGGGTCGGTTCGGCACCGCGGTTGCCGCGATAGTCGAAACAACCCGTGACCTATCGGGCGAGCCGTCTTGAAGACGGCCGTCCCTTTACGGCAGACGTTGCGGAAAGGCCCGCAATTAAATGCCGAATGTTGCGTTTCCGGCAACACTGCACTCTACTGGCCGCACGTTAGGCCGGTGAGTGTTTTGGTGCGGGCTCATGGACGCGAACAAGCTGGGTTTGATTTCGGTGCGGTTGCACTACTTCCAGATGGTGGCGCAACTCGGCTCGATCCGCGCCGCCGCCCAGGCGCTGAACATCGCGCCGTCCGCCATCAGCCGTACCATCCGCTCGCTGGAAGAGACCATCGGCATTCCGCTGTTCGAGCGCGTGCGCCAGCGGCTGAAGCTGACGAGCGCCGGCGAGACCCTTGTCTATCATGCCCGCACCAGCGCCGCCGAACTGAACCGGGGCTGCGCCATCATCAACGATCTCACCGGGCTGCGGCGTGGCAAGATCGGCATCGTCGCGGTGGAGAGCGTGGCGCGCGGCCTGCTGCCGTCGATCCTGGCCGAGTTCTGGCAGCAGATGCCCAATATCACCGTCGAGGTGCGGACAGCCGGATCGCAGGAAGCGCTACGGCTGGTCGTCGACGGAGAGGCCGAATTCGGTATAGCCTTTGACGCCCGCGTTCCCTCCGGAGCGCTGCGGCTTGCCGGCGCCAACCTGTCGCTCGGCGCCCTGCTCTGGCCGGCGCACCGTCTGGCGAAGCGCAAGGAGGTCAAGCTGCGGGATTTTTCCGGCGAACGCATTTTCCTGTCCGATGCCAGCCTTGCCCTGCGCGCGTCCATCGAAGGAGCGCTGCAGGAAAGCCGCATCGAGTTCGATCCCCGCGCCGTCACCAACTCCATCGACCTGATGGCCAAATGCGTCGTCGGCCAGATGGGCATCGCCTTCCAAACCCGTGTCGGCGTCGAGAATGAACTGTCGCGCGGCGAGTTGAGTTTCGTGCCGTTGCGCGATCCGGTGTTGCGCCCGCGACGGCTGGCGCTGGCCGCGCGGGGACGCAATTTTCCGACCGAACCGTCGGCGCGCCTGGCAAAGCTTCTCAGCACCGCCATCGAAAGGCTGGACGGCGGCTGATCCTTAAGTTGTTGCCGCTTGAGCAACATCATCGTCGGAATTTTGCGGCTAGCGCCACCAACCGTCGCTCCCATAGCATTGGTCATCGCTATTGGAGGACATGGGATGAATTCCGATCACGAGCGCTTCATGGCCATCGCCATTGAGGAAGCAAAAGCCGGCGCCGCTCAAGGCGAACAGCCGTTCGGCGCCGTGGTGGTGCGCGACGGCGAAGTGGTGGTCCAGACCCGCAGCCTGAAAGTCGCGATGAGCGACACGACCGCTCATTCGGAAACACGCGCCATCAGTTTGGCGACCCAGAAGCTGCGCCGGCGCTCGATTCCGGAATGCACCTTCTATGCAACCTGCGAGCCCTGCCCGATGTGCCTTGGCGCGATCCTGAACAGCGGCATCAAGACATTGGTTCTGGGCGCGCGCAACACCGACATCCTCAAGGCCGGAACGCTAGCCTTCAATTACAATGAATATACCGCCGAGAGCTTCGCCAAATTCGTCGGCTGGGACCTGACGGTGGTGACCGGCGTACTGCACGACCAATGCGTCAACCTTTACAAGACGGCCACAGTCGAGCTGACGCGCTGATGCTTGAGAGCGCAGTCAACAAGGTCATCGCCGGTCTGAAAGCCGCGGGCGTCAGCGTCGTCTGCTACCTGCCGGATTCGTTGTTCAAAGAACTCTATCCGGCGCTCGATCGCGATCCCGACATCCGCACCATCCGCGTCACCAATGAAGGCGAAGGAGCGGCCATCTGCGGCGGCGTGTTTCTGTCCGGCAAGCGCGCCGCGCTGATCATGGAAAATTCGGGGCTCAGGGCCTCTATCGAACCGCTCGCCCGCATGGGCATGGGTGCCGGCATTCCCGTCATCATGCTGATGAGCTATCGCGGCGATCTCGGCGAGAACAACTGGTGGGCGATTCCGCACGGCATGACGATGGAGCCACTGCTCGAAGCGATGCGGATTCCCTACCGCATCGTCACGGAAGAAGGCGCCATCGAACGGGCGATCAAGGACGCGTTTTCGTGGTCTTATGCCGCCTATTCGCATTCGGCGATCGTGCTGTCGGAAGGTCTCGTCAGATGAAGCGCTTCGAATGCATGAAGCGCCTTGGCGCGAAACTTGAAAACGAGCTTGTCATCCTCTCGCTCGGTGCCAGCGTCGACGAATGGTACAATGCAGCGCCGCATATGCGTGCAGCCAGCCTTTTTCAGCAGCAGCTGGGATGCGTGACACCGGAGGCGTTCGGACTGGCGGTCGGCCTGCCGCATCGCCGGGTCGTGTCGCTCGATACCGACGGCGGCCTGATGTTCAATCTTGGAATCCTTGCGACTTTGGCCAACGAACAGCCGAGGAACCTGCTCGTCGTCGTCTGGGACAACGAATGCTACCAGTCGATCGGCGGACCGCCGACCCATACAGCCGGCAGGGTCAATCTCGCCGCGGTTGCAAGGGGAACTGGCATTGAACATGCCTATCTCGTCGAGGATCTGGATGCATTCGAACAGCACTGCATCAAGGGCCTGGCCGCCGACACGCCTTATGTGATCGTGGCGAAAGTGGAGCCATCCGTCGAACCGGGAATCAAACGCAAGCACAGCGACGGACGCGAGGACAAATACATTTTCGTCCGGCATGTGGAGGCGAGCGAAGGGATCGTCATCATGGGACCGAGCGAACACAACTGATGCCTGTCATTTCTACGCACTAACGGAGTCGCGATCATGAAACGATCCTTTTCAGCCGCATTGAACCGCCGCGCATTCGTATCGAAGGGGCTGACGCTGGCGGCGGGCTCCGCCATCGCTTCCTCCAGCCTCATGTCGATCTCCACCGCGCGTGCGGCGACGGCGGCCGGCTTCCAGCTCTCCTGGATCAAAAGCGGCCAGTACAGCGGCTATTTCGCCGGCATCGAGAAAGGCTATTACGCCGATGCGGGCCTCGACATGACATTCAATTCCGGCGGTCCGAATATCGATCCTGTCGCCAACGTCGCCGCCGGGCAGTCGGCCTTCGGCGACCGCCCCTTCGGCGGCATCGTCCTGGCGCGTGAAAAAGGCATGCCGATCAAGCTCATCGGCACTGTGTTCCAGCGCAATCCGTTCGCCATTTTCAGTATGCCGGACAAGCCGATACGGACGGTGCAGGACCTTCCCGGCAAGACCATCAGCGTCACCGCGTCGGTGCGGCCGCTGCTGGCCAATATGTTTGCCAGCAAGGGCATCGATCCCAAATCGGTCAATATGATTCCCGCCGGCCCCGACCCTTCCGCCCTCATCAACAAACAGACCGACGGCTATGTGGGCTATGAGACCAATCAGGGCGTCATGCTCAAAATCCAGGGCTATCCCATCGTCATTCTGGGCCTGCATGACCTTGGTCTGCCCGAAACGAGTGGCAACATCTATGCGCGCGAGGATTTCCTGGCAGCCAACAAGCCGGTTGCCGTCGCCTTCCTGCGGGCAGCGGCGAAGGCATGGAAATGGACGCTCGACAATCCCGAGGCGATGACCAAACTGATGGTGGAGAAATATGGCGTCAGCGGTCTGGATCCGAAAGCCGTGCTTGCTGAAATCCAGGCCAGCGGACCGTTCATCACCGGCGGCATTGCCGAGCGCCAGGGCTTGCTGTCCGTCGACATGGCTCTCGCCGACAGCCTGCTCGATACCTATCGCAAAGCCGGCCTGATCAAGAGCGACATGAAGGCCACCGATCTTTGCGATCCGCAATATGCCATTGCAGCGCAGGCGGCATGATTTCTGGCTGAAAGCGCGGAAGCATGCCGAAAGATCTGACGGTCAAAGATGCGAGCAAATGGTTCGACAGCCGCGGCCAGCAGGTCATCGCGCTTGACCGCGCATCGCTGAGCCTCCCCGCCGGCGGCTTCGGCGCGATCATCGGCCCGAGCGGATGCGGCAAGTCAACGCTTCTGCGCATGGTTGCCGACATTATCGCGCCGTCCGCCGGCAGTATTCTCGTCGGCAACGAAAAGCCGTCAACGGCGCGGCTCGAACATGCGATCGGGTTCGTCTTCCAGTCCGCGACCCTGCTGCCGTGGCGAACCGTGCGCGAGAACATTGCACTGCCGCTTGCCATCGTCGGCAGGAAATCCAAGCGCGTCGCACGCCGCACGCCGGACGAACTGATCGAACTGGTCAGCCTGCAGGGATTTGAGGATGCCCTGCCCGCGCAGCTCTCCGGCGGCATGCAGCAGAGGGTATCCATTGCCCGCGCGCTGGTGCTTGCACCCGACATCCTGCTGCTCGACGAACCGTTCGGCGCGCTCGACGAGATCACGCGGCAGCGGATGAATCTCGAACTGCTGCGGATCTGGGCCGAATCTTCCACCACGGCTTTGCTGGTGACCCATTCGATCGACGAAGCCGTCTTCATGGCCGACAGCGTCTTCGTCATGTCGCCACGTCCGGGCAGGATTTCCCAGGTGGTCGACGTGCCGCTGCCGCGGCCGCGGACGTTGCAGATGATGAGTTCGAAAATCTTCTTCGATACGGTCAATCGCGTGCGTGAAGGACTCTACGGCATCGACGCGCAGGGAACGGCCGACTTGGCAGCCGGCGCGCCGGCAGTCGTGCAGTAGCCGTGCCCCGCCGGCTTGCCACAGCGCTGACATCCATCGTCCTGCCGCTGGCAGGACTTTCGGCATTGATGCTGCTGCTCGAGCTTTCGAAACATGCCGGCTATCTGCCCGTCACCCTGCCGGCGCCTTCGCAAGTCTGGAGCGCCCTGCTCGCCAATCCACGCGGCATCGGCCTTGCGCTGGGCGAAACCACGATGAATGCGATCAGGGGCTACGCCGTCGCGATTGTGGTTGCGCTCGGCGCTGCTTTCATCGCTGCGTTTGTCGCGGCGCTTCGACCGACGATCTACAATCTCGGCGTCGGCCTCTCGAGCATTCCGCTCATCGCCGCGACGCCGCTGCTGGCGCTATGGCTGGGAAACGGCCCCCTGACCCGCTCGCTGATCGCGGGACTCGCCAGCTATTTCCCTTTGCTGGTCGGCGCCATGCAGGGCTTCCGCGCCTATGAGACCAACCATATGGAACTGTTTCACGTCTATTCGGCGTCGCGCTGGCGGGTGTTCCGGTTTCTTATTCTGCCGAGTTCGCTGCCGTATCTGTTCACGGGGTTCAAGCTTGCGGCGCCGCTGGCGGTGCTCGGCTCCCTGACAGCCGAACTGACCGGCGCCGAGAACGGCATCGGCGTGCTGATGCTCAACGCGCTGTTCAATTTCGACATCAAGATGGTTTGGCTGACCGTGCTTGTCGCCTGCGCCATGTCAGGCGCCGGATATGCCATATGGGCGTTGATTGAACGATTGACGATCTACTGGGAAGCCCCCAGCAATTCCAGCGGTTGACGGCCTCGACATGCGCGCCGCACCCACATTCCTGAAACGCCTGTCGATGGTCTTCCTGGTGACGGTCATCCTGCTGGGCGCGTGGCAGATGGCGATCGTCGCTTTCAGGATTCCGCCTTACCTGCTGCCGACGCCGGCATCCGTCGGAGCCGCCTTCATCACCAATCGTGCGACGCTGATCGACCATACGGCCTTCACGCTGCTGTCGGCTTTCATCGGCCTGGCGGTGAGCGGCCTTCTCGCCATCGGCCTTGCGGTGCTGTTTGTGACCTACAAGCCGGTTTCGCAGGCCGCCATGCCGGTGGTGATCCTGTTCCGTTCAGCGCCGGTGACGGCGGTGGCGCCGCTGATCATGCTGTTTGTCGGACGCGGCATCGCCACCAGCGTCGTGGTCGTCGTCATCGTCTCGTTCTTCCCCATCCTGGTGAATATGATGCGAGGCCTGATGCGGGCGGATCCGAATGCGCTCGAGCTGCTGCATGTCTATGGCGCGACGCGCTGGCAGCACATCCGCTATGTCCAGGCGCCCTATTCCCTGCCGTTCCTGTTTGCAGGCCTCAGGGTGGCTTCCGCGAGCGCGGTGCTCGGCGCGATGCTGTCGGAATGGGTGACCGGTTCGCCGGGCCTCGGTGTGCTCATTCTCGAATCCGGCGTCATGCGGGAAATCGAAACCTTATGGGCGGCGGTGATCACATCCGTTGTGTTTGCGCTGATCGTGTTCGCGCTCACGTCGGCCGCGGAGAAAGCGGTGCTGCATTGGAAGGCCGCGCAGCCGACCTAGAACAACCGGAAAATTCCGCATCCCGTTGATCAAGCTCGCCCCATTCGCGATGGAAGCGGCTGTTCGGCATCTCCTCGCCGCCGCTCAGGTGAGCTCGACAGCCGCGATTTCGTTGAGCACGTTAAGCTGATCCTGCGGCGTCTGGGTGATGGATGCTTCCGCGGCGCGCACAAGCGACAGAAATTTCGAAAATGCAATTTCGGCCTTGTCGGCCGGCAGCGGCGCCTCATCGAACATTTCGATGTAATTGTCAGCCATGGCATACAGAAGCTGATACAGCGCCCGGTGCTGCGTATCCACGGACGCCTGCTGCTTTATCTGTTGCTGAAATCCGCGATAGGTATTGAGACCATGATGCCGGGAGGCCAACCAAAGGGCCAGATTAGACATGTCTCTGCTCCATTCCTTAAAGAAAGAAGCAAGTGTAGGTAGCATGCGGCAGGACTTTTCTCAATCAGGTTTCAAATCCTGAGCTGAAATGTCTCACCTGTCAGATCACCCAGTTGCCGCCGGAGCGCGCCGGCTCGCCGAAGATGTCGGCTTTGACGTCGTTGGCCAGATCATCCAGCGCCACCGAACCACGCTTGCGCGGTCTTTCCACATCGACACTGCGCATGGCGCGCACTTCGCCCGGTTTGCCGCCGAGCGCGACCACGCGGTCGGCGAGATAGACGGCTTCGTCGATGTCGTGGGTGACGAACAGAATCGTCCGGTTGGTCTGGCGCCAGATGCGGATCAACTCATCCTGCAGGCCTTCGCGGGTCGAGACGTCCAGGGCGGAGAAGGGCTCGTCCATCAGCAGGATCGAGGGCCGCACGGCGAGCGCGCGCGCCAGGGAGACGCGCTGGCGCTGGCCGCCGGACAATTGCCACGGCCAGCGATCTGCAAGATCGGCCAAACCGACGACGCCCAGGGCCTGCATGGCGCGTTCACGCCGCTCCGTGCGCGTCATGTTGCTCTTCTCAAGACCGAAGGAGACATTGGAACAGACGCTCCGCCACGGCAGCAGGCGGGAATCCTGAAACACCAGCGCCATCGGCCGTTCGGCCCCGGGGTCCGGATTGACCCTGACCGATCCGGCCGAGGGCTGCACCAATCCCATCAGCACGCGCAGCAAGGTCGATTTGCCGACACCGGATGCGCCGACAATCGCGACGAACTCGCCATGGCGGATCGACAGGTCGAGGCCGCGCAGGACGTCGGTTCTGCGGCCGTCCTGATCGAACGACAGATTGAGCCCCTGAATGTCGATCACGGCGGGACTCGCCGTTCTGGCTCCAATTGTGTTGGGCTCGCTCATGACGGTCTCCATCGCAGCAGCCGTCCCTGCGAGAACATGAAGAACGCATCCATCAGCCCATAGAGCGCCGCCATCGTCAGCATGTAGACGACGACGATGTCAGTCGCGAGAAGGCTCGAGGCCTGCATCATGCGGCTGCCGAGGCCGCTGACGCCAAACAGCTCGGCCGCCACGACGGACATCCACGCCTGCCCCAGCGCCGTGCGCAACCCGACCAGGATGCCGGGCGTGGCAGCGGGCAGCATGACCTTGATGAGACGTTCCCACGCACTGGAAAAGCCGAATGCCTGCGCCACCTCGATCAGATCGCGATCGACGCTGCGGATCGCGCCGAAGGTGGCGAAATAGACGATCCAGAAAACGCCGATGGAAATGATGAACACCGCGCCGGCTTCGCTCACGCCGAACCAGAGGATCGCAAAAGGCACCCATGCCAGTCCCGGCATCGGCCGCAATATCCGGCTGACCCAGGCGAACAGGCCTTCGGCAACCCCGAACATGCCGGTGAGAATCCCAAGCCCGATGCCGCACCCTGCCCCGACCAGCAGGCCCAGGGCATAATGGAACAGGCTGTTGCCCAGGGCAGTGATCCATATGCCGTTCGACAGTTCGCGCAGGAAGGCCTCGGGCAGGTCGCTCGGCGTCGGCAGCAAGGTGCGCTGGGCCAGGCCGAGGCGCGGCACCGCTTCCCACACCGCCAGGAAGGCCAGCAGGCCGATCAGCGGCAACAGGCGCCGCACAACTGTATTCTTCATCTATGGCCCGCTTTGGAACAAATCGATCACGTCTGATTCTGAACCGGCTCGATCCAAAATCAGAACCTGATCCCAAGCAACGACCTGACGATAACGTGGCCGATCCTTTCGTCCACCCCATCGTCAGGCAACCCGGTTGCCAGACGCCTATTTCGCGATGGATTTCAGATAATAGGACGGATCGAACAGGCCATCCAGTGGCACGTCCTTATCGAGCGTCCCGATGGAGACCTGATAGGTCTGCATCAGCTTCGTCGCCTGCGTGATGACGCGCGGATCGGCAATGAATTTGGTCGCCGGCGAGCCCAGGGCCTTCACGATGATATCGTCGCTGACGATGCCCTTGCCGAGCGCCGCGCTGATGTGCGGTGCGACACGCTTGGGATCTTTCTTCATCAGGTCGATCGCCTTGACGATACCGTCCGCAATCGCCTGCACCGCCTGCGGGTTCTTGGCCGCGAAAGCCCCCGAGACGGCAACCACCGTGCCCGGCTGATCGGTGAACATCTCGCCGCCAAGTGCAACAAGCTGGATGCGGGGATCGCGCGTCTGCACGATGGCCACGGTCGGCTCGCGGATCGTCGCACCGTCGACAGCGCCGGCCAGCAGCGCCTGCTGGGTGGCGTCAATGCCCATCTGGATGACCTGGAAATCGGCCTTGTCGGTCTTCGTCACGACCTCAAGCCAATGGGTCAGAGTGGTGTGCGGCACCGAGCCTGCGGGCTGTGTCGCAAGCTTCGCCGGCCGACCGACCTTGGCGCGAAACGCCTTGAAGGCATCCGCCTTGCTCACACCGGGCGCGAAGAACGGCGCCAGGGTCGGGCCCGCGGCGACCGTCATTTCTTCCACAGCGGTCGCGGTGATCACCTTCACGTCGATGCCCTTGGAGCGGGCGACGCCCAGGGGCAAAACGCCGCCGACGTAAACGTCGAGCGTGCCCGAAGCCAGGGCCTGGATCATGTTCGGACCCGATTCAAACGTCGTGAACTTGAAGTCGAGACCGGCCGCCTTGCCGAACCCTTCCTTCTCGGCGACGAAGATCGGCGCTGCGCCGAGGATCGGGATGTAACCGATCCGCACGGTCGCGGGCTGCTGCGCGAGAGCGGCGGAGGATACAAAAATGGTCGCTGCCATCGCAAGTGCGAGGTTGCGGCGGGATAACATCACCTATTCTCCATAAATTTTATGTCTTAAATATAAAATAGCATCTAGTTATGTGAATTACAACTTATTCCCCATAAACAAAGCTGTAAGCCAAGCTTGAAGGCCCAACGTCATCAAGCGCCGCAGTTCACCCAAGCTCGTATGATAAGAATCCGCGAATCTCCAACGGTCATCGAGACCGCATTCAGTCCATAGGAACCTCATGTCCCCCTCCAGTTCCACGCCGCCATCCAACGCCCCGCAGATGGCTTCCCCGGCCTACCGGCTTCCGGCGCTCGATCGGGACTTCCTGCTGGGGGATTCCATGCGCGGCGTGCGGTTTCTGCTGGAATACGAGAAAGCCGAAGAAGCCATGCGCGCCTGGGGCGTGCGGTCGACGATCGTCGTCTTCGGCAGCGCCCGCATCCGCGAAGATGGCCCCGGGCGGCATCCGGTCTGGTATCGCGAGGCGCGCGCTTTCGGCCGGATCGCCTCCCAGCGCGGCGGCGCCCTCACGGTGAACGGTCCGCTGCGCGACAATGTGATTGCAACGGGCGGCGGACCCGGCATCATGGAGGCGGCGAACCGCGGCGCCTGCGACGCCGGCGCCCCGTCGATCGGTTTCAACATCGCCCTGCCGCACGAGCAGGAGCCGAATGCCTATTCGACGCCGGCGCTGACGTTCAGCTTCCACTACTTCGCGATGCGCAAAATGCACCTCGCCATGCGCGCCAACGCGCTGGTGGTGTTTCCCGGCGGCTTCGGCACGCTCGACGAATTGTTCGAACTGCTGACCTTGCGCCAGACCAATAAAGCGCCTCCCCTGCCGGTCATCCTGGTGGATGAGAACTACTGGCGCACGATCATCAATTTTCCAGCCCTGGCCGAGGCAGGGATGATCAGCGAGACGGAGACCTCGATCTTCCAGTTTGCCGAAGATGCGGAAGACGCGTGGCGGCAGCTTCTCGCCCAAGGCCTTGGCCTGGCGCATGCGCCTTCGGCGACTTTCGCCGCGGGCAAGTGATATACATCGGAGCGGCCAGGGCTTATCGCTGCGTTATCGACTTTGCTGCTTCGATGGTGGGCTTTGACGCCAAGAACATTCGATCTACTGACGCCTGGAGATTTTCCCCTGATGTGGGGTCAATGTCGAGTTGCTGCCGTTCCGCATCCGCCAACAGATTCGGATCCTTCATGGCGAGATCAAATGCTGCGCGCAGCGAACCGACTATCGGACCGGGCGTATCGGGCGGTGCGAGCAGCGGCGTAGCTATGATTGTATCGCTGAAAAGAAGACGCATCGTCTCGCGCTGCTGGTCGTTGCCGACCAACGTCAAAGCCAAAGGCACGTCCGAAAGGTCCGAAGCCTTGGTCATGCCAGTCTGCACGAGTATGCTTAGTTTTCCTTCCGCCAGCCACGCGGGCAGACGGCGTTTGATCGTGGTCCAGGACCAGCCGCAAATTCCTGCAATTTCGCCGCGCTCGATGCCCAGAATCAATTCAGAGGTGCCCGGATAGCCGGTGATGATTTTGAATTTTGTGCCCAGAATCTGATTGAGCGCGCGCGGAACGTTCTCAGTGCGGGCGCCCCCCACACCGCCTAATATGACCTCGCGGTCGTACGCGTCATCCAAAGAGAGGATACCGCTATCCCGCCTGACAGCGCAGACCGGCGTCTCTTTTGCCCGGCTGCCGATCCAATTGAATTTGCGCGCATCAAACCTGGCCGCCGGATTTCCAAAGAGCGCGTGGAAAACGAGCGCGCCATCCACGACAGCCAATGCCGAGCCATCCCGGGGCGCGATGTTGTAAAGCTGGTTAAGGGCCAGGAGACCGCCGGCTCCTGGAACATTGACGACTATTATCTGAGGACGGCCTGGCAGATATTTCCCCAGGTAGCCGGCTATAAGACGCGCGGAAACATCATAGCTGCCGCCTGCGGAAGAACCGGATGTTATCGTCATCTGCGGCCAATGCTGCGCCCGCGCTGCATGACACAAACCAAATGCCGATATCGCAATCGCAATAATCCACGCCGACCCGCGTTCCATCCCGCGTCTCCCTGATCTCATTTTAGACCAGAGTGACCGTCTTGAAAGACCGCCAGCAGTAACGCATCGTTCCAGCGGCACAACTTTAGCTATGGATGCCGGAACCGGCGCACATTCAGCATTCTCGCGTGTTGCCTGCTATGCAGGTCGTCTCATCGCCGCGGGAGATGCCAATTCGGCCGCGGAAAATGACACGTGTAGCCGTTTGGAATGCGCTCCAGATAATCCTGATGTTCAGGTTCTGCTTCCCAGAAGGCGCCGGCCGGCTGGACTTCCGTGACGACTTTGCCCGGCCAAAGTCCGGAGGCGTTGACGTCGGCAATGGTTTCCTCGGCGACCGCCTTCTGTTCAGGCGTCGTGTAGTAGATTGCCGAACGATAGCTGCGTCCAAGGTCGTTGCCCTGGCGATCCTTTGTCGTCGGATCGTGAATTTGGAAGAACCATTCCAGCAGGTCGCGATAGCTCGTCTTTGCCGGATCAAAGATGATCTCGATCGCCTCGGCGTGATCGCCGTGACGGCGGTAGGTGGCGTTGGGCGTGCTTTCGTCGCCCGTGTATCCGACACGTGTCGCCTCCACACCCGGTCGGCGCCGGATCAGATCCTGCATGCCCCAGAAACATCCTCCCGCAAGAACGGCGCGTTCCGTAACAGACATATTGGCGTTCCTTCTATGGCATCGATGGGTTTCAGCACTCAACTAGTGTTTCTGCGGGGAAAGACAACCGAAACATGGTCGAGTTTCCGGCATTCAGAATATTGGCCGCGTCGTGCCGGGTAAAGCTTGTCGGTGATGAGGCGCGCCTATAGGGTGGGCGGCGTTTGCAGGGTGCGAGCTGCGGCCGGGTCTCACCCATCGAAATGCCAGGCGGTTCGCGCCAATAGGGACAGGGGGTTGAATGACGCCACTCGATCGTCTCATCGCCGAACAGGACATCGCCCGCCTCATCACGCAATTCGGCCTGCTCAATGATGCAGGCGACTGGGCCGGCGTCGCCGCCATGTTTACCGAGGACGCCCGGTTCATCCGCCCGGCCGGTGGCGATCCGGTGATCGGGCGTGACACGATCCGCACGTCGTTCGAGAGCCGTCCGCCGCGCAAATCCTGTCATCTGATCACCAACATCGTCGTCGACGTGCGCGCGGCCGACGAAGCGTCGGCGCGCTCCACCCTCGTGCTTTACGCCGCCCCCGCCGGCGCCAGCGAAGCCAATTCTCCGGCGCTTATCGGCGGTTTCCGCGACCGCCTCGTGCGCACGTCCGACGGTTGGAAATTCGCAGAGCGCGCAGGCTTCCTCGATCTCAAGGTTTCCTTCGCATGACATTTATCGAGACGACCCACGTCGGCAGCCTGCCCCGCTCCGCCGCGCTGGCGGCTGCGCTGTTGAAGCGCGATCACGGCGAGGCGGTGGACGAAGCAGCGTTCGACGCGCTGGTGACCGGCGAGATTGAAGCGGCCGTACGTCAACAGGCCGAGGCGGGCGTGAGCATCGTCAGCGACGGCGAACTCGGCAAGGTCGGCTACTCGACCTACATCACCCAGCGCCTGTCCGGCTTCGGCGGCCATGTCGACCGGATGCCGTCGAAGGATCTCGCCGACCTGCCCGATCTGCGCCAGAAACTCGCGGCCATCATGGGCACGCAGACGTTTACGCGGGCGGCGTGCATCGGCCCGGTCGCCCTCGTCGATTTCAAGCCGGTTGAAGACGACATCCGCCGCTTCAAGACCGCCATGAACAGACAAGGCGGCGATGTCCGCGGCTTCCTCAACACGGCATCGCCCGGCCTCATCACCGCTTTTCAGCCGAACAAGTTCTATCCGACGCATGAGGCCTATCTCGCCGATCTGGTGACCGCCATGCGCCCAGAGTACGAGGCCATCGCTGCCGCCGGCTTCGATCTGCAACTCGACGCACCCGATCTGGCGATGGCTGCGCACACCGGCTTTCAAAATCTGAGCGAGGCGGAGTTTCTGGCGCGCGCCGAACAGAATGTCGAAGCGCTCAACGCGGCGACGGCGAACATTCCGCCCGAGCGCATGCGCCTGCACATCTGCTGGGGCAATTACGAAGGACCGCACGATTTCGACATTCCGCTCGAAAAGGTCATTTCCATCGTGCTGAAAGCGCGCCCGGCGCAACTTCTCTTCGAGGCGGCCAATCCGCGTCATGAGCACGAATGGATCGTCTGGCGCGATGCCAGACTGCCGGCGGACAAGGTTCTCGTTCCGGGGCTCATCGATACATGCTCGAACTATATCGAGCACCCTGAGCTGATTGCGCAGCGTATCGAACGTTTCGCCGGGATCGTCGGCCCTGAGCGGGTGATCGCTGGCACCGATTGCGGCTTCGGCACATTCGCCGGTTACGGCAAGATCGATACCGCGGTGGCCTGGAAGAAATTGCGGGCGCTCCGCGAAGGCGCCGATATCGCGGCAGCGAGGTTGTAAACCGATCTAGCGCGCCGGCGATTGGCCCATGGCTGACGAAATCTCCGCCGCCGCGGCAACGACGGCGCGGCTCACGGTCTTCGTCCGATCGGACGTCATGCGCACCTCCGGACCAAAGATAACGATCGCACCCGCGACAGCGCCGCCGCTTTTGAAATAGGGCGCGGCGACCGCAACGACGCCCTTGATAACCTCTCCGCGTGCGATGCAGAAGCCATCCTTGCGAATCTTTGCGAGTGCTTTCCTGAGCGCAACACCGTCGACGTGCTGGGACGAGGCTTTTATTTCAGCCTGAATCACATCTTCCGATAGATGCGCCAGGATCGATTTCCCGCTGGCGCTCTGAACAAGAGGTCCGATGGGACCGACCCCTCGGGACATCGATAATATCTGCGGGCTGACAAGTTCAACCGCATAAATGGCTTCCGAGCCCTGGAGCATGGCAAGAGACACGGTCTCCTCGGTCCGTTCATGCAGACGCTCCAGGATCGGCCGGGCAACGGTTGTCAGATCAAGGCCGGCGAGCCAGCTTTGGGCCAGTTGACCGACGGCATAGTCGAGGGAAAACCGTTGCGGCAGGCCCGTCATCCGAATGAAGCGGTGGGCGGCAAGCGTATCCAACAAGCGATACAGGGTCGGACGCGAGAGGCCGGACGCGCTTTGCAGTTCCATTATGCTCTTGGATGCCTTGCCGTCCTGAAAGAGCTTGAGAATCTCGAGGGCGCGATCGACAGCACGAATGCTCGACGCACCCTCCTTCCGCTTGATGGCTCGCGGCATACAGACATCTCCAGTGTTACTTCCGTATGCCGTCGGCCATTACGCCTTGCTAAAGGCCGGCGCGATCTCTTCAGCGAAGATCTGCATCTGATCTCGCACAAAGGCGTCTCTGGCGTTGCCGAAGTTGAAATACAGGATGACCTCGTCGAGCCCATTCGCCTCGACGCGCTTCAATGTCTCGATGATGCGCTGCGGAGACCCGAAAAGCAGGGAGTTATCGTCGAAGTCGCCCTTTTTCGGATCGTTCAGCTTCTCGCCGATTTTCGTGAAGTACTGCATCGTCGGCGGCAGAGGTCCCTTGCCGCCCTGGCTCATCGTCTTCCGCAACCCGGCCATGGTGATGTAGTTGATCATGCGCTCGAGAGCGATGTCATCATCTCCGGGTTTATCGCCGATGTGAATGAAGTAGCTGCATTTGACCTTGCGGGCCGGCTTCTGCTTCTGTTCGCATATCTCCCGATAGGCCTGAACCGCCCTGCCGAGATCGCCGAAGAGAATGGTCGAGGCAAAAGGAGCCAACAGCAAGTTCCAGTCCCAGTCGGCCGCGAGTTCCATGGAGAACCTGGAGAAGGAAGCCATGTAAGGCCGGAAATCCTTCTGAAGCGGTTTGGGATGAATTTCGAGATCGTCGAAATTGTAGAATTGTCCCTTGTAGGAAAAGGGCCCCTCCTCCTTCCAGCATTTCATGAGCAGATCGATCCCTTCGGCGAAATGCTCGGCCGACTTCTGAAAGTCGACGCCGAAAGGCGTGTACTCATGACTGTCATAGCCGCGGCCCGCGGCGAAATCGACGCGGCCGTTCGATAGCTGATCGAGGGTGGCCCACTCCTCAGCCACATAGATCGGGTGATGAATGGGAAGCACGACGACCGCCGGCGACAACCGTATGCGGGTGGTGACGGCGGCGATATTGGCAAGGATGAGCGACGGCATGGCAACGCAGCCGCGGCGATTGAAATGATGTTCGCCGATCCACGCCGAATGATAGCCCAGCTTTTCCGCAAGGATCGCCTGGTCGCGAATCTCAAGATGAAATTGCTCTGGGGTTCGCGGGTTATTGGGATACCGGTTGTCGCTCAGCGTGAAGTATCCGAACTTTAGTGACATATGTCTCCTCCCCCGGCATGAAGTACGCACAATGGACTTCATGTCCAATTTTATTATGTTGATTGCTATCGCCTGGGGAGTCAACTTGCTCCGGGGTCCAAGGAAAAACAGTCGTTGCATGCGCGGGCAGCGTGCTGATTCCGGACGTTGGCTTGCGCTCTTTCGCTGGCCTCCGCACCTGGATATCGGCGGGCCGGGGCAATCGTCAGCTCTGCTCGCCTTCGGCAAAGGCGGGAAGCGTCGGTTTTCCCGAGCATTCCTGCAACCTTAGAATCCTAAGCTATTGAAATCTCACCGCCTATTGGTGAGCGCGATGGGACTCGAACCCATGACCCTCTGATTAAAAGTCAGATGCTCTACCAGCTGAGCTACGCGCTCCCAGGAGATGGCCGAAAGCCAATCCGGGCTAGAAATAGACGTCCCGACGGGATGGGGCCTGAGTATCCGCCACGCACGTCGGGGTCAATGCTCTCTTTTTAAAAAGCCGCACGCGCCTTTGCGATCCAATCGGTGCGGAAAACTATGGCACCAGCGAAGATCAGCCGTATTGGATATAGGCAAAGAGACCGGCCCAAATGACCACCGAAATCAACGTGGTCCATAGCGCTTTTGCCAGCAGGCGGGGCCGCAGGGGCGCGCCGGGATCGGTGCCCGTGACCAATGGCCCCTCCCCCACCCCAGCCTCGTGCTGGGAGCGGACGCCAAACGGCAGGACGGCGAACAGCACGGTCCACCAGATGGTGATGAACAGGGCTATGCCCAGCGGAATCGTCATGATTTTCCCGTTTTCCTGAATGCGCCTGCTTAAAGTATATGTCTCAAAGAGTAGGTCTCGCCGGCGGCGGCGTGCCGACGCGGCCGCCGGAATAACGACCGAGGTTGCTTTCCAGCCGGCGCACCATCAAGCGGACCAGATAAAGGCCGAACTGAGGATTCTGGAAATAGAGCTGCTCGAATTCGCTGTAGGGCATCCGATAGGCGCGCACCGCGCCCATGCAGCGGGCGCCTGACATACGCTTGTGGTTAGCCGTGAACAGGCCCATTTCGCCCAGCATGGAGCCGGGGCCGATGATGACGCCCAACTCCGGCAGGTTGACCTGGCCTTCGGAAATGACAAAGACGGCCTCGGCGGGGTCGCCCTTTTCGAAGATGGCCGTCCCGGCATCGTAGTCGAGGGCCGTCATGTAAGGCTTCAGCCAGTCGAAATTCAACTCTTCGCGATTGGCCGAGCGGGCGTCGGCGATCAGCCGGCGCATCTCGTTCAGGCGAAACAGGTTGAGCGGCAGAATGGCGCAATTGGCAGCCAGGATCGGCCAGTCACGGGTCCAGCCGGCATAGACGATCGCCAGCGCGCTGGCGGCGATGCTGGCGGCGCGCAGGGGAATCATGGTCTTCGACCAGAAGGCATAGGCGCTGACGGCCGCCGCCGCCCAGCCGCAGATGATCGCGATCGTATCCAGCACAGCCCCTGCTCCTTCGCCGGAAGGTCTCGGCCGCAAGGCCGACCCCTCTATATTTTTAGCCGCCTAGAATAGCTAGGTAACTTCAAGGGGATCAATGTCGCAGGCGCCGCAGCTGGCCGCAATGAGCGTTATACCTGTTCTATTTCGACCAGTGTGCCGCAGAAATCCTTGGGATGCAGGAAAAGCACCGGCTTGCCGTGGGCGCCGATCCGGGGATTGCCGTCGCCGAGCACGCGGGCGCCCTGTGCCTTGAGCTTGTCACGAGCGCCGAGGATATCGTCGACTTCATAGCAGAGGTGATGCATGCCGCCGGCCGGATTACCCTCAAGGAATTTGGCGATCGGCGAGGCTTCCCCCAAGGGTTCCAGCAGTTCGATCTTGGTGTTCGGCAATTCGACGAAGACGACGGTGACGCCATGTTCGGGCAGCGCCAGCGGCGCTGACGTTTTGGCGCCGAGCGTGTCGCGATAGACGGCGGTGGCGGCAGCAAGATCAGGCACGGCAATCGCCACGTGATTGAGACGGCCGATCATGGATCCCTCTCCCTAAACTTCCATCACCAGGACATGAACCGTGGGGCGTTTGCCCCAGACATTGCGCACGGCACTGCGCACGGCACGTTCGACTGCCGTCTCCACGGCATTGGCGTCGCGCCGACGCTGGCGCGGCAGCGTATCAAGCACTTCGAACACCGCCTTGTCGACGATCGTATCCATGGTGCGCCCGTCGCGCACGCGCTGCGGAATGCCGGCAATGACCACATCCGGATCGCCGGCGATCTCCCCCTTCGAAGTGACGGCGATGCCAACCGAGATGATGCCGCCGAAGGACAGGCTCCTGCGCTGGCGCAAGGCCTCGTCAGCCGAGGGTACGAGAATATTGCCGTCGGTATACAGGCGGCCATGAGCGACCTGATCCACGATGCCGGGATTGCCGGGCGCCAGATGCACCATGTCGCCGTCGCTGGCGACCACCGTATGGGTAACGCCCTGGGCTTTGGCGAAGATGGCGTGCTCGGCCAGATGCAGAGCTTCGCCGTGGGCGGGCACGGCGATCTGCGGCTTGAGCCATTCGTAGAGGCGCTTGACCTCGCTGCGGCGCGGATGGCCGGAGACATGCACCAGATCTGTCCGGTCGGTGACGACCTCGATCCCCTGGCGCACGAGACCGTTGATGATGTCGCCAATGGCGCGCTCATTGCCGGGGATCGGTCGCGACGAGAAGATGACCTTGTCTCCCGACGCCAGCCGCACCTGCGGATGTTCGTCCTGGGCGATGCGCGCCATGGCGGCGCGGGTTTCTCCCTGACTTCCCGTCGCCATGATGACGACCTTGTTGCGCGGCAGGTTAGCGAAGCTTTCCGCCGGCAGGAAATCGGCGATGCCGTCGAGATAGCCGCACTCGCGGGCCACTTCGGACACGCGGTCCATGGCGCGGCCGGCGATGACGACGTGGCGTCCTGCCTGCGCCGCGGCGAGCGCCACGGCGCGCATGCGCGCGACGTTGGAGGCGAAGGTGGTGACCAGCACCCTGCCGGTCGCCGCAGCGATCAGATCCGCCAGGTTGTTGGCGACGTCGGTCTCGGACGGGCTTTCGCCGTCGCGTAGGATGTTGGTCGAATCGCTGACCAGCGCCAGCACGCCTTCCTTGCCTATTTCGCGCAGGCGCTTCTCGTCGGTCGGCCAGCCGGCGACCGGCGTCTCGTCGATCTTCCAGTCGCCCGAATGCAGCACGAGGCCGAGTGGCGTGCGGATGGCAAGCGACGTGCTTTCAGGGATGGAATGAGCGACGGGCACGATCTCGACTTCGAACGGCGCCAGATCGAGCCGCTGCCCTGCCCGCATCACATGCAGGGGAATCTTCGGGGCGCTTTCCTCGCCAAGACGACGTATCTCGAGCAGACTCGCGGCAAACCGCGTCGCGTAGACCGGGCAGCCGAGACGCGGCCAGAGCTGCGCCACAGCGCCTATGTGGTCTTCGTGGGCATGGGTGATGATGAGGCCGACGAGATCTTTCCTGTTCTTCTCGATGAAAGAAAGATCCGGCATGATGAGATCGATGCCGGGCAGCTCCGGGCCGGCGAAAGCGACGCCGAGATCGACCATCAGCCATTTGCGCCGCCCCTTCGGGCCAAACCCGTAGAGCGCCGCATTCATCCCGATTTCGCCAAGGCCTCCGAGCGGAGCAAAAACCAAATCCGTGTTCGAATCCAAGCCGGCACCCACGCCGCTCTGCGCATTCGTCTGATTCATAAATCCGCCGCTCCCTTTGCGGCCGCTTGTTGTTGTTGTGCCGGCCGCAATCCATGATCCAGGAAAACATCGCCGGCATCGATTGTCACGCGCCCATTGGGCCCGTGCAGAACGAGGCGGCCTATGTCGTCGATCGTTTCAAAAATGCCCTCGATCTCGCCTGTCGCAAGGCGCGCGCGCACCGGCCCGCCGAGCCCTGCGGCCCGCGCCAGCCAGGCCTCGCGGATAGCGGCGAAGTTGCCGCCCGCCGACCAGATGACGAGCCAGTTCGCGAAGGATGAGGCGAGCGCGGCAAGCAGGGCGCCGGCATCCACCACCGCGCCACGCGCGGCGAGATCGGTCGCCGCATACGAGAGATTGTCGGGGTGCGCGGCACAATTGACGCCGCAGCCGATGACGCAGGCAAAGCCACCGGACGGCAGGCTGCTGCCCTCCAGCAGAATGCCGGCGAGCTTGGCGCCGCTGCTGAGAACATCGTTCGGCCATTTCAATGCGACGGGCACATCGGGCGTGACGGCGCCCAAAGCATCGATCAGCGCGACGCCGGCGACGAAGCCCAGTTGCGGCGCAAGCGCCTGCGGCGACGGATCGATCAGCAGCAGACTTGCGTAGAGATTGCCGGACGGCGACGACCACGGCCGGCTCTGGCGGCCGCGGCCCGACGTCTGCCGCTCCGCTGATATCCACAGATGGCCGGGATCGCCGGCTCGCGCCCGCGCCATGGCTTCGTCATTGGTGGAGCCAAGCTCGACGAAATGCGCGAAGCGAAATGACCGCCCGGGCATCGAAACGTCTAACCGCCCGCTTCTTGATCCCACCTAGAACAACGATTTCGCGGCGGCCGATGCGGCCTCGACCAGCGGTCCCGGATAGACCCAGAACAGCACGACGAACAGGCCGCCAAGCGCCATGACCGCGGTGACTTCCCAATTGACCCGGTCGAACGGGCGGGCCGGCTCGTCGAGATACATGATCTTGACGACTCTGAGATAGTAGAAGGCCGACACGACGCTCGCCAGCATGCCGATGACCGCAAGCCAGTAGAGATTGGACTGGATGGCGGCGACGAAGACGTACCATTTGGCGAAAAAGCCGGCGAGCGGCGGAATGCCGGCCAGCGAGAACATCATCATCGCCAGGACGAAGGCGAGCAGCTTGTTGTTGCGCGACAGGCCAGCGAGATCGCCGATATTCTCGACATAGCGATTGCCGATGCGCATCGACAGGATAGCCGCGAAGGTGCCAAGCGTCATGACCAGATATATCGCCAGATAGACCAGCACGCCGAGGACGCCCTGCTGGGTGCCGGCCGAAAGGCCGACGAGCGCGAAGCCCATGTGGCCGATCGACGAATAGGCCATCAGGCGCTTGATATTGGTCTGGCCGATGGCGCCGAAGGCGCCGACCGCCATGGACAGGATCGAGATGAAGACCACGATCTGCTGCCATTGCACCTTCATGCCGGGGAAAGCGGTGATGACGATGCGCACGGTGATGGCCACGGCCGCCATTTTCGCGGCCGAGGCGAAGAAGGCCGTGACGGGCGTCGGCGCGCCCTCATAGACATCCGGCGTCCACATGTGGAACGGCACGACGGACATTTTGAAGGCGAGGCCCGCCATGAGGAAGACAAGACCGAAAACGATGCCGATGGAAGGGCCGCCGCGCAGCGCTTCGCCGATGCCGGTGAACGAAACCGTGCCGGCAAAGCCGTAGATCAGCGATGCGCCATAGAGCATCATGCCCGACGACAGTGCGCCGAGGACGAAATATTTCAGGCCCGCTTCGGAGGCGCGCAGATTGTCGCGGTGAAACGCCGCGATGACATAGAGCGCCAGGCTCATCAGTTCGAGACCGAGATAGAGCGCGATCAGGCTCTGCGCCGAGATCAGCATCAGCATGCCGAGGGTGGCGAGCAGGATGAGGACCGGAAACTCGAAGAAATCGATCCCCTCGCGGGCCATGAATTCGCGCGACAGCAGCAGCGAGACCAGAGCCCCGCACAGGGCCAGCAGTTTCATGAACCGGCCGAAAGAATCATCGATGAAGGCGCCGTCCCATATGACCGCCGAAGACTGGACCTGGAACAACATGCTGAGCGCCGCCAACCCGAGCAGGACGATGGCGCATTCGCTGATGATCCAGTCGCCGGTCAGCTTGCGCAGGGCACCGAGCATGAGCAGGGCCAGCGCGCCGACCGCCAGGACGATCTCGGGAAGCGAATGGGCAAGCGCGAAGGAAAGAGGCGTCATGTCTTCGTCCTCAGTGCAGCGCGAGCGTGGCAGCCTTGGTCAGGCCGAGCGCTGTCTGATAATTCTTGATGAGCAGATCGACCGATGCCGCGCAGGCGTCAAGGATCGGTCCAGGCTGAATGCCGTAATAGATGACCAGCAGGCCGAGCGGCGCCAGCAAGGCGATCTCGCGCGCGCTCAGATCCTGCATTTTCATGAGCGACGGCTTGTCCAGCACGCCGAAGATGACGCGGCGATAGAGATAAAGCGCATAGGCAGCCGACAGGATGACGCCGCTGGTGGCGAAGAAAGCCACCCAGGAATTGGCGAAGAAGGTGCCAACCAGGGTCAGGAATTCGCCGACAAAGCCTGACGTGCCCGGCAGGCCGACATTGGCCATGGTAAACAGCATGAAGGCGACTGCGAACAGCGGCATGTTCTTGACCAGGCCGCCGTAAGCCGCGATCTCGCGCGTGTGCAGGCGGTCGTAGACGACGCCGACGCAGAGGAACAGCGCGCCCGAGACGAGGCCGTGGCTGACCATCTGGAAGATGGCGCCCTGCACCCCCTGCGGGTTCATCGCGAACAGGCCCATGGTGACGAAGCCCATGTGCGCCACCGACGAATAGGCGATGAGCTTCTTCATGTCCTCCTGCACCAGGGCGACGAGCGACGTGTAGACGATGGCGATGATCGACAGGGTCCAGACCAGCGGCGCGAAATATTGCGACGCGTCGGGGAACATCGGCAGCGAGAAACGAATAAAACCGTAACCGCCCATCTTCAGCAGGATGCCGGCCAGGATGACCGAGCCCGCTGTCGGCGCCTCGACGTGCGCGTCGGGCAGCCAGGTGTGCACCGGCCACATCGGCATCTTCACCGCGAAGGAGGCGAAGAAGGCGAGCCACAGCCACTTCTGCATGGACGCCGGGAATGCCGTTTTCAACAGAACGGTGATGTCGGTGGTGCCGGCGACGCCATACATGGCCATGATGGCAAGCAGCATCAGCAGCGAGCCGAGCAAGGTATAGAGAAAGAACTTGAAGCTGGCGTAGATGCGCCGCTTGCCGCCCCAGATGCCGATGATGAGGAACATCGGGATGAGGCCGCCTTCGAAGAACAGGTAGAACAGCACCAGATCGAGCGCGCAGAACACGCCGATCATCAGCGTCTCGAGCACGAGGAAGGCGATCATATATTCCTTGACGCGGAAGGTGATCGATTCCCACGAGGCCAGAATGCAGAACGGCATCAGGAAGGTGGTCAGCAGCACGAAGGGCATGGACATGCCGTCGACGCCGAGCTTGTACATCAGGCCGCTGCCGAGCCAGCTCTTTTCTTCAATGAGCTGGAAGCCGGACGAACTCGTGTCGAACATTTTCCAGGCATAAAGCGACAGCAGGAAGGTGATGATCGTGGCAAGCAGCGCCGCCCAGCGGGCATTACGCAGCGCCGCCTCGTCGTCGCCACGCAGGCACAGGATGAAGGCCACGCCGACGAGCGGCAGGAAGATCAGGCCGGAGAGGATACCAAAACCGAACATCAATGCACCCCGCCCAGCAGATACCAGGTGATGATCGCCGCGACGCCAATGAGCATGGCGAACGCATAGTGATAGACGTAACCGGTCTGCAACTTCACGACACGGCCGGCAACGTCGATGACCCGCGCGGAGACACCGTCAGGCCCGATACCGTCGATGATGCGGCCGTCGCCCTGCTTCCAGAACAGGCGGCCGAGCCAGAACGCCGGCCGGACGAAGATGAGATCGTACAATTCGTCGAAGTACCATTTGTTGAGCAGGAACCGGTAGAGGATCGGGTTGCGCTCGGCCAGGCGCCGGGGTGCGTCCGTGTAGAACACATACATCAGCGCCGCGATGACGAAGCCGCCGAGCATCATGTAGGTCGCGAGGAAGGCGACGAACTCCGGCACTTCATGCATATCGTGCATGAGATGATTGTCGGGTCCGAAGAACAGCGCCTTCTTCCAGAAGTCTGCCATCCCCTCACCCATGAAGACGTCCTTGAACAGGAGGCCGGCAAACAGGGCGCCCGCCGCAAGCACATAGAGCGGGATCATCATGACGGCCGGCGATTCATGCGGCTCAAGCTTGTGGCCGTGATGATCATCATGGCCATGGGCTGCGACCGGCGCCGCATGATCGTCGTGACCATGATTGTCGTGACCATGATTGTCGTGGCTTGGCGCGTCGTGACCATGGTCCTCCTCCGCCCAGCGCTCCTTGCCGAAGAAGGTCATGAACACCAGACGCCAGGAATAGAATGAGGTCAGGCCGGCGGCGATGGCGGTGAGGAGGAAGGCGTAGAGCGCGCCAGGACGCTGCGACGCGAAGGCAGCTTCGATGATCGCGTCCTTCGAGAAGAAGCCGGCGGTCAGCGGCAGGCCGGTCAGGGCGAAGGTGCCGATGGTCATCATCCAGAACGTGCCTGGAATATGCTTCGCCAGGCCGCCCATGCGGCGCATGTCCTGCTCGTGATGCATGGCGTGGATCACCGAGCCCGCGCCCAGGAACAGGAGCGCCTTGAAGAAGGCATGGGTGAACAGATGAAAGATCGCCAGATTGTAGCCGCCGACGCCGAGCGCCACGAACATGTAGCCGAGTTGCGAGCAGGTGGAATAGGCGATGACTCTCTTGATGTCATTCTGCACCAGGCCGACGGTGGCAGCGAAGAACGCCGTGGTCGCGCCGACGACGGTGACGACCGAGAGCGCCACGGGTGCATATTCGAACAGCGGCGACAGGCGCGCCACCATGAAGACGCCGGCCGTGACCATGGTCGCGGCGTGGATGAGGGCGGAAACCGGCGTCGGGCCTTCCATCGCGTCCGGCAGCCAGGTGTGCAGCAGGAACTGGGCCGACTTGCCGCAGGCCCCCATGAACAGGAGCAGGCAGACGACCGTCATCGCGTCCGCGTCGAGGCCAAAGATATGGATCGACTTGTTGGCCAGACCGGGCGCTGCCGCGAAGATCTGGTCGAGCGTGACGGAGCCGGTGAGCGCGAAGAGGAGGAAGATGCCGAGAGCGAAACCGAAATCGCCGACTCTGTTGACAACGAAGGCCTTGATCGCCGCCGCATTGGCGGACGGGCGCTCATACCAGAAGCCGATCAGCAGATAGGAGGCGAGGCCGACGCCTTCCCAGCCGAAGAACATCTGCACCAGGTTGTCCGCCGTCACCAGCATCAGCATGGCGAAGGTGAAGAGCGACAGATAGGCGAAGAAGCGCGGACGATGTTCGTCCTCGTGCATGTAGCCGATGGAATAGAGGTGGACGAGCGCCGAGACGGTATTGACGACGACGAGCATCACCACGGTCAGCGTGTCGATGCGCAGCGCCCAATCGACATGCAAGGTGCCGGCAGCGATCCATTTGCCGAGCACGGAAACGCTCAAGGGGGCGCTGCCGAGGCCGACCTGGAAGAAGGCGACCCAGGACAAGGCCGCCGCGATGAACAGCAGAATGGTGGTGATCAGTTCCGACGGCCTTGCGCCGAGCTGGCGGCCGAAAATGCCGGCGATCAGAAAGCCGATCAGGGGCAGAAAGACGATTGCGGTGTACATGCGCCCTTCAGCCCTTCATCAGGTTGATGTCTTCAACCGCGATCGAACCGCGGTTGCGATAATAGGTCACTAGAATGGCAAGCCCGATGGCGGCTTCCGCCGCCGCGACCGTGAGAATGAACAGGGAGAAGACCTGGCCCGTCAGATCGCCAAGGAAGCTCGAGAACGCCACCAGGTTGATGTTCACCGCGAGCAGGATCAGCTCCACCGACATCAGGATGACGATGATGTTCTTGCGATTGAGAATGATGCCGGCGATCCCGATGGTGAACAGGATCGCTGCGACGATGAGATAATGGGTGAGACCGATATCCATGCGATCCTCTCAGACGCCGGCCCGTGAGGGCACTTTCTTGACTTCTACGGCTTCCTCGCGCGTGCGAGCATTCTGTTCCGAAATATCCTGGCGCTTGACATCGGGCTTGTGACGCAAGGTCAGCACGATGGCGCCAATCATGGCCGTGAGCAGAACAAACCCCGCAGCCTGGAAGAAATAGACATGTCTCGTGTAGAGCACGAGGCCGAGCGCCTCCGTGTTCGACAGAGCGGTGATAGCCGGCGCATTGGTTGCCTTGGCGCCGGGGGCCACCGACCAGCCGCCGACGACAAGAATGAGCTCGACGGCAACGACGATGCCGATCAGCGCGCCGAGCGGCAGATATTGCAGGAAGCCCTGCTTGAGTTCAGCAAAATCGACATCCAGCATCATGACGACGAAGAGGAACAGAACGGCCACCGCGCCGACATAGACGACGACCAGGATCATCGCCAGGAACTCGGCGCCGACGAGGACGAACAGAGCAGAGGCGTTGACGAAAGCGAGGATCAGGAACAACACCGAATGCACGGGATTGCGCGCCGCGATCACCATGAACGCCGAGGCGATCATGACGATCGAGAAGAGATAGAAGAAGATGGCGGCCACGGTCATCGTTTCATCCTTTAGCTTTCCTTCTTTCCGTGGACGGCAATGACCGCGACCGGAAAGACGAAAATTATCTGTACGGCGCGTCCATCGCGATATTGCGGGCGATTTCGCGCTCCCAGCGCGCGCCGTTATCGAGCAGACGGTTCTTGTCGTAATAGAGTTCCTCGCGGGTTTCGACCGCGAACTCGGCGTTCGGTCCCTCGACGATGGCGTCGACCGGGCAGGCCTCCTGGCAGAGGCCGCAGTAAATGCACTTCACCATATCGATGTCGTAGCGCGTGGTGCGCCGGGTGCCGTCGTTGCCGCGCGGCCCCGCCTCGATGGTGATGGCCTGCGCCGGGCAGATTGCCTCGCAGAGCTTGCAGGCGATGCAGCGTTCCTCGCCATTGGGATAGCGGCGCAGCGCATGCTCGCCGCGATAACGCGGCGATTGCGGATTGTGCTCGTGCGGATAGTTCAAGGTCGCCTTCGGCTTGAAGAAATAGCGCATGGACAGCACAAAGGCGCCGACGAATTCCGTCAGAAAAAGAGCTTTCGCGGCCCGGTCAAGTTTCATCTTATTTGCCCTCGGATGCGAAGGGTGCGCCGACGAGATAGCCGACGGCGGGATAGACAATGAAAGCGGCGGACAGCAGCGCATAGCGGATAGGGCGCAGCAGCGCCTGGACCCGGTCCACCCCAGCCTGTTCAGGCTGCCCGGCGCCGGCCTCGCGCGACAGCATGCGCCCGATGATGCGCAGCGCCAGCACATATTCGACCAGCCCGAACATGAGGCCGATCAGCGCCCCGGCAAGTCCGGCATTGGAGACGGCAAGCGTCATACGCGTCCTCCCCAGCCGGTGAACTGCAGAACGGCGGCGACGAGAACAACCATGAACAGCGAAATCGGCAGGAAAACCTTCCAGCCCAGCCGCATCAACTGATCGTAGCGATAGCGCGGCACGAAAGCCTTCACCATGGCGAACATGAAGAAGACCAGCGAGGCCTTGAGCACGAACCAGATCACGCCCGGCACCCAGGTGAACGGCGCGAAGGGAATGGGCGACAGCCAGCCGCCCAGAAACAGCACCGTCGTCAGGGCGCACATGCTGACGATGGCGACATATTCGCCGAGCATGAACAACAGATAGGGGGTCGATGAATATTCGACCATGAAGCCGGCGACGAGTTCGGATTCCGCTTCGACCAGATCGAACGGCGGACGGTTGGTTTCCGCCAGCGCCGAAATGAAGAAGATGATGAACATCGGAAACAGCGGCAGCCAGTACCAGCCGAGCGCGCCGAAGCGCGAATCCTGCGCACGGACGATCTCGCTGAGATTGAGCGAGCCGGCGCAGAGCAGCACGGTGATGAGGACGAAGCCGATGGAGACTTCATAGCTGACCATTTGCGCCGCGGAGCGCAGGGCCGACAGGAACGGATATTTGGAGTTCGACGCCCAGCCCCCCATGATGACGCCATAGACGCCGAGCGAGGAGATGGCAAAGATGAAGAGAATGCCGACGTTGAGATCGGCAACCGCCCAGCCGTCGGCCACCGGAACCACGGCCCAGGCGGACAGCGCCAGAATAGCGGTGACGAACGGTGCGATCAGAAAGACGCCCTTGTTGGCGCCGGCAGGAATAACCGGTTCCTTGAACACGAATTTAAACATATCCGCGAAGGATTGCAGCAGGCCCCAGGGCCCCACCACATTCGGACCGCGACGCAATTGCACCGCCGCCCAGATCTTGCGGTCAGCCAAGATGATGTAGGCGACGTAGATCAGCACCGCCACGAGCAGCAAAAGGCTTTTGCCGATAATGATGAGCAGGGGCACAACCCAGGAAAAGTCCATTCCCCTACTCCGCCGCTTGCAGCATGCGACCGCGCGCCAGCGCCGAACATTCCGCCATGACGGAAGAGGCGCGCGCGATCGGATTGGTCAGATAAAAGTCGGTGATCGGCGAAGCCAGAACGTCCTTACCGGGCGCGCCGCTGGCCGAAAGCTTGCCGATGGCCGACGCATCGCTCGCCGCGATGTCGTCGATGGCGGCGAAATGCGGATGCGCCGCATAAAGCGCGGAACGCAGGGCAGCCAAGGTGTCGAACGGCAGGCGCTGGCCGAGTACGTCCGACAGGGCGCGCAGGATCGCCCAGTCTTCTCTGGCGTCGCCCGGCGGGAAGCCGGCGCGCGCTGCCATCTGCACGCGGCCTTCCGTGTTCACATAGGTGCCGGATTTTTCGGTGTAGGCCGCGCCCGGCAGGATGACATCGGCGCGATGAGCGCCGCGATCGCCATGGGAGCCCTGATAGATGACGAAGGCGCCCGGCTTGATGTCGATCTCATCGGCGCCGAGATTGAACAGGACATCGACGCCACCGTTTGCCATGGCCAGCGCATCGAGGCCGCCCTCGCCCGGCACGAAGCCAAGATCGAGACCGCCGACACGCGCGGCCGCCGTGTGCAGCACGTTGAAACCGTTCCAGCCGTCCTTTACCGCACCGAACGCCGAGGCCAGCTTGCCGGCAAGCGCCAGAATGGCGGCGCCATCGGGCCGCGCCAGCGCGCCCTGGCCAATGATGACCATGGACTTTTCAACCGCCGGCGGCGGATTGTCGGCAAGCGCCGACAGGGATTCCGCGCCGGCGCCCTGATAGTCGTAGACATAGGTAAGGTCCGGCCTGTCGCCGATGACGCTGATCTTCAGCCCGCCGCGCAGCCAGCGCTTGCGGATGCGGGCATTGAGCACCGGCGCTTCCTTGCGCGGGTTGGAGCCGATGATGAGGATCGAATCCGCAGCCTCGATGCCGGCGATCGTCGAATTGAACAGATAGGATGCGCGGCCGAGCTTCGGATCGAGCTTCACGCCGTCCTGGCGGCAGTCGATGTTCTTCGAGCCGAGCTTGCCCATCAGCAGTTGCAGGGCGAACATATCTTCGACAGCGCAAAGATCACCGGCAATGGCGCCGATCTTTTCAGCACTCGTCGCTTTCACCTTCGCGGCGATGGCGGCAAAGGCTTCCTGCCAGCTTGCCTGCCGCAGCTTGCCGTTTTCGCGCACATAGGGGCGGTCAAGCCGCTGCGCGCCGAGGCCGTCGACGATCTGCCGCGTCTTGTCGGAAATCCATTCCTCGTTCACCGCATCGTTGACTCTCGGCAGGATGCGCATGACCTCGCGGCCGCGCGTGTCGACGCGGATCGCCGAGCCCAGCGCATCCATCACGTCGATGGATTCGGTCTTCTGCAATTCCCACGACCGGGCCCTGAAATTCTGCGGCTTGGGCAGCAGCGCACCGACCGGGCAGAGATCGGCGACGTTGCCCTGCAGTTCGGACGTCATCGCCGTCTCGAGATACGTCGTGATCTCCATGTCCTCGCCACGGCCGGTGGCGCCCATGTCGCCGGTGCCGGCGACTTCGGCGGTGAAGCGGACGCAGCGCGTGCAATGAATGCAGCGGTTCATCGACGTCTTCACCAGCGGGCCGATATACTTGTCTTCGACGGCGCGCTTGTTCTCGGCATAGCGCGAACTATCGACGCCGAAGGCCATCGCCTGGTCCTGCAGATCACATTCGCCGCCCTGATCGCAGATCGGGCAGTCGAGCGGATGGTTGATGAGCAGGAATTCCATCACGCCTTCGCGCGCCTTCTTCACCATCGGTGTGTTGGTGAAAACCTGCGGCGGCTCGCCATTGGGGCCGGGCCGCAGATCGCGCACGGCCATGGCGCAGGAGGCCGCGGGCTTGGGCGGGCCGCCCTTCACCTCGACAAGGCACATGCGGCAATTGCCGGCAACCGACAGACGCTCGTGGAAGCAGAACCGCGGCACTTCCGCACCCGCGGTCTCGCAGGCCTGCAGAAGCGTATACTCCGCGGGAACGTCTACTTCGTTGCCGTCTACGATGATTTTGGTCATCGCGTATCCCTGTCTCTTTCTCGTCGCTGCAGAGGACGCCTCTGCGCTTGAAATTCAAACTTCATCCACCGGAACGATCCGGCGGAAGCAAATCATTCCGCCGCCATGCGCACGGGATCCATATGCGGATTGGCCGCATATTGATCGATGCGCTTTTCGATTTCGCCGCGGAAATGCGTGATCAGGCCCTGGATGGGCCACGCTGCCGCGTCGCCGAGCGCGCAGATCGTGTGTCCTTCGATGCGCTGCGACACGTCGAGCAGCATATCGATCTCGCGCTTCTGGGCGCGGCCTTCGGCCATGCGGTTGAGCACGCGCCACATCCAGCCGGTGCCCTCGCGGCACGGCGTGCACTGACCGCAGCTCTCATGCTTGTAGAAATAGGAAATGCGGGCGATAGCGCGGACAATATCGGTCGACTTGTCCATGACGATGACAGCTGCCGTGCCGAGGCCCGAGCGCAGCTTGCTCAGACTGTCGAAATCCATCGGGCAATCGATGATGAGGTCGGCCGGCACGCAGCGCACCGACGAGCCACCAGGAATAACCGCGAGCAGGTTGTCCCAACCGCCGCGCATGCCGCCACAATGCTTGTCGATCAGTTCGCGGAACGGAATGCTCATCGCCTCTTCGACATTGCACGGCTTGTTGACGTGTCCGGAGATGCAGAACAGCTTGGTGCCGGCATTGTTCTTCTGGCCGAAGCCGAGGAACCAGCTCGCGCCGCGGCGCAGGATCGTCGGCGCCACCGCGATCGACTCGACATTGTTGACCGTAGTCGGGCAGCCGTAGAGGCCCATGTTCGCCGGGAACGGCGGCTTCATGCGCGGCATGCCCTTCTTGCCTTCGAGGCTTTCGAGCAGCGCCGTCTCTTCGCCGCAGATGTAGGCGCCGGCGCCGTGATGCACGTAGAGATCGAACGGCCAGCCGTGCACGTTGTTGGGGCCGATGAGCTTTGCTTCATAGGCCTCCTCGACGGCGCGCTGCAGGGCCTCGCGCTCGGCGATATATTCGCCGCGAATATAGATGTAGCAGGCGTGCGCGCCCATGGCGAAGGAGGCGATCAGGCAGCCCTCGACCAGAAGGTGCGGATCATTGCGCATGATCTCGCGGTCCTTGCAGGTGCCGGGCTCGGATTCGTCGGCGTTGACGACGAGATAGGAGGGCCGCGCCGGATCGGGCTTCGGCATGAAGGACCATTTCAGGCCGGTCGGGAAGCCGGCGCCGCCGCGACCGCGCAGGCCGGACGCCTTCATCTCGTTGATGATCCAGCCGGCGCCCTGATCGATGAGATATTTGGTGCCGTCCCAGGCGCCGCGCTTCATCGCCTCTTTCAGCGACGGCGACTGGAAGCCATAAAGGTTGGTGAAGATGCGATCCTTGTCAGCGAGCATTGTTCGCCCTCAAGCTTTCTTCTCTGCGGCGGCGGCTGCCGCTTTCTCGGCCGAGGCCTTTTCAGCCAGAGCCTTCTCGGCCAAGACCTTCTCGGAAGCCCGCGCCTCGTCGAAGCGCGTTCTCCACGCACCGACGACCGAGCCGTCATAGAGCGTGGCATCGGTCAATGTCGTGCCCTTGCCCGGCTCCGGCTCGGAGGCTGTGCGGCCGGTCTGTGAGCCCACCTTCACCGGACGTCCGGCAGCCAGATCATCGAGCAGCTTGTTTATGCTGTCTGGCGTCAGATCCTCGAAGTAATCGTCGTTGATCTGCACCATCGGCGCGTTGCAGCAGGCGCCGAGGCATTCGACCTCGAGCCAGGCGAAATTGCCGTCGGCAGACACATGGCGCTGGTCGCCGATGCGCTTTTCGAGCACGGCCTTGATGTCATTGGCGCCGCGCAGGGCGCAGGGCGTCGTGCCGCACAGTTGGATGAAGTGCCTGCCGACCGGCTCCAGGTTGAACATGGAGTAGAAGGTGGCAATCTCGAGCACGCGGATATAAGGCATGGCCAGCATGTCGGCGACCTTTTCGATCGCCTTCTGCGGCAGCCAGTAATCGTTCTGCGCCTGCGCCTTCCACAACAGCGGAATCACCGCCGAGGCCTGGCGGCCGAGCGGATATTTGGCGATCTGATCGTCGCACCACGCACGGTTTTCCTGCGTGAATTCGAACGAGGCGGGTTGTTTTTCTGCGAGACGGCGGACAGTCATTTCTCACCTGTAGGACCGTTACCGGTCCACCTCCCCGAAAACGATATCGAGAGAACCAAGGACGGCGCTGACGTCGGCCAGCATGTGCTTGCGGCACATGAAGTCCATCGCCTGCAGATGGGCAAAACCCGGCGCGCGGATCTTGCAGCGGTAAGGCTTGTTGGTGCCGTCGGCGACGAGATAGACGCCGAACTCGCCTTTCGGCGCTTCGACGGCGGCATAGACTTCGCCGGCGGGCACATGGAAGCCTTCGGTGAAGAGCTTGAAGTGATGGATCAGCGATTCCATCGAGCGCTTCATCTGCGGCCGGTGCGGCGCGACGATCTTGTTGTCGGTGGCGGCGATCGGCCCCTGCCCCTGCGGACTCATCAGCCGCTCGACGCATTGCTTCATGATGCGGACCGACTGGCGCATCTCTTCCATGCGGATGACCTGGCGGTCGTAATTGTCGCCATGGCGGCCGACGGGGATGTCGAACTCCATCTCCTCGTAGCATTCATAGGGCTGCGACTTGCGCAGATCCCAGGCGGCACCCGAGCCGCGCACCATGACGCCGGAGAAACCCCATTTCCAGCAGTCTTCCAGGCTCACGACGCCGATATCGACGTTGCGCTGCTTGAAAATGCGGTTGTCGAGGAACAGCGCGGTCAGGTCGTCGCAGACTTTGAGGAAGGGATCGCAGAACTTGCCGATGTCCTCGATCAGTTCGGGCGGGCAATCGCGCGCCACGCCGCCGGGACGGAAATAATTGGCGTGCATGCGCGCGCCCGACGCGCGCTCGTAGAACACCATCAGCTTTTCGCGTTCTTCGAAGCCCCACAGCGGCGGGGTGAGCGCGCCGACGTCCATGGCCTGCGTCGTCACATTGAGAAGATGCGACAGCAGCCGGCCGATCTCGCTGAACAGCACGCGAATGAGCTGGGCGCGATACGGCACCTCGACTTGCAGCAGCTTTTCGATCGCGAGGCAGAAGGCATGTTCCTGATTCATCGGCGCGACATAGTCGAGCCGGTCGAAATAGGGCACGTTCTGCTGATAGGTCCGCGCTTCCATCAGCTTCTCGGTGCCGCGGTGAAGCAGGCCGATATGCGGATCGACGCGCTCGACAATCTCGCCATCGAGCTCCAGCACCAGGCGCAACACACCGTGGGCCGCGGGATGCTGCGGGCCAAAGTTGATCGAGAAATTTCGGACGGAGTCGTCGCTCATCACTTCGCCTTTTCGTCGCCCGGCAGCACGTAATCCGGCTGGCCTTCCCAGGGGGAAAGGAAGTCGAACTGCCGGAACTCCTGCGTCAGCTTCACGGGTTCGTAGACGACTCGCTTCTGGGCGTCGTCGTAACGCACTTCGACATAGCCGGTCATCGGGAAGTCCTTGCGCAGGGGATGGCCTTCGAACCCATAGTCTGTCAGCAGGCGGCGCAGGTCGGGATGATCGGCGAAGAGAACGCCGTACATGTCGTAGGTTTCGCGCTCGAACCAGTTGGCGGCGGGCCAGACGGGGATGGCGGAGGCGATCGCCTCGTCTTCGGCGACGGCCGCCTTGACGCGGATGCGGTGGTTATGACGCGGCGACAGGGCGTGGTAGACGATATCGAAACGCTTCTCACGTGACGGATAGTCGACGGCGGTGATGTCGGTAAGATTGACGAAAAGGCAATCGGGCGCATCGCGCAGATGGGTCAGCACCTCGACGATGCGTGACGCCTCGGCGACGATGTTGAGCTCGCCGAAATCGACATAGGCCCGCTCGACAGCGCCGGGAAGCGCGGCGGCGATGCTGTCACCGAGAGATTTCAGTGTCTCGTCCATCATTAAGGGCTCCGGTTCCCGGGATCCGTCTCAGATCAGCGTTCAATCGTACCGACGCGCCTGATCTTCTTTTGCAGAAGCAGCACGCCATACAGCAGCGCCTCGGCTGAAGGGGGGCAGCCCGGGACGTAGATGTCGACAGGCACCACCCGGTCGCAGCCGCGCACAACCGAATAAGAATAATGATAATATCCGCCGCCGTTGGCGCATGAGCCCATGGAGATGACGTAGCGCGGCTCGGGCATCTGGTCGTAGACCTTGCGCAGCGCCGGCGCCATTTTATTGGTCAGGGTTCCGGCGACGATCATCACGTCGGACTGGCGCGGGCTGGCGCGCGGCGCAAAGCCGAAGCGCTCGACGTCGTAGCGCGGCATCGACACCTGCATCATCTCGACGGCGCAGCAGGCGAGACCGAAGGTCATCCACATCAGCGAGCCGGTGCGCGCCCACTGGATAAGATCGTCGCTGGCGGTGACGAGGAAGCCCTTGTCGGCAAGCTGATCGTTGATCCGCATGAAAAACGGATCGTTGGCGCCCGCCGGCTTGCCGGTGTTCGGGTCGATGATGCCTTTCGGGCTTTCTGCAACGAGGGTCTGGTTTGCCATCAATCCCACTCCAGCGCGCCCTTGGTCCATTCGTAGACGAAGCCGATCGTCAGCACGCCCAGGAAGATCATCATCGACCAGAAGCCGAAGATACCGACTTCCTTGAAGGCGACCGCCCAGGGAAACAGAAACGCCACTTCCAGGTCGAACACGATGAAGAGAAGGGACACGAGATAAAACCGCACGTCGAATTTCATGCGCGCATCATCGAAAGCGTTGAAGCCGCACTCGTAGGCGGAGAGCTTTTCGGGATCGGGCGACTTGTAGGCGAGAATGAACGGCGCGATCAGAAGCGCGCCTGAGATCAGACCCGCCACGCCGATAAAAACGACGAGGGGAAGATAGTCGGTGATGAGTTCAGACATTGATCTGTCCAGGGGCGGTGCGGACCGGGGCAAGCTGGCTGGAACGCCGGGCGTGCGGCCCCTCGCACGCCTTACCGGGAGCATGGCGGAGCACTATCCCAGCCCACGTTGCAGCGCAAGATGAACGTGCCGCCAAGCGACTGGTTTCACGATCAGACCACATGCATTAACCCCAGCCGATAGGCAAATATACCCACCAGTGCCCCTGCCCCGATTACCCACAGCGGATTGCGCCTGAGGAAATACATGAATGCGGCCGAGCCCACGGTGAGAGCAATGCCGATCCAGTCATTGTCAGCGGCCTTGGCGGTGATCAATCCGGAAGCCAGCGTGAGGCCAACGACGCAGGGCGCCAGCGCTTTTTTGACGGCGCTCAGCCATTTCTTCTCGCCCAGCTTCTCGGTCATCCGGCCGACGGCAAAAGCCAGCATGCTGGGCGGACCGACGATCGCCAGGGTGCAGGCGAGCAGCCCGGCGAACCCCGCCACTTTCCAGCCGATCAGGCTGACGATCAGCATATTCGGACCAGGCGCAATCTGCGCCAGCGCGACCGTGTGGACGAAATCGGTGCTGCTCATCCAGACGTGGACATCGACGATCTGGCGATAAAACTCGGGAATCAGCGCGCTGGCGCCGCCGATGGAGAGAAAGGCGACGCCGAGAAAGGTCAGCGTCAGTTGCCAGACCAACCCGCCATTCATGCCTGAAACCTTTTCAAGCCATGGATGCCTTCGAGCCTTGAAATCACGTCTTCGCTCCAGTCTTCAATCCGGTCCTGGACCTCTTCAGCAGATACAGCGCCGTGATGACAGAAAGCGGAACGATGATGAGAATCACCGCAGCCAAAGGTACGCGCAGCACCCCGATGGCGATGAACGTGATGATCCCGAACACGGCGGCGGCAAGGTTGCGGTCGAGCGAGAACGCCATTTTCAGACCGGTGCCGATCATCAGGCCGGCCGCGGCGGAGGCTGCGCCGGCGATCCCCGCCTTGACGTCGGGCAGATAAGAAAAGTGGTCGTAAGTAACTGCAATTGAAATCAGAATTACCAGCGGCATTAGCAAAAGTGTTGCCAAGGCACCGACGGCGCCGATAACCCCTTGATTGCGGTCCCCGATCATCACCGCGGCGTTAAGGAAATTTCCGCCGGGCAATATCGAGCAGATGCCGAACAATTCGACGAATTGCTTCTGCGTCATCCATTTGTTGCGTTCGACGATGACGTAATTGGCACTGGCGGCGATGCCGCCGAAACCGAGCATGCCGATGAGCAAAAAGCCGTAAAGGAGTTCGCCAAGCGGGATGATGCGGAGGGGCGCTGGACCAGCAACGTCTTTTGCGACAGGGTCCGGCGCAGGACGAGCGGCAAGCTTGGCGGGTTGTGGCTGATCTGACGGCAAGATGACATCCGCGAATGGCAAGTTCGACGGCTGATGAAAGCCGGACGACGCCGCTTCGTAACGCAGAATCAGACAAAGTCGAATGTCTTTTGCGGGAAGTGACTGCGCTGAGGGCTCATGAGGCCCACGCCGGACGCATGCCTGCGCATGACGTTACGCCGCCACTGGGCATGTTTGGCCAAGTATTTGAAAATACTGGCGAGAGTGACGGGACTCGAACCCGCGACCTTCGGCGTGACAGGCCGACGCTCTAACCAACTGAGCTACACCCCCGCAGACTGTCAGGCGCGCTTTTCAGAGCGCCGCAGCGGAGAACGTCCGGATAGGGCAGAGCCGAGGGCAAGTCAAGGAGTTGATGGCGTTTGCAGTCAAACTCCCGACAATCGTTGTGATTGCGCCCTGGCAACGGCTCAAACGCTTCAAAACTTCTCGGAAGCCAGATGCCAGCGGCGGATTTCAGCCGGCGTCAGCACGTGGAATGTGTCGGGCGGCGTCTTCTCCGCCGAATAGACGAGGTCGCGGCTGACGCCCATCAGGCCGGCATAATCGCCGAGGCGGTTGACCATTTCCGACTGGGCATAGGTCTTGGTCATCGCCACCGTGCCGTCGGTCTGGCCCATGCGCTCGTACAGGAACATGCGATGGATGCCGACCTTGCTCTGTGGCGGCACCACGCGCTTTTTGGCGCCCATCAAAGCATAGACGCAGGCCGAGTAGCAGCGGGCGGCGGCAAAGCGTGTCATTCCGCCATTGCCGTCCGGCTCGAAAGCGCGGGCGACGATGACCGCAGCGCCCGCCTTGCGGAGCAGGCGCCCAAGCTCCATCGACGCCACGACCCGCCCACCGGGCGAATGGATCATGACAACGGAATAGACATTCTTGGTGAACCGGTTGGCACGCAGGAAATTGACGAAGTCCGACGGGGTCTGTTCCACGATCTCGCCTTCGGCGACGATGATCTGCGGGCATTTGGCACCACACGTGGCTGGTTCGCCGGCAGTCGCCAGACGAAATGTCATCGCGGCCGATGCTGCTCCTGCACCGGCCACCCATGCGCCAGCCATACCAGCGGCAAGCGCGAAAACGCGTAGAAAAGGCGTCCCTCTCATCGGCAACTCCAGATTACCAGCATCGGCCACGATCCGATGCCATGCAAAACAAATGCCTTGGGTGGAGAATTGCACGATCTGCGACATTTTGCGAAGTGATTTATGCGCAGGTGCGTGATCGCCCCGGGCCGCTGCCGCAAGCCGTAATGGGCCGCCTCACGGGCACCTCGACAGAGCCGCCAAGGGATGATTAAAAGCCGCTCAGCCGATGCCATCCGCGTCGAAATCGTTGATCTTTCCGGGAGGCCGCCATGACCAATCTTTTCCTGAGCCCGCTGCTGATCGAGAAGGTCGTGCGCGCGGCGCTGGAGGAAGATATCGGCCGCGCCGGCGACATTACATCGCAGGCGTGCATTCCGGCGGGGACACAGGCACGCTGCGTGCTGGCGCCGCGCAAGCCTGGCACGATTTCGGGCCTTTCGGTTGCGGAAGCGGCATTCCGGATCATGGATCCGTCGGTGAAATTTGAATATCTGGCGCAGGACGGCGACGCCATTAAAGTTGTCCGCACGCCGGTGGCCCGGATCAGCGGCGATGCCCGCGCTATTCTCACCGCCGAGCGCACGGCGCTGAACTTCATCTGCCACATGTCCGGCATTGCAACGATGACTGCGACCCTCGTGGCGCTGACGAACCACACCAAAGCGAAGGTCATCTGCACGCGCAAGACCATGCCCAATCTGCGCGCCTTCGAGAAATACGCGATCCGCTGCGGCGGCGGCATGAACCACCGTTTCGGCCTCGACGACGCCGTCCTCATCAAGGACAATCACATTGCGGTCGCCGGCGGCATCAAGCAGGCGCTGCGGGCCGCCAAGGCGTCCGTCGGCCATCTCGTCAAGATCGAGATCGAAGTCGACGGGCTCGACCAGTTGCGCGAAGTCATCGAGGAAGGCGCCGATGTGGTGCTGTTCGACAACATGACGCCGGCGCAAATGGCCGAAGGCGTGAAGATGATCGCCGGCCGCATGAAGACCGAAGCCTCCGGCGGCATTTCGGTGGAGAGCGCCAAGGCGGTGGCGGAAAGCGGCGTCGACATGCTGTCGTCGGGCGCGCTGACCCATTCGGCGCCGATCCTCGATCTCGGCCTCGATATCGAGATCGGTTAAACGCGACGTCACTGCGGCGTGATGCCGCCTGCACGCGCCAGTTCGGCCCAGGTCTCGATATCCTTGGCGAGTTTGACGGCCGTGGCTTCAGGCGTGCCCGTCAGCGGCGACGCCGCGGCCGTCGCCAGGAACGCTTTCGTTTCAGGCAGTTCGGAAATGCGGTTGAACGCCACGTTGAGACGGTCCACCGCCTCTTTCGGCGTGCCGGTGGGCACGGCGATCATCCACCATACGCTGAAGCCATAGCCCTTGAGGCCCGCCTCTTCCATGGTTGGGACGTCCGGCGCGCCGGCGATGCGGGACCCGACGGTGGCGAGCAGCCGCACCTTTCCCGTCTTCAACTGGCTCAGCGCAAACACGCCGTCGAGAAACATGAAGTCGAGCGTGCCGTCGGCGAGATCTGGAACCGCATCGCCGGTTGTCTTGTAGGCCACCTGCGTCGCCTGGATGCCGGCGAGTGTCTTGTAAAGCTGCGCGGCGGCGATGCCCGTGGAGTTGGCGGTGCCATAGCGCGCTGTCGGCTTCGACTTCACGAACGCTGTCAATTCGGCGACCGAATGCACCGGCGAATTGGCGCTGACGGCCAATACAAAACCGTTGTCGAGGAGCGGCGCAATGACGACGAAATCCTTCTGCGAATCATATGGGAGATTGGCATAGAGGAATTTGCCGCCAGACATCGATGCGCTCGGCGCAAACAGAACGGTGTATCCGTCAGGCTTCGATTGCAGGACAGCCTGTGCCGCCAGCGCGCCATTCGCTCCGGGTTTATTTTCGACGATCACCGGCTGGCCGATATCCAGCGAAAGCTTGGCTCCGTAGTAGCGGGTCAGCACATCGGCGCCGCTGCCGGCCGCGAAGCCGACGATGAGCGTCAGCCGGCGATTGGGAAAGTCCTGAGCGAATGTGATCGAGATGGATGCGACGCTGAGCAGCAGCGCCGTCGCGAGTGTCTTCAGCGAGCTTAAATTCATAGGTTCCCTCCCCCGTCTTCTGCATTTTACTACTGCGGTTTCACGGATGCCTCCGCATGCGGATCAAAGGCGGGCGCCGCGATGGCGCCGCCGCGATCGGAGAACGTGGCCGGCCGTCGCGGCTGGGTGCGGCCGAAGGCGACGACGGTCGGAATATCCTCTTCGGCGATCGGCGCCATCGGCTGCTTACGCGCCAGCGCCGCGGCGATATAGGGTGCGAGGTCGCGCGTCTTTTGCGCTTCGCGCAGCCGCGCTCGTTCATGGAAAGCCGGCATCACCTCGGACGCGAACAGCCTGAGCGAGTCGCAGATGTGCTCATGCCGGTTCAGCCCGCTCTGCTGCACGAAAATGATCTGGTCGACGCCGGCTTTTTCGTAACCCTCCAGGTGCGCCCGCAACTGCGCCGGCGTGCCGATGCCGCCCTGCCCCGCATCCCGCGGGATCTGATCCTTCACCTCGAGGAAGCGCTGCCACACATCGCTGACACCGGGCCGATGCTCGCCGTAGGAGGCGAAGTGGCCGAGCGAATAGCCGAAGAACTTGAAGCCATCCAGCCCGCGCGCGATCGCCTCCTGTTCGTCGGCATGGCAGGACATGCCGCTCACCAGCGCGACATTCGCATTGACGCTCCAGCCGAGCGGCACGCATTCGTCCGATTTGATGATGTCGTAGTATTCCTCAACCCATTTCGCGGCCTGCTCCGGATCGACGAACGCGAAGGCGAGCGCGCCCATGCCATGTCGCGCCGCCTTGTGAATGCTTTCGCGCTTGGAACAGGCGATCCACAGGGGCGGATGCGGCTTCTGCACCGGCTTCGGCACAACGTTGCGGCAGGGCATTTCGAAATAGCGGCCCTTGAAACCCGGATAGGGATTCATGACCTGCATGTTGATCGCCTGTTCGGTTGCCTCCGCCCACATGGCGGATTTTTCTTCACGCGGAACGCCGAAGCCACCGAGTTCCATCAGGCTTCCGGACTCGCCCGTGCCCCATTCGACGCGTCCGTTCGAGACGAGATCGAGGGTGGCGACGCGCTCGGCGATACGTGCCGGATGAGAATAGGCGGGCGGCATCAGCGTGATGCCATGGCCGATGCGCATCCGTTTCGTGCGCTGCGAGGCCGCGGCCAGGAACACTTCCGGTGCCGATGAATGGGAATATTCCTCGAGAAAATGGTGCTCGACCGCCCATAGATAGTCGACGCCCAGAGCGTCGGCGAGTTCGATCTGCGCAAGCGCGTCGTTGAACAGCTTCTGCTCCGCTCCTTCCGGCCAGGGCCGCGGCAATTGTTGCTCATAGAACAGGCCGAACCGCATGCTATCCCTCCACCTGTGCCGGCTTTACAGCCAGGCTATTTCGTATCATTTGTTACGAGTTTCGGCAGGTTGTCAATCTAAAATCCATTCGGGAAATCGCATGAGCAAAGCCAAGAAGGATATCTCCCTGTCTTCCGGCCGGATCCGCCTGGATCTGCCGCGCTTTGCGCCCTACCGGATCACGGTGCTTGCCTCGCTGGTGCGCCGGCGCCTGGCAACCATCTATGCGGACGATCCAGGGCTGACGGAGCCGGAATGGAAGGTGATGACGGCGCTAGCGCACTTCGGCCCCATGTCGTCCGCCGACGTACGCCGCTTTCTCACCCTGGACAGGGTCGCCGTCAGCCGCGCCCTGCTGCGCCTCATCGAGTTCGGCCTCGTCGCACGCACCGAAAATGTCGACGACCAGCGCATGTCGATCGTGCGGCTCACCGAGGCGGCGGAACGTGTCTATGACCGGATGGCCCGCGAGGCGCTCACGATCGAGGCAGACATCCTCGCGGACCTCGATGCGACCGAGCGAAAGACTTTCCTGAAGCTGCTCGAGCGCATCGAGGCGCGCATGCGCGAGGAAGACGATCAGGATCGCGCCTTGCTGATGAAGCGGAAGGCGCCTGGATAGAGCATTTTCGAGCGAAGTGGATGCCGGTTCGCGTGAAGAAAATGCGTCAAAACAAAAACCTAGAGCTCGGTTCTGATTCCATCAGAAGCGAAAAAGCTCTAGTGTCGTGCTTCACGTCAATCGCGCAACACCACCAGACCGTCCAGCGCCACGAGTCCGCCTTGACCCGGCAAAGCCACCAGCGGATTTATGTCAATGGCCTCGATGCGCTCGCCGAGCGCATCGGCAAGGCGCGCCAGCGCGACGATCGCTGTAGCCACGGCGGTGCGGTCGCTTGCCGCCTGGCCGCGATAGCCGTCGAGCAATTTGCCGGCATTGGTCGCGGCGATCATGTCGCGTGCCTCTGCTGGTGCCAGCGGCACCGGGCCGAAGCTGACGTCTTTGGCGACTTCGAGCAGGACGCCCCCTGCCCCGAACATCACCACCGGCCCGACCTCCGGATCGCGCTGGATGCCGGCAACAAGCTCGACACCGCCGGAAATCATTTCCGCCACCAGAACGCCATCGAGCTTCGCATCCGGTTTGTGTTTGCCGACATTGGCAATGATGCGCTGGAACCCCTCACGCACGGCTGCTTCACCTTCAAGCCCGACAATCACGCCACCGATATCCGACTTGTGCAGGATGTCGGCCGACAGGACTTTCAGCACGACACGACCGCTGATGTCATTCGCTGCGCGAACCGCTTCGTCCGCGGTCCGCACGACGACCTCATGCGGCGAGCGGATGCCGACCAATGCCAACAGTTCCTTCGACTTGCGTTCGTCGAGCGCAGCCATACCTGACGGAACGCCGTTGAGGCAGGCTGCGACTTTAGCTTTCAGCGCTTCGTCGGCATGGTCGCGCGAGGCATCGTCATGACGCGCGACAAGCGCACCATAGCGCCCGGCAGCAGCAGCAGCGCGCACGCCCTTGTCGACTTCGTGCAGCACCGGCAGATGCGTGAGTTCCTTGCGAAAACCGCGCGAGTAGTCGGTAAACATATAGGAGACCATGGAGATGACGGCGACAGGCTTGCCGCCATGCGCGGCGATGTTCCGGTTTACGACTTTAAGATTCTGCGCCTTCCGGTTGGTGCCTTCCACCTGCGGCAGTTCTTCCTGTACAAGCAGCGTGTCGATGTTCTCGTCCTCGAGCATGATGTCGATGCATTTGAAATAGGCCTCGGCGCTCGATAGGGCCGCGAAACCTGCATCAAGCGGATTGCCGAGCGAGGTGCCGACGCCGACGATGGGCGCCAGCTTGTCGCGCGTCGCCTGCGACACATCCGGAAAATCGATCCCGTGCCGGGCGCCGGCTTCGAGCATCAGCCCTTTGAGGCCGCCCGAGAAGGTGAGAGCGCCAAGACGCGGGCCTTTCGGCGGCGGTGAATGGACGAGAAAATCCGTAAGCTCGACGACATCGTCGATCGTATCGACCCTGATGACGCCGACAGAGCGCGCGACCGCGTCGAAACAATCCAGCGCGCCGGCGAGCGAGCCGGTGTGCGCCAGTGCTGCGGCACGGCTTGCCTCCGAACCGCCGATCTTCATCGCCACGATGGGTTTGCCGGCGTCGCGCGCAACACGGCAGGCATCACGAAAATCCCGAGCGTCCCTGATGCTCTCGATAAAGCAGACGATGACTTTCGTATCGGCATCGCCGGCGAGAAAGCGGATATAGTCCGGTGTCGTCAGTCCAAGCTCATTGCCGGTCGTCAGCGAATAGCCGCAGCGAATGCCGCGCGCGTAAAGCGCGCGAAAGATCGCCATGACAATGCCGCCGCTCTGGCCGAGCACCGCGACGGGTCCGCGCGCGAGATCGGGCACGCGGTCGTCGCGCAGGGTCTGGAAACCGAAAGGAGCCGCGATATTGCCCAGGCAATTGGGGCCTGAGACCGCAAGGCCGGCCTTTGCAATGGCGGCCGACAATTTGACGCCGCGCGCGCGCCCTTCCGGATCGCCACCTTCGCCGAAGCCGCTGGAGAAGACTGTGGCGCTGCGCGCGCCGCACCGGCCCGCCTCCTCGATGGTTGCGATCGCCGCTTCGCCGGGCACGACGACGACGACATGATCGGGCGCTTCCGGCAGCGCCGCGAGCGAGGCGTAGCAGGTCTTGCCGCCCCATACGGTTTCGTTGCGCGGATTGACCGGGTAGATGCTGCCGCCATAGCCACCCTTGTCGAGCGCCTGCCACACGCCCATCGCCCAATTGCCCGGCCGGTCACTGGCCCCGACGATGGCGACGTTCTTCGGGTTGACGAGATGTCGAACACCGTCGACGCGGCGCTGGATATGTTCGGCGTTCATTCAAATCCTCTTTGAAAACTCTCACCCTCATCCGACCCTTGCCTGCCTTCGCCGAAGCGGAGACAAGCTCCGCTTGGCTCCGCGCAGGCAGGCAAGGGCCACCTTCTCCCGCCCTGCGGGAGAAGGCTTAGCGCGCATCAAGCCGCAATCCATTTTTCCATCTTCGGCTCGACGCCGTTCTTCTTCATTTCCTCAAGCCAGATCTTGTGAATGCGCGGGTCCTGATCCTCATACTCGTACTGGTCGCCACCCTGCTTGATCGATGTCGACACCGCACCCTTCTCGCCCGGCTTCATGCCGAGGATGGAGCGGCGGTTCGCCGTCGTCAGCGGATAGCGCAAGCCGCCGGTGCCGGTCGCGAGATAGCGCGCCGGTTGCCGGCTGGAATTGAAATGCTGGTGGAACTGCCGGTCGGCCGGCGGAAACACGACACCGTGCTTCCAGTCGATGCGCGTGAAATCCTTGTCCTTGTCGAACCACAGCAGCGAATAACCGTGGCCGGTGACGCACATCACATGGAAGCCCGGCCCGTGGCGATGGCCCTTCTTGTAGGTGCCCACCGGCATTTCCGAAATATGCGCATGCATGGTGCCGTCGGCCAGCACGAACATGATGTTGGTGCCGCCGGCGCCGCGATCACCCCATTCCTTCAGCTCGATGGCGGCGAGATCGGGAACGAAATTCGTTTCCCACATGTGATTGCCGGGCCGCACGGTGATGAGATCGCCCTCACCCGAGAAGTAGGACTGTTTGCCGGCGCGCTCGGTGAAATCGAACTTCGTATCGAAGACGAATTTCTCGTTGTGGAATGTGTTCATCACCAGCGGCAGGTCGGTGGTGGTGACGAGCAAGGCGCGCTCGCGGCCGGAACCGTTGAAGTGCCGATGCTTGGCGTTCAGCGGAATGGCGAACAGGCTCTTCGGCCCCCATTCGAACGAGCGCTTGGTGCCGTCGTCGAATTCGACCTGCGTCGAGCCGGTGCCCTCAAGGCAATAATAGACGTCTTCGTAGAGATGGCGCTGCGGCTCGCTCGACCCGCCGGGTGGAATGTCGAGCAGGAACATGTTGGTGAATTCGCCGCGGCCGATGAGATGCACGGCGGCACCCTTGACCCCGTAACGCGGCCACAGCGCGGTCTCGACCTTGAACAGATCGATCCCGTAATCCTCGGTGACCTTCAATCCTTCCTTGGCGACCCAGTCGAGATAGGGGTCCAACCCCAGACGACGATCCAGTTGTTCGCTCATTGCTTCCTCCTTTTCAGCCGCCGGTTCATGGCGTGCGGTTCAGACTTCACGAGAACAGAAGCGATTTGATCACGACCGGCACGACGCCGGGCGGATCGATGAGATCGCCGACGTCGACGAAATCCAGTTCCTGCAACTGGATGCCGTCGATGGACACCACTTGTCCCGACATATCGAGTTCCTCAGCCAGAATGCGGCCCATGGTCTTGCCGATGTCGCCATCGATCATCAGCACCAGCAATTCATCGCGATGGCCCTGGGGCGCGGCGACCGACTTGATCGCCCGCGCCATCGCAAAGAGGCGGGAATATTCCGGGTCGCCCTCCCACGTAAAAGCGAAGGCGAGGCGTTGCGAAGGTTCCATATCCATGTTTGAGATAGTCGCGCGGAAGGCGTCCGCGACCGCGTGCTCGTCAATGACGGTCGCCAGCGAGAGCCGCGGGCGTACCACCGGGATGTTGTGAACCGGCAGCGCTTTCGTCGGCGGCAGGTAGATCGTCTTGCCGCTGACCTGGACCGTGAATTGCGAGGCGCCGATGACGGTGGCACGGATGCGCTGGCCGGGATCGATGAGCGACAGACGCGAACGGCCCGACAATTGTTTCGTCAGCGCATGGGCGAGATGTTTAGCGATATCGCCGTATTCGCGCTCCTCGTAGGTAAAGATATATTCGCCGACGCCGCCCGAGAAGGTGAAGGCCGACGGCTTCGGCTGCGCCGGCAAGGGCTCGGTCAACCCCAGCGCCTTGCCGAGATCGTCGAGCTCGGCGCCGAGAATATAATCGGCAGCGATCTGCGCGAGGCGGTCGGCGTAGCGGATGCGCAAGGCTTCATCGGCGAGCGCTGCGGCGTCCACCGGCCAGTCCTGCTCCCTGGCGATGAGTTGCACCGAGTCGTCGAAGCGCGTCCAGTTTCCTTCATCGTCCTGGGCAATCAGGCGGCCGCCGACGGCGAACGCCTGCAGGGCGACAATCTGGCCCTTGTCGATCAGCGCCAGCTTTGTCGTGCCGCCGCCGATATCGACATGCAGGATGCAGGACTGCCGCTGTTTCGAGAGCGCGACGGCGCCGGAGCCATGCGCCGCCAGGGTGCATTCGAGCTTGTGGCCGGCGGTGGCGCAGACGAACTTGCCGGCTTCGGCGGCAAAGATCTCGTCGATGGCGCGGGCATTGGTCTTCTTGATCGCCTCGCCGGTCAGGATCACCGCGCCGCTGTCGACATCCTCTCGGCCGACGCCGGCTTTGTCATAGGCCTCGTCGATGAATGTCGCCAACCTGCCGGCATCGATCGTGCCATCGGGCAGAAACGGCGTCAGCATAATCGGCGAGCGCCAGATGACGTGACGCTCGATGACGACGAATCGGCTCGACAGGCCCTGCGTCTGGCGCTGCAGCAGCACGCGCGCGAACAGCAGATGCGATGTCGATGAGCCGATGTCGATGCCGACCGTCGTCAGCTCGACGTTTTCCTGGTTCCAGATCGACTGGGCGATCGCCAGGCGCGCCTCTTCGGATAGTTCGGCGTGTTCGTGATCGAACTCCACGTCGTGCATGCCTTCGTTTCCTCCTGCCCGGCCCGCCGCGTTTGCGCTGCATCGCCAGGTTTATTTGCATCATCCTCTTGTGGGACGATTGCCTTGTCGGCCGATCTTAGCGGGACCGGCTGAAAATTCTACACCTCTTCGCTGCGTCCCGCCGCCTCGCTCTCTTCGCGGGCGAGATTTTCGATGATCGCCAGCAGCACCTTGCGCGTGGTGGCGACTTCCGCAGGTGTGACGTTGGCGACGGCGATCTGGTTGATATATTCGGCGAAAGGCACCAGCTTCTCCTTCAGCGCGCGGCCTTCGTTGGTGAGAAAGACATAGACGTTCTTGCGACTGTGGGGGAGCTTGCGGCGTTCGATGTATCCGAGCTTTTCCATCGTGGTGAGCGCGGAAAAGGTCGTCGGCTCCATCAATCCTGCCTCTTCGCTCAGCTCGCGCTGGGTCAAGCCGTCCTTTTCCCAAAGAATGCGCAGGAAGACCCAGTGCCCGAATGAGACGTTGTAGCGGGCGAGGCGGGTCTGCATGGCGCGCGACAAGCCGCGCGTGGCATCCTTGATCAGATGTGCAAGCCGGTCGTTGGGCACGGCATCGCGCCAGCGGCGCAGCAGCACCTGATTATCGCCCGAACTTCCCTGCCGGTTCGACATCTTCTCTAGCCTTCAACTGTGCCAAGCGGCGGCACCGGGACCTGATGCGACAAGGCAATTTCCCGGCCTTCGCGCGCGGATTGGAGAATTGCGAAACATACTTCCATCGTTGCCAGCCCCCAGGCGCCATCGTGCACGGGCGCCCGGCCCTCGGTAACAGCCGCATAAAGTTCGTCAATAACCTCCATGCGCGGCACCGGCGGGACTGGAACCGGCTCAAGCCGGCGCTCCTGATCGCCGTAAATTAGCACACCCTTGGACGTCGGCCGCAAATCGGCATGTTCGCACGAGGCGATCAGCAGGCCGAAATTCTGGTGCCAGCGCTGGGCCGGTTTGGCGGAAACGCGCGGATCGCTGCCGTAGCGCGGGCCGCCGTAGTTCGATGCGGCCTTCAGCGCCAGTTCGTCGGCTTCGTTCGCCTGGCTCAGGGCGCGACGGGCCGCGCCGTAATTATCGGGGTTTTTCGGCAGGCCGCCCTCGTTGATCCAGTCGACCAGCTCATCCGAATCGAAATGGGCATAACCACTGTAGGTCAGGCTGGCGCCGACGCCGTTCTCGAAGGTCAGGAAGGCGGTGTAGGCGCCCTCGGTGCGGCGGGCCCTGTCGAGCACACCCGTCGCGGCGCGCACCGACTTCACCATGCCGCCGCCGATGAAGCGCAAAGTGTCGACCTGATGCGGCGCCTGATTGAAGATCACGCCGCCGCCCTGCGCCGTATCTAACTCTTCCGGCCGGCGCGGACGATAGATGAAATCGGTGTAGTTGAGCGCGCTCATCATGCGCAGATCGCCGACGGCGCCGCTTTCGACGATCTCTCTGGCGCGGCGAACGGGAGCGTCGAACGAATGGCTGTGGCCAACCACCAGTGCCACGCGGGCACGGCGCGCCGTCTCGATCATGGAGCGGCAATCGTCGACCGAAAGCGCCATCGGCTTTTCGCACAGGATGTGCTTGGCCGCGGCGGCGGCAGCCTCGACATTCTCGCGGTGAAATTGATGCGGCGTCGAGACGTAGACGGCCTCAATGGCCGGATCGGCGCACATGTCGGCAACGCGCTCATAGGCGCGGCCGGCGAAATCCTGGGTGAAGCGATCCCGCGCCTCAGGCCGCGGATCCGCTCCGGCGACGATTTCGATGCGCGCATCCTGCACCAGGGTCGGCAGCATCAGGCTGAAGGCCCGGCCAAGGCCGGCGACGCCGAGGCGCAGTTTGCGCTCCGTCATGATGCGTCTTTCATATGTCGATCACCACTTCACCGCCGCGCCCGCGTGACACGCAAACCATGATGTTGGTGGCATATTCATCCGGCATGAGCACGAAATCGCGATGGTCGACATCGCCCGAAACAAGCTTCGTTCGGCACGAGCCGCAGGAGCCGCTCTCGCAGGACGACGGGACATTGTGGCCGGCATCACGCAGGGCTTCGAGGATCGAAACGCCGACCGGCACGTCCAGGATTTCGCCGGTCTTCTCGATGCGCACCGTAAACGGCAGGTCGTCCGGCTGCGGCTGGGAGCCATCGACGAAAGCCTCGAAATGCACGTTGCTGCTCGACCAGTGACCGGTCATGTCGCGCACCGCATCCATCAGCCCGCGCGGGCCGCAGCAATAGACATGGCCGCGCGATTTTTCGAGCACTGGCCAAAGATCGTAGCCGGCTTCGGGATTGCCGCCGTCGTGGTGTATGATGACCTTGCCGGCGAATTCCGGCTGCTTGAGATCGTCGAGGAAGGCGGCGGAGGCAGCGTCCCGGCTCAGATAATAGAGCTTGAAATTGCCCTTCCCCTCGCTGAGCAGGTGGCGCGCCATGGAAATGATCGGCGTGATGCCGATGCCGCCGGCGATCAGGATATAGCCGGCGGACGACGGCACCAGCGGGAAGTCGTTGTGCGGCTCGGAGACGGTGAGCATGTCGCCTTCGCGAACATTGTCGACCAGGCTGATCGAGCCGCCGCGGCCGTTGGCCTCGCGCTTGACGGCGATGACATAGCGGTCGCGCTCGACCGGGTCGTTGCTGAGCGAATATTTGCGCTCCTCGCCATTGGGCACCCGCACGACCAGATGGCCGCCGCTGGTGAAGGGCGGCAGATCGGCGCCGTCGGGGGCGCGGAGCTCGAACAGGTGAATGCCATCGGCAATCTGTCCAGCACGGGAGACGCGCAATTCCGGCATGGTGTTCCTATGGCCTTTCCTCTCGGGCGCCGGGGCGGGATTTGGCACCCCGCAGCTCCGGCGAGCAATTTGTTTAGACGCCTAATGATTTCTTTTCAAGCCATGTGGAGGGCGCAAAAAGCGCAAAACGGCCTCGAATCTGCGTAAATTCTGCGAATTTCGTCCCAAATGAAAACAAAGGGAATTTTCATTGCACCTCTCGACAGGTTCTAAGAAAGGATGTAAATTCTTAGATGCCTAATCAATTACAGACCTGTGGGTACCAGCTCTGAAGACTGGGAAGCGGGACAGCTTGAAGAACGAGACGCGTCTTTCGATCCAAAAGATCAAGAAGCGCTATGTGTGGAGGGATTGCCATGCTGACCAAAGAAGAGAATGACCTGCTGTGCCGCGTCGAAGGCGATGCGCCGATGGGGCAGATCATGCGCCGTCACTGGCTGCCGGCCTGCATGATCGAGGAAGTGGCCGAGCCTGACTGCGATCCGATCAAGGTGCGGCTGTGCGGCGAGGATTTCGTCGTTTTCCGCGACACCAACGGCCAGCTCGGCATGCTCGACGAGCAGTGCCCGCACCGTCGCGCCTCTCTGGTTTTCGGCCGCAACGAGGATTGCGGCATCCGCTGCCTCTATCACGGCTGGAAATTCGACGTGAACGGCAATGCGCAGGAGCTGAATTCCGAGCCGGTCGAAACCGGCCTGCTGAAGAAGATGAAGACCCGCTCCTATCCGGTGCGCGAAGCCGCAGGCTTTGTCTGGTGCTATATCGGCCCGGCCGAAGAAATGCCGGAGTTCGAGGATCCCGTGTTCAAGCCGGAGCCGAATACCCGCGTCTCGATTGCGAAGTACAAGGTGCCGGTGAACTGGGCACAGATTCTCGAAGGCGCAATCGACTCGTCGCATTCCTCGACCCTGCACTCGTCCGACATGGTTCCGGCGCGTGTCGCCAGCGCCGAAGCCAACGAACAACTCTGGCTGAGGCCTTCGACCGACAAGTCACCTCGCCTGTATTCTCAGCGCACGCCCTTCGGCTTCCGCTATGCTGCCGTGCGCCGGCCGATCCAGAACGCGCAGACCCACGACTACATCCGCACGACCTTGTTCGTCGCGCCCTATACGGTGCTGATCCCACCGAACAACAACTACAAAGTCGTGATCATGCATGTGCCGGTCGATGACGAGAACACCGACTTTTACTTCCTGGCCTTCGGCGACGCAGCGACGACACCGGGAACCGAGGAATGGCGCAAATTTCTGCACGCCCAGGTCGGCATCGATGTTGACGAAGAATATCGCAGTTACCGGACCTTCGAGAATAACTTCAAACAGGACCGGCAGGCGATGAAGCTCGGCAACTTCACTGGCATTCCCGGCATTCCCAACCAGGACTATGTGATGTGGCTCACCATGGGCAAGATCACCGACCGAACCAAGGAAGTGCTGGGCCAGAGCGATCTCGCCATCGTCGAGTTCCGCCGCCAGATGGTCGAGGCCGCGCAAAGCTATCAGAAAAACGGAACCGTGATCGGCCGCACCGAGCCGCATATCCCGCTCAACAAGCTGCGCTCCTTCGAGGGCGTCGCGCCGAAGACCACGGACTGGAGGGTCGCCGGCCTGTCGCAGGAAGAACTCGATGTGCGCGGTCTCTCCGCACCGGCGACCTCGGCCGCTGAATAGACGCCGGCGATTTGGCATGCAGGGCGCAGCCGCAAGCTGCGCCCTTTTTTATTGGCCACGATTGCCTATTTGCGCCAGCCCGGTAACATCCGGCAACCACACAGAAGTGGTGGGAATCGGGGGGGCCGCGATGGATTTCATGAAACGGGCTGCACAAGTCGCGGCCGTCTTTGCGCTGATGACGCTGAACGCGCAGGCGCAGCAAAGCGAGGCAGCACTTGTCGAGGCCGCCAAGAAGGAAGGCCGCGTCGCTTATTACACCTCCTACGTCGCCCCCCAACTGCATGAAGCGGTGAAGAAAGCCTTCGAACGCAAATACGGCATTCCCGTCGATCTGCTGAACGTCCGCGCCAGTGAGCTGGAGGAACGCATCCGCACCGAACAGGCCGCGGGCCGCTTCACCGGCGATGTCATCCAGCACGGCCAGGCGTCCATTACCCGTTTGTCCCGCGCGGGCACCATCCAGCCGTATGGCGATGTACCCAATGCTGCCAACATGATCGAAGGCCAGCCGGCGGATGGGGTCCAGACCGGAAGCCTGATCACCGCTTATGCCATAACGGTGAACACTGACCTGGTGAAACCCGATGAAGAGCCGAAGAGCTGGCGCGATCTCCTCAATCCGAAATGGAAGGACAAGATTCTTTCCGACGACATGCGCGCCCTGGGTGGCGGCTTCGCCATGTTCTCGGCGATCATGCAGGAGCCGACGCTTGGCGAGGCCTTCCATCGCGAACTCGCCAAGCAGAACATCGTCTTCACCCGCGATGTGGGGCAAAGCGAGCGCCGCGTGGCGCGCGGCGAATATCCGATCTGGATCCCGCAGATCTCCGTCAACGTGCTGGGCCTGAAGGGCCTGCCCGTGCGGGTCATCGTGCCGAAGGAAGGTGTCGCCTATGTGCGGCTCGACCAGGCCATGCTCAAAAACGCGCCGCACCCCAATGCGGCACGCCTGTTCATGAATTACTATCTCAGCGAGGAAAACCAGATGCTGGTTGGCTCGACGGGTCTCGTCCCTGTGGTCAGGAACGTCGCCGAGAAGATCCCGAAAGAGCAACGCGTCATGGAAGGCGCCACGCTGATGGGCACGATCCTCGTCGAGACCCAACAGAAGTATCTCAATCTGGCGTCGGAGATTTACAAATAGAGGATATCCCCGATGCCCGCCGTGCTTTCCATTTCTACATGAATTGATCTAGCATCGGCCTCCTGGCACATGTCGTTCAGGGGAGGACATCATGAGTTCTGGCGCTTCGGTACGCGGTCCATTCAAGGCGGATGTCGTTGGCAGCCTGCTTCGTCCCGGCAAGATCCACGAGGCGCGCGCCAGGATGGCGGCCGGCCAGGCCACGCGCGAGGATGTCTGGAAGGTTGAGAGCGACAGCATCGGCGAAGCGGTCGCCCTGCAGAAGGAAGTGGGCCTGCAGGTCTGCACCGACGGCGAATATCACCGCCGTCACTGGTTCGTGGATTTCATCGAACGGATCGACGGCGTCGGCTTTGCCGGCGGTCTGCCGACACGGTTTCAGACCGAGGAAGGCTTCATCGAATTCTCGCCACCCAAGGTCATCACCACCGGCAAATTGAAGCGCACGAAATCCCTGGCGCTGGACGACTTCAAGGACCTGAAGCCGTTCGCCGAAAAGGCGGGGCTGACCGCCAAGCAGGCGATCCCCTCGCCGACCCTGGTTCATTTCCGCAGCGGCGATCCGGGGGTCAACAAACAGGCCTATCCGGATATCGCTGAGTATTATCACGACCTGGCGCAGGTCTATCGCGACGAGATCAAGGCGCTCTATGACGCAGGCTGCCGCTATATCCAGATCGACGAAACGAACTTTCCCTTTCTCTGCGATCCCAACATGCACGATCATGTGCGCTCGATCGGCGAGGATCCGGTGAAGCTGCAGGCCAAATACAAGGACCTGCTCAACGCGGTGACGAAGGACCGGCCGGCCGATCTCACGCTTGCCATGCACATGTGCCGCGGCAATCACGAGAGTGCCTGGGCCGCGGCCGGCGGCTACGATTTCATCGCGGAGGTCGCCTTCGGCGAACTCGACATCGATGCCTTCTTTCTCGAATATGACACGGAACGCGCCGGCAGCTTTGCACCGCTGAAGCATCTGTCGGGCAAGAAGGTCGCGGTGCTCGGCCTCGTCACATCCAAGAAGCCCGATCTTGAAAGCAAGAACCTGCTCAAGCGACGCATCGATGAGGCAGCAAAAGTTGTACCGCTGGATCGTCTGGCGCTGTCGCCGCAATGCGGCTTTGCTTCGACCATCGGCGGCAATCACCTGACGGTCGATGAAGAGAAGGCGAAGTTGCGGCTGGTGGTTGAAACAGCGAAAGAGGTTTGGGGTTGAATGCCCTCGTCAGACCCTTGCTGCGCAAGGGCCGCCTTCTCCCGCAAACGGGAAGAGCATATTGAATGGAGTTTAAATGACCATTGAATTGCATACCTGGGACACGCCGAACGGCCGCAAGATCAGTGTCGCCCTCGAAGAAATGGGCCTGCCCTACAAGGTCACGCCGATCGACATCAGCAACAATGGCCAGTTCGACCCGGCGTTTCTCAAGATCAGCCCGAACAATCGCATTCCGGCCATCGTCGATCCCGACGGGCCGGAGGGCAAGCCGGTGAGCGTGTTCGAATCAGGTGCGATCCTGATCTATCTCGGCGAGAAGACGGGAACATTTCTCGAGAAAACCGGCGCGGCACGCATCGCCGCACTGGAATGGCTGATGTTCCAGATGGGCGGGTTCGGGCCCATGCCCGGCCAGGTGCATCACTTCCTCGGCCTCGAGAACGAGGCGGACCGGCGCTACGGCCTCGAACGCTACAGCAAGGAAACCGTGCGCCTCTATGGCGTGATGGACCGGCGGCTTGGTGTTGTCCCCTATTTCGCCGGCGCCGATGTCAGCATCGCCGATTTCGCCGTCCTCGGCTGGGCATGGCGGCACGAACGCCACAAGGTCGACCTTGCCGACTTTCCCAACGTCAAACGCTGGTACGAGGCGATGATGGCGCGGCCGGGCGTGCAGCGTGGATTTGCGGTGAGCCTGAAAGGTTGACGAAGGGCTTTACGTGAACCTTCGGCATCCTCGAGCGTTGTTTGAAAGCGGCAGGCGTCCTCTTCGACAGGACGCCTGGTTGCGATGAACCAATCTGGAGGTTGCATGAAGGCGCTTGTCATTCCCGCGGCCATTTGTTGCGCGTTCGCAACAGGCGCTTCGGCTCAGACCCCCGGCGCACAAAGCCCGGAGGATACTGCGGTGTCGGCGTGCCAGTCGACCGGCCTTATGGCGTTACAGCAGCGGTCAAAAGATATTACCGATCTGATTATCGATCGTGACAGCCTCGCTGTGACAACCGCCAATACAAAGGTTGAAGATGTGCCTATCAAGGCCGTTCTTCTCGGCGAGGCCTACATCAAAAGAGACAAAGAGACGGGCAAGCCCGACCGCTTCGTCTGCCTTATCGGCGACAAGGGCAAAGTGTTGCTGACGTTCTTCACGGCGAAATAACACACTCCACTTTCGTGCCGTTTCACTTCCAAGGAGCCTGCGCTTGCGCAGGCTTTTTGTTTCTCAATGCGATTATGACAATTCGCGCATGACGAAAGTTCCACCGTTCTGTCGTCTGTCTTTTGCGCACATCGTGGAACACAAGCGCAGAGACGACGTTACGTTTCCACCCCATCGACATTGGAGATGAAAATGCTAACGCGCAAAATGTTGATTTCAATTGCAGCCGCATCCGTGCTTTCGACCGCTGCACTGGCGCAGACAGCGACCACGGAAGGCACGTTCGTGCGGGCGCAGCCGACGGATGTCCTCAGCTATAATCTGATTGGCCTGAACGTTACCAACACGGCCAAAGAAAACATTGGCGAGATCAAGGATCTCATCATCTCAAACGAACAGCTCACCGGGTACATCGTTTCAGCCGGCGGCTTCCTCGGCATGGGCGAGCATTACGTCGTCGTCAGCCCTCGCTCCTTGAAGGTGAACTATGTCGAAGCCGACAAGAAATGGTACGCGACGATGAACGCGACCAAGGATCAGCTCAAAGCGGCGCCGGAGTTCAAATACGAAGGCCGCTGGAAGCGTTGATCCAATTGGAAGACGCTTTAGAAATCGTCTTCCATTTCTGATTGAAAACCCCGGCGCGCCTATCGGCGTGACCCGGGGTTTTTCATGGATCGGGGAAATGGTGGGCGGTGACGGTCTCGAACCGCCGACATCCTGCGTGTAAAGCAGGCGCTCTACCAACTGAGCTAACCGCCCTCTTTAATCGACCAGACGCGCTGTGCGCGGCTCTATGTACGGACAGGCGCCCACTGACGCAAGTGTCATAAAGCAGAACGGGCCGCCCGAAGGCGGCCCGTCTGGTTTGCAGGTAGTCTGCGCGGCGTTAGTGCGCAACCACGGCAGCATCGTCGCCCTTGCCACCACGGGCCTGGGCTGCCTGGGCTGCCGCCTTTTCCTCGTCCCACTCGATCGGCACCGGCATGCGCACCAGCGCATGCTTGATGACCTCGTCCATACGCGAGACCGGAACGATTTCCAGCGCGTTCTTCACATTGTCCGGCAGATCCGCCAAATCCTTGGCGTTTTCTTCCGGGATCAGGACCTTGGTGAGGCCGCCACGCAGAGCCGCCAGCAGCTTCTCCTTGAGGCCGCCGATCGGCAGCACCCGACCGCGCAAGGTCACCTCGCCGGTCATGGCGATGTTGGCGCGGACGGGAATGCCCGTGAGGATCGACACGATGGTTGTCGCCATGGCGATACCAGCCGAAGGGCCGTCCTTGGGCGTCGCGCCTTCCGGCACGTGCACATGGATGTCGCGACGCTCGAACGTCGGCGGCTCGATGCCGAAGTCGATCGCACGCGAGCGGACATAAGAGGCCGCCGCAGAAATCGATTCCTTCATCACGTCCTTCAGGTTGCCGGTGACGGTCATGCGACCCTTGCCGGGCATCATGACGCCTTCGATCGTCAGAAGCTCGCCGCCGACTTCCGTCCAGGCAAGGCCCGTGACGGCGCCGACCTGGTCCTCCGTCTCGGCCTGGCCGAAGCGGAACTTCGGCACGCCCAGATAATCGGCCAGATTGGCATCGGTGACGACGATCTTCTTCTTCTTGGTCGTGAGGATTTCCTTCACCGCCTTGCGGACGAGATTGGAAATTTCGCGCTCAAGATTACGAACGCCGGCTTCGCGCGTATAGCGCCGAACCAAAGTCGTCAGAGCAGCGTCCTCGATCGTCCATTCCTTCTCCGACATGCCGTGCTTCTTGACGGCCGCCGGGATCAGGTGCTTGCGGGCGATCTCGACCTTCTCGTCTTCCGTGTAGCCGGCAATACGGATGATCTCCATACGATCCATCAAGGGACCGGGGATGTTCAGCGTATTCGCCGTCGTCACGAACATCACGTTCGACAGGTCGTAGTCGACCTCGAGGTAATGGTCGTTGAAGCTCGAGTTCTGCTCGGGGTCGAGCACCTCCAGGAGAGCCGATGACGGATCGCCGCGGAAGTCCTGGCCCATCTTGTCGATCTCGTCGAGCAGGAAGAGCGGGTTGGACGTCTTTGCCTTGCGCATCGACTGGATGACCTTGCCGGGCATCGAACCGATATAGGTCCGACGATGGCCACGGATCTCCGCCTCGTCGCGAACGCCGCCAAGCGACATGCGCACGAACTCACGTCCCGTCGCCTTGGCGATGGACTTGCCGAGCGAGGTCTTGCCGACGCCCGGCGGACCGACGAGGCACAGGATCGGGCCCGTGAGCTTGTTGGCGCGCTGTTGCACGGCAAGATATTCGACAATGCGTTCCTTGACCTTGTCGAGGCCGTAGTGATCAGCTTCGAGCACGGACTCGGCGAGCTTCAGGTCCTTCTTGACCTTCGACAGCTTCTTCCACGGGATCGACAGCAGCCAGTCGAGATAGTTGCGCACGACCGTTGCTTCCGCCGACATGGGCGACATCTGACGCAGCTTCTTCATTTCGGCCTGCGCCTTGTCGCGGGCTTCCTTGCTCAGCTTGGTCTTCTTGATGCGCTCATCGAGCTCGGCCAGTTCGTCGCGGCCATCTTCGCCGTCGCCGAGTTCCTTCTGGATCGCCTTCATCTGCTCGTTGAGATAGTACTCGCGCTGGGTCTTCTCCATCTGGCGCTTGACACGCGAGCGGATGCGCTTCTCGACCTGAAGGACCGAGACTTCGCTTTCCATCAGCCCAAGGCACTTCTCGAGCCGCTTGGCGACGGAAGTCATCTCAAGGATGTCCTGCTTGTCGCCGATCTTCACCGCGAGATGCGATGCGATCGTATCGGCAAGCTTGGAGAAGTCGTCGATCTGCGTCACGGCGCCGACAACTTCCGAAGACACTTTCTTGTTGAGCTTCACATAGCCTTCGAACTCGGACACGGCAGAGCGCGCCAGAGCTTCGACCTCGACCTTGCTGCCAATCTCATCCGCGAGCGCTTCGGCCTCGGCCTCGTAATAATCCTGGGTGCGGGTGTATTCGCGAACCTTGGCGCGCGTCATGCCTTCGACGAGCACCTTCACGGTGCCATCGGGCAGCTTGAGCAATTGCAGCACGGTCGCAAGCGTACCAGTGGTGAAGATCGCATCCGTCGCAGGATCGTCATCGGCGGCATTCTTCTGCGTCGCAAGCATAATGAAGCGCTCGTTCTTCATCACTTCCTCAAGCGCGCGAATGGACTTCTCGCGGCCGACGAAGAGCGGAACGATCATGTGCGGAAAGACGACAATGTCGCGCAGCGGCAGAACGGGATAGGAGTGAACTTCTCCGGGCTGTGCTGGTGTACGCTTTTCAGTTGTCATGTTTTCAATCCTGTTTTCACGCAGGAGTAACGCCTTCAATAGGCCGTCACCAATGCGAAGCGCCGGTTTTTCAGGGAAGCAATTTCGTTGCCGAAATTACGTTGAAAACGAGATCCACCGACGCTTTTGCCTAGGGCCTTATCCAGCGCCCTGGCGGGTTCTTGCATCTGGAGCCGGCTGCGATGCGAGCCCGCATCCGTCTCCGTTAGAAGAGACATGGCGCTCCTCGCGGCGACTTTCAAGCCATCGTCGATACGCGCCACAGCTTAGTTTTCACTGACGAACTGCACCGCGACGGGGTACGCGACGGCCTCAGGCCGTCGCGCCCTTTTCAGCCCGTTCCGAGTAAATGTAGAGCGGACGCGCCTTGCCATCCACCACTTCGGGACCGATCACCACCTGTTCCACACCTTCGAGGCCTGGCAGGTCGTACATCGTGTCGAGCAGAATGCCTTCCATGATCGAGCGCAGTCCACGGGCGCCGGTCTTGCGCTCGATGGCCTTGCGGGCAATCACGTTGAGCGCCTCGTCCTGGAACGTCAGATCGACCGTCTCCATTTCGAACAGGCGCTGGTACTGCTTGACCAATGCGTTGCGCGGTTCGGTGAGGATCTTCTTGAGGGCGTCCTCGTCGAGATCTTCAAGGGTCGCGATCACCGGCAAGCGGCCGACGAATTCGGGGATCAAGCCGAAACGGAGCAGATCCTCGGGCTCCACCTTGCGGAACACCTCGCCGGTGCGGCGTTCGTCCGGACCTTCGACCCGGGCGCCGAACCCGATCGACGTGCTCTTGCCGCGCTGGGAAATGATCTTCTCGAGCCCGGAAAACGCGCCGCCGCAGATGAACAGGATGTTCGTCGTATCGACCTGCAGGAATTCCTGCTGCGGATGCTTGCGGCCGCCTTGCGGGGGAACGCTCGCCACCGTGCCTTCCATGATCTTCAGCAAGGCCTGCTGCACGCCCTCGCCCGAGACGTCGCGGGTGATCGAGGGATTGTCCGACTTGCGCGAGATCTTGTCGATTTCGTCGATGTAGACGATGCCGCGCTGCGCCCGCTCGACATTGTAGTCGGAGGCCTGGAGCAGTTTCAGGATGATGTTTTCCACGTCCTCGCCGACATAGCCGGCTTCGGTCAGGGTGGTGGCATCGGCCATGGTGAACGGCACATCGAGGATGCGCGCCAGGGTTTGGGCGAGCAAAGTCTTGCCGGAGCCGGTCGGCCCGATCAGCAGGATGTTGGACTTGGCGAGCTCGACGTCATTGTGCTTCGACGAATGATTGAGCCGCTTGTAATGGTTGTGGACAGCCACCGACAGCACCCGCTTGGCCTGCATCTGGCCGATGACGTAATCGTCCAGCACCTTGCAGATTTCTCGCGGAGTCGGAATGCCGTCCCGGCTCTTGACCAGGGAAGACTTTGATTCTTCCCGGATAATGTCCATGCAAAGCTCGACGCATTCATCGCAGATGAATACGGTCGGGCCGGCGATCAGCTTGCGGACCTCGTGCTGGCTCTTTCCGCAAAAGGAGCAGTAGAGCGTGTTCTTCGAGTCGCTGCCGCTGACTTTGCTCATTTCTATCTCCGTTAGGCTGCCCCTCCGCTTAAGGAGACTCAGCCATTGTCAACGATATATGTCCCGTTCCTAACAAATCGTAGCCAGTAACTGACTGGCTTTGGGACAGTTTCACCCCGGCAAATCGCCAGTTTCCAGGCTAGCAATCTGCGGACCAGCAGCCAAATCGCCGATTGTGCGATGCAATCATGCGATAGGCTGCGGATCAAGCAGGCATTGTCCGAAGCCTACGGGAAGAATGCCAGTGTCGCATCATTGCAACAATTTTCCGGCATTCAGGCTAATTTGCGACCCCTGAGAGGTTAATTTCCCCAGGATTCGGCTCCAAAACTATTTCGAGGGCTCGGATTCGTCCGGACGCTTGTCAAAGACTTTATCGACAATACCGAAATCGCGCGCCTCCTCGGCCGTCATGAAATGGTCGCGGTCGAGCGTGCGGTCGATCGTTTCATAATCCCGCCCGGTGTGGTGGACGTAGATTTCGTTCAGGCGCCGCTTGATCTTGAGGATATCCTCGGCATGACGCTGGATGTCCGACGCCTGGCCTTGGAACCCGCCGGACGGCTGGTGGACCATGATGCGGGAATTCGGGAGGCTGAAGCGCATGCCTGCCTCGCCGGCGCACAGGAGCAGCGATCCCATCGAGGCAGCCTGGCCGATGCAAAGCGTCGAGACCTTGGGCTTGATGAACTGCATCGTGTCATAAATCGACAATCCCGCCGTCACCACGCCACCAGGCGAATTGATGTAGAAGGAAATCTCCTTCTTGGGATTGTCGGCCTCCAGATAGAGAAGCTGAGCAACCACCAGGGTCGCCACCTGATCCTCGACCGGACCGGCAAGGAAGATGATCCGCTCTTTCAGCAGACGGGAGAAAATGTCGTAGCGGTAGGAGCCGCGCGAGGTGACTTCCTCGACGCTCGGGATAACGAAAGAATTATAGACGTCGATAGGATCGCGCATGGGGCTCTCGGTTTCGGGGGAATCAATTTCCCCTCAAACATAGTCATCGAAACCGCTGGCGCAATGGGCGGATCGGAGCCTAGTTAAGGCCCTGCAAATCCGCCCTTATCGTCGCAAAATCTGCAGCTCAGGCCTAACTTCAGACCTTGGCCGCGTCCTCGTCGATCGGCTTCAGCAGTTCTTCCTTGGTGACGCTCTTATCTGTGACCTTGGCCTTGGAGACGATCACGTCAACCACCTTTTCTTCGTACAGCGGCGCCCGAATCTGGGCCACGGCATCGGCGTTCTTTTGATAATAGTCCCAGATCGCCTTTTCCTGCCCGGGATACTGGCGGGCACGCTCAATGATCGCCTGCGACAGCTCGTCGTTGGAGACTTCGACCTTGGACTGCTCGCCGACTTCGGCCAGCACCAGGCCGAGACGGACCCGGCGTTCGGCAATCCGCTGGTAGTCGGCCTTGGCGGCCTCCTCCGTGGTATTCTCGTCGGCGAAGGTCTTCTTGGACTGGGCCTGCTCGGCCAGCACCTGGTTCCAGATGCCGTTGAACTCCTGTTCGACCAAGCTCGGCGGCAGTTCGAACGCAAACTTCTTGTCGAGCGCGTCGAGGAGGCCGCGCTTCAGTTTTTCACGTGAAATCTGGTCGAACTCGCGCTGGATATTGGCGCGGATCGCCTCCTTGAGCTTGTCGAGGCTTTCCAGCCCCAGGCCCTTGGCATACTCATCGTCGATCTTCACTTCGCCCGGCGCCTCGACGCCCTTCACAGTGACGTCGAACACCGCTTCCTTGCCGGCCAGATGGGCAGCCTGGTATTCGTCCGGAAACTTGACCGTGACAGCGCGCGTATCGTCTTTCGAGACACCTTCAAGCTGATCTTCGAAGCCGGGAATGAACTGGCCGGAGCCGAGAACCAGCGGCGTATCGGTGCCGGCGCCGCCGGGGAAGGCCTCGCCGTCGATCTTGCCGACGAAATCGATGATGACCTTGTCGCCCTTGGCGGCGGCACCTTCCTTGGCGGTGAACGGGCGGTTCTGTTCGGCCATGCGGTTGAGGGCGTCGTTCACTTCCTCGTCGGTCGGCTGAACGACCAGGCGCTCAAGCGCGACATCGTCGAAAGTGCCGACTTCGAACTTCGGCAGGACTTCGAGATTGACCGTGAACGCCAGGTCGCCTTTGGCCTCGATGGCGTTCTGGACACCCTGTTCGCCGCCATCGATGTCGATCTTCGGTTCGCCGGCGAGGCGGATGCCGTTGTCGTCGACGATCTTGCGGTTGACCTCGTTGAGGGCGTTCTGCAACACGTCGGCCATGACCTGCTTGCCATAAACCTTCTTCAGGTGCGCCACCGGCACTTTGCCCGGACGAAAGCCGTTGATCCGCACCTTGTCCTTCATGTCGACAAGCTGATCATCGAGCCGCTTGGCGAGATCGTCGACCGGAAGGACCACTTTGAACGCGCGCTTCAGGCCTTCGGAAAGGGTTTCTGTCACCTGCATTGTCACTGCCTTCTTACAATTCTAGCCGACTATGACCGGGGCAAATCCGGCAGCCGGAGGGAAATCTGATGAAACGGCGAACCAGCCGGCCTGGTGCGGGCGGAGGGACTCGAACCCCCACGCCTTGCGGCGGTGGAACCTAAATCCACTGCGTCTACCAGTTCCGCCACGCCCGCATTGGCGCATAGACGCCCCCACGGCCCGAAAGTCTCGCCGTCCGGGTGGCGCTCTATAGCACGGGCGGATCAGGATGCGAGCGGAAAATTGGCTCCTCGCACCGCTGAAAACAAGGGTCGCGGGCCTGTTCCAGCAGGGAAAATGCCCAAAACAGCCGCCCCACCCTCCCCGTTCGCTTGGGCTTGAGTAGGCTTCCTCGTGCTGTGTCCTTAGAATCGCATGGCCTGGCCTTCGATCGTCAGCCGGCGCATCAGCCGCGGCTCGTCGCGGGGGAAATCGTTGCGGGCATGGATCGAGGCCCAGTTGTCCCAGATCACCAGATCGCCCAGCGCCCAATCGTGCTCATAGATAATGGACGGGTCCTCGGCGATGTCGAACAGGGTTTCCAGCGCCTTTTCGCTCTCCTCGTGACTCAGCCCCTCGATGCGAGCCGACATCAGGCGCGAAACGTAAAGCGCCTTCCTGCCGGTCGCCGGATGGGTGATGAAGATCGGCTGTTCCATGTGCCGTATCTTGGAAATGTCGACGACGTCCATGTTGAGCCGCTCCCGGCGCTTGTAATCATGGATCTGCAGGACTTTGCGGCCTTCCAGGCGGTCGCGCAAAGCGCGCGGAATCATCTCGTAGGCCTTGTAAAGATTGGAAAAGCGGGTTTCGCCGCCCGTCGACGTGAGCTTGAGTGCATAAAGCAAGGTGGCGCGATGCGGCTCGGGATAGTAGCTGGTGTCGTGGTGGAACCACATTTCGCCGTCGCCGAAGGCGCCGATCGGCTTGCCGTTTTCGATGATATTGGTGACCATCATGAAAGGCGTGTCGAAGTCGCCGCCGGGGCCATCGCCGCTGACCGGCCGGCGTCGGATTGCGACTTTGCCGAACAAGCCGGCCGCCGCAAGCTGGGCCGTCTCGTCGAGCTGCTGATTGCGAAACACCAGCACGACATGGTCCTCGAACGCCTTGCGGATTCCTGCCGCCGTCTCCGCATCGACCGGCCTGGACAGGTCCACACCCTTGATTTCCGCCCCGATCACCGGGTGTATTTTTTCGACGGACAACGCCATGAGCCGAACTCCTCCTGTTTTTGTTGCTTCATTGCTGCTGCGGTTTCTTACGCCAGGAGCGAGGCCGGAAAAAGATGGCCTGACGCAGACCTCGTCCCTGATGCCTCGATCATACGCATATGTTCAGGCTGATTTCTTCTGCGAGGCGATTTGATCCGCCGCCAAAGCGATATAGATTGCGCGCAACCGCGCCATAGGCGGTATCAGGGAGGAAGATCATGCGTTCAATTGCGGCCGGCGCCTTTGTACTCGCGCTGGCGGTCCAGACCGGCACGCCGGCCTTTGCGGCCGAGCCGCTCAAAATCGGCGTCCTGATGGAGACGAGCGGCGTCTTCGCGCCGCTCGGCAAGCGCCAGCTCGACGGCATGCGCTTTGCTGTGGAGGAAGCTGGAGGCGAAGTCGCCGGCCGCAAGATCGAACTTGTGCATGAAGACACGGAAGGCAAGCCTGACGTCGGCCTCAACAAGGCGCGCAAACTGGTGCTGTCCGACAAGGTCGACGTGATGGCAGGCATCATCAATTCCGCCGTCGCGCTCGCGGTCGCGCCCTATCTTTCAGGCCAGCGCACGCCGCTCGTCCTGTCCAATGCGTCCACCGATACGCTGACCGGCGACAAATGCGACCGCTATCTGTTCCGCGTCTCCTATTCCAGCGCCCAGATCACCGAGCCGATCGGCCGTTACATGGCCAAGAACGCGCCCAAGAACATTTTCATTCTGGCGTCCGACTATGTCGCGCCGCACGAATATGTGGCCGCCTTCAAGAAGGGCTATCTCGCCGGTGGCGGCACGATCGTCGGGGAAGCCTATCCGCCGTTCAACCGGACGCAGGACTACGGCCCTTATATTTCGCAGGCGCGCGCCGCCAATCCGGGTGCCGTGTTTTCGGTGTTCTTCGCCGGCGAAGCACTGCTGTTCGTCAAGCAATATGATTCCTTCGGCATGAAGACGAACACGCCGCTCTACGGTCCAATCGGCCTGACGCCGCCGGTGCTGCGCAAGGCGCAGGGGTCGGCCGCGGCCGGCATCATCTCGGCCTCGAACTATGTCGCCGAGCTCGATCATCCGGAGAATGTCAAGTTCCGCGAAGCCTACAAGAAGAAGTACGGCGAGGATCCGGAAGAGTTCGCGGTCATGGGCTATGATTCGATCCGCTTCATCATCGATGCTGTGAAGGCGCGCAACGGCGACACCAAGGACCGCCCTGCCCTCGTCAGCGCCATCGAAAAAGTCTCTTATGTCGGGCCGCGCGGCCCGATGAAGATGGCGGCGAACCACCAGGCGACGCAGAACGTCTACATCGTCAAGACCGTGCCGAAGGGCGACGATGTGGCTTTCGAAGTGCTCGACACGTTCAAGGATTTCGTCGATCCGGTGCAGGGCTGCAATATGAAATAGCGGCCATACGGTGTGAGACAGCCGCACGGACCGGCAACCTGAAAATCGGCCGGTCCGTGTTGTCGCATCGACTCTGCATGCGCGCGCAAAGGGAGGGAACCATGAAGAATATCTGGGCGCTTGCGGTGGCCTTTGCGGCATCTGTCGCGGCGACTGCCGCCATAACCACGGCTCTGGCGCAACCGGCGCCGGGCGCACAGCTCAATCTCATCGTCGGCTTCGCCGCCGGCGGATCGGCCGATTCGATTGCCCGTGTCGTCGGCAACCGGCTTGGCGAAAAGCACAACCGCAAGATCGTGGTCGAGAACCGGCCCGGCGCCGGCGCCAATATCGCCACCCGTGCGGTCATCGGCGCCACACCGGATGGAAGCACCCTGCTCGTCAGCACAGCGGCGCTCGCCATCAACGAGACGCTCTATCGCAACAAAGGATTTTCCGTCGATGCGCTGCGCACGATCGCCGTCGTCGCGACCACGCCGGAAGTCTTCGCCGTCAATCCAGCCAATCCCGGCCAAACCCTGGCGGATTTCGTCCAGCAGAACCGCGGCAAGGAAATTACCTTCGCGACGGCCGGCATCGGTACGAGTTCGCATATCGCCGCGGAATATTTTTTCAGTCAATTGGTCAAGACCGAGGCCAGGCACGTGCCGTTCCGCGGCGGACCGGATGCGACGAACGCCGTGCTCGGCGGCCATGTGCCGATGGTCGTCTCGTCTCTGTCGGGCTTCGCATCGCAAGTCGCAGGCGGTCAGTTGACCGGGCTCGCCGTCGCCGCCGACCAGCGCGTCGCCGTGATCGGCAAAGTGCCGACCTTCACCGAGGCCGGCTATCCCGGCTTCAAGGCGATGTCCTGGGTCGGCTTCTTTGCGCCCTCGGCGACGCCTTCGGCGGAACTCGTCCGGCTCAACAAGGAGATCGACGATATCGTACGCGAACCTGCGATTCGTGAGCGGCTGATCGCGATCGGCTTCGATCCCATGAACGCCACGCAGCCGGAGGCCGAAACCTATTTCCGCCGCGAGGTCGAGCAGTGGCGCAAAATGGTGCAGACGCTTGGTCTCAGCGTCGAATAGACCGGACAACATGGATTGGCCGCAGCAGGCTCCGTCGCCTATATAGATTGCATGCCAATCTCGAGACGAGACTTCCTCACCAGTGCTTCCGCCGCGACGCTGCTCCCCGCTTCCGCTACGGCGCAGAGCGGCGCCAAAGATGCGAGCCAGAAAGATGCGAGCGCTGCGGATGGGTTCCGCGTCGTTGAAGCGCGCGCCGGCAAGCTGCGGCTCGTCGACACGGCGGAAACGGATATTCTCGGCTTCGACGGCCAGACGCCGGGCCCAGTGCTGCGGATCAAGAAGGGTGAGGAGCTGCGCCTGCGCCTCCTCAACAGGCTCGATGGACCGACATCGATCCATTTTCGCGGCATGCGCGGGCCCAATGCGATGGACGGCGTTGCACCGCTGACGCAAAGAGCCGTCGCGCCGGGGGCGACGTTCGATTATCAGTTCACGCCGCCGGACGCCGGTGTCTTCTTCTACCACGCCCATGCAGACATGACGTTCGCCGAACAGGCGACGCGCGGCCTGCACGGCGTGCTGATCGTCGATGAGCCGACACCGCCGGAGCACGATCACGAAGTCATCGCGATCATCGGCGACTGGAAACTCGATGAGCGCGGGCAATTGCCCTCCTGCTCGACCGCGCGCGGACGTGAGGCGTTCTATTCGGTCGCGGAATCCTCCGCCAGCGGGCGCATCGGACCGCTGGTGACGATCAACGGCAAGCCGGCGCCGCTGACGCAGGTGTTCGCGCCCGGCGCGCGCGTGCGCCTGCGGCTGGTCGCCGCCGTCAGCGCCAGGCTTCTGGCGCTCACATTCGAGGGCGTGCAGCCGTTCGTCACGGCGATCGACGGCCAGGCCTGCGACGAGTTCGAGCCTGTCGCCCGCAGCATTCCGGTGGGGCCTGGCGCGCGCTTCGATGTGATGTTCGACATGCCGGATGAAGGCAGCGAGATGAAGGTTGTCCTGCGCGGCGGGGCGCTCGGCGTCGCCGGCGAGCAGGATCGCCCGATCATCATCCTGCAATCCAAGGGCACAAAACATGCCTCGCGTCCGCCGATCAAAACGACGGCACTCAATCCGCTGCTGACGCCGGTCATTCCCCTGCAGAGCGCCAAGCGCCTTGACATGGTAATTGAACGCGTGGCTGCGCCACAAGGCGCCCAATGCCTCACGCCGAACACGATGCTATGGCGCGTCAACGGCAAGCCGCTGCGCCCGGGCGATCCGCCGCTGTTCAGCGTCAAGCGCGGCACATCCGTCACCCTGGGTTTCCTCAACCGCTCCACCACCTCGCATGTGATGCGCCTGCACGGCCATGTGATGCGGCAATTGCATCTGCTCGACGACGGCTGGGAGCCCTATTGGCGCGACAGCGTCATCGTGCCCGCCGAGCGCACGGTGCGCATCGCCTTCCTTGCCGACAATCCCGGCAAGTGGCGGCTGGCGAGCGGCATCTACGAACATGCGCTCGCGGGCCTTGCGGGCTGGTTCGAAGTGACCTGAGGGACATACACATGCTGTTTGTGAGGCTGGCGTTCAACGCATCGAACAAAGATCGCGAGCGGGCGGAGAACATCGCGGCGCATACCGCGCATCTGCGCTCGGGCGCCATCAACATCGTGCAATCCGGCCCCTTGTTCGGGGCGCCGGGTGACGTGCGGCTCGGCGCGCTCATAGTTTTCGATGCCCCGACGCTGGCTGAGGTGGAAGCGTTCAACGCTGCCGATCCGTTCATCGTCAGCGGCGTCTATGACGATGTCAGGCTGATGCGTTGGGAAAAGACGATCGGCTAGACCAGGTCGCGCCAGACCGATGGCAATGCCTCGGGCAGGTCTTCGGCGATCAGACCGGGGCCGAAGGCGCGAGCGGCCGCGCCATGCATCCAGACGGCAGCGCTTGCAGCTTCGAACGCGGGCATGGACTGGGCGAGCAGTCCACAGACGATGCCGGCCAGCACATCGCCGGAACCGGCCGTCGCCAGGGCCGGTGGCAGATCGGTGGCAATCGATATCCGCCCATCGGGATGAGCCACGACCGTGTCGGGCCCTTTGAGCAGAATGGTCGCCCCGCTTGACTGCGCGGCGCGCAGAGCACGCTGCGGCTTTGATCCCTGAGGATCGAACAGGCGCGCGAATTCGCCATCGTGCGGCGTCAGGACCACCGGCCCATCATGGCCGCGGATGGCTGCAAACAGCGTCTCGCGCTGATCAGAAAATGAGGTCAGCGCGTCCGCATCGAGAACAACCGCGCGCCTATGCCTCGAAGCAAGAGCCGCGAGCGCAAGGTCGCGCGTCGCAGCGCCGATGCCGAGCGCCGGTCCGAGAACGATTGCGTTCAGCCGTGCATCGGCAAGCATGCCTGACAATTGTGGCGCGTCTTCGCAGGGCGCGAGCATGATCGCCGTCAGATGCGCCGCGTTCACCGCCAATGCCTCGGAGGGCGACAGCAAAGTCACAAGACCGGCGCCAGCACGCAGCGCCGCACGCGCCGTGAGACGCGCGGCGCCCGTGCGATGCAATGGGCCGGAAAATGCCAGGGCATGGCCGCGGCTATATTTGTGTCCATCGACGCGCGGCAGCGGCAGAACCGTCTTCCAGAGCTGCGGTGCATTGAGAAAGCATTGCGGCTTGATGGCTTCGAGCACGGAAGCGCCGATACCGATCTGTTCGAGCACGACGCGACCGCAGTTGATGCGGCCGGGCATCAGCAGATGGCCGGGCTTCAATCGGAAAAATGTGACCGACGTGTCGGCTTCCACAGCGACGCCGCGGATGGCGCCCGTTTCGCCATCGATGCCCGAAGGCACATCGACGGCGATGACCTTGCGGCCTGTGGTTGCGCGCCACAGATTCAGCCGTTCGACGATCGCGCGCGCGCGGCCGTCGAGATCGCGCGAAAGGCCAGCGCCGAACAGCGCATCGACGGCAATATCCGCCTTGTCGAGATCGACAAGCGCCGCCGAAGTCAACCGCCCCGTCCAGGCATCGGCGGCGAGCGCCGCATCGCCCGACAGTTTGGCGCGGTCGCCGAGCAGGCCGGCGACGACGTCAAACCCCTGTTCGCGCAGAATGCGCGCGGCAACAAAACCGTCGCCACCATTGTTGCCGGGACCGCAGAGGATGACGATGCTGCGCCCGCCCTTCGGCAACGCCTGACGAACGGCGTCGGCCACGGCGCGGCCGGCGCGTTCCATCAGGTCGATCCCCGGCTTTCCCGCAGCAATGGTCAGACGATCGGCCTCCGCCATAAGCGCGGGCGGGAGAAGTTCACGAAAGGTCTGCGCCGAAGCGTCCATAATATCCCGCTCCCTCACATCGGCTCACACACCGAGCGATCTTTTTGCGCTGCCGCCGGCAGCGATCAGGATGCCGGCCCCGACAAGGCCCGAAGTGATCGAACCCAACAGCACGCCGATCTTGACCGCGGCTTCAAGGTCCGGAGCGTTGGGAAAGGCGAGCAGACCGATGAACAGGCTCATCGTAAAGCCGATGCCGCACAGTATGCTGACGCCGTAGATCTGCACCGTCGAAGCACCGGCCGGCGGCTCGGCAAGCCTGGTGGCAAGCGCCAGCCTGGTGAAGAAGAACACACCGAGCTGTTTGCCGACGAACAGGCCGGCGGCGATGCCGAGCGTTACCGGATGGGTCAGTTGCGACAGGCTGGCGCCGGCCAGCGAAACGCCGGCGTTGGCGAAACCGAAAATCGGCACGATGAAAAAGGCGACCGGCACATGCAGCAGATGTTCGAGTTCCTGCAGCGGCGACTTCTTGTCCTCGCCGATCTGATCTTCACGTCCGGGAATCGTCAAAGCCAGAACGACGCCAGCCAAAGTCGCGTGGACGCCGGATTCATGCATGAATATCCACAGCACGACACCCAAAGCGAGATAGACGACAAGACGCTTCGCGCCGGTCAGATTGAGCGCGACCAGGACCGCCGTTGTGACGGCGACGCCGGCGAGCGCGGGCAGCGACAGATCAGCCGTATAGAAAATCGCGATGATGACGACCGCGCCGAGATCGTCGAGAATGGCGAGCGCGGCCAGAAATATCTTCAACGACACCGGCGCGCGCGATCCCAGCAGCGCCAGCACGCCGAGCGCGAAGGCGATGTCGGTCGCCGCCGGAATGGCCCACCCTCGCAGGGTCGCCGGCGTATGCATGTTGATCGCGGCATAGATCAACGCCGGCAAAATCATGCCGCCGGCGGCGGCAACCCCCGGCAGGGCCCGCTTCGGCCATGTCGCCAGTTCGCCACCGACGAATTCACGCTTGATCTCGAGGCCGACCAACAGAAAGAAGATCGCCATCAGCGCATCGTTGATCCAATGCAGCACCGACAAGCCGGCAAGTTTTGCCTGCAGGGTGGAAAAATACATCGGTGCGAGCGCCGAATTGGCGACGATCATCGCCAGCACGGCGGCCATCATCAGAATGACGCCGCCCGCCGCCTCGCTCTTCAGGAACGTCCGCAACGCGCCCGCCCGCCTGTGCATTTTCTTACTGTCGTGGTCCTGCCTCAAGGCCATCCTTCCTTAGCGTTCGCATCGGCTCGCCCGACGCCGACTTTAACGCAAAGTCGGGACACGACAATGTTGGACCGTTTCGAAAATGCTTCAGCCGTCTTCCTGATTGGAATCGTCCGGCAATTTCACCGCAAGAACTTTGTCGACGCGACGCCCGTCGAGATCGACGACTTCGAAGCGCCAGCCATGCGCGTCGACGAATTCGCCGGTTGCCGGCAGCCGGCGCAGAGCGCTGATCAGCATGCCTGCAACGGTTTCGTATTCGCGCCGTTCGGGCAACTCGAAGTTGAGCAGTTCCGCCGCCTCGTCCGCCGGCATCCAGCCGGCGATCAGCCAGGACCCATCGGCGCGCTGCACGGCCTCGGGTTCGCCCGCACCTTCATCGGAGCGAAAGGCGCCGACGATCACGTCGAGAATATCGGCGGGCGTCACGATGCCATCGAAGTGACCGTGTTCATCATGCACGAGCGCCATCGGCACTTCCGCCTGACGCAGCGCCTGCAGAGCGTCGAGGGCATCGAGGACGTCGGGAAATTCCGGCGCTTTGCGAATGAAGGGCCGCGGATCGAGCTTTGCGCCCGACAGGACGGAGCCGAGAAGATCGCGGACCTGAAGCACGCCGATCATATTGTCCGGCGAGCCTTCTCCCACCGGCACGCGCGAATGTTTGCTATTGGCAAGCATGGTCCGCAGCTCATGTTCGTCGGCGCTGAGATCGAGCCATTCCACGTCCGTGCGCGGCGTCATGACGGCGCTGACATTGCGGTCGCCCAAACGCAGAATGCCGGAAATCATGCGGCGCTCATCGAATTCGATCACGCCGGCGTCGGCGGCCTCCTCGACGAGCGACTTGATTTCCTCTTCGGTCGGCGCGCTCTCATGAAGCTCTTTCACCCCGAAAAGCTTGAAGATGGACCGGGTCGAGAAATCGAGAAGAAAAACAATCGGCGCTGCCAGTTTCGACAGGCCGAACATGAACGGCGACATCGCGCAGGCGATGCCCTCTGCATGACGCAGAGCGATCTGCTTGGGGACAAGCTCGCCGATAACGACGGAGAAATAGGTGATCGTGCCGATCACCAGGCCGAAACCGAGCGGATCTGCGAAGCGCTGCCAGATGCCGCCCTGTTCACGGAACCAGTCCGCCACCAGTGCACCAAGCGCCGCGCCAGAAAAGGCGCCGGCGAGGATGCCGACCAGGGTGATGCCGATTTGCACCGTGGAGAGGAAACGACCCGGATTCTCGGCCAGATCCAAAGCCAAGGCCGCGCCGGAGCGGCCGGCCTCGGCCAGCGTCCTGAGCCGCCCTTTTCGCGCGGAAACGATGGCGAATTCCGAGAGGGAAAACAGTGCATTAAGGGCTATGAGCCCTAACGCGATAATGAGTTCGAACACGAATTTATTGGCCGGCAGCCTCTCGCGCCCGCACCCCTTCTGTGAGTCATTGCGGCGGCACAATGCGTTAAGCGCAGCTCAGGGTCAATGCAAACAAGAAAAATGCGGTAAAAAAGCCGGAGCCTTTCGTAATTTACGTCGTTTAGCGCTAAAGTTGACACGTTATTGCGCTGCGCGTTACCACCAGCATAGCGTTCTTCCGATCCACTGGATCGGAAGAACGCGTTTAGCCAATTGAAAGAATGCATTTTCTTCACGCGAACCGGTGTCCACTGCGCTTGAAAATGCGTTGGCTCACGGGCAAGGAAATTATGAACCCCCGCTTTGCGAAATTCAGCATCGGCGATTTGGTCCGGCACCGGAAATATCCTTTCCGCGGCGTCGTGTTCGATATCGACCCGGAGTTCGCCAATACCGAAGAATGGTGGCAGTCGATCCCCGAAGAGGTGCGGCCGCGCAAGGACCAGCCATTCTATCATCTCTATGCCGAGAACGAGGAAACCGAATACGTCGCCTATGTCAGCGAGCAGAATCTGCTGCCTGACGACTCCGGCGAGCCGGCCCGCCATCCGCAGGTCGCGGAAATCTTCGTCCGGCGCGAGGACGGCAAGTACCGGATGAAGGCCTCCCGCCCAAACTGACAGCCCATTTTCATCAGCGGACGCCAGCGCAGCCGCAAAACAAAAACGCGGAGCCTGAGGCTCCGCGTTTCTTAATTCCTGCCGTTGAAACGGTTCAGCGCGGCGCGGCCGGAGCCGGCGCTGTCGGGGCCGGCGTGGCGGGCGGGATGTTGGGCGTCGCACTTTCCAGGCGCTTGCGCTCGTCTTCGGCACGCTTCTGCAACTCGTCCTGCAGCTGCTTCTGCTGCTCTTCGAGAACCTTCGGATCGATGGCGGCGCCGTCGAAGGCCTTGCCGAAATCGGTCATCGGCACAACGAAGACGACTTCGTTATTGGCCTGGTTCTTGACCACGATGTTCATGGTCGAGGCTTTCTTCATCGTATCGAGCTGGGGCTTTGCGATGCGCGATTCGGCGAAACAGCCATTCGGGAAGCAGATTTCATAGGTGCCTTCCAGCATCGCGCCCTTGTCGAGCGAGAAGCGGAAACCCGGCTTGAGAAGCAGGCCAACCGGCAGCAGCAGGCGGACGATGCGCTGCTCGTCGCCCTTGACGTCGTAGACGGCGACCGCCAGCACGGGCTGCTGCTCGGCTTCCTGGCCGAAATCGCGCGTCGTATAGCAGATTTCCTTGTTGGCGGCCTGATCTTTGCCGCACACCTTGGTCCATTCCTTCTGCGTCGGCTTCAGCTCGATGCGGTTGGAACCGGCCTGCTGCTGCCCCGGCTGGGCGGGTGCACCGGCGGCAGGCTGCTGCTGTGCAGGCTGCTGGGCCGGGCGCTGTTGCGCGGGCCGCGTCTGACCCTGCGCGAGCGCCTGCGCACCGGCGAAAATCACACATGCAGCAATCGCCGCCGCACCTACGCGGCTATTAAGGATGGGCATAAATGGTCCTTTCGCTTGGTATTCGCGCTTCCGAACAGGCGTGCCGCACAATGCGGCATGACGCGAATATGGCCGGCCCTGAGGCGCGCAATCGCCCAAGCCGCAGCCCGACCCGCTCTTCGCCCGCGAATGCGGCGACATAGTGACCCCGGCCTCATAGCGTTTTCTGGAAGTCAACGCCAGAGACGAATTGCAGGAAACAATAACCTACCAACAGCTTGCCAACACCTCGCAAACGCTCCCGATAAACCCGATCCGGCGAGGTCGGTTGCACAAAAGCCTGATCCGACGACGCGGAAATGACGGGAGCCGCGGGATTCAATAAATTGCAGGCATGTGGCGGCAATCGATTCGTTTTTCCGGTCCGGGGTGGCGGCGCAGGGATGTCCTTGCCCTGGCGGCTTCAGGCGCGGCTGCCCTGTTTCCCGCCAAGTTCGCGCTCGCCCAATCGGCCGGCCCGCGCCACGGTATCGCCATGCATGGCGAGCCGGCGCTGCCGCCGGATTTCCAGAATCTGCCCTATACCAATCCGGCGGCACCCAAGGGCGGACGGCTGGCCATGGGCTTCCAGGGCACATTCGACAGCCTCAATCCGTTCAACCTGAAAGCCGGCTCGACCGCGCAAGGGCTGAATACCAATATTTTTCAGACCCTGATGATGCGGTCTACCGACGAAGCGTTCACGCTCTACGGCCTCATCGCGCAATCGATCGAGACCGACGAGGCCCGCTCCTGGGTGCGCTTCCGGCTCAATCCGCTGGCGCACTTTTCCGACGGGACGCCGATCACCTCTGCCGACATACGGTTCAGCTTCGAATTGCTCAAGCGCAAGGGCCGCCCGCAGCATCGCGCCGCCTACTCGCTGGTGAAATCCATCGAGACGCCGGACGAACGCACCATCCGCTTCGACCTCGCCGGCATCGGCGATCGCGAACTGCCACTGACCCTGGCGCTGATGCCCGTGCTGTCGCAACGCCACACCGATGCGGACAAGTTCGACGACACGACCCTTGAGATACCCGTCGGCTCCGGTCCCTACACGATCACCCAGCTCAAGCCCGGCGAATTGCTGCAGTTGAAGCGCAATCCTGACTATTGGGCCAAAGACCTGCCGGTCCATCGCGGCATGTTCAATTTCGACGAAATCCGCATCGAATATTTCCGCGATGGGACGACCTTCTACGAATCGCTCAAGGCCGGCCTGATCGACTATCGCGAGGAGACCAATCCGACGCGCTGGATCAGCGGCTATGATTTCCCCGCCATCGCCAGCGGCCAGATCGAGAAGAAGGGCCTGCCGCTCGGCGGCGCCAAGGGCATGATCGGCTTCGCCTTCAACACGCGCCACGAACTGTTCGCCGACGTCAACGTGCGCGAAGCCCTCGGCTATATGTTCGATTTCGAATGGATCAACGCCAATCTGTTCGGTGGCCTCTACAAGCGCACCAAGAGCTTCTTCGACGAAAGCGAACTGTCCTGCTCCGGCATTCCGGCGAGCGCCGAGGAACGTGCCTTGCTGGCGCAATGGCCGGGCAGCGTGCGCGAAGATATCCTGGAAGGACGCTGGACGCCGCCGCGCAGCGACGGCTCGGGCCGCGACCGCGACAGCGCCCGCAAGGCGCTTGGCCTTCTGGCACAAAGCGGCTGGCGCATCGCCGACGGCGCGCTCAGCCGCAACGGCAGGCCGTTCGGCTTCGAGATCATGGTGACGGACCGCACCCAGGAGCGGCTGTCGCTGAACTTCGCGCAATCGCTGCAGCGCATCGGCATTGCGGCGCGGGTGCGTTATGTCGATGAAGTGCAATATCAGCGCCGCCGGCAGAAGTTCGATTTCGACATGATGATCGGCACCTGGACCGCGTCGAATTCGCCGGGGAACGAGCAGCGCAACCGCTGGTCTTCGGCCAGCGCCAAAATGGAATCCTCGTTCAATCTTGCCGGCGCGTCCTCGCCCGCCATCGACGGGTTGATCGGCAAGATGCTCGCCGCCACGGCGATGGAGGATTTCATCGCCGCGGTGCGCGCCTACGACCGTGTGCTGTTGTCCGGTTTCTACATCATTCCGCTGTTTCACACGCCGAACCAATGGATCGTGCACAAACGCGAGCTGACTTATCCTCAACAACTGCCGCGTTTTGCCGCTCCGCTGTTCGGCGCAACGCTCGACACCTGGTGGAGGCGCGACGCATGAACGCGGATACAGGAACACCGTCGGCAGGAACACCGTCTGGCAAACAGGATCCGCTGGCCGGGTTCGATTTCGCCAAGCTGATCGCCAGCGCCGCCAAGCTGCGGCCCGATCGCGTGGCGCTGACGGACCACGACGCGCACAGCGCAAACGCGCTGACGTTTGCCGAACTGGAACGCGCGGTCGTCCACAGCGCAGCGGCGTGGCGGGACGCGCAGATACCGGAGGGCGCCTGCGTGCTCATCGTCGCAGGCGCCAGAGTGGCACCCGTGATCGCCGTCCTCGGCGCGCTTCATGCCGGGCTCGATGTGGCGCTGGTTCCCTCGCACATGAGCGCTGCCGCCATCGCCGATTTCATTCGCGCCACCGGCGCGCAGGCCATCTGCAGCGAGCCGGCAAACGGCGGGCTCGACCTTGCGGCCGAGATTTTCGCCGCGGCTTCTCTGGCCGGCAGCATTCGCCTGGTGGCGACCCTCGGCGAGCGACCGGTCGATGGTGCACTCAACATCGACATTGTCGACTTCAAATCGAGAGCTTTGACGCATCCGCCGCAGCCGTCCGAGCGCAAATCCGTCGTCCTGACGATGACAAGCAGCGGCGGGATCGCCAGCCATTCTCAGCATGCATTGATGTCGGCGGCAGTCGACTTCATCGCCGAGGCGCGGATCGGCATGCGGCTGCCGATCGTGTCGACGATATCGATCGCATCGCTCGCGGGCATCGTCGCCGGTCCCCTCGCAGGCTTCATGTCGGGCGCGCCTGTGGTTCTGCACGCTCCTTTCGACAGCGCTCGGTTGAGCGATCTGCTGACGCACAACCGGCAGGCCAATGTCGTCATCCCCGCCGCCATTGCGTCGGCGATCTGCGACGCAGGGCTGGTCGCCCACGGCGATTTTGCCGCGCTCATCGTACTGTACAGGCATGAGGAAAACGCAGGCGCCGAAGGCCTTAATCTGCCAGTCTCCGACATACCAGACACTTGCAGGTCGGCGATTGTCGATCTGCATGCGTTTGGAGAATATCAGTTAAGTGCCCGGACACGCGATCCGCTGGCGCCGGCCGTCATACAAAAGCCAAATGCCCGGACTTTTATTTTTGACAGGATGTCGCGCCAACCGGCCGAACGTCGCCGAATTGTGGCGGGTTGATTCTTTTTGCCAAACCGCGTCACCGTCAATAGCCTGAAGGCCGGATAGACCCTTCCGGCGGCGGCGCCTCACCGCAACCGACACTGCGAAAGATATTTTCATGAGCAACGATGCGGACTCCCACAAGCTGACCATCGACGTCGTATCCGATGTCGTCTGCCCCTGGTGCTTCGTCGGCAAGAAACGGCTCGAGGCGGCCCTCGCCATGGCGCCGGACATTGACGTCGAGATACACTGGCGGCCGTATCAGCTTGACGCCACGATTCCGAAGGGCGGCATCGATCGCAAGGAATATCTGACCCGCAAATTCGGGCCCGATGGCGCAACCAACATGAATGGCCGGCTCGCCGGGGTCGGTGCGGAAGTCGGCATCCCGTTCGCGTTCGACAAGATCGAACGCTCGCCCAACACGCTCGACGCGCACCGCCTGCTGCGCTGGGCGCAGATGGCCGGCACGCAGGACGCCGTCAAGGAACAGCTGTTCCAACTGTATTTCGTCGAAGGCAAGGATATCGGCGATCACAAAGTGCTGGCCGACGTCGCCGCGCAGAATGGCCTTGAACGCGCCGTGGTGGAGCGTCTGCTCGCCGGCCCGGCCGACGAGGACGAAGTGAAGAGCGAAATCGAAACAGCTCAGAAAATCGGCGTCACCGGCGTGCCGTTCTTCATCTTCAACAGCAGGCTCGGCGTCTCGGGCGCACAATCGCCGGAGGTGCTCGTGTCGGCGATGCGGCAGGCGATGCAAGAGAAAGAGGCAGTCGGCGGTCAGGATTAGGCAATCGGCTTCCACGCTTCAACGTCATGCCCGGACTTGTTCCGGGCACCCACGCGGTGCAACCGCCGCATTGCTTGCATATCAGCGGCGATCCTTTTCTTTCATCGCAACGGCGCACCCCGGCGTGGGTGCCCGCGACAAGCGCGGGCATGACGCCGCGGAGGTTGTGAAGGCCCTCCCCTAAGCAGCCTTCCTGCCCTTCTCGGCAATCGACACCAGCGTGCGCAGGATGAGGCGCGTTCCCTCGAGACGTTCTTTCGCGGTCTCGAAGTCGCGCGTGAAGACGATGCGCATGTCGGGGCGCACTTTTGCGTCGCGGCCCTGTTCGGCGACATAACGCACCAGCCCCTGGGGATTGGCGAAGGAATTGTCGCGGAAGGCGATGACGACGCCCTTCGGGCCGGCGTCGACCTTCTCCACATGGGCGCGGCGGCACAGGGCCTTGATCGAGATGAGCTTGAGCAACTGCTCGACTTCTTCCGGCAGAGGACCGAAACGGTCGATCATCTCGGCCGCGAAGGTCTCGATTTCCTCGTCGCTTTCGAGTGTCGTCAGGCGGCGATAGAGGCCGAGCCTGAGGCTGAGGTCGGAAATGTAATCTTCCGGAATCGTCACCGGCGTGCCGATGCTGATGGCAGGCGACCAGACCTCTTCCACCGGCGCCTCGATGCCGGCCTTCAGCGCGACGACGGCTTCTTCCAGCATCTGCTGATAGAGTTCGTAGCCGACTTCCTTGATATGGCCGGACTGCTCGTCGCCGAGCAGGTTGCCGGCGCCGCGGATGTCGAGATCGTGGCTGGCAAGCTGGAAGCCGGCGCCGAGCGTGTCGAGCGACTGCAGCACCTTCAGGCGCTTCTCCGCCTGCGCCGTCATGGTGCGCTTGGCCGGCACGGTGAACAGAGCATAGGCGCGTGTCTTCGAGCGGCCGACACGACCGCGTAACTGATAGAGCTGCGCCAGGCCAAACATGTCGGCGCGGTGGACAATCAGCGTATTGGCGGTGGGAATATCGAGGCCGGATTCGACGATCGCGGTGGAGACCAGGATGTCGTATTTGCCGTCGTAAAACGCCGACATGCGCTCTTCGAGTTCGCCCGCCGCCATCTGGCCGTGGGCGGTGATGAATTTCGCTTCCGGCACGTTGGCGCGAAGGAAAGCCGCCGCGTCGTCGAGATCCTCGATACGCGGACAGACGTAGAAAGACTGGCCGCCGCGATAGCGTTCGCGCAACAGCGCCTCGCGCACGATCAGGTCGTCGAACGGCGTTATGAAAGTGCGCACGGCGAGACGGTCGACCGGCGGCGATGCGATGATCGACAGTTCACGCACGCCCGTCAGCGCCAGTTGCAGCGTGCGCGGGATCGGCGTTGCCGACAGGGTCAGCACATGAACTTCAGCGCGCAGGTTCTTCAGCCGCTCCTTGTGGCCTACGCCGAAATGCTGCTCCTCGTCGACGATGACGAGACCGAGATCCTTGAACGACACGGTCTTGCCGAGCACCGCATGGGTGCCGACAATGATGTCGACCGTTCCATCGGCGAGCCCCTGCTTGGCGGCGCGCTGATCGGCCGCGGGTACCATCCGCGACAATTGCGCGACCTTCACGGGCAGACCGGCGAAGCGCTGCGAGAAATTCTTGTAATGCTGGCGGGCGAGCAACGTCGTCGGCACGACGACGGCGACCTGCTTGCCGTTGATGGCGGCGGCGAAGGCGGCGCGCAGCGCGACTTCCGTTTTGCCGAAGCCGACGTCGCCGCAGACGAGACGATCCATCGGCCGGCCGCGCGCAAGATCTTCCAGCACCGCGTCGATGGAGGTCTGCTGGTCTTCGGTTTCATCATAAGGGAAGCGGGCGGCGAATTCGTCGTAGGCGCCTTCCGGCGGCACCAGTTTCGGCGCTTCGTGCAGCATGCGCGCGGCGGCTATGCGGATCAGTTCGTGCGCAATCTCGCGGATGCGCTTTTTCATCCGCGCCTTGCGCGTCTGCCAGCCGAGCCCGCCGAGCTTGTCGAGCTGCACTTCGGTGTCTTCCGAGCCGTAGCGCGACAGCAGTTCAAGGTTTTCCACCGGCAGGAACAGCTTGTCGCCGCCCGCATAGTGCAGTTCGAGGCAATCGTGGGGAACGCCGACCGCCTCGATGACCTTCAATCCGACGAAACGGCCGATGCCGTGATCGACATGCACGACGAGATCGCCAGCGGTGAGCGCCGTGACCTCGGTGAGGAAATCCGCGCCGCGCTTCGTCTTGCGGCGGTTGCGCACCAGCCGGTCGCCGAGAATGTCCTGCTCGCCGATGACGGCAAGGTCGCCCGCCTCGAAGCCGGTTTCGAGACCGATGACGGCAAGCGCGATTTTCTCGCGCGGCAGCGCCAACGCCTGCGCAAGACTGCTGACCACTTCGGTCGCCTTGAGGCCGTGTTCGGCGAGGACGCCCGACAGGCGCTCGCGCGTGCCGTCCGACCAGCCGGCGACGATGACGTGGCGGCCCGCGCCCTGCAACGCACGAATATGCGTGACAGCGGCCTCGAAGACGTTGACGTTTTCGTCGGCGCGCTCAGGCGCGAAGCTACGGCCCGCGCGGCCGCCGCAATCGATATTGCTGGCGCCGCCATCGGGTGCGGCGAAGGGTGACACGCGTGCCACTGCCGCCTTTTCAAGGTCGGCGCGCCATTCGTCGGGCGACAGATAAAGCGCTGACGGCGGCAGCGGCTTATAGGCCGATTCCGCCGGGTTGGCGTCGTGCTGCGCCTTGCGCGCGTCGTAGTAATCCTTGACCTCGCCAAGCCGCTCGCCGACCGCATCCTCAGCCAGGGGATCAAGCATCAAGGGTGCGCCTTCGACATAGTCGAAGACCGTGTTGGTGGCGCCGTAGAACAGCGGCATCCAGTGTTCCATGCCCGGATGACGGCGGCCTTCGCTCACCGCCTCATAAAGCGTGTCGCCGCGCGTCGCCGCGCCGAAGGCGGCGACATAGGCCTGACGGAACGCGCGCATCGTATCGCTCGTCAATTGCACTTCGCTCATCGGCACAAGGTCGAGGGCGCGCAACTGGCCGGTGGTGCGCTGGCTTTCCGCATCGAAGGCGCGGATCGTCTCCAAAGTGTCGCCGAAGAAATCGAGCCGCACCGGCAGCGGATGACCGGGCGGCCACATGTCGATGATGCCGCCGCGCACCGCATATTCGCCGGTATCGCGCACGGTGGACGAACGCAGAAAGCCGTTGATTTCCAGCCAGCGCACCAGGGCGTCGGTATCGACGACATTGCCGGGAGCGGCTGAAAAGCTCTGGGTCGCCAGCCATTTCAATGGCGGCACGCGCTGCACGAGCGCATTCACGGTCGTGCACAGCACGCGCGGGCGCTCGCCGGAAGACCGCGTGCGCGCCAGCCGCGACAGCACGGTCATGCGTTTGGCGGCGATCGCCGCATTGGGCGAGACGCGGTCATAAGGCTGGCAATCCCAGGCGGGAAACTCCAGCGCCTCGACCTCGGGCGCGGCAAAGGCCAAAGCTTCCATGAAGGCGCGCGATCTTTGGCCGTCGCGCGCCACATGCACGAAGGCGGCCGAGCGGTCCTCTGCGGGAGCGGCGAGCGCACGGGCGAGATCGGCCGCGACAAAGGCATCGAAACCGTCGGGCACGCTCGTGAACGTCAGCGATCCGCCTTTCGCCAGCGCGGCAATCGCGCGTTTCAGGTCGGAAGAGGAATTCGCAATGGTCATGATCTGCCTGGCGGTCCTGGTCTGCGTATCCGGGCCTGCTTCACTTGTGGATCGGCCGGTCGTGGGTGTGGAATTGCTTCAGCTTTCGGAACAACGGCGTATCGAAGATCACTGGAACTTCGTGCTCGTCGACAAGCCAGGCGAATATATCGCGGTCCGGCGCTTCCATCAGCGCTTCGAGATCGTCAAGCTCGCCATCGTCCAGCGTCGCGATATGCGCATCCGCAAACTGGCCGATGAGAATGTCGACCTCGCGCATGCCGCGATGCCAGCAGCGAAAGAGGACACGGCGGCGGCGCGGATCGAGGTCGGCGCTGGTGCGCATGGAGCCGGACACGGATGACCTTTCAGATTTCGCGGGTCAGCCCGACAGGACCTGCCCCAACAAATGACAGCGCCCGCCGGTCCGAAACGGACCGCGGGGCGGCTGCGTCATATATAGGGAATTGCGACGCGATGTCAGTCGCCACCCGCTTTTTTTAGGTGGTTGGGCTCGCGGCGCTCAAAAATCACATATTTTGACGTTGTGCGCTGCCGCTTCGGGCGCTTGTCGCGCTCCTGCGGCGCAGATAAACCGGAGCGATGCGCCCCGCCCTGCTCAACCCCCTGTTCGCGCCGGTCCGCGCCCTGCCCGGCATCGGTCCGAAAACGGGCAAACTGTTCGACCGGCTGCTGTCGAATGACGGCGGCGAGGCGCGCGTCGTCGATGCGCTGTTTCACCTGCCGCAGGGCACCATCGATCGCCGCGCACGGCCGAAGATTCGCGATGCCGAACGCGACGCCATCGTGACGCTGGAAGTCACCGTGACCGAGCACCGGCCGCCCAATGGCCGGTTTTCCAAGGCGCCGTTCCGCGTCATCGTCGAGGATGAGACCGGCGATGTCGAACTGGTGTTCTTTCTCGCCAATCATCAGTGGATCGAGCGCATGCTGCCGCTCGGCGAAAAGCGCTGGGTCTCGGGCAAGCTCGAATTGTGGGACGGCCATCTGCAGATGGTGCATCCCGATCGCGTCCTCGATGCTGCCGGCCTGGCGCGGCTGCCGCCGGTCGAGGCGGTCTACGGCCTGACCGAAGGATTGTACCAGCGCAACGTACAACGGGCGGTCGAGGGCGCGTTCAATATCCTGCCGGTGCTGCCGGAATGGAACGACGCGGCCTGGCTGAAAGCCCGCAACTTTCCATCTTTTGCCGATGCATTGGCGAAGGTCCACCGCCCGCAGCACCCGCAGGACATCCTGCCGACGCAGCCGGCACGGATGCGGCTTGCCTTCGACGAATTGCTCGCGAGCCAATTGGCGCTCGGGCTGGTGCGCGCCCGCATGCGTGAAACGCGCGGGCGCGCCAGCCTCGGCGACGGACATATCGCAAAAAAAATCGAAGCGGCCTTGCCCTTCTCGCTCACCGTCTCGCAGCGCCGCAGCGTTGACGAGATCAATGCCGACCTCGCCTCCGACAAAGCCATGCTGCGGCTGCTGCAGGGCGATGTCGGCTCCGGCAAGACCCTGGTGGCGCTGCTGACCATGGCGCATATGGTGGAGGCCGGCCGGCAGGCGGCGATGATGGCGCCGACGGAAATTCTCGCGCGTCAGCATTATGAGCGGCTGATGCCGCTGGCGCAGGCCGCCGGGCTGCGGCTCGGCCTCATCACCGGCCGCGACAAGGCAGGCGAACGCAAGGCGACGCTCGCGGCGCTCGCCGACGGTGAGATTGATATTCTCGTCGGCACCCATGCGCTGTTTCAGGAAAGCGTCGCCTTCCGCGATCTGGGCCTTGCCGTCGTCGATGAGCAGCATCGCTTCGGCGTGCATCAGCGCCTGGCGCTGGGTCGTAAGGGTGAGGCTGTCGACATCCTGGTGATGACGGCGACGCCCATTCCACGCACCCTGGTACTGACGTTCTTTGGCGACATGGACGTCTCGACCCTGCGCGAGAAGCCGGCGGGCCGCACGCCTATAGACACACGCGCACTGCCTCTGGATCGCATCGACGAAGTTGTCGCTGGCATCGGAAGGGCAATAACGGGCGGCGGCCGCGCCTATTGGGTATGTCCGTTGGTCGAGGAAAGCGAAAACCTCGACGTCGCCGCGGCGCAGGACCGTTATGAAGTGCTGATGCAGTTCTTCGGCGACAAGGTCGGTCTCATTCACGGCAAGATGAAAGGCCGCGACAAGGACGAGGCGATGGAGCGCTTCCAGCGCGGCGAAACACAGATCCTTGTCTCGACAACGGTGATCGAGGTCGGCGTCGACGTGCCCGAAGCCAGCATCATGGTCATCGAGCATGCCGAGCGCTTCGGCCTGGCGCAATTGCACCAGTTGCGCGGCAGGGTCGGGCGCGGCAGCGCCAAATCGTCCTGCCTGCTGCTCTACAAGACGCCGCTCGGCGAGGTGGCGAAGGCGCGCATCGAAATCATGCGCGAGAGCGAGGACGGCTTCCGCATCGCCGAGGAAGACCTGCGCCTGCGCGGCGAAGGCGAAGTGCTCGGCACACGGCAATCCGGCATGCCGGGATTCCGGCTGGCGCAGATCGAAATGCATGGCGAAATGCTGGAAGCTGCGCGCGACGACGCACGCATGATCGTCGAACGCGACCCGGAATTGAAAAGCCCGCGTGGCGAAGCGCTGCGTGTCTTGCTTTATCTATTCGGCCGCGACGAGGCGGTGGGGCTGATCAAGGCGGGGTGACATTGGCTGCCCTTGTCATCCCCGACGCCGCGCAGCGGCGAGCGGGGATCCAGGAGTCAAGAGCACTGCCTTGGCCCGTCACGTTGCTTTCTGGATTCCCGCTCTGCGCTTCGCTTGGCGGGAATGACACACTAAGATTGAAGCTTAAGGCTTTAGGTTCTAAACCAGTTGCATCCCACACACCTCGGCAGCCCAATCATGCACAACACATCCATCCGTCCCGAAATCATCGAGCGCGTTGTCGCCCGGCGCGGCAAGCTCCACTGGTTCGATACGCTCGATCCGAAGAAGACCGCGCTCGTCGTCATTGACATGCAGGAGACGTTCTGCGCGCCGGGAAGCCCGGCCGAAGTGGCGAGCTCTCGCGATATCGTCGCGCCGATCAATACGGTGGCGCGGGCCTTGCGCGATCTGGGCGGCACGGTGATTTTCGTCCTGCACGCCAATTCGCAATTCGGCGCAAAGAGCGACTGGGAGTTGTTCTTCAACAATGTGGTGTCGGGCGAGGTGCGCGAGAAGACCGTCGAGAGTCTCGCTCCGGGCCGGCAGAAAATCTGGCAGGGGCTGGAACAGGGGAACAGCGATATCACCGTGTTCAAGAACCGCTACAGCGCGCTCATCTCCGGCGCCTCGAACCTCGAGCGGGTGTTGCGCAATCTCGGCGTCGATACTTTGCTGATCGCCGGCACGAAAACCAATGTCTGCTGTGAATCAACCGCGCGCGATGCCATGATGCTGGATTTCAAGACGGTGATGCTCGCGGACTGCTGCGCCACGCTGTCGGACGACGAGCATCGTGCCGCGCTGGAGACTTTTATTCAGCAGTTCGGCGACGTGATGACGGGGGAAGAAGCGATCGGGCGGATGCGAGGTTAAAACTCAGGCGACGTTCGACGTCGGCCCGCTCGTGCCTTCCAGCGCCGCCTTCTCCCTGCCCTTCTGCGCCAGCGCGGCGAGCTTCGCCTGCCCCACCGGCTGGATGAGGCCAGCCGACATGATCAGCTTCGCCGCTTCATCGGGCGACAGCGGCACTTCGATCACGTCGCGCGCCGGCAGGTAGAAATAGAAGCCGGTCGTCGGGTTGGGCGTACATGGCAGGAACACCGAGATGTAATCGGCGCCGTTCTCGGGCAGGCTTTTGGCGATGATTTGCGACGGCGGCGTCGAGATGAACACGACCGACCACATACCCTTGGTAGGATATTCGACCAGCCCGACTTTGCGGAAGCCGGTTCCCGACTGGGAAAACACCGTCTCGAAAATCTGCTTCACGCTCTTGTAGATGCCGCGTACGACCGGCATGCCGTCGAGAATGCGCTCGCCCAGGCGCAGCAGGGTGCGGCCGGCGAGATTGGCGGCAAGGAATCCCAGCAGCGTGAGGCCGATGAATGCCATGATCACGCCGACACCGGGAACGGCGACCGGTAGATAGCTGTCCGGCCACCAGGAAACCGGCACGACCTTCTTGACCCAGCCATCAATGGTATTGACGAACCACCAGACGATCCAGGCGGTCACGGCAAGCGGCCCGGCGATCACGAGGCCGGTGAGAAACCATGTACGAATGCCTGCGCCGACGCTCGAGCGCGGCGGATGTGGCAGCGGTGGCGGAAAAATGCCGGTCTCAGATTGGCTGGACGGCGTCGGCGATGTCTCGTCAGTCATGCGTTCCAGGTATCGTAAGCCAAGCCCAAACCGGGCTGTCAAGTCGCGGACCATGCCCATTCGCCCCGGCGGGTTCAAGCCGCAAACGTGTGCAGCGCGCAAATATGTCGCCGCCGGCAGGGAGATTTGCCGAAGCAATCGCCCGGGGTATAAAGGCGCTGCGGCGCCAACGCACCGTCCGCGATCCATCGCGGCCTAAATCAGGTTTTATGAATGTCCGATCCCGCCAGCGACGGGTTGACCTCCGCGCCCCCCTCGTTCGATCGGACAATCGCCATGCGATTCAGCCGCTTCGCCGGCGGTTTCTGGCGCGGCCCGAACGCCCGCACGGCGTGGGTCTGGACCCTCGGCCTGGCATTCTGCCTCGTGCTGAAGCTTGGCGTCGATGTCGCAACCAATCGCTGGAATCGCTGGTTTTTCGATGCCCTGGAGCGGCGAGACGGATCTTCCGCCATGGTTGCCGTCCTGGCTTTTGCGATCCTCGTGGCTTGCGTCGCCGCCGTCGGCGTCTGCATCGTCCTGACGCGGGAAACGCTGCAGGTGCGCTGGCGCGAATGGTGCACGAGGCGGCTGCTCGACCGCTGGCTGCGGCGGCAGCGCTTCTACCGGCTCGCCACCGGCTCCGCCATGCCCAATCCGGAATACCGGATTTCCGACGACGTGCGCATGGCGACCGAACCGCTCACCGATTTCGCCATCGGTCTGTTTACGGCGGTGCTGGCGGCCGCCACCTTCGTCAGCATTCTGTGGTCGGTGGGTGGATCGCTCGACGTCACCGTCAGCGGCGAGGTCTATCGCGTCCCGGCTTTCATGGTGCTCGGCGCGGTGGCCTACGGCATCACCGTTTCGACGCTCATCCCCATCGTCGGCCACAAACTCTCCGGCGTCGCCGCCGCCAAGAACGAGGCGGAGGCGCGGTTCCGCTTCGAGATGATACGCCTGCGCGAGAATGCCGAAGGGGTGATCATGGCGGGCGGCGAAACGGCAGCCCGCTCCCGCCTCGACACCACCTATACCGGGCTTGTCCGGCAATGGCTCAGGCTGGTGCGCCAGCACGGCAATGTCACCTGGGTGATGAACGCCAACAGCGCGCTCATTCCCGTCGTGCCGCTGTTGCTGTGCGCCCCCAAGTATCTTGCCGGCGAGTTGACCCTGGGCGAGGTCATGCAACTCGCCTCCGCCTTCGCACAGGTGCAGGTCGCCATCGCCTGGCTGGTCGACAATTACCGGGCCATCGCCGAATGGTTCGCCTCGGCGCGCCGCGTGGTGGAACTCGTCGATGCCTTCGACGACCAGGACCGGGCGACCGCGAACGGCATGTCTCTGGTTACGCGCGGGATCAGCGGCGATGGCGCCATCCATCTCGCCGGCGTCAGGCTGACCGACCGCAACGGCAGGATCGTCATCGACCGGGCCGAGACGGTTCTGCAGCCCGGCACAAGAGCGATGCTGGGCGGCGAGGCCGGCACCGGCAAGAGCGTGCTGGTGCGCGCCATCGCGGGCCTGTGGCCATGGGGCGCCGGCGCGATCCTTCTACCGGAAACCGCCAAGGTGCATTTCCTGCCGGCGACGCCGTTCCTGCCCGCTGGTCCCTTGCGGGAAGCCTTGAGCTATCCCGCCGCGCCTGACAGCCTTTCGCCGGAGCAATTGGATAGCGCGCTCGATGCCTGCGGCATCGCCCATCTGCATAGCAGGCTGTTCGAAAGCGCGCGCTGGGACCAGGCGCTCTCAGCCGGGGAACGCCAGCGCGTCGCCTTCGCCCGTGCCATCCTGCAGCGTCCCGACATCATCATCCTCGACGATGCGCTGGCGGCTTTCGACGAAGCCGGACAGATCGACATCATCGATGCGCTGATCGCCAACTGCCCAGGGGCTACGATCGTCAACACCGGCGGCCATGGCGGCGTGTCGAGCCGCTTCGACCGGCAGTTGTTCATGCAGAGTTCAGGCGGCGAAGGCGCAATTCTGAGGGAACATGCCGGCGGCGAGATATCGCTGCTGGCCGTCGTTGCCGACAACTCGGCGGCGCGAAGATAGCATTGCCAGATAATACCAAGCGAAGGGAGACTTGAATGACCAGCGACGCCAAACTGCACATATGGGACGCCTATTGGGATTTGCGGGTGGATGAATGCCCCTGCGACGTGCACTTCTGCGATTGGCTGGAAAAGACCAATATCAAGAACGCCGCGATCTTCCACTTCGGCACCGGCGGACATCATATCGTCGGCATCCGTACCGCCGAGAACGGCAGCAACAATGCCGTCATGGGCATCACGGCCTCGCCGCAGGAATACGAGACGTTCATACAGCTCGCCAGCGAACGCCCCGATATCGAGAAGACCTACAAGACCTTCTTCGGCGATATCTACCAGCTCGATGCGCGGCTACTGCCGGAGTTCGAGGTCGTCACCCTGTTTCACCTGTGCGAATTCCGCACGGAGAAGAACGACGAATATGGCGCGCTTACCGACCGTCAGGTGACCGACATGCTGACCGATAAAACCAGGCCCGGCGGCTACATCCTTTTCTATACGGGCTCCTATGCCTTCGACACGGCGCAAGGCGTGATCGCGGCCTGGGAGAAGGAGAAGGCGGTGGAGAAAGTCGGGCTCTATGAGAGCCTGCTGGTCTACCGGAAGAAGTAAGCGCGACAGCACTGGCACCACGTGACCAGAAGCCCTCATCCAGAGGAGCCTGCGCAGCAGGCGTCTCGAAGGACGGGGGCGATAAGCCGCTGTGTCCCAACTGCCATGGCCGACATGACGCTGTTGGAAGGTCGCGGCTGACGCCCCGTCCTTCGAGACGCGCTCTATGAGCGCTCCTCAGCGACTGTGTTGGAAGTCAAGCGTTTTGCCATGACTGTTTCGTCCTGATGATGGCGTTGAGGATGGTGAGCAGTTTCCTGGCAACAGCGATGGTTGCGACCATTTTAGGTTTGCCAGCAGCGATCAGGCGCTGAAAGAAGCGCTTTAGCGGCGGATTGAAGCGCTTGGCACTTTGGGCGGCGATGAACAAGGCGGTACGCACGTTAGCGCGTCCGCCGGATATGCGGCTCTTGCCGCGCCACTGGCCGGATTGTTGTACATAAGGCGCCAATCCGGCCAGCGCGGCTATCTTGGCCCGGTTGAGACGGCCGAGTTCAGGCATTTCGGCAATCATGGTACGCGCCGTGATCGAGCCTATACCGGGTACGGACGTCAGAAGATCTTCGTTCTCCCGCCAAGCTGGAGAGCCCCGGACGTTGTCCTTGATATCCAAGTCGATCGCCGCCAGTTCCTTTTCGAGCGCGGCGATCAATCGGGTTATCGAACGGCTCACCCTCTTGAGACTGATCCTCTTCAAACGCTGCTTTTCAGCGACGA
>JARHVB010000001.1 GCA_029222685.1 Terripilifer ovatus | reverse complement strand
TGAACCACACCCCGACGCCCAGACAGAAAAATCTCCTCCCGCCCAAAAAACCAAAAATAGCTCAATGGCGCTGAGTTGGAGAGTTTTTCAGCAACCTGCTAGAGCTTTTTCGGTTCTGATGGAATCAGAACCGAGGTCTAGGTTTTTGTTTTGACGCATTTTCTTCACGCGAACCGGCATCCACTTCGCTCGAAAATGCTCTAGCATCTCCAACATTCGATCCCACCCGCCCGGCTGTTCGCAGCCGGGCGTTGTTATTTGGCCTGGATGTCACATCGTCATTTGCGTGGTTCACGACGCGAATCAAGACGCCCGCCTAAAACCATGATGCTGTGCGGGATTTCAGCCACACCGGTCCTTGGAAGGGATTGTTCAAGCGACAAATATTCGATCTTCGTGGAACTACTTGGGCGAAAATCCGGTTCCCAGCTTGGGCGTCGCCTGAACGCCCTAATCGAACAGGGTGCAAAAGCATGACGAGGCAAACGCATCCGTTAGGAAGGTCAAGAACATGAATAAACTCATTTTTACCGCCGTGACAGCCGCATTTCTGAGCGGCCTCTCCCTCTCCGCTCCGGCCGTCGACGCGGCTCCCGCGAACCCGGCGCCTATCACGAGCCAGGGCGACAACGGCATTGTTCGCGTCCAATTGACTCACAGGGAGCGCCGGATCATTCGCCATGAACGCCGTCGCACGATCCACCGTGAGATGCGTCACGAGCGCCGCGTTATGCACCGCGCCATGCGGCACGAGCGGCGTGTGATCCGTCACATGCGCCGCCACCACATGTAATCCGAATCCGGCGGCGCTGCGGGGTATCCTCGGCGCCGTTGTTTCCGAAGGCGCGTGGCCAGCCTGCTATCGGTTCCGGCGAATTGAATGGCGACTCCGGTTGGGCTCGAACCAACGACCTGCCGCTTAGAAGGCGGCTGCTCTAATCCAGCTGAGCTACGGAGCCGTTCTTGAAGTGCCGCCGCCTAGTGCGTCCACATGCCAATGCGGCTGGTCTTGAAATTATCCGAATAGGAAACGAGCTTGCGCGCGTGCGGCGGGTTCTCGAAGACCCGGTAAGGAATACCCTCGCGCTGGGCGTAGGCCACCGCTTCCTCTTTCGTCTCGAACCAGAGCTTGATTTGCGATTTCATGTCGCCGGAACTCGTCCATCCCATCAGCGGATCAATCTCACGCGCGGCTTCGGGTTCGTATTCGAGCAGCCACCGGTCCGACTTGGCGATGCCGGACTGGGTGGCCGTCTTGGCGGGACAATAGATGCGGGCGGTCATGTTTGTGATTCCGACTGCTGAAGTCTACCAAATTGCCATACCGGATGTGGTCGGGGTAGCAGGATTCGAACCTACGACCTGAAGTACCCAAAACTTCCGCGCTACCAGACTGCGCTATACCCCGATTGTATCCAACTTATTGATATTATGTACGTCTTGTTCGTGACGGGCGTTGAATCCCGGCGCGTGAGCACGTCATAGCACCCTGCTGCGTGAATTCAAACGGAATCCCCAAAATCGGGTCAGCGGCCAAACAGCGGGTGCGAGACCTTGTCGCCCTTCTTCAGGCCGATGCGCTTGGCGGTGCCGGCGTTGACCTCCAGCACGGCATAGGCCGGGCCGGCGGAGGGGATTGTGCGCTCCGATAGCGGTTCGGTGTTCTCAGCCACATTGATGACCGTGCCGTTGCGGCCGATGAACACCATGTCGAGCGGCAGATAGGTGTTCTTCATCCACATCATCACCGGCTGCTCTTCCTTGAAGTCGAACAGCATGCCGCGATCGGCAGGCATATAGCGGCGGAACATCAGACCGCGGGCGCGCTGCTCGTCGGTGCGCATCACCTCGGCGGAAAAGACATGCGGGCCCGACGCCGTGGTGATCGTCAAGGGTTCCGGCGGCGTCTCGGCCTGGGGCTGCGCCTGTGCGAACGCCTGGGACGCGAAAACACCGGGCTGCGGCATGCCCACATTCGCGGTGCCTAGCGCGGTCAGCGCCAATGCGGCCGCAAGCGCCAGACGACGGATATTGCTGGAAAGAACGGTCTGAGATGCCATCGCTGCCTGCCTTGACTTTGCGGTGCCGGAGGCAGGGCGATAGCACACAAAGCACCGATCAGGAATGCAGCATCACGACCTGTTGAGTGGCAGGCCAACGAGAAATAATGTTCTCTGGACATGTCTTCCAAAACGGGAAAACCCACCAGAAGCCCTCATCCTGAGGAGGCGCGTAGCGCCGTCTCGAAGGACGGGGGCGACAGGGCGAGATCTGCGGACAGACGACAAATTCCCCGATGTGGATCCGGTGCGACCGCCGTTGAATATACATTCAAGAAATGGGGGCGCGCCGTCCGCTGCGGCGTGACGCCCCCTTCCTTCGAGACGCGTCTTTCAGACGCTCCTCAGGATGAGGGCTCCTGGGAAATGCTGCGCTGAATGGAAATTAACCCGACAGCCACCGCCCGGACCGTACGTTGCTCTCAGTGCGAGCTCGGCAGCTTGGTTTCGAGCGGGCGGACTTCCGCCGCCATCAGGCCCTTGTCGCCGGGGCCGAAGCGGACCAGCAGGCCGTCGCCGGGCTTCAGGTCGGCGATGCCGTAGCGGCGCAAGGTTTCCATGTGAACGAAAATGTCCTCGGTGCCCTCGCCGCGGGTGACGAAGCCGAAGCCGCGGACGCGGTTGAACCATTTCACCACGACGATCTCGAAGCCGCCGGTCGAGGCGACCTGCACATGAGTGCGCGGCGCCTGCAATTGCGATGGATGAGTCGCGGTCGACTCGTCGATGGAGACGACGCGGAAAACCTGAAAACCTTTCGCGCGCTTCTGCACTTCGCAGACGATGCGCGCGCCTTCGGGCGCCGACTGGTAGCCATCGCGCTTGAGCACGGTGACATGCAGCAGAACGTCCGGCCCGCCCTCGTCGGGAATGATGAAGCCGTAGCCCTTGGCGACATCGAACCACTTGATGTGGCCCGCCAACTCAATCAGATCGAGCGCGCGCTCATCGCCCGTGGCGCCGGCTTCACCGGCACCTGTTCTGCCTTCAAGCTGATCCTTGCTGGTCACTGGACCGGCCCCCGCTCTGACGCTCGTATTGCCGCACCGCAGTCATCGACATGAATCGAAAGGAGTTCTCGAATCGATTCACGTTAAACTCTTAAGGAAAGATAGCATCGGCAGGACTCACTCCAACCGGAAAGTTAAAAAACATCTGTGGATGAGTCGGTGCGCGCCTCAATTCAGTCTGTTGGCGCGTTCGAACGGTTCCAGAACCGCACCGATCTCGCCCCGCACGATCAGGTCCGCGTACTCGTCCAGCGGTGTCGGGTCGCGATTGATGATCACAAGTTGGGCACCGTTCTCCTTCGCCAGCAGCGGGAATCCCGCAGCCGGATAAACGACGAGCGACGACCCGATGGCCAGCATCAGGTCGCAGGCACCGGCGGCAGCCTGGGCGCGCCGCATCGCCTCGCCCGGCATCGCCTGTCCGAACGCAATCGTCGCGCCCTTCACCGGCCCGCCGCAGGTACTACATACCGGTGCGCGTCCATCGGCCTCGAACTTCTTTCGGATCGGCGCGAGTTCGTAACGCAGGCCGCAATCCAGACAGGCAGCATAAGTGCCGTTGCCGTGCAGCTCGATCACCTGGTGCGCAGGCACGCCGGAGAATTGATGCAGACCGTCGATGTTCTGGGTGATGACGGCGCCGATTGTTCCATCGGCAACAAGGCGCGAGATCGCCCGATGACCCCGGTTCGGCTTCGCGCCCGCATATGAATCATCCATGATGAATTTGCGCTGCCAGGTCAGGATCCTGTTTTCCTCGCTGGCGAGAAAATCCGAGAAAGGCATCGGCGGATGGCGCTTCCACGCACTGCCGGGCGAACGAAAATCGGGGATGCCGGATTCCGTCGAAATGCCGGCGCCGGTGAACGCCACCGCCGACGAACAGTCCGCCAGCAATTGCTCGAGTTGCCGCTGCGCCGTGTTCAACTCATTCGTGATCATTCGCGCCTCCCGCTCAAGCGGATACCAGATTAGAATCCGCGCCTGTCGTCCGGCAAGCGGCGAGATGCAGGCTTTTTGTGCAGGTTTGTTGCAAAGTCTGGCGGAAGTCGCTCCAATAGGGACGCACATGCGATGAGGAAAAACATGCAGGAAAAAAACATCGGCAAATCGGGCCTCCGCGTTTCCGTCGTCGGATTGGGATGCAACAATTTCGGTGCGCGGCTCGACCTGGCCGGTTCGAAAGCGGTCGTTCACAAGGCGCTCGATGAGGGCGTGACGCTGTTCGACACCGCCGATATGTACGGCAATCGTGGCGGTTCCGAGTCAGCGCTCGGCGAAATTCTCGGCGCCCGGCGCAAGGACATCGTTCTGGCGACGAAATTCGGCTACGCGATGGACGATACCGGACGGCAGAAGGGCGGCTCCCGCCGCTATGTCGTGACCGCCGTCGAGGCCAGCCTGAAGCGCTTGAAGACCGATTGGATCGACCTCTATCAGTTTCATTTTCCGGATCCGCATACGCCGATCGAAGAAACGCTGCGCGCGCTGGACGATCTCGTCCATCAGGGCAAGGTGCGCTACATCGGCTGCTCGAACCAGGCGCCGTGGGCCGTCGTCGAGGCGATGTGGACCGCCAGAACCGAAGGTCTCAACAGTTTCATTTCCTGCCAGGATGAATACAGCCTGTTGTTCCGCAAGCCCGAGGCCGAACTCGTGCCGGTCGCCAAAGCCTATGGACTGGGCATTCTTCCCTATTATCCGCTCGCCTCCGGCCTGCTGACCGGCAAACACAAACGCGGAGCGGCGCCGAAGGCCGGATCGCGCTTCGCGACGACGGAGATGTATGTCAACCGCTACATGAACGACAAGAACTGGGAGCGGATTGCCAAACTCGAGAGTTTCGTTTCCGAACGCGGCCATACCCTGCTTGAACTGGCGTTCTCCTGGCTCGCACACCGGCCGGTGGTGCCCAGCGTCATCGCCGGCGCCATGTCGCCCGAGCAGGTCGCCAGCAATGTCAAAGCCGCGTCATGGGCCCTGTCGGCCGAGGAGATCGCCGAGGTCGATCAAATCACTGCATAAGGCATCGCGCGAAAAACGAACGCCGCTTTTCGCAAAAACGATGCAACCTGAAACCAGGATATTGGGCTGTTCCGCAGGAACGCCTGATATTCCAGACGCGGTGTTTGCCGGCCTTTCAACCAGCTTGCCACCCCCGTGCTGCCTCGCCTATGGTGCCGCCAACACAGTGAGAATACGGGAGGATACAATGGCCACAGCCGGCGAAGCCGCAACGGCGCCTATACAGAAACTGCACGGGGCAAAGATCATCGCCGCGATCAAGCAGGCTGGGGTCGACCACATCCTGTCGGTTCCCGACCTGCACACGTCGCAAGGCGTGCTGCGGCCGATCTCTACCGACAACCAGCTCAAGCTCATCCGCGTCTGCAAGGAAGATGAGTGCATCGGCATCGCCGCCGGCCTGACCTATGGCAATATACGCTCGCTCATTCTCATCCAGTACACCGGCTTTCTCTACGCCATTAACGCCATCCGCGGCGTCGCCTGCGAGCAGAACATGCCGATCTGCCTGATGATCGGCCTGCTGCAGAAGGAACCGGGCGTGCTGCCGCAGAATTCCAAGCGCTTCGGCCTGCGCATCGTCGAACCCATGCTCGATGTGCTCGGCATTCCCCATACCCTGATCGAGACCGACGACGACGTGGAGCGCATCGCGCCGGCGATCGAACACGCCTATGCCCATTCGCATCCGACAGCCATTCTCATCGGCGGGAGAGCCATCTGATGATCAATCGCGCTGAACTGCTCCGCTTCTTCGCCACGAAAATCACCGACGAGATCGTCGTCGCCACCTATAGTTCGGCGAGCGACTGGATCGACATCGCCGACCGGCCGCTGAACTATTTTTCCGCCGGGGCTATGGGCCTCGCCTCCTCGCATGCGCTGGGCCTTGCCCTGGCGCGGCCAGAACGTCGGGTCGTCGTACTCGACGGTGACGGCTCGCTGTTGATGAATCTCGGCAGCCTCGTCACCATCGCCAAAGTGGCGCCGACGAACCTGACGCATTTCGTCTTCAAGAACGGCAGCTATGAGGCCAACGGCGGCCATCCCATTCCCAATGCAGGCACCGATTTCGCCGGCATCGCGCGTTCTTCGGGTATCGCGAAATCGAGCACCATCCACACGCTCGAGGATTTCAAGGCCAGGGCCAATTATTTCCTCACCGAGCCCGGCCCGGTTTTCGCCTGCCTCGATATCGAGCAGGGCCCGCTGGGCCCGCGCGAATACGCCTATATGTACCGGCCCGAACAACGGCAGGCGCTGCGCGATGCGCTGGCGGCGGGCAAGTAGACGGCGATGCAAGTAACGCCAATGAATGTCGAGGTGAAAGGTAAATCGAGTTCAGCGGACAAGGCGGATGGCGAAACGATCATCGAGGTGCGCGGCATCCGCAAGGTCTATGCGGTCAACCAGACCGCGCTGACGGTCTTCGACGGCCTCAGCTACAAGATCGGGCGCGGCAGTTTTCTTTCCATCATCGGTCCGTCGGGCTGCGGCAAGTCCACCCTGCTGAAACTCATCTCCGGTCTCGAGACGCCGAGCGGCGGCGAGGTCTTCTTCAACGGCCGCAGGATCGATGGCCCGCCCAAAGGCATGATCTACGTCTTCCAGCAATATACGAAGTCGATCTTTCCATGGCGCACGGTGCTGCAGAACATCCGGTTCGGCCTCGACAGCCAGAAGTCGCTGCCGGCACGCGAGGCGCACGAGAAATGCATGGAGTATGTGAAGCTCGTCGGCCTGCAGGGCTATGAGAACTATTACCCCTATCAGCTTTCCGGCGGCATGCAGCAGCGGGTCGTCATCGCGCGGGCGCTGATCTGTGAACCGGACGTGCTGCTGATGGACGAGCCGTTCAGCGCCGTCGACGCGATGACCCGCGCCATCCTGCAGGAGCTGATCCTGAAGATCTGGAGCACCTTGCCGATCACCGTGCTGTTCGTGACGCATGATGTCGACGAGGCGGTGTTCCTGTCGAACCGCATCGTCTCGCTGGGCCGGGCGCCGGCGACCGTGCGCGAGGATGTCGCGATCGACCTCGCCTATCCGCGCGACCAGATCCGCACCCGTGGCGAAGAGCGCTTCAACGGCTTCCGTCAACGGCTTTTCTCCAGCATCTTCCTGCAAGAAAAAGAAGGGATCCCGAACGCCTGACGGCGTGGGACATCATCAAATGGCAAAGCGCTGGCCCGGATTTCTGCTCATCGCCCTTCTGCTTCTCGCCTGGGAAGTGGCGTCGCTCAACAAATGGATCGATCCGGTGACCTTCCCGCCGGTGTCGAAGATCGCCACGTCATGGTGGCCCGCCGTCGCCGGCGGCGAGATCATGCGGCAGATGCTGCCGAGCCTGTGGCGTATCTTCGCCGGCTTCGCGCTTGCCGTCGTCGTCGCCATCCCGCTCGGCCTCGTCATGGGCACGGTGCCGATCATCTACCGGCTGCTCGAGCCGATCACCGAATTCGTCCGGCCCATTCCGTCGTCCGCCTATATCCCGGTCGCCATTTTGGTGTTGGGCATCGGCAACGAGATGAAGATATTTGTCGTCTTCCTCGCCTGCCTGTTTCCGATCCTGCTCAACACCTATGGCGGCGTGCGCGGCGTCGACCCGGTTCTGATCGATACCGGGCGGACATTCGGCATTTCGCGGCTGAAGGCGCTGCGCCAGATCATCCTGCCGGCCGCCCTGCCCTCGATCATGACGGGCATGCGCATCAGCCTTGGCATAGCGCTGATCGTTGCCGTGGTCGCCGAGATGATCGCCGGCTCGAGCGGCATCGGCTATTATATTCTCGACATGCAGCGCATCTTCCGCGTGCCGGAAATGTTCGCCGGCATCTTTACCCTCGGCGTGCTCGGCTTCCTGATCAATTTCTGCTTCCTGAAAGTGGAGGGTCATTTCCTGAAATGGAGAGGCACAAGTGTCGAAACCTGACACCAACCAAGGCGCGGTGATCGTCACCGGCGCCGGCAGCGGCATCGGCGCCGAAATCACACGCCTGCTGCTGGCGCGCGGCACCACCGTCTCGGCCTGGGACATCAGGCCGGGCGACCTGAACCGGGTCAACGACGCCAATCTCATGGTCCATGAGGTCGACACGCGCGACAAGGGCGCCGTCGAGAAGGCAACCGCGGCGACGAAGGAGCGGTTCGGGACCGTCAGCGGGCTTTCGGCCTGCGCCGGCATCTTCCGGCCGAAGCCGTTCCTCGAAGTCACCGAGGACGACTGGAACGAGCATTTCAACATCAACCTGAAAGGCGTGCTGTTCTGCTGCCAGGCCGTGCTGCCGGTGATGCGGGCGCAGCAAAGTGGGTCGATCGTGCTGTGGTCGTCCGGGTTGGGGCGCAGCCCGAAGCCGCGTACGGCGCATTATGCCGCGACCAAGGGCGGCATCCTCGGGCTTACGCGCGTGCTGGCGCTGGAGACCGCCAAACAGGGCATCAGGGTCAATTGCATCTCGCCCGGCATCGCCGACACCGCCATGCCGCGCGCGGTCTACCCGGGCGAGTTGATGGAAGCCCGCGCCCAGGACAATCCGATGAAGCGCCTCGCGACCGCCAACGACATGGCGGAGGCCGCGCTCTTCCTGCTCGATGACGAGAGCTCCTATTTCACCGGACAGGACATCCGCGTGAACGGCGGCAAGGACCTGTTCTGATGGGCGACACCATGACAACCCTCGTCACCGGCGCCGCCAGCGGGCTTGGCCGCGCTACCGCCATCCGCATGGCGAAGCGCTCGCACGTCATCGCCGTCGACAAGAACCTCGACGGCGCCAAGGCGGTTGCCGCCGAAATCGAGCAGGCCGGCGGCAAGGCGCTGGCGCTGGATGCCGACGTGACCAGCAGCGCCGCCGTCCGAGACATGCTGAAGCGCGCCGAAAGCGAAGCAGGCTCCATCGACGGCGTATTCAACAATGCCGGCATCAGCATCCGCACCCCGGTCGAGAAGATTTCCGAGGCCGAATGGGACCTGATGATGAACACCCACGTGCGCGGCATGTTCTTCATCGCGCAAGGGGTGCTGCCGGGCATGATCGCAAGGCGCAAGGGCGCCATCGTCAACACGTCCTCGGATTTCGCCATCATGGGCGTGCCCAACAACGCCGCCTATTGCGCGGCGAAGACGGCGATCTATGCGATGACCAAGGCGCTGGCGCTGGAATTCGTGGAGCATAACATCCGGGTCAACGCCATCGGCCCCGGCCCGATCGACACGCCGATCCTGCGCTCCAACCGCACCGACGCGGAATATCGCCAGGCGGTCGCCGGCAACGAGGCGCGCACGCCGATGGGCCGTCTCGGCCGGCCGGAAGAGGTTGCGGCCACGGTGGATTTCCTGCTCAGCGAACGGGCGTCCTACATCACCGGGCAGTTGTTTCAGCCCAACGGCGGCGCCGTCATGTGGTAGATGATAACCAAGAACAATATTGAAACGAAGGGAGATGACCATGGACAGACGACAAACCCTGAAATCGATCGCAGGCACGGCGGCCCTTGCCGCGATGCCCGGCATAGCGCGGGCGCAGACGTTGATCCCGATGAAGGTCGGCACGTTGAAGCAAGCGTCGCTGACGGACGCCTGGGTGGCGCAGCAGGCCGGCATCTTCGAGAAGAACGGGCTCAAGGTCGAGCTGATCGAGTTCCGCAACGGCAATGAGGCGATCTCGGCACAGCGCGGCAAGTTCGTCGATATCGTGCTCGCCATTCCCGGCTCGATCATGGTCGCCGTCGAGCGTGGCTTCGATCTCGTCGTCCTGGCCGAAAACGAGAAGGCGAAGGCCGCCCCGCCGGATTCGGGCTCCATGCAGGTGCTGGCGGATTCTCCCATCAAGTCCGTCAAGGATCTCGTCGGCAAGCGCGTCGCTGTCGGCAATCTCAACAGCCAGATGCATGTGGCCGTGAACACGGTGCTGCGCAAGAACGGCATCGATCCGAAGCAGGTGCAGTTCAGCGAAGTGCCCTCCTCCAGCCACTTCGATGTACTGAAGGGCAAGCAGATCGATTGCGCCGCCGTGCTCGATCCATGGACGACGCAGATGCGCGGCTCCGGCCTGACGCGCACGATCGGCTGGCACTATGTCGAGTCCGTGCCCGAACAGCCGATCGGCTGGTGGATCGCAACCAAGCCCTACGCAGACGCCAACAAGGACGCCTGCACGAAATTCAGCCAGGCGATCAAGGAGGCCGTCGACTACATGCGTGCCGATGCCGACCGGGCGCGCAAGAACGTCTCTGCCTATACCGGCCTCAGCCTCGACCTGATGAAGGAAATGCCAATCAACAACTGGGATTCAAGGGTCAATCTGGTTAAGTGGCAGGAAGTCATCGACATGATGCGGGAGAACGGCGCGCTGGAGAAGCCATGGAAGGCGGAGCAGTTCGTCTCGGAGTTCATCAAGCCGTATATCGTGGGCTGATTCATAATTCGCTGAGCGACAACGATACCAGAAGCCCTCATCCTGAAGAGCGCCTGTAAGGCGCGTCTCGAAGGACGGGGGCGATGGGCCGGGATCTCTCCACCGCGTCATGCCCGCGCTTGTCGCACGACTGTCCGGTTCATGCCTACTCCCAATTTAGGATGAGTTGCGTTGTGTCGCGTTTTGGTGGGGGCGTGGCTCGCTTCAGGCGGGTCACGTCCTTTCGGTGCATGAGATTGGCGCGCACGAGACG